>NZ_CAMXBG010000002.1:0-1288354 GCF_947179345.1 Wolbachia endosymbiont (group B) of Philonthus cognatus | reverse complement strand
TCAGCTCTAACGACAACTATTTTTTCTACTCCACCTTTGTTATTTTATTGGCATATGCCTTCCTTGTTGGAGTTAGTATTACTGCTGATTTTAGGAATAAGTTCAAACCTAATTCTGTTCTTCATGTTAAAAGCTTTTGCTCTTACTGATGCTACTGCACTTGCACCGTATAGATACATAGAGCTAATAATTTCTGCAATAGTAACATACGTTATATTTAATGAATTACCTGATAAAAGTGCTTTATATGGTACTTTGATATTAATACCATCAACCTTATTTATAGCTTATTCGGAAGGTAAGGCAATTAAGAAAAATAATGTAACAACAAAAGTTTATAATTGTTAATGGTATTTATTTTAGATGCTAAGCTATATTTTTAAGGTGATAATAAAATGCACATAACTATTATAGGAGTAGGGTATGTAGGCTTAGTATCTGGTACAATGTTATCGGAGCAGGGCCATAAAGTTGATTGCATTGACATAAATACTGAGAAGATTGAACTTTTGAAATCAGGGAAAATTCCTCTATATGAACCTGGATTAGCAGATTATTTAGAGAATAATATAAAGTCACAAAGAATAAGATTTTTCGATTCGTATTTTCAAATAAATCCCAATACAGAAGTAGTATTTATAACTGTAGATACTCCATCAGACTCCCTAGGAAATGCAAATTTAAAGAATGTATATAATGCAGTAAGTGAAGTTTCTGACAGAGTTAATCAAGATTGCTTAATAGTGATAAAGTCAACTGTTCCTCCTGGTACTGCAGAAAATATATATAATTATTTATCTAATAAGGGTTATAACTTTGATTTGGGGGTTAATCCAGAGTTTCTCAAGCAAGGCTCTGCAGTATCAGATTTTTTATACCCAGATAGGATAATAATAGGAGTAAAAACTAAGCTAGCTAGGGCAAAACTAGAAGTTATATATAAATCATTTATAGATAAGAATATTCCGTTAATAGTCACTGATACAGTTACTGCTGAAATGATTAAATATGCTTCTAATGCTTTTCTAGCAACAAAGGTTGCTTTTATCAATGAGATGGCAGGTTTATGTGAGCTATTAGGAGCAGACATTGACCTTTTAGCTAACAGTATGGGAATGGACCATAGAATAGGTAAGGAATTTCTCAAAGCTGGTCCAGGATTTGGAGGATCATGTTTTCCTAAGGATTTGTCAGCTTTATTAAGGCTTGCTGAAGACCACAATGTTAAGCTACAAATTTTAAATTCAGTTAAAGAATCTAACTATAATCATATAACAAACATTGCTAAAAAGGTAGAATATGTATTAAATGGAGTCCAAAATAAAAAAATAGCAATATGGGGGCTAACTTTTAAGTCTGGTACTGATGATGTAAGAAATAGCCCAGCTATAGATATTGCACAATTGTTAGTGAATAACAAGGCTAAAGTTACTGCATATGATCCAATGGGGATGGATAATGCTAGGCAAGTTCTAAAGGATATAGAGTACGCAGACAATGCTATAGGGGCTGCAAGGGACGCGGAAGCCTTGTTATTGTTAACGGAGTGGAAAGAATTTAAAAATCAAGATTTTGCAAGTTTAAAGAGTATTATGGCTGCACCTAATGTTTTTGATTTCCGTAATTTATTAGATAGCGAGCTATTACTAAGATATGGTTACCATGTTTATTCCTTGGGTAAAAAGTCTATCTACAAAGTTTAACTGTTGAGAAATTTTTTTTACACCGCTTTACTTAGTTTTTTTAGATCTTTGCTTGATAGTATGGAAAAGCAAACGAGTGCAACAACAGAGCAAATGGAAAAAAATGAAAACATAATACTGTTACCACAGTGCTTAACAAGTACTCCTAAGAGCACGCATGAAAATATTGAACTTGCAATATACCCAAATAATCCTGTTAAGCTTACAATTGCACATACATTATTTTGTGGAGCAATTTCTACAGCTATAACACCTGTCAGTACTTGCACTCCAAATATAAAGAATCCTGATAAGATTGCACCAAGGTTCATAAGAATTATGTTTTGACCAAAGTTCATTGCAATAAAAGTGAGTGCTATACCCAACATATAAAGTGATGCCAGCAAGCTTCTATTTTGAAAGAAGTACATATCACTAATTCTTCCTGTGATTAAAGTTCCAAGGATTCCACCTAAATCATATACGCCTGTTATTAGTGAGGATTGTACAAGAGAAATTTGTAATTTATTCTTTAAAATTATAGGAAACCAAAAGAAGATTCCCATTTTTATAATATAAGCACAAAAAGTAGCACAACATAGAAACCATATGGAACTTGTTACCTTGATACCTATTTGAGATTTCTGCACCTTATAATAGGTAGTAAAGTTGGCACTTTCTTTGTAATATGCCTTTAATATTATATAAATTCCAAAAAGTAAGCATAAGAAACCAGAGTACAAAAATGCACTTTTTGCATCATATATTTTAATTATACTTGGTAATACAATTAAAGTAATACAAGAACCAAGTTGCTGAGATGCGCTCATAACTCCCCATGATGATGCAATTGAAGAGATGCTAGAGTTTGTAACCATAAACTTGGTAATAGCTGGCCAACCTAACCCTTGTGTCCAAGCTAATAATATTAATGTTAACAGTAATAAAGTTAGATTATTATATGATAAAGTTATACCAATGGTTAATAATCCAGTTGCAATATTGCATAGCCCAAACATAAATAATGGATTATTTTTGGAGTCCATGATTATTCCATTAACAAATTTTGATACTCCATAAAAAAAAGAAAAGCAGGCAAAAAAATAGCTTAATTTTACATGGTCAGTATCTATTAACAGTGGTAGAGCAATTGGTATACTTTGTCTTGATAAATAAAGCAGCATATATCCACAGAAGAATAGTAAATATTGAAAGAAGACAAAGTTCACACCTATTCCCAAATAGCTCTATGCAGATGCTAGCATAATACTATATTGGTATAATATTGTTTGACAAGAAGTTTGCAAACAATTAGTGCAGAAAATTACTTAGTATCTTTCTTATAGCAGATACAGTAGTATTAATATCTTCATAGCTTATATCTCTATGTGTTATAGCTCTGATTTTACCTTTGATGTTAGCCATTCTAATTCCATAATTTGTCATTAGTACGTTTATTAATTCTTGAGTAGATATACAATTAGTACGTAATGAAAAATACGCTATATTAGTTTTATACAGGTCGATATCAATTATAACTTGATCTATGGAGTCTAGGCCTTCTATAAGGTGCTGCATTTTTTTATGATCTTCTTCTAAAGAATTTACATTATTACGTAGAGCATATAAACATGCAGCTGAAATAATGCCAGCTTGGTGCATACCTCCGCCAATTTGAAACTTATAGTACCAAGCTTTTTCAATAAACTCTTCACTTCCAAGCAATATTGCGCCCATTGGAGCACCTAATCCTTTACTAAAATCAATGAATACCGAATCAAAATAACTTGCATACTCCTTTGGAGATATTTTAGTATGAGCACAAGCGTTGAACAGTCTTGCTCCATCTAAATGAGTGAATACGTCATTCTCTTTGCAGAGACTTGAGATCTCTTGAATATATTCTAAAGGCCACACAGCTCCACCACCAAAATTTGTCGTTTGTTCGATAGAAACAAGCCCAACTCTCGGAATATTTCTTAAACTAGGACGAGTAATAAACTCAACAATTTGTTCTCCAGTAAATATTCCTCTCGTACCTTTGATGGGCAAAGGAGTGGCATGTGCTTGGGCTGCGATCAAGCCAGATTGTACTATGAGCGGATGTGAAGTTTCATCAAGCAGCAAGTAATCACCAGGTCTTTGAATGTGTACTTTATAAGCAATTACATTGGACATCGTTCCTGAAATCAAAAAGATTCCTGCAGGTTTACCTAATATTTTACATGCGGTTGCCACTAATTCGTTCACAGTTGGATCTTCACATGCAGCTTCGTTTCCAACTTTTGCTTTAGCCATCGCTTCCCTCATTTTAGCTGAAGGGTCAGTGTTTGAATCGCTAAAGAAATCTATTTTTACTCTCATATTAAATTTAACACAACCTCCTTTATAATTTCAGCAGCTTTCATGATGTCTGTTTCCTTTGTGCCAAGATGGGTAACTGCTCTTATATGAGACTCGAGCCAAGGAAAAAGCAATAAACCATAAGCTTGGCACTTACTCAAGAAAACCTCATTAGTTACATTTAGTGCTTTTATACTAAAGCTTACTATATTAGTTTCTGGATAAGGTAGTACCAGTTTTATGTGTGGAATTTCCTTAATCTTGTCTGCAAACAGTTTGGCGAGTTTATTGTCTTCTTTAAGCCTAGAAATATTGTTCTGTAGTACATACTTTGCTGCATTAGCACAATACCCTATCTGATGATAACCACTACCTAGCCAAACCTGTAGCTTTTTAGCCCTTTCAATTATCTCTCTTTTACCCATAAGCATTGAACCAAAAGGAGCTCCAAGTCCTTTGGTAAAAGAAAAGCTCATTGTATCCACATATTTAGCATAATCTGCTAAAGCAATATTTGTTTCGACATGAGCATTAAATATTCTTGCACCGTCTAAATGAAGATTTACATTGTGAGCTTTTAAAAAGTGATATAACTCGACTTGTTTTTCAAAAGGATAAATTTTACCATTAAACCCGTTTATACTATTTTCTATAGAAACAAGACTCACCTGAGCAAAAATTTTGTACCTTGGCTTAGAATTAATAGCATATTCTACTTCAGCAACATCTAAGATTCCGCTATTATTTCTAATACAATTAAATACGATATTATTTACTTTTGCATTGCCTGCGCTATCGAAAAAATTAACGTGATAATTATAATGAGTTATTAGTTCATCACCAGGACTTGTTTGACTGGCAATGGCTAATCTATTTGCAAGCATACCGCTGGTTGCAAATAATGCTTCTTCTACTTTGAATAATTGTTTGCAATATTCTGATAAGTCATTACAGCTTTTGTCTTCACCATAAGCAAAATCTCCAACAGTTGCATTACTTATTGCATGTATAACGTTGGAGCTCTGCAGAGTTGTAGTGTCACTTCTCAGATCAATAATTTTTTCCATCTTATTTTTTGCCATTCAAACAACCAATTTGAGCATTCCAAAGTTCCTTGTAAAGACCTTGCTTAGAAACTAATTCAGCGTGTTTACCATCTTGGACAATTTTCCCTTTGTTAAATACTAGAATTCGGTCCATGTGTAAAAGTGTAGAAATACGGTGTGCTATAGTAATCGTAGTTTTATTTTTCATCAATTTGAATAAACTCATTTGAATTGTTTTTTCTGTTATAGAATCTAACTGACTAGTTGGTTCATCGAGAAATAATATTGGAGCGTTTTTTAAAAATGCCCTTGCTATTATTATTCTTTGTCTTTCTCCTCCAGATAGCTTGATGCCTTTTTCTCCGACTGTAGTTCCATATTGATCTGGTAGAGTCATAATGAAATCGTGAATACCAGCCAGCTTTGCAGCTCTCATTATTTCTTCGATAGTAGATTGAAGTCTACCATATATGATGTTTGCTAAAATAGTATCATGAAATAACAATGGGTCTTGAGGTATTACAGATATTTGTTGCCTCAAAGAACTCTGTGTAACTTCTGATACTATTTGATTATCAATCTGTATATTACCTTTTTTAACATCAAATAGCCTTAGGATTAAGTTTATAAAAGTAGATTTACCACCTCCAGAATAACCAACTAGACCTACCTTTTCGCAAGGATTAATGGTAACTGAAAAATCTTGAAATAATGGCTCCTGGCCTTCATAAGAAAAAGAAACATTATTAAACGTTATTCTTCCACTTAATAAATTTAATTCTTTAGCATTTTCCTTATCTTGAATTTCTGGTACAGTAGTCAAGATTGGCAATGCATCTGAAACTTTGCCGAAATGAGTAGAAAATTGGGTAAGATTCCTAGTTAGATGGTTAAGAAACTCTATAATCGATATATTAATTCCAAGTACAAGAGCAATATCTCCTATTGCGATCTTGTTCAATTGATAATCATGAATTAAAAAATACAAGTTTACTGCTTGGAGTATATCGAATGAATAGCCATATATAAACCAAAGACAAAAGTATGCCCATTGTAATTTTCTCTCTGCAATAGTTCTTTTCTTGCATATTTGAAAAAATTTGTGTCTCTCATGTGCTTGCTGAGAAAATAACCTTACTGATATAACATTTAAAATACTATCTGCTATACTAGCTATTACTTTTGAATTTTGTTTAGAGTAATTATCAGCTAGTTCAGTAAGTACACGAAAGCTGAAAATCGAGACTAAAATAAAAATGCTTACCCAAGTGAATGTAGCGATTGCAAACTTTATGTTTACTAATGATAAGGTATAAATAGCTAAGACTAATGCTATACTGTAACCGAAAAAACAATCTATAAGCAATCTTATTAACTCTATCACACTATCCATTAAGCTACTGACCTTATGTACTAAGCTTCCAGATAAATTGTTCTGATAATAGGAATGGTCTTGTTGGAGTAGCCTACAAAAAGATATATCAGCTATTTTTTGACGCATTAAGGTAAACATTCGAATGTCAACAAAATAGCCATAGAATCTAAAAGCAGTAGTGATAAGTAATGCCATGCCAAGATAAGCGCTTACAGGTAATAAAAGATTTTCAATTACATTACCTTCCTGATATTTTACAGCTGTATCTAGAATATTTTTTACTAAATACTTTCTAAAAGACAAATCAACAGCTACCACCAGGGCAACTAAAGACATTATAAGTACATTAAGTTTGAATTTAGATACTATATTCAAGATGAACATCAATACACATTTGAAGCTATCAACTCTACTTCTGTTCATTTATAATGCTAGCTCCACTACGTTGACTTTTTTATTGAGAAATACAAGTAGTGAAAACCATAAATTTTTGTATATTTTTCCTGAGATGTCTCCAGCATCATGTAGTGCTGATGCTCGATTCAGAATAAGTAGCTTATATAAATCTCGCTTAGCCTCAGTAGTGTCGATCTCAGAAATATTTGTAGTTGTGTCTGTAATAAAGGCTAACCAGCTCTTGATAAGTTCTTCCATGTTTTTTGCTTTTACACTTTCCTGGTAGCCAAACAATGACAAGCATTCTCTCAGTACAGATTCTGTTAACTCACCACAATTGAGTATACCAAAAACTGAAGGCTGAGGTTTTGGCACATAGGGAAGATCTTGATCTTTTATAATCCACCTTGTTACATAAGCAAATCTATCTTTAGCATCTGTATTCTTATCACTACCATGCCATAACCGTGAATCAAAAACTATTGCATCTCCTGCTGAAATAGGTAATGACTTAATTTTGTAATTTTCCCGATTATTTGAGTACTGATCAAAAAAATATGGGTACCAAAAATCAACTAAAGGCTGTATTTCCCATTTATGACTGTTTTCTATAATTTGCAGTGCACCTGAAGTTTCACTTACATTATTCAAAGCTAACCAAACAGAAAAGTGGTAAGGATCATTGAAACTATAGGAGATGTCTTGATGGAAGGGAACTGCATCTATTAAATCAGCAGTTTTACATATAACATTTGATTTTTTCTGCAGTATCTGACACTGAAGTGACTTTTCAAGGTAATTTTTAATAATTTTATCTAATGCTTGAGAGATAATTCTAGTTACTCGAGATGACGTGCCCCATCTACCGGTACAGTTTAAGTAGTCAGAAGTTGAAACACTTAGTTCTTGGGATAGCTCTGATATCTTATTTGTTATATCACTTAAAGACTGAGTTATTAGCTTTAAAGGAACCAGATTTTTGATAATAAAAAAACCATTTTTTTGTAGTATTTCCATATGATTAACACCTGACATCAATGACTGATAAGTAATCTGTTAAAGGTACAACAGAAGAAATTTTGAATCCTTTTACTTGTTTGAGTATTTTTTCCCAATCGCTTAATGTTCTTAGTTTACCTCCTGTTTCAACCATTACATTAATATCTACAGAGCCTCCAGTTGGAGAGCGGTAATCTAAAATAGTTTCTATCAATAAAATACGAGATATTCCTTTGACCAATTTTAAATAAGATAATACTTTATCATCATCATAGTGCTGTAAAAAGCGGCAAAAGACACCTAATTCATAATTTGTAACTGATAGTTCTTCCTGAGTTATAAGTTTGACTTTTAAATTTTCTACTAACTGTCTTGGTACTTTATGTTCGTTATATAGGCCTATAGAACCTTTATTGTGTATATCAGAATAAGCAAGAAATAAAGAGTGTACACCAAATAGCAATATATTCTTAGCACCATCTATATTAATCCTAGAATTAAACTCTTTAGTATCAAATCTAGAATATCCTAGCAATGCTTGGTAAAACGCTATTTTCTTATCTTCTGATGCTTCTCTTTCCTTAAAAGATTCAAATGAAGAGATTGACTTCTGTTTTAGTATATCGGCAATCTTTAACCAATTCTTTTCAGCGGCAACTCTTGCCCACATCGTTGCTGCTTTTGGCAAAAATGGTATTTCCTTAAAACACTTACCTTTTGATGATAGTTGCCATAAGTCCTTGTCCTTATCGTAATCAATAAACCCTATTTCCCACAACGCCCTTAACAGCCTTTCTAGATTTGGTACGATAATGTTTAACTTTTTAGATAAAACTGGCATAGTTGCAGGTAAAATATTTAACAAATCAAGTTCAATAGCAACGCTTGTTAGGTAAGTTTTCCAAAAGGCTGAAAGTTCTGCAGAAATCCTATGCACTTGAGATTCTTTACCTAAATCAAAAATACTAAACTTTACATTTCCGGTAATATTGATTTGTCCTAACACACCTTCAAAAGTTTCAACCTTTGCCATGCCATTATAGAATGCTTCTACCATTTTAAATCTCTGCTGGTAAACAGGATCACCATTAATATCTATATGAAACCAACCATGTTGATCTTCTGCAATAGAATACCCTTTATGAAAAACATTAAGTTTTTTATACCATTTATTATGTACTAACTTTCCATGATGATTAATATGTGTAGCTTTGCCATCCTTATAGACTACAGCGATACCATCCTTAAAATCTCCAACATAATCATATTCCTCCTGATAAATCCTGTTGCCATTTAAATTAATATGAAAACATTTATCATGTCTTCTAACTACACAAGCATCTTCCTGATAATTTCCAATCCATTGATACGACTGTTTGTATACTCTACATCCAGATGAATCAATATGGTAACACCCTGTATCATCTTCTACGGCTGCTCTATTGAAGTAGAATCCAAAAGTTTTTAGAAATCTATGATGATAAACTGCTTCTCCTCTCACATTGATATGATAAGCACCTGTCTGATCATGAACCGGTGCAAGACCGGGCTCATGAAATTTACCAACCTTTATAAACCTATTTTCATACAAAGGATTTCCTAGTAATTCGTGAAAACTCTCACACGGTGAAATTTTAATAGATTTAAGATTATCTTTGATTAATTGATCAAAGGTTTTCTCATGTTGCATGTTTTGCATAATTTGTAATTTAAATAATTCTTTTGTAAGCTTAGGTACTCACTACTCTGCCATATTTCCTCGAGTTTAACCTCATTAACATTACCAAAATTTCCTAATGTCTTACGGAGTTCATCTGGAGCACAGCAAGGACTAAACTTTCCTTCATTGTTTATCCATGCTTCTTTACCTAAAAATGGGCATTGACCACCTGGAGCCAAATCCTTAATACCTTCTTGAGAAAGGATTGTGAAATTTTCTAATTTTATCTTTTTACCATTTGGCAATAGAATATTATCTCTAAGTTCGTATAACCTTCTCACCTCCGTGTTCCATCTACTAATTGCTAACTCATCTCTTCTCATAGATAGATCCTTAATTTCCTCAAAATGTGCCCAAAGATGATGTCCTTTAACTCTATCTATGCCGTTTTTTATGGCCATCTTAACTATGTCATAGAGTTCATGTAAATTACTTTCCAAAAATGTTAATTGTAAAGTAACGGTACACCTTTCACCTGTATCGCTAAAGTATTTATCTCTAACTTCAAGGAAAGTTTTTAAATTTTCTGTCACTACTTCCCATTTTGAACCTTTCATGATTCTTTCATGAGTTTCTTTAGTTGCCCCATTCCAGGAAATCTTAACATCAGATAAAATTGGTACCAATAGTTCAGCCCATTTTCTAGCTCCTTTAATAGGAAAAGAACCATTGGTTGTGAGGTTAAGCTTAAGGTTGAACTCATGGCACAAATTGATTATTTCATCAAAGCTTTTATACATTAAAGGCTCACCCATAGTAGAAGGAATGATTTCCCTTAAAGGTGTTCCAGCTGCTTCCTTAATTACTTTTCTGATAGTTTCTATCGACAGTATCTTAGGTTTTATTCCTTTAGCTTTCTTTTCTTCTTTAACTTTGCTGTATGGTGAAAAACATTCGCACATTATACAAGCAAAATTGCAGTAATCTGGATTAGTATCAAAAGTAATTCTCCAAGGACCGGGTTTAACAGCTACTGATTTGCCTTTCTTTTCAATAGCATTACGGTAAATCTTGTTAAGTTTTTCAGTATGCTCACTTATAGAAGGTATATTTCCATTTTCAGTATAAGGATAGCCTTTTTGGGTAAGTTTATTGTATAACTCCTGATTTGTAGATAGGACTTGCATTTTTTCTGATAAACTACTTGCATCTCTGTGCTTAAACAATAGTCCATCTCTTACATATTCTGCCATGCCACCATAATCGGCTGTTATAACTGGTATTCTAAGTTGCTGTGCTTCATGTATTACTAACGGTGAATTTTCACCCCAAATTGAAGGAACGACTATTGCATCGACTTTATTAAATACGTCAGTAACTATATTCTTATTATCATAACTTCCCATCCATTCTATTCTTTCTTTAACAACAGGTGAAAACTGATCGGCAATCGCTTTTAAGGCTTTAGTTTCTTCTCTTGCTGCTCCCCAAATTCTAAGTTTTACTTTAGATGATAAGTGAGAAAAAGCTTTCAATAATAGATCAATACCTTTTTCGGGAGTATGAGTACCAATATAACCGAAAATAAACTCTTTTTCTTGTGCTCTATTTCTATTCTTAAGACGATTGAGATCAAAACCATAATCAAGATAAGAAATTTTGTTTATCGGAACATTAAAATCCTGAGTAAATTTGTCCATCAAGAATTTCGATGGGGAAATAAAGTAATCTATATAGTCTATTATTTTCCTTGTGTGCTTCATTCTAGTTGCAACCCATTGTTCCCAATAATTTATGTCTAAATTCAGGAATTCTTTATCTCCTGTAAAATATCCTTTGTAACATTGGGTTGCACATTTTTGATCCTTTTGTCCATCACAAAGCCGTAACAAATCTTCAGAATTGCGTTGAATAAACCTTCCTCTTGGACACATTAACCAAAAGTCATGTAGCGTAAAAATTGTAGGTATATTTTCTTTAAAAGCAATTTCTGGTAAAGTAATTGATAGATGATTAAGATGACCAAAATGTATAAGATCTGGCTGAAAGTTATCTATTACTCTTTTAAATTGTATATCTACTTCTTCATTGATAAATTTGTAACGATATTTAGCTATGGGTATATTAATTAAATGCAGTAAGATTCTGGAATCACTACGATCTAGGACTGTAGTGTAATAAAAATCAGGTAAAAAGCTATTTTCATACCTAGTAAATACTTGTACCTCATTGTTATTTGCTAGTTCATGAGCAAGAGTTTGGCTATAAACCTCTGAACCAGCACTATAATAAGGAGGGTAACCATGAATAACTTTTAATATTTTCATATATTACCATATCTATATTGTTAGGATATTGTTGTGTATTGTTTTGTAGACTTTTTATAAATTTACTTAATCCTACTTCTAATGAATGTTTTGGAGACCAACCAAGTAGCTCTTTAGCTCTAGTAAAATCACCATGGAACTTAGTTACATCAAAATTTCTTGGAGGATAAAAATCAATTCTAGAATCACTTTTCGTGACTTTTAATATTGTTTTTGCTAAGTTTTCTAAAGTACATGGGCTATTAGTAGTAAGATGAATAGCAGGAAGAGAAGATTTTTCGCTTTGTAAATATTGAACAGTTAAGCATATACCCTCTATAACATCATCCAAATAGGTAAAATCAAAAACACATTCTTTACCTTCTATTTTAATTGGATCACCTCTTAATGCATTAATACAGAGTGCAGGAATTACTCTACTGTTATGATCTAGTAAACCACCGTATACATTTGAAAAGCGTAATATTGCTACATTAAAATCTTTTGAACTTGTTATTTGTTCCTCAATAAATGCTTTACCTTTTGCATAATTATTTATTGGATCGATACTAGCAGATTCTGTAACTGGCAGTTCCTTCTGCTCTCCATAGACTTCCCTACTACTTGCATATATAAACCATGGTTTATTTGAAAGTGACTTACATAACCCTAAAAACTGCATTGTACCATCAACATTAATTTTTCTACACAGTTCAGGATAAAGTTCACCATGTATAACTCGAGAAATTGCAGCCAGATGAATAATTCCTGTACACTTAGCAAGTAGTGGTACTATATCTTCTGAAAAAAAACTGAGTGGATTGTTGTGAAACCTAATATCACAGCTTATTACTTCATGGCCCTGGTTTTCTAACTTTTTCACCAAGGTTGACCCTATCAAACCTGCAGCACCTGTTATTAATATCCCCATGTATACCCTCTCACTACAACTAGGAAAATTTGTCGTACCAATTATCTTACAAGTAAGAATCAAAAGGTATTATAAAACCAGTATAAAACAAATGTCAACTTAAATTAATGAATAAGAAAATGTAGTTATGAAAGAAAAGTTGGCCGCCTTTTTTTTTGAAAATAGTGTTCGGCTTTAATCAAATCCTCTTTATTATTTACTCCCATTGCTTCTCTTTCATCAGAAACTACATAACCTACACTCAAGTTATTGGTTGCTGCAATGGGCACTATATCATTAAGACAATATTCATTGGTCGAATTATTAAATTTTATTTCTTTTACTAAGGTAAAGAGATCTTTAGCATATAAAGCCATTATTCCAGAGTTTGCAAGAAGCATTTTATCGCCATTTTTTAGGATTTTTTGAACATTTCCGTAATTATCAATTACTAATCTTCCATATTGTTTATCTTGACTATTGAATCCAAGAAGAACTAAATTATTATACTTTAAACAATCAGTCATCAACTATGTTTTTTAAAATTTTTTGAGTTTAGTCTCATTTGTTCATAATTTTGCATTTTTATTCAATTGAAAAATGTATTTTGGCAACAAAGATCCCAGTTTATACAGAAAGAAATTTATATCAAACAGCAACCACTGCTTAGATTTTATGGTTAACGAATATGTGCTTTAAATGTGTGTAGACGCACATATCCGTTAACCTATTTTCTATGCAGATTTTTTTATTTCATATTAATTGCTTCTTTAAGTCTTGCATTGGCAATTACTATGATTTTTCGCATTAGAGCTGTTATAGCTACCATCTTCTTTTTACCTCTACCAATAAGATTAGAGTAAAAAGCACCAAGTGCAGATTTAGATCTTGCAGCGGCCATAGCAGCTGTAAAAAGCTTTGCACGAACATTGCTTCTACCACCTGTTATCCTTCGGTAACCAATAGTTTTACCGCTTTCTTTTGGATGTGGAGCAACCCCAGCAAGACTTGCAACTTCTTTTTTGTTTAGGTAGCCAAGTTCTGGCATTAGACACACAAAAACTTGAGATAGCTTGAGACCTATTCCTGGCACTGTTCTCAGGATCTTTTGACGCTTTTGTAACTCTGGATTTTTATCAATAATTCTTTGTATGGCATCGTTGAACTCATTTATCTGATTGGTAAAAAAGTCTATTGTTTTTTGGCAACTTTCCTTTATATAGTCGTTTTCAGGTGCTGCAAGCCTACATTTCTCTTGAGTTCTCATTTGCGTAATGTCATCACGACGTTGACAGAGTGCAACTAAGGCAGTTTGTTCTTTTGACATAGGCACAAATAGAGATAGAGCACTATAGCGTTCAAAACCATATTGAGCAAGGGCTTTTGCATCTGATTGATCAGTTTTTGCTAAAGTTCCATGTGATATGATAAAACTTTTTACTTTACGAGTATTAGCTCGATGCACAGCAACATTCATATCAACAAGAGAACGTGCTAAACCAAGCTCATATTTTCCTGTATTTTCTAAAGTTACAAAAGAATTAGGTAGAATATTTGAAAATTCTTGAAACAATTGTTGCCAACCAGCATCATTATTATTGAACTTGATAGTGTTTTTTTGGTTGTACACTGCAGCAACATTTTTGAATTTTCCAATATCAATGCCAATAAAATTTTGATAAGATGCAATCATAATAACCTCGATAGTTTAATTAATTTAAGATTGTAAACGGGTGCACATATATGTCCCACACAACTATTCAAACGTATCGAGGGATAGGGCTAGTGTACCTTGATGGCTACGGTTGTAATACCAATTTTCATTCGGTCGCACACGCCCGTGATAGCCCTATTCCTATAGTGAGTAGGGTTATCTTTCCCTCTTATCTCTTTTATATCACATTTTTAACTTACAATTTTCATAACTGTATCGCTAGATATAAAAGGAGTGTCTCCATACTGTACCAAAACTATGTCTTGATCAGATAACTCCTCCAGATTTTCTAGAGCAATTTTAACTGCAGTGCCAGTACCTGTAATATCTTCTTGAATTATTAGTTTTATATTGTATTGATCGATTATACTTTTTAGGGTATCAAACTTTTCTAAATCTTTTAGAAGGGAGTTGTTAACAACAATTGATAAGCTTTTTAGACTCAGCAATTTTGCATTAGAAATTATATGTTCTAAAAGAGTAAGATTTCCCACTTGGTGCAACGCTTTTGAATATTCAGAATTCATTCTACTGCTCTTTCCTGCTGCTAATATTATCAAAATGTTACTCATACATGACTTAGGGATTGATTAGATAGTAAGTTAATTTATAATTAATAAGATGTAAAGCCCACTATAATTTTCTAAATGATCTAGATCTTGGCACCCTCATTAGAGTTTCATTTAAGAGAGCTATAACTTCAAACTCTTTACTCTATTTTCTACGCTGACATCTTGTAAACTCTGATCTGGACTTTTTAATATTTCTAATAATCTACTTGCAAGGTTTAAGTGTTTATTGATTACTGCAACCTGGACTAATGACTTGCCTTGATCATCACGAGCATTTGTTACAGCTACGCGCTCATCGGGTTTTATTGCTCTCAGCTTACTGATAATTTCAACATTACCATTTTTTGCATTTTCAAATAGCTCTTCTACTAATTTCAATAGGTTAGTAATATTCTGGTCTCGAGAAAGATCAAGTGGTGTTTTACCTTCTTTATTCTTGATGTTATAAATTGCACCATGTTTCAACAAAGATTTTACAGCTTCGAAAAAGCTATTTTCAGTAGCAACATGCAACGATGTAGTGCCTTTAACTATTGTTTTAGCATTAATAAAATCACTCAATTTATTGTGGCTTACACGTTGCAACAAAGCTTCAATAATTTCTTTATGACCTTTGGAAGCAGCAGTGTGTAATGGTGTATTACCTTTGTTAGTAACTTTAGTAGCATCAGCTCCATTTGCTAGCAAGATATTTACAACTTTTATGTGCCCGTTATTAACAGCATAATGTAATGGCGTTCTTCCATCCACGTTTTTCGAATCAATGATTGCTCCATCTCTAATGGAACTCTCAATTCCTAAATAATTATTATCTTCTATAGCCTTAAATAACTTCTCAACCAATTTTAGTAATTTTATTACTTCTGGGTTTCCTCTTCTTTCCGCAAAGTGTAATGGTAAAACATATCTACCTCCTTCAGCTCTAGCATTAAAGTATGCTCCGCTCATAAGTAGAGACCTAACTATATCTAAATTACCAATTTGTGCCCCTAAGTGTAAAGGCGTAGCATTTTTATCCATTTTTGCATTAACATCCGCTCCATTTATAATAAGAGTTTTAACTACCTTAGGATGACCATATTGAGCTGCAAGATGTAGGGCTGTGCCTTTATTTTGATTTTCTTTTACATTTACATCAGCACCATGTTTCAATAGAACGGTTGCTATCTGATCATAACCTTTTTCTGCTGCAAAATGTAAAGGAGTCCAATTTGTGTGATCTAAAGCATTAATATCTGCTTCCTTTTCTAAGAGCAATTCAACCACCTCTAAATGATCATGGTCTACTGCAAAGTGTAGAGGTGTAGTACTTTTAACTGTTTTAGCATTAATGTCTGCTTCTTTATCAAGCAAAGATTTAGCAACTTCTAAATTACCATCATATGCTGCACAATGTAGAGGAGTCCAACTTCTGTTATCTAGAGCATTAATATCTGCTCCATTTTCAATCAAGAAATTCATTATTTCCAAGTGATTATGTTCTGCTGCCAAATGTAGAGCTCTTCTACCATCATCCATCTTTGCATTTATATTTGCTCCTTTTGCAATTAAGCTCTCTACTATTTTTAAAGAAAAACCATTATATGCTGCATTATGTAAAGGAGTCCAATTCTGATCATCCACGGTGTTAATGTTTGCTCCATTTTTAATTAAAAAATCACTCACCTCGAAATGACTTTGCTGAATTGCTAGATGCAAAGGTGTAAAACCTTCGTTTTTTTTAGCATTAACATTGGCTTTTTTCTCTATTAGTAGCTTCACTACTTCTAAGTGACCATTCTGAGATCCTATATGTAAAGCTGTGGAATTATCGTGGTCCTTAGCATTAACATCAATTCCCCTTACGAGAAGAAGAGACTTAACTACTCCAAAGTGATTACGTTCTGCTGCTAAATGTAGAGGTGTAAGATTCTCATAATCCTTAGCATTAACATTAGATTTTGCTTTTAGTAAAATGTCTACTAACTCTAAAAAGCCATTTTGAGACGCTAAATGTAGAGGTGTAATCTTATCATCTGTTTTTGCATTAACGTTTGCTCCCGCTTCAAGCAGAACTTTAACTATATCTAACCTACCAGTTTGTGTTCCCAGATGTAAGGGTGTAATGTTTGCATCAACTTTACGATTACCTATGCCTGAAGATCCAGCGTTAATATTAGACCCTTGTGAAATAAGAGCTTTAACTACTTCGAGGTTACCATTTTGTACTGCAGAATGCAAAGGTCTTGCTCGATCATTATTTACAGCATTAACATCTAATCCCTTTTCAATAAAAACATTTACTATATCTAGATGACCATTCTCTGCTGCTAGGTGTAAAGGTGTATTAAGTTTATCTGTTTTAGTACTAAGATCTGCTCCATTTGCAATCAAGGTGTTGACTATATCTAAATATCCTTGCTGGGATGCAAAACTTAAAGGTGTAAAGCCTAGAATGGCCCTATGGTTTACATCTGCTCCATGAGCAATAAGAAAGTTAACCATCTCTAAGTGATTTTTTGCAATTGCAAAATACAGTGGCGTAAAGCCATCGTACTTAATCTCTGAGTTAATATCTAAACCCCCTCCTAATAAAGTGTTGACTAAATCCAACTGACCATTTCCTGCTGCTAAATGTAGTGGTGTAAGACTAAGATGTTTCTGAGTTTCATAATTTTCGTTTAAAAACTCTACAAAAAATTGTAGCTGATCCAGATTATTAGATATTCTATTAGTAAACATAAAGGCCTCGCATGAAGAATTTATGTAAAATATAGTATCTACAAGTTTTTAAGCAAGATAAATCTTCTTCTTAAAAAAGATACTGTGATCCAATCTGTGTGCTTATAACTTTTTTATTTGATCATGAGTGATCAGCTGTCTCAGCTGCAATAGAGACACCTGCCTTAAGTAGTTACATCAATTTTCTCTGTTTTTGCCCCTTTTTTTTCTGATGAAGATGTCTTCATTCTTCTCAGTAGCCAACATTCTTTTTAAAGTATAATCGTTACGTGCACCAAAGCATTAATAATTATACACAATTGTGAAGAAATATTCAATCTTTTTATTGTTTTGAATGTGTTGATGAAAAAAACGTCTGTCAGAGATCATCTGAGAATTGCATTTTAGGCTTTAGATGTAGAAGGGGTCTTATCGTCTTTTTATAAATACTCTAAAAATAGGCTTAAATCGCCAAGAGATGGATATCATGAACTTAGTAGCGTAAAAACATCAAAGATACCTCATATCATAAAGTTTAATGTCAACATTTGGTGCAACATTCCTGATTTACAAAGCAGAGTCAATAAAGGTTGCAAATAATCTACTTATGTTGGACGTTTCTGTTAATGCTATTTCTAAAATAACAGATTTATCTATTGAGGAACTTGAAAATCATGCTTCCAAAACTTAACCTGAATTAAAAGCAACATTAGTTTACTGATTTCTACACAATATATTAAAATACCAACAAAGGTGATTACATAATTAATTATCTGCATTACTGGATGAAATTCTTGTGCTTCTGTATTCAATATATAATATTAAAAAAATATTTTAGTAAATTTATTAAAGTAGATACTAGAAACTCGCTTATTTTGTTTTTCTAGCTCAGTTATAGTTTTCGATTTTGCTTGCAGAATTTGTCTATCACTTTCTGGTTATCCTCTATCATTTTACTTGCCTCTTGCTGAAGAAATTTGATATTTTTGAGTGTAATATTGTCCATCTCAGTCGATGCTACTTTCAATTGCGATTGTATTCTTATGTATTTATCATCTATTACTTGTTCTAGTTGATAATCAACGCAATCCAATCCAGAAGCGAACATCACATTCAGTAGTGGCTTGATCCACCCTATTTTGCCAAATTTCCTTGAGTTAGCATACTTTATACTTCTATCTGTTCCACCAGTGCCTATTGATAGCAGTATAATCTCATCATTTGGAAATAATCTCTTGCCACTTGCATATGCACAAGCTGCTGGATTATTAGCAAACACTCCGCCATCTATCAACACTCTCTCTGTTTGGCTAATTTTCAGACGTTTTGGTGTGAAGTACGTTGGAGCAGCTGTTGTAGCTCTGAGTGCATCTTTCAACTTAATGTTTTTTTCTTTCCAACTTTTGAAGAAAAATTCACAACTATTGTGAATGTCATAACTGGTGAGCAGTAGATTACTTGCAACATCGGCCATAGTACTTTCACCAAAGTATTTGTTGAGAATAAATTCCATATTTCTATACGAGTACTGAGAACCACTCAGCCAAGAAGCAATTGATTTTCTCCAAAATGATGATTGAAAGATATAAGCTCCATACTCTTGGTAAAGTCCAACTAAATCATTGGCAGAGTATTGAGGTTTATTGCTTTTACAAAGTCCAGCAACAATAATCCCACCGGTTGAGGTTCCTGCCATTAAGTCAAAAATCTGGGAAATTGGCTTTCTTGTTCTAGATTCAATTTCTGCTAGAATAATGGCAGGAATGATTCCTCTAATTCCACCTCCATCAACGGATAAAATATACTTTGCCACTTTTTTATTTGTGTTTCTGCTCAAGTTCATTAACTTCTTCAGCAAGATTTTTAACTCTTTCTTCAAGGCGATAGATGATTTCTGTAGTCCTTTGATTTTGCTCTATAAATTTATCATGCATATGCACTCTTAAGTCGAGCTTAGCTAGCCACCAGATCAATGCTATTGTTTGTATCACCATAGTAGCAATTACTGCCATAGGAATCTTTCCTGTGTTTGTCATCTTTTTTAAAGGAAAAGTTGTATATATACATATACAAGATTCATCAAAAATACGTCCAAAAAATCTTTTCTAAAATAAAGTTAATTAGTTGCACTAAACAAGCGATGTAAATAATATAATCAACATGAAATCTAGCCTTTTTTGGAAATTGTTAACAAGTTCAATAATACCGATGATATGCGTTATTGTTCTGTATCAGCACTTTAGTACAGACCAATTATCAAAAGATGTGCCAATAAAAAGTAAGGCAAGTGGCAATGATCTGGAAACATTATCTACTGCAGCTGAAAAATGTAATTTAGATACTGTAAGATCCTTAATAAAAAATGTAGTAGATATCAATGCTACTCATCATTTTGGTGCAACATCATTACACTATGCTACAAGCGGAGGCTGTTTGGAAGTTGTAAAATTTCTAATTGAAGAAGGCATTAATGTAAACACTACTGATGCTTTTGGCTGGACAGCTTTGCACTATGCTGCACAGGAAGGACGCTTGGAAATTGTTAAATTTCTACTGAAAAATGGAGCAAATCCTCTTGCTAAAAACAAAGATAAAAAAACTCCTTTAGATCTTGCTGTAGAGGAATTAAACAATAATAAAGAAAAAAAAGATATTTATGAGGAAATTATCAATTTATTTTCCCATAACTGCTGTTAATATAGTACGATAGCCAAGGTTATCAATTACATGCTCAGCCCTATTTATTATCCATTTACCATAAACTCCTTTGCGAAATCCAGAAAGATTAATCTTTGCTTCAGCAAATAATTCAGGATTTCCTGGCATTGTGACATTGAGTGTTGCTGCATTACTCATCAGCTGATTCAACTTCGCAGATGCTGCACTTTGTGCCAAATCACTACTTGCATAAATATCTCGCAAAATATAGCTTGGTTCTTGATCACCTACTTTTTCCGTTATTGTCTCTGCTTTTTCATAATCATACCAGTAAGCAATAACCGAGCCATATTGATTACGCTCATTAAATTTTACTTTCCAATTTGTAATATCTCTAGGTGTTAAAGTAATAGTGCTTAAAGTTTTTCCGGTAACTGACTTTGCTTTTCCTTTTGAAACAAACAGTAAATACCCTCCAGCAGGTTTTGCTATTGCTCCATAAATTTGAGCAAGCCTGGTTAAAAAATGCATATCGCTCTCTGCAGTCTGATCAATATGTGATATCATGATATTTGCAAACTCTGCAGCAACCTTAGCTTGATAGCCATGTTTGTCTGCAATCTTTTTTACCAAATCATTTAAGGTGATTTGATGCCACTCATTAAACACTTGTTCCTTTAATGACTCTTTTAGATCCGCTGCATGACTCTTGATTTTTAGTCCTTGTGGCGGGCCTTGTAGCGTAATTTCATTCACTATGTAATCTCCCATCGGCACAATGCCAGTTTCTTTATACCCAAGTAAAATATTTAGCTTTGCCCCAGTTCTAGGAATTTCAAATAATGAATCACGGTCATCAAGATGAATTACAGCAGTATCACTTATTACTCCAGCTTCATCAGTAATATGCATTGATACTAACTGACTTTTTATCAACTCAGTGATTAAAATTCCCTCTACTGAAATACTAAAGTCTGGTGTCATTTTAATCCCATAGTTTTACTACTTGCTTTTGTGTCTCTTTTTGAATAACAGGAAGTTTAATGATTAATCCTGCAGGAAGAAGTTCGTACTCTGAAAGCCCAGGATTAGCTCTTAACACAATCTCAACTGCTCCTGAGCTGAATCCATAGTAGTTCCAGCAGATTAAATCTAACATATCATTTTCCTTAGTTTTGTAATATATCATTATCAAGTTGTATATCATCAACTGGATTATTTAGTGATCCGTCTGACAACACGTTATCATAGTGCTTCAAACTTAAGTGAAACTCAATCTTTCTTGCTTCACCATTTGGAAAAAAATATCTCTGCGTTTCTTCTATTTTCACAATAACAAAATGGCCTAAAATGTTACCTTGGCCATCAATGAGTAAAAGAGGTTTCGATAAATTTCGCATATTATTTATTTGCCCCAGTCCTCCTGAATAGATTACTCCCGCAAGCTCAATAACGTCCTCTCCAGGACCAATACTTTGAAGTAATGGCTTTTCTCCAATACGCTCAAGTGCAGGCCAGCGATATTCATTCCTGCGTGTGAAACCTCGCTCAGTTAATGAAAATCTATATGGACCAAGAGACAGCATAATTTAATTTATATCATAAAGTGCGCCACTAAATTGCTCTCTAATTCGCTCCATTACTTCATCAGCAATACTACGTACGTCTTGTCCAGAGCTTGGGTGAATATTAACATTAAAGTGATTATTGTGTGTTTTATTCTCTATAGTCTTATTGTGCGCTGCAATTGGGTGCTTAAGGGCGTCGCTTATAGTATTACTTACAGATCTAACTTCTAGTTTAGCCTCATTTTTTTTGCTCCATAGATTATTGATTGTTTTAAAAGGCTGAGTAATATTATTCCAAAACTTTCCTACCCAATCAGAAAAAGATTTCCATACAATTTTTACCGATTCCCAGATAGTAACAAAAAAGTTCTTTACCACTTGCCATTTGGTAATTATCAAAGTTGCAGCAACAGCAAGACCACCAATAATCAGCCCCATAGGGTTGCTCATTACGGCAATTGTCAATGCTTTAAATCCAGCAATTATTGCTGGAAAAACTGCAGAAAGACCTATTTTTACCAAAGTAACAACAGATCCAAACATTTTCCAAGTAGATAAAAGAGCAAATAAGGAACCTTTTACAAAAGTCCAAGCATATCCAAGAGATATGGCTGCTATTTTAATACTAATCAATGTTGCAATCGTACTTATGATCACTGTAGTCAGTACTGGATATTCCTTGGCACAAAGTGCTACTTGTGTAGTTGCTGACCTCAGAAGATTAACAGTAAAATTTAAAGGTGGTAATAGTACAGAACCAAGATTCATTCCTACTTCTGCTATTGAGTTTTTAAGTAACTGAAGGTTGTTTGCTGTAGTATTTGCTCTATTTTCAAACTCCCTTTGCATTGAGCCCTTATATTCCCCGTTTATTAATCGTAAAGATTTTTTGTATTCATCAAGACTACCAATAAGTAGTGCTATATCATCTTGATATTCAAGGCCAAAGAGATCAAAGAGAACGCTAGAACGTTCTTGCTTATCTAGTTTTGCAATTGTTTCTAAAAACTTAACTAATGTGCCTTGTGCATTCTTGCCAATTGCTTTCTCAAATTCCTTAGCATTTATTTTTAGCTGCTGAAAAGCTTTTTGAAAGTTTCCACCCTGTTTACTTGCTGTTTGCAGCTTGCTAAGCATTGCATTGATTGCCGTACCTGCTTTTTCAGGAGTTTTGCCAAGACTAATGAAGCTACTTGCCAGAGCTCCTGCTTCCGCTACAGTTAAGCCAAATTGCCTTGCCGTACCACCAATTCTGTTTAGTGCAGGAACAATGTCCTTAGCTTTTGCGGCAGTGTTATCAGAGATATGATTTATCGCATCACCAACGCTTTTCATTTCACCAATTTTAATTTGGTAAATATTAGAGAGCTTAGCAATAGCATCTCCTGCCTCTTCTGCTGACATATCAAATGCAGTTACCATCTTGGCCACAGTGTCTGTGAAAACCGTAAGATCCTTAGCTTCAATACCAAGCTGCCCACCACTTGCAGTAATTTGCGCAAGTTCTGCTGCAGATAGCGGAATTGTTCGTGACATCCCCTTTAATGTTTCACCAAGTTTTGTCAAGCCATTTACATCTGTATCTTCAAACTTTACAACTTTCTTTACATCAGCCATGGCACTCTCAAAACTAATTGCAGCCTTAAGTGGTGCTGCAAGGGTGAGGCCAAGTGCCACAGCATCCATCATTTGAGCTTTGAAATTTGCTCTTTGCGCTAAAACTCCTTTACGTTTTTGCATTACGGAATTTAAAGCTGTATAGTTATTTTTAAGCTTTTCAATAGAAGAGCCAAGTTTAACTTGATCTCCAATAAGAGATTTTATATCTCTACCACTTTTACTGAACTCAGTGCGTAGTAGGTGGAGAGCACTTCTTTTTTGTAAATAAGCCGTTTTAGCTTTCAGTGCTGCAGCTTTGGATCTTGTAAATTCATTTTGCAGGCTCTTACTTGGTGCTTCTACATTTTTTATCTGTTTAGCCAGAGATTTTGTTTTTATTTCCAGTTCATTCCAAGAACGCCTAGCAAGCAGAGCATCGTGGCTTAATTGTTTAAACTTGAATACTGATTTACTTGATGATTCAAGTTGTTTTATCGTACTACCAATACGAGAAAGTTGCTTCGTGCTACCTGCTATCGTACTATTAAAACTGCTTTGCAGTGTTGCTCCAATTACTATAGAAATTGCCTTCATTTGTATAATTTTCCGCTACTTTCAAACCAAGTAATAAATTCTTCAATATCCATATCAAGCCACTGATTGATTCCACCACCAACCATTGAGCTAAGTGATAATATGCTCAACCTCAATTCTTCTGCTGAGACAAAAAACCTTGTAACGTTTCTTGAATCTTATTGTAGTCTGCTAAATCAAATTCTTCTACTGCTTCTCTTGAAATACTTGCAAGATTTGCAATCAGTGCTACTTCTTTCTCTGCATCGCTATTACCCATACGTTCAACAGCTAAACGATCTCGAACTTTTGGACGGCGTAGAGTTAGCTCTGAAACTAAAATTCCATCGATTTTTATTGGTTCAGTTAATTTAATTTTTTGCATTGTTTTACCCTTTTAGTTAAATTCCTAAAGCTGTGCGCATAGAAGTCATTTGATCAACACCATCGATCTTGCGAATCATATTCTCAGCGTCAATTTCAATCAATTCTCTGCCATCAATGGTAAGCTTATAATAGTTGGCAGCAATTATACATTTTAGTGTTGCTTTTTCAGCAGCCTTCCAGTTACCAAAATCAAGTTCCTTAAAGAGCCCTCTTAAGTTAATTACTACTGATTCGGCATCACTACTTCCCTGCAAACCTCCTCTTAAAGTAAGAGAAACAGCATTATTGTTTATCAATCCGAAAAGTCTAAAGAGCTCAGAGTCATATTCAGAAAAAGTGAAATCTGCTTCAAGCTTTTCCATGCCCATATCAATATTTATTGGAATATCCATACCACCAGCTCTGTATTCTTCTGTTTTTATGGTAAGTTTTGGCAAGGTTACTTCATCTATTTTTCCTGCATAGCCACGACCATCAACAAATACGTTAAAATTCTTTAGGATCTTTGGTAACATCTCTCTTTCTCCTTTTACAATATTGCGCCACTCACAAGGTGTGACCTGAAAGTAATCTGTTCAGCTGGATATGGTGGCGTGAACTCAAAATCAAAAGACACTTTTCCGCTTGCAATATTTGTTGGTGTATTGAGCTCTGGAGTTGCATAACATTTTCCGCTAATAATCGCCCCTTGCGCTTTTAAATTTGCAAGATAAGAATTTACCCCCTCAATCACATCATCTATATAAGTTTTGGTAATATTGCGATCAACTGCCCATAAATGAGCTCGAAGTAGACTATCGTTGATTAAATCTGCAGTCCTTCTCACTGACAAAAAAGCCCATTTTGAGTCATTTGAACATGTTCTATTTCCCCAAAGCCTATAGCCATTTTGATGAATTATCGTTGTTACTTCATTTTCATTCAAGTGGTTTGCTCTACAATTTATATTACCGAGCGTAAAATCAATAGGCCTGCTTGTTCCAACAATACCATTTATCTCTTTATTTGAAGGTGAGTGCCAGAAGCCTTGCTCGCTATCTATCTTAGCTATTAAACCAGCTACAAATGAACTTGGAGGGAGAATTTCTTCTTTTCCTTCAATAAAAACCTTAACCCACGGATCAACAACATAAACTCTTGAGCTGCCTACACTTTTTCTCCATTTTATTGCTTCTTCATCATTGGTATTTGGTCCATCTGCTACTATTATTGCTCTTAGCTTTTCTGCTATAGGAATTAAAGCGCTAACCACTGGATTTCCAGCATCTCCAGATAATTGATGAGTAAACTGAGGTGCAATTAGTATTCTTGGCGCAACATGAACTATGCTTTCACTGCTTAAGAACGCTTGAATTCCCTGATATTCTCCAGTTTCTTCGTTAACTCCACCAATGACATTGCTGAGCGTCTCTTCTACTTTCTCCTCAACTCGAATAACTACTACTGTTGCACCAATTTGGGAAAAAATTGCATTAATAGCTGAAGGCAAAGTCCCAGATTGACCAAGTTTTGCTGCTTCTTTTAAGCTTCCTGCTATTAATATTGGTTTATTTAGTGGAAACTTTTGCCCGTCAGCATCAGGTGCAGTACCAATTACTCCAATTACCGATGATTTAGCTGTTCGTACTGTCCTCGCTCCTGAGGTAACCTCGATAACATTTACTCCATGTAGAAACTGTTCTGTCATTTCTTTTTCCCCTTTTCAACTTTCTTGCATTTTTTGTTTACAATCATCTAGCAAAGTTTGCAGCTCTTCCTTACTTTTAGCTTCACCGATTTCCCTTTCAGCTATATCCACCAATTCTTCGCACTTGATTATTGCTTTTTTCGCTCTTTTTGCTTTTTCCTGAATTATTCTTGCCATTTCTACTACTGAAATTCCTCGGACTTTTGCTAATGGCTCTATAATTTCTGCATCTTTTTTGTCTATAGATTCTGGTGCTGCTAAAATGTTCTCTGCGGCTTTTGCTTGTATTTCGTACGACTTAGACTTCTGATGAGAATATCCTGCGTATTGGTGAGTATAGTTATCATAATAAGCATGAAGATTAGAAAGTGCAGAAAACTTCGCATTTTGTAGTAACTCCAATTCAATATCTTCTTGATTCCGCTGAGCAATTTTGCCTCCTTCTGTTAAACAATAGCTTTTTTGCCAATCAAAATCTTCTGGTGCTTCATACCAATCATTTTCAGTTGGCTTGCTTTCAAGTGTTGTTGTTTCTACTTGTTTATCATTTTCAAATCTAATGTAGATAGACATTGTTTGTTACCTCCAAATCTCATACGTGTTAGATAATCCTGGACATTGCCAAGCTTTTAGCGTTCTCTCTACGTCCACCTCAAGTCCTACAGTCAAAAAGTTGCTACGTATGTTATAAATCCCCCACTGAATAAATTGACCATAGTTGTGTACATAATTTGATGCAAGCATACCTTGACTGACTTGTGTTCTGGAACATAGGTAAGATGATGTGTAAAGTAATATTGCAACTGTTTTTCCTGCTGGAATCTCTACATTACCAGATCCAGCTAATTTGCTATCAGAACTCGTGTATTGGTAAACATTTTTCCATATTATTCTTGAAATACTTGATTTATTAGAATTAGTATTATCAGGAGTTCCCACAAATAATCCTGCTCCCCCATACTCCGTACTAGAATATGATGATCCAACAAATTCTATTGTTTTATTTATGTTCACATTGGTTGTATTTTTTACAAATACTACTCCAAGTGCAGCATATGGGTAATAGTATATCTCATCATAACTACCCGAAAAGCTTTTTGTGCATAACTCTCCGTAAATAAATGTTCCCTTGCTTCCCTCTATAAAACTTAGTTGTCTTGGCCGATAAAAACTAACGTAATCTGTATTGTACGTATGGCTACCTGCTAGTAGTTGTAACATATAGTCAGTTTTTGTTATATCACTACTCCACTTTCCAAGCTCTGTCGTAAAAGTTCCGTGGCCAAAATAATTATTTTTTCTGCCAAGTACACCAAATAAGAAAGGTAATGACCCTGGTTCAACCATGTTGCGCTTTCTTATTTCATTTATAAGAGACACTTTTAACTGTTCATCCCGAGTTTTTACCTCATTTATCAGGGATGTTTTTAATTGGTTATCACGAGTTTCTATTTCCCTAATAATTGATGAGCCAGATGGTACATTATTAACAGCACGAAAATCTTCTACTAAACCTTTAAGACCATCTTTATGACTGTTACTAATGCTATTTATTGCTGCAATATTGGCATTCTTTCTCGTATCAAGTAGCGATATATGCGAATCTGATGATGCTTTTAAAGTATTTAAGGAATTATCCCTAAGCTTGTTAATTTCATTGACAGAATCTGTTTTCGCTTCAGTTATTGCAGATATTGAATTTTCCTTATTGCTATTTATGTCACTTAAGTGCGTCCTTGCAGCGCTCAAGAGTTCTTTTAACTTACCATCTGTCATCTGTACAATTTCAGAAACCGCACTTTTGTCGATTATTGATTCCAGTGCTTTAGCAAGATATGCTAGTTGATCTGGTGTACTACTTCCTGCTAAATCTTTAAGCCTTCTCTGTAGTGCATCAATTATCTCTTTTACTTCAGTTATTTGTACAATGTCAGCAATAGCTTTTTTATCTGCTATCAATTCCAGCGATTTTGCAAGATATGCCAGTTGATCAGCCGTGCTATTTGCTGCTAAATCCTTTATCCTTTGCTGTAATGCTTCTATTGCTTCTTTCATTCCCAAAAATTCAAAAAAGTTTCAAATCTAAATCGTTCAAAATTATTTTTAAGTTCATCTTCTCTTTCACTCATATCTTCATCTATCTTTTCTATGGCTCTGCGAATACGTACTACATCTTCTACAGCTATGTTCTCTGGATGCGGCAAAGGATATCCTCGTTTGGTTTGATCAAAAGTCATTTAAATTTTATGTTACTATTACTCTGAGATTTTTGACTTTAGGACGATAAATAACCGTTCCACTTAAAACTAATTTTATCCTTGTCTCATTAGCATTAAAATTTGTCAGCACATGAGTTCTCTCTACCCAATTTTCTCCAATTGGTTTTCCTGATGTTAAATTTACTAATTGCCAATCACTGTTGCTTTTTTGTACATAAGCTTTAACATCTGCAGTGCCAGGTATCAGCGCATCGTACGTTATGGTGATTTTAGTATTAGCTCCTGCTGTAATACTTCTTGTAACATAATCTCCTTTTTCCCCTATATTACCCATAACTAGCTGTAACCCAGGATATAGCACTGGACTTTTTTCTCGCCCTCCTTTTAGGCTTGCCTTTACTGTTAGCTCTCCAGATAGTCTTTCACGCAGTGCAAGTGGCAAATTATCAGACAAAAAGTTCTCTTTTCCCTCTTCATCTGTTAAGATAAATTCCACATTGGTATCAAATGCTACTTTTTCGACGTTCGTCAAAACAATTAAATCTGAAGTATTGGTTGCTGTAACTTTGCCAAGATCAATAACATGAGAATTTTCGCTAAATTTTGCAGCTAAAAGCCGAAACGTTAAATCTAAATTCTGATGCGGTGTCCAGGTGCTTGCATTGCTAGATGAAAGTAATACTCCTACTTGATATGGCTGACTTGTTACCCAACGGCTATTTACTGCATCATATTTGCCAAGTTCTGCTATTTTTACTGCAGTATCTGCATCATCAGTGAGTAGCACTATTGCATACTCTTGTCCTGCATGGCAAAACACTGGTGACCACTCTATACGTGTTGCTGTGCCATCTATCTTTATATCTTTTGGCTCAATATAGCTTTCAGCAATGACAGTCTGCGAGGGCATTCCCACTGCTGTTTCTCTAATCTGCACAACAACACGTTTTTTGCCGCTATTTATAAACCATAAGTCTAGACCTCCTATGTGTCTGCTTTCATTTAGAGTAAATGTTTGGGCTAAAGGATCAACTCTTCTTGCTGCGATAACTCTTCTTCCTTCTATGGTAATTGTTTTTTTACCAGTATAAGTTGCCTCTCCATAGCTTCCTTTATCCCCGAAGAACTGCACTAACTTAGTCCCAGCAGGAATGTTTCTTGGTACAGTAAATCTTCCTTTTATTTTTCCTCTGTTATCAGCAATAAATGTTGCGATCATGTTTTTCTTTCAAATATTTTCTATGCTTGAGGTTGAATAAAAATTCCATCAAACTTTAATTCCTTAAGCTTTTCACCAGTTGCAAAACCTTCAATCTCAAAATTTTGAGTTGCTTCTCTCATAAATTCAGTTTCGTATGAAGTACTTGACAGCAGCTCTGTCGTTTCTTTAACATTAAATACTCTTGTTACTGGGCTTTTCCAATTCGTGGTCACCTCTGTCCAGTGATCTATATTTTTATTTAGAGTAATTTGAGCCGGGACTGGATCAAAGGCTTGATATGGATTAATCTTTTCTCCTTTAGTCTGTAAAAGCTGCTCCAGTACCGGTTCAAGTTCATACGGCAACAAATAAGTTTTTTCTCCTCCATCAATATCAGCAATAGTTACATCTATTGGTAAAATTAGTTCCTTGTTTACTATCGCTGCAGACTGCGAAATTCCTTGATCACGCATATCATCATCAAAGAATGGGTCAACAAATACTCCTTTTTTGGTAGTAGGTTCTCTTGAATTTGCATCATTGCGTAAACGCTCCTGTGCAACCAGCGCATAAAGATCATTTATTCCTTTTTTCATTGCTTCAAGTTCATTCATTGGCACAGCATGAATAGCATTATTCACTATTTTCACCCCTTCTTTTTCTCCGTTTTTCCACGTCTGATGAATGTAGCAGAGTAAAAGCTGTCCAGAGGGAGCTTTAGGCATTGATGGTCTCCAAGGGTGAGCTATACCTTTTATTCTTCTTACCACTCCTTTGCTATCGATAGTAATTAAATCATAGCGTGGCATTTTCCAGGTGTAATCAATCAGAACCAAGCTGTTATCAACTGCTCCTTTTACTTTGCATCCCTGTTCACTTATATCTTCAGGGCTTACATGAGTACGACAGCGGTAAGTTATTTGATAACTACTTCCAGGAGCTGGTTCTTTACCTGGTAATGACCAATCAACGTTTCCTGCGTTTAATTTGTAATCTATACTATTTTCATAAATAACATTGCCTTGTTTAACTTGAATAATCTCAAGTACTGCAGAGTCAGGTATCGGATCAATAGCTCCAGAATATGAACCGTGAGTAACAGTAATAGTTTTCTGAACAGTTATATCTACTTTTTTAATTTCACTTATTGGAAAATCATTAACCTTCAGTTCCATTACTCTTTGGCTATTTGGCTGAAAAGTATGTGGCTCTGATTCAACTGATTTTATATCTGGATCTTCATCAAAAGAAATGCGAATACTGTGAGGTAACTCAATCTCATAGCCATCAACATGAGCTTTGCCCTCATTAATCACAAATATTTCTTTTTTACCTTTTTTTACCCCTTCTTCTCCCTTTTCTTCTTTGTGGAGGAACATCACTTCAAGGCCATTTACAACGTAGGAACCATTTGCCTCTTTGTCATAACGAGCAAGAGCTGTAGTTACTATATTTGCTTGTGGTGGCGGTGAGTGTTCTATTAATACTCCATTTTCAATGTTGTAAATTGGGTAAAATTCGCCATTTGTAGAGTTAACAGTAACACTTTCTACTTGGTATCCCCAAATGATGGAAACTTTAAGCCTTGCAGCTCCTACTTCCTGATAGTTTCTTGTACCAACTGCAGGATCACGAAGATTTTCGTCCTCAAGTTCTGTAATCGTAGATTCTAGATAATAAACACCTATACGCACTGTGGTACTCAGTGGAATAACAAACTCTTTTGCTTCTACTTTTCTAACTGCTCCACGAAGATAGATTTTTCCTCCTTCAAGTGTAACTTTACCAGTTTCTCTATCTATAATACAATTGCTTCCTGTTATAACATCACCATCACGAAATATTGCATCGCCTATACCTTTAAGCTTAGAGAGAGCATACTCCTGAGTCTCGTTTAATTCTGCTGACTGTAGACCTCTTCCAGCAAGAAACAAACTTTTTTCGTATTCTTTGTCAGGATTAAAGCGGTTATAATAACTATTTAAGGTCATTTTATTTCAAAAAGTTACAACAAATGAAAAAGTTTCCCGAGTTGCAGATGTTCTGATAAGTGGCACGGTGTGTTCTAAAACTAACAAAATTCCGGGATTTTCCACGTCTTTTGGCTCAAAATATCTCTGCCCAGATGACACTTTTTCCTTTACCTTTGTACCAACCATAACCCCGAGCTCCCTTATTACTTGATTTGCTGCGTCCGTGAAATCGAAAGTAAATTTAAGATAGAGATTATTAGTTGGTACATTAGAGGGTTTAAACCTACCTGTGGGAGTTAGAAGCTCTCCATCATCATCACCAGTACAAAAGAGTATCTCATCAACAACACGACGTCCAACTTCCTTAATTAATGTTGCAGAAGTAATTAGTTCCGGTGGTGTGTCTTGAGTGTACTCTATAGTGATTACGCTATCTGCTATAATTGCACCATTTTCTACACGCTCAATAGTGCCTGAGCTACTATCAACTATATAATCTATGCTTGACTGATAAATTGTTTGCCCTGTATAAACTTTTACATCTTTAATAGTGTGGTGATCTAAACTTATCTTGCCGCCTGCTGCAAAAGTTTTTTCAACTTTGTAGCTGCTTTCCCAGGTAGAATCTCCAGATCCCCAAGCAAGATGTATCGGTTGCTCTTTTATGCTCGCAGCAATAGCTGCTCTGCCTGATTGTGTGAGTACTGACATAGTTGATTGTGCAGTTGATATTATGTATATACAAGATCCGTAGAAAAAACGTCCAATTTTTTTGCAATAATAGGATCAAAATCTTTCCAAGGGCGATTTAAGTGGCGATGTTCATGCCAAGTAACCATACCTGGATAGAATGCTGCTACGTAATTTTCTAGCTCATGAATGGGATCTTTCTGTTTTGAATCTGAATCATTTTTACAATCAACGTGATATTCCACTAAATTAGACTCTATTATTTTTTGATCAGTAAAATTCTTCGCTTCATAGTAATAAGTTATACTAAATCGCTCTAAAATTGGTGTACGTTGAAAATTCCAAATCTGCTCAGAAAGTTTATCTTCACTTAAGTGAAATGTATGCTCTATTTCTTCATAAGTAGTTGATGCAAAACAAGCATTGATATCCCCTAAATTCCAACTATCTGACAATACTATCAATGCTTTAGCAAACTTAATTTCTGGCAATAAACTCTGTGGTAGAGGATATAGTGCTTCTAAGTTGTACCACTCATGATTTCTTTCATATGTACCGTTGTAATTCTTCGTGTGAGGCTCTGTCTCTCCTAATGTTGCAACATCTAACCTATATAAATCATTACTGTAACTTCTATCATAATGTGATCTAAAAGTGCCAAATTTAAATCTTGGATTTCCTATTTTCAGCTCAAATGAGTTTTTTCTTCCAAACGATAATACTGGTCCTTCTTTTGCTATTTTTACACCTGAGTAGTCTGAAAGAAGATCTCCAAAAATACTTTCATCTAACATAAACCGCTGAGCATTGTAATAGTCATTGAATATTCGCATTAATCGAGATCTTGCCGGTGCAGAAAGTTTTGCCAGAGCAATTACACTATCGACAAAAAAGTCATTAGGAACATCAGAGATGCCAATTTGAAATTCAGCAAAATGCTCTCCTGGTGGTTCTTCTTGAATGGTAATATTATCAATGTTTGCCCATTTCAGCGCCATCTTCAGTGACTGTGGTGTACCGCGCAAACGTTGAAATCTTATTCCGTTTTGTTTAGCTAAGACCCATTCTTTTAATGCACTCTTAGTAGCTTTCTTACCCCAGGATAAAATTTCTCCCAAGCCGTATTCCGCTACTAGCCACGGCAACATTTCAGTCTGTGGGTTAAATTTAAATCCCCGTAGAGAATTTGCATCAAGAGAATAATTAATTATGTCTGTAAGTATTTGCTCTTGCTTTGAAGCATTTGGAGGAAGTATCACCAATTTTTACCTAACACTTAAATTATTTAAAGTAACGCATTCATTATCTTGCACGACGATGTCTTCTATCGGCTCTGTAAGCTCTATATTCTGCATACCTTCTATAAAGAGGTGGGCAATAATCCATGATCTGGTAACATTCCACCCTAAACCTTTAGCAGATTCAAGATCTTTGATAAATTGTTCCTTTACAGCTTCGATAACATCTTTTGATGCAGTAGGGTAAATATGCACTTTAGCATGAATAGTAATGGGAATAATACCACAGCCAATAACTGTAAGCGTATCTGTTAATACACGAATATCATCACGAATAACGTGATTTCTGACGATCTCTAGCAATTCTTCTGAAGGTACTCCATCATTTTCTGTGGAAAGTATTGAAATCTGTACACTTCCTGGTATAGGTGATACCACTTGCGCATCTTTTACTCTCGTGTCAGCAGATAATGCATGATAGCGATAATGCTCTTTACTCCCTGCTGTTGACCAACCAACAATTTTGGCTTTTACCCGCTTCCTTAAGGATTCATCATTCTCTGACTCCTTTCTCAGCACACCATAAAATTCAGCCAAGTGATCAAGGTCATTACCTCTTGCAAAAGCAAGTAAATTTGCCTGTGCTGCATCATTAATCCTTTGCCTAAGCAAAAGTTCACGCCAGGCTGCTACTTCCAGTATCTTTATTGCTGGATCACTCTCAGTTAGTGCAGAAAAACTTGCATTCCGACGCACTAACCCTTCTTTCATTCGCGAAAAGATTTCCTCAAATTTTAATGTTTCGACAATATTTGGTGTTTTCATCCTACTACCTTATACTATAATACCATCAAGGCGGATCAGCTTTCCATTTGGCAGATAGATTCCCTCTAAAATGAGAGTTACTTTACCTTCTTTTATTTCTGTTATTTGTACACGTTTAAGCTTAAATCGACGCTCCCACTTTTCTAATGCTTCTGCAACTGCTGCATAAAGTTCTTGTGCAAAACCAGGTACAATTGGATGATCTATCAGCTCAAATAACCTTGATCCGTAATCTCGGCGCATAACACGAGTGCCAATTGGCGTAGTTAAAATATCAACTATTGATTGTTTTAAATGCTCTATACCACTTATTGTTTTACCAGTTTCAGAATTCATACCACGCATATCACTTACCCTGCAAAGACATCATTGCTTCCTTGTTCTGCCACTGCTCCACAGGAAATTAGGTCACCAGTACGAGCAATGGCTTTGCCATTTACAAACACTGAATCTGACCCCTCAAGAAGGGATTGACTAGTATGTGGTGGTTTATAAGGGTCTGTTGATGCATGTTGTGACCATTCATCTCCTTGACGATGCACAGGCCTACCATTTACAAACACATTACTGCTTCCTCCTATGCCAGGGCTTTGTAAATAATCTCCATGTTGGTTACACATATCACCAAAACGAACAACTTTTCCCTGTTTTGCCAAACTTAAATCTTTGTCTGATTCTGAAAGTCGTTTTTGCCCTAACAATGAACCTCTTGTTTCCTCCTCTCTTCTTGACTCATCTTCACATCCTGATTCATATCCACTTAATTCTGATGTTTGAGAGGTATACTCAATATCACCAATCATAATACCCTTATCATTATTAGCTCTAACATTTTTCTCCGGCTAGTTTAAATCTATTTTTTTCGCATTTAACTTAATGCCACTCTCAGTAATCTCTAGACTTGAGTTCCCAACCTGTAAGACAATCTTTTCATCAGTTATATTTGAACTTGATTTTCCCGTTTTTAAAATAACTTCCTTACTAGTTACTTCCATTTGCGTTTCTTTCACTGCAAAAACAAGAGCTCCTTCTTCTTTGACAGAAATTGTAAACTTATGACCATTTCGGTCATAGTAAATAACTGTTCCATCTTTAAAAACAAAACCGCTTACTTCTTCCTTACTTCCTTCTGGAATAGGATATTTTTTATAATAAATTGCAGGTAAGACAATCCCTTTGGCAATTTCACCAGATGGCGAAAGTACTATCACCTGTTCTCCAATACTTGGTGCAGACCAACTTCTGTCTTCTCCAGCTCTTGCTGTTACCCATGGCAACCAGTCTGTTAATATATTACCTATCATTTTTACACGTACCTTAGCCGTTCCACAGCCTACTTCTTCGACTGTGCCAACTCTAATCAAGTTATTAAGTTTTATTAGTAAGTTCGCATCTTCAAAACTATTCATCATTTTTGCCAACCTTTACATATTTATGCTTATTAGCAACTCCAATATCAGGCGTAAACCCAATGTAAATAGTACTCGGCGGAATACTACTCTCTGCCCATACTGAATCACCAAGATGTACTTCATGCACCCACTCTACCATCCACACTAAATATGCATCGAGCTCTGGCCTAAAATCATCTCCTCCTCCTGAGATAAATTCTCCTGGTGAAATTTTCTCCACTTTCCAAGTGTTTTTATTTACCACTCTTGCTACTTCTGCCGCCAATGCTCTGACAATAATAGGTGCATTTTCTATTGTGCTATCAATCACAATTCGTGCTTCAAATTTTGCTCTCAGCGCTAATTCTTCTGTTCCTGGATCATGTCCTTTTTCAAAGCCACTAAGTTCTATAAATACTGCTGGTGCTATCAATTCTTTCCTGATTGCTGGATAAACCTCACAAGTTTGAATTGCTGGTATCTCTGCCTTTAGCGTATTACAAATTGCCTCATGTAAATTAGTCCAAAATGCCGTCATAAAATAACTCATGTGTAAAATATTTTTCAAATATCCTTTCAACTTCATAATTAACAATATTATCCTTGAAGCCTCAGGTTCAAGTGGTAGTTTAACCTCCTGTATCGGTAGTGCTGTTCTTCCTACACGTTTAAAAATACCACGATAGCCTCTTGGCATTGTTGCCATAAATTCATCATTAAATGCTGTTCTTATTTTTGCTTGTTTTATATTTATATCATACAGATATGCTCTAATTAAAACTTTCAAAGTGCTTTTTCTTGACTTGATGATTCTTAGTCTTTTTCTAATTACTTTCAGCCTAATTTGCTTTTCTTCACTGATTTCTCGGACAGCCTGAGATTTTAACCATAGTGCCGTTTTGTTTAGCGCTCTTACCGCTGCCAACTCTACTTTAGCTTTGTTAGCATCAATGTCGTGAGTAATTCTCTCAATGTTTTCATTAACTTCAATTTTAAACATCTTTCTCTCCAAGTACTGTACAGTTTATATTCCAAACTATTCCTGAATTACCTCGCAGTGGCGGAGAATATACTTTATATTTACAACCATCAATAACAAAAATATCTCCCACCATTGGCCTGAGTACATCAAAAACGCTTACCTCAAGAAAAAGCATCTCTCCCACAAATTGTCCTTCACCAATCTCGTATAATTTATCTGGCTGTTGCTTTAGTACTTGTACCATATATGACTTATCCTTTGATTCATACAAAGCTACTTTTCCTAAATGAGCAAAACAATCTTTAAATAATCTCTTAATATTCTCTTGCACATTTCTCCGCTATATACTAACATTTATATGCTAAGAAGAGGTAAAGCATTCTTCTGCCTCACACCGCTTTATATTTGCTCTACCTATGTTGCAACGATCTTGACTAGTATTGCTGGACGGTGGCACATTGGCAGAGGGTTTGACTGCGTATGCAAATCAGTCCCTCTATCAAATCTTCTTGGCTCTTGTTTTGCATAGAGTGGCTGTCCAAGAGTATTCACTGTTTCATTAAAATCTGCTGGTGCAAAATATGTTGTAAATGTGCTTGCTGTTCCTACTGGAAAACAGTGCCCCGTATCCCTTTCTATAAATCTTCTCACGGTTCCTTCAGGATCAGTTGCTTGTCCTCTATATTCCTCAAACGTTATTCCACAGAACGTAAATCCTGACCTCATATCATTTCTTAGCGCTGCTCCTTCTTGCCATCTCTCATATGCTTCTTTCACTTTAGCATGAGAAGTAAGTGCATCAAAAAACTCAGGGCTTACTAAAGCATGAATTCCTGTCATATATTCACCACTTAGATTATCTTCTATGTGCCTCAATACTTCCAGACACTTACGTTTTACATCAGTTATCGCTGCTCCCAGTGCAAAATTTACTACTTTTGGTGTTATTTCAAATTCGTTGTACAGATTTAACAATTCACTGCCATCTGCGTCCAGAATTATTCCTTTCAGCGCTCCCATACGCAAATGCTCCAACGTTATTGCATGTTTATTTCTCATTAGCTGCAAATGGTCAGTTATTACATCTGCCAGCGCTTTAAGTTCACTTTCTGATCCAAATGCTCTTATTCCCTGTACTTCTTCTGGTAACACTACATCATCATGCGGAATATGTGGAATCGTAAATGTTCTTACCTTTCTTTTTCCTCTTTTTCCTACTGTTGCTGGTGCTCCGGGTACTTGCGTTGGTAGTAAACTTAATACTCCATTTTGCTCTTCTATGGTAATATGTCTAAATCTTACTGACCTACTTGGAAACAAATTTAAATTTTCAACACGTCCATAATTTATCGGCAATATATTCATCGCATTTGTTAGTGCCGTCATGCTAAATGCTGTATTCGTAAATGGATTTTGCATTCTTTTTCCCCCTTATTAATTTAAGTTACACTCCCTTGCGGACAATGATCCCTCGTGCTTCAAGTTGCTTTATTGCTGCAGCTTTCTGCTCTTCAGTGATATTTGCTGGCCACACAACCGCATGATCAGCTAGCATTGCAACACGAGTAATAATTACTGCTTTAGCATTTTCTGTCGCATTTACATCACTTACTACTGCACCTATCGCTGTTTGTGTACCATCTGTGGCAGTTGGATTTATTATCTTAACCATGCTATCTTTATCGAGAGCCACTACTGTACCAAGCTTTAGGTTCTGCCCTTTTGCTACTGTTATCTGATCTCTTGAATATAGACTTGATGCTTCATACTTTAATAAGTCACCCAGATTATTTTGTTCGCTTATACAACTCATAAAATTTCCTCATTTATTTTCCCCTTTAGTTTTACCGCCATGTTTGTAATTGTTGTACGCGGCGGTTATAAAAAAACTTAAATACTTGATTGCGCTCTAGTCCTTGCTACCTCCATCATCAACTCTTCTCCTGAATTCTGCGGTATTGCACTCAGTATCTCTGTCTTTTTCGTTCTCTCTGCAAGTAATTCCATTAAAACTTCCCTAGCTTGCTCAACACTTACACTTTGCTCAATAAATTCTCCTATCTTTTCTGGCATCTTCGATAAATTACATAAACGTATTAATTCAAGAACTTCAGTACGATACTTGGTTAAATTATCAGTTTCTAGGTCATTTGTAGTTTGTTCATTCATAGTAATACTCCTGTTTTTATTAATAGATGAAAGAATTGTCATTCCGTCTGCAAGGCCTATTTCTACTGCATTTTCACCAAAGTAAAGCCCTGCTTCTGTTGATCTAATCTTTTCAATTGAAAGACCTCTGTTCCTTGCTATAAGCTGCAAAAATATTTCATATAGACGATCTACTTCCTTTTGTAAGCTTTCCACACTTTCTGATGTTATCGGTTTATGTGGATTTAAATCATTTTTTCTACTTCCTGCAAATACTGTGGTATATTTTATTCCACATTTTTCATTAAATCCACTTTGATCTATATGACTTGCAATTACCCCTATGCTTCCTACTCCTGAGGTTCTGCTCACAAATACCTTTTCAGCGCTAGAGGCTATAGCGTACGCAGCAGAATATGCATCATCATTTGCTATCGCTATTATCCTCTTTTTTGCTCTTGATTCATAAATAAAGTCAGCTAGGTCAAATATACCGTTTACCTCTCCTCCGGGGCTATCTATTTCCAGTATAATTGTCTCTATGCTACTATCTGCTAATGCTTGTGTAATTTGTTCTTCTATTTGCTCATATGATGTCATTCCGAGCATTTCATCAAATGCACCAGGTTTTTTAGTTAAAATGCCATGTATCGGTATTATTCCTCTTTCACTATTTCTTACTGCATGTTTTATATTTTTAAAGATAGGCTGCTTTCCTGTTTGTAGTGACAGTAACTCAAAACTCCTTGGCTCTACCATTACACATCTGTTTAGCCATTGTTGTTTCATATCACCTCTTGATTTGCAGTAACCTCAGAATCAAAACTTAAGCCCAGTTCGCTTGCACGTCTTTGATCTTCTGCTATTTCTTGGTCAATTTCTTCAACATCGTAACCCATTTCTGATACTACCTCTGCTCGACTTTTGAAGCCATTTCTTACTGCCATTTGTTGTGCTTGCTGATCTTTCAGTGGATCCACCCAATCAAATCCCTGTGGTATCCATTTTACTTCTTCTTTTGCTGCTTTTACTACTTTTTCATCTATACTCAGTTCTCCACAAAGCACTGCTAATTCTAGCCATCTATTCCAAATAGGTCTACAAAACTGGAACACTATCACGTTATGCTGTAACATTGCACACCTTCTGCGAAACTCTATTAATCCTGCTCTGATTGATGAATAATTAACGCCACTTAGATCCCCAGTTAGTTGCTCATATGTTATTCCTGTACCTATTGCTATTGCTCTCAGCTGCTGTCTCATGAATGCTTCATAACTTCCTCCAACATCCGATGGTTCTGAAAATTTTATATCTTCTCCTGGGTCTAAAAGCTGCATTGTTCCAGGCTCTAAACCAGATAGTGCTACTCCTTGCTCATTACTTTCACCTTCTCCTAAAATATTTGCTTCTGGATCGAGTCTCGTAATAAATCCTGCAAACATCGCCGCTGTCTTTTTTCTCACTAGCTCTGCATCATCGTATTGATCAAGCTCATAGAGCTTTAGCAGTATATTAGAAAGCCATGGCTCTCCCCTAATTTGCCCAGGTCTTAGTGGTCTATAGATATGTAAAACATCGTTTGCTGGTACTCTCACTGATTCACCAAACGAGCCTTCACCAGGGTGTTCTTTAAATAGGTAATATGCTTCTCTCTGCCCAAGTCTATTGAACTCAATCCCGTTTCTTATTATATTACCATTTCCTAAAGTTTGATTTGTTTTATTATCTAAATGTTCAGACTCAAGTACTTGCAGTTGTAATGGCACAGAAAATCTATCTTCCAGCTTTCTCGTTCTTAAACGTACAAAACATTCTCCTCCCTCTATCATACTTCTGCATACTAGAGCTTGTAATCCATAAAAATCACTTATTCCACAGCTATCTGCTTCATCTGTCCATTTTAGCCATAACTCTTGCACTTTCTTTCGAAATTCTCCATCTCTTGCTTTTGATTGCGGTTTTATTCCTGTTCCAATCGAGTTACTTACTATTGTATCAATGATATTTGCTGCATATGGATTTTTTCTTACCATATCACGAGAGCGGCTACGCAAGTGCTCAAGGCTTTGAGAGAGTAAATTATTTATGCTTCCCGTTTCTCCTTGCCAATACATTACCCTTCTTCCTGAGCCAGATGCATCCCAGGCTGAGCTTTTGATTTTTGGCTTGCTAAATAGTTGTTTGAATGATTTTAGTAACATTACAAAACTCCCTTGTTAGTAGCAAAAATAATTTTCCTCTTCGGCTTCATTCCAACAATCTTTAGTTCAGCCTTAATACGTTGTCTTAAGCTTAGTAAATCATTTATATCTACTTCTGCATATCTCACCACATGGTCACCATATGCAATTGATACCACTCGCTCTCCGTTTTGCAGCTTCTTTATCGCTTCTTCAATTTGAACTAAATACTCTTCGTTATACATTTACTACTTGCTGATCCACTTACTTTTCACTATTTTCTTTGATTTTTTACTTTCTGGTTTTTCACTTAAACTATTCCATTTACTCTCTGGCCATCTGTCTACTCCCAGTGCTATTGATGCTGCTCTTGCGTAAATTCGGCAATCTAATACTTCATTTCTTTCTCTTACTTTTTGCCACTCTTGTTTGGTGTATCCTTTTACTACCTTGCTGACTAATTGCTCTGCCGTTAGCTGCTTAAAATACTCAGGTGCATACTCGGGAAAATGACAATACCCTGCTGGCACTTTCTCTTCTTCTTTTAAAACATTAAGTAATTGAAAAAGTTCTGACTTTAATATCGATACTCCTACTGGCCATAGCTTTATTCCTCTTTTCAGCTTTTGCCCACCAACTGTTATATCTACTCTGCTTGGACTGCTAAGTGGTACTAGAGCTTTATTTACACCTTTCACTGCCATTACTTTCCCAGACCCCTGATGACTCCTCACCCAGTTATATACTTCTTGCGTTGCATATCCAGCATCTACTGCCATCATACTTATCATATATTCAAGCCCATTTTCACCGATAAAATGATGATTTAACAGCTCTGAAAGCTTTTTCCATACTTCTCCACTTCCTGTATCTCCTTCAAATACTCGGTAGTCTATTGACCAACTTTCACGGCTTTTTCCCCATGCTACAACTTCTACTTCTAACCGATCTTTTTGAACATCAACACCTGCAGTAAGTACCACTTCTCTCTTAGGTACTGTGCCTACGGGAAAAAATTCTCTTCTGTTGAATAATTGCTTCCAGTCTGGTACTTCTCCTTTATCTACCCAGGTTTCTCCAAGCGTAGTATTTATCCAAACCTTCAGTAATTGTTCACTTTCTTTTGCATGGAGAAAATCTTCTACTGCTTGTTGCCAACTATACCAGCCAACTGGACTATAAAGACTTGAAAGATGAAATCCTTTTTTCTCACCTTTCATTGGATTAGTAGCTCTCCATTCTCCACGTTCAAGCATCTCTGTCTTTTGATGATTTTCTATCTTTTCACCACATTCTATACATATATAGTGTGCTGTATTTGGATTTTTATCTTCCCATTTTATTTGTGACCATTTTAAAACTTGATAGTAATTACAATGCGTACATGGAACAAAAAAGTATCTCTTATCTGTTGCTTCAAATTCCTTCTCAATTCTGCTTATTCCATGAGTCGTTGGTGTTGATACTAAAAAAATCTTTCGCCGTGCAAATGTATTGGTACGAGCTATGCTGAGTAAAACCGGATCTCCTTCACCTCCTGAATCTCCTGGATAGGCATCTATTTCATCAAGAAAGAGATATTTTACTGGCATAGATCGGAGGCTTACACTGCTGTTTGCTCCGGTTATTACTACTATTCCACCTGGAAATTCCTTACTTTGTACAGTATTGCCTGAATCTCTTGACCTTGGGTCTTTTACTTTACTTTTTAAACATGGCGTACTCTCTATTAATGGAGCAAATCTTCCTTTTGACCAACGTTTTCCCATTTCAACTGTTGGCTGTACTACTAACATTGGACCTGGTGTTTGATCGATAATATAGCCAATCCAATTGTTACCAGCTTCTGTTCCCCCAATCTGCGCTCCTTTCATAAATACTACTTTTTCTGCTGGTGAGGACGGAGAAAGTGAATCCATGATTTCTTTTAAATAAGGAGTTCTTTCCGTTCTCCATTTTCCTGGCTCTGATGCTGCAGTTGGTGCTAAAACTCGATACTCATTTGCCCACTCTGATACTTTAAGCTGGGGATCTGGTCTTAAACCTTCAGAAAAAGATGTGGCGTATATCATTGTCTGCATCTACTCACAATTGACTCTATCTCAACATCATTAACAGTAGAACTACATTCCTCCAGTTCCATAAACATCTTTTTCTGAAATTCGTTTTCTATATATCTTTTGTTCATCTGACTTATGATTATTGCTATAACAAGCGCAAATACCCCTGTTATTGTTGCAAAAATGATTGCACTGCTTATTGTTGTTGCTGTTAAACCTATATATGCCGCTACTGCTATTGCACTAATTGAAACATAGATGCAGACAATATTATTATGTTTTTTCATCCTTTTATCTGCTATTTCTCTCTGTGCTATATATTTATTATGAAGGGTTGGAAAATTAACAACGGTATCTCTGCAGAGTAACGCTCCATTTTTTTCATTAAATAAAACTTTAAGTAATTCTAAATTATTTGACTTGATTGCTAAGTGCAAAACAGGTGTATAATTTGCTCCTTTTTTCAGCAATAACTTTACTACATGTAAATGCCCTTTTTCCGCAGCAAGGTAAATCGGTGATAGACCTTTATTATTTACAATATCAATATTGATTTCTTCTTTTAAAATTGCATCTACAATCTCAATTTCTCCCATTTGTGCAGCTAAATGGAGTAGACTATTCTTTTCAGAACCGTATTTATTACTCACCAAAGCCTTCTTTATCTCAGGTTTAGCGTAATCAAATGGTGTCTTGCCGCTATCGTCTTTTACCAGAGGGTCTATATCTTCTCGCGTTAGTAAAACTTCTATTGTTTTAAGTCTTTCAGCGTAATGTAGTGGTGTTTTATTTTCGTAGTCTTGTAGATTCACTTGAGCATTAGGCTCCTTTATTAAGCATTTGAGAATATCAAGACATAAGTCTCTTTCATCGTAATTAGTATTACTTACAGCTATATGCACAGGCGACAATTTCATTGAGTTTTGTCCCATGCGTGCACTATTTACATCTGCTCCAAGTTTCAGCAGTAACTTTACTATCTCTAACTTTTTATTATTAACTGCATAGTGCATTGGTGTCTGATTTCGTCCATCAAAGACATCTATTTCAGCGCTTCCTTCTTCCACTAAAATTTTAACAACATTCTCATGTCCTATACCTGCTGCTAGATGTAATGGAGTATGATGCAAAGCATTTCGTACATTAACGTCAATACCTTTTCCTATCAAATATCTAACTGCATTAACTTCACCTATCATTGCAGCTAAATGAAGTAAACTATCTTGTTCTGACCCGTATTTGTTACTAATTAACGCTTTCAATATTTCTGCTTTTTTCCCTTCTTTGGCGTAATCAAGAGATGTTTTGCCATCATTATCTTCTACAAAAGGATTAATGTTCTTCTTCGTAAGTAACAAATCAACCATTCTTAATTCATCAAACTCTATAGCGCAATGCAGTGGAGTTTTTCCGTTTAACCCTCTAACATTAACATCTAATCCAGGTTGATTAATGAGGCACTTTATTAACTCTAAACTTAAGTTATCAGCCATTTTATATTCAAAATCTTCTTTATATTTGAAATTTAGTATTAGATAATTCTTGTAATGAGTTTGTAATCTCTTCAGTTAGCGCCATATGAATCTTTTCAGTGTCACTCAGTGATGCAAGCAGTGCTGAAACTCTATTTGGAATATTAAGCAAATTATTACGGACAACTCTTGCTACGTTAAATGCTTCAGTTTTTACCTCTTCAATTGACACAAATTTGCCTATTTCAGCTTTCACTTTAGCTTCCAAAAGTTTACCACGTTCGGTTTCATTTTTTATTCGCGTTTTTAGCAATATCGTTGAAAGTGTTTCTCCGCGCTCTTTTCTTCTCAGTGGTTGACTTGGATCTCTTATTGCTGCTACCGCTTCATTTGCTTGTTCTCGGTCAATAAGTCCATCTTCCAGCTCAACTATTCCTTTTTTTACTAAAGAACAGACATATTGCCTCGAAAACCCTTTTTCCCTTGCCCATTCTGCTTGCGTAATTCTCACCTTTTTTTTCTCCTTATTTTAGCACTGCTCAGCTATAATTTCGTAAGTAGTTAACATTTGAAATATGTCTAACGCTAAAGAAGGCCCGAGGTTGGGACCACCAAACCCGCCAGTATGGCTGAAAGGACCCACTTTTTATGATATTTTTAATACACTAAAATCTTTACTAAAATTCATAACATAGAACATTAAAGCTAAAGAATCTGCTTCATTATCATCTGTTGGACAAAAACCCTTTTCCTGTACTGCCTCAATGACATCAGCTTTACTTGCATTGCCTTTGCCTGTTATAAAGCGTTTGATAGTTTTCACAGATACACCTTTGTATGGCACATGATGTTCTTCACACCAAGCAGAAAGGTGTGCTAAAAACCCTCCATAGATATGTGCAGCATCAGTTCCCAAGTGTCTTCTCACTTCTTCAAAGTACACAACTTCAATACCTGGAAATTTATACTTAAGTGCATTAAGCCAATTACGAAAATTTAAAAACTGCATTCCACCACCACTAAACCTGCTAACATGAAAACTCTTACTTCCACTTTGTACTATTCCATCATGTAAAATAGTCCAGCCAGTTTGTTTACCAAGATCTAGGGTGAGCATTTACTTTCAGTTGTTGTGTACATATATATACAAGATTCGAAAAAATTATGTCCAAAAAATCTTTGAAATTTAACAACTAACATGAAAACTCTTTTACAGCCAGTTTGTTTGCTAAGCCTTTCAATTGTTGGTTACATATATATACAAGATTGGAAAAATTTTCGTCCAAAAAATCTTCAATTTTTGAAAAATTTTTCTCGAATTTGAAAACCTTACTTATCCCAAACATGATTTTTCTACTTTTAGAGGTTTTCTTATTATTCTAATCTTATATTTTATATGTTTTTATATATGTGTATATTTTTATATATGTATTATATATATATATTATATATAAGGGCTTTAGGAAGCTAGAATCCTCCATATTGGCGGACTTCAGATATGCCGTTCCTAGGAACGGTTTTAGGAACGCATGGTGAAAATCCTCCATACAGGCTAATTCTAGATTCCTGATTCCTAATTCCTGATTTAGGAAGCCAGTAATTAGGAACGGAACTTAAGATCATAGAGAGCACATTTTTCCCTCTTAAAAATTGGTGATATTGAATTTCAAAATATGAAATTCTTATATATTTTTAATATAACTTTAGGAAGCCTGAGCTACCCATTCTTAAAAATATTGAAATCCATTCAAAATAGGTTCCAAAAACCTGAACTGTATTATTTTAAATTGTATAAGTATTATTCTCAAAAAAAAATAACAGAATATCAATAGATTAAAAATCGCATCAGTATTATTTATTTTTGCTCCTGTCCTACATAAGGGCATTAATAACTCCCATCCTTAAAAGCATCAATTTGTTTTTAAGGAAAGTTATGAAATTACAAAACTACCATATAGTTATTAAAAATGTAAAATATCAAGCTTATAGACTAAAACTTGCTAAGTGCTTTATTGATGAGAATCTCGAAGACCTTGAGCAAGAACTCTTCTGTGAAATTTGGCCATGTCTTGATCAGTATGATGAAGATAAAAGTAGCTTTAACACTTTTGTAGCAAGACTAACTGAAAATAAAGCTATTAACTTGCTAAAGAAACAGCGATGTGCAAAACGCGATATCAATAACTATATTAGTATCGATGTAACAGAGCTACTTGAGGGTGAAATAACAAAACGCATTGATGTAGACTATATGATCTCGGTTTTACCAAAGGAATGGCAAAATATATGTGAGCAACTTAAATTTTTTAACTTACATGAAGTTGCCAAAATGAACAACGTTTCAAGAACCACTTTAAACAATATTATCAAGAAGATACGTGCCAAACTTTCTCCTATTTACTACGAAGGCAAAAAGAAAAATTGAACAAAATTTTTGCCTTTCTTGTATATATATACATCGTAGCATGGATAAATAATGGTTCTTAAAATTTTGAATAATAATGAAAGATTGCAAACAATATCAACTGTAAAAATGGTCATCTTTGGTCCTTATGGTATTGGTAAAACAAGTCTCCTAAAGACCGTAGATGAACCAACACTTTGCCTTGATTTTGAAGCAGGGCTTCTTGCTGTTCAAGATTGGCAAGGAGATTCAATTAGTCTTCGCACTTGGAATGAAGCTAGAGATATTGCTTGTCTTATAGGGGGGCCTAATCCTGCGCTGAAGTATGATCAAGCATATAGCCAAAGACACCATGAACATGTATCTGGTAAGTACAAAGATCTTTTCCCTGAGTTTTCTAAATACCGATGCATCTTTGTAGATAGTATAACCGTTGCTTCACGTTTATGTCTATTATGGGCAAAAATGCAACCTGAGGCTTTTTCTGAGAGATCGGGAAAACAGGACATGAGAGCTGCATATGGATTACTTGCTCAGGAAATGATGGCTTGGCTCAATCAATTTCAACACATCAGAGACAAAGACATCATCATAGTTGGCACTTTAGGTCAATATCTCGATGATTTCAATCGTCCAATTTGGCTACCTCAATGCGAAGGGACTAAAACTGCTAGTGAGATTCCTGGAATAGTTGATGAAGTAATCAGTATGGTTGGAATCAAGAGAGATGATGGAACGGAGAAACGCTCTTTTGTTTGCCACACTTTAAACCCTTGGGGATACCCAGCTAAAGACCGCAGTGGACGCCTGAGTATGGTTGAAGAACCGCATTTAGGCAAGCTGCTTACAAAGATTAAAAGCAAGTTTTAAAATTTAAACATGGAGAGTGATATATGTTACAAAACCTATTAACTGATTTTAACACTGTAAAACCGCAAAGTAGATTGATACCAAAAGGTACAATAGTAAAGGTAAAAATGACAATCAAGCCTGGAGGTTATGAGCATTGGTTTAGTGTGTCCAGAGAAGGTGAAGATGTTCAGTGGGAGTCAGACCCACCAGGATAAAAGTCGGAGTCCTGTAGCTAGGGTAGCAATGTGGAGGGAAACCAAAATGTTGAAGCCTACCGACAACGTTATCGTAGGATAATGGCGAATTACTAGGCCGCAGCGAAAACGAACACATAGGTGGCCCCGAAAAGATCTAAGTACTAAAGGCCGAGCCCACTGAACCAGGGCGAAAGCAATATAGGAGGCTGAAACACGAATGATACAGCATACCTACTTTAGCGGGGTGGTAGTGGCAGCATGGTAATAAGGACATATCAAGCAACTGGAGAAACCCTCCTCATCCCAAGGAGAAAAACCTTGGAGTGGTAGGTTCTATAACTGGAAAACAGGAAATGAACCGAAGATGAAAGGGTGGCGGATGGGTGTGTAGTAGCGAAGAAGTGGGGTAACGCCCATGGAGCAAAGGCACCCTACTAGTAGAGATCTTTTAACAAAAGGAAGGTAAAGGTAAAAATGACAAAAATGCCAATAAAATTACAAGACCTGAGAAGAAAGATATATATCAAAGCGAAAGCAGAACCGGAATGGCGATTCTGGGGAATCTATGTACACGTCTGCAAGATGGAGACACTAGAAGAAGCATATAAGCTAACAAAGAAAAGCAATGGGGCACCAGGAATTGATGGGGTAACATTCAAATCGATAGAGGCAGAAGGCTTAGAAAAGTATCTTCAGCAAATAAGACATGAACTAATAACCAAAACCTATAGCCCAAATAGGAACCGGAGAAAGGAAATACCAAAAGTTGGGGGAAAACTCAGAACGTTGAACATACCCTGCATCCGGGATAGAATAGTGCAAAGTGCACTAAAGCTAATAATTGAACCGATATATGAATCTGACTTTCAGGACGGATCATATGGATATAGACCCAAGAGAAAAGCGCATGAAGCAGTAAGCAGAGTAGCGAAAGCAGCAATCAAAGGCAATACAAAATGTATTGATGTAGACCTGAAATCCTATTTTGATAACGTACGACATCATATTCTCATGGAGAAAATTGCCAAGAGAATAAATGATAAAGAAATCATGCACTTGATCAAGCTAATCCTTAAGGTAGGAGGAAAACGAGGAATAGCGCAAGGGTCGCCGATCTCACCGTTGTTGAGCAATATATACCTCAATGAGGTAGACAAAATGCTAGAGAGAGCAAAAGAGGTGACCAGGGAAGAAAAATATCAACGTATAGAATACGCCAGATGGGCAGACGATTTAGTGATACTGATAGATGGGCACCAGAGATGGGAATGGCTCGAGAAATTAGTGTACAAAAGGTTACAAGAAGAATTAGCAAAACTAGAAGTAAGTGTAAATGAAGAAAAGACAAAAATTGCCAATCTAAAGAGAGGAGAAACATTCGGCTTTCTAGGATTTGACTTTCGAAAGAAAATTACAAAACAAGGAAAGTGGAGAGTACAGATAACACCACAGATGAAAACACGAACAAGCCTACTTCAAAAGTTGAAGAAGGTATTCAGTAACTATAAATCGCAACCAATACGGAGAGTGATTCAGATCATCAATCCGATATTGAGAGGGTGGGTAAACTACTTTAGAATAGGAAACTCAAGTCGAAGCTTCAGCTACGTTAAACAGTGGGTAGAGAAGAAAACAAGACGCAATATGATGCAAGCCAGAAAAGCAAAAGGATTTGGTTGGAAAAGGTGGAGTAGCGAATGTATATATGAGACCCTTGGTCTATATTCGGACTATAGAATAAGATATTACGTTCCGAAAGCCTTACCAGCACAATATGTTATAAACTTTGGTAAGAATCTACTAGGAAAGCGTAGTGCGGGAAATCCGCATGCTGCGTTTGATGAGGCGGGAATTGGAAACGTAAACATGGGAATTTTGGATTGAGGACCAACATGAAAATAATGGATCAGCCACCAAACCCTAAAGAGGCGCGCCAGTTCTCGACCCTACCTAAAAGCCCCACTACCGGTAGCATTTATTTAAATACAGAATTTACCGTTATTGAAGGCCCATACGCAAAGCACAAAATTTATCAAATAATTGGTATTAAAAGTAGTAAAGCAGAAGATACTTGGGGAGAAATGGGTCGTTCTATGCTTCGCAGTATCTTGGAATCGGCACGTGACATTCATCCACATGATAACTCAGAAAATGCAATCCTTGCTCGTAAGTTAAATTCAGTTGCAGAATTAAATGGCTTAGAGTTTACAGTAAAGGTAGGTGTTATAACTGATGAATATGGAGAGAAGAACAAAATTGCCTCGGTAGTTACTCCAGAATACCGCAAAAATTATGAAATTGACAGAGTACCATTTTGAAGTACGACGAGGAAAAGCTTTGGTCTGCTGTCGTTACTAGAGGTATTCAGGACGCAATAGGAAAAAACCCAAAGCTAAGAGAAGAAGCAATTAATTGGCTGAATTCAAAATCTTTTGAAACTGTTTGTGAGCTAGCTAATCTCAACTTTACACGTATGAAAAATATGTATGGGAATTTTATGTCTAAAAAGCAAAAAGAGTTAAAGATGTTATTGATTGATAATATCAAGGAGTGTGTTTCTTACCTACTTCCAAATGGTGAGTTTTACCGAGAAAAAACTTATATTGGAGACTTAAATGGAAATACAATTACAGTTAAAATAGTAGGTAAGGAAGCTGGTGATTGGCGTAATTTTACTGAAGGAACTGGTGGTGATATTATTGATCTTTGGATTTTAATTAAGGGTGATATATATTCTGCTAGAAAGTGGCTCAATAAAAAATCAAAGAGTGGAGAAAAAAAAGGGCGGAAAAGAGAAGAAAAAATATTTTCTGTAAAGCAGTACTTAAGTGATCAATCACCAATACCAGAAGATATAATAGCTCCACGAATTCTCACTCCAGGTGGTCTTTTAGTCATTGGTGGTACGCCAAAGGTTGGCAAAAGTTATTTTCTTCTCTCTTTGCTTGCACATCTTGCAGCAGGAGTGTCGTTTCTTAAGATGAAGTCAGCAAGGCCACTAAAAATAATCTATCTGCAAAATGAGATGGAGTACAATTATATCAGGGAACGCATACAACAAATCATAACTAATCAAAGGCTGCCAAATCTAGCAGAGGAAAACTTGATTGTTACTACAAAGATGAGATTAACTTTAAATGATGAAGGTATAGAGAGAATAAAAGATATAATAGGAGAAAAATTTAAAACGATAGATCTTATCGTTTTGGATTCTCTTGACTATGAAAATATGTTTTCTGGCCTGCAAAGCAGAGTAGAAAAACTACGTTCTGTAATTAATCCTATGGCTGGAATCATTATTACACGTCATACCAGAAAAGTATCCACAGCTACACTCGCAAAAAGTCCTTTTCAAGCTTTAATTGGTGCTAATGCTTTAAGAAGTTTTTATACATCTGGTATGGTAATGTTTCAACCAAATAAACGTGCAAATGTCTTGCAAGTAGTATATGAGCTAAGAAACGGTAAATCAATACCAGCAAAATTCATTAGCAGAGTAAATGGGCGTTGGCAGAACTCTAAAGTTATAGCTACGGCTTAATTTATCCACAAAAACCGACACTATGCTAGAGCTAAAAACTCAGCTTTTGCAAAACATCAGATCTTGTCTTTTTCATCTTTTACCAAGAGGGACATTTCGTGGTGATAAGTTTTATGTAGGTGATGTACAGGGTAACAAGGGCAAAAGTACTGTAATAGAGTTAACAGGCGAAAGAGCCGGATTATGGAAAGATTTTGCAACTGGAGAAGGTGGTGACATTATTGATCTTTGGGCAACGGTACACGGGAAGAATGCGAGAATAGAGTTTCCTGAAGTAATGCTCTCAATAAGTGAATGGCTTGGAAAAACCAACTTCAAAGAACAGAGAAATTTAGAACAATACTTAACTTGTAGTTGGAACTACTACGATGAAAATAACCAATTGATTGTAATAGTCTACCGTTATGATCCTCCTTTAGAGAAAAAACAGTTTAAACCATTTGATGTTAAAAAACAAAGATTCAAAGAGCCAGAAATAAGGCCACTCTACAACATTCCAGGTATTTTAAAATCTGATAAGGTTGTTCTGGTTGAAGGAGAAAAATGCGCAGAAGCACTTATAGAGAAAGGAATAACTGCAACAACAGCAATGTTTGGAGCAAATGCGCCTATTGATAAAACAGATTGGACTCCGCTTAAGGGCAAGCATATTATTATTTGGCCAGACAACGATGAAGCAGGTAATAAATATACCAAAAACGCTGAAAAGAGACTTTTAGAACTTGGTGTTGCATCACTTGCTACGCTTAAGATTCCACCGAATAAACCAAAGAGTTGGGATGCTGCTGATTGTGTGTTAGAGGGAATAAATATTGAAGAATTTATCGAAAAAAACTCAAGAAAAATAATTATTAAACCACCACTTGATATTTTTAGCTGGAGCGTAGAGCGTTTTGTAGGCCCAGTACCAAAGCAAAGATTCTTGGTTGAAGGATTATTTCCTTTGGGTGTAACCTCCATTTTGGCTGCAATGGGAGATACAGGCAAAGGTATGCTACTTCTTGACCTAGCCCTCAAGGTTGCAGGTAGCATAGATCAGGTATGCGGATTTGGTCCACTTGTTACTGAACATGGATCTGTGGTGGTATTTTCTGCGGAGGATGATACAAATGAAATACATCGTCGCTTAGAACGACTTGATCCAAAATGCGAGAGATTGAAATATAAAGGTAGGCTATTTATTGTACCATTACCAAACATCGGAGGATCTCTTACCATACTTAAGAACGTTCGCGGTAAAGTTGTAGAAATCTCTCCAGAATTTGAGTCGGTAATGAAGCAGCTGAGCAGGATAAAGGATTTAAAGCTCATTATATTTGATCCCCTTGCTTCTTTCATTCATGCAGATTTAAATGCTGATCCAGCAGTAGGGGATTATCTCATGTGTTTATTATCTGATTTAGCATGTAGCACTGGAGCTTCAATAATTACTGCACATCATATGAGAAAGCTGAAGGGAGAAAAGCCTATATCAACAGTAGAGCAAGCACGAGATGCTATTCGAGGCACTTCTGCTCTCGTAAATGGAGTCAGGTGTTCTTTTGCTTTTTGGCCTGTTGAAGATATGACTAAACCAATGATTTTTAGGTCAATTGGAAAAATCCCAAGACAAAATGCACTATTTTATGGAGCTGTTGTTAAAGCAAATGGCCTGGCTGATCGTACCATACGCACTTACCTAAGAAATGAAGAAACAGGGCTATTGGAAGACATCAATGAACAATTAAAAGCTCAAAATATTAGCGATAAAGATCTTAAAATATATCTTATTGATTCAATTGCGCGAGCTGCTATTTCAGGACATCCATTTACTCACACAGGAAGTGCAGGAATACATAAACAACGACATAGACTGCCTGAAGTTTTTCATAGTATGGGAAGAGATAGATTAGAGCGTATAGTGCAAGAGCTTTTACAGGCAAAGCAAATAGTTAAAGGAATGGCTAATGGTTCAAAAGAAGATAAATGGCTCGATATTAAAACAGGACCATTTGCACGTGGAGTGGGAAAATTTATTCATGGAGCTGAAAAAAACTATTTTTGATAACAAAAAACTCTATTTTTTTATAGTCAAAGTAAAAGGGTTAATACGATAACCATATGATGATCTTTGCCAACCAAGGGTTTGTATTACATCATCACGTTCAATACTTAATCCTAATTTCTCAGCAATCGTAGCTTTGATTGTTCTTTGCATTTTATTTAATGGTTTTCTGATTTGATGTTCTAAATCTGCTTCTAAACTAAGTCCCAAGAGTTTTTCTAACTGATTAATATTGAGAAGTGTATGTTTTTCAGGTGGTAATTCTTTCTCACAGTCATGTAAAAATTGCTTGAACAATATTCGAAAAATATTAAGGCATGATGCAGCTTTTTTATTTATAACTTCAATACTATTAACATATACCATACCTTTAACTACTTGTAACTCCAAAAGTTTTGTTGGTATAATTGGTTCAACACGTTTAAGCGAAATATATGAAGCTGGTAAAACTTGCAAAGAAGTATTTTCTACCACCTCTGGTACTCCTCTTTTATCTGCCTCTTGGAATATCTCAGTTACAGTCTTAAGCTGACAAAACAGTTTCACCATTGGCACTACATATAGATTCAGCAATAGATTTGGTATATCTTTTTTTAGAGTGATGAGAACTGTCGGATGGACTCTAAGTTTATCTATAGTTAAAAATATCGCATCAGTACAAAAATCAAGGATTATTAGATTTACAATACGACCTTGATTACAAATATAATAAACTCCTTTTTCCACTTTTTCCCACATAAGTCTTGAATCATTCAACTTTGTTTCAAACCAGTCTATGATTTTCTCTATATTTAAGTATATGGATAAGAGATGAAATCTCTGTTTTTTATAAGTATTAGGCAAAATATGACGAGAACAGTTTTCACAAATAGCGTCATCACATGCTTCATCAAAGTCTGGATCGATAAAAATCTCATTGCTACAACTTGGATCAATTACATTTGGCCAATCAAGATGATCTTCTTCACGAGAGCAAACAATATAGTACCTTTCTTGCATTTTTATCAATCCAAGATCAAATAAGTATCTTGCTGCTTTAATGTGATTTTGACTTGGATTAACCCAAGAACTATTTGAACTTAAAAGATCAGCAATTTGCTCGTGAAAGGATTTTAAGACCATAAGATTGTTCCATATGTTTCTTCAGGTCCTCCCTTTCTTTTTTATTGAGCGGATGCTCTGAATAATAAATTTCCCCACTTGATTTGAAAGAAAATGTTACCTTTTTGTTTTGGAACATTACTTTAGCTGATTGAATAGATTGTAGTATGTTGCCAATAGACGGCTTTAAAATATGTAACTCTGGTGCAATAGGATCGTACGGCTTTACACTCAAAGTAAGATATGTATTACTATTTTTAAAATAATCTGACTTAAAATTTAACTCAAATATACAAATATTAGGGTCAGAACCCTCTATACATGCTTGAAGGAATTTATGCACTTGTAGTAGAAAGTTCCTATCCTGTATATTTACAAAAGTACATTCGCAGTTAAAATAACCACTTACAATACTATTTGCTATTTCCACAGCTTTATTGGTATTTTTAGCACAGAGATTAACCTTTGTACCATCAATCGAAAAATCTAAAATCATCCACTCAGGTTTATGGCCATGAACAACTTTGTTTGAATTAAGCAGTAAATCCATGTCACTTCCTCGACGTACAAACATATATATCCGATCTTGATGATGGAAAAAACCCTGCAATTGGTTTTCAAACTTCAGTATCTGCTCTACAGCTTCTTGTGACATAAATTCCTTGAATGAAGTGTTTATTTGTCTTGGTGATTTCTGTAGAGCAAATGATACGAAACCTCTCTTTTGTACTTTATCAAAGTGATAGACAGATTTTAGAAGTTCACAATTTATGTGAAACAGTAAAAATAACAAGGATCTTTTATCATACTTAGTATTATTTTTTATCAGGTACGATCTCATTAACTCTTGAGTGAGGGCAAATCTTGCTACTTCACTGACTGTAGCTTCAAGTTTCGTACGATCAAAGTAGCTAATGAGATAATAGTTAAAAAGAGAGTCAGAGTAACTGGCAAGTATCTTACGTTTTTGTTGAGTGGATCTATCATCGTAGTCTCCGTCTTGAAAAAGTTGTCCATTTAAATGATTTTTAAAGCAATGCTGAAAAATAATGCTCAGTTGTTTACCAGAAAGGGAATCTAACCAAGACTGACGTATATTAGAATCCTGAAAACGATCTAATAAAAGGTTAACAGGAACTTCTAAGTCGCTCTCCCAGAATTTATGACTTGGATAAATCTCCATAACATATTAAATAAGCCATGTTATACATAATATGATGATTTAGGCAAAGATTTTTTGGACATAATTTCTTCAAATCTTGTATATTTATTAGGGAGAATTTGTGTGAACTAGATAGCTTTCTTAAACGAGACATAAGGTGTGCATTGGTTTAGTTTAATAGAAGTCTCCTAACCTATAAAAAAATTCACAGGAAGAAAAACATGCAAAAAGGAGAGTTGGCTATTTATTGGGGTTATAAGCCTAATCGATTGGCAGATACATATCTAGCAGATGCTTATGAACAATTATTGAAATGTAAAACAAAGGAGGTAGAAGAAAATGACAACCGTAAGCTTGTATGCAAGAGTTTCATCAAGACAACAGGCACAGGAGAATACGATAGAGAGTCAGATTGTAGAATTGGAGCGTCGCATTGGTAGTGATGGACATGAGTTATTAGATGAGCATAAGTTTGTCGATAATGGTTATAGTGGATCAAATTTAGAACGTCCTGGCTTAGAAAATTTACGTGATAGAGTAGCAGAAGGTAAGATTGATAAGATATATATTCATTCACCTGATCGGCTATCACGTAAATTTTCATATCAAATGATCTTACTCGAAGAGTTTAAAAAGGCTGGATCTGAAATAGTATTTTTGAATCATAAGTTTGATGATAATCCGGATTCCCATTTATTTCTACAGATTCAGGGAGCAATAGCAGAGTATGAACGTGCAAAGATTATGGAACGAAACCGTAGAGGTAAACTTCATGCGGCCAAAGCTGGGTGTATAAGTGTGATGGGTAGGGCGCCTTACGGTTATCGCTACATAGCAAAACATGTAGGTGAAGGAAGTGCTCAATTTGAGGTTGATGAAGAAGAGGCAAATATAGTGCGTAAAATATTTATTCGGGTTGGCCAAGAAAGAGCAAGTATAGGAGAAGTTGTACATGAACTGAATAAGATACCGGTAATAACACGAACAGGAAAAAGGTATTGGAAAAGGAGCACTATTTGGAACATGTTAAAAAATCCTGCTTATATAGGACAAGCAGCTTATGGTAAAACTAGGACATGCTCAAAACCACAAGTAAAAAAATCAAAAAAAGGAACTTGTGGTAAACTTAAAAGTGGTCGCTTTAATAGTGATAAAGAGAATTGGACTTATATTCCAGTACCAAAAATAATCAATGAGCATTTATTTGATTCAGTGCAGGCACAACTAACTGAAAATAGGCAAAGAGCAAGAGTACGACAAAGAAGAGAAACATATTTATTGCAAGGTTTAATGGTATGTCAACGTTGTCAATATACTTATTGTGGTACAAACCACGTTCATAAAAAGTCGACATATTATTACTATCGTTGCTCTGGTACAAACTCTAGCAAATTCAATGGCAATAAAATCTGCGATAATAAATCAATACGCACTGATATATTAGATGGAGTTATATGGGAAGAAGTCAAGAGTATCTTGAAAGAGCCAGATAGGATTGCAAATGAATATCAACGTAGATTATCAGAGAACAAAAAACCTTTACATAATCAAACACGTGAAAAGCAAGAAAGTAAGTTAAGATTAAGTATCAAAAAATTTATTGATAGCTATGCTAAAGGGTTTATAAGCCAAGAAGAATTTGAACCAAGAATCACAACAATGAAACAGCATTTGAAAGAAATTGAAGAAGAGAAAGAAAGAACGCTTGATCAAAAAAAACTACAACAAGAATTGAGCCTTGTTACAGATAGCTTGAAAAACTTTTCCTCAAGTGTTGAATCAAAGCTTGATCAAGTGGATTGGCAGACTAAGCAAAATATTATTAGAATGTTAATTCATCAAATTGAAATCAATCACAATCACTTGTATATAGTATTTCGCATAAAAAGTCTTGCAAATTTTGATCAAAATAGCCATAATAGAATTATGCAATGTTGTACTAGCAGTCAATATTGTTGGACTGCCGGATAAAACTGTTGCAGAATCCAGAGAGCGCATCAGAGCAGCGTTAAATTCAATCAATCTTCTGTTACCTCCAAAAAGGATTACGGTTAATCTTTCCCCTGCGGATTTGCTTAAAGAAGGTAGTCATTATGATTTAGCTATTGCTGTTGGATTACTTGTTGTAATGAATGTGATACCAGTTGAAAAAGTTCAGTCTTATATAATTATGGGCGAGCTTGCACTAGACAGCAGAGTCATACCAATCTCAGGAGTACTTCCAACAGCAATCAATGCAAAACAGGCAAATAAAGGAGTAATTTGCCCAAGGGGAAATGGAGTAGAAGCTTTATGGGTAAAGAATGTTTCTATTCTGGCTATAGAGAAATTAACCGATATTATCAGACATTTTAAGGGTGAGCAGTTAATTCAGCCGGTAACTTTTAACTATAGCGCTGCACCCAAAGAAAAAAATTCAGTTCCAGATATAAAGGATATTAAAGGTCAAGTTGTTGCAAAAAGAGCAGCTGAAATTGCAGCAGCAGGTGGACACAATATGCTCCTTGTTGGACCTCCTGGTACTGGAAAGTCAATGCTTGCTAAGCGATTTATAGGGCTATTACCTGATTTGACTGAGCAGGAGATGATTGATGTTAATATTATCTCTAGCATAACAAAAGCCGGTAACGAAACATTTAAAGTAACTCGTCCCTTTCGTGAACCTCATCACTCATGCTCGATGTCAGCGATGATAGGAGGAGGGAAAAATGCAAAGCCTGGGGAAATCACCATGGCTCACAATGGTGTGTTATTTCTTGATGAGCTACCTGAATTTCCAAGGCTTGTGCTTGATTCTCTACGTCAACCACTTGAAGATAGAAAAGTTACTATTGCACGTGCAAATGCTCACATTACTTATCCAGCTAATTTTCAACTTATAGCTGCAATGAATCCCTGCAGGTGCGGTTACTTAGGTGATGCAAGTAGATCGTGCAACAAAGCTCCAAAATGCGGCACAGATTACAAAAACAAAATATCAGGACCATTGCTTGATAGAATAGACATATGCATTGAAATGCCAAACGTTAGCATACTTTCTCCTGAAATCTCTGTGGAGGGAGAAAGTACCGAGGTTATAAGAGGAAGGGTGATAGCAGCGAGAAAAATTCAAACTGAGCGTTATAGTAAATTTAATATTCGTTGCAATGCAGAAGTCAGTGGTGAAGCATTAAATAAATTCACTGAACCAGATCAGGAAGGGTTAGAATTGCTAAAATACGTACTGAAAGAAAATTACATTTCCAATCGAGGCTATACACGTGTATTAAGAGTCGCAAGAACCATTGCAGATCTTGCGAAAAGTGAGGAAATAAAAAGAGCACACATCTCAGAAGCGCTGAATTACAGAATAAGAATGTATAAATAAATTAATTTACTTGACGGGCAGCTTTTTTTTGCCATATACTACCATTAGTGAAATTTTAATATTTTAGGGGTAGAGTTATGAAATGGACAGAATATAAATATCAGAATGGGAATGGCCTTCCTTATGCTATTACACAAGGATACAAAGAAGCTGAAGCATACTGGGGAATTCTAGGTGCTGCTAGTGGAGCTGGTCAATATGCTATGAATAATAAAGGGAGAACAGGTGCAATTGCTCTTGTTACACTTTCAGTGGTGGCGCTTACGGCTGCTTATTTCTTAAGTCCAGCTTATGCAACTTTTGTTGGTACAGTTGGAACAAAAGCTGCAACACTCGTTAGTCCTGCGATTACTGCAATGTCTGCATTTGCAGTTGCTCATCCACTTGTTGCTAGTTTGGTAGTTCTTGCTGCAGTAGCAGCTTTAATAACTGCACCTGTGTATGCATATATGAACAGTAGTAAGGCAAATCAAATTGAGAAAGCAGGTAAATTGCTTAATGGTGAACAACCAGAAACCCAATTAGAGGAGATCAAACAAGTACTTGGGGTACAAAAAGGAACTGCGAAAAGCTAGTAGCAGTTTTCAATAAAAAGGGATAGGCTTCTATCCCTTTTTCACAATTTTTTTTTGCATTCTAAGTAGTGCTGTTTGAAAGCCTGCAATTATTATACCTACTGATTAACAATGTTAAGAATAAGTAAATCTTGTTTACTGTTTGCGTATGTCAAAATGAAAAATGTTTGCATATTGTTAAAAAAGCAGTAACTTGTTATCAAGTGAATTCACTAATATTTGAGTAAAATTTAAATGTCAATCGACCTTAGTTTACCAGAGCTACCTGTATTACACCCAAGGATTACCGTTGTGGGAGTGGGTGGTGCTGGTGGAAATGCTGTGAACAACATGATTCAATCCAATTTACAAGGAGTAAATTTTGTTGTAGCAAATACCGATGCTCAAGCGTTAGAGAAGTCATTATGTGATAAAAAAATTCAGCTTGGTATTAACTTAACTAAGGGCCTTGGTGCTGGTGCTTTGCCTGATGTTGGTAAAGGTGCAGCAGAAGAATCAATTGATGAAATTATGGAGCATATAAAAGATAGCCATATGCTCTTTATCACAGCAGGGATGGGTGGTGGTACTGGAACAGGTGCTGCACCGGTAATTGCAAAAGCAGCCAGAGAAGCAAGAGCGGTAGTTAAAGATAAAGGAGCAAAAGAAAAAAAGATACTGACTGTTGGAGTTGTAACTAAGCCGTTCGGTTTTGAAGGTGTGCGACGTATGCGCATTGCAGAGCTTGGACTTGAAGAGTTGCAAAAATACGTAGATACACTTATTGTCATTCCCAATCAAAATTTATTTAGAATTGCTAACGAGAAAACTACATTTGCTGACGCATTTCAACTCGCCGATAATGTTCTGCATATTGGCATAAGAGGAGTAACTGATTTGATGATCATGCCAGGACTGATTAATCTTGATTTTGCTGATATAGAAACAGTAATGAGTGAGATGGGTAAAGCAATGATTGGTACTGGAGAGGCAGAAGGAGAAGATAGGGCAATTAGTGCTGCAGAGGCTGCGATATCTAATCCATTACTTGATAATGTATCAATGAAAGGTGCACAAGGAATATTGATTAATATTACTGGTGGTGGAGATATGACTCTATTTGAGGTTGATTCTGCAGCAAATAGAGTACGTGAAGAAGTGGATGAAAATGCAAATATAATATTTGGTGCCACTTTTGATCAGGCGATGGAGGGAAGAGTTAGAGTTTCTGTTCTTGCAACTGGCATTGATAGCTGTAACGACAATTCATCTGTTAATCAAAACAAGATCCCAGCAGAGGAAAAAAATTTTAAATGGCCTTATAATCAAATTCCAATATTAGAAACAAAAGAATATGCTTCAACTGAGCAAACAAACGAAAGAGTTAAGTGGGGTAGCAATGTTTATGATATACCAGCTTATTTAAGAAGAAAAAAATAATGCAATTTTGGCTACTCAAGTCAGAGCCAAGCGAATACTCGTGGCAAAAAATGGGAAAGGAGCAGGTGACGCAGTGGAATGGTGTATGCAATTATCAAGCTCAAAATTACATGAGAGCTATGAAATTAGGCGATCTTGCATTTTTTTATCATACAGGTAAAGAGAGAGTTATACTTGGAATAGTTGAAGTATTAAAGGAGTATTATCATGTTTATAATTCCAAATTTGGACTAGTGAATGTAAAATTTTTGAAACCTTTAAGTAACCAAGTGACGTTAAACAGTATAAAACAAAACCCACTTTTGAAAAATATGGTTATATTAAAACAATCACGTTTATCAGTTTCTCCAGTTTTAGAGACTGAGTGGAATGAAATAATAAGGATGAGTGATGTGTAATACCTGTTGCCAAACAATATTACCTCAGCACACAACATACAGCTGTATGAGTGTTTGTTTCGAAGTAGCCGATTTTTCATCAAACACAAAGCAGTGCTTGACACTGGAATCCAGCTGTAATGCAACCACATTAAAAATGTTGTGTTTTAATATAGCTTTTATATTCACTCACCTAATGTCTAATCAGAATTCCTGGATCCCAGACTGGGATGACATACTTCTAGTGTACAATATTCGTATAGTTGTGTGTATGATACGATGGTCTATAATTCTTCTTTTTTTGGTTCCAATGTCAAGTGATGGGATAATGTCCTTTCTGGTGCTTTATTCATGTTAGAAGTAAATATTCTTGATAAGAGGTGGCATAGTATTACGAAGGACCCACAGAGTTTTGTATTAAATATTATTAATGCTTCTCTAAAAGAATTAAAAATAGATCATTATAAACCAAATATATCAATAGCTCTCGCTGATGATAACTTGCTACATCAACTTAATCTTAAGTTTAGAGAAATAGATAAGCCAACTAATGTACTATCATTTCCATGCGAACAGTTATCTAGTGAATGTGATCTAGGAGACATAGCAATTGCAGTAGATACAATAGAAAGAGAGTCTCATGAGTACTGTATATCTATCCTCACTCACACTGCACACATGTTAGTTCATGGATTGCTGCATTTACTTGGCTATGATCATCAAAAAGAAGATGAAGAAATTATAATGAAAAGTTTAGAGAGCAAGATTTTAGCTTTGCTTGAATTTGAAAAGGAAAAGTATGGTAGATAATACCAAAATATGTTATTTACAAAAAAGGGGTTTTAGCTGTAAAAGGTAAGCAATATGGTTCAGTTTTCTTTACCAAAAAATTCTAAAGTTAATAAAAAGGGCAAGATTTATCCTACTCCTACTGGAGCAAAAAATATTAGAAGATTTCAAATTTATCGTTGGTCTGCTGATGATGATAAAAATCCAAGAATAGACACATTTTTTATCGATATGGATAATTGTGGCCCTATGGTACTTGATGTATTAATAAAAATAAAGGATGAAATAGATTCAACCTTAACTTTTAGACGCTCTTGCAGAGAAGGAATATGCGGATCTTGTGCAATGAATATTGATGGTACCAACACTCTTGCATGCACTAAATCTATACATGATATAAAAGGTGAAGTAAAAATATATCCACTACCTCATATGTATATAGTAAAGGATCTAGTTCCAGATCTAAGCCAATTTTATGAGCAATACAAATCGATTAAACCTTGGTTACAAACAGATAAATCTGCCTTACAAAATAAAGAATACTTTCAATCTCCTGAAGATAGAAAAAAATTGGATGGTCTGTCTGATTGTATACTATGTGCTTGCTGTTCGACTGGTTGCCCAAGCTATTGGTGGAATAGTGATAAATTTTTAGGGCCAGCGATATTACTGCAAGCTTATAGATGGATTGCTGACAGTCGTGATAATAAGAAAGAAGAAAGACTTGCTTCTTTAAACGACCCATTTAAGTTGTATCGTTGTCATACAATAATGAATTGTACAAAAACCTGCCCGAAAGGGCTTAACCCAGCAAAAGCGATAGCGAAAGTAAAACAGCTTATGGTAGAGAGAGAAGGAATTTGAGTGTTATTTCTGGCACTCTTCGTAAGAAAATAGTAGACCCTCTGAAGCATAGGGTATTGTTAATACTCTAAACGTTCTTCCATTCATGAAATGTATTGTTTCACCATATGATTCCAGTAATCTTTTGAACAACTCATGTCTTTGATTATTAATAGTTTGAAAATCCTTTTTTCCTAAAAGCTTTTTAGATTCAAATAGGTGAAGCATAATCTCGTGATAAGTTGGATAAGACTCCAAAAATTTTGGATCAAACTGAAAAGTTTTTATAAAAGCATTATTATAAAATTTTAGCTTTTGATTCTTACTATATATCGCCACAGCAATCGATAGCTTCTCAAGCAAACTTTCTTGTGCAGCTAAACAATTGCTTAGCTCAGTATGTAATTTTTTTTCATCACTAATATCTTTTCCATACATTACTATGCTATTAGAATTTTGCACTGGAACTTCAACAAAATTAAAAACCTTAGGTTCGTTCTTGTAAGTTATTACACACTCTCCTGGTTTTACGTTATAGGAGCCACTCGCAACAGTAAATTTTTTAGAGCTGCCTATATATTTATCATAAAATAAGTTATAAAACCTTACTTTTTTATTCTTATTGTGCTTCAGTATTGGAAATGGTAAAGAGTCAAAAATTTTTTTATAGCTCTCCAATTCTCGCATAAGCTTACTATTTTCTAACTCAAGTTCATTAGCTTTTATCTTATAATCGGAGATATTCCTTATCCATAACAACACACCAATCACATTATTAGAATAATCTATTATGCTTTTACCATAACATGTGCAATAAACCTCACTGTCTTTTGACTTTAAATCTAGAGTAAAAGATTTATTTATTTCCTTTGCCTCAGCAAAACTTTTAATTAAGCTTTCTGATTGCTCAAAAAAATTTACAAACTCATTAAATGAATAAAAAACAGTATTAAGCAAAATTAGTAAATTGGGAGAAAATTTTTCTATACGTTTTTTTGCGTCCCAAATATAAAATCCATCATTCACAGTATCTATTAAATTATTTATGATAACATTTTGATGTTGTAAGTCCTTAATTTTATTACTAATTTTTAATTTAGAATATGAGAAAAAGAAGAATACTAGAATTAGTAGTAAAACTATTTCATACAAAAAAAACATAGTATTCTAAAACAAATATAAAAATTTGCAACCTCTCAGCAAAGAGATTGTACTGAAGAGGTATATAAGTGAAGATTGCCCAATACCCTAAAGCCTAATTTCTTATAAAGGTTTACAGAAGGTTTCATGCAATGTGCTACTATGTATTTGCACTCAAATTGCCTAGCTATCTTTATTCTTTCTAGAACCATTTGAGTTCCTATTCCACGACCCCTGTAAATTGGTAAAACTCCATCGCTATAAAAACCAGCTATGCTGTCTTGAATATAAAGACCGCATGTTCCAACAATTTCGTTATTTAGCATTACAAGAAAAAATCTTAACCTTGAGCTCTTATCATCATAATTCGATAATTGGCGAAAAAATGTGCTAACAATACTAATTCTATGATAAAAAATTTTAGAAGTGTGTAAATCTAATTGCTCTAAGAGCTCACTACTATTTACAACATTGAACTTCAAATTTGGAACAGCATCATCAGGCAAAAAATAATCTTTTATATTGAGTAAAACTTTTTTTGGTGTGCTAACGTGTTTTATTTCGCATTTTTCTAAAATACCCCCTATTTTTATACGTGGACTTATTATCCATGTTGCTTCTATATTTCGTGCTTTGAGATAATCTAGAGTTCTGCATATGGAAAGCTCAGTACATTGATCTTCACAAAACACAAAATTAAATAACGATTCTCTGGTACCATTTACTGTAAATATAACATTATCAAATTCGTCATGTATTTCCCACTTGGACAAATTCGTTGCATAAAGTATATAATCCTTTAGGTTCTGAATAATTAAGCTTGAATAACAAATTTTTTTATTCTGCATAAACCAACAATAAACAATAAAAGGCTCCTATAAAAACAAAGGCTAAAATTGCAGCTACAACATCATCTAGCATAATACCTAAAGGACCTTTTGTATTTTTATCAATCAAATTTATAGGCCACACTTTTATTATATCAAAAAACCTAAAGGAGAAAAAGCACACCAACAATACAGAGCTATTCATTTCTTGTTCTAATAATATTGAAACTAGAAGTACTGTCAGCAATTGACCAACTACTTCATCAATTACTACCTCTTTTGGATCATGCGGAGCTTTGTAATGTTGTATATAATTGCCTGTAGACCATAATCCAACTAAGAATAAAAAAAAAATAATTGCTGTACCTAAAATTCTGTCATTGAGTAATATAGGAACAATTGGGTAAGCAGCCAAGCTGCCTATAGTACCTGGCATGTGTTTTACCGTGCCAGATAGCCACCATGTTGATATTAATTTATATAAAAATTTCACAATATACCGAAATATAAAACTAATTTACAAGAACAGAAATAGTATCTTCTATAGAAGTATTTTCATATAGCAATCTATAGATCGCTTCACATATGGGCATTTTTATCTTTAGCTTTTCTGCTAAATCAAATGCAGACTTAGCAGTGTTAAAACCTTCAATTACCGACTTACCTTCTGATAAAATCTGCTGAGCACTAGAACCATTACTATTAGCTACTTTAGATCCAAAAGATAGATTTCTTGAATTTAATGATGTGCATGTCACAACCAAATCGCCTAAGCATGCTGGTCCAAGTAGTGTATTTATATCTACATTGCCGTCACCAACTTTTGCTGAGTATAAAGCCTTAATTTCACTCATACTTTTCGTAATTAATGCTGCATGAGCATTAAACCCAAACCTACCTAGAACAACCCCACATGCTATAGCAAAAACATTCTTTAACGCTGCACAAACCTGTATTCCTATAACATCGCTACTAAGGTACAATTTAATATTTTCTTGCTGTAGCTCTGATACTAATTTTAAACCTAATACTTCATTTTGACATGCAAGAACCATCGAATATGGTAATTTTCTTGCAACTTCTATAGCAAAGCTAGGACCAGAAAAAACAGCAAGAGGATTATTAGGTAAAACTTCATTGACTACTTCACTAGGTAATTTTAATGTAGATTTTTCTATTCCCTTACAAGCCAAAATTATTGCTACATTTTTTTTTAGGTTACAATCATTCAATTGATGACATATCTCCCTTAGAGACTGAGTGGGAACAGCTAGAATTATTACTGAAGCATTAACTGCATCTTCAATAGCTAATTTTACTGATACATTATCAGAAATTGGACAATCAGGTAGCTTGTCACTTTCTCTTTTCTCTTTAATTGATTCAAATATGGCCTTATTGCGAGTCCACAAAATTACATTTTTCTTACTACTTAATGAAATCGCAATTGCTGTACCCCATGCGCCAGCACCTAAAACTGATATTACCACTCAATATTCCTGAAAGTATTACTTATAATTTAAAACTGTAGAATAAGTAAATTAAAAATATAACATAAAAGTATAAAATAGTTTAAATATCTATTAACCTAAGTATTCTTTTAATAAAAATAGCTTCTATTCAATATTTACTAAAAATAGTATTATTATAGTATATCTATTGTATTTTAGATCTATTTGTATAATTTTGGAACGACACATTAACTATTAATTAATAAGTGTAATTTCTATTATTCATTAATAAAAATTTGATTTGTTACTTTCCTTGGTTATATATATTACTAAAATTATAAATTATTTATGGGGTGTAAAATATGCGTATATTATTAATTGAAGATGATCAAGTAAGTGCAAGGACTGTAGTTAATGCCTTAACTTCTGATGGACATTTTTGCGACGTTGTTACTTCTGCACAAGATTATAACAATAATATGGTTTCCTCGGGTGGAGACTGTTACGATCTAGTTATTCTAGATATACACCTGCCTGGTGATATTGATGGATATGATATACTGTTAAGATTAAGAAGTGCAAAAATCAAAGTTCCTGTTTTAATACTTTCGTGTATCTCCGCTGCCAACCATAAAGCTAAAGGACTTGGGTATGGTGCCGACGATTACTTAACCAAGCCATTTCACAAGAGCGAATTATTAGCTCGAATTAAGGCCATAGTCCGACGTACTAAAGGCCATCCCGAATCAGTGATAAAGATTGGTAATATGAATATCAATTTTGATCACAGGATTGTTGAGGTAAAAGGCAAAACAGTTCACCTTACTAACAAAGAGTATTCCATGATAGAATTGCTGGCATTGCGTAAAGGAGCAGTGTTGACAAAAGAAATGTTTTTAAACCATCTTTACAATGGCTTGGACGAACCTTCAGACAACAAAATAGTTGATGTTTTTATGTGTAAATTACGTAAAAAACTTGAAAGTGCAAATGATGGAATAAGCCACATAGAAACCGTTTGGGGTAGAGGATATGTTCTAAAAGAGTATGTTGACGATGAAGAATACTCTAGTGTTAATATAAGCGAAAGCAGTAGTGACTATCAAGCAGAACAAGTGAAGGACAACGCATGAAATGCTTTATTCACCCATTCATTGAAGCAACAAAATAGGTAGATGAAATAAGATAAAAACCAATCGTAAAAGTGAGGTAACATGGTTAGTCTTTTAGAACTTTACAAAGACTTGCAGCAAAAAATAGAAAAGTTGGAAGCGGAGCTAAAAAGTTATAGGTAAGAAAGTAAGGCTTTAGAGATAGAGAATGACGAGTTAAAGGAAAAGCTCGGTTAAAATTCAAGCTTTGTTAAGTTCAAAAGGAAATAAAAAAAGAGATAAGCCAAGAAGTAAAAGGAATATAGGTAGTCAAATTGAGCGTACAGGATATGTGAAATGTTTGATACATTTACATAGTATGGCTGACATTCATGCATTGCCTAGGTGAAATATAAGCCGAGTTCTGTTTATGTAGCTATTTATCTGGAGTAAATGTTACCATTTACTTCATGCGATTTACCCGAGTAGATATGAGAAAAACATAAAATCTACTTCTATTTAATCTTGCTCCTAGTGTTGGTTACTTGACTACCAATGTTGCCATTGTTATGGTGCGCTCTTACCACACCTTTTCACCCTTGCCTAATAATATTTTAGGCGGTAATTTTCTGTAGCCCTATAACTGGAGTTACCTCCGGCGGGCGTTACCCGTCACTAACTTTTCTTGGAGCTCGGACTTTCCTCTGCTGTGTTTATCACACAACAGCAGCTACTTATTTCACCTAGAAATTATACTTTAACATTAAAATCACAAAAGCAAAAGAAAATTTCCTAACAGTCTACATACTAAAAACATTCAGACAAATAGCTAAAGGTGATATTCCGGTACATCATCGCTATCCCAAGATAAGCTTTTTTCACTTTTAGACTCTAGCTCAGTCAGTCAAGATCCTGGTCCACCGCTTGAAGACGATGAGCTACTTCTTGACCGACTACTACTCTCCACCGATATACTGTTTAGCACTGTTTCAGATTGATCCATAGTTCGCATAGATATATGTCTCATTCTGTTATTAGCGATAAAAATTTCTTCATCGCTATTGCCACTTGAAGATGATCGCCTTCTATCATTGAAATTAGTTAGTTCTAACACAGGAGCAGCATTACGACCCTTAACATATTTGTATGCTATGAATCCTATAATTCCAGCAATACTTATTATCGCTCCAACCAAAGACCCACCTATCATTCCTGCCCTATTAGACTCTATAGCAAGCTGAGTGGGCTGTGGTGAAGGAGTAGTTTGAGGAAGTAAAGTTGTAGTGAACAGAGGAATTGTTACCTTTGTTCCAGTATTTGATATAGTGGACACTGTTTGTATAGTTTTCTCTGAGTTTGTTGTTGGCGCATTAGTTGGCATTGTAGTAATCATAGTTGCTTGTGAAGTCGCAATAGTTTCAGCTACTGTTGTTGGTTCTGATGACGTACTCATCTTAGTTGTTAATTCTGTTAAAGGCTTACTCATCGTAGTACTGCTTGCTGTAAAAGTTGACTCAACAGTCGCTGCTGTAGATTTTACAGTACTTGTCTCAGTTTCCGAAGGCACACTAGTTGACGTTTTAGCAACCGTGGTCGTTTGTGAAGTAGAAGTTGTTTTTGCTACTGTTGTTGGCCCCACTGTTACTGTACTTGTTTGAATTGTTGACTCTGTTGAAGGCCTACTCGTTGTAGAAGTAGGTGCAGTGGTAGTTGATGCTACTGTTGTTGACTCCACTGTTACTGTACTTGCCTGAGTTGTTGACTCTGTTGAAGATTTACTCATTGTGGAAGTTGGTACAATGATAGTTGATGCTTCTGTTGTTAATTTGGTAGTCTTTACAGTGTCGGTTTCTGTTGTGCTAGTAATTGCAGCAGTCGTCGTTTTCTTAGAAGTCACAACCGTCTCTGTAACAGTTATAGGAGCCACAGTACTGCTGGAAATAATACTAGGCATCAATTGGCCGTTAATGATATTAACAAAATCACTGAGAGCTTTGATACTGCTTGTCGGTATTATCGTTGCTTCAGAAGATTTTCCAGAGCTCTCTCTATTAAAAGTTATAATACTCTCTCCACTTACCGCAGTGACGATAAAACCTCCTTGGCCATTGTCTTTAACATACAATTGTTCTATAGGATCCTCACATTCACAAATAGGAAAGTTCAATTTTGATCTACTCTTAACAAGACTTGCTAAATGCAATTCTTGCGTATTAGAAGATTGTTTTTTTGCAAGAAAAGCAATCTGGTCATCTCCTTCAGTTCGTTTCACATACTGTAGAAAATTTATTTTTTCTGGACTAGAGATAATAAATGATGCTCTATCTATTTGACAATTTTTCTTAAGCAAACATTCATCTTTCTTTCCACTTTTTAGATCCTTAACCACTTTAGCCATATCGAACTTAAAAATATTTGTTCTTGCTTCTGGCTTCCCAATAATCTCTTTTCTCATCTGTGCATAAAGCATCGTATTTTCATCTAATGCCAATTGCCCTGGATTATCAAATTTGAATAATTTTCTTTCTATGATGCCGTTTGCTCCAGGTAAAACTCTGAACTTTCCATCTACTTTTAATTCTAAGTACCAAGAAACTAAAGCTTGATCCTTTAAGTTATGAGCAATTACAACAATATTACCATGATCAACTTTTACTGCTTTTGGTAAAAAGTAACTATTGTCTTCATTTGCAAGATTATTTATATCAATGTTCTTGTATAATTTTACTTTTCCTACGTATTCAACTAAGGGAGCATTAGTTGAATGCTTGATTTCGTAAGTGTTGAATGTTAAGCCTTTGATGCACTTTCTTTCTTTGTTAGTTTCTTCTGTAGGAAAGATAACTCCAACTTTATCTATTTCAGCTGAATTTTCTATTAGTGTGGGAGATAATTGGCCCTTGAATTCATTTGCTACGTTGACACATGTATCACACTCGTATGTTTTCGATTGATATAATGGACTAATAAGTAACTTTACTCTACTGCTTCCATTGCCGTTATCTTGATAGCTGAGTCCATAAGCAACTCCATTTCCTTCAATCAACCCTACATTTGCTGGGTTAAAACCTATCGCTTCTTTAACTTTCAGTATAGTTGTATTAACTCCAAATAATCTACTTAATATAGACATGATTATATTTAAAATCTTAATAAAATGCTATTATGATTGTTCCTGCATGTTAATGTCAATGAAAATTTTAACTAAAATTAAGAAATTAATTTTTAAGTACTCTAAGATAATACGCTAATAAACGCAGATTTCCCATAGACAATATGTTTCCTTTGAAACCATATAATAAATTTAGCAGCTTGTTGACAACAGAAATTCCTTTACAAATTGTCCCAACTCCCTTGCCATGACGTCCAGTACAATGTTGCAAATTAAAAATCTCTCCATCCTGTGCTGGTTCTTCTATTCTAAACGCCACTTCTACCTGATCATAACCAATCTGAATTCGTTCTACTAATGCTTTAATGATGCCACGCTTAGTTTGCCAATCTAGCTGTTCCAAATTAGATTTTACACTGGAATAAAGACTCTTTATACTGTTGATGATAAGGTTCATTCCCTTCTCTATCGCTTTTTGATCAACTACCTTTTTCTTCTCTTCTTCTATCCCTCTTAAGCGTTCCCTCATTCTTTTCATCGTCTGTTTAAATTCTTCCTCACTTATATATCCTTTATCTCCTACATTTTCTTGACTATAATAGTCTTCCATTAACTTTTCGATGCCTTGTTTTATTTGATTTTCTCTTCTTGCAAGCTTCTTATCTGATGATTCATCATTTTTATTTTCTGCAATTCTACGGTGATACTCATTTTTTATTATCTCTGGGTTTTTTAGTAAATTTTTCACCTTTTCCCATATAGCTGTTTCTAACATATCTGTACGGACCAATTTATTAGTACACTTCTCCCTACCATCAGTAATACGTATAGTACTACTACAGCGATAATAGCTAAACTTTTTTCCCTCAACTCCACATTGTGCACCACTATACGCATATCCACAGTTTTGACACACAACTAGACCTTGTAATAGATATTTCTTTTTTCCTCCCTCTCTCTGCATCCTTGCTCTTTTTCTATTTTCATCCAGTTGCTTTTGTACTTTATTAAATAACCCTTCATCAACTATTTTTGGTACTGGTATATAAATCCAGCTGTCCTCATCTGTGCGACAGATAGAAACCTTTTGTTTATTTCTTTCTCTTTTTTCAACCCTCTTTAATTTACCAAACGCTGCTTGTCCTTTATATGCTGGATTTCTTAATACCTTCCAAATTATTATTGGACACCACACCTTCTTTCCAGTTCTTGTTCTAATTGACTTATCTCTTAGTCTACGTATCACTTCCCTTATACTTATTCTCTCTTGCCCTACCCACATGAATATCTGCTTTACTATTTTTGCTTCCTCTTCATTTATTTCAAACTTTGTCTTTTCTCTATCTACATGCTTTATACGATTATAACCAAAAGGTGCAATACCAATTACACTTACACAGCCTTTTTTTGCTCTATGGAGTTTTCCCCTACGACTACGTTCCATAATCTTTGTACACTCATATTCTGCCACTAATCCTTGCATTCCCAATAACAATTTAGACTCTGGATTATTTTCAGTCTTATGATTTAAGAATATTACTTCTACTCCTGCTTTTTCAAATTCATCAAGTAGTATCATTTGATGTGCAGATTTTCTTGATAGTCGGTCAGGTGAATGAATATAAATTTTATCAATTTGATCTTCTCCTACTTTATCACGTAATGCATCTAAACCTTCACGTTCTAAACTCCACCCACTAAGCCCATCATCCTTAAATTCATACTCATTCAATAACTCATGCTTATCTGCAGCAATTCTATGCTTGAGCTCGGCAATTTGACTCTCTATTGTATTGTTCTGCGCTTGACTCTTCGATGAAACTCTTGCATATAAGGCCACTGTTATCATTTTTCTTTATCTCCTTTTCATTGTTTCTTTTTACCGCATACCTTAGTAACAGCTCATAGGCGTCTGCTAGATGTTGTTCCGCTAATTCATCTGGCTCGTATCGGCAAGTTAATGTTCTTTTTCTCATAGTTTCTCCTGCAAATGTTTTTGTAGTGCAAGGAGCCTTACCACTCCTTTTTTCCATCAATCCATTTATTCTTATGAAAAAGACCAACTTTTATCAGCTACAGCCTTCAAATTTGGTCTAGCCCTTCCTTTGCCAACTGCTGTTGCGCTTTCTGATACGACTCTTATTTTTTTAACAAACTTTCCATTTTCTCTGTTTCCTTCTTTAATACCTCGGCTATTTCTTTGCTATTTTTTGCATAATCCATCGCTGTTATTCCAAATTTATCTGCTTGCTCTATTTCAGCCCCTGCTTTTACTAGCTCCTCCACTATTTCTTTTTCTCCTACCATACATGCAAGATGCAGCGGAGTGCATTTATTGCCATACTCTTCAGCATTTACATTCCCTCCTGATTTTATCAATTCTCTAACTGTTTCTAGACGCTTCTCCGTTATCGCTAGATGCAGTGCTGTATGTCCTCTTACATCTGCTGCATTCACATCTACTCCTTTTTCGATTAATAACCTCACTATTTTTACCTCTACTGCATAATGTAGAGCTGTTCTTCCTTTTTCGTCTCTTTCATAAATATTTTTAAACGAGTTCTCTAATAGTGACTCATCTTTTTTACCCAGCTTTACCATAACTTACCCCACCTTTTCTTTAAACCTAAGCCTTCCTTTTTACCACCTCATCTATCATTGCATTCACTTGGCTGATTATCTTGCTTGCTAAATTTTGACATTCTTTCTTTATTAGCGATTTGTCTCTCTTCCTTATTTCTCCTATCTCTATTATTTTTAGCTCCGGCATGTAGCTTCCATTCAACATGTCTGCTATTTCTCCCACTAGCCCCTCTATTCCATAGCACGTCAGTTCTCTACTTTTTGTTATTCCTCCTTTTTCTCTCAAAAATTTACTCGCCTTTTCACTCTCTTTGCTATCACATAGACGATACTTTTCACTTTCCCAGATGTAATACATTGGCGTTGCGCCGTACTTATTCAGTTGATTAACTTCAGCTCCTGCTTTTACTAGCTCTTTTATTATTTCAACTCCTGCTCCTTTGCACGCAGAGTGGAGTGGCGTACATCCAGTGACATATTGAGTGGCATTTACTTCTGCTCCTTCTCTTAGCAGCACTTTTACATTTTCTAAACTTTTTGCGAATACTGCACAGTGCAGAGGTGTATAACCATTTTTATCTCTTGCATTAACCTCTGCCCCTTTTTTTATTAATAACCTCACTGTTGTGTAATCGGAGATTTCTACTGCTTGGTGCAATATCGTCTCTCCTTCTTCATTTCTTTTATTAATATCGTTACTTGATACTTCTTTAAAAAACTTACTCTTGCTAAAACTCATTTCATACCTCACAAAATTAGCTTTTCTAGCGTCAGATAAATTTCTTATATTTACCTGCTGCTATTCAAGTCATGTCTATTTTAGCATAAGAAAGCAAGTCTTTTTCTTTTTATTTCATACACTTTTACCTATTATTAATATAATATATGAGGATCTAAATATAAATGCTTAGCTTATTAGAGATATTACTTGACTACTTTTCCAACTTCTGTGCAAATGTCGATGTTCGTGCCACTTCAGTACTCCTGGATAAAATACTAAAATGTAATTTTCTAATTCGTGTATTGAATCTTTTTGCTCTAAATCGTTTTTATAGTAAATGTTGTGTTCTGCTAAAACATATTTTCTGACCTTCTGATCTGTATAATTTTCTACTTTATAGTTGTGAGTAACGCTAAATCTTTCTAAAATTGGCTTGTGTTTTAAATTCCAATATTGCCCTGAAAGTTTATCGCTTCCCAATACAAATTTATTTCCTCTTTCTTCTACGCTACTAACTGGAAAGCACGTATTTATGTCTCCTAAATCCCAACTGTCTGATAATACTATCTGCGCTTTTGCAAATTTAATCGATGGTAATAAACTCTGTGGTAATGGATATAGTGCTTTTAAGTTGTACCACAAATGATTTCTTTCATAAATACCGTTATAATTCTTTGTGTGAGGCTCGGTTTCTCCAAGGATTGCTACATCTAGGCGATATATATCATTGCTTAAAGCTCGTTCATAATGATCGCGTAGATAGTTTTCTATAATCCTAATAACTGGACCACTAGACCTGAAAAAATTTACTCTTCCAAATGATAACACTGGTCCATCTTTTTCTATTTTTACCCCTGAATAATCAGAAAGAAGATCTCCAAATAAACTCTCATCCAATATAAATCTCTGCGCATTATAATAATCGTTAAAAATCCTCATCAATCTGGATCTTACAGGCAGTGATAGTTTTGCCAGCTCTACTACTGCATCTACGAAGAAGTCATTTGGAACATCTTTTATCCCTACTTGCAACTCAAAAAAATGTTTACCAGGTGGTTCTTCGATAATTTTAATATCTTCTATATTTGCCCATTTTAGTGCTATTTTTAGTGATGCTGGAGTTCCTCTCAGTCTTTGAAATTTTACTCCTTCTATTACGGCTTTTCTTCTATCTTTTACCCAACGCAGTATCTCTTCTAAACCATATTCCTCAATCAACCACGGCAATGTTTCTTCTTCTAATCTAAATTTAAACCCTCTTATACAGCTTGGATCAACCTTATAATCTGTTGCATCAACCAATGCTTGCTCTTGCTTTGTTGCGTTTGGTGGCAGTAACATTAATTCAACTCAATCTTTAAATTTCTCAAATTTGCACACTCGTTACCTAGCACCATAACATCCTCTCTTGGCTCGATTAATTCCACATTTTCTACACCCTCTACAAATAGATTTGCTATTATCCATGATCTTGTAACATTCCATCCCAGTCTTCTATTTGCTTCAAACTTCTTAATAAACTGCTTCTTGATTTCTTCCTCTGATATTACAGGATTTATGCTCATTCTGCTGTGAATATCTATTTCCGTAATATTGCAACCAATTACTGTTATCGTATCTGTTAAAACACTTATATCATCCCTAGTAACCTGCTTTTTTACAATTTCTAGTAGCTCTTCTAACACTATGCCAGTTGTGGATAATTCTGTTGATAAGATTGAAATTTGTACTTTCCCTGGTATAGGTGATTCTACTAGCGCATCCTTTACTCTTCTATCTGCCGAAAGTGCATGATAACGATAATTTCCTCCTGTTGACCACCCCTTTATTTTTGCTTTGATTCTTTTTCTAAATCGTTCATCATCTTCTTCTTTTTCTCTCTCTACTCCATAAAATTCAGCCAAATTATCAAGATCTTCTCCTGTCGCAAATTTAAATAAATTACTTTTTATTGCTTCGTTTATTCTTTCTCTGAGCAGAAGTTCTCGCCATGCTGCTACCTCCAGAATCTTTATTGCTGGATCGGATTCTACTAACGCTGAAAAGGTTTCATCTCTACGGACCAATTCTTCCTTCATTCTCGAAAAGATTTCCTCATAGCTTAGTTTTTCAATAATATTAGATGTCTGCATTTCTAAACAACTACTCCACTAATACCTATGAATTTGCCTTCTGAAAGATACATACCTTCAAGTACAAGAGTCATTTTTCCTTCTTTAGCTTCAGCAATCTTTACTTTTTCTAACTTAAATCTCTTCTCAAATTTCCCCAGTGCTTCTGCTGTTGCTGCATAGATTTCCAAAGTTAAATCTCTATTTATTGGCTTATCCACCAATTCAAATAATCTTGAGCCATAATCTCTTCTCATAATTCTACTACCTTTCGGAGTAGTCAAAATATCAACTATTGATTGCTTCAAGTGCTCTATTCCTTTTAATTCTTTCCCTCTTTTAGCATCCATTCCTTTCATTTTTAGCCTGCAAACACGGTTTCACTGCCTTTTATTACTTTAAATCCACATGAAACTATATCTTCTACTCTTCCTATACCAAGACCATTTGCAAACACTGTTTTTGATCCTTCAGTTAATACTCTTCCTTCTGTAAAATTATCTCCTTTACGGCAAACTGGCTTACCATTCACAAAAACATTATTACTGCCGCTAATGCAAAAATGTGGTGTTGCTTCTGCACAATAATCTCCTACTCGCACAACTGATTTATTCATTTTTCCAATTAATTAAGTTCTATTTTATCTGCTTTCAGTTTTATTTCACTCTTTGTCATCTCTATACTCGATCCTCCAGCTTTCAATGTTATTTTGTCTACTACTTCAATCTCTAAATGATGCTTCTCTTTATCATATAACAATCTTGTTCCATCCTGAAACTTCACACTATTTATTTCTTTTTTATTCTCTGGTGCAGAGTATTTTTCCTGATATATTCCTCCTAATACCACTCCTAATGATAGTTCACCAAGAGGAGAAAATACCATTACTTGTTCATCGATATCTGGAGGAGACCAATCTCTATCTTTTCCTGCTTTGCTTGTTATCCATGGCAGATAATCTGTTACAATATCTCCTATTTTCACTCTTACTTTTGCTTTTTCATAATCTATTTCTTTTACAATTCCTATACGAATAACGTTTGCTAGCTTCCTATTCAGCTCTGAAATCGCAAAACTATGATCCAACATTTATATTTCCTACGTTTATTGTATGTGGTTTAATTTTCCCCTCTTCCCATACTGATTTACCTAAATGAAGCTGATGACTCCAATCAACCATCCACACTAAATATGCATCGAGCTCTGGCCTAAATCCGTCAATTTCCGCAGAGATAAATTCTCCTGGTGAAACATTTTCCACATTCCAAGTATTTTTATTTACTACTCTCGCAACCTCAGCAGCTAATGTTCTAACAACTACCGAGGAATCCTCTACTGTTCCATCAACTACAATCCTCGCCTCAAACCTGGCTTTCAATGCTAATTCATCAGTACCTGCATCTTTACCTGGTTCTAAACTTGTTAGTTCTACAAACACCGCTGGCGCTACTAATTCTTTCCTTATTGCTGGATAAATTTCACATGTCTGTATAGCCAGTATTTCTTCCTTCAGTGTGCTGCAAATTGCTTTATGTAAATCTTTCCAGAACTTTGTCATGCATATAATTTAACTCATGTAATGTATAAAATATTTTTCAAATACCTTTTCAACTTCATAATTAACAAGATTCCCTATTATCCTTGAAGCCTCAGGTTCGAGTGGCAACTTAACTTCCTTTATTGGCAATGCTGCCCTTCCTTCACGTTTAAACATACCGCTATTTCCTTTTGGCATAACTGCTGCAAATCCTCCTATAAACTCATGCTTTCCTACTTTCGATCCTCTTCTTGTTTTTTGTATTTTGCCAATTGTCGATGCTCTAATGTCGTAGAGATTTGCTCTAATTAACACTTCTAATCTGCTTGTTTTTGCTTTAAAAATTCTTAATCTCTTTCTTATCAAACTTAATTTTATTCTCTTTTCCTCACTAATTTCCTTAGCTGCTTTTGATTTTAGCCATATTGCTGTTTTGTTTAATGCACTCACCGTCACTTTTTCCACTTTTTTCCTTTCAGCATCTATACTTTGTATAATACTACCGGTGTTAATACGCATTTATACTCCTGACGCTCGAATTTTCCATACCATTCCTGAATTATCTTGCAGCGGTGGAGAATATACTTTATATTTACGGTCACCTATAACAAAAATATCTCCTACAATTGGCTGCAGTAGATCAAACGCACTTATTTCCAACACTAAAGTTTCTCCTACAAATTGCCCTTCACCAATCTCGTATAATTTATCTGGCTCTTGCTTTAACACCTGTACCATATATGACTTATCCTTTGATTTATATAAAGCCACTTCTCCTAAATGGGCAAAACAATCTTCTAATAATCGCTTAATATTCTCTTGCATATTTCTTTTTGATATACTAACCTTTACATGCTAAGAAAGCGCATACCGGTAGAGTCGTTCTGTGCCTCACCACCTTGTAGTTACTCTACCAGTATTGTTATGCTGCAACGATCTTGACCAAAACGGCCGGGCGGTGGCACATTGGTAGAGGATTTGACTGCGTATGTAAATCGGTCCCTCTATCAAATCTTCTTGGCTCTTGTTTTGCATAGAGTGGCTGTCCGAGAGTATTCACCGTCTCATTAAAGTCTGCTGGTGCAAAATATGTTGTAAACGTGCTTGCTGTTCCTAGTGGAAAACAGTGCCCTGTATCTTTCTCAATAAATCTTCTAACCGTTCCTTCAGGGTCAGTTGCTTGCCCTCTATATTCCTCAAACGTTATGCCACAAAATGTAAACCCTGACCTCATATCATTTCGAAGTGCTGCTCCTTCTTGCCATCAACTATGTTTTTTAAAATTTTTTGAGTTTAGTCTCATTTGTTCATAATTTTGCATTTTTATTCAATTGAAAAATGTATTTTGGCAACAAAGATCCCAGTTTATACAGAAAGAAATTTATATCAAACAGCAACCACTGCTTAGATTTTATGGTTAACGAATATGTGCTTTAAATGTGTGTAGACGCACATATCCGTTAACCTATTTTCTATGCAGATTTTTTTATTTCATATTAATTGCTTCTTTAAGTCTTGCATTGGCAATTACTATGATTTTTCGCATTAGAGCTGTTATAGCTACCATCTTCTTTTTACCTCTACCAATAAGATTAGAGTAAAAAGCACCAAGTGCAGATTTAGATCTTGCAGCGGCCATAGCAGCTGTAAAAAGCTTTGCACGAACATTGCTTCTACCACCTGTTATCCTTCGGTAACCAATAGTTTTACCGCTTTCTTTTGGATGTGGAGCAACCCCAGCAAGACTTGCAACTTCTTTTTTGTTTAGGTAGCCAAGTTCTGGCATTAGACACACAAAAACTTGAGATAGCTTGAGACCTATTCCTGGCACTGTTCTCAGGATCTTTTGACGCTTTTGTAACTCTGGATTTTTATCAATAATTCTTTGTATGGCATCGTTGAACTCATTTATCTGATTGGTAAAAAAGTCTATTGTTTTTTGGCAACTTTCCTTTATATAGTCGTTTTCAGGTGCTGCAAGCCTACATTTCTCTTGAGTTCTCATTTGCGTAATGTCATCACGACGTTGACAGAGTGCAACTAAGGCAGTTTGTTCTTTTGACATAGGCACAAATAGAGATAGAGCACTATAGCGTTCAAAACCATATTGAGCAAGGGCTTTTGCATCTGATTGATCAGTTTTTGCTAAAGTTCCATGTGATATGATAAAACTTTTTACTTTACGAGTATTAGCTCGATGCACAGCAACATTCATATCAACAAGAGAACGTGCTAAACCAAGCTCATATTTTCCTGTATTTTCTAAAGTTACAAAAGAATTAGGTAGAATATTTGAAAATTCTTGAAACAATTGTTGCCAACCAGCATCATTATTATTGAACTTGATAGTGTTTTTTTGGTTGTACACTGCAGCAACATTTTTGAATTTTCCAATATCAATGCCAATAAAATTTTGATAAGATGCAATCATAATAACCTCGATAGTTTAATTAATTTAAGATTGTAAACGGGTGCACATATATGTCCCACACAACTATTCAAACGTATCGAGGGATAGGGCTAGTGTACCTTGATGGCTACGGTTGTAATACCAATTTTCATTCGGTCGCACACGCCCGTGATAGCCCTATTCCTATAGTGAGTAGGGTTATCTTTCCCTCTTATCTCTTTTATATCACATTTTTAACTTACAATCTTTCATATGCTTCTTTTACTTTTGCATGAGAAGTTAGTGCATCAAAAAACTCAGGGCTTACCAAGGCATGAATTCCAGTCATATATTCACCACTTAGGTTATCTTCTATATGCCGCAATACTTCCAGACACTTACGTTTTACATCAGTTGTTGCTGTTCCAAGGGCAAAATTTACTACTTTTGGTGTTATTTCAAATTCGTTGTACAGATTTAATAATTCTGACCCATCAGCATCTAAAATTATTCCCTTCAGCGCTCCCATTCGCAAATGCTCTAATGTTATTGCATGTTTGTTTCTCATTAGCTGTAAATGGTCAGTTATTACGTCTGCTAGCGCTTTAAGTTCACTTTCTGATCCAAATGCCCTTATTCCCTGTACTTCCTCTGGTAACACTACATCATCATGCGGAATATGTGGAATCGTAAATGTTCTTACCTTTCTTTTTCCTCTTTTTCCTACTGTTGCTGGCGCCCCTGGTACTTGCGTTGGTAATAAACTTAATACTCCGTTGTGTTCTTCTATGGTAATATGTCTAAATCTTACTGACCTACTTGGAAACAAATTTAGATTTTCAACTCGTCCATAATTTATCGGCAATATATTTATCGCATTTGTTAGTGCCGTCATGCTAAATGCTGTATTTGTAAATGGATTTTGCATTTTTTCTCTCCTTTTTTTCCTATTAATTTTAGTTAAATTCCCTTGCGGACAATGATCCCTCGTGCTTCAAGTTGCTTTATTGCTGCAGCTTTCTGCTCTTCAGTGATATTTGCTGGCCACACAACCGCATGATCTGCTAGTATTGCACAACGAGTAATAATTACTGCTTTAGCATTTTCTGTCGCATTTACATCACTTACTACTGCACCTATCGCTGTTTGTGTACCATCTGTGGCAGTTGGATTTATTATCTTAACCATGCTATCTTTATCGAGAGCCACTACTGTACCAAGCTTTAGGTTCTGCCCTTTTGCTACTGTTATCTGATCTCTTGAATATAGACTTGATGCCTCATACTTTAATAAGTCACCCAGATTATTTTGTTCGCTTATACAACTCATAAATTTCTCTCCTTAACTGCTTACCGCCGCTTTTATCAATGCTATATACGGCGGTTATAAAAATACTTTAACTCCTACGACTTTTCGCTACCTGCATCATCAATTCTTCTCCTGAATTCTGTGGTATTGCACTCAGTATCTCTGTCTTCTTTGTTCTCTCTGCAAGTAATTCCATTAAAACTTCCCTAGCTTGCTCAACACTTACACTTTGCTCAATAAATTCTCCTATCTTTTCTGGCATCTTCGATAAATTACATAAACGTATTAATTCAAGAACTTCAGTACGATACTTGGTTAAATTATCAGTTTCTAGGTCATTTGTAGTTTGTTCATTCATAGTAATACTCCTGTTTTTATTAATAGATGAAAGAATTGTCATTCCGTCTGCAAGGCCTATTTCTACTGCTTTCTCCCCAAAATATAGCCCTGCCTCTGTTGATCGAATCTTTTCAATTGAAAGACCTCTGTTCCTTGCTATTAGCTGCAAAAACATTTCATATAGTCGGTCTACTTCTTTTTGTAAGCTTCCCAGACTTTCAGACGTCATTGGCTCATGTGGGTTTAAATCATTCTTTCGACTACCAGCAAAGATTGTGGTGTACTTAACACCTTGCTTTTCATCAAATCTACTTTGATCTATATGACTTGCTATTACTCCAATACTGCCAACACCAGAAGTTCTGCTCACAAATACCTTCTCAGCGCTTGAAGCTATAGCATATGCAGCAGAGTATGCATCATCATTTGCTATCGCTATTATCCTCTTTTTTGCTCTTGATTCATAAATAAAGTCAGCTAGGTCAAATATACCGTTTACCTCTCCTCCGGGGCTATCTATTTCCAGCATAATTGTCTCTATGCTACTATCTGCTAATGCTTGTTTGATTTGTTCTTCTATTTGCTCATATGATGTCATCCCGAGCATTTCATCAAACGCACCTGGTTTTTTAGTCAAGATTCCATGTATTGCTATAATTGCAGTTCTTTCTACGTTACTTTTGATGGAGTGCTTTATGTTTTTAAACGTGGGATGTTTTTGATTGTTTAATGACAATAGCTCAAAACTCCTTGGTTCAAGCATTAATGGTTTTCCTAAGAGCATCATAATCCTTTACAATCAGAGTCAAACATTAAGTTGAGACTATTTGCACGTTTTTGATCTTCTGCTATTTCTTGATCTATTTCTTCAACATCGTAACCCATTTCTGATACTACTTCCGATCGACTCTTAAATCCATTCCTTACTGCCATTTGCTGCGATTGCTGGTCTTTCAGTGGATCCACCCAATCAAATCCCTGTGGTATCCATTTTACTTCTTCTTTCGCTGCTTTTACTACTTTTTCATCTATACTCAGTTCTCCACAAAACACTGCTAATTCTAGCCATCTATTCCAAATAGGTCTACAAAACTGGAACACTATCACGTTATGCTGTAACATTGCGCACCTTCTGCGAAACTCTATCAACCCTGCCCGAATGGATGAATAATTAACGCTTGTTAAATCTCCTGTTAGCTGCTCATATGTTATTCCTGTACCTATTGCTATTGCCCTCAGTTGCTGTCTCATAAACGCTTCATAACTTCCTCCAACATCTGATGGCTCTGAAAATTTTATGTCCTCTCCTGGGTCTAAAAGCTGCATTGTTCCAGGTTCCAGGCCAGATAGTGCTACTCCTTGCTCACTTGCTTCACCTTCTCCCATGATATTTGCTTCTGGATCAAGTCTCGTAATAAATCCCGCAAACATTGCTGCAGTCTTTTTTCGTACTAATTCTGCATCATCATATTGATCAAGTTCATAGAGCTTTAGCAGTATACTCGAAAGCCATGGCTCTCCTCTAATTTGCCCAGGTCTTAGTGGTCTATAAATATGTAAAACATCATTTGCTGGTACTCTTACTGATTCTCCAAATGAGCCTTCGCCTGGATGTTCTCTAAATAAGTAATATGCTTCTCTTTGCCCAAGCTTGTTAAACTCAATCCCGTTTCTTATTACATTACCATTTGCTAAAGTTTGATTTGTTTTATTGTCTAAATGTTCAGACTCAAGTACTTGCAGTTGTAGTGGTACAGAAAATCTATCTTCCAGCTTTCTCGTTCTTAAACGTACAAAACATTCTCCTCCCTCTATCATACTTCTGCATACTAGAGCTTGTAATCCATAAAAATCACTTACTCCACTACTGTCTGCTTCATCTGTCCATCTTAGCCATAATTCTTGCACCTTCTTTCGAAATTCTCCATCTCTTGCTTTTGATTGTGGTTTTATTCCTGTTCCAATAGAGTTACTTACTATCGTATCAATTATATTTGCAGCGTAAGGATTTTTTCTCACCATATCACGTGATCTACTACGTAAAGTTTCAAGGCTTTGAGACAGCAAATTGTTTATACTTCCTAACTCTGGTTGAAAGTGAAAAAATCTTCTTCCTGAGCCTGCTGCATCCCAGGCTGAACTTTTGATTTTTGGCTTGTTGAATAATTGTTTGAAGGTTTTTAGTAGCATTTATAAAATTCCTTTACTCGTTGAAAAAATAATTTTCCTCTTTGGCTCCACTCCAGCAATCTTTAGCTCAGCTTTAATTCGTTGTCTTAAGTTTAGTAAATCATTTATATCTACTTCTGCATATCTTACCACATGATCACCATATGCAATTGATACTACTCGCTCTCCGTTTTGCAGCTTCTTTATCGCTTCTTCGACTTGAATTAAATAATCTTCGTTATACATTTATTACTTGCTGATCCATTTGCTTTTGACTATTTTCTTTGATTTTTTACTTTCCGGTTTTTCACTTAAACTATTCCATTTACTCTCTGGCCATCTGTCTATTCCCAGTGCTATCGATGCTGCTCTTGCATAAATTCGGCAATCTAGTACTTCATTTCTTTCTCTTACCTTTTGCCACTCTTGTTTGGTATATCCTTTTACTACTTTGCTGACTAATTGCTCTGCCGTTAGTTGCTTAAAATACTCAGGTGCATACTCGGGAAAATGACAATACCCTGGCGGTGTTTCTTCACCTTCTTTTAAAATATTAAGTAATTGAAAAAGCTCTGACTTTAATATCGATACTCCGACTGGCCAGAGCTTTATTCCTCTTTTCAGCTTTTGCCCTCCAACTGTTATATCTACTCTACTTGGGCTGCTCAGCGGCACTAGTGCTTTATTTACACCTTTCACTGCCATTACTCTTCCAGACCCTTGATGACTTCTCACCCAGTTGTAAACTTCCTGCGTTGCATACCCTGCATCAACCGCCATCATACTTATCATATATTCAAGCCCATTTTCACCAATAAAATGATGATTGAGGAGCTCCGAAAGCTTTTTCCATACTTCTCTACTTCCTGTATCTCCTTCAAATACTCGGTAGTCTATTGACCAACTTTCACGACTTTTTCCCCATGCTACAACTTCCACCTCTAGACGATCTTTTTGGACATCTACTCCTGCAGTAAGTACCACTTCTCTCCTTGGTACTGTGCCAATCTGAAAAAATTCTCTCCTGTTAAATAATTGCTTCCAATCAGGTACTTCTCCTTTATCTACCCAGGTTTCTCCAAGCGTTGTGTTGATCCAAACTTTCAGTAATTGTTCACTTTCCTTTGCATGCAGAAAATCCTCTACTGCTTGTTGCCAACTATACCACCCAACTGGGCTATAAAGACTTGAAAGGTGAAATCCTATTACTTTGCTATTGTGTACTTGATTTGTAGCTCTCCATTCTCCACGTTCAAGCATCTCTGTCTTTTGATGATTTTCTATCTTTTCACCACATTCTATACATATATAGTGTGCTGTACTTGGATTTTTATCTTCCCATTTTATTTGTGACCATTTTAGAACTTGATAGTAATTACAATACGGACAGGGAACAAAAAAATATCTCTTATCTGTTGCTTCAAATTCTTTCTCAATTCTGCTTATTCCATGAATCGTTGGTGTCGATACTAAAAAAATCTTTCGCCTTGCAAATGTATTAGTTCGAGCAATACTGAGCAGTACTGGATCTCCTTCTCCTCCTGAATCTCCTGGGTAGGCATCTATTTCATCAAGAAAGAGATATTTTACTGGCATAGATCTCAGTCCTACACTACTATTCGCTCCAGTTATTACTACTATTCCACCTGGAAACTCCTTACTTTGTACAGTATTCCCTGAATCTCTTGACCTTGGGTCTTTTACTTTACTTTTTAAACATGGTGTACTCTCTATTAACGGTGCAAATCTTCCCTTCGACCAACGTTTTCCCATTTCAACTGTTGGCTGTACTACCAGCATTGGACCTGGTGTTTGATCGATGATATAGCCAATCCAATTGTTGCCAGCTTCTGTTCCCCCAATCTGCGCTCCTTTCATGAATACTACTTTTTCTGCAGGTGAAGATGGTGATAGTGAATCCATTATTTCTTTTAAATAAGGAGTTCTTTCTGTTCTCCATTTACCTGGCTCTGATGCTGCAGTTGGCGCTAAAACTCGATACTCATTCGCCCACTCTGATACTTTAAGCTGGGGATCTGGCCTTAAACCTTCAGAAAAAGATGTAGCGTATATCATTGTCTGCATCTACTCATAACTGGTTCTATCTCGACATCATTAACAATAGAACTACACTCATCCAATTCCATAAACATCTTTTTCTGAAATTCCTTTTCTATATATCTTTTGCTCATCTCACTTATCATTATTGCTATAACAAGTGCAAATACCCCTGTTATTGTTGCAAAAATGATTGCACTGCTTATTGTTGTTGTTATCAACCCTATATATACTGCTACTGCTATTGCGCTGACTGTAGTATAGATGCAGATAATATTATTATGTTTTTTCGTCCTTTTATCTGCTATTTCTCTCTGTGCTATATATTTATTATGAAGGGTTGGAAAATTAACAACGGTATCTCTGCAGAGCAAAGACCCATTTTTTTCAGTAAACAAAACTTTAAGTAACTCTAAATTGTTTGATTTAATTGCTAAATGTAAAACAGGTGTATAATTTGCTCCTTTTTTCAGCAATAACTTTACTACATGTAAATGCCCTTTTTCCGCAGCAAGGTAAACCGGTGATAAACCTTTATTATTTACAATATCAATATCGATTTCTTCTCTTAAAATTGCATCTACAATCTCAATTTCTCCTCTTTGTGCAGCTAAATGGAGTAGACTATTCTTTTCAGAACCGTATTTATTACTCATCAAAGCCTTCTTTATCTCAGGTTTAGCGTAATCAAATGGTGTTTTACCGCTATCGTCTTTTACCAGAGGGTCTATATCTTCTCGCGTTAGTAAAACTTCTATTGTTTTTAGTCTTTCAGCATAATGTAGTGGTGTTTTATTTTCGTAGTCTTGCAAATTTACTTGAGCATTAGGCTCCTTTATTAAGGATTTGAGGATATCAAGACATAAGTCTCTTTCATCGTAATTAGCATTACTTACAGCTATATGCACAGGTGACAATTTCATTGAGTTTTGTCCCATGCGTGCACTATTCACATCTGCTCCAAGCTTCAGCAGTAACTTTACTATCTCCAACTTTTTATTATTAACTGCATAGTGCATTGGTGTCTGATTTCGTGCATCAAAGACATCTATTTCAGCTTTTCCTTCTCTTATCAGAATCTTTACAACTTCTGCATGTCCTATGCCTGCTGCTAGATGTAATGGAGTATGGTGCAAAGCATTTCGTACATTAACGTCAATACCTTTTCTGATCAAATATCTCACTGCATTAATTTCACCTATCATTGCAGCTAAATGAAGTAAGCTATCTTGTTCTGACCCGTACTTGTTATTAATTAGTGCTTGTAATATTTCTGCTTTTTTCCCTTCTTTGGCGTAATCAAGAGATGTTTTACCTTCATTATCTTCCACAAAAGGATTAATGTTCTTCTTCGTGAGTAACAAATCTACCATGCTTAATTCATCAAACTCTATAGCGCAATGCAGTGGAGTTTTTCCGTTTAACCCTCTGACATTAACATCTAATCCAGGTTGATTGATTAAACACTTTATTAACTCTAAACTTAAGTTATCAGCCATTTTGTATTCAAAATCTTTTTATATTTTAAATTTAGCGTTAGATAATTCTTCAAGTGAGTTTGTAATCTCTTCAGTTAGCGTCTCGTGAATTTTTTCAGTGTCACTCAGTGATGCAAGCAGTGCTGAAACTCTATTTGGAACATTAAGCAAATTATTACGTACAACTCTTGCTACGTTAAATGCCTCACTTTTTACTTCCTCTACTGCTACAAGTTCTCCTATTTCAGCTTTTGCCTTTGCTTCTAGCAACCTTCCTCGCTCCATTTCATTTTTTATTCGCGTTTTTAGCAACATTGTAGAAAGGTTATTTGTATTTTCGTTTTCTGGATTTTTCCTCCTAAGTGGCTGACTTGGATCTCTTATTGCTGCCACCGCTTTATTTGCTTGTTCTCTATTGATCAAACCATCCTCCAACTCAACTATTCCTTTTTTTACTAAATAACAGACATATTGCTTTGATACTCCTATCTCTCTTGCCCATTCTGTTTGTGTGATTTTCACTTTTTTTTCTCCTCTCTCTTGTTTCTACGAATTTTCTTCTTGAATCTCTGAAAAGGTTTTGCCAGTATCAGCAATTTCCTACCTGTTTATACTTGCCGGCGTCTTAGAGATATTTTACTAATATAGAGCGAAGTACTCCGGTTTATAGCTGCTTTCTTTTTACATAGTGAAATTTGGCCATTTTCAACTAATACTATAAATTGCATCTTTGTAGTTATGAGATTCAACCACTACTTGCTCTAGCGTTAAACTGCTGCATTTGGCATCTTTACTATGGTTTTCTTCAAGCACTTTTGTCCTTGCTTCCTTTATTTCCTCAATGAACTTTCCATTAACTTTTTCTGGTTCAATTCTTTCCTCACAATATACAAGATTTGTGCAATTTGTTTTTCTGTAGTAATGTACTCCAAGGAATATCACTGATAGTGCAAGTATACTCGAGCCTATAAGTAGTGATAACCCTACGTTATTAATCAAAGCGTTCTGGTAAAACTTCTGTACACTATTAATACCACCTTCTACATACAGTAATAAAGGCAATACTATATTTGCAGCAACCAAACTGCTTAATAATGCTGTAAATAATGGCCTATCTTTGATTACTGATTCTACTTTATTTCTTCTACTAATGACTTTGTCGTCAATATTAATGAAGTTGTTCTTACCCTCCCAAGCGTTAAGTGTAAAATGCGAATGAGTACCATTGCCGTATTCCAGTTTGACTGATTTTATTACTTTATCTTTTGATTGATACTCTCGCACCTGATTCAAAGTTTCATTCGCATTCTTTCTCCCTATTTGACACTCTTCAGTATCTCTAAATTGCTTTATTCCACAAAATATCGGACTAATTGCAACCAATAATGCAACAGCTAGAATTGGTATAGTTACATAGATGACACTGTTTGCAAAAAATGCAATAAATTGTGCTTTATCCTGTAAATATACCAAAGCTGCAGAAACGCTAAGTGCAACAGCAGCTATACCGAAAATTATAAATTCCTTCTGCTGCACTGCATATTTTACTCTTGGCAAAATTCTATTTGTTTTCTTTTCTTTTTTAATTAACGGGGTTTCTTCATTATCACTTTTTTCTGATGAGCTAGTTGAAAGTGTAACTGGACTATCATGATTTAATGACATATTCTCCCATCCTTGATTGCCACAAGACTCACTCATTTCTGTTACTTGAGAATTTGATCTTGTCATCTCTGCACTTCTATTGTCTATTCCACTATCACTTCCTTCCAAACTCTTTTTTAAAAATTTTGTATTCAGATCTACAGGTTCACCAATTATATCTTCTGATCCTTTCTTAATTGATGTTTCTTCAGAATTTGACTTTTCCATCTCCGGACTTTGATCGTTTATTTCACCATCTAAACCTCTTTTCGAGAATTTTTTATTTTTGTCTATAGTTGCATACATAGGTTCTCCTATAGCTTCTTGCTCATCACATTTTTCTCCATTTAATTGGAAAGAAGAATGCGGTAGCTTTGGTGGTGCAATATCCTGAATAATACTCAACCGATGATTTTCTGCTGTTCTAGGTGAAGGTGGAGCTACATTTCTAATATTGTCCTTCTCCAACATTCCATTCCTAGGTAACGGCTTTGGTTTATCTCCTAATTCTTTATCCTCTTCCTCTTTTTGCATTTCTTTTGTATTGTCTATTTTGGGGTTGGAAGATGTGTTGGATGCTGCCTCAAGCTGATCAAGAGAATACGGACGGTTATATTCTATTCCATTTGCCTCACAAACTGCATTAAATTCGTCCTCTATGTCTTTACCATCATCAAATACTAAAGAAGAACAACTCACTGAAAAATCAGCACCTGCTTCGTCTATTTTTGCTGTAATACTGCTATCGCTACTATTGCTAATCACATTTAAAGAAGCTAGTTTGCATTCAGTGTTCAGGTCAGGTTCTTGCTTCGTACCTTTTTCAAACAATTCAATTCTCTCCTTAACAGATAGTGTAGAATTTGAAACATTATTTTCTACTTCTTCAGAAAACGATGCTTCATTATTTGTTTGCGACGTTACTACTCCAGCTGACGTCTTTTCTTGATTCATTGAGTACACCACATTTAATCCAAAGTTATTTGTTACGCTAAACTCATTAAAATACGGTATATACCAGTAAATTAATATTACAACTACCAAGGCTTACTAAATTTCTGTTTGCGTTATCTTTTCCACTTTTTTCTTACTGTTTTTCTTCTTGAATCTCTGAAAAAGTTTTACCAGCACCAGAAAGAATTGCTTCCCTACCTGTGTACACTTGCCAACGTTTTATGGTTACATCTACAAATTTTGAATCTAGCTCTATTGTCCTACAAATTCTTCCTGTTCTCTCACATGCAATCAGTGTACTTCCAGAACCGCTAAATGGATCAAGTACTATGTCTCCTGATCTGCTGCTGTTTACTATTGCTCTCTCCATTAGCTCTACTGGCTTCATTGTTGGGTGCAGTGAGTTATGTATTGGCTTATCATAAAACCACAGATCACTTTGATTTCTACCGCCATGCCACTCACGTTTATTGCCGCTTTTCCATCCATAAAGCATTGCTTCGTATTGTCTTTGATAATCTGATCTTCCTAGCGTAAAGTGATTCTTCGCCCAAATGATAAAAGTTGACCATTTTCCTCCCGCTTCCTCAAATGCTTTTTGCAACGTTGAAAACTCTGATGATGATGCACAGATGTAAATTGCACCTTTAGTATATGCTAAAATATGAGTACAAATATCATAGAGAAAAAGCTCATACTTTTCACCTTGATTATCGTTTAGTATCTTTTTATCCTCTCTTTCTTGACTGCTACCATAATCAACGTTATATGGAGGATCACAAACAGTAATGTCTGCCATTTTATCATCTAACAGCGCTTTATATGATTCAACTACAGAGCTATCACCACAATAGATTCGATGATCACCTAAAATCCATAGATCACCTGGTTTTGTTATTTCTACCTTTTTGTCATCACCAACCAAGTCAGAAAAATCTTCTTTTTCACTATCTAAATCATCAAGGAAATGTTGAACTTTTTCTAATTCAAATCCAGTCATTTTAAGATCAAACTGTAAATCTTCTAACTCTTGAATTTCTACTTTCAAAAGCTCATCATCCCACTTTGCCCAATTAGCTGATTGATTTGCCAGTAATCGAAAAGCTTTAGTTTGTGGTTCAGTGTGTCCAGAGAAGGTGAAGATGTTCAGTGGGAGTCAGACCCACCAGGATAAAAGTCGGAGTCCTGTAGCTAGGGTAGCAATGTGGAGGGAAACCAAAATGTTGAAGCCTACCGACAACGTTATCGTAGGATAATGGCGAATTACCAGGCCGCAGTGAAAACGAACACATGGGTGGCCCCGGAAAAACTCTAAGTACTAAAGGCCGAGCCCACTGAACCAGGGCGAAAGCAATATAGGAGGCTGAAACACGAATGATACAGCATACCTACTTTAGCGGGGTGATAGTGGCAGCATGGTAATAAGGACATATAAAGCAACTGGAGAAACCCTCCTCATCCCAAGGAGAAAAACCTTGGAGTGGTAGGTTCTATAACTGGAAAACAGGAAATGAACCGAAGATGAAAGGGTGGCGGATGGGTGTGTAGTAGCGAAGAAGTGGGGTAACGCCCATGGAGCAAAGGCACCCTACTAGTAGAGATCTTTTAACAAAAGGAAGGTAAAGGTAAAAATGACAAAAATGCCAATAAAATTACAAGACCTGAGAAGAAAGATATATATCAAAGCGAAAGCAGAACCGGAATGGCGATTCTGGGGAATCTATGTACACGTCTGCAAGATGGAGACACTAGAAGAAGCATATAAGCTAACAAAGAAAAGCAATGGGGCACCAGGAATTGATGGGGTAACATTCAAATCGATAGAGGCAGAAGGCTTAGAAAAGTATCTTCAGCAAATAAGACATGAACTAATAACCAAAACCTATAGCCCAAATAGGAACCGGAGAAAGGAAATACCAAAAGTTGGGGGAAAACTCAGAACGTTGAACATACCCTGCATCCGGGATAGAATAGTGCAAAGTGCACTAAAGCTAATAATTGAACCGATATATGAATCTGACTTTCAGGACGGATCATATGGATATAGACCCAAGAGAAAAGCGCATGAAGCAGTAAGCAGAGTAGCGAAAGCAGCAATCAAAGGCAATACAAAATGTATTGATGTAGACCTGAAATCCTATTTTGATAACGTACGACATCATATTCTCATGGAGAAAATTGCCAAGAGAATAAATGATAAAGAAATCATGCACTTGATCAAGCTAATCCTTAAGGTAGGAGGAAAACGAGGAATAGCGCAAGGGTCGCCGATCTCACCGTTGTTGAGCAATATATACCTCAATGAGGTAGACAAAATGCTAGAGAGAGCAAAAGAGGTGACCAGGGAAGAAAAATATCAACGTATAGAATACGCCAGATGGGCAGACGATTTAGTGATACTGATAGATGGGCACCAGAGATGGGAATGGCTCGAGAAATTAGTGTACAAAAGGTTACAAGAAGAATTAGCAAAACTAGAAGTAAGTGTAAATGAAGAAAAGACAAAAATTGCCAATCTAAAGAGAGGAGAAACATTCGGCTTTCTAGGATTTGACTTTCGAAAGAAAATTACAAAACAAGGAAAGTGGAGAGTACAGATAACACCACAGATGAAAACACGAACAAGCCTACTTCAAAAGTTGAAGAAGGTATTCAGTAACTATAAATCGCAACCAATAAGGAGAGTGATTCAGATCATCAATCCAATATTGAGAGGGTGGGTAAACTACTTTAGAATAGGAAACTCAAGTCGAAGCTTCAGCTACGTTAAACAGTGGGTAGAGAAGAAAACAAGACGCAATATGATGCAAGCCAGAAAAGCAAAAGGATTTGGTTGGGAAAGGTGGAGTAGCGAATGTATATATGAGACCCTTGGTCTATATTCGGACTATAGAATAAGATATTACGTTCCGAAAGCCTTACCAGCACAATATGTTATAAACTTTGGTAAGAATCTACTAGGAAAGCGTAGTGCGGGAAATCCGCATGCTGCGTTTGATGAGGCGGGAATTGGAAACGTAAACATGGGAATTTTGGATTGAGGACCAACATGAAAATAATGGATCAGCCACCAAACCCTAAAGAGGCGCGCCAGTTCTCGACCCTACTAAATAGAGGCAAAAAACGTGTTGCTGTGCAGATTAGAGAAACAGCAGTGGGAATGCCCTCACAAACTGTCATTGCTGAAAGCTATATTGAGCCAAAAGATATAAAGATAGATGGCATAGCAACACGTATTACTTGGTTACCAGTGTTTTGCCATGCAGGACAAGAGTATGCAATAGTTCTACTCACTGATGATGCAGATACTGCAGTAAAAATAGCAGAGCTTGGCAAATATGATGCAGTAAATAGCCGTTGGGTAACAAGTCAGCCATATCAAGTAGGAGTATTACTTTCATCTAGCAACGCAAGTACTTGGACACCACATCAAAATTTAGATCTAACTTTTAGGCTTTTAGCAACGAAGTTCACTGAAAATTCTCACGTTATTGATCTTGGTAAAGTTACTGCAAATAACGTATCAGATTTAATTGTTTTGACGAACGTCGAAAAAGTAGCATTTGATACCAATGTAGAATTTATTCTGACAGATGAAGAAGGAAAAGAAAATTTTCTATCTGATAACTTGCCGCTCGCGCTGCGTGAAAGACTATCTGGAGAGTTAACAGTAAAGGCAAATTTAAAAGGGTCAAAAGAAAAAAGTCCAGTGCTATATCCTGGGTTACAGCTAGTTCTAGGTAATCTTTCAGAGTCTGGAGATTATGTTACAAGAAGTATTACAGCAGGAGCTAACACTAAAATTACCATAACGTATGATGCGCTAATACCTGGCACTGCAGATGTAAAAGCATATGTGCAAAAAAATGTGGATTGGCAATTAGTAAATTTAACATCAGGAAAACCAATTGGGGAAAATTGGGTGGAGAGAACTCATGTACTATCAAATTTTAATGGCAATGAGACTAGGGTAAAATTAGTTTTAAGTGGAACAGTTGTTTATCGCCCTAAGGTAAAAAATCTCAGAGTGATTGTCACATAATGACTGTTGACCAAACCAAACGAGGATATCCACTGCCTCATCCAGAAAATATTGCAGTTCAAGATGTGGTACGTATTCGAAGAGCTATAGAAAAAATAGATGAAGATATTACCGAAAGAGAAGATGAGCATAATCAACTTAAGAGTAATTTTGAGCGGTTTAATTTTGAGACTTTTTTAAATTTTTGGAAATGAAAGAAGTAATATACCAAAGGATAAAGGATTTAGCAGCAAGTAGCACACCTGATCAACTGGCATATCTTGCAAAATCGCTGGAATTGATAGCAGATAAAAAAGCTATTTCCAACGTTGTGCAGATGACTGAAGTAAAAGGAATAATTGATGCACTACAAAAGAGGCTTAAGGATTTAGCAGCAAACAGTACACCAGATCAATTAGCATATCTTGCTAAAGCATTGGAATCAATAGTCGACAAAAGTGCAGTTTCTGAAATTGTACAGATGACTGATGGTAAGCTAAAAGAGCTTCTTGATAGTGCAAAAAAACACTTAACTGATCTGGATAATAAAAAAGCTAGTTCTTTAGCAGTGATCTCTGAATCAGAGAAGCAGTTATTAAAGAGAATTGATGAAAAAGGAACAACAAATTTATCGCTACTTGATACGAGAAAGAATGCCAATATTGCAGCAATAAATAGCATTAGTAATAGTCATAAAGATGGTCTTAAAGGTTTAGTAGAAGATTTTCGTGCTGTTAATAATGTACCATCTGGCTCATCAATTATTGGGGAAATAGAAACTCGTGATAACCAATTAAAAACATCCCTGATAAATGAGGTAAAAACTCGGGATGAACAGTTAAAAGTGTCTCTTATAAATGAAATAAGAAAGCGCAACATGGTTGAACCAGGGTCATTACCTTTCTTATTTGGTGTACTTGGCAGAAAAAATAATTATTTTGGCCACGGAACTTTTACGACAGAGCTTGGAAAGTGGAGTAGTGATATAACAAAAACTGACTATATGTTACAACTACTAGCAGGTAGCCATACGTACAATACAGATTACGTTAGTTTTTATCGGCCAAGACAACTCAGTTTTATAGAGGGAAGTAAAGGAACATTTATTTACGGAGAGTTATGCACAAAAAGTTTTTCTGGTAGTTATGATGAGATATACTATTATCCGTATGCTGCACTTGGAGTAGTATTTGTAAAAAATACAACCAATGTGAACATAAATAAGACAATAGAATTTGTTGGATCATCGTATTCGAGTACGGAGTATGGGGGAGCAGGATTATTTGTGGGAACACCAGATAATACCAATTCTAATAAATCAAGTATTTCAAGAATAATATGGAAAAATGTTTACCAATACACGAGTTCTGATAGCAAGTTAGCTGGATCTGGTAATGTGGAGATTCCAGCAGGAAAAACAGTTGCAATATTACTTTACACATCATCTTACCTGTATTCCAGGACACAAGTTAGTCAAGGTATGCTTGCATCAAATTATGTACATAACTATGGTCAATTTATTCAGTGGGGGATTTATAACATACGTAGCAATGTTCTAACTACAGGACTTGAAGTAGATGTGGAGAGAACGCTAAAAGCTTGGCAATGTCCAGGATTAGAACGAACTAATCAAATATGGCAATGAGGAGGAATTTATGACTATTTATATACGTTTTGAAAACCACAAGCAGATTGAAACAACAACACTTGAAAACAAGCCAACTGGAAATGATTGGTATGAAGCACCAGAAGATTTTGATTGGCAAAAAAGCTATTGTCTAACAGAAGGGGAGAAAATTGTTGAAAGGAATAAGGAAGATATTGAGCTGGAATTATTGGAAAATGCAAAACTTTCTGCACTTTCTAGTCTCCGTACTTATTATAATAACTATACTCACCAATACGCAGGATATTCTCATCAGAAGCTTAAGTCGTACGAAATACAAGCAAAAGCCGCAGAAAACATTCTAGCAGCACCAGAATCTATAGACGAAAAAGATGCAGAAATTATAGAGCCATTAGCAAAAGTACGTGGTATTACAGTTACTGAAATGGCAAGAATCATTGAAGAAAAAGTAAAAAAAGCAGTAAAAGAAATAATGAAATGTGAAGAGTTGGAAGACATTACCAAGAAGAAAATTGCAGAAGCCAAAAGTGTAGAGAACTTACTAAACGATTTTAAACAAAAGATGCAAAGAAATGGCTGAAGAATTTTTGCACGGAGTAAATGTTATTGAGGTAACCTCAGGGGCCAAAGCAGTACGTACAGCTAAATCATCAGTGATAGGTGTAATTGGTACTGCACCTGAAGCAGATGAGCAAAAATTTCCGCTAAATAAACCAGTGTTAGTTGCAGGAAGCTTAAAGGAAGCAGTAAAGCTCGGAAAGAGTGGAAGTTTACCTTCTGCAGTAAATGGAATATTTTCCCAGATTGGTGCAACAGTTATAGTAATTAGAGTTGAAGAGAGTGAAAACAGCGATCCAAAATTAAAAGAAGAAGAGACGCTGAAGAATATAATTGGCGGTGTTGATAAAGAGACTGGAGAGTATCAAGGGATAGAGGCATTCCTCAACAGTGAAAGTATAGTTCATGTTGCTCCAAGAATATTAATTGCTCCTCAGTTTACTCATCAGTTACCTGAAATAGATGGAGTAAATCCAGTAGTGAGTGCTTTAATTTCCATAGCAGAAAAATTAAGAGCAATTATTGTTGCAGATGGACCAAATACTAATGATGAAGAAGCAATAAAATGGAGAAAAAGTGTAGGCAGCTCAAGAGTTTACGTAGTTGACCCTTGGGTTAAGGTATTTATTGAAGGAAAAGAAGGAACCTTGCCAGCAAGCCCATTTGTAGCTGGTTTAATAGCAAAAGTAGATAGCGAACAAGGATTTTGGCACTCACCTTCAAATAAAGAGATAAATGGTATTGTTGGAACAAGCAGGCCTATTGATTTTACGCTCGGTAATACAAATTGTAGAGCAAACCATTTAAATGAAAATGAAGTAACAACGATAATTCATCAAAATGGCTATAGGCTTTGGGGAAATAGAACATGTTCAAACGATTCGAAATGGGCTTTTCTATCAGTAAGGCGCACTGCAGATTTAATTAACGATAGTTTACTTCGAGCTCATCTCTGGGCAGTTGATCGCAATATCACAAAAACTTATATAGATGATGTGATTGAGGGGGTGAATTCTTATTTGGCCAATTTAAAAGTACAAGGAGCGATTATCAGTGGAAAATGTTATGCAACTCCCGAACTCAATACACCGGCAAATATTGCAAGCGGAAAAGTGTCTTTTGATTTTGAGTTTACACCGCCATATCCAGCTGAGCAAATAATATTCAGATCCCATCTTGTAAATAATAGTGTAATAAGTTAGGAGAAAGCGAAGTGTTACCCAAAATACTGAGAAATTTTAACGTATTTGTAGATGGTCGTGGTTATGCAGGAAAAATAGATGAAATTACGCTACCAAAGCTTACCATAAAAACAGAAGAGTACCGTGCTGGTGGTATGGATATTCCAATAAATATTGACATGGGCATGGAAAAGCTTGAAGCAGATTTCACTTTTTCTGAATACGATACAGAGCTTTTTCGGCTATTTGGGTTGATAAATGGAAATTCAGTATCTTTAACTCTTCGTGGTGGAATGCAAGGAAGTGGTAGTAATGATATTGAAGGAGTAATTATCAACCTCAGAGGCATATTCAAAGAATTTGATTTTGGTAGCTGGAAACCTGCTGAAAAAGCCACTCTAAAATGCACTGTAGCTGCCCATTACTATAAACTTACGATAGGTGGTAATGAATTAATAGAAATCGATGCTGAGAATATGATCCGTAAGATTAACGGTGTGGATCAAATGGCCTTGCTGCAAACGATTCTAGGGATTTAATGTAATAGACGGATGCCTTTTCACTTCTTTATTGAAAAATTACTGATAATACTGTATAATTATTGATGTTTTTTAGGCATTTGTGCTATGGCTTTATCTAAATTTCTCGACCCTAAGAATGATGTAGCATTCCGCCGTATCTTTGGTACAGAAAAGAATAAAGATATCCTCATTCACTTTCTAAATGATATTTTGAGCTTTACTGGCAAAAATGCAATACAGGATATAGAGTTTTTAAGTACTATTCAAGATCCTGATATTGCATCTAAAAAGCAAAGTATTGTTGATGTGCTATGTAGAGATTCCACAGGAGTGCAATGGATAATTGAGATGCAGGTCGCTAAAACCAAAGGCTTTGAAAAACGTGCCCAATACTACGCAGCTAAAGCTTACTCAAGACAAGCTGACAAGGGCGATCAATACCATGACCTTAAGGAAATTATCTTTATTGCTATAGCAGATTGTATACTATTTCCGGATAAGTCTGAGTATAAATCAAAACACACCATTCGAGATGAAGATACTAATGAACATGATCTAAAAGATTTTTACTTTGTATTTATTGAACTGCCTAAATTTTCCAAAACTAAAGAAGATCAGCTTTCAAATATAGTTGAGAAGTGGGTGTATTTTTTTAAGTACGCTGATGAAACAAGTGAAGAAGAATTGGAAAGGATAACAGGAAGTGACGTAATAATCAAAAAAGCGTATGAAGAGCTAAACAGGTTTAACTGGTCAGAAAAAGAGTTTATAGCCTATGAACAGGAGACTAAGCGTATTCGTGATGAACAGGCTGTCCTTGCTCAAAAACTTGATGATGCCAAAAAAGAAGGAAAGATTGAAGTTGCAAAAGCGATGTTGACTAATGATGTTGATATTAACACTATTGTCAAGTGTACAGGTCTTTCTGTCGATGAGGTTCAAGAATTAATTCAAGTTGAAGGGAAATAACCCCTATTATCATCTTTATATTGAGAAATTTAGTATGAAGAATCGTTAATCAAACACAAAAACTATAGTAACAAAAATTAGTTATGTAAAAGCCGATATAGACTTTTATTTAATTAACTTTTTCAGGAGAAGTATGCAAGCTATAACACTTAATAACCCAATAACAGTTGATGGAATTTCTGTCTCAGAATTATCGATACGTGAACCTAAAGTAAGAGATTTACTTGCTATAGAACGCATAGAAGGCGAAGCTTTAAAAGAAGTAGCTTTAATTGCTAATCTAGCATCCGTACCAAAAGAAGTAGTTGAAGATTTATGTATTAAAGATTATGTAGAAATACAGAAGGTGCTAAAAGGTTTTTTGTCGCCGCTGGAACAGAGGAGTTAAGATTCAATATTTTAAAACTTAGCTCAACAACAGGAAGTGGAATTGAGCAAATTATTAATATGAGTACAAAAGAGTTTCTAAAGTGGTTAGAAGTAAGTGAAGGAGTAACAAAAAAATGTCAATGCTTTCAATAAAAATAGGTGCAACGTTAGATGGCAGTTTTAATAATGCAATGACAGGTAGTGCAGCAAAGCTTTCTAAGTTGGGTGATAGTATAAAGCAGCTTGATTCATCAATGAAATCGGTTTCCAAATTTAAGCAATTAAATCATGATGCCCTTCAAGCCATGAAGAATTGGAAGGAAGCGGAGAAGAAAGCGAAAGAATCAGCTACAGCAATTGCTAAAGAGAAGAAGGAAAAAAAAGAGCCAAGCAAAGCACTGAGAAATGAATTCGAAAAATTGAAAGCATCGGCATCAAAGGCAAAAGAGGCTTATATTAAAAAGAGAGATGCACTTCACACATTAAATGAAGAAATTAGGAAAAGTGGAAAGGATGTTAAATCTTTAGTGAGAGATCAAACTAAACTTGGTTCATCTATTGAAGTACTAAAAGGAAAATACAGTAAATTAGGATCTGTAATACAAAAACAGCAAAATGCTTTAGCAAGAAAAGCGCATTATAGATCACAAGTAATGGAGACTATAGGACTAGGTCTTTCGCTTGCAGCGCCAATTAAAGTTGCGATTAACTTTGAAAGTGCTATGGCTGATGTTAAGAAGGTTGTAAAGTTTCAGAATGATGAGGAATTTAATAAGTTTAGTGAGAATATAAAGAAGTTATCCCGTGAAATACCTCTATCAGCTACAGAATTAGCACAAATAGCTGCAAGTGGTGGACAACTTGGAATTCAAAAAGATAAGTTAATTGGATTTACAACAACAGTAGCTAAAATGGCCACAGCATTTGATATGTCTGCAGAAGAAGCAGGTGATTCTATAGCTAAGCTTGCCAATGTTTATGGAATTGAGGTAGCAGGCATGGAAAGAGTAGGTAATATTATAAATCACCTTTCAGATAATAGTGCTGCTAAAGCAAAGGATATGGTCCAAGCACTTGCTATAGTTGGTGGTACTGCAAAACAGTTTGGTTTTGATATTAAACAGACAAGTAGTTTAGTAAATGCCTTTATTAGCCTAGGCAAACAACCTGCAAAAGCAGCAACTGCAATAAACGCTCTACTTAGTAAACTTCAGACTGCTGAAGGACAGGGGAAAAAGTTTAAAGCAGCATTGGAAGATGTGGGAATAACTGCAGAAGAGATGACACAAAGGATTAGCAGAAATGGCCAAGACGCACTACTTTACTTTTTTGAAACTCTAGAGAAGGTAGATAAACAGGAACGTTCGCAAATCCTTCTTGATCTGTTTGGTCAAGAGTATCAAGATGATATTGCATTACTAGTTGGAAGCTTAAAGAATTATAAAGATGCCATAAATCATTTAGCTGATGAGGAAGAATTTAAACAGTCCATGCAAGAAGAGTTTAACAATCGTGCAGCAACTACAGCAAATAACTTACGATTACTGAGGAATGCGATAGCAGAGGTGGGAATGAATCTGGGCTCAGTAATGCTACCTCCTTTAAAGTGGATAAGTAATATTCTAAGAGAGATAACTAACCCCATAGCTTGGTTTGCAGAAAAGTTTCCAGTTATTACTACAGGAATAATGAGTATAATTTCAGCTCTTATTATTGGTAAGATTGCAGTGGTAGGTTTTGGTTATGTATTTGCATTGGCTGGAGGTGGAATATTAACTTTTAAGGCTATTTTGCACGGAACACTTTTACCAGTATTAACTTCATTATCAGCACGAGTAATTCCAGCAGTAATCATGGGGCTGAAAGCTTTAACGCTAACCAATCCTATAGGAGCTGCTGTTGCTGGACTATCAGTTGGTGCAGCGCTTGTAATCGCTAATTGGCAGAAGGTAAAGGACTTTTTCTCAAGTATCTGGAAATCAATTACAAAACCTATAGAAAATTGGATTGGTGTAGGAAAATTGTTTAATGATAATCCAATAAAAGCATTTGAGAAACCAGTAGAAGCAAAAATAGGCAATACAACTAAGATAATCAGTGAAAATAGAAGTATTTTTAGTAAAGGAAATCCTTTATTAAATAATAATACTTTTAGTGGAATTTCGAATAGTAGAACGAATATTGAAAGTGCTAGAGTGATTACAGAAAAAAGTTCTGTAGCAGATAATTCAGAGAAAGTTTTAAAAGACTGTGAAAAGTGTGAACAAAAAATTTTTAATCAAACTTTTACATTTAATATAAGTATAAAAGCAGAACCTAACCAAGATGTACGTAGTCTTGCTGATGCAGTAATAAAAAGAATAAGAGAAAAATCGCGTGACGTTCTGTTTGATTCAATAGAACCAATTTACTAATGCTATCACTTGGTCAGCATAAGCTTTCTCCAACAAGTTTAAGGTATAGTAAAGAAAACCGTTGGAGTACAATTGAGTGTATTGGTAAAATACCTTCATTACAAAATATTGGCCAAGGTACAGAAAATATAGACTTAGAAGGAATAATTTATTTCCATAATCTCAATGATTTAAATCAATTAAAAAGTATGAAAGAAGCTGAGGAAAATCAGGAACCAAGTATCTTAGTAGACAATTTAGGAAATGTTTTGGGAAGATTTGTTATTGTGCGGTTAGAAGAAAAGCAAACGTCGTATTTTCCATGTGGATTACCAAAAAAGATAGAATTTAGCTTAAGTTTAAGGCGTTATATATGATAGTACATTATATAGCACGAGAAAATGAAATGTTAGATTACATATGTTTTAAACACTATGGATATAGCTCTGGAGCAGTAGAAATAGTATTGGAGGAAAACCCTGGACTTGCGGAGTATGGAAGTTTTTTGCCTGCAGGATTAAAGATCAGGTTACCTACAATACAAGAGCAATTAAAAAAATCGAAGTTAAAAGTATGGGAATAAATGAAACCTGAATTTAGCATTGAAGGAATAAAAGATCATGTAATATCGGTGCATCTTACTGATGAATCTGGTACTATAGATGATGTTGCAGAGGTGTGCGTTGATTATGGCAATGAAAACGTGGAAGTTCCAAGTGAATTGAACATAGCGCTGGGTTATAAGGAAACGGGAATCTTTCCAATGGGTATATATACAGTCAACGAAGTTACGATACAAGGCCCACCTAAGACTCTACTAATAAAAGCTCATGCAACAAATTTAAGAATATCTTTAAAAGCAAAAGTATCAAAAGAATGGCATCAAATTACCATAGAAAACTTAGTGAAAGAAATAGCTCAAAAACATGGATATGGACATAAAGTCGATGAGAAATTTAAAGACGTACTTATATCTCACATCAATCAAACTGAGGAGAGTGATATAAGCCTTCTAACGAAAATAGCAATAGAGCGTGAAGCAATGGTAAAATTAGCTGGTGGGTATATATTATTTATTTCAAAAAACATGGCAAAATCAGCCACAGGAAAAGCTTTAGGAACAACGACTATTAGACCTCAAGACACAATTAATTGGAAAGTGCATTTTACCGTACGTGATAAATACAATTCAGTAGTAGCAAAATGGCACAGCTATGAAAAGGGTGAAACTATTAAAGAAATAGTTGGTAGCGGCGAACCAAGTTATATTATGCTAGAAATTTACCCAAATGCAGAGTCAGCGCTAAGTGCAGCAAATGCCAAATTGAAACAATTGAAGCGTAACAATGAAACTTTAGATATAACTATGTCTGGTAATCCAGAGTTATTTGCAGAAGCAAAGCTTAATCTTATAGATTTTAATCAAGCAGTAGATGGTGAATGGATAGTTAATAGAGCAGAGCATACTCTAAATAGCTCAGGTTACCTTACTATGTTATCAGCATCTTTAAGTAAGTAATGTTAAGGAAAAATAAGTACATAGTCTATTCAATGTAAAGAAACTACTGAATATGAGTCAACTAAAATGTAATGAAAAGGATAAAATACATTTTGTATGGTTTATACCATTAATAGTATGTGTTGTTATTACATATTGCTACCAAAAATCCAAAGCTAACGAGAATTACAGAAAGATACTACAAGTAGCTACTGTAAGTTGTAGTTTAGAAACAACGAGATTTTTAGTAAAAGATATAATACCAAACTTAAGCGAAACTGCATTACATTATGCAGCAAGAGAAGGATGCTTAGATACTATTAGATTTTTAATAGTAGAAGAGAAAGTAAATATAAATGCAATCGATAAGAATGCTTTTAAAAGGACAGCTTTACATCATGCTGCAGGTGAAGGGCATTTAGGAATTGTAAGGTTCTTATTAGAAAAAGGCGCGAATCCTAACATAAAAGATAATGACGGAAAAGGAGCTAGAAAAATAGCTGTAATGGCATCGCGACACGATAAAAACAAACCTTATAAAGAAATAATAAAGTTACTGGCTAGAGCAGAGGAACAGTACAAATCAGAGAAGTAGTTACTATAAAGTAGTTATCCATAATAAATCCACATTTAAGTAATTATGAAAAATCAAAAAATCCCAATCGCAGTAATTGTAACGATGTTAATACAGACGGTAGCGGCGATTTGGTGGCTTGCCAAACTGGATTTACGAGTGCATATACATGAAAAACTCATAGAACAAAATAATGGATTAACTGTTACGGTATATCGTCTGGAAGAGCGGGTAAAAAATCTTTCTGAGGAATTGGATGAATTCAAAGCTAACTCAAAGTAACTATTCTAGCATATAAGGCTTAGAATGTGATTGGCGATCTTCCCAATTTTCGATGTATTGCTCAACTAGTGGAGAATCTCCAGTTATGATCAATAGATTCTCAGCATTCTTTTTCTGGGCAGCATCAGAGAAATTGAACGAACCCGTAATGATTTTTTGATTATCAATGATCATAATTTTGCTATGTGAAATTGCAGGTTTATAGTCTATATATATTGGTATTCTTTGATGAAACAGCTCATTGATAACGCTATACTTTGAGCTCACTTGCGATTCGTCGAGAATAACCTTAATATCAACACCACGTTTTTTTGCTCTAATTAAAGATTGTGCAATAGGCTTTGAGGTAAATTGGTATGCCTGAACCAACACGGATTTTTTAGCATGATCCATAGAATCAATTATTAGATTGGTACAATTTTCTCTAGGAGTGAAACATACAGTAGTACTTGGACAAGAAACACACCCTGATAAAAGTGAGCAAGTTAATAAAACTAATAAATATCTACTCATGACTAAATACATCCTTTCAATTGACGGTGGTGGTATAAGGGGCATAATACCAGCAGTAATTCTAGCAGAAATAGAAAAGAGAGCAAGGAAACCTATTTCTCAAATTTTTGATCTTATGGCTGGTACTTCAACAGGCGGAATTGTTGTAGCTGGGTTATGCAAAAAAGATGAACGGGGAAATCTCCAATATTCAGCAAATGATTTAGTTGAGCTTTACCAAGAATACGGGTCATATATTTTTAAATCTTCATTCTTCAGGCGATCAATATTATCTTGGTTTAACTGTGCACAATACCCACATAAAAATATTGAATTTGTACTGGATAAATATTTTGGTGATGATACTCTACAAAATACTTTAAGTAAGGTACTGATAACAAGTTATGATATTCATAACAACTATCCTTTCTTTTTTAAGAGTTGGAGAGAAGATAGAGATTTTGTCAAATTAAAAGATGCACTCAGAGCTACAACGGCTGCACCTACTTATTTCATACCAAAATATCTAAAAATTGACCAGATAGACAGAGTATTAGTGGATGGAGGGGTTTTTGCAAATAATCCAGCAGCTTGTGCATATGCAAGTGGTAAGAGGTTATTTCCAAATGATGAGATTATACTGCTATCAATAGGTACTGGTGGAACAAATAGAAGTATAAAGTATGCTAACTCAAGGAGATTTGGCAAAATAGGGTGGATCAAGCCACTACTGAATGTGATGTTTGCTTCTGGATTGGATTGCGTTGATTATCAACTAGAACAAGTAATAGATGATAAATACATAAGAATACAATCGCAATTGAAAGTAGCATCGACTGAGATGGACAATATTACACTCAAAAACATCAAATTTCTTCAGCAAGAGGCAAATGCAATGATAGAAGGTAATCAAAAAGTAATCGATAAATTCTGTGATGTTTTATCTTGATACGTAGAAATGCCAAAAAAATTCTGCAGAGCTAAATAAGGGTTTAGAATAGATAATATATTGTACTAGACACAACTTAATCTGACAGCAACGAATTAACTGACAGAAGAATTGAGGTAGTTAAAACTAATATCAGTCTCTTGTTTAACGTTACTAATATTTTTCTGAAAAGCAATGTGTTTGCTATCAAGAAAAGTCTGCATAGGCGTTTTACCATAGCAATATTTACCTGAGTGAGGCCTGGTCTCATTGTAAGAGCGTAACCAATGATCAACATCTATCTGCAAATCTTCTAAAGAACTGTAGATTTTCTTTCTAAAGATAATATTGTAACACTCATCTTGCATAGTTTTATGAAACCTTTCGCATATGCCATTAGTTTGTGGTGAATTGGCTTTAGTTCTTGAATGATCAATATTTTCAATTCCCAAATAAAGCTGATAAGCGTGATTTTCTGGTTTACCACAATATTCTGTACCTCTATCAGTCAAAATGCGCAATAATGGCACGTTTTGTACATCGAAAAATGGTATTACTCTATCATTCAGCAAGTCGGCAGCGGTAATAGCAGTTTTATCTGTATAAAGCTTAGCAAAAGCCACTCTCGAATATGTATCAATAAAAGTCTGCTGGTAAATGCGCCCAACGCCCTTGATATTGCCTACGTAATAAGTATCTTGAGACCCTAAATAACCTGAGTGTTCTGTTTCAATTTCACCGTGAGCTTCTCTTTGCTCTTTAACTTTTTCCAATGCTGCAAGTTGCTCTTCAGTTAAAATTATGCCGTCTTGTGCAACCTTTGCTTCAAGGGCTTTAAGTCTTTTTTTGAACGTTTCAATGTCATTTCTTAGCCATACAGATCTTACGCCACCTTCGGAAATTATTACACCCCTTTTTCTCAGCTCATTTGCAGCTCTTTGTTGTCCATATGCTGGAAATTCTGTAGCTATGCCAATTATTGCCCTTTCTATATCTTCGGAAACTCTGTTTGCTAATAGGGGTTTTTTCTTACTTATTTCATGTAATGCTCCTTCTCCCCCACTTTCATATAACTCCTTAAATCGATAAAATGTATCACGCGAATAACCCATCACCTTACACGCTTGTGATACGTTACCTAATTGCTTTGCTAGTTCTAATAACCCTAACTTTGGTTTTAGTATTTTTGTTTGTATCGTACTCATATCTAACACTCCTTTCTTTTATTATTTTATAACTTACTTTTTTAAAGTGTCAGATCAAGTCTTGTTTAATACAAATATATTAACTACTTTTACTTATATCTTAAACACAATTCAATTTTCACACTCACCCAACTCACCAACAGTTAGGCCACTTGCTCGCAAAATAATATCAATAGAAACATCTGCCTTTGATAGATTCTTTGCAACCCTGATTTTTTCTGCTTTTTTAACTTTTTCCTTGCCACTTTTCATATCTTCAGATAGAGATTTGACTAATGCATCTAACGATTCTTGATTCTCATCTTCTCTGTACTCATCCATTAAACTCAATAGCTTTTTGCTATTCTCATCTTCACATTCTGTTATTTTAGGCAACAGAGCTTTTATTAAACTCAATAGTTTATTCTCTTCTTTACTTTCTCTCGTTTCAGGTAGCAAAACTTTAATATTCACTGATAATTCTCTTGCTATTTCATATAATTTATCAAATGATATGGCAGTATATCCTTTTTCATATTCGTGTATTTCCTTGAGCGTTAAATCAACTTTATCCGCCAAATCTTTTTGAGTATATCTCCTTATCAATCTCCATTCTCTTATTCTTTGCCCTACTCTGTAATATATAGAATCAGTGCAGACTTCTTTTCTTGTATCATTATACTCGTAAATAGATAAGCCGGTTGCTTGGGAAATTATGTCAACTGACACTCCTTCTTTAACTAGATTTTTTGCTACCTCTAATCTTGCCTCCTCTTGATTGATTTTCTCGCTAATATGAACAAACCTGACTAATGAAGGTACTATTTTGCCTAACTTTTGATTCTCGTATATTTTTGTTAGATAGAGTATTTCCTCGTCTTCATAGCTGTCTTCCCTTACTATTACTGGTTCAGGTAATAAATCTACAACATCAACTGATAATACTCTTGCTATTACATATAGTACTTCAATTGGAATAGAACTATACCCATCAACTATGTTTTTTAAAATTTTTTGAGTTTAGTCTCATTTGTTCATAATTTTGCATTTTTATTCAATTGAAAAATGTATTTTGGCAACAAAGATCCCAGTTTATACAGAAAGAAATTTATATCAAACAGCAACCACTGCTTAGATTTTATGGTTAACGAATATGTGCTTTAAATGTGTGTAGACGCACATATCCGTTAACCTATTTTCTATGCAGATTTTTTTATTTCATATTAATTGCTTCTTTAAGTCTTGCATTGGCAATTACTATGATTTTTCGCATTAGAGCTGTTATAGCTACCATCTTCTTTTTACCTCTACCAATAAGATTAGAGTAAAAAGCACCAAGTGCAGATTTAGATCTTGCAGCGGCCATAGCAGCTGTAAAAAGCTTTGCACGAACATTGCTTCTACCACCTGTTATCCTTCGGTAACCAATAGTTTTACCGCTTTCTTTTGGATGTGGAGCAACCCCAGCAAGACTTGCAACTTCTTTTTTGTTTAGGTAGCCAAGTTCTGGCATTAGACACACAAAAACTTGAGATAGCTTGAGACCTATTCCTGGCACTGTTCTCAGGATCTTTTGACGCTTTTGTAACTCTGGATTTTTATCAATAATTCTTTGTATGGCATCGTTGAACTCATTTATCTGATTGGTAAAAAAGTCTATTGTTTTTTGGCAACTTTCCTTTATATAGTCGTTTTCAGGTGCTGCAAGCCTACATTTCTCTTGAGTTCTCATTTGCGTAATGTCATCACGACGTTGACAGAGTGCAACTAAGGCAGTTTGTTCTTTTGACATAGGCACAAATAGAGATAGAGCACTATAGCGTTCAAAACCATATTGAGCAAGGGCTTTTGCATCTGATTGATCAGTTTTTGCTAAAGTTCCATGTGATATGATAAAACTTTTTACTTTACGAGTATTAGCTCGATGCACAGCAACATTCATATCAACAAGAGAACGTGCTAAACCAAGCTCATATTTTCCTGTATTTTCTAAAGTTACAAAAGAATTAGGTAGAATATTTGAAAATTCTTGAAACAATTGTTGCCAACCAGCATCATTATTATTGAACTTGATAGTGTTTTTTTGGTTGTACACTGCAGCAACATTTTTGAATTTTCCAATATCAATGCCAATAAAATTTTGATAAGATGCAATCATAATAACCTCGATAGTTTAATTAATTTAAGATTGTAAACGGGTGCACATATATGTCCCACACAACTATTCAAACGTATCGAGGGATAGGGCTAGTGTACCTTGATGGCTACGGTTGTAATACCAATTTTCATTCGGTCGCACACGCCCGTGATAGCCCTATTCCTATAGTGAGTAGGGTTATCTTTCCCTCTTATCTCTTTTATATCACATTTTTAACTTACAATTTTCTCCATGATTACCATATAAGCCTCCCTGTCCTTTTTCTCCTTCTTTCCCTTGCTTAACTTCTTTTATAGTATTGAATTCCTGGCTGCTTTCTGGGTTTTTTACTGTTATTTCTCCAGCATATCCACCTAATCCATATTCTCCACCATGTCCTCCAGGTTGCCCTAATGATCCTTTGTAAAGCAGAAAAGCTTGGCAATTTGTAGTCTTACCTCCACGTTCAAAAGAAAAGATAATCTCGTTTTCTTGATTCGTCATTGCATTTATGAAAATATTTCCCTCAAAAGGGCATTTCTCTCTGCCCCCCTTCCATAACTTCTACCATGACGTTCTTTTGTTTCTTTAGAATCTTTTATAACTTCTTCAATAATTTCTTCATTAAAAGTCACATCACGTTTAAAAGGGAATGCGTCCCGTTTGCTTTCATACCACTCAGATATTATGACTTGTGAATCTTTTTTAATGTTATTAACAGTTTTTAATATATTATTTGCTCTGTCCACGTGGGTAAATTTAGCAGCCGGAGGAAATTTTTCTTTAAATTCTGCCTCCGTAATGCTCTTTCCATCCTCTCCACTTTCTCCATTTCCACCATCTTGACCTTTACTACCCTTGCCACCATGTGAAATAATGGTAAAGTTTTCTTGGCCTTCTATCTTTTCCGTTAAAATTAAAACATTGCCACCACTTTCCCCAGGATAACCATCTGCTCCTTGTTTGCCATGACCATCTTTTCCAGTACCTGCATTATCGGAATAGGTATGATCGTTATCTTTTCCAGATACATCCCAGGTTACTTGATCATAAACTTTTATTGCTTTGGTTAAAATAACTACATTCCTTCCCTGCCAAACTTTACTCTTAAGGTTTGTATCAATATGTATAATATCAGCGCCGACAAAACGTACTTCCTCTATATTTGGATTTTCTAAAAGTGCATTTTCTAATTGCCGTAAAGTTTCACTGACAACAATGTTCTTCCCTTTTACTTCAACAACCAATCGATTATCTATTCTTCTCTTTTGTATTTCTACTGGTTTTATATAAGCACCTATAATTTCCTTAAACTTGTCTATTAAAAAAAGAGCTTCTTCCTCCAAGCCCTCTGTTGCTTCTTGCAAAACTGTAAGATTTTCACCATAAGTATCTACTTCAAGCTTCATAATATTATTGATCAATTCATCAAACGATAAATCACCACGACAAAAGTCTCCTAATTCCAGTTCAGCAATAATTGATTGAAGATTTTTAGAGGAACTTAAAAAGTCAACAAAAGTTTCTAGAAAAACTAATTCTTTTTCAGCAGAATCACTATAGGCAACTATTTGTTCCAAGCACTCTTTTTTAAACCGACTTATGAAAATTTTTTCATCCTCTTTCCTAACCAATTCATAGTGCTTCATTAAAAGGATGTAACACTCAAGTTGGTTTAAAGGATTAGGAATCTGGCTTAAACCCTTTATATCATCTAGTGAATTAAAAATTTCTTGAATAACAGCACGGCTTTTACTTTCAGTCAGTTCTTTTAGTAAATTTGTTGTTTCTTGTAGCCAAAGCCTTGCGCAATATTTTATATATTTTCTCTCAATATAAGCATTGTCAATAGTGCTAAGCGATCTATGAAGCCTTTCTTCTATATAATCTTTAACTTGTACTAAATTACTTCTATACTCTTTAACTTCTTTGCTAATAATATCTTTTATCTCCTGTTTCTTATCACTATGTTCCTTCGTTGCATTTACAGTTTTTTTGAGATTGTCACTAGTTCTCTTATATCGTATACTCAGTGCAAGTTGGCCAGCCAATTGATACACTTGACCTAAATAGTCAGACTGCTCTGCAGTAATGAAAGTATTTTTGTACTCAGGTACAGTAATTGCATCTTCTAGCATGTTAATTACTCTTAACAGATGAATATTTTGAACCTGCTGCTTATTCTCATTAGAGCATTGGTGCAAAGAAATATGGTTGATATGACCTAAAACAACACATAATTTTGTGTACTTTTCGATTTTACTAGAAGTGCCATATTTTGTTAGCAGATTGTTCTGCTGCTTGTATATTTCATTTACTTCTGCCAAAAATTTTTCAGCATTATTCTTTAATCCTTTTGTCTCGCCTGAATAGTCTTCGCTAGAAAATTCAGCAAGCTTCTCTAAACATTTTTCTAGATATCTTTGAATACTGTCTAAATCAATCTTATACTTATTGAATAATTCATCATTATAATAGCACGCAAGGTTAAAATAGTGGTAAGCTAAGCGTTTACAATACTGCGAATAAGACCAAGAATTAGTATTTTCTCTTATGTCCTTCCTTAGCTCTCTATACCGTTTATTTAATTCTTCTGACACGTTTGCTAGCCAAGGCTCATTTCCTACCCAACTCCCCAAAGAATTTAAACATTCAATAGCTTGCTCAATATTCAGTAAAGAGCTTACATTTTTTCCACTGTCACTAATCTGTTGATTTTGAACATTAAACATATATAACTCCTACCTATTTTGTTGTCTACTTACTGCTGGTTCCACAGATGGCTGATCTATATTAGTGCTACATTCTTTTTGAAAAAAAGATTCAAGAAAATCCATCGTTGTCTTATGATTACTTTCTGACTCTCTAATTCTTTTCTCATTTTTTGAGCCTTTTTCTTTTACTTTTTGTTCTCTGGATTTATTCAAGCTTTCATAATTTATAGTAATTTCTTTTTCTTCTTCTTTTAGAAACCCAGCATTTACCAAATGTTCTTTACAGAGTATCAACTCATAACTACCCTTATTATCTTTACGTGCAGTTCTACCCTTAATCTGTGTTTCTTCTTTTATATCAAGTGAAAAGAATGTCTGTATAACATGCACCCCGCCGCTATTTTCTACAGCAACACTAGACTTAAAATCAACACCACGACCCATACCTCTTGTTGCTAGCGTTACTGTTTTTGCAATACCTGCCTCATCGATATACTTTTCTTTGGTATGCTCTTCCGTATTTTCTGTTAATATGTGTAAGCGATCAAATTTACCGAAGAATTTTTCTTTAAACTTTCTTATTTCTACATCTGTATCAAAAAATATTAACACTGATTGTCCTGAACCAACCTTAGAGTTTGCACGATTAAAAATTTTACTGAGCCATTCTTCTTCTGAATTCTGAGATGTAAAATTTTCACTTGAATTAAATTTCAAATGAGAATCACCAAAAAAAGATGGCATGATGGAATTTTCTCTGATGTTATAAGATTTTCTTACCGCTTTTTTTTCATGCTCATCTAGCGTAGTCAAGGTACCACTTACTCCTAAGATAAGAGGATATTCCTTAGGCAATTCTGCATAAGACACTTTGCCACAGTCTATATTCAAATACCCATAATTTTTACAATCAAAGTCTTTTTTCTTTAACCTAAAGTAATTAAATACGTTGTAATAGCTGCAATAAGTGAAAGTGGAATAAAATCCATCGTCTCTTCTATAACTTATGATTCCTTTATCGTTAATTTTATAGTTGTTAATGTACCAGTCTTTATCACTTCCTTTTGTAACACGTATTGCAGCATCAATCATTTCCTCTAGATGTTCTTGATAGAGAGACCGATTAGTATATTCTTTTTTAATAACCACATTATCTTTTTCTTTCAAAAGATAGTATTTTCCAGGTTTAAATAAAAATTTATTAAATTCTTTAAAATCTTGATTTCTTTCTCCTATCTTTTTCTTAATGAATTCTTCTACCTCTTTCAAAATAGTACTTTTTTCATAATTTTTGCTGGCCATTTCCCATATTTCTTCTTGAATACTAGCTAGTCCTGGAATACCTATAGTGTTACATGCACCATAATTATTCCCATAGAATTGATCAGAAAAGAAAACATCCACTTCATCTATTAAAAGAGTAGTATTACTAATATCCTCTTGCTTTATCTGTTCAGATTGCTCCGCACTGTGATTTAAAATAAGACCTTCAACTAATTCTCTTAAATCTTGTTTCTTGCCATTTACCTCAGGCTTTATCACTTCATTTGCCATCTTCTCAAATGTACCATAAGTTATCTTGTCACCAATACCAAACTCCTTAAAAAAGCCGTTAAAATCTTGTTGATCTCGAGCTGCTAAGTATTCACTATAACAAACAGTTCTGACCTTATGACCTGTCAATACTAATAGTGAAGAGAGTAAACCTAGTACAAGCGATTTCCCTTGCCCTGTTAAGACTTGCGCAAGATGCTTATCAACACCTTTAGAGTCTTTATCAACACTTAACAATCGCAAAATGCATAATATTTGAATACAATGTGGCTTTAAGCTTTTTCCTGTACTTGCAATATCCTTTGATTCTTGTATAGACCACACAGCAGCTAATCCAGCAAGAAGATCAGGTAAAGTTTCTCTCTTGAATTTTGTGTTCCATTCATCAATTTTAATTTGTTTTGATTGCTCCCGTACCTTTTCAGTAATAAATTTAATTTTATCTTGGTAATTTTTGTCAGAAGTCTCTTGTATATAGGAGTTAAATTCTTTTAAGTATCTGTTATAGCAATCTCTTAGTGTTTCTACTGTGCTATTATTGTTTTCTTTTCTATATAGCTCTAAAGCTTTGTCTATATCAATCTCATCTTGTTTTCTTAAATACCAAAAAGATTCCCCTATGATACCAATTCGTTTTTTAAAATCCTCATAAGATATGCTATTCCCTACTACAGAAATAAACGGCTTTGTACTTTCTTCTTTGAATATATCGAAAGACACGTAGTTAGGTTGCTCCTTTAGATAAAGAAAAGATTTCTTAATTGCTGACAGTAACTCACTTGCTGCACTCAAATTATCGTCATCAGACCATTTTTTTTGCTCAAGTAAATTACTTACACTATTTAATAGATCTTGAGTGATTTCAATTAAGTAGTGATTAGGGATATTATCCTTATATTTTTTGATGAAATTTTCAGGATCTAAAACCTTATATGAATTTTTATCTTTATTGGCTACTTCTACTTCAGTTAAGTCATTATTAGTTCCTTTAATAAACCAACTGAATTCTATACTATTTAAATCCTCTAAAAATTCATTAAACGATCTAAAGTACTTAATGAACCCTTGTGATTTTGCTTTTTTATCAAGTGCAGTACTTGCAATATCAAGTAGTGTGTTACGTATTGCTTCCATGTTTTGCTTGAACTCCCCATAAGGAAACTTATCAGGAATTTTTTCTAAAATAAATTTTCTATTCTTCCAATACTCGTTATATACATCTACCAAGTCTCTAAAATCACTAGATTGTTCATCTAAAAACGCCTTCTTAATAGATTTTATTTGTTTTGTTAAAATATCTCGATCAATTTCTGAAACTTCTTTTGAGAGATAAGGACTTGTTTGTGCTATAAACCTTATAACATTATGTGTTGCTATTCGAAATGACTCATCATGATCACTTTCTGTGTTTTTAATAAAATCAGTATAGCCTTGTATGAGAGGTTCAAATAACTTTAATTCTTCTTTGGAAAGTGGATTGGCAATAGCATTGTTAAGAATATAAATCCATACTAAGCGCTCTTCAGGTATAGCTGACAACTCGTCACTGCTAACAAACAAGCTCTTGATAAATTGCCATAATGTTTTATCATTCTCAAATTTCCTTTCGTTAGAATAATAACCTGGCTCAAAATGTTTCATTAGTGTAAAGATAAAGCGATATTGCTGCTCAAGAGAGTGGTTTAAAGAGGAAGTTGATGGCCAATTTATAGTTTTTATCAAGCACCATTTTCCTTGTTCATTTTTTTTAAGCAAATCATTAACAGGAATGTCTATTTTACTACTAATCTCTAAAATTAACTCCTGAAAGCTCTTACAAAGATAAAAATAAATAGGATGAGTTAAAGGCGCAAAATCCTTCAACGAATTGTACTTCATTATTTCATTTACCTTTCTAAAAAAAGAATCCTGCAAATTATCTAAAAATTCTGAGAAAAGTTGCTCATCCATTGCATTAGCAAGGTCAGAAAATAAATTTATGTCTTTGTTACTTACATGAAGTGCTTGTTGTTCAAGCAGTGCATCTATATTAGAAATCATTAAATAGGCTAGTGAGGAACTGTAGGAAGAACATTTATCACGTAAGGACTTTCTATGACACTCTATTAACTCGTTACGAATTCTTTGTAATTCTCCTAATAAATTCTTTATGCTGGGCTGAGCAGAATCATCGAGTCTAGGAAAATTCTTGTTTCTCTCACGCAAAGCTTTTTCTATATTTAACAAGCCTTGAATAACATCTTTAAGTTCAGTTGAGATGTAGTTATTGTTAGCTATATCAGTTAATATTGAAGTATCTAAATCTTTTAGTTTCTTATATTTTTCTAGTGTGATGGAAAGCTGTAAAAGATCCTCTGCATACTCAAGATTATCTGCAGTCTTATCACTTCTACCATGCAAAAGTTGTTTAAACTGCCCATAAGCAGTATTTCTTTTATCTAACAATTCATCTTTTAAAATCTCGGTTATTACAAGCTTTTCAGAAAGTTTTCTCTTAACATCTATGAAAGATTTAGTAAAATCTAACCTTTCTTGATTGTGAACTCTTATCCTCGCAACAAAATTATCTTGGTTAGAAGTAAATAAGCTTCCTGAACCATGTATTTTGATATCTATACTACCGTAAGAAAGTTTACCTGAGCATACTAATTTACCATCTTCTAACTTTTCCTTTATGTATTGTTTTTTATCTTGGTTAAATATTTTTCTTATTCCTTCTTTGCTTTGATCAAGATTGCTTTGATGAATATTATCAACTTCTTTATGCTGACTACCTTTCCAGGTATGCTGCTTAAAATGTGATACAGTAGGAATAGACTCCAGGTCAGAATCACTTTCACAAGATATAGAAGATCTCTCAACCTTATCACTAGCATCACAGTACTCCTCATCAGAGGAATGAGTTGAAGAAGGTAGCAAATTCTGACTTACCTGCTGACTATTAGAATTTCCTACGTGCATAATACTCCCTATAAAGAATTATCAATATTCTTAATTTAAGATGTTTTATTCTTTGAAAAGAGGCAAGAAAAAATTTTATATGTCGATAAATAAGGTTCTTAAAACACGGTGTTTTTTTTCAAAATTTGTTGATTGAGTTATGGTGGTTGAAATAGCAAACCAATTAAGTTGCCTCGTCCAGCGCTCTCTTTTAGTTAATTACTGTTTTTTCCTTATAAAAATTTAGCTTACCTTTTACATCTAAATAGCTAACAAAATTCGGCCTTTTATAGATGAGTAACCCTCTAGGAATTATCTTCTTGAATTCTATGATATTATTTTTTGTAACATTGTTATACATATCATAAGACTGAAGGTATTTTATTATCTTCAATCTGTGCAGATTAAACGACAAAAGTATTATACAGTTGGCGTCTTATTTTTAATTTTTTGCACTATGTGCACCTTACGTCTTCACAATATTTCTAGGTTTTACCTACATAAGCTGAAACGAGCTTATAAAACGTTTAAGACAGTATAGAACGCCAATTTTCAGGATTAGAGAGTAACAACTAGCTAACGTGAGAGATCTTTTGCCTGGTTGGAAAAATGTAGGCGACTTTGGAAAAATTGCGAGCGTAAACTTAATACTAGCCTACAAATTTGCTTTTACTTCTTTCCTCCTCAAAAGATTATGAACAGGTTCTAAGAGATAAGAAATATAAACCAAAAAGCCATTGGATGACAAAGTTAATGCTTTTTTAGTTTTAATGGTTTATATTTTATTTCTATAACAGTAAAGGAATATTAAAATGGGAGATGTTTTTTCGATGTCAATGGAATCTTCTAAAGACAATAAAGATAGAAATGAACAATTTCTCATGCAAGTAGCTGCTTGGTTGGTTGATAACACTAGCTTAACTTTTGATCAAATAGCACAATGTTGCAAGTTATCCCTTGAAAAAGTACAAGACATAGCTGATGAGGAAATAGAAGTTGAAAAGTATGACCCTATTATTTCTGAAATAATTACTGAAAAAGAAATCGATAATTGCAAAAAAAATCCAAATCGTGTACCAAATTTGATTATAAAAAATATGAAAAAAAGGGCAAAGACGATTAGCTTTCTTGCCTTTGCTTCCACAGCAAGGCGTAGAGATAAACCTAATGCGATTTATTATTTGGTAAAAAAATTTCCTATCTTGAACAATAATGTGATAGCTAAGCTAGTTAGTACAACAAATTACACAGTTGAGCAGGTAAGAGATGGATCTCATCATAACATACTCAATATCAAACCTCAAGATCCTGTACTACTTGGTTTATGTAGCCAGGAAAATTTAGAAGCGGAAGTAGAAAAAGCGAAAGTAGAAGAAGAGAAGAAACAAAGATTAAAAAATATAAATAATAGCTATTGATGATTCTCAAATTCTTGTACTTTGTTAATATTAAATTGACTTGACTTGTTAGTTTTTATCAGTATAATGTAAGTAAAGTATCTAGTTTAATAATAATTAAGTCTAAATACGCACTAAAAACTAGCTCAGCCTAATTTATTGTTTTATACTCACATTTTAGGTTAGTAAGCATCAATTAAAATTTTTGGAGGATTATGACAACAATCAATGAAGATGTCTTAGCAAAAGGAGAGGTTGTAGGTCAACCTGAAAAAAGCGAACAAATTCATAATGCTGACGCAGTAAAACAAATGACCAGTGAAGGTGCTGAAAAAAACAAGAAAACGTTGGACCTGAGCGAATTGAAAGAGAAAACAGCAGAAGAATTGTTAGAGCTAGCTGAAGAAAGAAAAATTTCAACTAGTGGTAAAGGCAATGGCAGGATGCTAAAACAGGAAATGATATTCAGTTTAATGAAGAAAATGAGTGAAGAAGGAGGCATAACCACAGGAAGTGGAGTAGTGGAAATATTGCCTGATGGTTTTGGTTTCTTACGTTCATCAAGTGCAAATTATGCTCCAAGTACCGATGATGTTTATATTTCCAATGGCCAAATAAAGAAGTTTAATTTACGTACAGGAGATATGGCATGTGGAGAAATAAGGCCACCTGGTGATAAGGAAAGATATTTTACTTTAACTAAGGTTCACAGTATAAACTCTACTGAAATCAGTGAATTAAGAAAGTACGTACATTTTGATAATTTGCTTCCACTTTATCCTGAAAAAAGCCTCATCCTTGAAAACAATAGTAGCGGAGATAATAAAAAAGATATAAACATGCGTGCTGTAGATATAGTTACACCTCTTGGAAAAGGACAAAGAGCATTGATAGTTGCTCCACCTCGTACAGGAAAAACGATATTGCTTCAGCAAATGGCTCACTCTATAGCTACAAATCATCCTGAAATAGAACTAATAGTATTACTTATAGATGAAAGACCCGAAGAGGTGACAGATATGATACGCTCTGTAAAGGGTGAAGTGGTAAGCTCTACATTTGATGAACCTGCCTACCGTCATGTCCAACTTGCTGAAATAGTAATAGAAAAAGCTAAAAGAATGGTTGAACACAAAAAAGATGTAGTGATTTTGCTTGATTCTATAACTCGTCTTGCACGTGCTTATAATGCAGTCATTCCTTCGTCTGGAAAGGTTCTAACCGGCGGTGTAGATTCAAATGCGCTGCAAAGACCAAAACGCTTTTTTGGAGCAGCTCGTAATATTGAAAATGGTGGTTCTTTGACAATCATCGCTACAGCCCTTATAGAAACTGGTTCAAAAATGGATGATGTTATTTTTGAAGAGTTTAAAGGCACAGGTAATGCTGAAATTATACTAGATAGAAAACTTGCTGATAAACGTATATTCCCTGCTATTGATATTACAAAATCCGGAACAAGGAAGGAAGAGCTATTAGTTGATAAGGCCATACTAAATAAAATATGGGTATTGCGTAGGATACTTAATCCTATGGGGTCTGTTGAAGCAATGGAGTTTTTACGTGACAAACTACTTTTAACAAAGAGCAATGCTGACTTTTTTAACTCCATGAATCACTAAAAGTAAGCCAATTCTGATGGAGCAAAAAAGCAAAGCTCTCTTATAGCTAAAATAATTTTTGGATTTATCAAAATATATTAAGCTGGCAATCTACCTTAAGTTGCTATTCCAACTTATAGCACTGATTTTGATCAAAAATTTTATGTAGTCAGTTTATTTACAATCGATTTTCCAGTGTCAGCCACTTAGATGACATCTTTTTGACTCTTAATATCAATATCAATTGTTGTACCAGTGTTGACATGACCCACTCAAAAGGGGATTGTATTTACTCTGAATCAGATGATAAATTAGATGCTTGGTAAGCGTAATTTGGAGCTTCCTGTGTAATGATTATATCATGAGCATGACTTTCTCTTAACCCTGATGAAGTAATAGTGACAAATTTGCAGTTTTTTTTCATCTCTTCTATATTACGGTTGCCAGTGTAACCCATTGCAGCTTGCAACCCACCAATTAACTGACAGATCACTCCTGAAGCTGGACCTTTAAAAGGAACTCTTGCTTCTACTCCTTGTGGGACTAAATCAAGTTTTGAATCTTGAAAATAACGGCTAGCTGACCCTCGTTTCATTGCACTAATAGATCCCATTCCTCGATATTCCTTATATGCTCTACCCTTATACATGATAATCTCACCTGGGCTTTCCTCAGTACCAGCAAAGATTGAACCTATCATCACAGTATCAGCACCAGCTGCAATAGCTTTTGCAACATCTCCCGAATATTTTATTCCACCATCAGCAATTAGTCTGACGTTTTTTGTTTTACAAACCTCTGCAATATTCTTGATCGCAGAGAATTGTGGCATACCAACGCCTGTAACTATTCTGGTAGTACAAATTGATCCTGGCCCTATTCCAACTTTCACTGCATCAACACCAGCATCAATTAACGCTTCAGCAGCCTCCTTTGTTGTAATATTTCCGCCGATTAATTGCGTATTCGGATACATCTTTTTTATTTCCTTAATAGTGCTGATAACGTTCTCGGAATGACCGTGAGCGGTATCTACAATAACCACATCGACTTCCTCTCCGATCAAAGCTTCACATCTTTCTATACCGTCTTTTTTACCAGTACCAATTGCAGCGGCAACTCTGAGTCGACCTTTACTGTCTTTACATGAATTTGGATATCTATTGTATTTTTCGATGTCTTTAACTGTGATTAGACCTATGCAACAAGAATTTTCATCAACAACCAAAAGCTTCTCTATTCTATTTGCATGCAACAATTTCATTGCTGAGGCGCTGTTTACTGCCTGCTCTCGAACTGTTACTAACTTATCTTTTGTCATTACCTCGGAAACTTTTATATTCATGTTCTGGTCTTCAATAAACCTCACATCTCGATTAGTTAAAATTCCCACTAACTTGCGTTGATCAACTACAGGAATGCCGGAATAATTATACTCTCTCATTAATGAAACTGCTTCTGCAACTGTTTTATCTGGGGAAATTGTAATTGGGTTATACACGATCCAGCTTTCATATTTTTTCACCCTTCTTACTTCTAACACTTGTTCATCTATTGATAAATTCTTATGTATGCAACCTATTCCACCATGTTGGGCAATAGCTATTGCAAAGCCTGATTCAGTGACAGTGTCCATTGCAGAGGATATGAGAGGGATATTTAGTTCTATATTATTTGTTAGATAAGTTCTTGTGTCTGCATCACGAGGCAATACATCAGAATAGGCCGGTAAGAGAAGTACATCGTCAAACGAATAACAAGCTTCCATTTTTTTCATATGCTTTATTTAAAGCTTATACGCCAATTAATGAAATTGCAATAGAGCTTTTGCAAAATTAGCCTGGCTCCAGCTATTTTTAGATCAAAATAGGATAAAAGAGGGATGTAGCTCCTAATATATTTATCGCAAAATTACATTATTTGCTAGCAAACAGAACTGCTCAATAGTTAAGCTTTCTGGACGTTCGTCTCCACTCAGTTTAGCATTCTCAAGAATAGTTGAGACATCACTAGTTATACTTTGCAAGCTATTTCTCAGCATCTTTCTTCTTTGAGCGAACACAGCACGTGTTAGCTTTGTTAAGGTTTCTAAATTTACTGCAAATCTTGGAGTGGGTAAAGGTTTTACTGTAATTACTGAAGAATATACTTTTGGTCTTGGAAAAAATTCCTTAGGTTCAATATCAAATTCCTTCTTTATGTCGCATAGTAACTGGCTTAGCACTGATAGGGAACCATAATCTTTAGAATTAGGTTCTGCTGTAATACGCTCTGCTACCTCCTTTTGGAACATTAACGTCAAATTCGTAAAAAATTTTATATTATTTAACCACTTTAAAAATAACGCTACTGAGATATTGTAAGGCAAGTTAGCAATGACTTTGACTGGACATTCTACCAGCTCTTTTTCTACAACATTAAGTGCATCTGCTTCTATAATTCTATATTTTCCCTGATGCTCATTTAGCAATTGTTCGTGATGTTTCACTAAACTACTATCTTTTTCTATAGAAAGTAGAAACTTTGGATTATATGCCAATATTTCTCTTGTTAACGCACCATACCCAGGACCAATTTCAATAACATTAAAATCTTTCAGGCTACCGGCTAAGGCAACTATTCTTTTTATTATCTCATTCGATAAAATAAAATTTTGCCCTAGACTCTTTTTTGGCTTCAGTAAAAATTTTCTCATATAATCTTATTATGCAGTATTTTAAAAATTAGTTGACGAAAATTCATCAATAATTGTATATTGTCAGTGTATTTAATGCCGGCTTAGCTCAATTGGTAGAGCAACTGACTTGTAATCAGTAGGTTGTCAGTTCAAGTCCGACAGCCGGCACTCTCATTCATATAAGAAAAATTGATGTCTTTTTTAATAGTAGCAAATTGGAAAATGAATGGAACACGTTCTTCATTTGTTGACTTTATAGGCAAACTTAACAACAAGAGCAACGAAATTACCTCTAAATTAGTAATTTGCCCTCCTTTTACATCATTTCAAAGCAATATAGAGTTGAACAACAATATTAAAATAGGAGGACAGAATTGCCATCATAAAGAGTTCGGTTCTTACACAGGTGAAATTAGTGCAGGAATGTTGAAGGAACTAGGATGTAGTTACGTAATACTTGGACATTCTGAAAGGGCTCATGAAAAAGATAGTGAAATAAAACTTAAATCGAAAACAGCAATAGAATCAGGATTACACCCAATCATCTGTGTAGGTGAAAACTCAGAAGATTATAAAAATAAAAAAACAAAAGAAGTAATAGAATATCAATGCAAAAACCGTTTGCCAACACAAGGTGAATATACCATAGCATACGAACCGATATGGGCAATAGGAACAGGAAATGTGCCAAATAATGACGCAATTGCTGAGGTGATAGAGATAATAAAATTGTGTACTGGTAAAAAACACATTATATATGGTGGCTCAGTCAGCTCAGAAAATATAGGAAACTTGCTCAGTATTCCAAATCTGTTGGGAGTTTTAATTGGTAGTGCAAGCTTAGATTTTGATCACTTTTATCAAATTATACAACAAGTCAAGAAAAAATTTTCTCTTAATTAATTCTAAAGGATAAATACTCTTATTGTCATGGCAAGGGAGTTGGCAAAATGTGTCAAGGAGTTTTCTATTGGCTAAGGTTGTGACAATAAAGTTAAGCACTGCCAAAAACTATGGAAGAAGTCATTATAATTTGTATTATATCTTTATAAAATGGTTCGCATAAGTTATCTAGAAGTGCAACTAAACAAATACAAAAATCAAAGTGTTGCGGTTTTCGGCCTTGGTAAAACTGGTTTGTCCGTTATTAATGCTCTAACAAAAAGCAGTGCAAAAATATATGCATGGGATGATAATAAAGAGCAAATAGCAAATGCAAAAAAGATATATAAAGAGTGTAACTTTACTCATCCCAATGAGTATAATTGGCATGAGATAAGCACACTAATTTTGAGCCCTGGAGTGCCAATACCAACGCATTGGGTAGTAAAACTTGCAAGAAGCTTTGACTGCAAAATAAAATCAGACATTGAGCTATTTCTTGAAACTAAAACTACAAATCAGAAGGTTATAGGCATTACAGGAACAAATGGCAAATCAACCACCACGTCACTAATAGGGCACATATTAAAATCCACAGGGAAAAAAGTAGCTATTGGCGGGAATTTAGGTGTGCCTATTTTGGATTTAGAAAGAGATGCAGAAATTTATGTAATTGAATTCTCCTCTTTTCAATTGGAGCTAATAAATAAAATTAATGTAGACATTTCTGTATTGCTAAACATCACACCAGACCACATAGATAGACATGGAAGTATGAATAACTACATAGCAACTAAATTAAAACTGATAAACAGTAGCAAGATTGCCGTGATAGGATGTGATAACAAAATTACCGCTGATGTATTCAATAAATTCACTGGGAACAAAATTCCAATTTCAGTAACATATTCCCTGGTGTCATTCCAGCGCGTGACCAGAAAAGAAAAACCATTGCCAACTACCCAGATGACAGAGGGTAGTGCAAGAGATCTAATATCATTGGCAGATAACAATTTGCTTGATTATAGTGAACAGATTACTGGTATAGATCGAAATTATCTGGATCCCAGTGTCAGCTACTTGGATGACAAAAGGAGTGCTGAGATTCAGGAGATCTCGCTAAAACTAGAGAATCACAACTTATCAATGAGTGATATGAAAGTAAACCTAGTATCCAATGTAGAAAATATAGTAGCTGCACACGCTGTGTGCAAGTTACTTGGAGTAGATAGCAGCACTATTGTCAATGAAATCAAATCCTTTCCAGGGCTAAGACACAGAAATGAATTTCTTGGCAAAATACATAATGTACTTTTTATCAACGATAGCAAAGCAACCAATGCAGAATCGACCGAAAAGGCAATTTTATCTTATAAAAACATATACTGGATTGTTGGCGGAAAAAGCAAAAAAGGCGGAATAGAATCATTAAGCAAGCATTTCACCAAGATTAGAAAAGCTTTTCTTATTGGAGAATCAACTGAAGTTTTTGCAAACATTATGGAGAACAAAATAGATTATATGAAGTGCTATAATCTAGAAAACGCATTTAAACTGGCTTTTGAAGAGGCCATAAATAGCAAAGAAGAAGTAGCGATATTACTTTCTCCTGCATGTTCTTCTTTTGATCAGTGGAAAAATTTTGAAGAGCGCGGTGAAGCATTTTGCAGAATGTTTGAAAATCTCAGGTATAATTATATGTGATGTTTAGTATAATATTGTATGGAACAAAAGTTAATAGTAGATGAGCTGATTAAGGTTGTTCCATTTGAAGGAATAAGTGATGCAACCTTATTGAAAGTGTGCACGAACCTTAACCTAGCCAATAGTTTTTGTAAATTTCAAAATGGAATATATAGTGCTTTGGAGTACATAGCAGAGGACTTAAATAGCTCAATGGAAACTGAACTTTGGAATTCCAATTTAGAAGATATGAAGGTAAGAGAGCGGATAAAGTTAGCTGTCCAAATACGCCTTTCAAACTATGCTAAGTTACAAAATTACAGAGAGTTTTTAAAAAATGTTTTATCATTCTCTATATTACCCCAAAATACATATTTTTCTAGTAAACTCTTGTACAGAACTGTTAGCGCGATTTGGTATGGCATTCATGATCAATCAACAGATTTTAACTACTATACAAAAAGAGCAATATTAGCTGGAGTGTACTTAAGTACGATACTTTTTTTTATCAATGATTATTCAGAAGATTTTGCAGATACCCTGTCGTTTCTTGACAAACGTATCAACAATGTCATGACATTTCAAAAGTTTAAAACCCGTTTGAATAGAATGGTAAGAAACTTCTTATAGCCTCTTTACTTATACGAGTTACTCGTATTTATACCTAAAGCTGCCTTGATTTTTATGTTAAGATAATTGACATCCACTAACAGTGAGCTTAACAAAGAACTTGATTGAAAGCAATACATTAGAAAGTAGTTTTGCTGGAAACTTGAAGTAGACAGAATTGATACACATAAAGCTGATCCATGTACAAAAGTATCTGTTCAGATACACGACTAATGCTGTGTGATCCATAGAGGTTATTACAATAAGAATGTAAGATCAAATAGAAATTTGGATTTGCAGTAGTTTATAGACCTTATTACAATTGCAAAGGATAAATTCTAGGGTTAAACTACGTCTGAGTTGGATAAAACTATACAAAGAGTTGGGTCATGCAGGAAAGGTATGTCAGCATTATGGTATTTCACGTTTTACCTTACGTAAATGGTACAAACGTTATGAAGAGTTAGGTGAAAAAGGATTAGTAGATCTCAGTAGTAAGCCTAAAACTTCACCTTTGCAAAAGATCAATGAATCAGATGAGCAGCTTATTCTTCATCTAAGACAAACTAGAAAGCTAGGGGCAAGGCGTATTCAAACCGAGTTAAGACGTCTATATGATTTATCCTTGTCATTGGCTACTATACACAAAATTTTCAAAAAACATGATGTAAGTCTTCTGCATGTTAAACGTCATTATCGCAAACAGGTCAAGCGTTATAACTGTAAAGTACCTGGAGAGCGTGTGCAGATGGATGTGTGCAAAATATCGTCAGGGCTTTATTCAGGAAATTGTGGACTTTAATATATCGGATTTAGTAACTTCAATAAATTGTGATATCTCTCTTACAGATTCATTCAAACTTAATTAAGTGGGAGTATTGTTAATGCGAAAAGGGTTTAATTAAAATGGTATGGCGTGTGAGGAAGACATACATCAATTGGTAGAAAGTGGATTTGATATTAACTCAAAAGATGTAAGCGGAGTCACTCTCTTGCATAAGTTTACAAAAGAAGGCGATTTAGTTGGAGTAAAATCATTATTAGAGCACGAAGCTGACTTTAATGTTGTGGACAATGAAAATAGAAATCCACTGCATTATGCTATTATGCATGGACACAAAAAAATTGCTAAACTTCTTGTTAATCAATTGACAATTAATTCTAGAGATAAAAATGGATTTACTCCACTTCACCTTGCTACACTACAAGATGACACAGAATTAATGGATTTTTTAATAACAAAAGGCGCAAAAGTTAATGAAAAAGATGCTGAGGAAGGCTATACTCCTCTTCACATAGCTTCATTATACGGTTCTAAAAAGAGTGTCCAGATTTTAATTGATAGCGGAGCAAATCTTGAATGTGAAGATAATAACTTTCGTACTCCTTTATTTTTGACCATTTATCAATGTACTACACATTATGAAAGTAGAGCAGAGATTATAGAATATCTGATAAAGAAAGGTGCAAACATAGAAGCAAAAGATGCAGAAAATAATACTACGCTTTTTCTAGCAGCATATAACAACAAAATGCAACTGGTAAAGCTTATTGTAAAGCAAGCAAAAGCTAAGTTAAAAGAGTTTATTTGCACAAAAAATAAACATGGTTTTGATGCACTGGATTGCGCTATTAAGCATAATAATAGGCAAATGGTAACATTTCTTGTTTCAAAGGGAATAGAAGCAGATGACCAAGATTGTAGCGGTAACACCAGGTTACATAAAGCTAGCTATAATGGTGATACTAAAGCAGTTAAGTTCTTATTGGAGCTTAAGGTAAACGTTAATGCCGTCACTAGATGCAACAGAACTCCTCTGCTACTTGCAGCTAAAAAAGGCCATGTAGAAATTGTAAGAATGTTGTTAGCAGTAAAAGCCAATATGAATATTTGTGATCAACAAGGTTTTACACCTCTGCATCTTACTATTCAAAAGGATTATTTTGATATAGCTCAGCTATTAATAGAAAAAGGGGCAATTAATTGTAGTAATGATTATACTGCAATAGATATGTTTATTGACAAGGCTCATAGCAAAAAAAATATTGAAGAAAATTACAAAAAATTTTGTAGGTTTTTGATGCTTTACTTGAAAGAGCTACATAGTAAACACAAAGCCTTTTGTGTACTTTCAATCCTAGCTCTAAGCTTAACAATTATAGGTTTACCATTTATTTTCAAGCCTATTATTAAATATAGAGAAAGAAGTAAAATATATAAAAAAATTAGGGCTATGCTGATTTATATTTAAGTATAACAGGAGAACTAAGCTAATATATGACAATTATCTGCTCGATAAAAATGGAATTAAATGTATCCGTTTAGCAGAGTGGCAAAATAAAATAGACAAAACCATAAAAATAAATGGTGTCATGCAATTTGAGCTTCGGCATAGATCCCACATAAATTTTTTGGTACATATTTTTTCAACATTAATTTCGTATTCCATTCAAAGAATATTAATATTGGCATATAAGTATGAATATTATGCTAATATAATTACTTTTTAGGTATACATGGCAAATTTATGCCTGGAAACAGTTTTTCCTACACTTTCTTTATAAAAATCACAGGCGCCTGTTATTAGCTAAAGTAAAGGTCAAGTATCTGGAATTCTGGACATAAAATCCTCCTGTATAAAAAGATTAGAAAAAAATGCAGCGCACATATGACAGACCGCTGAAAAAGATACGCTACGTTTTTTATTGAAAAGTTAACTGAAAGTCTGCAGACAAAGATAGATTTTGAGCTCTTAAAATATCTCTAATTGTCATTATAATCAGATTCAAAATATGCGGAAGTAATTTTTTTTGACAATAGATTTCTTGCATAACCAAGTGTCATTCCAGCTGGGATCCAACTAAACACTTTACAACGTTTTTTGCGCGAAAAGGCTGGATGCCAGTGTCAGCTACTTGCATGACATCGTCTTGGATGAAAATCAGTACGTGATGCACCAAAAATTGTGCATCAAAAGGGTGTCATTTGAGTAACTTTTTTGTTGTCGTGCCAGTGTCAGCTACTTTCATGACACCTATTTGTTCCTATGATAGTCTTATCTGTCTATCTTATTTTGCTACTCTGCTGAACAGATACGTTTTTTTTACCTTTTTTATTCTGTAAATTTTTTAGTATTTGTATGTTTAACATAAGAACTACACAAGACTACAAATGGTGAATCAGCATTACCTTAAAGAGAGTACCCATATTTTCAGTTAACCTTAAAAATTCACTGAAGATCTTATTCTTCTGTTCATTACTTGCATTTTCCATTAAAGCTTGCGCTCTTTCCTTTATACCAAACAAATATAAAAATTCTCTTTGAGTTAAAATCTCACAATTTAAGTATTTTAATGAATCTTTTAACGCTTGAAAGTTTACAAGTGCAGTAATATCACTGTTACCAATATTTTCAAGAAAATTAGCATACTGATGCTGCCTTATCGATTGCAAAGTGCTCTTATATTCAGGATATACATAACCATAATCTATAATCAGGGCAGCTCCTCCGTTATTGACTATCTTATTCTCAAGTTTCTTTAATATTTCGATTCCGGCTAGGCATACTTCCACTACTGCACCATTGAAACCCCCTGTCATTCCAGTCTGGAATCCAGTTTTTGGTCTGGTTAAGCACTGGAGTGACAATGAAAGACTGCCATCATCTTGTTTTATTACTCTATTTTCATACCACTGCCCATCACGATAAATAAATTGGTCAATTGGAAGGGCGTCAAATAACTCATTTGCAAAAAAAATAGTTGGCTGATTTGGTAAGTTGTCGACATCTGTGTGCCAATTAATATCTAATCCCTTTAATTTTTCCTTTTGTATTTTCTGTAAAATAGGGCTTATCTCAACTAGATGAATGTCCATTGAGCTAAAAAAACAGCTATATTTTTTGGTGACTCTTATTACATCATGAATGAGTGTTCCTTTACCTGGTCCAAGTTCAACTAGAGAAAATTTTGATGGCTTTCCTAATTTTTCCCATGTATTCATTATCCACACTGCAATTGTTTCACCAAATAGCTGACTAATTTCAGGTGCAGTAATGAAGTCACCATCTTTGCCAAGTGGTAATTTATTCATGTAATAGCCGTACTCTTTATGATATAGAGCAGCGTTCATAAAATCACTGATAGATATTGATCCTTGGCTTTTATCAATTAATTCGTGTATATAAGTGAGCATATTATTAATAAACATTTAACTATAGCGTGCCATACTATAAAATAGTGGAGTATTTATATATATAATATAAGTTTAAAAACATATGAGTAGTATTCCTTTGGTTATGGACAATCAAGATACGGATTATGTTACCCTTATACCTCAAGATGATGGTATTGAATATAAATTTAAAGAAGCTATCAATTTTGTAGAAAATAAGGTTGTAAGTGCTGATGGATTAACTTTAGCGGAGGTATTTCAAGCATTGGTTCAAATGTTGAATGGTGATCTAGAGTTAGTAAAAAAAGTGTTAGCATATACTAATATTATGGTAAAGCATGGAATGAGGGTAGCAAAAGAGTCACAGCTAAGCAGAGCCGATGTTCGTCGAGCTTTAGAAGGCAAAGAAAGTGTGTTTAATAGGCAAGATTTTATCAAAAAACCACCTCTTGTATCTTCTATAAAATCGGTTAAAAAGAAAAGTAGAGGTCTTTAAATGGTTGAGTCTATAAAAAAATTTACTGTACAGTGTGATTTCAAAGGACAGAATGCACCTTTTGCAGTATATATAGGAAATCCAAAGGGTGATACTCATCCAATTCACCATCAAGATTCATGGCTTGCAAAGGAGCGTGGAGGAAACATTCCTAATAAAGTTAAAGAAAGTTTGCAAAAATTATACAAGCTGTCTCAAGAAAACGGGATCTCTTTTCCAGAATTATGCGCATATGCCATTACTATAGTTAGTAATAATGATAAAAAAAGTGACGGTAAGTAGTTAGATTCTCAATATTTCATTTATAGAAGTTTTTGATCTCGTCTTCTCGTCCACTTTTTTTACTATAACTGCGCAATAGGTTGAAATGTTGTTTTTAGGTGGAGTAGATCCTGGTACAACTACAGAGTAAGGTGGTACTTCACCATAAAATATCTTGCTTGTTTCTCTGTCAATAATTTTTGTTGATGCTCCAATAAACACCCCCATACTAAGGACTGATCCTTCTCTTATTATAACACCTTCGGCTACCTCACTGCGCGCTCCAATGAAGCAATTATCTTCTATAATGACTGGAGAAGCTTGAATGGGCTCAAGAACTCCGCCTATTCCCACTCCACCGGAAATATGGCAATTTTTTCCTATTTGTGCACAACTACCAACTGTTGACCAAGTGTCTATTATTGTGCCAGAATCAATGTATGCACCAACGTTGATAAAGCTTGGCATTAGAACAACATTTTTACCTATGTAAGCAGATTGGCGGACAAAACATCCAGGAACTGCTCTAATTTTTGAATGGTAAAATTTTTCTTCATTCCATTCACTAAACTTACTACCGATTTTGTCAAACCAGCAATTGGTGTTGTCTATTATTTTGCTTTCCTCAGTGAGGAAATGTAATAATATTGACTGCTTTATCCACTTATGTACTATCCATTCTCCACTTGATAGCTTTTCTGCTACTCTAATTTTACCACTGTCAAGTAACTCAATTACCTCTTTGATTATTAATCTTGCTTCGTGTTTTAGGTTAAGTTTTTCTTTATCTTTCCAAATATTTTCTATCTCATCTTGTAATTTTTTAGTTGCAAATTTTTCATTTATTATATACATATTGATATCAAATTTATATTATTTTATACGTAAGCACTATGAAAATACAATGTCATAATTGTACTAAAACTTACTTAGTATCTCGTGGGCAAATAGGTGAATCTGGAAGAAAAGTGAAATGTACAAACTGCAATCACATGTGGCATGAGTATCTAAAAGAAATGTCAAGTGAATTGTGCCCTGCTGGTATACAAGAAAAAAAAGCTAACTGGAGGCAAAGTTTAACTCTAGCTTTTGCAACAGTTGCAGGGTTATGCGTTATAATTGTTGGTGGTATCTTTCCAGGAGAGGTAAGTAAGATATATAAAGCAGTTAGTTCATATAAAGATTCAATAAGCCATAAATTAGGATACAAAAAAGTGCAAACGGAAAATTCAAGTGCGAGAGAACTTGTTGTAAATGAGTTTTATCAAGATTACCTTTTTCTATCTAATTTTAGATCTAATTAAATAGGCATAAGTCATCAATGTTATGCAAATAACTACACTTATTCCTTTATGATAGTGTCATTCCAATTTCAGCTACTTTCATGACGCCCTATGGTTGTTATTACATCGTTTACTATAGATTTGTTTCAGAAGCTTACATCCAGAAAACTTGTATAGATTTTTTCTACTTCTGTGATATTATAAGCCTGTGATGATAAAATAAGTGGATATGGATAAGTCAGCGTATGAAATCATAGAGCATGAGTATGATGTGGTGATAGTGGGTGCAGGTGGAGCAGGGCTTAGAGCAACACTTGGAATGGCTGCAACTAATTTTTCAGTTGCCTGTATTTCTAAGATTTTCCCTACACGGAGTCATACAGTTGCAGCACAAGGCGGAATTAGTGCAGCCTTGAGCAACATTGCTGAAGATGATTGGCGCTGGCATGCGTATGACACAATAAAAGGTTCAGACTGGCTTGGCGATCAAGATGCAATAGAGTATATGTGTAAAAATGCTGCCAAAGCTGTGATTGAACTTGAAAATTTTGGTGTACCCTTTTCTCGTACGGAAGATGGAAAAATATATCAGCGTGCCTTTGGTGGAATGACAACTCACTTTGGTAAAGGAAAATCGGCTCAGCGTACTTGTGCAGCAGCAGATAAAACTGGGCATGCAATTCTTCATACTCTATATCAGCAATGTCTTAAATTTAACGCTGAATTTTTTGTCGAATATTTTGTAATCGATTTGATTATGGACAAAGGGACATGCTGTGGGGTGATAGCTTGGTCGCTGTGTGATGGTACGTTGCATAGATTTCGTGCACATTTTGTGGTAATAGCAACAGGTGGTTATGGACGTGTTTATTTTTCTGCAACAAGTGCACACACCTGCACAGGTGATGGTAATGGCATGGTGGTAAGAGCTGGGTTGCCACTTGAAGATATGGAGTTTGTGCAATTTCATCCAACAGGAATATATGGCTCAGGGTGCTTGATGACGGAAGGATGCCGCGGTGAAGGTGGGTACCTCGTTAATTCTCAGGGTGAGAAGTTTATGGAACGTTATGCGCCAAAGGCAAAAGATTTGGCTTCTCGTGATGTAGTAAGTCGAGCAATGACAATTGAAATTAGAGAGGGAAGGGGAGTTGGGCCAAAGAAAGATCATATGTACTTGAATATATCGCATCTTGATCCGGAAGTGATCAAACTCAGATTGCCAGGTATTAGTGAAACAGCAAAAACCTTTGCAGGAGTTGATGTTACTAAAGATCCGATACCTGTTATTCCAACTGTTCACTACAACATGGGCGGTATTCCAACCAACTATCATGGAGAAGTGATAACACTGAAGGAAGGTAAGGAAGAAGTAGTGGATGGATTGTTTGCAATTGGAGAAGCGGCATGTGTTTCTGTACATGGTGCAAATCGACTTGGCTCTAACTCGCTTCTTGATCTTGTGGTTTTTGGTAGAGCTGCAGCGCTCAGAGCAAAAGAAAAATTGAAACCTGATGCACCACATAAAAAATTGCATTTAGACTGCACAGACTGGATAGTAGATAGATTTAATAAAATGCGATTTGCTTCTGGAGAGCTCAAAGTAGCAAAAATACGCAGTGAAATGCAGCACACTATGCAGAAATATGCATCAGTATTTCGTGTTGCTGAAGTTTTAGAAGAAGGTAAAAAAGCTATAAAAGAAGTAGCAAAAATGATGCCTAAAATTGCAGTTGAAGATCGCAGTATGATATGGAATAGTGATTTGGTTGAAGCACTGGAGCTTGCAAATATGATTCCACAAGCGGTTATTACCATGGAATGCGCAGCTAATCGTAAGGAAAGCAGAGGTGCCCATGCTCGTGAAGATTTTCCCGAGCGTGATGATAAAAATTGGATGAAACATACTATGGCATGGCTTAAAGAAGAGAAAAGCCAAGTCAGTGTAGAAATTGACTATAAAAAAGTTGCTAAAAAAACTCTGAGCGATGAGATTAATTTCATCGCCCCGGAAAAGAGAATTTATTAGTCAATCCATCTAGCATATTTGTAAATTGACGTGATATTGATATATTGCTCATTTGAGTAGCTGGACTTTCTGTATGCTCTGATTGATCTGACGATCTTTGTACTTCTTGCTCTGCTGAGTTGTTAGCTAAATTTTGTTGTTCAGTAATATTTTCAGGTTGTTTTGCAGCTAGGTGATCATCTTTACGGCTTTGCTTATCGTTGGTTAATTCCTTAACAGACTTCCTAATGTCGCTAAGTCCCAAAGTGAATATCAGACACACCACTCCTGTTATAGCTATGATGGGTAACGCTGCTCCAATTGCAATTTGTCCTTGGAAGCAAGAAAGTGTTACCATTGTAATAATAGTAGTTGCTACTGTGATTGCTAACAATACACTAGCTCTCCTGCCCGGATCAATGCATTTCCATGCAGCTTTTAGGCCATCTCCTGTTTTGTGTAGAATATGCTGACATTTTTTTGAAAAAGTTCTAACGTTATATTTTTTTTCAAGTTTTTTCCTTAGTTCTTTAGCTTTTACCTTTCCTTCTTGTGGAGTTTTTGAGTAATTTTCTAAATTACGTAAAGTGCAATAATATTTTTCAGTATGAAATTCTCGATCTTTTAGTTTCAGAGAACGGTAATCAGCACCTATTTCTAGCAGCTTTGCACAAAACTTTGTTGTATTGTCGTACTTTTTCCCTAGATCAAAAATTGTTTTCATTTGCGAAAGGTGGTTGCCTTTTTCTGCTTTTTTTGTTAATGATACTTGTAGCGGTGTTCTTCCTTCTTCGTTAATGGCCTTTATGGCCTTACCTAACTGATCTTCAGATATTTCTTTTTCTTTTACTAAACTGGAAATCAACTCCAAGCATGCAACCTTTTGTTCTCCTTTTAGCGAAGCAATATAGTGCAAAGCATTATTACCCTCTTTGTCTTGAGCAGTAATGTCTGCACTATTTTGGAGAAATAACTCTAAGGCTTTATATCTATTTGTTTTTTCAAATTTTTTATCTGTACATGATCGATCCTCATTTTTTTCTTTTATATGCTGGAATAAATAATAAAGAGGTGTTTGTTTTGCTGTATTTTCAGCATTTATAGCTTTTTTAAACTGTGCTTTAAGATACTCTTTTTCTTCCTCCTTACTTATATTTAATATTATATTTGAAAATTCAAACTTTCGTTTTTGCTTTAATTCTAAAACTATTAGATGTAAAGCATTATTACCATCTGTATCTTTCAGGCTAATATCTGCTCCTTTTTGCAATAACTCCTTAAAGGATTTCTCATCTTTATTTTTAATTGCTAAATGTAATTGATAATTATCATTACTATCTGGAGTATTTATGGTATGGGCTATAACTTCTTCAACTTTTGTTTTTATTTCTGGTTTTCGCTCAGCCAATTTCTCTAAAAATTTAAGATAGTATTCATTTTGCTTTTTAGATAATTTTTCTAAATCCTCTGTAGGTAAGCTTAGCTTGGCTCCATACTTTAACAATTTTGCAAGAAACTTAAGTGTATTATCGCTACTTCTAACTGTATTAGACTCATGTTTCCCTTTTATTATCTTGTTAATTAGTGCTACCTGAAAAGGAGTCTTTCCTTCTTGATTTTCACTATCAACAAGTTGTACTAAATTTTTCTCGTTAGCTATTTTTATCAAGGTATCTAGAAACTTAAGCTTTTGTTTCTTTTTGAGCGATGCAATAAGGTGTAAAATATTATTTCCTTTTTCATCTGTTATGCCACTGACATTTGTGCAATCTTTTAGGTATTTTCTAAATTTCCTGTTGTTTCCATTTTGGATTGCATTTAGTAATTGAACGTCATTATCAGAATCTGATATTCTGTTTATTCCATCTTCAAAATCGCTATCAGAATCTGATATTCCGTTTATTTCATCTTCAAAATCGCTACCGTAGCCACTGTCTTGTTCGCTGTGCCTACTAAAACAACTTTTAGTGACTTCAGAAATTACTTGTTTTTTTGTTTCATTTGATATTCTTTTCGATCGTTCTATTACTTCACCTAGCACTGGAAGGAAACATTGGACATAATATCTGTGATATTTTTCCTGTTCTCTAAGCGATTCTTTTAATTTAGTTAATACTTCAGGACTAGCGCCTTCCTTAAATAACCTTTTACATTCCTTGAGTGTTCCATCTCGACTTCCTGGTTTTTTATGCTGATGTTTTTCTTTTTTTACCTTTCTCTCTATAATATTATACAATTGCTTGTCTTTTTTATCTTGTTTTTCATTTTTGTTTATATGTTTATCTAGTTTGTTTGCATTAGTAACTGATATACTTAGATCTATACTCATATTAAAACCTCAATATTAAAAGCTATTTGGCGTTAACGAATTGTATTAAACTTTTAAATTGAGCTAGATGTTATCGAAATATAGGTGAAAAGGCAGAAAAATAGTTTCTATTAGAAAATCTATTGTCATAGTCAAATCCCCACTTTAGCACTTGTCTACTATTTTAACTATTTTATCTTAAAAAATAATAAATGTGGCTAAACTGTGAAGCATGAGTGCTCTGAAAGAGACAAACCAATGTTTTTATAGATCTTTCAAACTTGATTTTTCTTCTAATTTTTTAAGCATTCCTTTACTTAGTATTGATTTTATCTCTTCTACGCTTTTATCAAGATCATCATTAATTATTACGTAATCATATTTATTACTTTTACTTATCTCTTTTTGCGCTTCGGCTAATCTACGCTCTATTTCAATTTCATCATCACTATTACGCCTTTGTAGACGCAGTCTAAGCTCTTCCATTGAGGGAGGTAGTATAAAAACACTTACAACTTTTTCTCTTAAGATTTCAAACAAATGAAATGCTCCTTGCCAATCTATATTCAGTAAAACACTTATTCCACTACTCAGGTTTTGTTCTATAAAATCTTTTGGTATACCGTAAAAATTCTCAAAAACTTTGGCATATTCAAGCATTTGACCAGCCTTACATAGTTCGTGAAACTTTTCTTCAGTAACGAAAAAATAGTCTTTTCCGTTTACTTCACCGGGACGAGGTTTGCGTGTAGTCATAGAAACAGACATAACTAAATCAGTTGATTGCTCAAGTAATTTTTCTGATATAGTAGTTTTTCCAGCTCCAGAAGGAGAGGATAGAATCAGTAGTATGCCCTCATTTTTTACGGTCATTTTTCTTTATTTAACAAGTACATTATAGAGCTTTTTTAAGACTTTGTATTTTTTGAATCAAAGTTTAAAAGACTAGAGCCCTCTAAATTAGAATTTGATAAATTGGCATCAATAAGAGAGGAATTATCAAAGACAGTATAACGTAAATCGGCTTTTTCAAAATTTGCCTTATTCAAATTAACGTTTACAAACTTTGCTCTACTTAATATTGAATTAGAAAAATTAGCATTTTCTAAATTCATATCCTTAAACTCAAAGTAAGAATAATTTACATCAAATTTTTTGCCCTGCGATATTTTCTCTTGCAGATCTTTAATTGAAGTTATGGCATTCTCTAGATTTGTAATTTTTGTCTGTCCTTGATTGTCAATCAAAATTGAATTATCAAATTTGCAATCTGTTAAATGAATATCAGCAATTGAACTTTTATATATGCTTGAAGAGAGGAAAGAGACATCACTCACTGTTGAATTACTCAAATTGCTAAGAAAAAAACTAGTCTTTCTAAAGGCATTATCATAAAACACGGAGGATTTGAAATCACTTTCAATAAAGTTTGAATTAGTGACTTTTGACTTAGACCAGCTCGAATTATCAGCTAATAATTTGAAGAATATTGAATTTTCTATCTCACTCGAATCCATATTATGGTGGGAAAGAGTACTATTATAAATTTGAGAGTCTTTAATTTTTGTCTTATACATTGAAGTTGTGGAAAGATCTGAATCTTCTATTTTTGCAGAGGTAAACAATGAATGGTCAAAGAACGAACCATTCATGTCAGAATTCACAACTTTAGTATTATGAAACTTTCCGTGACAAATGTTAGCATCATAGGCGTTAACTTTATACAATTCACTAAAACTAAAATCAATATTAGATAAGTCAGCATCCTGAAGGTCTGCTTCGAAAACATATGCATGTTTTATCTTGGAACCATTTAGTATAGATTTAATGAAGTTTGAATTATCCCCTTTCACATAGGAAATTTGTGAATTGCTTAAATTGGCTTTTTCGAAATTACTGTTGACTATAATGGAAGAATTAAAATAGGCGTTTGAAAGATTGCTACCTGTAAAATCCGATTTTTTTATTTCTGCACCATATATGTTAGCATTTTTTAATGAAGAAAATTGTACCTTGAGCTTATGTGCATCCACTCCAAAGAAACTTGCGTTGTCGAAATTATTTTTCTGCATAACAGTGTCGTTTATTTCACTATCACTAAAATTGATGTAGCTGGCACTTGAGTTTGATAAATTGGAGAAATTCATTTTTACATTCAAAAACTTGGTATGCAAACCAATTATATTACGCATACTTACTTTGTTGAGATTAGAATTGATAAAATCAGCATAACTGATATTAGACTGATCAAATATGATATCTGTTAAATTTGTAGAAGCAAATTTTGAAAAACTTAAATTTGTGCCTTTTATTTTAACGCCATGTAAATTAGCATTGGAAAAATTGGCACCACGTAAATCAACATCGATAAAAGACACATCTGATAAATCGGTGTTAGAAAAATCGGCACCAATTAAACTTACTCCATCAAAAATAGATTTGCTTAAATACAATTGACTAAAATTAGCACCATTTAAATTAGGACCAAAACCTTTCTTAAAATCTTGTGGTATGCTGGCTTTATTACACTGTACTAAAAATTTAGCAAAATCTTTTGTATTGTAAGATACGTATTTTACATCATGCAGAGCGCTTAAAAAATCATTGATTGCATCATCTCCATAGCATAAATGACCAACTAAAATTAATATCAAAAGTCTAATTATCTTTTGCATCACACGTGTTTTCTTTTGTTTTTATAGCAAAGTTATACATCTCTGAGTTTTCTTGATTGTTTATTTCTTTATCCTCTAAAAGGTATGGCATCATTTCGGCAATTGCGTTTATTATGTTGATCTGATTCCTTTCGATTGCTATTTCAATAGGGGACTTAAAATTATTATCAACTACTCTAGGATCAGCACCTTGTAATAAGAGAAAGCGAACTGTGTCTATTTCACCTTGTTTCACTGCATAAATTAGAGGAGTATCACCCAATTTATTTCTAAATCTTAGTATTTCTTGAATTGTTAATCCAATTTTTTCTAGCTTATTTATTACTCCTCTTAGACAAATTAAGTTGCCCTTCTTGATGCAGTAAAAAAATTGCTTACTGTAATCATCAGTAAATATAGTTTTAGGAAGGTGCTCATTTAGGCTATCATATTGTCTTTTATATATAGACTTGCTTTTATGTTTTTTTATTTCTTTGTTTAGCTTTGTCCATTTTTCGCTTTCTTCATTTTCTTTTTTCACAGGTGTTATATTGTCAGGCTGTTCTTCTTTCTTTTTCTCTGTTAATTGGCTTGTTGAAAGTTCGGTGTCTTTTTTGCTAATCTCCTCTTCAGGCTGTAGGTTTGTTTGATTATTGTGACTGATTTTCTTCTCTTCAGGTTCTTCTTTTTTTTCTTCTGATAAAGGACTTGTTAGAGCTTTGGTATCTTTTATATTAGTCTCCTCTTCAGACTGTAGGTTTGTTTGATTACTTGAAGGTACTTCTTCATTGATTACATTTGTTGGGTCTGTGATTTCTTTGAGTTCGCTCAGAAGCGGAGAAGTTTTTTCAGCATCAGTGTTGCTTTTCGATACGTCTTCTTGATTTATACTGCTTTCATTTTTATTTTCTTCAGGCTGTTCTGCAGCAAGCAGGTTAGATATAACAATTAATAGTATGAAGAATGCTTTATATTTCATAAACATTGCAAATATAGGCTTAATTAAAATGATACTATAATCAAATGATTAATCTACAGTAAAAAGTGCTTTAGTTATTGTACAAGTATGATTATGTAAAAATTTATTTTTCTCTTTTATCTAGGTTTTATCTGAAATTGTCATTCGAGTAGCTGACATACAACTGTACGGACATTAAAGAAATCAGTATACAGCTGTATGAACATTGTGGTAATTTGCGTACTAAACAATGTCATCCCAGTGCTCCGACACTGGGATCCATTTTCCATCATCATTAGAAACGTTATATTTTAGCATAACTTTTAACTCACAAATTTAATTGGATGCCAGTACTGGCTACTTTTATGACATCTATCATTTTATGTTTATAGTATTTTTTGCAAATAAACGTTCGTAGTTGTAAATTAAATGCAAAAAAATACTTGACACATTTGGTAAGTTGATTATTATCAGTAAAAATGAGGGTATTTTAGAGCTCGAAATCCACCTTATTCAAGTCTGCAGACTTTTCAATTAATTTCTCAATAAAAAATATAGCACAGTCTACTTCAGTGCGTACACGTACGCTTAATTTCTGTCATAAGGTGTGTTATATTTTTCTAAATCTTTTCTTTATAGGAGGGTCATTATGTCTAAAATTCCTTAAACATTAATTTTTAACTTAAACATTTATTAAATAGTGCAGTACTGCCTTACGCGTTGCTAATCCAAACTTTACTTGCTGTAAAATAACACAATCTGCTATATCATTGCTAATTTCGATACCTCTATTTATTGGTCCTGGGTGCATAACAATTGCATCTGGTTTTGCGTGCGATAGTTTTTGTGAATCAAGTCCATACAAATGAAAATATTCTTTTTCTGAAGAATTATTATTCATGCGCTCTTTCTGCAATCTTAAAAGCATAATGACGTCAGCATCCTCTATACCTTCAGTTAATGAATAATGAATTGAATCTACTTCAGGAAAATGTTTACACATCAAAGCTGGTGGTGCAACTAAGCTTATTTTTGCTCCAAACATTTTTAGCAATCTTATATTTGATCTTGCAACTCTACTGTGCAAAATATCTCCACATATCACAATTTTGAGGTTTTTTATTTGCTTTTTATGACTGATAATTACGAGATAATCTGCAAGAGCTTGAGTTGGGTGTTCACTGCTTCCATCGCCTGCGTTGATTAACGAGCAGTTAACATACTTTGCCAGTGTATTAATGATACCACTACTTTTATGCCTGATTATCATATAGTCAGGATTCATTGCATTTAGTGTTTTTATCATATCTTTTAGATCTTCCCCTTTGTTAATAGAAGAAGATTTTATTGGTAAAGTTATAACATTTGCTCCAAGGCTTTTTGCTGCTATTTCAAAAGATGCGAGCGTACGTGTTGAATCTTCAAAGAATAGGTTTATGACTATTTTATTTTTCAGAACATGACTATTTTCAACTTTTTCTTCAAGGTATTGGTTGGCTAATTTAGTTATATTTTCTACATCACCGATTGTGAGGTCTGAGATATTTAATAAATTCCTTCTCTTGTCCATAGCTCCTTTTTTGAGCTTATTCTACTTTCTTAATTTCAATTACACAACTCTAAAGTAAAGTAGAAGGAAGCTATAAAATTTTATTTCCACTTACATTCATCTGCTATCATAACAGCCTCAAAGAGATGCTTCTCAAGCTCACTTATAGGCAGAGTACTTTGTAGGTAATTTCCCCAAGATTTTAACACATCAGAAGTTTCAATACCTTCAACAATAGGATATTCTTGATTTTTTTTAGCATATAGCTCTTGAGCCTGTTTGCTTACAAAAAACTCCAATAAAGCTATGGCATTTTCTCTGTGTTTTGCGTTTTTTGTTACTGCTGCACCACTAATATTCACCATTACACCATCACTCGGGAAGAAAGCTCCTAACTTTTCTGTGATATTCTTTTTATTTTCTGATGAAAGGATTCTTGCAAAGTAGTAGCTATTTACTATTGCAACATTGCCTTCACCAGCGGCTACAGCATAAATTTGATCTGTGTCACCACCGCTTGGTTTTCTTGCCATGTTGCTTACAATTCCACTCACCCATTCTTTTGTTTTTTCAAAACCATTTTTTGCAATCATAAAAGCGATCAATGATCGGTTATATGGACTTGTGGAAGAGCGTACTAATATTTTCCCTTTCCATTTTTCATTCGCTAAATCTTCATAGGTACTTAATTCCTTAGGATCTACTGATTCTTTATTGTAAACCAATATTCTAGCTCTTTTTGTGAGACCAAACCAATAATCTTCATTATCTCTAAATTTTGCAGGTATGGCATTTTTTAGAGTCTCTGAATCCACTTGAGATAAGAGCCCTCTTTTTTTGGCTAAAATCAAATTCACTGCATCTGCAGTTAAAAACAAATCAGCTTCACCGCCATTTTCCATACGTGAAAGCAATTGGGAATAATCGTCAATGATATAACGTACCTTGATGCCAGTGGTTTTTGTAAAATCATCAAACAAACTATGTACTAATTCTTCTTTACGAGATGAATAAACGTTTACTACTTGTGAATCATCAATTCCGCTATTTTTATATAAAAAATTAACGACTATCAATACAGCCGCTACTAAAGATATAAATATTAAACCTTTTTTCATAAACAAACCCCTTCCTTGTCATCATCTCAAGCTATCAAAATAGCAAGGTCTTAGCAAGTGTAAATCTTCAAAACGTTGCAGTTACAGTACTGGAATAGCGATAAAAAGAAGTACGAGCCAGATTTAATTAATAATATAAGTAATATCTGGATGGCCACATCGTTCAGCAACTACTTGTAACAATTTTGAACTAATCTTTTCTTGACTGCTTTTTACAGTTTTAATAGCTGTTTCATTAGGATTTTCACTATTAGCATCTTTTGTATCTAATAACAAGTAATCTTTAAAATCAGTTTTGCTCCAATGATGAATTGTGCAAGCTAAAGTGAAAAGCAGTAGAGTGCCTGAAATTGCAACGATTGGCCAGTAAATAGTAGGATTTGTGTATGAACTTACTATGTTGCTCAAACCACCTGTTGAATAAAGTGCTAAAGGGAAGGTTATGTTTCCAGTAATAAGAACTGTTCCTAAGATAGGAAGCCATATTCTATCATTGATTAATGAATTTACTTTACTCTTGTAATAGATTGGCTGGCCTGTAAGTTCTACGATGTTCGGATCACTTTTTGCTTCTTCTGGAAGAGAGTGAAACGTAAAGTAAACACGATTACCGTTGCTATATTTTAATACCAAAGATTTGATGCATTTCTTGTCTTTTGAAAGTGTATTTGATATCTCATCTAAAACTTCTTGAGTATCTCTTTTTGTGATCTTGTGCTCCTTAGTACGTACTGCTTGCATAAATTCCCACATAATTCCCAAGGCTAAACAAGACGCTAATACTCCGACAAATATAGTAACAGGATTTATGCTGCCGATGAATCCAATGAATTCTCTTTGCTTCACAGCTAAAACGATTGACGTAATACAACATGCCGTAATAAGACCTACAAAAGGCATTGTAACTTTCTTCTTTTGCATCGTATATTTTACTTTCTGTAAAAATCTGTTTGTCTTTTTATTATCTCCAAGCAAAGATTTTTCAGAGCCATCTGTTTGATATGATGGTGGAGGAGTTGGATTTGCCTTCACTCTTTCTTTTAAATTTTCTAATGTTTTTTGACTATTCCAAGGTTCGCTGTATACTGTTTCTTGAGAAGGTGATCTGCTAACTGATACACTATCTGAACTCTTTTTTGGAGATTCTGTATTTTGCTCTATGGATGCATAAAGAGGTTCTGAACTGTTCACATTCGATCCTTCTTGCCTTTCTTCATAAGAACTTGATTCGCTAGCCGAACTTGTATGTTGTAAAATTTCATTTTCACCATTTGTTTGTTTCGTTGTTTTGCGAGGTTGTGGTTGTGGTGGAATTGTTTGTTCTATTCCACCTCTTTCAGTTGTTCTGACGTTTCCTACGTTTGCTGATCCAGGCATATTCGCTCCAAAATTAATTACAATGTTATGTTGATTACGCTATAGTTATTAAGATATAGTGAATACTAATTTAAGAATAAATATTAGTATAAGAACTGCTGATCAAAGATCCTTTCATTCAAAGGGCAATCTTTGTCAAAAAGTAGAGTGACTGTATTTTCGTGATCTTTCTGTATTTTTACCTGCGATATGTCGTGAAATTCCTTGTAATCTGATACTACAAGTGCTGGACGATTTTCCACGTCGTTGATATCAATTTGCACTATTGTATCATTTGAGATTAACGCTCCATTCCAACGCCTTGGGTAGTAGCTATTGATGGAAGTCAGTGCAAGTAAATTTGAATTAAGTGGTAAGATTGGCCCACCGGCAGAGAAGTTATATGCAGTGCTACCTGTTGGGGTAGACAATATAATTCCATCTCCTCTGAATTTTTCTACTTTTAGCTTATCATTAATGGTAATATTCATCTCCACTATTTGATTTGCATTTCTAAAGACATACACTTCATTTACTGCGATGTAATGGTGTTTTTTGCCACTTATGTCTGTGGCTTCCATTTTTAGTAAAGTTAGCTGAGTAGGAACTGCATGTTCTATATGATCAATTAGATCTTCAAAGCATTTATTCATCAAAAATCCGACGTTACCGGTATTTATTCCATACACATGTATATCTTTATTTCCTATGACGTAGTTGTGTAGGGTGCGTAGCATAAAACCATCGCCACCAACAACTATCAGCAGATCAACTTCATGCTTACCTGCTTCTGCTATATTGATAAAATTGAGTTTCTGTAGTAGTTTAGATACTTCCTGAGACTTGGGTAGCGAAGAAGCAATATAGCCTACATTTTTATATTTATACATGTTAAATAAAGAGGGGAGGAACTAAAAAAGACTCCCGTATTTATCATTAAACTTAGCTATTTTACTATCCTTCTCCCCTGAACCGCTTGTCAAACTTCCAGTCCATGCAGGATGAGTAAGAGGATCTCTATCAAGCTTTATTCTTTGACCTTCTTTTCCATAAGTGGAATAAGTTTCAAACTCTTGACCATCTGTCATAACTATAGTAACTTTGTGATAATCGATTTCTGCCATTGTTCTTACAAATTTCTTATCAGCTAAGATTTTAGTGAATCTGGTTCATTTGGTCAATCATTATTGTGAAATATTGACAAAAAATAAATAAAGTAGTATTCTCAATGAAGAATGAAAAATTTTTTATGATTTTTGCTTTTCCTGGTCAGGGCTCTCAATTTGTAGGAATGGGAAAGAGCTTATATGATGAATTTTCAGTTGCAAGGCAAGTATTTGATGAAGTAGATGACGTATTGGGTAGAAAGCTGTCTCATTTGATTTTCAATGGCCCTATTGAGAAATTAACCATCACGGAAAACGCTCAGCCAGCTATAATGGCGGTGTCAATTGCAACGCTACGTGTTATGAAGCACGTATTTGGTGAATCTCTTTACAGCGTTCAGTATGTTTGTGGGCATTCAGTTGGCGAGTATACAGCGCTGTGTGCTGCAGGGGCATTGACGCTTGAGTCTGCAGTCAAATTGCTAAAAGTTCGTAGCGAAGCAATGCATGAAGCTTCACTAAAATGCAAAGGTGGAATGTTTGCTCTACTTGGAGCAGAAATAAGCGAAGTAGAAGGTATATTAAAATCAGCTCAAATTGATTGTGAAATTGCAAACGATAATGGTGGTGGGCAGGTAGTGGTGAGTGGTACTGCAGAGGCTCTTGAGGTCTTACCTGATTTATTCAAAAACTCAAGTGTCAAGAAAATGATAAAATTACAAGTTAGTGGGCCTTTTCATTCATCTTTTATGAAACCTGCTGATGAAAAACTTCTGGAATTTTTAAAAAGCATCAACATAACTCGCCCTTCGATTCCTTTTGTATCAAACGTTACAGCTAAGGAAGAAAGTGATCCAGAGATCATAAGAGCTTTGCTCGCTAAGCAAGTTGTAAGTAGAGTAAGATGGAGAGAGATGGTTTTATATATGATAAGCCATGGCACTAATAAGTTTGTTGAAGTTGGCCCTAACAAAGTTTTATCTAATCTAGTTAAAAGAATTGACCAATCTATCAATACAAAAAGCATAGGTAGCATTAGTGATGCTGATAACTTCTTTAATGAATCATTAATGTTGACAGCAAAAAATTTAAAAATAAAAGCTTATAACTAACATAAAGTAAAATTTGTACTATTTTTTGCTTTGATTATTGATAGCAGCGGAATGTCAAACATCGACACTAAAGAATATGATCTAGCGTTGGGTGATACCACGGTTAAGCTTTTTATTAAAAGTAGCGATACAAGTGGGATCAATTTTATTAATGTGCATCAAAATGAAGTAACTTCAAAAGGGGCTGGTGAGCATATACTCCAGCAGTTTGGTGGAAGAATGCTATACATTACTCATGGTGATGGTACTCCGCGTAATGTAGAATTTTACTTAAATGGTGAGCGGTATGAATTCGATCCCAATCGCATGTTTGATGATGTAGGTGCAGAAGCTAGCTTAAGAGAGTTTGGCAGTGTTTCAGAAGATGCTTTGAGAGCTGTTAGAAACTTTGCAGAAAGAATTTTAGATTTTTTACTTCCTGGTCAAGATCACGTTATCGCTCTGCACAATAACTACAATTCTCCCAGCTACTCATTCAAGAGCTATTTTTCTCCACCACTTTCTCATGATGTGCTAAAGATTTCTCCAGAAGTGTGTCCGGAAAGTGGAACGGGTGAGTTTTTCTATACGACAGTTGAAGATTGGTTCGATGCTTTAAAACAGAAAGAAATTTTTAATATAGTATTGCAAAATAACAAAGCAGTTGAAGATGATGGTTCTTTATCTGTATATGTAGGGAAGAATAATATTCGGTACTCTAATGTGGAAGCTGAGCATGATCATTTAGAGCAGCAAATAGATATGCTATCTTCTATACACAGTGTTTTATTTCCTCAACCCTTAACAATAGAGTTATAGCAACATGGAACGCACTAACGAACTACCTGTCATCTCGTTTGGCTTTTTAAGTCCAAGTAGCTGTAAAATAGTAGGAGCAATATCAGATAATTTTCCATCTCTCAGTTTTAAATTTTCACAAGATATAATAAATGGAACTTTATTTAGAGTGTGCGCTGTGTGAGGTGTGTTATTTTCTTCATCGAACATACATTCCACATTACCATGGTCTGCTGTAACAATGAGTGCAGTATTACCCACTTCTTTGACAACGCTGAGTACTTTTGCAAGGCAATCATCTACAGCGAGCACAGCTTGCTCGGCCGCTTTTATATTACCTGTGTGTCCCACCATATCAGGGTTAGCGTAGTTTACAACTATCAGCGCAAATTCTTGAGAATAAATTTTTTTTACAAGCTCTTCTGTGAGCTCAAAGGCTGACATTTCAGGCTGCAGGTCATAAGTTTTAACTTTTGGTGAAGGAATGAGTATTCTTTCTTCACCAGAAAAAGGTTCTTCTCTTCCACAATTAAAAAAGAAAGTCACATGCGCATATTTCTCAGTTTCAGCAATGCGCAGTTGCCGTAGTTTATTGTCTTCTATTATCTGTCCCAAAGTGTTGGCAAAAGATTCAGGAGGAAAGAGATAAGGGATTTTTAAGTCCGCTTTATATTGCATCATACTTAAAATTGAAGAGAATTTTGCCACTTCAGTATAGCCTGCTTTACCAAGACAAATACTTGCCAATTGTATCATTCGATCAGCACGAAAGTTAGCCAATAGCAATCCATCTTCTGGTTTTATACCTTGATAATCGCCTATTATTGCGGGCCTGATAAATTCATCGGTTATATTATTTTGATAATTTTCATCAATAAGCGATACTGCATCATCATAACGAGGCGCCTTTGCAAATGCGATGGCTTCATAAGCTTCAATTGTTCTTTCCCACCTATTATCACGGTCCATAGCATAATAACGCCCAGAGACAGTGGCGATTCTTATATCATTTTCCTTTATGCTTTCTGTAAATTCTTGAATGCATCTTTTCCCTGAATTTAGCAGTGTGTCTCTGCCATCTAAAAATGCGTGTATTACAACTTTAATTCCGCGCTGTGATATCTTGTTTGCTAAAGCTGAAATGTGCTTTTGATGCGAATGAACACCGCCATCTGATATCAATCCCATTATATGGCATATGCCATTCTTACTTTTTAGATCATTAATAAAATTCTGTAGATTTGCATTATTTTCTATCGTTTCGATTGCTTGATTAATACGCTGAAGGCTTTGCATTACCACTCTACCGCTACCAATATTCATGTGACCAACTTCTGAATTGCCTATTTGGCCTTCTGGTAATCCAACATCAGTTCCACAGGCAGATAAACTGCACTTTGGATAATTAGAGCTAATATGTTGCCAACAAGGTGGATTTGAATTGCTAATAGCGTTGTATTTACTATTTTCTATTCCATTACCCCAGCCATCTAATATACATAAAACGACTGATTTAAAGTTCATATAAAAGTTATCATCGAGAACCTCCGATGATACCAAAAACAAACTCTTCTCACAACTTTTGTGTTAAAATAAGAGATATAAAAAGCTGCTTGGAGGCAATGGTATATGAAGTTTTTCATAAAATATTTTATTAAAGTGATTGACAGTTGCTGAAGTGTTTACTAAAACACTTGCATAGCTTTAATAGTGAGGTCAAATGAGTTATAGTCAATATGTAAAGGGTAATACTTTAGCAACATCAGCTGCTATAATTAATGTTGATAGATTAGTAAACTTTTTAAAAAGCAATACAAACATTACAAGACTTATTTTACGATGTTCAAAAATTAATTATGAGGTTATAAAAGAATTAGCTCAGCTTTCTCATCTTACTTCACTTGATCTAAGTTGCAGTTATGTTGTTACAGAATATGTAAAGATTTTAGCAAGCGGGAATCTTATAAATCTTACTTCGCTTGATTTAGGAGGAAACGGAATTGGTGATGAAGATGTAGAGGCTTTAACCAGTGGAAATCTTACAAGTCTTACTGAGCTTAAATTATATGATAATAAAATTGGCGATAGGGGGGCAAAAGCTTTAGCAAGTGGAAACCTTCAAAAGCTTACTTTACTGAGTTTAGGATGGAATGAAATCAGTAATGAAGGTGTAGAGGCTTTAGCAGCAAGTGAAAACCTTAAAAATCTTATTACACTTAAAGTATATGATAACAGCATTAATTACAGAGATGTACAGACTTTGGCGAGTGGAAATTTGGTGCGTCTTACTTCGCTCATTTACAATTATTGCAGTATTGATGAAACATTGCCAAAAAATGTCCTTCCTCAATTAAAAAGGAAATGTAATAAAAGAAAAATAGGAGAGGAGCCAGATAGCAAGCTAAGTGAAGCGCAGACATCTTTGCATTTTGACAGTAAAGGCTTTAAACCTATATAACTTCACACGTTTTGTCTGTTTAATAGACAAAAAAAAAGTAGTGAATTTTGGGCTAAAAGTGAAATGTACAGATTGTATAAAATAGTGCTCCCCGGGCCGGATTCGAACCAGCGACCAATTGGTTAACAGCCAACTGCTCTACCACTGAGCTACCGAGGAATAAACTGCTTTCAACTTATCACATTGAACGCCGATTGTAAACGATTTTTATGTAGACTTTAGACCTAGATATCATTCCAGTGCATGGAGCTGTAATCCAGTTTTTCTTACCAACAAAAACTTAGAATAACTTTTGTTCTTAAAAAATTTCTAGATTTCAGACTCATGTTTCAATGTTAAACAAGGTACAATAGAATTGAGTAGGGTAATTTCTAGGGAATTATTATATTCTAGAAAAAGTAAAATGTCATCCAGATAGACTAATGTACAAGGTAAGCTGAATGTCTATAAGGAAAAACAGCAAGGCATTTTAGGATTTGCTATAAATCGCATCAGGAGCTCAAGAGTACAGCTTACAATTACAGATAGGTATAGTTGAGTTTAAAGTAACTACATAAATTTACTACAATTTTCATACCTATAAGCTGCTATGCAACAAAGCCCTGTGTGGGTATAATTTTGACAAGATACAAAGCTTAATGGAGAAAGTTACGAACATCAGTGAAAAACATGGCAATTTTATTCTCATTTGCAGCTGCTATCACGTTTTGATCTTTCAATGAGCCACCTGGCTGAATTATAGCTGTAATTCCATGCTTTGCACTCTCTACTATACTATCTGGAAATGGAAAAAATGCATCTGAAGCAAGCGCTGCGCCTTTACATTTTTCACCTGCTTTTTTTACTGCAATATTCACACTATCTATTCTGCTTGTTTGTCCTGCACCGATGCCAATAGCACAACCGTCTTTTGCTATCACTATTGCATTGGATTTTACATGTTTACATATTTTCCAAGCAAAAATAAGATCTTCCTTCTCTTTTTTTGTTGTAGTGCATTCTGTCACTCGGTTTATTTCTTCTACTTTTACTGTATGGTTATTATTTTCTTGCACTAAGAACCCGCCAACAACATTTTTGATTTGATATTTTGCATTTTGCTGAAGAGATTGATGAATAATCACTCTTAAATTTTTCTTTTTTTGTAAAATTTTTAGTGCCTCTTTGTTTACCGATGGTGCTATCACCACTTCCAAAAATATCTCGTTTAATTTCTCTGCTAGCTTTAAATCTATCTCCCGATTGAAAGCAACTATTCCACCAAAACTGCTTATTTCATCACATGATAGAGCTTTTTCATATGCTTTTAAAGCACTATCACTAACAGCAGCGCCACATGGATTATTGTGCTTTATTATCACTGCTGCAGGTTCTTGAAACTCAGAAATTATGTTAAGTGCAGACTCTATGTCGACTATATTATTATAGCTCAACTCTTTTCCATGTATTTTCTCCAGTGGATATTTGCTAAATTGATTGCTATAAAATGCAGCTTTTTGATGAGGATTTTCACCATATCTGAGTCCTTGTGCTTTACATCCATATAAAGTAAAAAACTCTGGTAACTCATTGCTTTTACCCTGTGATAAAAACCAATTGTAAATATTAGAATCATACTGTGCAGTCAGAGCAAATGCTTTAGTTGCTAGATGTTTTCTATATTCTAATGTTGTCTGATTGTTATTTTTGATCATCTCAGCTTTCAGTGTTTCGTAATCTTGAATGCTAGAAATCACTGAAGTGAAATGAAAGTTTTTTGCTGTAGCTCTAATTAATGCTACTCCACCTATATCTATTTGTTCTATGATTTGCTTCTCACTTGAGTTGCTATTAACCGTTTTCCAAAATGGATATAAGTTAGTTATAAGCAGATCTATCGGCTTAATTTCTAGATTCTGCATTTCCTTTTCGTGCCTTTTTCGATCACAGAGTATTCCTCCATGAATTTTAGGATGTAAAGTTTTCACTCTGCCATCTAGTATTTCTGGAAATTGTGTGTAATCTGAAACTTCTTGCGTTTTTATTCCCGCACCTGATAGCACTTTATAAGTATTCCCTGTTGAGAGAATTTCTATTTGTTGCTGCATCAAAAACGATGCAAGTTCAATTATATTTGTCTTATCGTATACTGATATTAAAGCTCTTTTAATTTTCATATGGAAGGTTTCTTAAGATTATATCTAAGAAAAGAAAATTTGTCTATATATAGCTACTACGTCATACCACTGCGGTATCTCGTTGTAGATTCCGCTAACAAGCACATAGCTGTACGAACATTGTGATACAAGAGACCAAGAAAGATGTCATCCCAGTCCCCAGACACTGGGATCCAGAAAACTTCACTTTAAATGAGCACACCAGGTGGCTGTACAATAGAAACTGGATTCCAGTGTCAAGCACTGGAATGACACCATCTATTACTCAAATTACCTGCAAATTGCAATGTTCGTACACCAAAACGCGTTATCTTGTTGTAGATTCCGCTAACAAGCAGCGGAATACCAAATTGTAGAAGTTGCTTTAGCTCTCCTCACCCTCCCTTCAAAGTAGTCTATTCTATAAATTTTTTTGTTAAACTTGATTTTAAGCCACGAACAAAGTCTTTAATATCGCAAGGATTTCTTCCTTCCATTTGTACAACTTTAGGAATTAAAGTACCACCTTTTAAACTTATATGCATATTATCATTAATGATCTCACCTTGTCCTGAAGTGAAGGCTTCAAATTCAGCATCAAGTATCTTGATACGTTTGTTCTCTACCTTAATGAATGCTTTTGGATAAAATGCTTTAACCTTTCTATAAGCAATTTCACAGGCGTCACTTGCGTAAATTTTATAGTCTTTTACTTTGTCAGCATAACACGCATCGTTATCGCTCTGTTTTAAGGGAACTTGCTTTTCAATTTCGTTTAGTACTTTCAGCAGTAAATCACTACCTAATTCAGACAATTTATCATACAACGTCTTATAATTATCGCTTTTTTCAATAAGAAATTTTTTCTGTTTTAAAATAGGGCCAGAATCTAATCCTTCATCTAGCTGCATAATGCTAACTCCGGTTTCTTGATCTCCGGCTAAAATTGTGTGCTGTATCGGAGCTGCACCGCGCCACCTAGGCAGTAATGATGGATGAATATTAATACAACCATATTTGGGAATATTTAAAATTTCTTTTGGAAGTATCAATCCATACGCAGCAACAACTGCAACGTCTGGCTTAAAATTTCCAAACTTTTCTTGCTCTATCGAAGATTTTAAAGAGGCAGGAGTACATACCTCTATGTCACTTTTTTCAGCAACGATGTGTACTGGGGATTTTGTTAACCTCTGCCCACGTCCAGAAGGTTTTGGAGCTTTGGTATATACTGCTACTATTTCACTCTGTAATTTCAATAGTAAGTTTAACGCACCAACAGCAAACTCCGGTGAACCCATGAAAATAATTCTCATGGTGTTTTTGCTTTAAGCTAACTTACTATTTACAATTTCTATTAATTTAGCAAAATCATCCTTATGATTAACAGCCATCTCAGCAAGAATTTTCCTATTTAAATCAATTTCAGCAAGTTTAAGACCATGCATAAATCTACCGTAAGTAAGTCCATGTTCTCTTACTGCTGCATTAATACGTATTATCCACAAACCACGAAAATCACGTTTACAGGTTCTTCTGTCTCTGTAAGCATATTGGAGTGCTTTTTCAACTCTTTGTAATGCAATTCTATAACAATTTTTTGCCCGTCCTCTATAACCCTTTGCTAGTTTCAATATTTTTTTATGACGAGCATGAGTAGTGACTCCACGTTTTACTCGAGCCATTTTTATTTTACCTCCATTTTGTTAAATATCATAAGGCATATAAAGCTTAACTATACGCGAGTCAGATTTACTAAGAATCGTCGTACCACGCTGATTACGAATATTAGATTTACTTCTCTTTACCATACCATGTCTTTTACCTGACTGAGTAGAGATGACTTTACCCTTAGCTGTAAGGTGAAAGCGCTTTTTGACAGAAGATTTGGTTTTTAATTTTATTTTCGTCATATTCTAAACAAATTTACAAACATCACTATTTAGTTCTTTATTAGTAATTAAGTATGAGTATAGATAACTTTATTAAAAAATCAAATTAAAATTGTATTTTAAAGCAGCTTGAATGTAATCACACCCAGTATATGTGTTATACCTTCTTTATCTCCAATTGGCAACAATACTTGCCTCATTTTAACACTTTCACTTTCTTCCTCTTCGTTAATTGAGCATTTACTCTCTATTACAGTCTCAAGTTTATCAATAACTGCATCTATTTTATATAGCCGCAAAAATGGTGCATCAATTGCATACTTATCATCGATGTACATCTTTTTTTCAAAACCATAGAATTCAATAGCTTTTTCTCCTGCATTTTCACAAATATAACCTCGATCTTTAACTTCAATGATAAAACAATGCTGCCATGACTCCATGATTTCTGCAGTGTCTATTTCATGTCTTTCTGGCCATTCTCTATCTGATCCTTTTATATCACTCCAATGTTGAGTAACTATATTCACTATTCTTCTTTCTTTGCCTGCATAATTTTCCATTCGAAATTCCACATATAAAACACAGATATGAGGTAAATTTATCGTGAATGTATTGATTTTTTCTTACTAAAGGATGTAGATTATTGAAAATTCTCATCCTGTTTACACAACAGGTAATGATAAATTAAGTATAATAATTAGAGCATAAAAATTATTAAATGAGGAAACTGTAAAAAAATAATAAAAAAATTCTATTTTTGCAATATTTTGGCTAACGAATAGAATTAGTTCCACTTTCTAAAGTTATTGCACTTAATAAATAACTAGATGGAGTTTCTTCCTTAGCACTACTATGGCTTTTATTTTTTCTATTATAAAACCAACATTTAAATGGTACAGCTGCTGCGATAGCTGCTACCAAAGCTACTGTTACTGCTAACATACCTACTGTGAACACTATATTATTTTTCTCGTTTGAAGGTGTTTCCAATAATTTAAACTCTCTCAAGTTTGTATCATGAATCATAGGATTACCCAAAATATTCGTCGTATTTTGAACACTTTCTATATTTCGCATTGTAATTTCATTGCTAGCGTTTGATTTTTTCATTTCTTCCATTACTTGTTTTAAGTTTGGTAGTTCTGCTGTTGTATTTTCAATATCACCAGCTTCCAGCTTTTGCAAGTTCTCATTACTCAAAAACTCTTTGAGATACTTTTCATAAAACTCTTTGGCATTATATCTTTTATAACTTCGTATTTTTCCACTCTTGAGATCAGAAACAATATCATCAATCATCACTTTTGGATTTTCTGCATGCACTATTTCTCCTTCAGCAACAAGAATACGATAAGATGTATCGTCAAGCATACATACATACTTAAGTTTTAAATCACCTCCTCCCAATAGAAAATATATTGTTCTGTTTTGTTCTACATCTCGCAATTCTGATTCAATACTAATCCATCTATTCCTTTTTTCTTTATTGATTGATCTTTTTTTTCCTACAGTATTTTTAAATCTTCTTGACATATATGACCCCCAAGCTGACCAATATTTCCTTATGTATAAAAGATAAATTATTTAAGTCCACATCTTTTCACTAAGATTTTTATATTTTTATTATACTAAATAATACATATATTAATATCTGAACTTCTCATTGCAATTTATTATACCTTAGTAAAAACGATATAAAATTAGAGAAAGAGTTATAAAATTTTTTGTAAGACAGGAAAATTTCTTCTCCTTTGGTTCCAGAGCATATAAGTGCTGTAAGAGCTAAGTTGATGGCACTGTTGTGCCATCAACTTTGGAATTTTACTAGATGCTAATTTGAGAAGATAGATGTGCTACTGATGTAGCATTGCTGAGCAAAGATTCTATTTCTGATGTAGATCCGGAATGCTCAAGTTGAGCTTGTTCAGGAAGGTTTTTCATCGCTTTTTCAACATCGTAGCTACCTTCCCTATTTTTTCTATGCCATACAAAGTATCCTAATCCTGCAAAAGCTACTGCTAGCACTCCACCCAATATACCACCAGCAATCCCTGCTATTCCTATATACTGTTCTCCATTTATTTCGGGTAATTTAGGCCCTTCCACATCTGTGCTATTAAATATAGAATGATCTAACACTTCTTGTGAATTACTATCAAAACGGGAAACACTACTTATATCTTCAGGAGTAATTCCATAACTAGCATTTGATTCTTCTATTTCATTTATTACGTCATTAATCTCTTTAGTAGTTACTTTGCTTGATGCAAAATCGAATTCTTGTTTTGTTAAAGAAGCTGATTCGATAGTTACATCTTCCTGCATCTGATAATCAATTTCTTCAGTAGTAGATTCTCTCAATTGGCTATTTTCATCAGTTCTTTCTTTTAGCTTTTTTGAACTATCCTTACCCAATTCATCTACAAGGTTTTTTAGATATATTTTCTTAAATTCTCTATAATTATATTCTTTACCTTTTTCTATTTCTCCACTCTTAAGACCTAAAATAATTCCATCTATTGTCGATTCACGAATTGCTTGAGGAATGTCTATTGAATTTACTATTCCTGTAACCAAGCCTATCTCAGCTGCTCTAGAAGATATAGAGAGGTCTTTTACTGTTAAATTCTCTCCTTTAATTAAAAATTCTACCCTTCTGTTTTGCTCTATACTTTCCAAGTCAGATACAATTCTAATTGTTGGACCATTCATCTCCTGCTTATTTGTTATTTCTCTCTTTCGTATGCTATTCTTAGTGTTTTGGAATTTTTTTGGCATTTCACACTCCTTAAATTAATTAACAAAAATATTATTTGAATTAACAAATACTTCTCTATGTTAGTGGATAAAATATTTAAACCTATATCTTTTTATTAAAATTTTTATGTAAAAGTTACTTTTATTATACTAAGTAATGTATATATTAATATTTAGATTGATAAATTGATTTTACTTCTGTTACAACTTATTATGCATAGATAACCTCAGTAAAAACGATGAAGCTAAACGAAATTAGAGAAAGATTTATAAAATTTTTTGTAAATAATAATCACGAGCAAGTTCCTTCTTCTCCTTTGATTCCAGAGCATGATCCAACACTCATGTTTACAAATGCTGGTATGGTACAGTTCAAAAACATCTTTACCGGCACGCAAAAAACTGAAATGAAACGTGCCGTCTCAAGTCAAAAGTGTCTCAGAGCAGGTGGTAAACACAATGATCTTGAAAATGTTGGCTATACATCTCGGCATCACACATTTTTTGAAATGCTCGGAAATTTTAGCTTTGGTGATTACTTTAAAGAAACTGCGATAGAATTTGCGTGGAAATTTATTACTGAAGAATTGTCTCTTGATAAAAACAGACTATCCATAACTGTTTACCACACTGATGATGAAGCATATGAAATTTGGCGTAAGATAAGTGGCTTTTCAGATGATAAAATCATAAGAATTACAACAGATGATAACTTTTGGAGCATGGGCAATACTGGTCCATGTGGCCCATGTTCTGAAATCTTTTACGATCATGCAAATCAGGATTTGCATGAAGACGACAGAATTGTTGAAATTTGGAACCTGGTGTTCATGGAATTTAATAAAGATGAAGAAGGTAATTTACAAAAATTACCAAAAAAATGCATCGATACTGGAATGGGCCTTGAAAGAATAGCAGCTGTTATGCAGAACGTTCATGATAACTATGATATTGACCTATTTTCTGCTCTGGTAAGTAAATCGCAAGAGTACTGTGGAAATACGGAAAATAAAGTAGCTCATAAGATTATCGCAGATCACCTTCGTGCAGCTGCATTTCTCATCGCAGAAGGAGTGCTTCCTGGAAATGAAGGAAGAAATTATGTACTACGCAGATTGATCAGGAGAGCAGTACGTTATATCCACCTACTTGGATATAATGATTCTCTATTGAACCTTGTTTTTCCTGCACTCATAGATGGCACAAGTTTGGCTTATATGGGAGATGCTTATCCAGAGCTAATCAGAGCTAAAAGCTTAATAGAAACAACGTTAAAATCAGAGGAAGAAAACTTTAAAGACACTTTAATGAAAGGCATTAATCTCTTGGACAAATTCACTGCAGATTTAAAATCAGGTGACACTCTATCTGGAGAATCAGCATTCAAACTATATGACACTTATGGATTTCCTTTGGATATCACACTTGATATTTTGAAAGAAAGGAAAATAAATTTTGACCAAAAAGGTTTTGATAATGCAATGAAAGAGCAAAAAGAAAGAGCACGTGCTAATTGGACTGGATCTGGTGAAAAGTCTGTTGAACAAGTATGGTTTAATTTAATCGATCAGTTTGGCAAAACGGAATTTGTTGGTTATGAACGTGATGAAGTAAAGGATGCAACAGTACTCGCAATAATTTCCCCTAAAAATGAAATGATTGATTCTGCAAAAGAAGGAGAAAAGATAACTATTATACTTGATAAAACACCTTTTTATGGCGAGTCAGGTGGACAGGTGGGAGATACTGGAAATTTTATAAAGTCTGATGGAAGTACGTTAACAGTTGAAAATACCAACAAGATTAACGACCTATATTTACACAGATGTATAGTTGAATCTGGTTCAGTTCGTAAAGGTGATACAGTTACAGCTAGTATTAACAAAAAAAGAAGACAAGACTTAAGAAGAAATCATTCAGCTACACATCTTCTACACTTTGCACTCAGAAAAATCTTAGGTGATCACGTTACTCAAAAAGGTTCTCTAGTCGCACCAAATAGACTAAGATTTGACTTTAGTCACAATAAGCCAGTCACTCAGGATCAGCTGTCTTCAGTAGAAGATATAGTAAACTCTCTAATCAGAGAAAATCTTTCTACGTCCACAAAAGTTCAAGGTATGGATGAGGCAATAGACGAAGGAGCGATGGCCTTATTTGGTGAAAAATATGGTGATAATGTTAGGGTTGTAAAAATTGGAGATTCAAAAGAATTATGTGGTGGTACACACGTGGAGCGTACCGGAGAAATTGGTTTGTTTAAGATAGCAGCAGAATGTTCCGTTGCATCTCGAGTAAGAAGAATTGAAGCTTTAACCGGTCAAGAAGCAATTAATTATGTACGCAATAACGAAATTAGCTTAAAAAAAGTTGCAGAATGCGTAAAAGCACCAGTAAATGAAATAATAAGTCGACTCAGTATTTTAAGCCAGGAGCGCAAAGAATTTGAAGTAAAAATAAAAAATCTTTATAAAAAGCTTATCAGTGTAGAAACTGTAAAAAGTACCGAAATAAATGGAATAAATTTCGTAAGCCACACTTTCAATAACGTTCCAGGAAGTATAATAAGGGAATTTGCTCTACAGCAACAAAAACCGAAAACTGTAATAGCCTTCATGGTAACAGAAAAGGATAAAACAGTTTTGATTGTCAAAGTAAGTAAAGATTTAACTAATAAGATCAATGCAAAAGAGCTAGTATCTACTGTAACCAGAAGGGATTGCGGTGGAAATGCCGAACTTGCCCAAACAGGCTGTGATAACAATAAAATAGATGATGCCATTACAGCAATCCATAGCAAAATAACAGCTTGCAAAAACTAATACACCCTACTACCTCGGTATCTTTTAACCATGAACGAAGGTATTATGCAAATAGGGGTAGAGAAGACTTAACTGTCAAATGAGCATATCAGGTAATAAGAACTGGATTACAGCTCCATGCTCTGGAATGACATCATTTTATTCATCAAAGTAGCAGCTTTATAACGGCAGTGCACAGAGGCGTCATCAATTAGCCCTTCATTGTCATCCCAGTGTCAGCTACTCGGATGACACCATCATAGAGATCAGCTACTTGAATTACAAAAGAAGAGATACTAACCTCTTACATTCAAACTCACATAAATCATGAATTATGCATGTTTCACACGAAGGTTTTTGCGCTTTGCAAACATATCTACCATGCAAAACTAGCCAATGATGAGCATAAAGTAGGTATTTTTTTGGCACTACATTCAAAAGAGACTGCTCTGTTTTAAGTACATCTTTTTCTTTCACAAGCCCAACTCTATTGCTCACTCTAAAAACGTGAGTATCAACTGCCAATGTTGGAATACCAAGCCCTGAATTTAAGAACACATTAGCGCTCTTTCTCCCAACCCCTGGTAAAGATACCAAATCATCGAAATTAGTAGGCACTGTGCTATTGTACCTCTCAATCAATATTTTACTGAGCCCGATTATATTTTTTGCTTTAGAATTATATAAACCAATACTGCTTATGCATTTTCTCAGCTCACTTTGCCCAAGATTCAACATTTTTTCTGGCGTATCAGCGATACTAAATAGCTCCTTTGTAATTTTATTAACACTTATATCGGTCGTCCGCGCTGACAGAACTATTGCAACTAATAACGTAAAATGATTGGTATAATTTAGCTCTATTTTTGGCGCAGGATTTGATTGCTTGAATTTTTCAAATATCAGTTCTACTTTTTTTGAGTCCATGCATAGAGCTAAAAGCTTATACTATACTGTTTGCTGTGCAAATTCAATTGCTTGAGGATTAGATAGTCCTTCAATATTAACATCAGACATATCAGTTTTTACCTCATCAAAATTCCTTTCAGCAAACTCGCTTGCCACTTCCGCAAAACACTTTTTAATAAGAGGCATAACAATTGGCATTAACAGTTTTCGTGGATCATACCATCCTAACAGGTCAGTTTCCTTTTGTACCCTATCTCTTGGATCCTCTTCTAGTAAATCTTTTGTGTGCTTTTCAGCATATATTTCACAACCTTTTGAAAATATAGGACTAAATATCTCAGTAGCTAGCAGTGCTAACAATGACAAAGTACCAAATATTGTTACATCAACATAAAGACTATTAGAAATAAACCCTCTATCATCAAAGAACCTGTTCATAATCTTTTGAGGAGGAAAGAAGTAAAAGCAAATTTGTAGGCTAGTATTAAGTTTACGCTCGCAATTTTTCCAAAGTCGCCTACATTTTTCCAACCAGGCAAAAGAAGATCTCTCAACAACCCATCTTTTTGGCAATACAGCAAAGGTGCTTCACCTCAACAGTTGCACCAATAGTTACTTTCATCTGTGTTGCAAAATTTTCTCCAGTGTAGCCTGCATCAACCAGTATGTTTTTAACTTCAGAGAGACTTTCTTTAGCATTTTTAACCATTGTCAAAGCACTGCTACGATCAGTTATTTCTGCCGTTGTTATATGTGTGTCAAACCTTGTGTATCAACTGCGATATGACGCTTTATTACTGAAATTTTCTTGCCAGCATCATAACCTTTTTCTTCAGCAGTATCGGTATTTTTTACACTTTGGGCATCAATGATGCAGAAGCTTGTTTTGGTATTCCGACCACTGTTCTCTCCAACCAATTTTTTTTAAGACAATTTCTAGAACACTTTCTCTATCTTCATTCGTTTTTTTACTCCATTTCTTGAAGTAATCGTAACAATTTCGCCATCTTGGAAACTCTTTTGGAAGCATTCGCCATTGACAGCCACTTTTTAGTACATAAAGCACACCACAAAATAACTCGTATAAACCTAATCTTCTTGGCTTTGTTTTCTTTCGCACGCTTTCTAAAATTAGTCTAATCTTTTCGAATTTTTCACAACTTATGTCACTTGCATATGTATTCCTCATACTTTACCTCATGTCAACTATACCTCATCTTACCATATTCAGAGATCACTTACAGGCTCTTAGGTTAATATAAGCTTCCACTCAATTTAATACACTACAATATTACATATATTAGCTAATTTGTTAATAGATTTACAAATATTAAATTATTGCTATTCTAAATTTAAGTGTTAGTTAACTGAGTTTACAATGAGTATTAGAAATTTTTTTACCAAGGCAATCGTTCTCCTTTTAGTTTGCTTATTAATCTTTATGGGGATTGGCAATCTTTTATCAAATGATGATGAAAGGAAAGAATTAGCTAAAGTAGGAAAGGAAGTTATAACATCAGATGAATATAAATTACTATATCAAAATTATGAAAAGCAAATTTCTGGATCTGATGTAAGTAAAGAACAAGTAAAAAAGCTGAAATATGATTTACTTAACGCACTTATAGAGCAAAAACTATTGTTTAACCTAATTAGCGAACTTGGATTAAAAGTTGGAGAAGAATCTATCAAAAGCCATATAAAAAATACCAAGTACTTTCAGGACGATAAAGGAGAATTTGACCATAATAAATTCCATCAAACTCTAAATAGCCTGCATATAACAGAAAAGGAATATATAGAAAAACTAGAGAAAATCCTGCCTGCAATGATGTTCATGACTTCGTTATTTAAAGATAATTATCCGGTAACTTTTGGTGAGAGTGTTGATGAGCAGATATACAAAAATCGCTACCAAACTAGAGTAGTTGATATTGTTAAAATAACTGAGAATGCAATTACAGACGTTCCTGAACCAGATGATCAAGCCTTACTTGATTTGTATGAAAGAAATAAGTCCAATTTTTATTACCCTGAATATCGAACTGCGCAATACATTTCTCTGGATCAAAAATATTTTGAAGATCAAATCAGAATTTCAGATGAAGAGGTTGATAGTATAATAGAACATCAGGAACTTAAAAATCAAAGAGACATATTCAATGTGATATTTCCTACCAAAGAAAAAGCTGAAATAGCAAGAAGAGCACTTGAAGAAAGTAAAGCAAGCTTTGAACAAATAATAGAAGAGTTTAATAAAGTGAAACTCGATGAAACCAGAGTAAATAATATAACTAAGGATTTCTTACCTGAAAATATGAGAGAAAAGGTATTTGCTCTCAAAACAGGTGAAGTAAGTGAAGTTTTAACAAGCAATTTTGGATGGCACGTAATAAAGGTAGAAAGCATACATCAAATCTCTGATGAAGACTTGGTTGATTTAAAAAAAGACATAAGGTCAGTTTTAACCAATCAAAAGTCTTTTGAAAAAGTCAATGATTTCATAAATCAAGTGAATTATAAGATATACAATGGTGCAACGATTGAAGAAATCTCCAATAATTACAATTTACCTATACAAACCATTGGTCCAGTAGATGCTAGTGGGAAAGACCAAAGTGGTAATGAAGTAGGAAATTCCAGTGATTTCATTTCTTTCATTTTTTCACGCGAGAAAGATCAGAAGAGTTATTTTAAGGGTGTTGGAGATACTGTTGTTGGTGTGAAAATCAGTGATATCGTTCCTCCTAAATTACAAAATTTTGAAGAAAGTAGGGAATCAGCCATAAAGCTTTGGCGTAGTGAATTTATAAAAGAAAGAATGTTTAAAATGGGACAAGAAGTAGCAGTTCAACTAAGAGAAAAGACAGATTTGGAAGAAATGCAAGGTATAAAATTGGTTAAAGGCCAGCAAATACAACGCAATGAACAAAACTACCCTTTTTCTTTCATAGAAGAGATTTTCAATATGAAAACAACTAATTCGGTAACAGATCCTATTCAATACAATAATGAAATTATAATAGGCGTTCTAAAAGAAATGCATTCATCAAATGGTAAATTAAACATGCTTGATACCGGAAAACGTGTGATGATATCGCTAAAGGAACAGTTAATTAGCTATCTAAAATCAAAGTATAGAGTAGAAGTTAATCATGCTATGATTGATGATATATAAAAAAGTTTATTATCTTCCTTTTATGAGTGATTGGAGGGGGCTATATTGTATTTTTAGGTAAAAGAGGTACAATTAGTTTGACTTGAGCTGTTTATTGTATTTAAATTGTAATTAATATATGAATAAAGGTTGACATGGCAGTTAAAATAAGGTTAGCAAGGTTTGGGGCAAAGAAACGTCCTTTTTATAGGATAGTTGTAGCCGATTCACGAGCACCAAGAGATGGGCGCTTTATTGAGAGAATAGGACAATATGATCCAATGTTGCCAAAAGACAATAAAAATCGTGTTGTGGTAAAAGCTGATAGATTAAAACATTGGCTAAGTGTAGGAGCGCAAGCAACTGAAAGGGTAATGTGGTTCATTAAAAAAGGCATAGTAGATTTAGAAACAGAATCGAAAAAAATAGAAAAGAAAAAAGTTGAGAAAGTACAAGGGCAAGAAGCATAAGTCCTATTAAATGCTAAACACTGATTTAACAAAAAGTAGTAAATTAGATGATATTGTATCTTCTGATTTATTGGCTATGAATGACTTTATCTTCAAAAATGTCAATGATGAACGTACTAAGCTTGCTACCGATATTACATCTCATCTTATTAATTCAGGAGGAAAAAAGATAAGGCCTAAGCTCATTTTTATTATTTGTAAAATGCTGAATTACTCTGGAGAGAGTAGGATCAACATTGCTGCATCGGTAGAATTTATACACAACGCTACTTTACTTCATGATGATGTGCTTGATGAAAGTAAGGCACGCCATGGAGTTGCAACAGCAAATAAAATTTGGGGGAATAAATCAAGCATTTTAGTTGGTGATCTATTATTGACCTTAGCATTTAGATGGCTTATAGAATGTGGGAATTTAAGTGTTCTCTCTATTTTATCTAAGGCATCTAATTTGCTTGTCAAGGGTGAGATAAAGCAGATGACAACGCGTTTTGACCCTAACACAATTAGGAAAAATTATTTTAATATCATTGGAGAAAAGACAGCATCTTTATTTTCTGCATGCTGCGAGGCTGCATCAGTAGTATCTGGAGCCACAAGTGACGAAACAGAGAGGCTAAGGAATTTCGGGTTTAATTTTGGTATGGCATTCCAAATAATTGATGACGTGCTAGATTATACTGCTAATCAAGGCACTTTAGGAAAGCAACTTGGAAAAGATTTCTTTGAAGGTAAAGTTACTTTACCTTCTATTATAGCATATGAAAAAGGCAGCCCATCAGAACAAAAATTCTGGGAGAAATCTTTTTCTTCAGCTAGACACAATTTTGACCAAGCATTACAATATATTAATCATCATAATTCCATTCATGTTTCTATGGAAGAAGCTAAACACTATATTAATATGGCGCAAAGTAATATTGATACTTTTTCTGATTCTCTTTATAAAACTGCTTTGATTGACTTTTTAAATGCAAGCATAGAAAGACAAGGATAGCTAACGCTTGATATTTTTAGATTGATTGTTATATATTTATTAAGTTTGTAAGGGTGAATGATATGTCAGATAGTAATAAAGAGAAAAAAAAGAAATTTGCAGATATGGTCAGTAAACGAAAAGGGGATGATCAAGAAGATCAGCAAACAGGTGATTTAAGTGAAGAGCTTAATATATTAAAAGAACGTGCAGTTCAGCTTGAAGATCATTTACGTCGCGCTGTTGCGGATAATGAAAACGTTAAACGTATAATGCAAAAGCAAATTAGCGATGCAAGTGATTATGCAGTCACAAAATTTGCACGTGATATGATCGACTCTTGTGACAATTTAAAAAAAGCAATGGAAAACTTGAAAGATGATGATCCTATTCATGAAGGAATAAAAGTGGCGCACCAAAAGATTGTGAGTGATCTAAAAAAACATGGAATAGAAGAAATAGATCCAATAGGTAACTCTTTTGACAGCAATTTACATCAAGCTGTTGTGGAAAGAGAAGATAATGAAAAAGAGCCTGGTACTATTGTAGAAGTATTACAAACTGGTTATACAATTAAAAATAGGTTGCTTCGTCCTGCAATGGTTATTCTTTCTAAAAAATCTGCTGATTGCGAAAGTAACTAATAAAACACTCAAGGTATGGAAGAAGTTGTCTTCTCAGGTATTCAGCCAAGTGGAGTATTACACTTGGGCAATTATCTTGGTGCAATTAAGCAGTGGATAGGCTTGCAGGATAAATATAAATCTCTTTTTTGTGTTGTTGATCTGCATGCAATCACAGCAAATAAGCTTCCCGCAAATGAATTAAAAAATAATATTTTTAAAGCAGCAGCAACTTATATTGCATGTGGAATAGATCCGGAAAAGTCGATTATTTTCAATCAATCCGCAGTTAGTGGTCATGCAGAATTGGGCTGGCTGCTAGGGTGCTATACACCAATTGGTTGGCTTAATCGTATGACTCAATTTAAAGATAAGGCTGGAAGCGATAGACAAAAAGCTTCTCTTGGGTTATATAGCTACCCAGTACTTATGGCTGCGGATATATTGCTGTATCAAACTAAATATGTTCCTGTTGGCGATGATCAAAAACAGCATTTAGAACTTGCACGTGATATTGCATCAGCTTTTAACAATCATTATAAATGTAGTCATTTCATCATACCTGAAATCTTAACTTTGGATTGTACATCAAGGATAATGAGCTTAAGAGATGGAGCAAGCAAGATGAGCAAATCTGATTCTTCAGAATACTCATGCATTAACCTTGACGATACAGATGACTTGATTGTCAAGAAAATAGAAAAAGCAAAAACAGATTCAATTCTAGGCTTTGATTTTGCTACTTTAAAGTGCCGTCCAGAAGTAAACAATTTGGTAAACATTTATTCAGTGCTTAGTGATTTAAATGTGGAAAAAGTGTGTGAAGAAGTGAATAAACATGATATGAAACACTTTAAAAAAGAGTTAGCTGACTTAATCATCAGTGTTATATCACCCATACGTGAGAAGTTGAACGGTCTTTTGAAGGATCAGCTCCATTTACATAAAATATTAAAAGAAGGTACAGAAAAAGCAGCAGAGATTGCAAATAACAATATAAAAAAGATCAAGGATATTATAGGGTTTGTTCAATAGGTTACAACTATTTCTTCCCATGGCTTTCAAATCGTGCAGCTATTTTCTTTACACTAACATGAGTGAGAAGAGGTTTTTTACTAACCGGAAGTTTAGAATCGGACTTTGCTGTTATGGGGTTCATTTTAGATCTTTTATTTCCTACCGGAAATGAGTGAGATTGGGAGGCAGTTTCTTGCGATGGTGCAGGATCTTTCTTCATACCGATATCTGCTTGTGTTGCAGGGGTGGCTTTGCTCTTAGCAACTTGATTTTGCTCAAATTTTCCTACTATTGACTTTACTCTACCGTCCTTCTTGTTATTTACTTTTTCTTTTATAATAACCGCTTTTACTTCTGATGCTGCTTTATCAGCAGATTTTTTCAGGATTGGTTTACTTTCAGCTGATTTTTGCGAAGTCACTTCTACTATTATTGGTTTCGTGCTCACTTGTTGATCAACAATATCTAGCCTTTTAGGATTTGACAGTATTTCAGATTTATCTTCTTTAGTTTCTTGCCTAATTTCTTGATTGGTAGCGTTTAGCGCTGGTGGCTCTGGAGCCTGTCTCTTTTTATATCCTCTTCTTGTTCCTGCATTTTTCTTAGGTTTCGTTTTGTGAGTTGGCTCCTTTTTAGCTAACTTTGAGTCTTCCGAATCTTTTGTTGAAGATTTACTACTTTTCTCTTGATAATTTGATATTTCCTCATGTCCAGACTCTTCACTTAATGAACTTTCATAGCCTGAATCTTCAGGAGATACATTCTCTATTTCTGGTTTAAAGTGTACCTTTTTTGAGGCAGTAGGAGGTGGCGGAGGTGCTGTTGTTGGCCGTTTTATTCTCTTCATAACTAATTTTCCTACCGGCTGTTTTCCTTCTTGCAGCTTAGGAGTATCTTCCTTCTGCTTTGATGTCGTTTTATTTTCCGTGCTTACTTCGTATGATTTATGTTCTTTATTGCCTTTTCCACTCTGTTTCGAATCTAAAATTTCTTTAAGTCCTTTCTTGAATAGATTAATTGTACTTAAAATATTTGTGTATTCGGCTGCTTTTTCTATAGTGAAACCTGATAATTCATCACCAACAAAATTTTTTATGTCATTATCATTAGTTGGAATATCTTTTCCCAAGACTCTATCTAATATCCCTTTTAATGTTCCAATAAAACCGAGTGGCTTTGTGCTCAAAGGTTCTACATAATTATTCAAGTCGCTATATATAACAAATTTGGCTACATCTTTTGCGTTGTTTGTAAAATTCTTCAGAGCTTGAGATAAATCTTTCAGTGTTTCATCATATTGTTCATTAATTTTTTTTGTATCCTTCAGCTTTATGACTCTTATCAAAGAATTGAGATTTTTATCATAATTGTCACTTTTAAATAGATCACTCATACCAATTACTGTTTATCGTTTACTCAAATATAAATTCAAAGTATTAAGACCGAGTAAATGTTATATGACTTATCCTCTGACTCATAAACGCTTGCATTCCTTAATGTGCAAAAAATTTCAATAATCAGCAATAGTATAGAAATCCAAAAAACAAGTAGCTAACACTGGAATCTAGGAATTATGATTGGGCACAAGTTGATGAGTATAGTTGTTTTATGTTGAAATACAGCATTTATGGAAAGATTAGATGTCAGTCTAGAATGACACCCTTTCTGGAAAACTCGGATTACAGTGTTTGTATAACTTAATAATTAGAAACTAAAGGAGTTCTTTTTTAAAAAACTTAAGTTATACTTATAAGTATTTGATATCTTTTGTAGTGATTATGTCGAATTTAAGCTGCCTTTATGGCGATAATGTCGAATTTGTGGAAGAAATTTATAGCCGTTACTTGCAAGGCGATAAATCAATTGGAGAAGATTGGTACAGAATTTTTTCGAGCAATTTAGAAGTTAATAAAGCAGAACCCTGCAGAGCACAGAATGAAGCTAAGGTAGATGTTGATGATTTAGCAAATTTTTTCAGATTTTATGGTCACTTTTTTGCAGACTTAAATCCATTATCACCGCATGTAAATAAGGAAATAGATTATCAAAAATACTTGAATCTTTCTCCTACAAGTGACACTAGAATCTACAGAGATATTTACTGCAAGAATATCGGTTTTGAATTTATGCATATTTCCTCTTATGAGGAAAGAGTTTGGCTGCAGGAGAAAATTGAAAATCAGGTCTATACGCTAAGCCCTCAGGATAAAAAAGAAATACTAAGGCACTTGATTGAATCTGAGATGTTCGAGCAATTTCTCCATATGAAATTTCCTGGATATAAGCGTTTTTCTATCGAAGGTGGGGAGTCAGCCATTGTTGCAATTGAAAGAGTTATTAGTGATTCTGCAGCTTTTGGTATTGAAGAAATAGTTCTTGGTATGGCCCACCGAGGACGGCTCAATGTTCTAACCAAAGTGATGGGAAAAGATTATGCGGCAATGCTGTCTGAATTTCAAGGCAACCTTGCATATCCAAGTGGTCTTGAGGTGTCTGGTGATGTCAAATATCACCTTGGTTACTCTTCTGATCGAGCACTTGCTGGTGGTAAAAAAATACACTTAAGTTTATGTCCTAACCCATCTCACCTTGAGGCGGTAAATCCGGTTCTAGCTGGAAGAGTAAGAGCAAAACAAAATACGAGATCTGTGCTTGGCATATCAATTCATGGTGATGCAGCTTTTATCGGGCAGGGAGTGGTTGCCGAAACCCTTACTTTGAGCAACATTGAAGGTTATACAGTAGGTGGTATCGTGCATATTGTTATTAATAACCAAGTTGGTTTTACCGCCAACCCATCCTGCGCACGCTCATCTTTTTATTGCACTGATGTAGCAAAATCAATAGAAGCTCCAATATTTCATGTTAATGGAGATAATCCAGAAGCTGTGAGTTTTGTTGCGAATTTGGCAATGGAGTATGTGCAGAAATTTAAAAAGGATGTGGTGATTGACATAATATGCTACCGCAAATATGGCCATAATGAAGGCGATGAGCCAAATTTTACTCAGCCACTTATGTATAAAGCAATATCAAAGCATAAAACTCCAGGCACGCTGTACGAAGAGAAGCTGACTGCAGAGAAAGTGCTAGGTAGCGATGAAGTAAGTAAATTACGCAGCGAATTTAGAACAAGATTGGATAAAAGCCTTACTGAGTCAACGACTTATACTCCAAAAAAAGCTGATTGGTTTGATGGAGTGTGGTTAAAACTCAGGAGAGCAAAGTTGAACGATTTGAGTGAATATTATACGGACTCTGGTGTTTCACCAGATGAGCTAAAAAAATTAGGTGTACACATAAATAGCAATATTCCAAGTAGTTTTAATCTCAATAATAAAGTCAGAAGAATACTTGATGGCAGAATAGAAAGTATAAATTCCGGTAGCAACATAGACTGGGCAACTGCTGAAAGTCTTGCATTCGCGTCATTGCTTAAAGAAGGAATAGGAGTGCGCTTGTCAGGACAAGATTCTGGTCGCGGTACCTTCTCGCACCGTCATTCAAGACTTGTTGATCAAGTAACAGAAGAAACGTTTATTCCACTGAACAACATAAGTGAGAAGCAAGCTCGCTTTGAAGTTATAGATAGCGCACTATCTGAGTATGCTGTGATGGGTTTTGAATATGGATATAGCCTTGATTCTCCTTATTCACTTGTGCTCTGGGAAGGGCAGTTCGGTGATTTTGCAAATGGCGCGCAAATTATGATCGACCAATTTATCTCATCTGCAGAAACAAAGTGGTTGCGGTCAAGTGGTCTAGTTCTACTTTTGCCTCATGGTTATGAAGGGCAGGGGCCTGAGCATAGTTCTGCTCGTATAGAGAGGTTTTTGCAGCTCTGTGCAGAGGATAATATGCAGGTGGTTAATTGCTCTACTCCTGCGAATTATTTTCATGCTTTACGCCGACAAATTAATCGAGATTTTCGTAAGCCTTTAGTGGTGTTTACACCTAAATCACTATTGCGTCATAAAAGCGCAGTTTCTAACCTTTCTGACTTTGAAGGAAAATTTCTTACGGTAATTCCAGAGTGTAGAACAGGTTTAGTTGCAAGTGATAAAATACGTAAAGTTGTAATATGTAGTGGTAAAGTTTATTACGACATAATTGAAATGCTTGAAGCACAAAAAATAAACGATATAGCAGTAGTGCGTTTAGAACAATTTTATCCATTCCCGGCCGATAAACTAAACAATGAACTCGAAAAATATAAGAACGCTGAAATTATATGGTGTCAAGAGGAACCAAAAAATATGGGAGGATGGTTCTTTGTCAACCCATTGATAGAAGAGGTATTGTCTGGCCTCAATGCTCAAGCAAAAAGACCTAAGTGCATTGCAAGACCTGCTGCTGCATCTCCTGCATGTGGTTATGCTAATATCCATGCTCAGCAACAAGCAGAAATTTTGAAGCAAGTTGCGCAGGTACAACTGTACAAACACTGAGCGGCTTCAAGCAGACTTATTAATTAGACTCTAGCACTTAGATAACTTACAACAATCAAACCTTTTATATAATTATACAAATATAAAAAGACTTTTATTTTTTTATAAAAGTATAATATTTATTAACATTTTCATTTATTTTTCTTAATATAGTTAATATAGTTAATATTAACTATATTAAGATATATATGAAGACAGAAATATTTGAGAGGCTAATAGGGCAAACTAGACTACGCAGCGATAGCAAGGCTAAAATCATACGGTTAAATAGAGACAAAAAGGCTTTTATAGATGAGGATAAAAAGTCTATCGAATTAGCTGAGGCTATTTTTGCAGAAAATAATATGTTTCGTTTTCGTAAACCAGGTCCTGCTACGGATTACATTTTGCACAAACTAATAAATGATAGAAAGCTTCTCGAGGAAATGAAAGATAGAGGTACAAGTATAATACGTCTTTTTTCTTTGCTATCAATGTATCGTGGTCTTCCTAAGTGCTATGTTGTGAGAAAAGAAGGGTGTATTACTGAGTTTGGAATACTTACTTATATTGACGAATGTTTAGAATCAGTACCTTTAGAAGACTTTATACTTATTGAGTCTGCTTCGTACCTAGAGTACATTTTGTTTGAGAATGATGATATTAGAAATAGGTTAGCTGAAGATTTGACTGAAGATAAAACAAAATTAGATATTTTCGTAAATGGAATTTTAGCAATAAATAGCTCGGATTTAGTATTATCTTGTATCAACACAATCGAGGCTTTTAATGAGGAAGCTAGAAATTTTGTCAATCACATACAGAAAACCAATAGGATGGACTACCTCTTTAAGGAAAATGGTACAACACTTGTAAAGTTAGTTCTAAAAGAATTATTAAAACTTTCTATTTTACAAGAAAGAGAAAACACTACATTAGAATTTCCTCAAATTTCGAGTGTGGAACATTGTAATGGACGATAGGCTTTAAAATATACTGAGGCTCATTTAAATATGAGCCTCAGTATCGCTTAACTTTTATGGAGCATACTTTAACTTTATTTCACTTCCACCAAGGGAATATTGTTCCAGCTATTGCTGCCATAGTTATCAATAGAAGCGTTTAGGTAATCTGTATCAAATCGTACTGGTACATCAAATTCGAAGCTTGCGGTGATTATTGTGCCTTTTGCTGGTGGTTTCATAAATGCTATTTCTCCAGTTGAATAATTCACTGAATATTTTTCTGTCTTTTCACCATCTAGGTAAATTTTTATTGTATCATGCACTGGCTTTTTAATAGTTCGTGTATGCTTGTCTTTTCCACTTATGTAAGTTTTCATCATTTGAAAGATCGTTTTTTTATCGTCTCCTATGCCAATTTCTTGATTGATAACTGTAAAGTCTGACCAATCCTTAAAACGAAATCCTATTGCTTTACCTTTTCGTGCCTGAAAAAATGTTATGAGTTCTGTTAGCTGCTCGTTTGACCTAACTCCATAAGCTATGTTATACCTGGCACGTGCACGAGACCAATTGATATTGCGCTGCTCACAACCATTATGAGTTGTTACAACGTCAGTGGAAAATTCAGGTCCTCCAGTAGAGCCATAAGATATATTTTCTGGAAATCTAATTTCTGTAAATGACATATGTCCTCCTGTAAAAATAAAGTTGAGTTGATATAGATGAAGTAGGAAAGATCTTAAATTTTTGAAGCTGCTTTATCAATCAGGCTATAAATTTTAAATCCCGTTTCTTCTAAAAAAGTAAAGGTGTTGTTTTCTCCTACCTTACCTTTCAGTTCGTTAATGTCTTGATGACTCTGCGTTAACTGATATACACAAACACATGCAATGGCTAAAGCAACTCCAGCAAGACATGCTAAAGGAATTGGTTGGGTAAAAATAGCAACTGTAGCAAATGCTGTGAATGCTATAGCTGTTATTACAGTAGCTATGCTATAAATAGCTTCGCTTCTGTAACTATTGATTAATTTCTTTTCTATTTCCTCTTGTTGTGTTTCTTGCCCTTGTTGATGAGAAATAGTAATTACTGTATCTGTATGAATTGGCTCACTAGCGCTGGTATTAATTCTCTCTTTTTGTGTTTCATGATCTTGCACAATTGCTGATTTGCTAGTTCTGATATTATATTGTTCTTCTTGCTCTGATTGATCAGAAGCAGGAACTTCTTTCACCTCACCAAAGATTTCTTCATTAGAAACTGGTTGACTTTCTGTTATATCTTCAGAAATTTCACTTAGGAGTGGCACAAAATGCCTCATGTAATTCACTACTCCTACAGTTTTTTTGCTACTATCTATCTCTAGTTGATTGAGATTTATATCTTGTATAAAAACTTCTGGATCATCATCATGTGCTGTAATTTTAGTTACCGTAACTTTTTGACTATCTTCCTCTATTGAATAAATATAAAGTTCCACTTTGTACTTGTCGCATATCATTCTACCTTCAATGTTTGGACGACCCCATATAGCTAGAGAATTAGTTTCTGTAGACATATTTTTAATGTTGTTTAGATATTTAGAAAAAGACTTGGAATTATCTGGCTTAATAGTAACTTTTTCTCCTTTTTCTTTTCCATCTTTGCTTATTTCTTCTTCATCTTCGCTTATTTCTTCTTCTTTATCTTTACTTGTTTCATATTCGTCATAGTCGTCTAGTAACCAATCATTATCTGTGCCATACCTACTTTTCAAAATCTCTGAAATCTTCTCTTCTCTATCTTCACGATATTCCTCTAGTAACCAGCTGAAAAACTCCTCTTCTGTATATTTGGTTATTATTTCTTCACCTTTACACCAGTCTGTTTGTGCAGATATGCCTTTTTCATCTTCGCTATTTCTTTCCTTCGCTATTACTTTGCTATCCAAATTTCCTTCACCTACAAAGTATCCTCCTTCTTCAGCATCTCCTGTTATTTTTTTATAAACCCACGAATTTGCATTTGCTCTAGCATAATTTTCACAATCTTCTCTTAATGATTTTGCGGTAAAACGATGACCAGGTTTTATATTTAGCTCATTCAATCCTTGAGCCAAGGAGTCAAAAAAGCAATCTCCTTCTGATATAGAAGCTCCTATTTTTAGCTTTTCAGGATAAGCTCTCTTTAGCTCATTCAATAAACTACTTCTTTTTGTTTTTTGTGCCCGAAATTTATAAACTAGTCTTTCTAGCCTTTGAGAATAAAAAGAGTCTAGATTCTTAAATAAAAATTGACTTAATTTTGTGCTTTTTTCGACTTGCCGAAAAAGAGCAATTGGTTTTCTGTTGAAATTTTTCATGTTATAACTCCAAAATAATGATTGTATTTTAATAGATTAATCAGCCTAGGAAGGCTAATTACTTAAGGTCGTGCTGTGTTGCAAGCAAACATCACCTACTTTTCTTGAACTAATATGTAGCCTATACATATTGTTACTTAGTATATCTTAACTATACTTAAACTCTCTTATGCTGTCAAGCAGGGAATTTATTAATCTTTTAACTCATCCACTTTTTTGCGTAGCACATTTAAATCAGTTGCTCCTACAAAAAGACTATCTCCAATTATCAAAAAAGGTGTACCGCCTACTCCTAAATTCCTTACTAAAAGTTTGCTGTTGTTTATCATTTGCTCAATTTTGTCTGCATTATTTTTCATAGAGTTATTAAAATCGTTCTCGTTAATCCCTATATTTTTCACTATACCTAATATAGTTTTATCTGAAAATTCTCCTCTGTGATCTAGTGCAGCATAGTGAAAATCTAAGTACTTTTCTTTATCGATAAAATAAGTTGCTAAAGCACCTTTTGCTGCCTTTAAAGAATTGTTACCAAGTATTGGAGCATCTCTAAAGATATACTTAATTTTGCCATCATTGATCAATTGTTTTACATCGTTCTTTATAGCTTTGCAATATCCACAAGAATAGTCAAAAAAACCTACAGCTATGATATTGCTATTTTCATTTCCCGAGTAAGGATAAGTGGAGTCGAATATTTCATTTTTATGCTGAGAAATTTTATTTTTGGTTGCATTAGCATAACTATTTTTAGCTGACTCTTCCTGGAGAGCTTTTAGAACTCTATCAAAATTTTTACTGATGTAATTATCCAATCTCTCACCTATATAATCATCATTTAAGTTCTGACTGCGGTGTGAAAGCCAATTGTTTATTACTGGTAAACTTGCTACTGCAAGTATAAAAATCAATAAAAATGGTATCTTAGACATATACTTAGTTAAAGAATACAAATATTAAAGAAATGCTTAATGTTAAAACATTTTTATCAAGAAATGCAAACTTTATAAAATGAAATTTAAGATATTTTTGTAAAGTTCATCATAAGATTTGGTGATGAAAAATTTTGCAGAGTAAGGCATTTATAAAGATTTAGATAGTCTTTACCACTATTTCTAGCAAATTGTAAGCAAAAAAGTTGATTATCTTGTAATCGCTGCATATAATATCGGTAAGCGCGTCGCTAAGTAATATGAACACACTAAGTCTTACATTTCCGATAGTGTTGTTCGGATATAATAGAATGATTTTTCAATAAATGTAAGTAAAAAATGAGGTTTTTAAAAGCTGTCTTTAACTTAGCAATGTTAGCATTTTTTGTAGCTTCGACAGCTGAAGCAAGGTGGAGTAAGTACGAAGATGCTTCTGTCGAGGTTAAGTTTTCTAATGTTAACATTAATGTTAATAGAGATGGTACCTACGAAACGGAAGTAGAACTACAAGCAAAAATACTCAAGGAGTCTGGGCGTGATAGATTTTCTCTGTATAGTTTAATCTACAATGATGATAGTGCAGATTTGACTGTTTTAGAAGCTAAAACAGCTTATAACGGAGAGGAATATATAGTCACTGAAGACATGATAGAGGATAAACCGCTAGCTATTCCTAGTAAAGGCTTCGATCAGCTAAGGCAAGTAACTATATCGTTTCCTAAAATAGAAATTGGTACAGAAGTATATTTAAGGTATAAACAAGTTAACAAAAAGGTTCCTGTTGATAATTTTTATGGCTTGAGCTTTTCTTATCATGGGGATTATTTACAAGCAGAAAATACTAAAATCAATTCTGAATTACCCCTGGAGATTAAAGTTAATGATCCAAGAGAAGTATTAGAAATCGCTGAGGAAAAAAATGATGATATACACTCTATAAGCATTGCTTTAAAGAAAGCAGTTTATGAAAACACAACAAATGAACCACATAATGGAATATTGAACATAAAACACAACACTTGGGTATCACTTTCAAGCTTATCTGAATGGGAGGATTTAGCTAAAAAATTAGCTCCTGGATATCATAGCGTTATCAATCAGCCGCTTCCTGCAACTTTTGAAGCTATAGCAGAATTTGCTGACAATGAGAGTACCGATGAGGAGAAAATTAATGCAGTCACTTCTTTATTGAATGAAAAAGTTCAGTACATGGGAGACTGGCGTACAGTGTCAGGAAAATTTTTTCCGAGAGATTTGGAGAAAATTGCTGATTCTCAAGTCGGGGATTGCAAAGACTTTTCTGCTAGCACGGCTGCTATTCTGCAAAAACTTGGTTATAAAGTTCAACCTATTTTAGTTATGAGAGGAACTACTAGCACTTCTAATCCTGAAGCATTACCTAATATGGGTAATTTTAATCATGTGATGCTCAAAGTAACAAATAGAGATGGAAAAATATATTGGATCGATCCAACTAATACCGTCAGTATGGCACAGGGTATTTTTCCAGACATTGCTGATAGGAACGCTCTAGTACTCGATTCTGAGGAAGCAGATTACATAAAGATTCCTGCTGTACAAGGTGAAAATTCAAAAGTGATATCCCATAGTGAATTAACTATAGAAGATAACGTTGTAAATGAATATGGCCAGCTTACCGTGCAAGGGGAAGCAGCCTTAGGCTTAACAGGTGTTGGATTATATTATTCAGATGAGCAGTTAAGAGATTCTGTTTTTCGTATGATTAGTGGAGTATATCTTGATGAAGAAGAAAAGAAGTTCTTAGAATTGCCTGACCTTACCTTGCGTAATGTAGAGGATCTGACAATTAAATATGAGTTTCAGCAAAAAAATAAGATTTTTAAGACAAATTTAGGGCCAGCTTTGAATTTAGGAGATAATTGGCTTAATGATGTTGTCAATACAGCTTCTGACCAAGTGTCAGACCTTTTTATTGGTGTTCCTAAAACTAAGGAAAGCCATATGATAATAAAAGATATCAAAATTAAAAACTGTGAAAATTTGAATTTTGAAATAGATTCTCCTTGGTTATATGTAAATAGGTTCTGTAAATATAAAAATGATGGAACCGAATTTAGCAATTTAATAACCATAAAGAAAAGCTTTATTACCAATGAAGAATTAAAGACTGCTGAATATAAAAACTTAAAAAGCGAATTGGAGAATAATTTTTCTAGAGCCTCTATAATAATAAGTGAATGAGTTGTGCTGGGAAAAGCACTTCTTAAAAGGCTTAAAATTTTTAAAATATGTACAATAACTTACGCGACTTCATCAGAGCATTAGAAGAAAAAAAAGATCTAATTAGAATTAAAAAAGAAGTTTCAACTATTCTTGAAATGACAGAAATTCATCGTAGGGTTTTGTCAAACAAGGGACCAGCTATCATCTTTGAAAATGTTGTCACAGAAAATGGCAAAAATTCAATTCCCGTTTTAGTGAATTTATTTGGTACTATTGAGAGAATTGCATTCGGACTTGGTATAAATTCTGATGAATTAAGGGATCTGGGTAAACTTCTAGCATTTTTGCGATCACCTGAGCCGCCAAAAACCTTCAAAGATGCTGTGAAAATGTTTCCTCTACTAAAAGTTGTATTGTCGATGCGGAGCAAAGTTGTGAGCAAAGCCCCATGTCAAGAGCTGGTGCTAACTGGGGATAAGGTGGATCTTAGTTTGCTACCTATTCAGACATGCTGGCCAAACGAGCCTGCACCGCTTATCACTTGGCCACTTGTGGTAACAAAAGGACCAACAGCAGACAAGCAAGATAATTTCAATCTTGGAATATATCGTATGCAGGTTGTGAATAAAAAAACGACTCTCATGCGCTGGCTTGCACATCGTGGTGGTGCAGGTCACCATAAACGGTGGAAGGAGAGGGGGCAAAATATGAAGTTTCCTGCGGCTGCTGTGATTGGTAGCGATCCTGCAACGATTATTGCTGCGGTAACTCCGGTGCCGGAGACTTTATCAGAATACCAATTTGCCGGGCTGCTGCGAAAAAAAACACTTGAGCTTGTAAATTGTAAAACTATTCCTCTTCAGGTTCCAGCTCATGCAGAAATTGTTTTGGAAGGATATGTAAGTTTGGATAATTACCAAGATGAAGGGCCATATGGAGACCATACCGGTTACTATAATGCTGTTGAACAGTTTCCTGAGTTTAACATCACTGCAATTACAATGCGCAAAGATCCAATTTATCTCAGCACTTTTACTGGCAAACCACCTGATGAACCATCAATTCTTGGTGAAGCACTCAACGAAATCTTTGTGCCGATTCTCATCAATCAGTTTCCGGAGATAGTAGATTTTTATCTGCCCCCAGAAGGTTGTTCATATAGAATAGCGGTAGTGTCGATAAAAAAGGCTTATCCAGGGCATGCAAAAAGAATTATTATGGGCATACTCGCTTTTCTCAAACAGTTCTTATACACCAAATTTATTATAGTTGTTGATGATGATATAAATGTACGTGATTGGAAGGAAGTAATGTGGGCAGTTTCAACAAGAATGGACCCTGTACGTGATACAATCATGATAGAGAATGCTCCAATTGATTATTTAGACTTCGCTTCTCCTGAAAGTGGTCTCGGAGGTAAAATAGGGTTTGATGCAACAAACAAACTTCCACCTGAAACCAAACGAGAATGGGGAAGAAAAATTGAAATGAGCGAGGAAATAATAAAGAAAGTTACAGAGAAGTGGAAGGAATATGGGTTGACAGATGATTAAACTATGATGTAGACTACCGCCGTGTATTTAGGTGTGGTTTGTGAGGCTTTTATATCTTTTATTTTTGTCGGCATGTTTTTCTCTGTATTACTATGTGGGTCCTACATTCTCGCCTTGCCCAAAAGCAACAGTTTGCTTCTCACCTGAACAAGACTGTGCTGTACCGATAATCAGCGAGATAGACCAATCTAAAGAATCTATCTTAGTTCAAGAATATACATTTACTCTTGGAACAGTTGCAAAATCTTTGATTAACGCCAAAGAGCGTGGTGTTGATGTTAAAGTCATTTTAGAGTAGGGTCGAGAACTGGCGCGCCTCTTTAGGGTTTGGTGGCTGATCCATTATTTTCATGTTGGTCCTCAATCCAAAATTCCCATGTTTACGTTTCCAATTCCCGCCTCATCAAACGCAGCATGCGGATTTCCCGCACTACGCTTTCCTAGTAGATTCTTACCAAAGTTTATAACATATTGTGCTGGTAAGGCTTTCGGAACGTAATATCTTATTCTATAGTCCGAATATAGACCAAGGGTCTCATATATACATTCGCTACTCCACCTTTCCCAACCAAATCCTTTTGCTTTTCTGGCTTGCATCATATTGCGTCTTGTTTTCTTCTCTACCCACTGTTTAACGTAGCTGAAGCTTCGACTTGAGTTTCCTATTCTAAAGTAGTTTACCCACCCTCTCAATATTGGATTGATGATCTGAATCACTCTCCTTATTGGTTGCGATTTATAGTTACTGAATACCTTCTTCAACTTTTGAAGTAGGCTTGTTCGTGTTTTCATCTGTGGTGTTATCTGTACTCTCCACTTTCCTTGTTTTGTAATTTTCTTTCGAAAGTCAAATCCTAGAAAGCCGAATGTTTCTCCTCTCTTTAGATTGGCAATTTTTGTCTTTTCTTCATTTACACTTACTTCTAGTTTTGCTAATTCTTCTTGTAACCTTTTGTACACTAATTTCTCGAGCCATTCCCATCTCTGGTGCCCATCTATCAGTATCACTAAATCGTCTGCCCATCTGGCGTATTCTATACGTTGATATTTTTCTTCCCTGGTCACCTCTTTTGCTCTCTCTAGCATTTTGTCTACCTCATTGAGGTATATATTGCTCAACAACGGTGAGATCGGCGACCCTTGCGCTATTCCTCGTTTTCCTCCTACCTTAAGGATTAGCTTGATCAAGTGCATGATTTCTTTATCATTTATTCTCTTGGCAATTTTCTCCATGAGAATATGATGTCGTACGTTATCAAAATAGGATTTCAGGTCTACATCAATACATTTTGTATTGCCTTTGATTGCTGCTTTCGCTACTCTGCTTACTGCTTCATGCGCTTTTCTCTTGGGTCTATATCCATATGATCCGTCCTGAAAGTCAGATTCATATATCGGTTCAATTATTAGCTTTAGTGCACTTTGCACTATTCTATCCCGGATGCAGGGTATGTTCAACGTTCTGAGTTTTCCCCCAACTTTTGGTATTTCCTTTCTCCGGTTCCTATTTGGGCTATAGGTTTTGGTTATTAGTTCATGTCTTATTTGCTGAAGATACTTTTCTAAGCCTTCTGCCTCTATCGATTTGAATGTTACCCCATCAATTCCTGGTGCCCCATTGCTTTTCTTTGTTAGCTTATATGCTTCTTCTAGTGTCTCCATCTTGCAGACGTGTACATAGATTCCCCAGAATCGCCATTCCGGTTCTGCTTTCGCTTTGATATATATCTTTCTTCTCAGGTCTTGTAATTTTATTGGCATTTTTGTCATTTTTACCTTTACCTTCCTTTTGTTAAAAGATCTCTACTAGTAGGGTGCCTTTGCTCCATGGGCGTTACCCCACTTCTTCGCTACTACACACCCATCCGCCACCCTTTCATCTTCGGTTCATTTCCTGTTTTCCAGTTATAGAACCTACCACTCCAAGGTTTTTCTCCTTGGGATGAGGAGGGTTTCTCCAGTTGCTTTATATGTCCTTATTACCATGCTGCCACTATCACCCCGCTAAAGTAGGTATGCTGTATCATTCGTGTTTCAGCCTCCTATATTGCTTTCGCCCTGGTTCAGTGGGCTCGGCCTTTAGTACTTAGAGTTTTTCGGGGCCACCCATGTGTTCGTTTTCACTGCGGCCTGGTAATTCGCCATTATCCTACGATAACGTTGTCGGTAGGCTTCAACATTTTGGTTTCCCTCCACATTGCTACCCTAGCTACAGGACTCCGACTTTTATCCTGGTGGGTCTGACTCCCACTGAACATCTTCACCTTCTCTGGACACACTAAATCACAACTCCATTCAAAATATAGTGTCATAAGCGAATTGTTTTCAAATGGAATACCGATTTGGATCGATAATAAGCCAAAAATTGCTCATAATAAGGTAATAATTGTTGATAATCAAAAAGTCATCACAGGATCGTTTAACCTCAGTAAGACAGCTGAAAAGGGAAACGCTGAAAATTTATTAATTATTGAAAATTATCCTGAATTAGTCCAGCAGTATGTGAAGAACTGGGAAATACGAATGTCACAATCCTATCAATATGCTCCCTAGATACTTGATATCAAAAAAAGTCTTTTTATTGATAGATGTAATTTCTTGTGAGATAATAAATTAAAAGGTTTTAAGGGGTAGGTAATGGATTACATAAATGATGCTGCTGATAGTTACGCTGCCATTCATGATTTTTTTCAAAATAATGGTGTTGGAGATTACAAAGTTCAATGCAATTATGGTGGTGTACCGTATGCTACTGACGAATATGTACATTCTGGAGACAAATTTTGGAGCAATAATTTTATAGACTCACATTTTGGAAGGGAAATAAAAATGTATCCTCAAAGTGAGCTTTTAGCTAAAGAGTATGCTGGGAATACACTACCGGTTTCAATATCACTAAACGAGGATCTAATAAAAATAAAAGAATGTCAGAAAAAAACTAAATTTGTAGAACTAGAAGGTGAATCAGGTGATATAGTATATGATAAGCAAAAACATATAAAGTACTACACGACAAAGTTATCATATGACGATGTTTCTGTTCATAATAAAAACAAATTTTCAATACTGAATATTAGATATGATATGCCAAATGATACGAGATACAGTTTAAACATAGCCTTCACAAAGGTTAATGATAATCAACCAGGGTTTTGGCAAAAATTTAAAAATATGTTTTAATAAAGTAGCTTCTCAATCAGGAATATTCTGGTGGAAAATGAATATCTACTTAGTAATGAATTTGGTCAGTAGCTACTAAGTTTTTCTTATAGCTATACAACGAAGGTTTGCTGGTCTTACATTTATTCTCTGCAAGACAAAAAATTCACATAATTGTACATAGTATGGAATAAATAAACTTCCACTATATTTTTCTATTAAATTTACCTTTTCTCTATTGAACAGATTTCGTGTTAAATCTTAAGTTCAACGCACCTAAATATATAAGCATTCCCAGCAAAATCATAGGTATAGAAAGAAATTGTCCCATAGTTAAATTGAACCATAAATAGCCAATTTGATAGTCTGGCTCGCGGAAAAATTCAACCATAAAACGTGCTACTCCATACAACATAACTGCAACTCCAGTTGTTGCACCATAATACAATCTCATTTTGTTCAAGAAAAATAGTGAATTTACAACTACGAAAAGTAGCGCTCCTTCAAAAAATGCCTCATAAAGTTGGCTTGGATGGCGCAATAAATTATCACCACTTTCTGGAAATACCATACCCCATTGCATAGTTGTAACTCTGCCAAATAACTCTCCATTTATAAAATTACCTATGCGACCTAGGAACAAACCTATCGGAACTCCACAAGAAATTAGATCCAGTGTGTAAAATATAGGAATGTTATGTCTTCTACAGGAGATTATTACTGCAAGCAAAACTCCTATAGCACCACCATGAAATGACATTCCTCCTTCCCAGGTCTTTAATATCTCAATAGGGCTGCTTATATAAAAAACTGGATCATATATCAACACGTAGCCAAGCCTGCCCCCAAGAATAACGCCTATAATAGTAGTTGTTAATAACGAATCGTAAAAATTCTTAGTAAATATTTTTTGATTGTCTAGCTTATGTAAATACCAATATGCAAAAACTATACCAAAAACATATGCTAAAGAATACCAATATATAGAAACAGGACCGATGCTAAAAATAATTGGACTTAAAGACATATTTTACTACAAATTATTCTTAGACAATCTACTTTTCTCACGGTCCCACTCTCTCTGCTTTATGGTTGCTCTCTTATCGTAGAGTTTTTTTCCTTTAACAATAGCAATTTTAGTTTTTGCCAACCCTTTATCATTAAAATAGATAGAAAGTGGCACAACAGTTATTCCAGAGGTTTTGATTTGACCAATCAGCTTATTTATCTCTTTTTTATGCAAAAGCAATTTTCGTTCTCTTTTTGGCTTGTGATTCTTTTGGTTTGCAGCTTTATACTCTGCGATATGCATATTGTTTAGCCATATTTCACCTTTTTTTTCAGTAACGTAAGCATCAGAAATGTTTGCTTTTCTTTCCCTTAGTGATTTCACTTCACTACTTAAGAGGATCATACCTGCTTCAAATTCTTCTAAGATAAAGTATTCAAACCTTGCTTTTCTATTTTCTGCAATAACTTCCATATCTAAAGATATCTTTAAGCTTCAATATATTACAGAACTTTTGGTTTAATTCATAACAAAACAATTATCTCAGTAAATGCAAGTTTGGTTAAAAAAGCTCCAATCTTCCTGCAAGTGTAATTTGTTCCACTCTTCCTACTGCCATTTCAGCTCTAGGACTAGCATTACCTGACAAAGAACTTATCACATCTTTGCAGCCCCATTCAATAGCAAAGTGTAAAGGAGCATATCTATTATTGTTCTGTTTACTAACATATGCCCCACTTTCAATTAAAATATCTCTTATACTTTCATGATCGCTAGCAAAATGCAAAGGAGTGCGTCCACAACTATCCCACACATTAACACATGCTCCATGTTCAATTAGAGCTATTACTATGTTCTCATAGCCACTCTTAGTAGCAAAATGTAGAGGAGTGTGTCCATCATTGTTCTGCGCGTTAACATCTGCTCCACATTCAATTAGAGCTCTTACTACACTTTCATTCCCACCTTCGGCAGCAAGATGTAAAGGTGTACATACATCATTGTCCCACGCATTAACATTTGCTTCACTTTCAATTAAAATATCTAATATGCCTTTGTGGTTCCATTCAGCAGCAAAATGTAAAGGAGTGCATCCATCGCTGTCCCATGCATCAACATATGCTCCATATTCAATTAGAGCTATTACTATGTTCTCATAGCCACTCTTAGCAGCAAAATGCAACAATGTAGTTTCTACAGGATCTAGATCACTATGTGTAGTGAATATATGATTGATATTAAATCCACTATCTTCCCACCTCCGTAAATCAATTCTTTCTAATTTTATTTTTATTCGTTCAACTATGTTGTTCTTGCTTAAACCTGAAGTATCATTTATTTCTTCAAGCATTTTTAGAAAATCATCAAGCGTCATAATCTCCACCACTTATTAAAATAACTTGGTTATTATGTTCTTTGACACAAAAATCAAGAACTTTTTATTTTCCTAAAAAATCATTTAAGTTATACTCCAAATCATGAAAGTCAGGCAAAATATTAAGTTTTTTTCTCTATCATTTGTGATTTTGTCTTCTCTATGGATTACATTGTCTGGTTATTTTGAGCCTTTTTTTATTCTCTGTGGAGTATTTTCTTCTGTGTTCACATTGATTATCTTTAAAAGGTTAATTGATGCTGAAAGTGCCCTTAGTCAAATTCTAAATGATAGTGGTAGGCTGTCACTTTATCAGCTTATAAGTTATATACCTTGGCTAATTTACCAAATTATTTTTTCAAGTATTTATGTAACAAAAAAGGTGCTACGATTCAAATCTACAGTTGAGCCAATTGTTATTGTAAGAGAATGCATAGGACATAATGATAAGACCATTGCATTATTTGCTAACTCGGTTACGATTACTCCTGGAACTTTAACTATCAATGTTGAAAAGAAGCAGAAAACATATTTATCTACCATATGTTTGATAGATAAAGATCTTGAAAGTGGCATTTCTGAAATAGAAGGTAAAGTCTTAAAAATGCTACACTTAGTTAAGTAATTGCTTTAAATAAGTTAACAGCGTCTCTGTATTCTCTTCTTAGGCTTTCAAGCATTTCTTTTGGAAGGCTATCAATAACAGTAGAACATAAATAATTGTACAAATCTTCTAGCCTTGATATGTTATTTTTTTTCTTGCTGTTGAATTTGTACGGAAAAATGCCCTCCATAATTTCAATATCAACAACCTTATTTAAAAATGCATTTTCACTTGTTATGCTTATTCTTGTAAGTATAGTATTAATTTCAGGTTCATTACTCGTATAAATATCTGATAATTCTGCCATTTTAATGACGTATAAAGTTACTACTTTTGATAAACAATTATCAGAATATTCACAATTTTTTATTACCTCCCACTGAGTAACCTGAGACTTGCTTGTTTTTGCATTGCTTGGTAATTTATTCATTGAATTTTCTCCATTTAATTCAGTGTAGTAAATTATACTAATACTTTGTTAAATAAATAATAACGCAGCCATAAAAATATGCATTTATTTACCATAAATTGTATAATATTCCTAAAATTAAATGTTAAAGTTACTTCAAACTGAATGATTTCTTTAATTCCATATTATCCAGCAGTGTAAAATATTGCTACACAATAGTATTTATTCTAAAATAAACTTTCCTTTTGAGCTATTTTATTAATATCCATTCTTACGGCTGCACTAAAATGAAAAAGATAAAACTCGGAATAATAATTTCAGGTAGAGGATCAAACATGCAGGCTTTAATAGAAGCATGTCAAGATCAGAATTTCCCTGCTGAAACTGTGTGTGTTATCACAAATAATAGTGAAGCTGGAGGCCTTAAAATAGCAAAGCAAGCAGGAGTTTCAGCGTTTGTTGTTGAAGATAAGCCACTTGATACTGATAAAATTCATGAAATACTTGTTCAACATAAGGTTGATTTAATTTGCCTTGCAGGGTTTATGAGAATTATAAAGGCCAATTTCCTGAATAAATGGCATAACAAAGTTATAAATATTCATCCCTCTTTACTTCCGTCATTTAAGGGCCTAAATGCTCAGGAGCAAGCTCTGAAAGCGGGTGTAAAAATTACAGGATGTACTGTGCATTATGTTACTCCTGAAATTGATGCTGGAGCCATAATCGCTCAAGCTACTGTTCCAGTATTACCAAATGATGATGTTCACAGTCTCTCAGAGCGCATTCTAGCTGAAGAGCACAAGTGTTATGTGGAAGCAGTAAAATCAATAGCAGAAAGTATTAATTATTGACCTTGAGCGTTTCTTCCAACTTCAACAAAAAATAAATTTTCAGGTTCCAGTAAAGAACTTGCCAGTTCGTTTACTTCCTCTAATTTAATATTATTAATGGTATTTTTATAATTATTTATACTGTTAACATCACGATCCTCTATCTGCATACTATCTAGCAACGTTGCTGTATTCGCATTATTGGATAGAAAAGAGAAGATAAGGTTATTTACTAAACTGGTTTTTGCATCCTTGAATAATTGTTCGTCAATTCCTTCCTTTTTTATTCTGCTAAATGTATCTTTTACTGCTGATATAGCTTTGCTAACAGTAGAGCTATCGGTGCTCATAAACCCAAATATAACATTTCCATGTTTATTGGTAACATTACGTGCACTAATACCATAAGTAATACCTAGATTTTGTCTCAACTCTTTCATCAGTATTGAGTTTAGACTCATACCACCAAGCGCATTAATCAAAACACTAGCATTATAGTAATTAGGGTCTTCATATGCTATGCCTTTTTGAGCAAAAAATATTACACTCTGTGGTATATCCATAAAAACGCTCTTACTTTCTGCAGGCCCAAATTCATTTTTTACAGGTATCTTTCTAACTTTTGATCTTTTTGATGGTAATTTAGATAAATACTTATCTAGCAATCCACTAACTTCTTCTTTTGTTGCACAACCAACAACACTAATAACGATATTATCCTTAGTAAAACTACGCTTTATGTATGTTAAAACATCATCTCTAGTAATGTTCATTATAGTGTCTAGAGTTCCATATGGATCTCTTGAGTAAGGATGTTTTTTGAACAACAATGTATCTAACTCTTTTGCAGCAATAAAATAAGGGTCTTTTTCAAAATTATTAAAGTTTACTTTGACTTTTTCGAATACTCTATTTAATCCCTCAGGATCAACTTTAGGGCGCATTATAGCATCACTCAGTAGTGAAATTGCATCCTCTAGATTCTCAGATAAAGTATTTAATGAAACCCTAAATGCTTCTAAATTAGCAATAAAATTTAAACTAATTCCTTTATCCTCAAGCTTTTTCGCAAAATCTTTGGCATCATTTTTTCCTGCTCCTTCTTGAATTACAAGAGAAGTAAACCAAGCAAGCCCCTGCTTTTCTGCACTTTCATACACACAACCTGCATCTTTGAATGATATATTAAGTGAAACTTTTGGTAGATCATGGTTTTCAACAAATAAAAACTTAAATCCTTTATTAGTAGTAACCTCCTCTATATTTAAGTGACTGCTTGCTTGCAAATTAAAGCCTAGACAGAAAAAAAATAGAAATACATATTTACTTATCTTCATTATTACCTCCTTTTGGTAGCAAACGACCAACTAATTTATTAGTAGAAAAGATAGCGTGAACTTTATTATTTACATCCTCTAGATTGACATCATTAATTTTGCTATATGAAATGTCTATTTCATATAGTGGAATACCTAGTGCTAGACGTGGTATATAAAACATTGCTATATTAGTTAAATCAGATAGATTATCAAGCTGTGCTGCTTTGTATTTAGACTTTGTACTTTGCAACTCTTCACTTGTTATTCCTTCAGAGTTAAAGTGATTAATAGAATTTTCTAACTCTCTTGCAACAGCATCCAAATTCACCCCGCTTTTTGGAGTTACCCGAATCTCAATGTAACCATTACTAAAAGCTAAGCTATTATAATAAGCAAACACTTCTACTGCTACATTCTTATCTAGAACTAAATCTTTATATAGCTTACTAGACTTGCCATTCCCCAAAACATCAACTGCCAAATCAACAGGAAAAGTTTCACTTATTTGCTCAAATAAAGGAACACTATAGCGAAAGTATAAAACTGGCTCTTTTACTTCAGTGCTTTCTAAAATTACCGATATATCTGCATTATGTATTGAATCTTGGTTCGGATAATGCTTAACTACAGGCTCAGCTTTAATTGCACCATATTTTTCCTTTGCTAATCCCGCTACTTCTTCAAATTCTACATCACCAACAACGAGCAGTATAGCATTACCTGGATGATAATAGTTATCATGAAACCTTGTTATGTCATCTTGATTGTAAGTTTTAATATCGCTCTCCCAACCAATAACAGACCTACCATAGCCATTACGATAAAATGCACTGTTCATTTCCTCCCATAGTAAAGCTTCAGGATTATTATCAAATCTCATCTTTCTTTCTTCTAATACGATATTTTTTTCTCTATCTATTTTGTCTTGAGTAACATCAAAATTGCCCATTCTATCTGCTTCAATTTCCATTGCTAGTGGTAAATCTTTTTTGAGAACTAATTCGTAGTAGCAGGTGTATTCTTTAGTGGTAAAAGCATTAAATTGGGCCCCAATGCTGCCCAAAGTGGATTCTATGTCTTTAAATTTTCCTGTAGTTTCAAACATTAAGTGTTCAAAGTAGTGAGCCAAGCCTGCTTTGCCAATTGGGTCATCCATTCCCCCAACTTTATATATTATTGCATGAAAAACAGCTGGAATTCGGTGATTAGGTACTACATAAACATCCAATCCGTTACTGAGCTTAGCATGCTTTATGATTTCAGCTTCCAGAGAAATCGGACAAATGAAAAAAAACACAGATAGTATAAAAAAACTAAAGAATTTGCGAAGCATTATTTCATTCCTCATTTTGCTTAGAGATAGACCTATCATATATATACCACTTATATAACAATGTACACATTCCACAAACTATAGATAGATCAGCTAAATTAAAGGCTGGCCAATACCAATCATTGATATGAAAATATATGAAGTCATATACAGCTCCCCAATAGATTCTATCAATTACATTTCCGATCGCTCCACCAATCATCAGAGAAAAACTAAGGTAAATTGACTTATCATTAGATTTATATATCAAGTATGCAAGTATACCAATTATTAATATTGAACATGCTGAAAAAAAGAAGCTGCCATGCGGCAGAGTACTACACATTCCAAAGCTAATTCCTGAATTCCAAACTTCAACTAATTTCATAAAACTAGTAATCTCGATTGACTCCCCCTCATCAATCAAAGAGTTTATATACAATTTACTTGTTTGATCGAATGATACTATAATCAATATAATAACTAAACATATCCTTTTCATAAATTTATCTTTAACTGGTAAGCCTTCATTATATCACGATCTATCTGTTTTGTTAACTCGTTAATACTATGGAATTTTTTTTCTGCCCTAATAAATTTTAAAAGTTGTATATCAACCTTAAAATTGTATACATTTTCGTTGAAGTCAAATATATGCATTTCTACTATAGGTTTTTTTAAGTCCTTAAATGTAGGTCTCATACCAATGTTGACTACTCCATATAGCCAACTTGAACTATTTTCAGAAAATGCAACTTTGGCGTAATATGTACCAAGCTTAGGTTTTATCATGTAATCTTCTATCGGAATGTTTATGGTTGGAAACCCTATTTCTCTACCTCTACATGCACCTTTTGTTACAATACCAGAAACTTGATAAGACCTACCAAGCAATTTATTAGCAATTTCTATTTCTCCTTTTTGTAAACACTCCCTGATTGAGGAAGAAGAGCAAATTTTTCTATCGATTATCAATGGCTCTAATTTAGTTAAAGAATATTCATACATCTGAGAATATTTTTCTAGAGTTAATATGTTACCCAATCGTTTGTGACCAAAAGTACAACTTTCTCCAACAGTTATATGTTTAGCACCATACTTCTTTACCAAAATCTTACCAATAAAGTCATCGCAGCTAACCTCAGAAAAACCTCTACTAAAATTAATAATATACAAGTAATCTATACCATAGCTGCTGATTAGTTCCTTTTTTTGTTCTTGATCTATTAACCTAAAATTGTTCCTACTAAATAAAACAGTTGATGGGTGAGGCTCAAAAGTTAAAACTGCAGAGGGTAATCCTCTTTCTTGTGCTACATTCTTTAGATTGGAAATTGCAAACTTATGTCCTAAATGAACGCCATCGAAATTTCCGAAAGTTAGTGCCACATTATCTTTTATCCCTTGCTCACAGTTGTAAATAATTTTCATACAATTTGATATTTTATATATATTTTTTATATATAATAGTTGTATTTTATAAACTATGGAGATAAATCGTGAAAAACACTAAAGGAAAAGTTGTAATATATGTGAAGAAGTACTGCCCATTCTGCAAGAAAGCAAAAGAGTTATTGGATGAAAAAGGTGTGAAATACGAAGAAATTGATGTACTTAGAAACTCGGATTTGTTTGACGGTATAAAATCAAAATATAACGTCAGGACAGTTCCACAAATTTTTATTACTGATGAAAATGGTGATTATGTACATCATATTGCTGGATGTGACAAATTGATGGATCTTGAAAAAGAAGGAAAGTTGGATAATATGTTAAATAACAATGAAGATAGCATTAATGCAACAGCTTACACAAGCGGCAGTGATGAACACGAGGGATGTAATATAATACATAATGAAGATTTTATGTGATTTTTTTGTCTTACTGTTGCTGGCATACCCACTTTAAACAATTTTTAATGAATTAAAAATACAATTCATCTAGTGAGTTTTTTTAGTGGGAAAAAATGATAAAAAATATTATAATTGTTAGCAAAAACTTAATTAGTATTGAATTAATTAACAAACAAGATTTAGAGAGTTTCATCAAGATTTTCACAGTGCTTGATAAGCATATAGCAGCTAAAACTCTTTTTACAGAAGAAGTGACAATAGAGTATAAACAACACAATTGCATAGAAGTTGTTGAATTGATAAAAGATACAGGTTTTACATATCATGATGTTGAGAATGTGTTAAATCACCTAAGTAATCATGGAATGAAAGTACCAAGTAGCGTTATAGCAAGCACCCTTTCTTCTTCATACAATCACGCACTTGAGTCTAAGGATGTAGCATTTGCCTGTTCTAAAGGGTTGCCACAATTTTACATCAGGGTAAATAAGAATACCTTTATAATGACTCCTATAAGTGAAGAGAATCTGGAATTGAATTCGCAAAATAGCAAAATGCTTATAGAGTCATTAAAGAGCGAAAAAAGCACTTATGATTGCATAGTGGAAGAAAATATCATCAAAGTTATAGTGCATTCTGAAATACATCAGGCTATAAACTCGATTATAAAATCACTGATAAAGTCTTGCCTTTTAGCAAGAGATGAAGAAGAAAAATTCAAAGAGAAATTGAGACAACTTGCTTTTAAAGATCAAGCTTTCGTTGAGTATTCTAGCATCAAAACCATTCATAGATATCCGAATAACCATCCTCTGAGAAAGCATGAAAGTGTTATTAAAGATATAGAAAATATTTTATGTGATTTCATAATAAATGAGAACAGCGGGTTTGCTATAGAGCGGTTAAATAGACTGGGCTCAGAAGTCTCTCCAAATACTCCAAGAATCATCACTAAAACTATAGATAAGCTTGTTAAGTTTCACTAAAATGTTGTTGGAATGGTTTTAGCCAATGTCTACATATATCTGATTTTTACTGATTGAGTGGAGCAATTGAGCTGCTCTCTGTCATCCCAGCGTTTAACACTGGGATGATTTCGTTGTATGGTATCTTATATAGTGTTTTACAAATTCACATAGCTATTTCAAATTTACCCATATCAATGTCAGTAAATTTATTGAGAAAATATCACTTAGTTCTTTAAATTTATGTTTTTGAATATATATTAATCATTTATTTTCAAAGCCTCAATAAAAGCATTTTGTGGGATGTTTATGTTTCCTACAGAATGCAATCTTTTCTTACCTTTCTTCTGCTTTTCAAGCAGCTTCATCCTTCGTGTAACGTCTCCACCATAGAGCTTGGCTGTTACATCTTTTCTATACGGGTTAATCGTTTCTCTAGCAATAATTTTTCCGCCTACTGCCGCTTGAATCGCGATTTTATATTGCTGGCGTGGTATCAAGTCTTTCAAACGTGCACATATTTCACGGCCTCTTTTTTCTGCCCTGCTTTTATGAACAATGCAGGCTAACGCATCCACAGGTTCTCCATTAACTAAAAAACTTAATTTATCTATCTGACTTTCCTGATAATCGGATATTTCCCAATCTAAACTTGCATATCCCTTGGAAATTGATTTTAGTCTATCGTAAAAATCAAAAACAACCTCAGACAGCGGTAATTTATACTTCAGTAGTGCTGTTGTCGTATTACCAACATAAGATAAATCCTGCTGTTCTCCTCTCCTCTCTTCACACAGAGATAGAATCTCTCCTAAATATTGATCAGGTACCATTATAGTTGCAGTGATCCACGGTTCTTCCACTATTTCAATTTTTGTAGGGTCTGGCATATCGCTTGGGTTATGGATATTTAAAACTTTACCATTTTGTGTTTCAACTTTATATATAACACTCGGTGCAGTTGCTGTTAGATCTAAATCAAATTCTCTTTCGAGTCTTTCTTGAATGACTTCAAGATGTAGCATTCCTAAGAAACCGCAACGAAATCCATAACCTAGGGCATTTGACGTTTCAGCATCAAATGTAAAACTAGCATCATTTAAATGTAATTTTTCTAGTGCTTCCCTTAAATATTTAAAATCATCTGTGTTATTGGGAAAAATACTGCAAAATACTACAGGATGTACTTCTTTAAAGCCAGGTAATGCCTTGCTGCACGGCCTTTTCTCTTCAGTAATAGTGTCTCCTACTTTGCAGTCTGCTACTTCTTTCATTGAAGCAGTTATAAAACCAACTTCACCTGCTGAAAGTTCACCAGTCATAACTTTTTTAGGAGTGAAAATACCGATATTATCGACCTGATATGTAGCATTATTAGACATCATAACGATTCTCATGCCTTTTTTTAGTACTCCATTTTTAACTCGCACTAAAATTACTACTCCTAGGTAAGGATCATACCAACTATCAACTAAAATTGCTTGCAGTGGAGCATTTGTATCACCTTGAGGAGCGGGAAGTTTTGTCACTATAGCTTCAAGTACATCCTTTATCCCAAGACCAGTTTTTGCCGATATCAAAATTGACTCACTTGCATCAATACCAATTACTTCTTCAATCTGAAGCTTTACCTTTTCTGGATCTGCAGCAGGAAGGTCAACTTTATTGAGCACAACTATTATCTCATGATTATTGTCAATTGCCTTGTACACATTTGCCAGAGTCTGAGCTTCAACTCCTTGGCTGCTGTCCACCACCAAAAGTGAGCCTTCACATGCAGCTAAGCTTCGGCTGACTTCATATGAAAAGTCAACATGACCTGGTGTGTCCATGAGGTTGAGGCAATATTTATTACCATTATTTGCAGTGTAATTGAGTCTTACCGTTTGTGCTTTGATTGTGATTCCGCGTTCACGCTCTATATCCATTGAGTCAAGTACCTGATTGGTCATTTCCCTTGTCTCAAGACCGTTACATTCTTCTATTAAACGATCAGCAAGAGTTGACTTCCCATGATCTATATGTGCTATTATTGCAAAGTTCCTTATATTGTTCATAGATCTACTTATTTAAGTAGATCTATTTTACATTTTAAGTATTACAAGAGCAATTACTTATCTTCCTTTTTGCTGAAAACATTAAGCTGGTGTCTGTACTGGTCGGAAGTATTCAGTAGTTGATGGTTGACTCAGTTTGCTACTTGCCTCATTCTTTTCCTGCTTGCATGTTTTTACTGCATCAGCAAGGCTTAGGTAATCATTACCAACTTTAATTCTTACATCTTTATTTTCTTCTAAATCTTTATCAGTGGGTCTATCGCCTATTACTCTAATGCTGCCATCACTGTTAGCACCTAATGTAATGCTAAATTCTTTTCCATCTACATACCAGTTAAACTTTATTCCATATTGAGCTGTAGTACCTAAACTATAACACCTCACTCCATTTTCGTCTACAAAACCGTGGACAACTTCTTTTTGATCTCCACTTGAAAGAAGAAAACCGGCAATATTGTTTTCTTTACAAAATTCACTATTTAAAAATTCGCTTACCCTAATATCTGTGTTTTTATTGTCGTCTTTTAGCTTGATTTTTGTATAAAGAAAATTTGAATTCTCATAACTTGCAATTGATACTGCATCAATAATGCCGTTTTCTATGTACTTTCTAAACTTTTCTTCAATTTTCTTTTCTAATTCTTCTTGCCTTGCTTCATTTTGTTGTTGCATTTCTAACTTTTTTTGCATTGATGCACTTTGTTGTTGTTGCATTTTTTCCAGCGCTTCTTTCATTTTTTTCTGAAGTGATTCGATATCACAAATTAACGTGGATTCATCAATGCCGAGTATCACGTATTCTTGGCCCAATCCTGTCTTCAATCCTTCAATTATGATTACCATCTCTAAGATAGACCCTAAGTTTTGATAATGTATATTAATTTTTTCACTACTTAGGCTACCTCGATTGCTATCCCAGTCGATAGCAATGTTAGTAAACATAGAATTAAGGCCTTCATAAATATCTTTCAATAGACTTGATTTCTCTGAGTTTATTCCATCACGTTTAATACTACTAACATAATCATTAAATGACTTTATTTCTTCAGAATATGTAAAGACACTGTACAGTTCTTTACGTGTTACTCTATCTTGTATTTTTTGTTTTATTTTTTTTAATATCTCACTACTAATACATTTTACCTCATAAAACTATTCAATATTATATACATAAACATTAGGGAATGTTAGCACTTTCTATATGCTTGCGCACTTCCTATTATTCCTTTAACATAGCTGACACTTTTTTTGAATGAGAAACCACTTTATTGATCATATAATTCTCATGATTGTTATCTATTTTAGGCAATTCGTACAAATAATTCACCATTATTCCGGCTGACTGACTAATGCCTTTTTCAGAAGTATCAGCCATCCAGTTGATTTGTTTGATTGATGCACCATTGCTTAAATGAAAGTGTGCGACCGGATCATAAGCACCCCCACCACTGCTTTTAACCTTTAGTAAATAATGTGCACAAAGTTTCAGTAGGGACTGTTTTTCGCATTCAATGTTAGTTTTTATGCTTTCTAAAATTTCTGTACCTGATTGTTTTATATTAAGCTTACCTAATAAAGCTACGTCTTGATTTTTTAGCCATTTTGTAAATCCAGGAACTGGAGAAAGAGTTGCATACACTTTTACGCTTTTAAATTCTTGCGATAGTTTTTCTACGACTCTCTTTATTAAAAAGTTACCGAGGCTAATTCCAGATAAACCAGTTTGAGTGTTTGATATTGAATAGAATATAGCAGTACTTGCACTGCTTGGGTCACTTGAGGGCACTGACTCATCCAAAAGGTGTTGAATACTATCTGAAATCTCATTCATCAATGCAACCTCTACAAAAATTAGAGGTTCGTTTGGTATTTTGTAATGAAAGAAAGCAAAACAGAGACGATCAGAATCTAGCCTATTTTTTAGGTCACCCCAAGAAGAAATTTTATGTACAGCTTCATATTTTATAAGTTTTTCCAACAATGATGCAGGTGAATCCCAGGTGATTTGATGAAGATCAAGTAGATCAACATCAACCAAAGTACAGAGTATATTTTTTAATTCATTTTCTAGTGGGTTTAGATTTTCATATTGGTTCTTTAGCTTAAGCACATCAGAACGCATATCAACAATAAACTTAAGACCTTCTGGTAAGGAGATAAACTGCTTCAATATTTTAGAGCGTGGTGATTCAAGGACTTTTATTAAGTCTTGTTCAAACTTATAGCTCGACTCAGAATCTTGATTTTTCTTATATACTTTTATTTCTTCATCTATTTTCGTTTTATCCGGATTGAACTTTTCTGCCAGGGTTTGTAAAAATTTTATTTGACCTGCCTCTGATAAACTCAAGTACAAATTACCAAGAGATACGGTGTTCTTACGTGCTGAGACTTCACCCCCCTTTGGGTTTAAGCATTCGTTCATCTTCAAGACTAAACTATCGACATCGCGACTACTACTTAAATCAGGGTTAATATTGCCAACCCATGATCTTACAGCGTTTGCTACTTCACCTAGTATCTTAAAAAAGCTCTTTGGTGCTTTCTGATCTTCAACTTTCACTATATCAGTTTTTGCTAATGATTCTTTTGTCATAAATTCCTTTTACTATGTATCTATCTTAATTTAAAGAAAAATCTTAGTCTACAAAGAAGGCATATACTTTCATGGTACAACTATTTTATAATCTATTTAAAATTTTCGTAAAGAGAGTTAGATTTTTAAATTTATTATTCTTCTTATAAAAGTACTTTTATTATAAAAATGACCTTTTTTCTCTTCCTTTTTCGGGTAAGGCTGATTTTTTAATTACCTAGGCGAAGTTACTTAATTTTTACACATCTATTGTAAAGTACAAAATCTGACTTTGGAATGAAAATGCTAGCTGATGCTTGGACTTTATTGATACTTACGCTACTTGAAACTATACTTGGCATAGACAATTTAATCTTTATTTCTCTAGCAATAGATAAGGTGCCAAATCTGCTGAGAGAAAGAGCCCGCCTTATAGGTTTTGGCTTAGCGCTATTGATGCGTTTTGTAATACTATTTTTTACATCATATATACTATCAATGCAAAAGCCTATATTTCACGCTGTATCGCTAGATATCTCAGTAAAGGATTTACTTATGATTGCAGGAGGGTTATTCCTTATTGTTAAAAGTTCTATAGAGTTATGGAGCGAAATTTTTGTACATAAGGAGAACAAAACAAAGGCAAATGTTAAATCACAATTTTTTTTAGTTGTGCTACAAATTATATTAATAGATTTAGTTTTTTCGGTTGATTCGATATTAACTGCCATAGCATTAACCCACAATATGATAATCATTGCCATAGCATTTACATTTTCCATACTAGCGATGCTATTTTCATCAAGTTATACCGCTCAGGTAATAAAATCCAACCCAAGCTTAAAAGTAATTGCCATTCTATTTATTTTACTCGTCGGTGTATATCTAACACTTGAAGGGCTTCACATAGAACTACCAAAAGCATATTTGTATTCTTCATTTATGTTTGCATTGCTTGTGGAAGTTATAAGCAAAATAAAGAAAATACAGCCTTGAAACTATTTTACACGAAGCAAAAATCCAATCAGTGCGTGACGTACAACTGTGCGAACATTTTCTAGCAGGAAGGTGTCATCCCAATGCTTGACACTGGGATCCATTTTTCCATCATCAAAAACATTGTATTTTTACATTACTTTTATGCTTACCAACTTAACTGGATGCCAGTGCCCAGACACTGGCATCCTACAGATAATGTTCATACAGCTGTGCGTCACACGCTCTACTGTCAAGCAGCTCCTTGCTGTTCATTTGTTGTTAAAACGGCAGATGGTTTCTCTGCTCCATCAACTTTAGTACTAGGCTTTAGTAATGCATATGTAGCACAACCAACTACCAGTGCTGCTGCTGTAACTGCAACCACTGCTATAACGATAGGTGTCAACTGAGCTGTAATTGTTCCAGTTGTAAAAAGTGCCACTGCTATAGCAGTGCCTAATAATCCAGTTACTCCACCGGCAATCTTTGCTTTATTACGTGCTTTTACAAAAGAGCCTCCTCCTGCGTCTAATAGAGCTTTTACTACGTCTTGACTCTTAGCATGATCTAAAGGAGTCTTTCCATCTTTATCTACTGCATTAACTTTTGCTCCTTCTTTGAGTAAAACCTCTACTATCTCTGTGTAAGCAGCAAAGTGCAAAGCAGTGTACCCACTTTTATCTCTCACATTAACATCTGCTCCTGCTCCGATTAAAACCTCTACTACCTCTTTGAAACCATACAAAGCAGGATAGTACAAAGCAGTGCGATCAAACCCATCTTTCGCATTAACATCTGCTTTTGCTCCGATTAAAACCTCTACTATCTCTTTGCGACCACGAATAGCAGCAGAGTGCAAAGCAGTGCGATCAAACCCATCTTTCGCATTAACATCTGCTTTTGCTCCGATTAAAAACCCTACTGTCTTTTTGTAACCATTCTCAGCAGCTATAATTAATAACGTCCACTTTTCGTATGGGTACATATCAAATACATGATTTACATCAAAATTACCTTTCTCCCACTCTTGATATAGATCTTGATTCTGTTTCTTTAGTTCTTCTTGTATTTTCTTAATTATATTATCTTTATTTAAATCTTTCTTAGCCTCAATCGTCCTCAGTACTGTTTTCAGTGATTCATATTCTCCTGTCATGATTTTACCTTCAATATCAAACTATATGTTTAATTATTCATGATTATGATAAAAAGTCAATTAAAACAAGCTAATAACTGGGATTGTGAATAGTAAATTAGATTCAAGTAGCCTCTGTGGTGTCATTCAACTTCGTTGTCATCCCAGTAATGGGATCCAGGAACCAGCGTCACGCGCTGGAATGACATTAAATAGTTTTCCTTAAAATTTGAGTTATGCAAGCAGCCTCTTTGGTATGATTCGAGTAGCTGAAACTGGAATGAAATTATTGCTACTCCCACTCAATAGTTGCTGGTGGCTTGGAAGTTAAATCATACACAACTCGATTTACTCCGGAAACTTTGTTAACAATTATACTACTGACGTCTTGCAAAAACCTCCAAAATACTAACGAATGTTGATCTTTATTTTCAAATGGAAATGCATCAGCTGTCATGCAATCAGATGAAGTCACAGCCCTTAAAGCGCAAACATATCCGTATGTACGATTATCTCCCATAACTCCCACAGTTTTTACTGGTAACAGTACAGCAAAAGCCTGCCATATTTTATCATACAGATCATAATTTTTCATTGTGTTGATATATATTTCATCTACTTCTTGCAATATTCGTACCTTTTCTTCATCAACCTCACCTATGATCCTCACTGCAAGTCCAGGCCCAGGAAATGGATGTTGAAATATTATCTCATCTGAAAGCCCAATTTCTTTGCCAAGCAGCCTTACTTCATCTTTAAAGAGATAGCGTAAAGGTTCTACTAGTTTCAGATTCATTTTTTCTGGCAACCCACCAACATTGTGATGAGATTTAATTGTACTAGTGTTTCCTGAAGCGTGCCCTGATTCAACTACATCAGAGTAAATGGTGCCTTGCATTAAAAAATCCACATCACCTATTTTTTTTGCCTCTTCTTCAAATACTTCGATAAAAGTATTGCCGATAATTTTTCGCTTTTCTTCCGGATCAGTTATTCCCCTTAACCTACTTAAAAACAAGTTTGATTTATCAACGTAATTTATTGGAATTTCTTTTAACATAGCAGTGGTCTGGCTCTTACGCAATAACCCAGTATCGATAAAAATACAGTTTAATTGTTTTCCTATAGCTTTGTGTGTAAGAACTGCTGCAACACTTGAATCAACCCCCCCACTTACTGCAGCAATTACTTTTTTCTCCCCTACTAAGTTTTGAATTTTTTCCTTCTGTTTTTCAATGAATGACTTCATTGTCCAATCTCTCTCACAATTTGCAATATCTAAGAAATTAGAGAGAAGTTTACTACCATTTGTCGTAGGTTTAACTTCAGGATGGAACTGAGTACAGTAAATCTTCCGCTGTTCGTTGGCAATTATTGAGATTGTTTGATTTATTATACCTGAGGCAATAGCAGTAAATCCTTGCGGTATAGTTTCGACACTGTCTGCATGGTTCATTAGCACATCGACTTCGGAATTAACGTTCCAAGTATCCTTTATAATTGGGGATTCTTTTAGTATCTTGATTTTAGTTTTGCCAAATTCCTGATTGAATTCTTTTCTTACCTTTGCCCCGAAATAATGACAAATGAGTTGCTGTCCATAACATATTCCAAGTATAGGAGTGTTTATTGTTTCGTTAAGTTTTATAATTTTATGTGCTACTTCACTTACTTCAGAGCAATTGTCATTTACAGATTGCGGTCCTCCAGAAAAAATAAATCCATTGAATTTTGATACTGTTTCGAAATCGATATTGCTTGGAAATATTTCACAGTAAACGCCCATTTCCCTGATTTGTCTTGCAATAAGCTGTGTAAACTGTGAACCAAAATCAATAACGGCAATTGCTGACAATGTGCTCCTCCATATTATTTAAAGCAATATTTGATAATAAAGAAAACAATAAAGTAAGTAAACTAAGACCTGTTTAAAAACTTTAATATATGACTAAAGCAACTTAAATTTACCGCAACAGATTTGTGATTAAGCTGTCTTAATTATCATTCTGATACTCTCTTCTTATCATAATAGCAACCCCAACATCTTTCCTTAAGTTGATGCCATTGCCTGAACGGATACGTTTAATATATATATAAATTCCTATCTTTTATATCTAATAAACCAAGTGTTGGTACGATTGTTGCTTTCAGGAAGATGACGTTTTCTACTGTCTTAGCCAGTTTTTTTGACTTTTGATGCAATAAGTTTTGGTTATCTTTTCTATGCTCTATAAGCCCACCAATTACCATAACTTCGCCGCTCTTAATTTTTAACGTAGAGTGCATTTCTCTGGTTTCAATAATTGGAATGTCACTATTTAATTTCATTTTATTCTGTTGTGCGACATATTCTATATTTGGGTCTTTAGTGTAATCGTTAATTCTTGATAAGGTTGGGTGTATATCCATGAATATTTCATTAGTATCAATGTTAATGCTTGGGTGGATTATTAACACCACACCTATTGGAGTGCTATTCATCTTGGTAATTAAGGCATGATTGGAGTTTCCGGTATCTTTCTGTATATCGGAAGTAAAATAGATATGGTTTTTAGTAAATGAAATCATTGCTTGCTGATTATTTATAGCATGTACTCTAGGGCTTGAAATTACGGTTGAAGTGCCAAATTTATTTAAAATTTTTACTAAATCTCCTAAATCACTCACACTAGAGTTAATTGCTAGGTCAATAATAGAGTTACCTTGATTTGTTATAGATTTGGTTTCATTATGCAAATCATTTAAGTTGATACCAGAAAGGTATTTATCGTCTAATAAAACTTCAACTATTTTGGCCTCGATCATTACTTGAGAAGACGCCAATTTCTTAACTTTATTAATATATTCTTCAACAGCTTTGTGAATATCTTTTCTAGCATTTAGAATAATGACACCAGCTTCTCTGTTGGATGAAAGAAACTCACCATCATCTACTCCGTTAACATCCATTATTGCATTTAAGCCTTTTTCTAATGAATTCCATAAATCACTACTATATTGAGATTTCATATAGTTTCTATCACCATCACTGTCGGTAATATTGTTACCAATGATAAAACTCCTTTGCGCAGAGTGTTGAATATTGATGAAGTCTACGTAATAATTTTGTGCATATGGCAAATCTTGTTCAATTCTAATTACACCATTATTCATTGAGTAACGCAATTTGGCGCTGTTGGCTATATTCTGAATTACTTCGTTTATGTTCTTATCTTTTAGCTTTAAAATAATATTACCTGATATTTTGGGATCTATGTCTAAGTTAACGTCAGAAAGTTTTCCTATCTCAATCAGTAAATCCTTTACTGGTACTTTTTCATCAACATTAATCGAAAGAAACTGATTACTGGTTGTAAGATCGGGAAACTCTACCGGTAAAGGTATCATTTCTGGTATTGCTGGTTCGTTATTCTTCAAAGGAGTATTATATTGTTGCAACGAATAATCGTGCTTATAATTGTCTATATTAACAGAATGTTGCTTGTTAGGTAGATGTGTACAAGAAATAATGAAAAGGAGTATTAAACATTTTAAAATAGCCATGAGGGCAGCATACAAATCTATACTAATAGTTTTCTATAAAAATGTTAAAAATGTATTTAATTGTATCCGTTCAGGGGAGTGGTTTAAGAAATGATAGATAGGAGATTATGAAAAGGGTTTAGCCGTATGGAAGTGGGATGAAAAGAAGCACTGGTTTCACATGCGTCTGAACAGACACCATTTTACAGCATTTTAAATTTGTCCTGTGCAATGTTTGTACAGTTGCGATAAAAATTACTTGACAAATTTTGACAGCTTTGTTATTTTGATAGTGAAGATATTCTAGAGCTCGAAATCTATCTTCGTCTGCAGACTTTTCAACTTCATTAATCTATAATCTCTAGTTAAAGTATATTGTACTTATGTATAGATAACTTCTATCATAGCTATATACATTTTTCTGAGTTTTTTTGTATTACTTAGGAGGATCATCATGTTTAAAATCATGGATTACGCATATCATTGACATAAATGCCTTAAAAGGACAGATGGTACCTATGTCCTCTTTATATAGATTATGTATCTGTTCAGATACGATTAAGCTGCGTCTAGTGCAGAAAAGACTAGATAACATTCAACCTTATATAGGATAATTATCAACGGAAACAAAATTATCCTCATTGTCATAATAGTAAAGATTTGCTTCTTGCGTATTATTAACAACAGTTTTTAATAGTACTTCCTTATCACTATTCCATGCAACTTTCTCCATAATTGGAATATAATCCTTACACTTTTGATTGTCTCCACAATCCTTGATTTTACCATCATCATTTAGATAACGCTTCAATGCATCATAGTATACTTTAGTGTTATTACCTTCTTTATCTATCATTTGTCCTAAGGTATTAACAAGTATCAATGGTGCAACTTGTTTTGCTTTTACAACACTTGTTTCACTGGACTCTTTAAAGAGATTAGGACATGCTCCTCTGGAAAAAAAGCTCTTGTTGAATTCTGGATTACTACGGTAAACGTTCGGGTAGCAGAAACTCTTAATCTCTTCTTCTTGACACGCTAACTCTATTTGATCATCGACACATTTTTCACATTCTATATTACCAAGCCAGGATATTGAATTAAGATCCTCTGTAAAGGCAAATTTAAAATTTACTGCACCATAATTACCATTTGCTCCCTCTTCTATATATTTTGCAATTTTAGAATTGCTGTACATCTCGGGATATAATTCCTTTAGTAAATCAGATGAACTAAAACCTTGACAACCTATCTTATTATCAACTTTATAAAAATGAGAATATGGCCCACAATTTTCATACTTGGAACAATCTGAGGTTACTTTTCGAGATGTAATTTCTCCATTTTCATTCCCTCCTTCATCAGTAACAGGTTTATCTATACCATTTCCTTTTTTACATTCTTCAGCTATTTTTTATACCACTTAGTCTCTGCTGATGATTGCTCTACATTTTAATTTCCGTTGCTGTTCACAACATTACACTCTGGAACTATATACCTAATATCGCATGCTGATTTCTCTCTTTATCTTCTGCAAATTAATTAAATGAAGGGCATTAAGTATCCACACTACTAAAAAAAGTGTGGTACAAAATATAAACATTGCAATGAGTGGCAGCAGTAAAGAACCTTCTATTGCTACTCCACCTTTTCTAAAAATACTTGCTGGCTGATGAAGAGTAGACCATAAATTCACAGAAAATTTTACTATGGGAATATTTATAGCACTAAAAATGGCAAATACTGCTGATGATTTCTCTGCTCTTGCTTGATTATCAAAAGCGCTCCACAATGAAAGATAACCAACATACAGAAAAAACAAAATCAGCATTGAAGTAAGCCTTGCATCCCATACCCACCAAGTACCCCATGTTCCTTTTCCCCAGACGCTACCTGTGATTAAGCATATTGCCGAAAAGACTGTCCCTGCAGGAGCAGCGGCATGTGCTAAGACACTAGCAACACTATTGTTCCATACCAACGAAATGAAACTGAGTGATGCAATGAGTCCGTATATTCCAAGAGCAAGCCATGCAGAAGGCACATGAAGATACATAATTCGTACAATTTCTCCTTGTTTATAATCTCCTGGGGAGAAGAATAATGCCAAGAACATTCCAATTAAAAAACATGCGAAACAAATAACCCCAAGCCAAGGTAGAGCTTTTTTAGCAAAAGAAGTGAAATTTGTAGGCTTTAATAAAAACATTCGTTTTGAGAATAATTGTGTTAAGAATTTATCAATTAGTTTGAGTTTTATCAACAAGATAGTTTTTCTATATTTACGTAGTATAATAAATTAGCACAATTTCAGTAGCAGATTGCTTGCTATTATTTTTATTATAACGTTGATGACCCTTAAAAAGCTTAACCTACACTTAGTGTCAGATTCAAGTGGTGAAACTGTTATATCAGTTGCAAAATCAGCTCTGAAACACTTTCGTTCTGTAGAAACGATCGAATATGTTTGGTCTTTCGTAAAAGGAGAAGAGCAGATTGACAAAATTTTAGAGGAAATTAATAGAAAAAGTGATGAGCATAATTTTGTTATATGCACTATTACTAATGATGAGCTAAGAAAATATCTAAAAAATAATTGTATAAAGCTAAAAATTCCCTACAGAGCGATATTATCACACATTATTAGGGAAATCTCATCCTATCTTGAAATTGAAAAAGACGAAAAACTTGACTTACATGCTGAGATAAATAACGAATATTTTCAGCGCATTGAGGCAATAAACTATACCATTAATCATGATGATGGACAAAATATTCAAGATATTGATAAAGCCGATATAATTTTGGTTGGAGTTTCACGCACATCAAAATCTCCCACCAGTATGTATTTAGCTTACCGAGGCTATAAAGTTGCAAATGTTCCTTTTGTTAGCGAGATACCCTTTTACGTCGACTTAGCAAAATTAAAAAATAAACTGACTATAGGAGTAACAATAGACGTAAGAAGGCTAATAGAAATACGCAAAAATAGACTGACTTCAATTAATAATGAAGGTAATAATATATATGCTGACCCTAGAAAAGTAGAAAAGGAAATTAAAGAAGCAGAGGAGTTCTTTAAGCAAAATAACTGGCCAATTATTGATGTCACGCAAAGGTCAATCGAAGAAGTATCAGCAACAATTATACAGTATTTTAATAAAATGTGAAAAATTTATCAATTGACTAACTCTCTGTCAGTGATCATAATGTAAGGTAATTCTATTCTTACTGTAGATATGAAAGTTAAAGGGTCACTAAAATCTCATCGTAACAGAGATAAAAATTGTAAAGTTGTGAAAAGGGGTGGTAAGGTTTATATTATAAATAAGGTAAAGCCAAGATGTAAAGCGCGTCAAGGTTCTTAGCTTTTTGTTTTCCTTTTTATGTCATATGTTTTTCATATGGAAGCATGGTTAGAAAGAAACAAAAATTGTTGCATAGCACTGCCCATTTCTTCTCTTACATTATATTTTGGTATTAACATGATTACAGGCAGACGTGGCTTGTTAACATTAATTAACTTAAAAAAAAGAAATTAATTACGTGCGTCAACAAGTCCATGAATTTTAGTTCCACCCTAAGCCCTCTTGAGCTTGAGAATTTTTTCTATATATAGGCTGAGCATGAATGACATCTGATCATCAATTATGCAAATCTTGTTGTGCATACTTAAGTCATTTTGCCAAAATTCCCTTTTTGCATCACCTTTTAAACCTCTTGTGTATACTTCTGTAATTGTGGTAAATTTTTGATCATTGGCAACCACTTCTCCACACTGCTTCCATACATATTCTCAACTTCTTCTCGCTTTTACTGTGTATTCCTTTTGTGCTCTTTAAAACGGTACCTTCTATATATATATATTTATTGTCATTAGGCTAAGTTACCGCTTTTTTTCCATTTTTATACTTCCTGCCCTTGATTAATTTGACCTGCTAACATTTTGTTTACAGGGCCTGCTATTAACTCTGCACAATTTATTCTTATGGTAAAAACTTCTTCTTCACTCTTATTTTTCCTTAACTTGACGCATATGGTTTGTTAAATACTCCCGTCTGTCAAGGAATTTCTACTCATGAAGGTTATGGCTTGAAAGATTACTGAAATTTTGAAAAATGTAGCCTACTTCTATATTCAAATATATCAAGCAGTAATTCAAAATTAGCTATTGTACCTTTTGCACTATTATATGCAAGGTTGAGCAATTCTCTGTCCTCATATAAATCAGCAAATTTAAACTCCATGCACCCTGATTGTTTTGTGCCTAGAATATCTCCGCTACCCCTCAGCATCATATCCTTTTCAGCAATATAAAATCCATCTTGTGACTCACACATAATCTTTAACTTTGAATACGAACTTTTACTGAGATTGTCATATAACAATACACAAAAAGACGGTTTATTTCCTCGTCCTACTCTACCTCTTAACTGATGTAATTGCGATAACCCGAACTGCTCTGCATTCTCTATAATCATAATAGTTGCATCTGGTACATCTATGCCAACTTCTATCACAGTAGTTGCAACAAGCAGAGAAAATTCATTCCTCTTGAAGGAAAACATCACTTGATCTTTCTGCTCTTGAGTTAGTTTTCCGTGTATTATTCCAACTCTATCAAAAAATGTCTTTTGTAGTTCCTGAAAGCGCATTTCTGCTGCGGCAATATTGAGTTCTTCGTTTTCTTCTATATATGGACAAATCCAATATGCTTTTTCGCCTCTATTTATAGCATCTTTCAGTCTTTGAATAATATCTGATACTTTTTTAACGTTCATAATAACGGTTTTTATTGGCAATCTAGATTTTAGTTTTTCCCTTAAAATAGAACATTCAACATCACCATACATAGCTTGCTGCAAGGTTCTTGGAATGGGAGTTGCAGTAACAAAAAGTATATCGGTATTTTCTCCTTTTCCTACCAACCGATTCCTCTGTATCACTCCAAATCGCTGTTGTTCGTCTATGACTGCGAGTCCTAAATTTTTAAATGTAACGTTGGCTTGAAATAATGCATGAGTACCAATTACTATATTTAAAATACCACTTGCAAGTTCGTTCATAATAATCTTTCTTTCCTTGCGCGCAGTTTTACCGGTAAGCAAAGCAACTTTTATATCAGTACAAGATAGAGCTTCTTCGATCCAATTATAATGTTGCTCAGCCAAGATAGTAGTTGGTGCCATTAGAGCTACTTGCATGTTATTTTCTACCACATTCAGCATCGCAAAGAGTGCAACTACAGTTTTGCCACTCCCAACGTCACCTTGCAGCAGACTTACCATGCGGTATCTGGATTTTTGTCTTTCTGAGATTTCATCTATCGCTCGAATTTGATCATTTGTTAATTGGAACGGTAATTCATTTAAGACCTGCTCTTTGTATTTACTCAATATTATAAATTCTTTTCCCTCTTTTTTTACATGATTTTCCCTTGCAAGCTTTAGTGCCAACTGGTACGCAAATAGCTCATCATAAGCAAGTCTTTCTCTGCAAACTTCTGCTTCTGCGAGTGAGCTCGGTCTGTGCAATCTTATGATGCTTTCTTTCCAATTCAGCCATTTCTTTTGCTTGATTAATGTTTCATCTATCCACTCTGGCAAATCAGGCAAATCTTTTAGATTAGAACTTATTATGTTTCTAATGCTCTTGTTAGTAATACCGCGACATAATTGGTAAACTGGCTCTATGCAGGCTATTTCTTTAAATTGATTGATATCAGATAACATATAATCTGGGTGAGTAATTTGCCAATGTTCGGCAAACTTTTCAAGTTTACCACTGATTACTATATCTGTTCCAACTGGAAATAATTTATACAAATATTTAACTGAGTAATTAAAAAAAACTATAAATAAATACTGACTTTCACTTTCAACGATTATTTTATATGGCCTACCTCTAACAGTGGGGCGCTGGTGCTCATACACTTTTGCCATAAAAGTTGTAAATTCTCCTACTTGAGCATCAGGTAGTGATTTACTTCTATCCACATAACTGAGCGGCCTATAAAACAGCAAGTCCATTACTCTGTCTCCACCGCAAAGTTTAGGCAATATTGCGGAATGAAACCTTGGTATATTCTCAATTTTACTATTTAGAAAAGTCAGCACACTTGACTGCTCATCAACATTCATACTGTGTAAAACCGTTTATTCATAATAGAGCCTTACTAAAATCCTGTCACCCTATTATGACTGTCTATGTTAAGTATATTATTGACATATTAACTATTTTTATGTATTATTATACTATCAGCAATTCATATCAAAGTATTAACAATGAACAACTCTATACAGGAAAAAAAGGGAAATCCAGTCGTTACACTAAAAGCTCAGGCAGAAAAGTTTGATTTTAGCAGGTTAAGAGCTGACAAAAACAACAAGTTAGCAACTACTGGAAAACAGATGTATGACGATTTTCGAAGAATGAGGTTTGTTATTAACAGCAAAAGTCTAGACGAAATTTTAATTGGTGCATTGATAGATGGAGTAGATCAACATAATTTTGATGAAGTTTGGGATAGACATTATAAAAAGCAAGAGATACCTGGCAATAAAAAAACCGACCAATATAAAGAGGAGTTTGAAAGGTTTTACAATCTAGGTAAAGGGTACACTCATCTATTACCAAAAAAAGGAGATAAAAACAATAATTATCGCCTAATTGCAAAAGAAGTTTTCAGGGAAATGTTCAAATATGCTGCAGCAAAAGTTCCAAGTGATCCTATTTTGGAAGAGTTAATCACCAGTTGTAACCAACTTGGTTATGATGGTAATTTATCTTTTCATGTTGATACACCTGCGTTGGCAAGCCACAACCTCGTAACTGGGGTTCTCAAGAAAACAATAAATATTAATTGCACTGAATCAAGTTATACAAAAATTGAATCTAAAATGTCTATATCTGTATTAGACTCTAACAAGACAAAGGAATATGAAAACTCAAAAGATGCAGCTATAGCTACTATACAAAGTTCAATCAAATTCACACTTCAGTATCAAGATGGGAAAGATGATGTAGTATATCAAGATGGCAAATTGTCACTTACTGTACCTCGAAAATTGAGAGATTATAAAACTGATGGCATAAGTTTATTTGATATTATTAAAGAATATTTCTACAAATTCTGCGAGAAGTTAGGGTTCAAGTTTGAAGTAGAAATAGAGCATGATTTAGGTGATCCGATGAGCTACCTCGAAGAGGTAGCTCTGCCCATTCATAGCAATGAACACAAAAATACACCCTAAAACTAACAATTAAAATATCTCAAGTTCTGTTAGCTTATTTGCATAGTCAGTTGTACTAGACGCAACTTAATCTGACAGAAAAACTAATGTCAATCTCTATGTTTGATGCTACTAATATTTTTCTAAAAAGCAATATGCTTGCTATCAAGAAAAGTCTGCATAGCAATATTTACCTAAATGAGGCCTTGTCTCAATTCCTAAATATAGCTGTGATTTTCTGGTTTATCATAGCCCATATCAGTCAAAATGTGCGATAATAGCACCATCAAAGAAAGATATATTAAAAAGATTAGCGGCAGTAATTGCAGTTTTCTCTGTTTGCCATAGCAACTCTTGAGTAGGTATCAATAATAATGATAATCTATATATCTGCTATAAAACCTCGAGATCCGTAGAATAGGGCTGACTAAGGTTCTCATACATTCCTGTATGCTGAGAACATAAAAGCTCTTTTGATTCTATTCCTAAATCCTCAAGTATTTGTTCCTGTTCAGCTATAAGTTCTAATAGCCCTGTTCCACTTTCACTTACTTCACTTCGTTCAAGACACATAAGTTCTGTTAACTCTGCTATGTCTTCTCTAGAAAGCTGATTTTTTTCAGAAAAAGTTGCTTCACTCATATGGTCCTCTTTTTGATATAAAGAGTATCTTATACAAGAGAATAACTAAAATAATCTAAACTCTTGTGTCATATTTGTAGCTTGGTGTAGTTATATGGTACATTTCAGATAAGAGTACTGATTATCTAATTGTAGGAGAAGACCTAGTCAAAATATAAAAAAGCAGTGGAATTGGGGGTGGTAAATTCAGAAGTGTCTGAATAACTGTGTGAACTAAGTTCGGAGGAGAATAGTATCAAGAAAGGAGAAAATTATATGGTCTTACCTTTATTGATGTATTAATTGAGAAGAGTTCTTAAAAGTTAATGTTTTGTTAGTTGTTTCATACTAAAATAGGCATATATAAATAATTAGGAGAATGTTATGCGGTCTAATTCCAATTCACTTAATAAATACGGATATGTATCTGATGCAAATGGATTGTCTCACCAACAAATGGGAATGTATGATGATTTAGGGAGATATGAAGTTGCTGATGAAGATATGATGTACCAAAAAAACTATGGTATTATTGGTGATAGTTTAAAAAAAATAACAAATCTGACTGGAGATACAGCAAAGAGTATAGCAGATTACCTTATTAAACCTGTTAGTGATCAGGTTGCAAAGCAAATCGTTGTTCCATTAGGAACGGAGATTATAAGTAAAATTGTCGTACCTATTACAAAGAAAGTTGCAGAACAAAATCAAGACATGATAAAAGAGCTAACAGATAAACTCATGGTTCGCGTGGAAGATTTTGCTCGGTTACAAATAGAAAAATTAAAAGAAGACGTGAAGCAAGAGATAACATCAATACCAGGTAAAGTTTTAGAGAAGATAAAACCTTCTTCATGGCTTCCATGGAAAGCAGAAAGTTTGGATGAAGCTTATTCTGACACTTATGTACCAAATGATATAGATGAATTTGCATGGTAGAGCTTCAAGGTTTAGCAAAATGTTTTTTGGTTTATATTTGCTTGAGGTTAACATCATTGGCATTAAGCTTTTTTTAATGCTAAATGATCTTACTGTATATCTACAAATTCTTCCTGTGATTTTCAATTCTAGAAGTTATGCTTAAATTATAATATCTACCAAAAAAATAGTCATTTTGCTTGGATATTTGATATAATTTAGATCTATTAAAGCAAAAGCATGAATGAAGTAATAACATTTGGTTGTCGTCTAAATTTCTACGAGAGTGAGTTAATCAAAGAAGCATTAAAAAAAGCAAAGAGAGAAAATGTTGTTGTAGTGCATAGCTGTGCAGTGACAAACGAAGCAGAACGCCAAGTGAAGCAAAAAATACGTAAGATCTATAAAAACGACCCAAGTAAAGAAATTATCGTAGTTGGCTGTGCCGTTCAATTAGATCCTAAATCATATAGTGATATTCCTGGTGTAAGTAAAGTGCTAGGTAATCAAGACAAGCTCAGAGCTGAAAATTATCTACTAAATAATGATGAAATCTTAGTCATTGATAACCAAGTAGAACCTATTCTCATTAATGGATTTGAAGATAAATCAAGGGCATTTATTGAAATTCAAAATGGTTGTAATCATAGTTGTACATTTTGCTCAATTACTGAGGCAAGAGGAAATAATCGATCTGTGCCAGTAAACAATATTATAGAGCAAATTAAGATTTTTATAGAAAATGGGTATCAAGAAGTGGTGTTTACAGGTGTTGATATTACTGACTTTGGTACAGATTTGTTTGGTAAGCAATCACTCAGTTCAATGATTAGAAGAGTTTTAAAGGATATACCACAGTTAAAGAGACTAAGACTTTCCTCTATTGATGTTGCTGAAGTTGATGATGAACTAATGGATTTAATAGCTAATGAGTCAAGACTTATGCCTCACTTACACTTGAGTCTACAGTCTGGTAATAATTTAATACTAAAGAGAATGAAACGTCGTCACAATAGAGAACAAGTGATAGAATTTTGTCATAAAATGAAGACCTTAAGACCTAATATAGCATTTGGCGCTGATATTATTGCTGGATTTCCAACAGAAACTGATGAAATGTTTCAGGATACAGTTGATTTACTGAAAAAAATAAATGTAGTTTATCTACATGCTTTTCCATATTCAGAGCGGAAAAACACACCTGCTGCACGGATGCCACAAATATCAGAGAATGTACGTAAAGAACGAGTAAAGCATCTAAGAGAAATAAATAAAGAAATGATGAGCAGTTTTTATCAATCTTTGCTCGGCACTGAGCAAAGCGTTTTGGTTGAGCAGAATAATATTGGTAGAACAGAAAATTTTGCATTAATAAAACTTACATCAAGAGTTCAAGCTAAAAGTATTGTGAAAGCTCATGTTAAAGGAATAGAAAATAATTGTTTAATTGGAAATATTATTTCTTAATTTTTGTACATTAAAGGAATATATGATATAGTAGTTATACTATAAGTGATAATTCATTTATGATAATTAGAATATCTATTGCTTTATTTTTCATCTTCATTCCGTGTGTCTATTTTTTTATTACTTATATCAGTAACAATACACACATTGAGCAAGTGCAGCCCTTAAAATTAGAAACGGACAATAATGAAAGTGTGATACATTCTGAAGAAGTTACTGAAAAAGAAGTGCCAATAAAATGTCAAGAACTTGAAAGTAGTTCACCTTCTGTTTTCCAAGTAGCTAATCAGAAAAATATGTGGCCAAGTATTGCAGATCAAGCTAAACCTACAAAGGAAAAATCAAAAAAACTTGGTTTCTATGTTAGTGCTAATGGTGGTAAGATATATTCTGATAGCTCAGAAGTATTTGTGAAGGGTATACGTGCAATAGGAAAAAGAGTTCTTGCTTTAGCTGAGGGCCGTTATGGTGGTTTTCTTTTAGACCTATTCTTAGGAGATGAAATTAAAAACATAAAAAAATTTAACGGTAAAATTGATTTTCAGTGGCTTAGCAGCATATCTGTAGGTTACTATGCTGGAGAAAATGGCCGAGTTGATTTTGAGACCATGTATTCTAAAGTCAATATTGAAGATAGTAACTCTCCTCCGGTATTTGATAAATCAGCAAGTGTATCTGCATTCTTATTAAATTTTTACTATAACCCTAATGTTCAAAATACTCAATTTGCTCCGTATATTGGTCTTGGTATAGGATCAACAGTTTTTAGATTAAAAAGGATTGATAAATCATCTAAAAATTTAATGCCACTGAATGTTCCTTGGCTTGTTTATCAAATAAAGCTTGGTGTTGATTACTCAGTAATTCCAGAAGTTAAAACCTTTCTCGGCTATCGTTACTTTAATATTCCAACACCTATTGCAGACGATATATCCACTCATAATATTGAAGTTGGTTTGATGTTTAATTTTTAGTAATAATATCTTTTCAATTCTAATATCCTGATTTCCATTCAGAAATTTGATAAATCTATCCATATCTTTAATCTTATGGCCATATCCTTTGTGATAGCCTGAAGATGGTTTCTGTTTCTTTTTTCCTTTTCCTCCACAAATATATTGGTTTTATGCTCACTAAATTGGTGAGCATGTTACAACGTTTTTGACGACGAAAAGACTGGATAGCTACTTTCATGACAACCATTTAGTTGTCTTTTCTCGTCTATCTTATTTTGTCACTTTGCTGAACAGATACTAAAGTACTAGCTTTTGTGGGTTGATGCACAATTCTATCAGAAGTTTTGTGACTATAATTGCAGAAAACATCGAGCATAAAACTCCTATCGATAAAGTGATAGAAAATCCTCTAATTGCTCCGCTACCAATAATGAACATTATTCCTGAAGCAATTAGTGTAGTGAGGTTTGAATCAAGGATTGTTTTTATTGCGTTTTTAAATCCTTCTTCAATTGCACGAACCGTTCTTTTTCCTGCTCTTATTTCTTCGCGAATGCGTTCAAATATTAAAACATTTGCATCTACCGACATGCCAACAGTTAGAGCAATGCCAGCAATTCCAGGGAGAGTAAGAGTTGCTTCAAGTAAGGTAAGAATGAGTAGTATAGAGATTACATTAAAAACGAGTGCAACAGACGCTAATAAGCCTAATTTGCCGTAAGTAATGATTATAGATAAACCAACGGCTATGATAGAGATTATTGCTGCAATTTCTCCTGCTTTTATTGACTCTTCTCCAAGGCTTGGACCAATGTTTTTTTCTTCAATTATTTTAAGTGGTGCAGGTAGTGCACCTGATTTTAAAAGTATTGCAAGTTCACTCGCTTGTTTTTCAGTGAAATTACCGCTAATTTCTCCCTCTCCATTTAGAATAGGTTCACGTATTGTTGGTACAGTTAAGACTGTGTTATCTAAAACAATTGCAAAAGGCTTTCCTACATTTTCTTTAGTAATTTTTGCAAATTTTTTGCTTGCTATGCTGTCGAATTTGAAATGTACTGTTGGTTTACCTAAATTGCCAAATCTAACTGATGCGTTAACTAATGAATCACCGCCTATTTCAGTTTTGCGGAATATCGGGTAGGAATTACCCAAAGAATCCTTGAGCATAATCGTAGTGTCATGATCGATATCTTGCATTTTAGCTACATTGGTGTTTGCCAAATGGAAGGCCAGCTTGGCTGTTTTGCCAAGCAGAGATTTTATCTGCTGAGTGTCTTCTACTCCAGGAACTTGGACTAATATCTTATTTTGTCCTTGTTTTTGCACACTTACTTCCTTAGTACCAAGCTTATCTAAGCGTCTTTGAACATTAACTATTGACTCTGAAACTACTTCATTGATTAATGAATTCTTATAATGCGGTTTATATGAAATGAAAATTGCAGTATTTTTTCTACTCAATTCTAAATTTGGGTTTATTTTATGTATTAACGTTGAAACTTTTTTGTAATCATCAATATTATTTAAAGTTACAACCACTTGTTTATCGTTTTTTGCGCTAAATTCAATCTTTTGTGTTAACAGACCTTCTTTTATTTCATCGGTTAGCATGCTTAGTTTCTCTTTGAAGTAAAAATCTAAGTCTACATTTAGAAGCAGAGATGATCCACCTTTCAGGTCAAGCCCTAAATTTATTCTCTTTTTTGAGGTAAAGAACTTATTATCAATAAAATTTGGCAGTATTATATATAAGGACAGCAAAAAAATTAGTAACACTGAAAGAGATTTAACTATTATCTTGTTTGGCATAAATTTAAACTATATTAGTGCATTGTAGACCGAATAGTTGCTAATCACAAGCACCTAAAAGATTAGGACCGCCTAAAGCCCTGATCTATAATTGATGGTCTGCGTTTGTTTTTCTAAAATATCATTATAAATCCATGAATGAGGTTCAGAGGTAGCTTTAAGATTCTCTATTTGTTTATTTTTTCTAATGCTATCAATCGGAAGGTAAATGCATAAACCAAGTATTGAGAAAGTAACTATGGTAGCTGGTATGTGAATAGCAAGAAATTCACTATAACTTGGATCTTTCCAACCGAGAGGACTAGATAGAGAAGGATGAGAGGAAAATCTGGGAATTGCTACTACTGAACTTAATGCTGTTAGAATAATAGCGACAGTGGCACCTACAAGAGGTAAAATATTCTTTTTATTAAATCTGCCATTAGAATCTTTTAAAATATCAAACATACATACTCGTCGATTACTAAATGTTCGTGATACTATGCACTAATTATAAAGTATTCAATAACTAAACTGGAGATAATAAAAAATGGACATAGAATATAGACATATAATATGAAGGATATATGCTAGTTAAAATAGGTACGAGAGGAAGCGACCTTGCGATCATCCAAGCTTTGGAAGCAAAACAAAGATTATTAGAGTCTTTTCCTAATCTATCCGTTGAGATCATTAAAATCAAAACTTCTGGTGATAAATATGCTAATGTAACCCTTGCTGAAATAGGAGGTAAAGGACTGTTCCTCAGGGAGATTGAGGCTGAATTACTCAAAAATAATATAGATATGGCGGTTCATTCGCTAAAAGATGTACCTGCGTTTTTCTCGAAGGACTTAACAATTCCTTGTGTTTTAGAGAGGATAAGTCCATGTGATGTATTTATTTCTCATAAATATAAGAGCCTAAAAACTTTGCCACAGCAGGCTACAATTGCAACTTCTTCAATAAGAAGAAAAGTTCAGCTGTTAAATCTCAGGCCAGACTTAAATGTAGTGACACTGCGTGGAAATGTGACAACTAGACTGCAAAATCAGAATTTTGATGGAATGATTTTAGCTGAAGCAGGGCTGATAAGATTAAAAAAATATCACTTAATTACAGAGGTATTGCCACCAAAAGTCATGTTAAGCGCAGTAGGGCAGGGGGCAATTTGCATTCAATGCCGAAAGAATGATATAAAAGTTATCGATCTTTTAGAGAAAATTAATAATAATATGTCTTTTATAAGGGCAAAATCAGAGCGCAGTTTCATGAAGACAGTAAATGGTTCATGCTTTACACCGCTTGCAGCTTTAGCAGAATATGTGAGTGAAAACATGCTACATCTTTATTGTATGTTAGCGGGCGAGAGAGTTATATACTTTACTGAACGCACTTCGTTTGTAGAAGATGCAGAAAAAATGGGTATGGATGCAGGATTAGAGTTAAAATCAAAATGCTTATAAGCTTACCTAAAGTATGTGGAATCTACCGTTATAATGTTTCAATGTCTAAAATGACTTGGTTAAATGTTGGTGGCCAAGCTGATGTACTATTTAAGCCACGTGACATTGAAGATCTAATGTGCTTGATAAAAGATGCGGAGTTACCAATTAGCGTTATCGGTGCAACATCCAACATAATAATTCGAGATAGTGGCATTCGAGGAATAACGGTGAAATTAGGTAAGGAATTTGCGTATATTAAATGTAAAGATAATAGCTCCATAGTTGCAGGTGGTGCTGCACTGCTTAGTAACCTTGCCTACTTTGCAGGGGAACAGCAAATTAGTGGGCTTGAGTTTCTTGCTGGAATTCCAGGAACAGTTGGCGGTGGGGTAGAGATGAATGCAGGTGCATATGGTAGTGATATTGCGAGTGTTGTAAAATTTATAAGGGCAGTGAATCTAGAAGATGGAAATTTATATGAATTCTCCAGCGAAGAAATGGGATATTTTTATCGTGGACACAGTCTAAAAGGCAGGTGGATTTTTATTGAAGCTGAATTTAAAGGAGTAAGTTCAGAGTATGAGCTTATATTTCAAAGATTGAAAGAAGTTATTGATAAAAAAAATAAAAGCCAACCAGTAAGAGGAAAAACTGCTGGTTGTATATTCAAAAATCCAATAGGCTGCAAGGCATGGAAACTGATTGATGAATCTGGCTGCCGAGGATTAGATAATGGTGTAGCTAAAATTTCTAAGAAACATTGTAATTTTCTACTCAATTACAATAATGCAACTGCACTTGACTTAGAAAACCTTGGCAACAGAGTACAAGATGCAGTAAAAGATAGATTTAACATTGAACTTGAGTGGGAGATAAGGGTTTTGGGTAGGTAACTTCTAACCTTCTCTAATATGACCTATTTCAATTGAGTACACTTCAATTTAAGTCCAAGGTACACTATTTTGCGAGGATAATTTATGCTTCCTTTGAAGAAAAGCATTCTTTTATTTTTTCGACTGTAGGTTCTATAATACATTCATTTATTTTTTCAGCCGTCAATGCTAATAAACCTAATGCAAAAAGACTTACAACTGGTGCAATAACTCCTATTGTTGCACTCATCAAAGCTGCTGATTCCATATTTAACATTACAGCAGGAAAAATAGTACCTATAGCTGTACCAAGACCAATCCCTACTGCGGCAGTGGTAGCTAAGGTACATAAAAAATAAGCTATTAGCTTTGTTTGGCTTGTTTTTTCATAATGCTTAAGACTATCTTCTCTGGAAGTAATTAAAATGAGAAATGAGTATGTAGAAACCAAAGAAATAATTCCGCCTATGATTAAAGGTGATAAAGCTGCAAAGTTTAAACTAAAGCCTATAAGTGTTCCTATTATAGCTGCTATCCCATAAGACTTTAAACGCTTTTTAATTTCTGGACCCATACCTTCTTCTATGTATATTTAATTAATAATGAAATGTTACTCATTTTTCCTTCATCTGTAAAGTTATCTAACCTAATTCCAAAAATTGTTATATAATGTTATTTTGAGGTTTTATTTTCAATGCGCAAACTTGCAATACTCTTTTCTATACTGTTTGCGGTAATTGCTTACTATTTAAACAATGAAGTAATATTTGAAATAGCAAAGCTATTTAGCGATATATTCATCAGTCTGTTGAAATTGATTAGCTTACCTTTAGTTTTTCTATCTATAGTGTCCACAATTTCAGGGCTTAAAGACTCAATTGAAATTAAAGTATTACTTAAGAAGACGCTGTTTTATACGCTGCTTACAACCATTATAGCTGCATTTGTTGCGCTATCTTTCTATTTATTCATAGATCCAGTAAGAAAAAATTTCATAAGTAACACAATAGAAAGTGTGAGTGACAGCAACCACAATTACTTTTCATACTTAAAATCACTCATTCCTTCGAATTTTGTGCAAGTTTTTCTTGAAAATAATGTTATTGGTAGCATATTGATTGCTTTTTTGATGGGTGGAGCTATTATTTCGCTCTCAAAAGAAAAACAAGATATATTACACCAAATATTTTCTGCACTATTTGATACACTTCTTAGAATTGCTCAAGGGTTATTAAAGTTTATTCCTCTTGCTGTATGGTCTTTTATCACATGTTTTTTATACGAGTTAAAAGGTGGCAGCGAATTCCATAGTCTTTTTTGGTATTTTGCTTGCATAATGTCTGCAAATTTCGTGCAAGCATTTGTGATTTTGCCACTACTCATGTGGTATAAAGGTATATCACCAATTCAAACGATGAAAGGTGTTATGCCAGCACTTACACTTGCGTTTTTTTCTAAATCATCTAGTGCAACGCTGCCTACAACTATAGAATGTGTGCAAAATCAGCTAAAGGTACCAAAGAAATTGTCATCTTTTATTCTACCAATATGCACAACAGTCAATATGAATGCGTGTGCTGCATTTATTTTAATCACAGTGATGTTTGTTGCAGAGATGAATGGGCACACATTTTCCTTAAGTGAGATGTTCATATGGATTTTTTTAGCTACAGGAGCTGCAATTGGTAACGCTGGAGTGCCGATGGGGTGCTATTTTATGGCAACTAGTTATTTGGTATCAATGAATGTTCCTTTGTACATTATGGGATTGATTTTACCTATTTATACAATCATTGATATGTTTGAAACTGCAATAAATGTGTGGTCTGATATCTGTATAACGCAGATAATTAATAAAGAATTTCAAACTCAAGAATGATATTAGATAATACAATAATAAAAGAATTTGAAGAGGCTGGTGCGATTTTGCAAGGACATTTTGTACTCTCGTCAGGGCTGCACAGCAACACTTACATACAATGCGCTAAAATTTTTGAAAATCCAAGCAGAGCAATGAACGTTTGTGAGCTATTGGCGAATAAAATAAGAAAAGAGCTTATTGAACCCATAGATTTAATACTATCTCCTGCGATTGGTGGAATAATCGTGGGTTATGAGATTGGTAGACAGCTTGGAATCCGAACAATATTTTGCGAACGTGTTAATGGTAAATTTGAATTACGCCGTGGATTTGAGATTAAACAAGGTGAGAAAATCTTACTAATTGAAGATGTGATTACCACAGGTAAATCTTCACTTGAAGCAGTAAAATGTGCAGAAGAGAAGGGAGGTAAAGTTGTTGCTGGAGCTTCTTTGATCAAGAGAAATAGTGAAACAAAACTGCCCTTTCCTGTAATATCTTTGATTGAACTAAATATCAAAAACTATAGCGAGGAAGAACTGCCAAGTGAATTAAAACAATTACCTATAATGAAACCTGGGAGTAGAGAATATTTAACAAAATAATTCTATATATGGCTAAAGTGATTCAGTAACTTTTACGTGTTATATGTTGATCTTTTTGCATCAAAGTTAGATATTACAGTTTATTTTCCTGTATTCGTTCAACAGAATGGCAAAATAAGATAGACAAATAAAGATATAAAGTAAAAACAATAATAGGTGTCATTCCGGTTCGTGACACTTGCTTTATGTAGTTTCATTGAAAACGTTGTTTTTATTATAATACCTCCTATGATTAGTTTGCTTGTGAGCACCAGTGTCTGGGCACTGGAATGACAAGAAAAGGCTACTTGAATGACAGGAAAGGAACTACTAAAACAAATAGGTGTCATTCCAGCGCGTGACGCTGGAATCCAGAAAAGAACAATGGATCTCAGTGTCTGAGCACTGGGATGACAAGGTAGTAAGCACTGGGATGAAACCTTTTTGCTTCAATATTTTGCACAGTAGCCATGCAACTTAACAGATACTTTTCTCTTCATTTATCCTAAGGTTTTTATGGGTTAAAAAACCCATAAAAACCTTATATAAAACCCCTGTTGTGATTAAAAATACACTAAATCTTGGTTTTCACATGTTTCATCTTGTGCAGCAAAAGACAATAATTTTGCGCTCTCAAGGAAACTGTTTGCACTAGCTTCTAAGAGATCAGATTTTACTTTTGTAAGTTCACATTTAATCTGATCTATTTTCCCATTCAAATTTTTATGTGCATCTTCGATTAATTTATTCATTTCATCTTCTAAAAGCTTCCTTACTTCTTTGTTTTGTGAAGTGACAATATAATCTATTTTGCTTGTGATTTCAGGTTTGATAAGGCTTTCAATTTTTTCTTCAGTATATTTTTTTACTTCTTCTTCTACCTGAGTTTTTATTTCTGGCTTTAGCAAATCTGCAACTTCTGGTCCTACTTTTTTCACTGCTTTTTCAGCTGCATTTTTTGCTGCTTTTTCAGCATTTGCTTCTACTGACTTTACTGTCTTATCAATTGAAGTCGATATTTTTTTTTCTATTTGATTAGCTTTTTCGGTAGCTATTTTGTTAGCTTTCTCTTCAGCTAAAGTTAGCATTTTTCCTTCTATTTTTTTTACTTCATCTTGAGCTGCTTTTCTAGCTTCTAGTTTTAAATCGTTACCCATTTTAGATATTACTTGTTCTGCTGCATTTTTTGCTGCTTTATCTATGCCCAACCAGCCTCCTAATGTATCACTCACACCATATGCTAAAGTTTCAGAACTCAATTGACCTTCTGAATTTTGTGGCTGGTTCCTGTGTACTTTCCATACTGTATTCTGTGTGTCGTAACTCGATTGACTTTCCGAATTTTTTGGTAGTGAATTGAACAGGTCAAAATTTGATCTTAGACTATAATAGCTTGGTTGATCGTTCGAATTATTACTATATTTTGCCATATAATATACTCCTTAATTTAAAAACTATACTAATATTAATATACAAGTACAAAAATTATATTAATATTAGTATTGCTTTTCAGGGCAGTAGTATAAATTTATAGTACCTTTTGAAAAAATTCATGACTTGACGACAAAGAGCATTATATTGGTATCATGACTGACTTGGAAAAGATGAGAGAAAAACTGCAAAATCAAATTAATTATCATAATATCTTATATTATCAAAAAAGTAAGCCAGAGATAAGTGATGCTGAATATGATGAACTGAAAAAAAAGTTAGCTGCAATAGAGCCAGAAGCTTATGCAACACAAGATAGTGTTGGTGCTCCGCCTGATGAGAGATTTTCTAAGGTGGAACATCAAGAACCTATGCTTTCTCTTGAGAATGCTTATGATGAACAAGGTGTAGAAAAATTTTTGTCTAAAATAAAGAGATTTTTAATTGCAGATGAAATAGAGATATTATGTGAGCCAAAAATTGATGGATTGTCATTTTCTGCAATTTATGAAGATGGGAAATTTGTTAAAGCTGCAACTCGAGGTGACGGTTTTGTAGGAGAGGATGTAACTCACAATGTTGCAACAATAAAAGGCTTTCCTAAGTTTTTACAAGATGTGCAAGGAAGACTAGAAGTAAGGGGTGAAATATATATCAGTAACAGCGACTTTTTAAAGTTAAATGAAAATAATGAATTCGCTAATCCTCGAAATGCAGCTGCTGGTTCTTTAAAGCAATTGAATGCGAACATTACAGCAAAAAGGCCTCTTAGATATTTTGCTTATTCTTTAATTGGTGGAATAGAGAAAAGTCAAAGTGAAGTACTAGAAAAACTTGAGAAACTTGGTTTTTTCGTAAATGAGCATCGTTCCTTAACAAGTAGTTTGAATGGAATGCTAAAGTTCTATAACGAGATCTATGATTATCGTTATAACTTGGATTATGATATCGATGGGATAGTCTATAAAGTGAATGATTTGGTGCTACAAAGTCGTCTGGGAAGTACACACAAAGCGCCACGCTCAGCGCTTGCATATAAATTTTCTGCGGTTTATGCAAAGACAAAGTTAAATAAAATATTTATACAGGTGGGTAGAACGGGGGTTTTAACTCCAGTTGCAGATTTGGTACCAGTCAATATTGGCGGAGTGCTAGTTAGCAGAGCAAGTCTACATAACCAAGATGAGATAAAACGTAAAGACATAAGAGAAGGAGATGTTGTAACAATTAAAAGAGCTGGAGATGTAATTCCTCAAATTGTCAAAGTAGATGAAGGTTCTCGTCATGCAAATATGCCTGAATTTGTGTTTCCTGACATATGTCCTGAATGTGGTAGTAAAGTGCAGATTGAAGGAGTTGCAGTAAGATGTCCTAAAGAATTTAATTGCAAGGCTCAAATAGTAGAAAAACTAAAACATTTTGTGTCAAAAGATGCATTTGACATTGTTGGCCTTGGTGAAAAACAAATAAAGTTTTTTTATGACCTGGAACTAATAAGACAAATTCCAGACATTTTTATTTTAGAGGAAAGATTAAAAGAGTTTTCCTTAAAAGAGCATCATGGTTGGGGCGAGAAGTCAATAGCTAATCTATTAAGTGCTATACAAAACAGAAGAGTAATCACTCTAGATAGGTTCATATTTTCTTTGGGTATCAGATTTATCGGCCAAGTTGCAGCAGAATTGCTCGCAAATTATTATGTATCTTATGATAACTGGTATAATTCGATGTCATCAAATGATGTTGAGTTGGTAGGTATAGATGGTATAGGAGAAAAAGTAGCTGAATCTTTAAAATCGTTTTTTTCTCAGGAACGTAACATTAAAATGTTAAATGATCTTACTGCATATCTGCAAATTCTTCCCGTGAGCTCCAACTCTAGCGATTCTTTTTTGAATAACAAAATTATAGTGTTTACTGGTAAGCTACGTGCTATGAGCAGAGGGGAGGCAAAAGTAAGAGCTAAAGTTTTAGGGGCAAAGATCAGTTCAAGCCTTTCTACTAAAACTGACTATTTAATTGCAGGAGAAGATCCGGGTTCAAAATATAAAAAAGCAATGGAATTGGGTGTGGAAATTTTAGATGAAGAACAGTGGAACAAATTGTGCTAAACACAACTTAATCTGACGGGAATGAATTAACTGATAGAAGAATGGGAGTGTTAAATAAACTGTGTCAAATCGCATTTTTAGTTCAACTCGATTTTTAACCTACCAGGAAAAAAGATATCAAGTTGAGAGATAGTTAAAGCCCAATCATGTATAGGCATAGTCCATTTCTCTCCTGCCTTCTTTATAGCACAATATGCCTGTTTATACAAGGCATTTGTGCTAGTAAATGAGCCCTTGGTTTTAGTAAATTCTCGGCTATTTCTCTACTTGGTATGTTTTTTTCAAATCATTCATGAAAACTTTTGCTCGATACATATTTCAGTGAATTTCTTATCTGATGTACTATACATTTCTGCTTTAGGAAATACACTGTTTATTGCTTTAGGAAAGCTTTTTAACACATACAATCAGGATATCTTCTACTCCTTTCTCTTTTAAGTCATTTAACATCCCTAGCCAAAAGTTAGCTCCCTCACTTTCTGCTATATAAAAGCCTAAAACTTCTTTTCTGCCATTTTGCTAATATGTTATACATACATTTGCTTACACAATGCCCGTCCTCCTTGACCTTAAAAAACCATGAACACTATTGGATATACAGATTGCAGCGGACGACTGCGCCATTCGTTGATTACCAGTAACAATTTGTCAGTAATACTTGATATCTCTGCTGCAGATATTTTATATTTCTTCTACATGCGATGCTATATCCCATGCCACTGGCATATGTACTTAAAACCTTTGCTTCAAGTTCGGTTGTTTGCCTTTTTCTGACTACTTGTGGCTCGAAACTTCCTTCTCTATCTCTTGGTGTCAATAGTTCAAATACTTGTCCGTAAAGTCTTTGAATTTCTTCGGTTGTTTTCTTCGCTTTCAGCCGACAAATGGTTTTCTATCTCGCCTTCCCTCTAGCAGTTTTTTTATAAATGGTGTTAATGCTCCATCTCTTCCTGTCAATGGTTTTCCTTCTCGTATAGATGATAAGATATTTGTTTCTAATTCTTTATAGTCTACCAAACCGGTAGTTCTGTTTGCTTGACTCATTGTCAAACCTCCATTTTTTTATCAATTTATTACTTTACTTCTCGGTTTGACACAGTTTATTTAACACTCCCCTTTTTGTTTAGTAATGGTTAATGCTTCCTTCTATAATGCAAAACCCATACTCACCCAACCCAATCAATTACTTGTAATCTGGATTCCAGTTTTAAGCTACTCGGATGACAGAGAAAGGGCTACTTGCATGAAATTAAAAGGAGCACCGAGCAGATCACTTCTTCACAAAGATCTTATCAGCAACACGCATATCAATTACGCTCCAATTGCTAAAAGTAAAGTCGGTTGTATTTTGCAAGTGGCTTAAATAATCCCATGCGCTATAAGGATTATCTTCAGGCAATTTTACTGTGGCACTGTTATCGAGTATGATATTCCATCTTCTATTGCCTACATAAACACAAGAAGAAATATGATCACTTAATTGAGTTTTCCTCTCTAGTATATCTTTAATGAATTTTAGGCTTGATAACGAATTTTGTCCTTTGATTATAACGAGGTTATCTATCTGGTAATCATCTACGATTACTTTACCTTCAGAGTCAATTACTGAAGTTCTGTTATCATCTTTCCAAAGAGCAAAAGGTTTGTGTTCATTTACATCAATGCGTAAGGTGTTGGGTAAAATCCTATAAATTCTTACATGTTTTATCCATTCGCTTACAGATTGTATATTATCTGTTAGTTTTGAGAGTGATACATACATGATAGGTTGTGTTCTATCTACTAAACTTAGAATGTCCTGTTCATTTGTAAATTTGTTTCCAGTAACGGTTACTTTGTCGATTGAAAATCCATTGCTAATTAATAAGCTCGATAAGCGATCATTACACCAAGTAAAGTAGTAATTGAATCGATTTGTTATTTTATCAAGTGAACTATAAAGTACTAGTGTAAGGAAAAGTGCAGTTATAATCATGAAAGCACACTTGCGCAAAAAACTCCTTTGGCTTCTAGTAACATTGTTCAACATCGGCTTGATCTTTAATATTCTTGTGGTGTAAACTGTCTTTGACAATAATTTTAATTAATTCATTAAAATCAATTCCTTTTGTCAATTTTGCAATTTCTGGTACTAACGATAATTCAGTAAAGCCAGGATGTGTATTAATCTCAAGCATTTTTAAAGTGTTATTTTGGGGATTATAACGGAAGTCTGAGCGGGAAACAGTTTTGCATCCTAAAAATTGATGAACTTTTAGTGCGTGTTCCAAGGTCATTCTATATATGTTGTCAGGAATTTTAGCAGGAAATATATGTTCTGCAAATCCATCTGTATACTTTGCTTCATAATTATAGAATTTATTTTTTGGTCGTATTTCCATAGTGCCAATTGCTTCATTCAGCAACACAGCAGTATGTAACTCTATACCCGGTATGTATTCTTCTATGATCATCTTTTCCATTATAGTAGAACTGTTATTTTTCAGCTCTAAGTAATCCTCATGTGAGAAAATCATGTGTACTCCAATGCTTGAGCCTTCGTTAATCGGTTTTAAGACGTACGGATAATCAACTTTAATATTATTTTTTAGCACATCTTCTCGACTAATTACATAACCTCTTGGAGTGTCGATATTAAGAGAATGGAATATATGCTTTGACATCACTTTATTCATAGCAACAGCCGAAGCCATAACTTCTGAGTGTGTATATTTTATACCTAAAATCTCCAGTAAACCTTGAATACAGCCATCTTCACCATAAGGTCCATGTAGAGCAATAAAAGCAAGAGCGGGATTAGTTTTTTTAAGCTTTTGAGCAATGTTGCTATCAACATCTATTTCTATTGCATTATATGAAAGGCTATCAAGCGCCTTCTTTACTGCTTTTCCGCTCATAAGCGATATTTCTCTTTCGCAAGAAAATCCACCACTTAAAATTGCTATAGTTGGAACCATAAGCACCCTAATATTTTGCTATATATCATATATAAAAGATACTTTTATCTTCAATAGAAAAAACGCTTTGAAAAATTCCACAGCTGTACAGATATTGCAATTTGCAGGTGGCAAGTAGTTTTATGTAAACTGGTTCCTTTGTGATCAGACACCAGATTGCAAGTAATACATTGGGTTTTGCATTATAGAATAGGGTTATTGCAAAACATATTTCCTTCAAACGTAAATGGTGTCCCTATATCCTATTGTAACGATAGTTACTTCATGTTTTTGGTGTCTGTATAATACACATCGCCAACTCTTAGTCTTCTAAACCCTTTAAAGCTATGGTGCAAGATTCACTGAATCAACTGTAAGACGTTCCTGTATTGCTTTATTTACTTTTGATTCCATATTTAATATAGTATTAATACTTTAATACTATATTAAATATAATATTAATTAAGGAGAATATTATGTCAGAAAAAGATAATAATCAATGTTTATTAAGTGAAGTTTGTATTAAATCAATCACTGGACCGTTATGGGGAGCGCATTATAACTCAAAGAAGACAATTGAAACAATTAAAGAAGATTTCAAGAATCTAAGCAATAATATTCATTTAACCAATACCAAGTTATGGGGAGAGTATGGTAATTTAAAGAAGACAATTGAAACAATTCAAAAAGATTTCGAGAATCTGAACAATGAACTTAAACCAGACAATATTGATAGTAATATATCATCTGCTGATATATTTTCTGATGAAACGCACATTTACGATTCAATGTCTATTTAACCAAAAAGATGTGAGGCTTCTTTTGTACTCTCTATTTATTCTGAACTTTTCAATAAAGTAATAAACGTATCTGAAAAGTAATTATGCTAATATAAATATTACAATTTTATTAACACATAAATGCTACCGTGGAGTTAGTTTTTTAATTTAGGAGTATATTATGGTTATGTCTACACAAAACTCGAATTCATTAACGTTTCAGGCACGCAACCTATCTCATATTTGCCACAAAAACTGTGAAGAGGCGTTCAATGAAACAGACAAACCTCTGTGCAAGGCTAGATGTGATGCTTTCTTTCCAGTGCCTGAACCTCGTTCACAAATTAGTGAGAAATTAATAGACATTGCAAACAATCTCCGTTTTGAGAGTGCACAATTATTGTCTATGGCAGATGAAATAGATGCTTACAGTTCAATGTCTATTTAATCAAAAAAGTGTGAGTCCACTTTCGTACTCTATTACCCTAAATTTTCGTCAAAATAAGCTGTTTTATCCTTTTTTTCTTTATACTCTTCTGCTGTATCTAGGGGTTGCTTTTTAGCTGTGACATTTGGCCACTTTTGCGAATATTCTACATTTATGTTGTAAAATGATTTAAAGATTTTTTGTTCATTGTTCAGTAAGCCTTCATCTAGCTCTAGAATATCTTTTATGGAATCATCAGTTACAATTGCATCTACTGGACATTCAGGTATACACACTCCACAATCAATACACTCATCTGGGTTAATCACGAGCATATTTTTACCTTCATAAAAGCAGTCAACGGGACATACTTCTACACAGTCCGTATATTTACATTTTATGCATTTATCTGTAACAAAATGCGTCATAAAATACTGTATATTTGCATTATCTTGGGTACACTAAACTGATAAGAAATTCAAGCCTTTTATGAAGATAAATAAATTAAATAACGAAGAATTAGAAATATGGCTAAGCTTGGCTAGAACTGTGGGACCAGTAAAGTTTTTTAGTATACTAAGAGCATGTGGCTCACTAGATGAAGTGCTTAAGTATCTTAATGAATTGGCTAACAAGGATTATGGAATTAAAAATGTACAAGAAGAAATTAAGAATGCAGAAAAAATTGGAGCCAAAATAATACCAGCATGTGATCCAGATTACCCTGACATTTTAAGGAATATACCGAGTTGTCCTCCTGTAATAACTACACTTGGTGATATATCATTGTTAAGCCGTGAGATAATTGCAATAATCGGTGGACGTAATTCTTCAATCAATGGAAGAAATTTTGCCAATAAGTTGGCACTTGATTTAAGCGAAGTTGGTTTCATCGTAATTTCTGGACTTGCAAGAGGGATCGATACTGCAGCAAACAGTGTAATATACAAAAATCACCCAACCATTGCTGTCACAGCAAGCGGAATTGACGTAGTATACCCAAGAGAAAATTTTGATCTATACAAAAGAATCACTGAAAATGGCGGGTTAGTAATTACTGAGCTTCCATTTGCTACTAAACCAAAGCCTCAGTATTTTCCCCAAAGAAACCGAATTATATCTGGCCTTTCACTCGGTGTTGTGGTAATTGAAGCATCAAAAAAGTCTGGTTCTCTCATCACAGCAGATTTTGCTTTGAATCAAGGAAGAGAGGTGTTTGCAGTTTCTGGTTTCCCTTTAGATTCACGCTGTAGTGGTAGTAATTATTTAATTAAGAACGGCGCTAAACTTGTTGAATCCGCTGATGATATAGTAGAGAGCGTGAGATTTAGTTTACCTCTTCAGCAAAAAAATCTATTTGATACCGTTGCTGACCAAAAACAAGAAAAATTACAACAGGCAAAATCTGTTATAGTTGATCATATTAACTCTGTACCTGTTGATATAGATGAACTTATATTAGCAAGCGGACTTTCTACCAACATAGCTCTAATGGCTCTTTTGGAACTAGAGACGGAAAATAAAATAGAGCGTTCGCCGGGGAATAAAATATCATTAATTTTCTAGATTGCTTTAGTTATAAATCCACAACCGTACAAACATTATGATTTGAGTCCACCAAGAAAGATGTCATTCCAGCGTGTGACGCTGGCTTTCCGTAATCTCACTAAAAACGTTGTATTTTTACATAACTTTTATACTTACTAACTTAATATATAATCAGAATTCCTAGATTCCAGACTCATGCATCAATAGACCTGCTGCAAAAGGTAATGATAAAATGATGGAAGAGGAATAAGCAGATAGAGTAAGGTAAAAAAATGAGCTTTAGTTACCACAATATAAAGAAACACCCAAGAAATTTTCGTAATATAACAGGCTTAACTGTAGAAGAATTTGAAAAGGTGATAGAAAAAGTGGGGAACGTTCAAAAAAGTGTGTCAAGCCGAAAAGAAAAGTAATAAATTGATATAAAAAATGGAGGTTTGAAATGAGTCAAGCAAATAGAACTACCGGATTAGTAGACTATAAAGAACTAGAATCAAATATTTTATCATCTATAGCTAACCCAAGAAAGGTTTAGCTATATGGCAAAATTGGTTAGAATGGTATAATAAGTAATGAGAAAGAAGAAGATGCCAAGTCCATATAGTGAGGATCTGAAAGAACGTGTTCTCAAAGGAGTCGATAAAAAAACAATGACGATAAAAAAAATCAGTCAAATATTCAAAGTGAGCATAAAACCAATATATTTGTGGAGGAAAAGGAAAAAAGAAACAGAAACCATCTTCAGGCTATCGCAAAGGATATGGCCATAAGATTAAAGATATGGATAGATTTATCAAATTTCTGAATGGAAATCAGGATATTAGAATTGAAAAGATAATTGAAGAATTTGGTAATATGTGTAGAAGCACAGTATATAACTACCTTAGCAAAGTAAACTATACATATAAAAAAAACTTTTCTTTATCGAGAAAGAGATAAAGAGAAACGCAAAGAGTTCATAAAAAAAGTAGAAGAAATAAATAAAGGAAACTTGATATACATAGATGAGTCTGGAATAGAGGACAATGAATTTTATGAATATGGGTGGTCTCAAAGAGGCAAGAGGTTATTTGCCCAGGGTTCAAAAGAAAGAAGGTAAGCATAATTGGAGCACTGAATGAAGGAAAAGTTAAAGCACCATGGATAATTGATGGCTACTGCAACAGCGAGATTTTTGATGCTTATGTAGAAAATGTACTTGTCCCTGTATTTAAACCTGGACAGACTATTGTTCTCGACAATGCGATAATCTGCAAGGACGAAAAATTTGATAGAAAATATTGGGTGTAAAATTTTGTTCTTGCCTCCATACTCGCCAGATTTAAATCCGATTCTGATCAAGCACGACATAAGAAAGGCTCTACAAACCTTTTGGCCCAATATTAATTCGGCTATTGATTTTGTTTTTTAGTGCTCGGGCAAATCTTACTTCGGTTAGCTATAGCAGCTATAATGTTCTTGCAACAACTAATTCACTACGGCAACTGCACCGTGACAGTGTTTGTATTTTTTTCCAGAGTTACAAGGGCACTTGTCATTTCTTGAAACTTTTGGAAGTCTGCTATTTTTAGTAGAGCGTGACCTATTGCCTATTTCTTGATTGTCTAGCAACTTAAAGTGCGCTAGGCGGTGAATGGTAAGCTCCCCCCACTTTTCAAGCATCGACTCAAACATTAAGAAAGCTTCGCGTTTAAATTCATTCAGTGGGTCTTTTTGCCCCATGGCACGCAAATTTATGCTTTGTCTTAGGCTCTCTAAGACCGAAAGGTGCTCCCTCCATAAATGATCAAGTGTCATGATCATCACTTGTTTCACTATCGTATTCCACAAATCTGTAGTTTGTTGACTATTGAAATATTTTTCTTTCTCAGTAAAAAATTCTTGTATCTTGTCATTTATATAATCCAAGGCTTCTTGTTTATTCAAAAACTCTTCTAGATTAAGCGTTATCCCGTATCTTATGTGGAATTCTTTTGCAATATCTTCAACATAATCTTCGTAATAACCACTTTGTACTATACCTTCTATTATATCCTCATTTACTTCACTATATACTTCAACTAAATCATTGATTTCATTGTTTAAAATATGATTTCTCTGCTTAAAAATAACTTTACGTTGATTGTTGATTACATCATCAAACTTTAGCAAAGACTTCCGCACATCATAATTTCTAACTTCAACTTTCTTCTGTGCTTTTTCAAGTGCTTTATTAATCCATGGATGATGAATAGCCTCGTTGTTCTTTAGTCCCACTCTTTGCAAAAAATTCCTCATTCTATCAGAACCAAATATCCTCATTAAATCATCTTCAAGTGATAGAAAGAACTTAGAAAGTCCAGGGTCACCTTGACGGCCAGAACGGCCACGCAGTTGATCATCTATTCTCCTGCTTTCATGCCTTTCGGTTCCAATAACACATAAGCCACCAGCTTTTATAGCAATTTCCTTATCTTTTTTTACTCTTTCGACTATTTCTTGATATTTTTTTTCTCTTTCATCAGCATTTTTTATTTTCTCGAGCTCTATTTTTGCAATCATTTCAACATTTCCACCAAGCTGAATATCAGTTCCACGTCCTGCCATGTTTGTTGCTATAGTAATGCTGCCTGGTATTCCAGCTTGCGCTATTATATACGCTTCTTGTTCATGATAACGAGCATTCAATACTGAATGCTTAAGAGAATGGCTTTTCAAAAGATCGGAAAGTTTTTCAGAATTTTCAATACTCACAGTGCCAACAAGCACTGGTTGAAGGCGTTTGTGGCATTCTTCTATGAACTTCAATACAGCATTAAATTTTTCTTTTTCTGTGCCATAAATTTCATCATCAACATCTATTCTCTTAACAGGCACATTAGTTGGAATTTTTACTACATTTAATCTATATATATCACGAAACTCCTCTGCCTCTGTTGCTGCTGTTCCTGTCATACCAGAAAGTTTGTTGTACATACGAAAGTAGTTCTGAAATGTGACTGATGCTAAAGTTTGACTTTCATGCTGAATTTCAAGATTCTCCTTTGCCTCCAGTGCCTGGTGAAGACCATCAGAATATCTCCTACCTTCCATCATGCGCCCAGTAAACTCATCAATAATTACCACCTTACCGTTTTTCACTATATAATCTTTATCAGCAGTAAACAGCTTATGTGCACGAAGTGCTTGATCTATATAATGAGTCAGTATAATATTGCTAGTATCATAGAGCGAGGAATTTTCAGGAATGAGGTTATACGATTTTAGTAATTCCTCCACTCGTGAAATGCCATTTTCAGTGAGGAACACTGCTCTACTCTTTTCATCGACTTCATAGTCAGAATCAACTAATTTGATTACTATTTTATTGATATGCTTATATATCTGATTATTTTCCTCAAGTGGGCCAGAAATAATGAGCGGAGTACGCGCTTCATCAATCAGTATGGAGTCTACTTCGTCTACTATTGCATAATTGAAGCCTCTCTGAACCATATCTTCTTGAGAAAATTTCATATTATCTCGTAGATAATCAAAGGCAAGTTCATTATTTGTTGAGTATACTATATCTGCGCTATAAGCCTTTTTTCTCTCGTCGTCTTTCAAATTATTTGTAATAAATGCAACAGAAACTCTAAGAGAATTATATAATTTACTCATCCACTCTGTATCTCGTTTTGCAAGATAGTCGTTAACAGTGACGACGTGCACACCTTTTTCTTCTAAGGAATTTAAGTATGCAGCTAAAGTTGCAACAAGTGTCTTCCCCTCTCCTGTTTTCATTTCTGATATCATGCCGTTATGGAGCACCATTCCACCAATTAGCTGAACGTCGAAATGCCTCATGTTAAGGAATCTTCGCGATGCTTCGCGTACAACCGCAAATGCAGGTACAAGAAGGTCATTGAGTGTTTTTCCGTTTTTCAGTTCTCGTTTAAATTTCGCGGTTTTACCAGCAAGCTCCTCATCAGATAAGCTCTGCATTTCTGGCTCTAGCGCATTAATCTGCTGAGCAATTTTTCTGAAGGATTTTATTATCTTCTTGTTCGTTGATCCAAATATCCTTTTTATAAAAAAAAGTGACAACGTAAAGATGAAGAATATAAGAATAGTTGTTAAAACTAACGTAGAGTCTGGCATAAACTTAGGTAAAGTTTTATTTAATATGAGATTATATTACTAAACGTAACCTGCGGCAATTAGATTCAGAAAATCTTTATTTACAAACTAAGGAAAAGATTCTTGCAGATGAAATGTAAAAGAGTCTATTTATTTTATTAAATATTATAATTAATAATTAAACTTTCTTGATAAATTATTAAAATAGTGTTAAGCTACATTTATAAAACGGTTAGTGGAGTTACAATATCAAGCAATATTATAAAAGTAAAATTAGAGAAAAATAGTTGTCCTTTTGAAGAATTAGAAGAATTTTTTGCTTCATTAAAATTTGGTACAAAAGGGTTTAAAGATTCTTCAATAAAATTAGTTTGCCAAGGATGGGAAGATTTCACCTTAATTCTACCAAGAGAAGCAGTACCTTAATTCTTTCGCTTTGAAGCTTTTATCTTTGCTTAGTAAGGGAAATGAGCTGGCTTTACCTATTATATTAAAATACCTTTCTTGCAGAACTGTATTTAAAGATTTTGGTCAAAAACTACAGGCTAAAATGGATCAAGATATAAAAGAACAAAACGATTCTAAAATTTCTCAGGAGATTGAGTTATGCAAAAAAAGACATTTTAAATCTTCTAAATGGTGGTAAATCAGTATTAGACGTTCAATTGAAGCAGCGGTATAAAAAATACTATTCGTCAATAGATAATGAGATTGAAGAGTTAAAGACTAAAATTTTAAAAGAACTAGAAGATTATATTAGCAATACTAACGTTAATAAAATGTATCGAAGCCTTAATAGTAAAAAGAAAAACGAAGAATCATTAAAAGAAGTAGCGTTAGGATCTTGTTCATTGGGTGGAATTTGCGTATTAATATTTTTTTCACTTGGTTTTTTTATTTTTTTAGCAACAACCATTGATCCACCTGCTCATATGAGTATGTATAAAGTAAAGGTTTTTAGGTGTATAGGAGCTTCACCTTTAGTTTTTGCAGCATTAGCACTAACAGTAGCAGGTGTAGCTTACTTAACAAGTTGTTATCTAAATCATAGTTTTACAAAAGAAATACAAGACTATATAGAGCAACCAATAAAATGTATGGATAAGGCAACTAATAATAAAGAATTAGACAATTTTCCTTCTGACAATTATGAAAAAGTACAACCTTCAGCACCGCTTGAGGAACTACTACCTTCATACGAAGAATCGTGTTACAGTAGTTTAGGTTATATTCAACCATCTAATCCAATACAGCAAAATAAGTTGTTGTAGTGAAGGTATAAAGAGAACAAGCAAAATTATATTTATAATTTTGCTTCCTTTATCATGACTTAGAACATGCAGCAACATGACGATTTGTCTATGCTTTATCAAGTATATTAATGGGTAAATGAATTTTAATACAATCTTATTATACTTATAAATACGTTATATGTGAGAAGATATGGAAGATTTTATGACTGCAAGAAGGAAAGATGATGCTGTGATATCTGTTTGTCAGGATAATGAGAAAAAGAACGTATTAATCTCGGGACTCAATCAAGCTGCAAGGAATTTATTAAAATGTGAGGAAGGGAATTTACTTAATAAGCCGTTAATCAATATTTTAAGTAAAAGAGCAGCTGAAGATATGAAAAGCTATTTGGAGTATACTGAAGATGGGCGCGATTTGCCCGATATATTGCCAAAAGTGATAGGCTTTTCTCTAATTGATGCTAAAGGAGAAGATATAAAAACAAAGGTAAAAGTTTTTCGCACCACGCAATTTACTAATAGCAAGATTAATTATGAGCTATTGATACGTGACATTAGCCTGTTTCATAAGCTAGCAATGTTTAGGGATAAATATCTGATGGGTAAGAAATATAAAAAACACAACTTGTTTGATATACCAGACAATGAGTCCACTATTTTGGAGTTATATGTTGTATTGAATTTTGCCTTTGAATATCAAATTAATGCAGTTATAGGGATAATAGGTTTTAATAGTAAATTGAATGAGACAAACAATGCATTGAGTTTGATCATAGAGCATTTTTATAAAAATTGCCGTAGTGATGATTTTCTAGGATGTATTGATGAGAATAAGGTACTTTTTATTTTGATGAACTGTGATGCAAATAACACATCTAAAATAGTTAATCGTATACATTCTTCCATTAACAAGCAGTTATTAAAGCGAAAACTATCAAGTATATCAATTATTTATGGAAATATAATTCAAAAACATAGTGTGAAGAATGCTTAAACGCTTTTGTCATTAATTGCTTTGTAGTATCTAAGTTCTACACAATATAAGGATTGTTTTTTATTTCTGTTAAGCTTATATTAAAAATTTAAGCTTGCCTATGAGGTTACTGATCACACTATTTTCATTATTATTCGTGGTAGGGAGTGCTAACGCTAGGGTAATTCTAGATAAGGAGATATTTTATGCAGAACTAGATGGAAAAATAGATTTAAGATTTGGCTACGCTTTCAACAGAGATTCTTTTAGCCCTACAAAAGACAAGACCTCAAGCTATTCAGACCTGCGCTTTCTTTATTTGCAGCAAGTTTATCCAAATACACAAATGGGGTTTAATGTTAAGGTAGGAGTTTCTGGTATTGCAAACTTAAAGGCACTAGACATAGAAAAGTTAGAAATGGAGAAGTGGTATTTTATCATAAAGAACCAGGAATTTGGATCAATTGAATATGGTAAAGGAAGTTTAGTTAGTCAGAGTATGTTAATTAACACTTCAAAAATTTACACAGCTGCCGGAGGAATAAATGGTCATTGGACAAATTACTCAAATTTGCGCGGTAATGAAAAAAAAGATAATGATCCTGGGTATGATAAAGATGAGGTATTTTGGGTAAAACCCAATATTTACAGCGACTATAATGGACTAGAGCTGAAGTTAAAACAACCAACGATAAACTATATTTCTCCTGAAATCTATAACTTTCAACTTGGACTCAGTTATGTTCCAGGAAAAAATAATTTGCAATATAACAATCTAATAGCCGCTGGTCTTTCCTATAAAAATTGTAAGTTAAAAATGTGATATAAAAGAGATAAGAGGGAAAGATAACCCTACTCACTATAGGAATAGGGCTATCACGGGCGTGTGCGACCGAATGAAAATTGGTATTACAACCGTAGCCATCAAGGTACACTAGCCCTATCCCTCGATACGTTTGAATAGTTGTGTGGGACATATATGTGCACCCGTTTACAATCTTAAATTAATTAAACTATCGAGGTTATTATGATTGCATCTTATCAAAATTTTATTGGCATTGATATTGGAAAATTCAAAAATGTTGCTGCAGTGTACAACCAAAAAAACACTATCAAGTTCAATAATAATGATGCTGGTTGGCAACAATTGTTTCAAGAATTTTCAAATATTCTACCTAATTCTTTTGTAACTTTAGAAAATACAGGAAAATATGAGCTTGGTTTAGCACGTTCTCTTGTTGATATGAATGTTGCTGTGCATCGAGCTAATACTCGTAAAGTAAAAAGTTTTATCATATCACATGGAACTTTAGCAAAAACTGATCAATCAGATGCAAAAGCCCTTGCTCAATATGGTTTTGAACGCTATAGTGCTCTATCTCTATTTGTGCCTATGTCAAAAGAACAAACTGCCTTAGTTGCACTCTGTCAACGTCGTGATGACATTACGCAAATGAGAACTCAAGAGAAATGTAGGCTTGCAGCACCTGAAAACGACTATATAAAGGAAAGTTGCCAAAAAACAATAGACTTTTTTACCAATCAGATAAATGAGTTCAACGATGCCATACAAAGAATTATTGATAAAAATCCAGAGTTACAAAAGCGTCAAAAGATCCTGAGAACAGTGCCAGGAATAGGTCTCAAGCTATCTCAAGTTTTTGTGTGTCTAATGCCAGAACTTGGCTACCTAAACAAAAAAGAAGTTGCAAGTCTTGCTGGGGTTGCTCCACATCCAAAAGAAAGCGGTAAAACTATTGGTTACCGAAGGATAACAGGTGGTAGAAGCAATGTTCGTGCAAAGCTTTTTACAGCTGCTATGGCCGCTGCAAGATCTAAATCTGCACTTGGTGCTTTTTACTCTAATCTTATTGGTAGAGGTAAAAAGAAGATGGTAGCTATAACAGCTCTAATGCGAAAAATCATAGTAATTGCCAATGCAAGACTTAAAGAAGCAATTAATATGAAATAAAAAAATCTGCATAGAAAATAGGTTAACGGATATGTGCGTCTACACACATTTAAAGCACATATTCGTTAACCATAAAATCTAAGCAGTGGTTGCTGTTTGATATAAATTTCTTTCTGTATAAACTGGGATCTTTGTTGCCAAAATACATTTTTCAATTGAATAAAAATGCAAAATTATGAACAAATGAGACTAAACTCAAAAAATTTTAAAAAACATAGTTGATGGCTTATCAGATGAAATAAATTTTACTACTGCTTTTACTGGTGAGTTTGCAAGAGAAAATTTAACTGATTGCTCGGATGGTACTTCTGAAAATTATAAATGCCGTAATCAATTGCTACACTGGAATTTTGGCTTGAAGCTAAAACTTTTTGAACTTGATTGCATTTTTTCGTACGGTAATGGCGGTAAATCTGGTGAGAAACGTAGTCCTGAAACAAGTAATATGAATTATATAAATGCAGGTGTTGCTTATCATTCTGATTCTCGTAAAGTGAGCTTAACATATTTTAGTAGTAGCAGGGATATTGTAGGCAAAGGTACAAACGAATTAACATCACAGGCTTTCAGTCTTGAATATCCATTAGCTCTTGGCACTTCATACTACTTCGATATTGTAAAATTTAGTACCAAAGAACCTGAAATCGAAAGTAATAACTCCGGGTATGTGCTTTTGGCTGGGCTGAAGCTAAGTTTTTAATGAAATAACCGGTTTGTAAGTGTTGTAATGTGGTAAATAGTAAGCAATGAGAGTAAAATCGAGTTGTTAATATATGTGCTATTTGATATGATAAAAATAACTATTATATAAGATTTTTAATAAAAAGACATTATGTCACTAATCCAAGTGTAGGCGATTATTAATTAGTAAACCAAATCCTTCACAAAAGAGTACCTCATTTGATGCTCTTTTTTCTTTTTTATATATAGAAAAATTAGATAGTATTGTGAGTGCGGTTTTTTCTGTATTCTGATGCTTCTCAATTCTATAGTTCTCGGGTTAAATTTTCTTTTTTTACTGTTATTTCTCTTTTTCGTCGTAAAAAAGAATAGAAAGCTAAGTGAGGAGAAAGCAAATCTTGAACTTAAATTAGAGCGTGAGCTTCAAGAGGCAAAGCGAACTTTACTGAATAAGGATGAAGAGATAGTTGGGTTGAAAGTCAAAAAAGCAGAGCTTGAAGTAATTCTACAAAAAGAGCGTGAGGAAAAGAAAAAGGAAATAGAATTACTGACAAAAGCAGAGGAGAGGCTTACAAATACTTTTAAAGCGCTTTCTCTTGATGCTTTGCAGGTAAACAACAATAATTTTCTGAATTTAGCGAAGGAAGTAATCGATAGTAAACTAAAAGAAACAGAAAGTGATTTCAAAAAAAGGCAAGCAACGATCAACGAAGTTGTCACTCCAATAAAAGAAAAGTTAGAAAAATTCGATAGTGAAATACGTGACCTAGAGAAGGAGAGGGTAGGGGCCTATGAAGGTTTAAGGGAGCAAATTGGAGCATTAATGAGTCAAACTTCTAGCCTTGCTAACGCTCTGAGGAAGCCTCACATTAGGGGCAAATGGGGTGAAATGCAGCTAAAAAGAGTAGTAGAAATGGCGGGAATGATTGAATATTGCGATTTTTTGACTCAAGCCTCAGTAATTGATAAAAATGAGGACAATTTGTTGCGTCCTGATTTGATAATAAAAATGCCATCAGGAAAGCAAATAATAATAGATGCTAAAGTACCACTTGATTCTTATATGGATGCTATGTCGCAAAATGATTTGCAGATACAAAGGGAAAAATTGAAGAATCATTCTCTGGCAATAAAAAAACATATAAACGATCTAGGCAGAAAGGAATATTGGAATCAGTTTGAAAATACGCCAGAACTTGTAGTACTTTTCTTAACAGGAGAAGGAGTTTTCAGCGCAGCACTGGAGTGTGAACCAGCTTTGATAGAAATTGGAATAGAAAAAAAAGTTATTATTGCAACACCGATAACTTTAATTGCGCTGCTTAGGGCAGTAGCCTATGGATGGAAGCAAGAGGTGATAGCAGAAAATGCAAAGAAAATAAGTAAACTAGGCCATATTTTATATGAGCGAATCTGCACAATGGGCGAAAACTTTGACAATTTACGCAGGAGCTTAAAAAGCGCTGTCGACCATTACAATAAAACTGCTGGCTCGCTTGAGGCAAGAGTATTTCCCGCTGCTCGAGAATTCAATAAGCTTGGTATACATGCAAAAAATAAAGAACTCACTGCTGCAAAAGAGTTGGAATCTTTACCACGCAGTTTACATGCTGAGGGGTTGAAAGTAGATTAGTATTTCAGGTCTACTTAACTTACATTTGCTGATTAAAACAACTTTCTAAAAATTTTTTTTATGTAGCTCAATTCCTGCACATCATTTGCTGCATAAACAGGTATAGTTTGTTGCTCAGTACCAGGTATTTCTACAAAAATTTTGCCCACTTCTTGACCTTTTTTAATTGGTGCGGGTACCATATCTTTATACTCAATACGCACTTTAATTTTATCATGTAATCTGCGGTTATAAGTTATGGTAACATCGTTTGCAACTGTAACGGGCACTTTTTTATCTTTTCCATAAACAATATTTATTTCTTCAACTACGCTATCCTTAGCAAATATTTTCTTAGTATTAAAATGATTTAAGGAATATTGTATTAGTCTTTTTGCTTCCTCTATTCGCTCTTTCTCGGTGTCCAAACCATTCACAACAGCAAAAATTCTCCTATCGTTCCGTTTTGCAGATGCTATAATGCCATAACCACCAGCACTTGTATGACCTGTCTTTAGACCATCAACTCCAATATCATGGAAAAGTAAAAGATTTTTATTTTTTTGTACAATATCGTTATATGTCAAATATTGTTCAGAGAATAGATCATAGTATTCAGGAAAATCAGTAAAAATCCTTTTTGCCAGTGTTACCAAGTCTTTTGCGCTCATAAAATGGTTTTCATCTGGCCAACCGCTTGAGTTAACAAAATGACTATCATTAAGATTTAAATCTTGTGCAACTTCATTCATTTCAGCAACAAAATTCTCTTCTGATCCTGCAATACCCTCGGCTAGCACTATGCATGCATCATTACCTGAGGCGATTGTAACTCCTTCAAGTAATTCTTTTACCGTAACAAATTGACCTTCTTTCAAAAACATAGAAGAGCCTTTCCTTTCCCATGCTTTTCTACTTACTCGAAATTTATCTTCCATTTTTATTATTCCAGCTTTTAGATAGTCAAAAGCTACATATAAAGTCATTAACTTACTCATTGAAGATGGGGCCATTTTTTCACTGGAATTATGGTCAAAAATGAAAGAGTCTGAAGCTAAATCTAAAACAACTGCTTGCTTTGCTTTAGTTCTAAACTGATATGAGTACGAATTAAAAGGGAGTATAAAAATTAATAGCAAAGTTACTAATTTGCTTAACATATTTATAATTTTAAATTTATAGTGTACTAATTAATAGTATGATTTTGCACGAGTATTTCAATAGATCTCTCGCATAAAACTTCCTTGACAAACTGCGCCAGCCCCCTTATTATGACAATAAGAGTATTTATCCTTGTTTTCGATCCGCGCGGGTTCAACAACAAAAATTCAGTAAAAAACTCAGATATTTATTGGCAAATTACATAAAAATTATAGCGGCTGCATGTCTTTTTTATTTTTTCTACATTCAGCCAAAACGCTCTTATTTTAAGCGTTAGCACATTATTACAGCGCCAATTTACATTATTAAAACTCGTTACATGGGGATTTTTTTGCCTTTTTTTCGCTTGGTAAATTTATTAATATTTGCAACAAAGCCCACTGGGATAGAGGCTACTTGAATGACAAGAAGGAGGGAGCAGGAGATGACAATAGAGGGGCTACTTTCATTTGCTGTCTTCAAAAATTTACAATTATGCTTCATGTGTTTTATTAAATATTTTACTTAAAAATTCAATTTCTTATTATAAGAGATAAGCAATTCATGAATAATGAAAGATTACAAAAAAGGTCATAGAAAGCGCCTAAGAGAGAGAATTATTTTAGATAACGGACAATCATTACTTGATTATGAGATTTTAGAACACATTTTATATTCAGCATATAGTAGAATCGATGTAAAGCCAGTAGCAAAGAGTTTGATAGAAAATTTTGGTAGTTTAAATAAGGTTTTTAATGCCGATTTAGAAGCACTGCAAAATATTAAAGGAGTTAATAATGCAGCCATATCTGCTATCTTTTGTGTGAAACAGGCTTTTGTTCGTTCTGCACGAGAAGAAATAAAGGACTTACCTATAATCAATAATTGGGAAAAATTGCTTGATTATTTAAAAGCAAGTATAGGAAGCCTTAATAAAGAAAATTTTCGCGTTATCTATATGAATAAAAGATATCGTCTAATAGCAGAAGATCTACAAAACTTTGGTACAATAGATCAAACTCCTCTTTATGTTAGAGAGATCATAAAACGCGCTCTTTTGATTGGCTCAACATCGATTGTAATATCCCACAATCACCCAAGTGGAGATATACAGCCTTCAAGTAGCGATATGTTTCTCACCAGACAGCTTGCAGAAGCTTGCAAAAGCATAGGAATAGAATTAATAGATCATATTATTATCACATTTAGTAGCTATTTTAGTTTCAAGGAAAATAGGCTTTTATTAGAGTAGATCTAAAATTGCTTTTGCCATTTTTCTTATTATGGAAGTAAAGCTATACATGAGGTGGTTGCCAGTGGAACAAAAATTTTCCTTCTGGAAGACAATGTGTGATTTAGGTAGTGGCAAATTGAAAGAAATACATGGTATTTGCCACTATTAGAAATCTCCTGTTTTGATAAGACTTATGAGGTCTTTATTGGTTTTTGAATTTTGTTGAAGCACTCACATGCTTACTCTAATATTTTGTTCACAGAGCCTAGTTAGCTCAATTTCAACGTTAATTTGTGAAGCTCTGAGTTCTGTTAGGGGATTTTCTGGTTGAATATCTAGCTTATTCTGTATGTTCGGTAAACAAATTAAAGCCGAATCAAAAATTTCATCATACTGCTCTGCTTCATGCACACAATTGATTATTTCCTTAAATTCTTCCACATCTTGCGGCGTATCTTTTAATATTGCTCTTATTTGGTTTAGGTTTTGACGAATTTTTTCCTGATATCCAGCAATTCTCTCTTGATATATATCAATCATTTTTTGACATGAGGTACCTCTAAATGGATGTTCTTTTTTCTCTTTTATGTAAGAACTTTGAAAATCTTTACAGTTAAGGATTGCTTCTCTATGTTTTTTTATGTCATTAATTGCACTGACTATCGACTTATCTATTTTCTCCAAGTTTCCTTCCTGTTCTTTTCTTCCAATTATACTTTTGGATTCATTCTTCGCCTGGTTCATTTTATCAAATAGGTTTTTGCATTCTTTATAAGATACCATTGGTTGTAACATTCCTTCTTCTATACATTTATTGTAAAAATTCTTCAACTCATCGCTTGATAGTATTCGTATAGCATCTTCCCTTTTACCTTGTGATTTAGGATACTTTTTGTTCAGTGAACTAATATAATTTAATAGGAAACTCTTAGTTAAATCTTCCTTTTTAACTTCTGATAATTTTTCTAGTGTTTCTATATATTTCAAAGTTTCCGCAAAAAGCTGTGCACCAGATGTAGCAAATCCTGGCAGTGGTTTGCTCTGCGCCTTATAAAAATCGGTTTGTAAAAAATCTTCGGCTTGTTTTTTTATTACTGAAAGTTCATTGAAGGCTTTTTCTGGATTGATTTTTTTTAAAATACTAGTAGCTTTTTTAATCGCTCTTTCTCTCTTTTTATTATCTTGTTTTTCGTTTAAGATTAAGCTTTCAGCTTCAGTAAAAGCATTGCCTTGGGCACTTTTGGCAATATTACAAACAACGTTTTTTACAACTTGCTTAGTTGCTACATAATCTATTTCCTTTGTAAAGCAATCAATAAATAGCTGCCAAATTTTTTTGTTAACGGACTTACTTGTCTTATGTTCTAAATCTTCTACATCTTTGAATCCTAAAATAGTATAGAGATTTTTTTCAATTATTGGTTCAGCATGTTGTTTTGCCACTTTACCTTTTATATTGAATAGAAATTCACTAATCTTAGTTGTGCCCATAATATTACCTCACAATATTAATGTTATATAATATAAAGTATAAAAGCTTAATGCTTAATTTTTACTTACTATTAATATAATTGAAGATTAACTTTGTTCCTATATTAAAACTTTAACTCCCAATTTATTATTAGTAATATCATTATATGAATCTTATGCCTGAATTTGGGAATATATTGTTATTGGTAGCCTGTTTGTTATCTTTAACGTATTTGTTTCTACCGTTTAGTTCTTACCGATTCGTCTCCTCTGCCATATTTTTTTTTGTGTCAGCATCAATGGCTATTTTGATCTACTGCCACATTAAAAATGATTTCTCACTTGAAAACGTATATTACCACTCACACACAACAAAACCTTTAATCTATAAGATTTGTGGTGTTTGGGGAAATAAAGAAGGGTCTATGTTGCTTTGGACCTTAGTGCTTGTCATGTATTTATTACTAATGGATATTTATATACCTTCTGTCATCCCAGTGCCCAGACACTGGAATTTAATTGCAAATGAGTACATCAAATGGCAGTGTAATAAAAACTGGATTCCAGTGTCAGCTACTTGCATGACACCAGAACGAACTAATAGTAGTAAATTAAAAAAAATATCTCTTATCACCCAAGGCTTGATTTGCTTTTGTTTTTTACTGTTCACTTTACTTGAATCCAGCCCCTTCACTAAAATGCCAGGCATTGAAACAGATGGACTGGGTTTTAATCCGATATTGCAGGATATAGGCCTTGCTATTCATCCACCGATATTATATTTGGGGTACCTTGGATTTAGCGTTCCTTTTTCGCTCTCTATAGCTGGATTAATTGCAAATACTGAAGGAAATGTTTGGGCTAAAATTGTCAGGCCTTGGGTACTTATTTCTTGGTCGCTGCTCACTTTGGGCATCAGCTTGGGTAGCTGGTGGGCATATCGTGAACTCGGTTGGGGTGGATTTTGGTTCTGGGATCCAGTGGAAAACGTTTCTTTGATGCCGTGGCTAATTGCAGTGGCGCTGACACATTTGTTGCTCATTGTACGAAATTTCAATACTTTAAGGAATTTCGCTATTTTACTTACGCTTACAACTTTTATATTGAGTGTGACTGGAACATTTCTAGTCCGCTCAGGAATACTTACCTCAGTGCACACGTTTGCAGATGACCCAAGATATGGACTGTATATATTAGCTCTACTTGGTGTAATTACAGTCAGTAGCTTAGTAATATTTGTAGTGTTTACGAGAAAGAATAACACATCTTTCCAGTATTCGATATTGGAATCTGAAAAGAAATCTGCTACTCAAGTGACAGAAGGTAGAAGATTCTTTTCACGCCTTACGATGATGCTGATGAACAATTTATTATTCATCACTGCCTTTTTCATCGTGTTCGTTGGCACTTTATACCCTACAGTGCTTGAGTATTTAACCGGTGAATTAATTTCAGTTGGAGCACCATATTACAATTCTTTATTTAACTCTATTGCACTAGCTATTCTAGTGCTCACCATGATAGGGCAATACTGCAGTTGGCAGGGAAATAGTCTATTGCCAATATTCCGTGAATATAGATTTTCATTTTGTAGTGCTGCAGCTATTTTGCCGTTTATCTTTTACATGGAGCTAATGATTGTGCTATCAATTACCATCTCCATAGCATTATTAATCTTTGTTTTAGAAGCATATAGTAAAAGAATTTGTTTGTTTAAGGTAGCATTTGGTGAATCAATTTTATTAGCAAGAAGAGTTTCTAAGTCCTACTATGCAATGATGCTTGCTCATGCTGGAGTGGCAATTCTAGTGCTTGGTATATCTTATTCAGTTGGTTGGCAGGAGAAAAAAGAAAACTACTTGGGAATAGGAGACAGCATAACAGTCAATAAATTTAAAGTTACTTTACGAAATATTGAGCTAATAAAAGAAAAAAATTTCCATGCAGTGAGGGGTACAATGGATATCAGGAATTTGCTTAATAGTAAGGTAATAGGTGATGTAACTCCTGAATATAGATTTTACCTTGCGGAAGGTCAGAAAAATGTTGAAAGCAGTATCTACCACAATTTATTTTCTGATATTTATGTTGTAATTGGAGAGATTGATAAGAGTAAGAGCAAAATCGCAGCTAAAGTGCACTATAAACCTGGAATGTCTATAATCTGGCTTGGATCCTTTCTTATTGCTTTTGGTTCGCTCCTTGCTGCTTTGCCTTCTAGCAAAAAAGTAGTTCCTTCAGTATCATAAAGTTTGCATTTTTTGGCAATTTAAACTTAAGCTAAGCAACACTAACCTTGCTAGCGAATTTTCTCTATGTTCTGTTGTACAATAGGCAATAAAGATATATTTTCTAATGAAGAGCTTACATGATATATGGAATCTACTTCCTCAGGCCTTTTAAAATATCCCTGCTTAATAGCGTCGTAGACAGAAGAACCACCAAGCAAGCAGTTCTCACCTAACTCTTCTTTATAATTTTTAAACTTTTCCAATATTTCCTCCTTGTTACTCACTTCTACTATAATTTTTCCTTCATCTTGCACATCAGAATACAATCTAGCATCTACTTTTCCCAAATCAGTATGAAAAGTCAGTACTATATTACCTATAAGGTCAGTATAATTTCTTACCCCACCTTCCGTTAAAATTTCTATCTCGCTTTCACCTATTGCTATCACGTCTCTTCGAAATTCTGTGCTTTCATCTGTTCCATTTATGATTTTTGCAACCTCGACTATACTATTCTTTGAATATTTTAAGTAGAAAGTGAAGTTGTCCATTTTTGCCTCTTTTACCTTACCAGTAGTTGCGTTTTTTGCAGCTTCCAAAAACCTTAGAGAATAATGTATATAGCTTTTACGTGCTTCTTTCAGATTAGCTTTGTGGTCTTTAAACTTCTCTAGTTTATCAATTACAATTATACTACTTAAAGTTTCAAATACTGCACCTCTTTTTACCAAATTACATACTATGCGACTAGCAACTTCTATGTCCCTTTCAACTTGAAAAATCTTTAATTCACTAATTCTTCTTATTACATAATCTGTAAAATTATACTTATTCTCATAAGTATTTTCATATATATTTCCCTCACAAGTAAGATTGAACCTTACCCTAGATTTTATAGCTTCATTTACAACCTGTTCTAGCTGATTTATGTCTTGAACTTCATCTAATTTACAAAAATATTTATCTGGATCTTGCTCATCTAGTAGAAAATCCTCTCCCCATAGATTTACACTTTTGCACAAATACTTTTTTCCATTATAGTCAACTTGTGTTTTTTTACGAAAAGTTCCATAAATAACATCATCAGTTAAAAAGTACTCTTTAATATTAAGGTTGGGATTATTAACTGCAAATTCTATTGGGGTTTTACCTTTTTTATCCTTTATATCAAGATTAGCTCCTTTCCTTAGAAGCAATTTGATAATTGTATCACAATGACCAGAACGAGTAGCATAATGTAAAGGTGTTCTTCCTGTGTCGTCCTTTTCATTAGGATCAGCACCTGAATTCAACAGTAAATCTATGAATTCTCCCGCATTGCTACATTCCATACTTGATAGAATATGCAGTATTGTCAGTTTAGATTCTCCTCTTTTAAGGTTGAGGATGGTTTTTAGATCTTGATTACTTTTATGATCCAGTAAAAATTTTTTAATTTTTTCAACATCGTTCTTATAATCCTTATAAGTAACATGTGGAAAGTCTTTAAAAGTACTTAAGAATTTTTTATTCAACTCCTTCTGACTCTCTGTTAAGTTGGACATGTCAGCAAGCCACGTAGATATCAGCTTACCAAATGCACCTCTTTCAGCAATATCAGTTAAAGAACAGTCATTGCGAAGTACCAGTGAGTATTTAATCAATTCATATTCATCATCCTCTTGTTGCTGTGTTTCTTCTGCTTTCTTAGAGTGCTTAAAATCATTTTTTATTAATTCAATCAAGAGCTTTAATGTGTTAAAACTTTTATGTCCCAATAAAGGATCTGCTTTGTTTTCAAGTAGAATTCTTGCTATTTCTGAATAGCCATTTCTAATAGCCCAGCATAACGGAGTACGCCCGTATTTATCCGCTATGTCAACAGCAGCTTCCTTTTCTATGATAGCTTTTACTATTTCCACTTGGCAATTTTCAGCAGAAACAGCATGATGTAATGCAGTACTCTCAGCCTGACTTACTGCATCAACATTAGCTCCCGTGTCTAATAGGAGTTCTACTATCTCTTTATTTGCATTGTGAGCAGCACAATGCAAAGGAGTACACCCATTTTGATCTGCTGTATTAACATTAGCCCCGTTTGCTATGAGAACTTTTATTATCTCTGTATAACCAAAGCGAACAGCAGCGTGTAAAGGAGTTATCTTAACTTTATCTACTGCATCAACATTAGCCCCCGTGTCTAATAGGAGTTCTACTATCTCTTTATGTCCATTGTGAGCAGCACAATGCAAAGGAGTACACCCATCTTGATCTGCTGCATTAACATTAGCCCCGTTTGCTATGAGAATCTCTACCACTCCTATACTACCACTTGCGGCAGCAAAGTGTAAAGGATTCCATCCATCTTGATCTGCTGTATTAACATTACCCCCTTTTTTTATTAAAAGCTCTGCTATCTTTACAAGATCATTTCTAGCAGCTATATGTAACAATGTACTTTGATCATCGAATGTATAATTTATGTTAAATCCATTATCTTGCCACTTTTTATACGTGTCTGGATCTTCTTTTTCCAATTCCTCTTTTATCCTTTCGATTATATTGTTCTCATTTAAGTCACTTATTGTCCTTAATATTTTTAACAACCGTTCATATTCCATAATTCTACCTCAAACTATTTGTTTTTGTACTATAGCTAAAAAAAATTATTGATCCATAATAAAATAACCAACACCAGAGTAAGTGGTTTGCTGCTAACATGTTTAAAAATGTTATGAACTTAATAAGAGAAAAAAATACCCCTGTAATGGAGCAATATTTAAATTTGAAAGCTCAATACACGGATCATCTATTGTTTTATAGACTGGGCGATTTTTATGAATTGTTTTTCGATGATGCTATTAAAGCTGCGAAATTGCTGAATATAGTGCTAACCAAGAAAGGCAATTCAAATGGGCAAGAAATACCAATGTGTGGAGTGCCAGCACACAGTAGTGAGTCTTACCTGCACAAGCTAATAGATTTAGGATTCAAAGTAGCAATCTGTGACCAATTAGAAACTGCTGATGAAGCAAAAAAGAGGGGATATAAATCCATAGTAAAACGTGATGTAGTGCGAGTTGTAACTCCAGGTACAATTATAGAAGATTCACTACTGGAGGATAAAAGCAATAATTATCTCGCATCCATAGTTGGACAAAATGACGAATATGCTATTAGTTGGCTTGAATTATCGACGGGAAAATTTTTTCACATTTTAACGAGTTTGAAAGCTCTAGATAGTGATTTATTGCGTATATCACCAAGAGAATTATTAATTTCTGAAAAATTCACTGAGGACGAAAAAATTAGATCGATTTTAAAAAATTATAAAATATCAATTACGCAACACGCACAGAGCTTTTTTGAGTATAGTAAATCTCACAGAACGTTATGCGAGTTTTATAAAATCAGGGAACTTGGGAGTATAGGAAATTTCAGCAAAGTAGAAATCATGGCGTGTGGTGCACTGCTTGAATATGTCAGAGTAACACAAAGGGGCTCCATTCCAAGGCTTGAATTCCCAAAAACCTATAAGCAACAAAATTTCATGCTTATTGATGCTTCAGCAAGGAGAAACCTTGAGTTGTTTTCAACTCAATTTGGTGAAAAGAAAGGTTCACTAATTTCAGTTATTGATCACACAGTAACAGCCTCTGGTGGACGCCTGCTCAAACAAATGCTCGCTTCACCCCTTGCTTGCTCTAAGGCAATTAATTTGAGGCTCAGCACCGCTCAATTTTTTGTAAATAATCATGAGCCACGCAGAAAAATACGAGAGATATTATCTAACATTCCAGATATTGAGAGGTCTTTATCGCGCTTAATACTAGGGCGTGGTTCACCAAAGGATATGAACCTATTAAAAATAGGCCTAGGAAAAACTTTAGAGTTGTCTGAGTTTCTGTCTACCTTGCATAATTATTGTTTAAGTGAAAAATCAGAAATTAACTCTCAGATGTCATTCCAGTGCTTGACCAGAGAAAAGGAACCAGTGTCTACTACTCAGGTGATAAGTAGTGACGAAAGTGAACTAAGCACAATACATAAAAGCCTTGGCAATCATAAAGACCTATTTGAACTGTTAAATAGTGCTATACTCGATAATAACCTCAGTTCCATGAAAGAAGGAGGATTTATTCACTCAAAATACAACTCAGAATTATCTGAGTTATCCTACATATTAAATAATAGTAATAAACTAATAACCAAACTCCGTGAATCTTATCGCGACCTAACTGGTATTGCCGCACTTAAAATATTACATAACAACATACTCGGTTATTACGTTGAAGTGTCGGCAAATCACAAAATAACTTCGGATATATTTATTCATAGACAAAGCTTAGCAAATAGCATGCGCTACACTACTAATGAGTTGAAAGAACTAGAAAATAAAATTCTTACGGCACGTGATGCTGCAATCGGCTTAGAAATGAAAATTTTTAGTGAACTGTGTAGTGAAGTCGCTAAAGAATCTGAAAAAATTGCTCTTGCTGCAAATGCTTTGGCAAAACTTGATATTAGAACCGCGTTTGCAGAGCTTGCAGTGCAAAATAATTACGTAAAACCCATCATTGATGACAGCAAAGAGTTCAATATCTGTAGCGGAAGACATCCAGTGGTTGAAGTTAACGATAAATTCATTGCAAATAGCATCAATTTAGTTGGTATACATCTAATTACTGGTCCTAATATGGCTGGAAAAAGCACTTTCTTGAGGCAAAACGCTCTCATTGCAGTTTTAGCTCACATGGGGTCATTTGTGCCAGCAGAGAGTGCGCATATTGGAGTGATTGACAAGATATTCAGCAGGGTTGGCGCAACGGATAATATAACAGCTGGTTATTCTACCTTCATGGTAGAGATGATCGAAACAGCAACGATAGTAAATCAGGCAACGGACCGTTCCTTGGTGATACTTGATGAAATTGGTAGGGGCACAGGGGTGTATGATGGATTATCTATTGCACAGGCGGTGATTGAACATATTCACAATGTAAATAAGTGCCGCGCCATTTTTGCAACTCATTATCATGAATTGACTAAAGTAGGTGAATACTTAGAAAATGTGAAATGTTTTTGTATGAAAATAAAAGAATGGAAAGGAGAAGTCATCTTTTTACATGAAGTAATTGAAGGCATTGCAGATGAGTCATATGGAATACATGTAGCAAAACTTGCCGGTTTTCCTGATTCTGTTTTAAACAGAGCAAGAGAAGTATTTGAGGAGCTAAAGGCTTGAGGAAAGTAATATTATATTACTACACAATCATGGAGTTTTAGCAATCTATGACGCTTTAATTTTAGTCAGCTTTCTGAGCAGCTAAATTAACGTAGCATTGATCTATTGCCACATTGGTCAAGATTCCAATTCCACCACCTACAACTGCACCTACAGCTCCTAATGCCAATTGAGTGCCAACCCCAATAGAGGAACCCATTATTAATGGAGCAAGAAAGTATATCGCTAAAGCACAGGTTATTGCAGCTACACTTATAACAGCCAGCTTTCTCGGACAAAAATTTTCTGGTGCCTCAGCACTAGATATGAATGATGATTTTACTAGATTTTTTCTACTTTCATGATCTAAAAAGCCACTCACTGTTCTCATTATAGGACGGGTAGAGCCGTCACCAGTCAAGTCAATTCTATCTTCCACTATATCATGAAGTTCTTTAACTTGAGCTTTATATTCCTCCCAGTAGACTGATAACTCTTGTTGGTCATTGAGAAGATCTGGTTTATTTGAAGTTGTTAACCAGTGTGAGTCATGTTCCAAAATATATCGAATTGTAGCTTTCCCTATATCTATATGCCCTTCAGTAATTGCATACTTTAAAACACCTTCTGCTTTTTCCCTTCCAACATTAAGATCAGCACGAGCTTTTATCAATAATTCTACTATCTTTGGAGAATTATGAAATATAGCAATATCTAAAGGGACCATCTCATTACAATCTTTAATATTTAAGTTTGCTTTTTGTTCTATTAAATAACTTATAAATTTTAAGGTTTCATCAGATTTTTGATCGTCTATGTCTTTATATTTGTAATATATTCTAATTGCAAAATTCAACGCAGTTTCACCCTTTAACGCACTACCACCAATAATTAAGTTCTGATAGCTTTTTACCTCTTGATTTATTAAGTTAACATCCGCGCCGTTTTCTATTAAAGCCTTAGCTCCTTTGAAATTGCTTTTTGCAATTTGCAGATGAAGTAAGTAACGACCAAGATGATCAGTTGCATTAGGATTTGCACCTTGTTCAATCAAATACCTTGCAATTTTATCATTAAATTTGTGATCATAAGTTGCAGATTGTAGTGGCTCAGGATTTTGCTGTAACTCATGTTTAGCTATTGATTTATTTATCTCACAGATTGATTTTACTAATCCTAAATTTCTTTTCATAATCGCCTTTTTGACTGCAGCGCTGAAACTTACACCTTGCTCTATTAAATACTTAGCTATTTCTTCATCAACAGCATCACCTAATAAATTTGTACCGCTTTGGGAATTAACGTCAGTAACAACATCTCGAATAATGGAACTATTTTTCTCAAAAATTGACTTTACTTTTTCTGAATCATTTTTGGTAACAGTATCAACAAGATCTTTTATTACAGCATCCACCCTCTTTTTTTTAGCCAACATTTCCTCTAATTCTTCAGAATTCATAAGTATACCTCAACACACACAATCAAAAAAATTATATCCAAATCAGAATTGTTTGTAAAGGATTTTTAGATATTAGCTTGCCCAAAGGTTAATTTATTTTATAATCTTTCTGTATTCTAGAAATTTCAATTAAATGAACTGCTATAAAACTCACGCGTGTAATGAATTAAGGAAGAATGATGTAGAAAAGGAAGTTACTCTCTCTGGGTGGCTGTACCGTAAACGTGACCATGGTAACCTAATCTTTGTTGATTTAAGAGATTTTTATGGAATTACTCAACTGGTATTCAATAATGACAAAGACTTTTTTGATGAAATTTCAAATTTAAAATCAGAAAGTGTGATTACTGTGACAGGAATAGTCAAAGCTAGAACTGAAGATACGGTAAACAGCTCTATTTCCACAGGAGAAATTGAAGTTATAGTTAGTAATTTACAAGTTGAATCGGAAGTTGAGTTCCACTGTGATGAAGAAATAGCAAAAGAAGAAAGGAGTATATTAGCAAGTATCGCCGGTGAGCAAGAATACCCAGAAAACATGAGATTTAAATATCGTTTTCTTGACTTAAGACGTGAAAAAGCCCGTAACAACATTATTCTGCGTTCACAGATCATTTCAGAGCTCAGGAGGCTCATGATAGAGCAAGGATTTTTGGAAATTCAAACTCCAATACTTACTGCCTCTTCTCCTGAAGGTGCACGTGACTACTTAGTGCCAAGCAGACTAAATCCTGGTAAATTCTATGCATTACCACAAGCTCCACAGATTTTTAAGCAGTTGCTTATGGTTTCAGGGTTTGATAAATATTTTCAAATTGCACCTTGTTTTCGTGATGAGGACGCAAGGGCTGACCGTTCTCCTGGGGAGTTTTATCAGCTCGACCTTGAAATGTCTTTTGTGACTCAAGAAGATATATTTCAGGTTATTGAATCTACTTTATATAAAGTGTTCGCGAAATTTTCTCGCAAGTCTGTCGATAAAGATTTTCCACGTATTACATACAAAGAAGCAATGCTCAAATATGGATCTGATAAGCCAGATTTGCGTAATCCATTATTAATTAGCGATGTAACAGAAATTTTCCGTGATTCAGAGTTCAATATTTTCAAAAGCAATATTGAACGCGGTATGGTAGTGAGAGCCATTCCTGCTCCTAAAACAGCAGAGGAACCTCGTAGCTTTTTTGATAAAAAAATAGAACATGCGCAAAGAGAATTCGGTGCTAAAGGTCTTGGATATATAACGTTCGATAAAGATGGAATTGCAAAAGGACCAATTGCTAAATTCCTTGATGACAATAGGTTAAATTCCATAAAAGAAATAACAAATATAGAACCTGGAGATAGTGTGTTTTTTGCTTCTGACAAAGAGAATGAGGCAGCAACAATTGCAGGGAAAGTGCGTATTCTTTTGGGATCAGAACTAGGTCTTATAGATGACAATATCTTCAAATTCTGTTGGGTGATTGATTTTCCTTACTTTGCGTATGACGATAAAAGTAAAAAAATTGATTTCTTTCATAATCCATTTTCTATGCCACGTGGTGGCTTGAAAGATTTAGAAGAAAAGAATCCACTGGATATCCTTGCTTACCAATATGATCTTGTTTGCAATGGAATAGAGCTGTCAAGTGGAGCAATTCGTAATAACAAACTAGATATTATGTACAGAGCTTTTGCCATTGCAGGCTACAGTAAAGAGGAAGTTGATACAAAATTCGGTGCGCTCGTGCGTGCATTTAGGTTTGGAGTGCCACCTCATGGTGGAATAGCACCAGGGGTTGATAGAATGGTTATGCTGCTTGCTGATGAGCCGAACATTCGTGAAGTAATCTGTTTTCCTATGAATCAGCAAGGTGAAGATGTTCTAATGGGTGCTCCTTCTAAAGTAGAGGATAAGCATTTACGTGAGTTGTCTTTAAAGGTTGTTGAATAAAAATTTTTATAGCGGAGTGTGGTAAACTGGAAGTTATGAACAATATTCAAAAAGCAATACTATCAAGCATAATCTGCAATATGATTATATGGTATGAAGTAACTCTGTTTGGAGTTTTAACGCATATAATAAGCAACGTTTTTTTTCCTTCAGAAAGTGATTATTTAAGCACAATCAAATTTCTTGGCAGTTTTGCAATTGGATTTGGATTTAGACCACTTGGTGCATTTATTTTTGGTTACATTGGAGATAAATACGGCAGAAGGAAAATTTTGCTGACTTCCGTAATATTAGCTTCGATATCATCTACTGCAATTGCGATTATACCAAGCTTTAAAGAAATAGGAATATTTTCTCCTATACTGCTTCTGCTTTGTAGAATAACACAAGGAATGGCAGCAGGTGGAGAAACAAGTATCAATTCAGCTTTTTTAATAGAGCATTCAAGCGACAAAAAAAATCTAGGCTTTTTAGGTAGCATGAAAGCTTTTAGTGGTGCTCTTGGTTCTATTACATGCTTTGTAATGATAGCTGTTTGCAAAAAGTTTACAGGTGAAAATTATGAAATTTGGGGCTGGAGGTTGCTCTTCTATTTCTGCTCTGTTATGGGTGTAATAGGCTTTTTAATAAGGTACATAATGGAAGAGAGTCTAGCATATAAAACTCATGACCAAAATAAAAGCTTATCTAATTCTCCCTTTTTAGAATTAATCAAGAATTATAAAAGAGCATTTGTGATAGCAATTGGACTTGGCATTGCTCAAAACGCAATTGTTTATTCAGTAATCATGTTTTACAACATATCTGTAAAAGAGCTTATTCTTTCAGATATTGATATTAAAAATGTAGTAAGGATTATGGTTGAAATTACATTTGGGACGTCTGCAGTGCTGTTTGCAATACTGTCTGATAAAGTTGGAAGAAAAAACGTGATCATTCCTACGTTATTAGCTTTAGCTTGTGTCAGTTTGCCGGCACTTTCACTATTATCATATGATAACCACTATATTGTAACGCTCACTTTTCTATTAATAAGTGTGCCGATAGGCGCATCTTTTGGAATATATAATTCTCTCGCCTGCGAGTTATTTCCAACAAAAGTTAGATGCACTGGCTTTAGCCTAGCACATAACATATCTGCAGGTATTTTTGGTGGTCTTTCTCCATCGATATGCATGTGGCTTATAGAAAAAACTGAAACAAAACTTGCAGCAGGCATTTATCTTACTATCTGTGCATTAATTAGCCTAATATCTGTACTTCAAATTAAAGCCAAAGATAGAAAAGTTGATTGGTGAAATCGTTTTAGTTGAAAGATAGCACTTCAATAGATTTTTCGATATGCCTAGGGATAGGAGCAGTAATAGTGATTTCTTTATTATTTGGCAATTTTAAAGATAAAGAATGCGAATGAAGGTGGATCTGATTTACTACCCCATCAATAAAAGCTTTTTTACCACCATATTTACCATCACCAAGAATAGGACAATTTATATGAGCTAAATGTGCACGTAACTGATGAGTTCTACCCGTAATTGGTTGTAATTTTAAATAAGCTGTATTGTGTTTTAGCTTTGCTATAGTTGAAAAATGTGTAGTGGCATTTTGAGGTGAATCTTCATCAACGACTACTTTTTCTTGCCCTGAAATATATTTTTTCACCAACGGATAGTCTATTGTTCCATTATCTTTGCTTGGTATACCAGAAGTCAATGCTAGGTAAGTTTTTTTTATTCTCCGTCCTTTAAATTCTTCCATAAGATATCTTGCAACACTAGCATTGCGTGCGAATATTATTACTCCACTTGTATCTCTATCAAGTCTATGGACAATTTTGAATATTTCCCCTTCTCTTATTTGATCAAGCAAATCACTAATGCTAATTTTTACCTTTATGCCGCCTTGAACAATGACCCCTGCGGGTTTGTTTATAGCTAGTATATATTCGTCTTCATATAATATGTTCTCTCTTAGTAGATTCACTAACTTTTCATTATATTTGCAGTCAGAATTAGTGTTCTCAATATAGTCTAAGTATCTTATCATTATAGTTTGCCCAGAGCTTACCCTATCGCTGGATTTTGCCGTGCAATTATCAACCTTGATTAATCCTTTCCTTAAAGACTTCTCAATTGCAGATTGTTTCAAATTGGGAAAAATTCTTCTGATGTACCTATCGAGCCTAACGTTATTGTCTTCTACTAATATAGTTTTGATACCTTCTGACATCTTACTTATAAAAATTTTATTGTGTAAACTAAAATCTAACATAGCTAATGTACTCCTCAGTTTCAGCTACTTGCATCGAGTGCTACGTGCTGGAATTTAGAGGATTATTTAACTATTTATAACAGCTTCATATTTTCCTACAGCTGAGTAAAGTGGTAACAATGATAGTTTCTCGATCATAGAGAGGTGAGTATTAGGCTCTTTAGTACTAGGGCCTGGACACGCTTCAGTGTTAGGCCCTAACTTCATACACTCAATGCCGTTAGCTAAAGATGTTACTCTTCCTACATTAACATTTTTAGTGCGATATGACCACCTGCAAGGACTATGTAATATTTGTTCTTTTACTCCATCCATTTCAGCTGGACACGCTTTAGTGTTAGTTCCTAACTGCATACATTTAATGGGGTCAGTTATAAGTACTACTCCTTTTTCATTAAGTTTAGCGTTATACTGTAATTGTTCAATTTGATTAGCTTGATCTCTTATCATAAATTCAAAGCTGATAGATAGATGTAATTCTATTTCTCTCAACATATGTGATGCTATGTGTTGCACCATATGTGAATCTGTGTGTTGCACTGTCATTAATGCTTTGTTTCTGAGTATACTTAATTCTAAGTTAAGCCGCGTAAGTATATCTAGTGCTCTTTTTTCTGCTTCTATTAGAAGATTACTTATACCTTGACGTTCAGCTAAATCTTTTACAGTTTCACCGCAGTGATCAGGCAATGAAGTTTTTGCGCAATAAAATAGTAAGGTCATTACTACTATCCAGTGTCTACGTTCGATAGCATAACTTAAAGGACATTCGCCTGAGTTATTCTGTGCATTAACATTTGCTCCATATGAAATTAAGGTCATTACTACTTTCGGATGGTTATACTTGGCAGCTTTATGTAAAGCAGTTGATCCTAAATCGTCACTTGCATTAACATTTACTCCAGCTTCTAATAAAGCACATACCATTAGTATATTACCATTTCTGGAAGCATAACGTAAAAGATCAGTTTCCACCAATTTTATCACATCCTTACATATTTCAAGTTGTATCATAGTATTTACTGCTTTTAGAAAATTATATGGATGAATAGAAAATAATATTTTCTGTGGATCATTCGTCTCAATATTTGCTCCATTGGCTATTAGACAATTCATTACTTCTATATTGCCTCTTGCAGCAGCACAATTAAAAGGAGTCCATCCCCATGCATCCTTATAGTTAACCTCTGCTCCATAGTTTATTAAGAGCTCTACTGCTTCCACATTATCATTCGTAGCAGCAATATGTAAGGGAGATCGCCCAATTAACATATCCTCTATATCAACACTTGCTCTATATCGTAATATGGCCTGTAATAGGCTCCCTAATATTGATGTATTATTCCTTGCAGCAGCCCAATATAAAGGAGTCCATCCAAATACATCCACTGTCTCAATATTTTCGTCAATATTCTTATCGTTTTGTATTATACAATCCACCATTGCTTCATCAACATTTGCAACAGCAATATGTAAAGGAGTAAGTTTAAGCGCCCCATTCTTCTTAACATCTGCTCCACTATTCATTAAGAACTTTACTACTTCTTTATGGCTATTCCTGGCAGCCTCATATAAAGCAGTCAATCTCGCTAGATCCTCTGCATTAACATCTGCATTATTTTTTACTAAGATTTTTGTTATTTCTATATCTCCATTTACAGCTGGCTGATATAAAGTAGTCCGTTGAGATGAATCCAACTGATTAACATTTGCCCCTTCTTCTATTAGCTTGCGTGCTACTTCTGTGTTCCTATTTTCAACAGCCCAATGTAAAGCAGTCCATTCGGAAAACGGACTTGGTGCATTAATATCGATTCCTTTTACTTTAAGCATAGAATTGATTAAATTGTTCAGCTTAAAATCAATAGCTAAATATAATAACGTGTATGAAAAGCGTTCATGCAAACAATCTATTTCAAACCAATAATTTATATTAAACTCATTTTCTTCCCACTCTTTATACACATTTCCACTTTCTTTCTTTAGTCTATTTAGTGTTTCTAGTATCTTTTGTGTATCTAGCATCACTGGTACCTTTTCTGAGATCTTTCGTGCATTTAGCACATCCTCTAGCGCCACTGCTTTTGGTTCTTCTGATGTCTCTTGTACACCTAACTTTTTTAGCATTCTTTTTACCATCTGTTGCGCATTTGATACCCTTGACTCCTTTAGTATCTTTTTTGCTTCTTCTTTTGTCTGCGGTACATTTACCACCTTTAGTCTCTTTTTTGATGGCTCTTGTGTCTCTTTTACTCTTGGAATCTTGCTTGATACTTCTAATCCATGCGATATCTCTTCTAACATTCTTGATGTTTCTGCTTGCCCTAGTATCTTTACTTCCTTTAATAGCTCTTTTATTCTTTCAATTACATTGTCTTTACTTAAATTTACCTCTTGATCAATTACACCTAATATTATGTTCCACTGTTCATATGTCATTACCATAGCTTTACCTCATACTACAGAGTATTTTTTGATGCTATATATTATGGTAGAATAGTCAACGCATTTTCCATAGCGTAACTTGAGAGTCTAAAAGGACTGTTATTAACTTACAGAAAACCAAGCTTGCCTGAAACCACTTAATTGATTATAATCATAAGTTTTAAGGCAGTAAAATAACAGCTTTTTTTCCTTTGGTTATTTTTTTAATCTTATACCTTGGAAGTGGTGTCTATTTTTCCTTTATTGGAATTGATAATCCGCTTCGCCAAGTTTCACCGGTAATTTGCCTACTACCGGCGCTATTTTTTGCTGTTGCATGCAGTGCAGGTAAAATTCAACGTAACATCGATACTGTCATCGAGGGTATGGGCGATAAAAACACCCTTACTATGTGTTTAACTTTTCTATTTTCTGGAGCATTTTCTGTGGTGACTCAATCAATTGGTAGTGCAGATACTGTTGCTGATTTAATTCTCAATTTCCTTCCAGCAAGATTACTACTGCCTGGAGTATTTTTGGCTTCCGCTTTTATATCAACTGCAATTGGTACGTCTATGGGAGTTGTTGTATTAATGGTACCAATAGCTGTTAACTTAGCAAAAAGTGGGGCTTTTGGTCTTGAAATAGGAACTGCAACTGTAGTTGGAGGTGCCGTATTTGGTGATAATCTTTCAATGATATCTGACACTACTATTGCATCTGTTTCTTCACAGGGGGCCACGATAAAGGATAAACTTAAAGTGAATTCTAAAGTAGCATTTGTTGCCAGCATTATAACGCTTGTCTATCTGGCAATTATGGCAGATAGTACAAAAATTATTCCTACATCAAATTTAGATTATTTATCAGTAATAAAGATTATTCCTTATATTTCTTTAATAATCATGGGGTTATTTGAAGTTACTACTTTAGTAACAATAACTATAAATATAATTGTTGCTAGTGTATTAGGGATGACTTTTTTTGACTATACTATCATTCAACTCTCTCATGACATATATGACGGTTTCAAAAAAGTAAACGAGATAGTGATATTTGCTCTATTTATTGGCGGATTGAGTCATATAATGTACAAGCAGGGTCAAAAGGCATTACACAAACTTATCGATGAAAGCAATATCACAAAAACTAAAGCTGAATTTGTAATAGCGGGCATAGCATCTATGTTTACTGTTTTAGTTGCTAATAATACCATTGCTATTTTATTAAGTGGCGATATTGCAAAAAGGCTCGCGCAAAAGCATAATATTCCGTCATACCGTAGTGCATACTTGTTAGACATTTTTGCTTGCGTTACAAAAGGCATTTTGCCTTATGGTTCCCAGCTGCTGCTAGCAGGTAGCATTGCTTCTGTCTCACCTATTTCTTTGTTAACACAAGTGTATTACTGCTTTATTTTAGCAGCAGTTACAGTAGGTGAAATAATCATCAATGGCAGACGTTGCGCGGCTACAACTTAATGTACGAAGATTTCTCTTCATATTACATTTTTGTGCCCATAAGAAACGAGTTGCCATCAACTATGTTTTTTAAAATTTTTTGAGTTTAGTCTCATTTGTTCATAATTTTGCATTTTTATTCAATTGAAAAATGTATTTTGGCAACAAAGATCCCAGTTTATACAGAAAGAAATTTATATCAAACAGCAACCACTGCTTAGATTTTATGGTTAACGAATATGTGCTTTAAATGTGTGTAGACGCACATATCCGTTAACCTATTTTCTATGCAGATTTTTTTATTTCATATTAATTGCTTCTTTAAGTCTTGCATTGGCAATTACTATGATTTTTCGCATTAGAGCTGTTATAGCTACCATCTTCTTTTTACCTCTACCAATAAGATTAGAGTAAAAAGCACCAAGTGCAGATTTAGATCTTGCAGCGGCCATAGCAGCTGTAAAAAGCTTTGCACGAACATTGCTTCTACCACCTGTTATCCTTCGGTAACCAATAGTTTTACCGCTTTCTTTTGGATGTGGAGCAACCCCAGCAAGACTTGCAACTTCTTTTTTGTTTAGGTAGCCAAGTTCTGGCATTAGACACACAAAAACTTGAGATAGCTTGAGACCTATTCCTGGCACTGTTCTCAGGATCTTTTGACGCTTTTGTAACTCTGGATTTTTATCAATAATTCTTTGTATGGCATCGTTGAACTCATTTATCTGATTGGTAAAAAAGTCTATTGTTTTTTGGCAACTTTCCTTTATATAGTCGTTTTCAGGTGCTGCAAGCCTACATTTCTCTTGAGTTCTCATTTGCGTAATGTCATCACGACGTTGACAGAGTGCAACTAAGGCAGTTTGTTCTTTTGACATAGGCACAAATAGAGATAGAGCACTATAGCGTTCAAAACCATATTGAGCAAGGGCTTTTGCATCTGATTGATCAGTTTTTGCTAAAGTTCCATGTGATATGATAAAACTTTTTACTTTACGAGTATTAGCTCGATGCACAGCAACATTCATATCAACAAGAGAACGTGCTAAACCAAGCTCATATTTTCCTGTATTTTCTAAAGTTACAAAAGAATTAGGTAGAATATTTGAAAATTCTTGAAACAATTGTTGCCAACCAGCATCATTATTATTGAACTTGATAGTGTTTTTTTGGTTGTACACTGCAGCAACATTTTTGAATTTTCCAATATCAATGCCAATAAAATTTTGATAAGATGCAATCATAATAACCTCGATAGTTTAATTAATTTAAGATTGTAAACGGGTGCACATATATGTCCCACACAACTATTCAAACGTATCGAGGGATAGGGCTAGTGTACCTTGATGGCTACGGTTGTAATACCAATTTTCATTCGGTCGCACACGCCCGTGATAGCCCTATTCCTATAGTGAGTAGGGTTATCTTTCCCTCTTATCTCTTTTATATCACATTTTTAACTTACAATTTTCAGCGTTCAAAACCAAGGGCCGTGAGAACACTTTTCTTTGGGATGGCATGGTCTACCGCTTGATTCGTGCGAACTTTTTTATATGGTGATTTTATTATACGCTAAAATTAGCTATATTGGCTCACTTTCTCTAAATCTGCGTACGAACTGGCTTGCCTAACTTTGTTGCAAAAATTCCAGGCTCTTATTTTCATAACCCTGTTTTTGTGCAACTTATTCTCACAAATATACGTACTTTTTTAGATTTTTGGACAAGTAAATAATTAAATTGTTGTTGCTACTAGTTATTGCAATATTTTACCTAAAAAATGCTCATTCAAAAAATATTGCTTGTATCGTGGAAGGCGGAGAGATGGATGATAATGATAGCCTATTTGTCAAGGAATTAATGATTTGCTTGGCAAGATTATTGTTTGGCGCTATACTTAATTGGTTATTAATAGGAGATAAGATATGGTTAATCAAACTGACTCTCTAGATTTAAGTTGTGTTAATTTGGGCACAGAAGAAAATCAAGAAATAACCAAAGATCGTCGCTATTCTGGAGATTCAGGCATCGAAGAAAAGGAAGAGTTTGAAGTTTTAGATGGCGAAAATCAAGAGATACAAGCTAATCTATGTGATACACTCCCTGAAGATCTGAGTCTAGAGAATGCAATACTTACAAACTTTCCTGATGGTTGTGATAGATCATTTACTGTAGAGTCGAAAGATGAAGATTCATATGACATTATTCCTAAAAATTTAACTTTAACTAAAATAATAAATATCTTAAATCAAGCTATAAGGGAAGATGATTGTGAAGAATTAGACAGGGTTGTACAAAATATTGAAAATTATGAAGGCAGGTCTATTATTCTGGATAATGTAAATTTAAAGAGTTTTTGTGAGCAACAACTTAACTTAGATTTACGAGGTAGAAGCGATCACCAGCATATATACTCAAATATACTATCACAGTATAATTTTGATCAGGAGAATTTCAAGTGTGATTATTTAGTAAAAGAATTGGTATTAATGGCAATTGCAGCTAATAATAAGCTGATAGAACAATATCAGGGCATACTTTTTGCTGAAGGAAATTTGAGTCTTTTACCTTTACTTGTTGGTGGTCAAAAATATATTGAAGCTTTTATAGGAAAATTCCATGGTACCGATTGGATTTATAGAGGATTAAAAGATCAAGCCATACAATTTATTGAACCTAATAAGATTGGCTTCTTCTCAGCTATAGCATTAAGAAAAGAACGAAATTTATTAGACACAGTTTTTGTTGAATTCATCTTAAAAGATCTTGAACAAGTATTAAAAACAAGTAATCCTGATCCTTTGTATGGTGTGCTTGAAACAGCATCTCTGATCGAAAATGAAGAATTTATCGTGATAGTGCTAGGTGCGTTTGAAGGATATATTAATAATCCGGATAAAAAAGATCTGTTAAAAAACAGTTTTGTTACTTTGTTAGAAACTGCGATAAGCCAAGAACACATATCTGTCGTTGAATACTTGTGTAAACGATACACTAATAGTGCAGATCGTGCCATTTATAATGTATATAAACAAGCATTTACAGATGATAAAGTTATTACAATACTAAGGCAACAGATCCTGAAAAACATAGGAACTCGTGGCAGAAAAGAAATTTATGATTTAATTCTGAAAACCGCATTGGATGCTGGCAATGTTACATTTATTGAGTACATATGCAAAGAATGTGCTGAAAGCGTCAATGATGTTATTAATTATCTTGATCATAAACTTAAAAATAACGAATTTGATGAAACATATGAATCGGTTCTAGTTGCATTGTCTAATATTGAAAACATAAACGTTATAGTCAATGCACTTTCTTACACTAAAAAAATCTATCAAAACGTATCACATAAGCAAGTAGTCAGGCAAGCCATACGGAATATACTGAGAAGTGCAACACACTACTCAACAGGCCAAGAAGATTACTCCTTAATCAAGAAAGCATGTTACTTATACACAGAAGAGGGTGCAATTAACGTAATTTTTCAAGAGGAGTGTGGGATTTTTAAATCTAGCATAGAAAAGCGCATAGAAGACCTGGAAAAGGAAAAAAAATTATTACAATCTGAAGCTTTACGTGAATATAATTACAGCTATTTGCCAGGTATTGTAAATGGATTAGCTCAGACTGCTTACATAGCATATGATGAATACACTAAAGATCCAAAAAACAATAAACGTCAAAAGAATATTAATCTAATATTCAGTTTAATGCAAATTAGAAATATTCTACAATTTTCCATTGATGTGCAAGAATGTTCCTGTCATGAACGTCAAGATTTGTGGGATGAAATGTACCAAACTCCTGGAACTTTTATAATACGAAAAAGAAGTAATAACGTTGCAGATGAATTAGAAATTCCAGTTATAACAAAAGATGTTCTTACACAAAAGGGAGAAAGTGATATACTAGATAGCATGGTGGTTTCAATAATGGGGCTTATAAGTGATAATTTTAAGGAGGATAGAATGCATAGTAGTGACCAAAATACAAGAAAAGAGTTGTCTGATGCTATCTTCAGTCTTGATTCTCAAGCAGTAAAATGTTTAGTAGAACGGATAAAGCAAGAGGGCAATAATGCAGAACGAATCATTAATTGGGCTTTGGAGAAAGCTGATGAGACACAAGTTGGGAAGAAAGATCAAGAGTCTAAAAATAAGATTAAAGAAATCAGAGAATTTCTTACAGTAGAAAGTAAAAGTATTGGTGCTGCTGCAGGTAGCCAAGAAGTCCCTGTGGTAGAGCTTAAAGAAAGTGAATCAGATTCACCGAATTCTGAGGATGATGGTTATTCTAAGCTTGAAAGTGATAAGTCTGCTGGGGATTCTTCAGGTTCTAGTATTAATTATCCATTTGAAGAAATTAATGAAGTAGGAATATCTGTAATTGAAACAATAGGGTCTGTAGCTACTGCAATAGCGTCAAAAATGCCTTCAATGGCCACTGAAGAATCTAAATCCGAGCCTGATAACCTAAATGACGAGCAAGATGATCAGCAAAATTTAACAGTACCTACAGTATCAAGTTCTGTAAGTGAGGATGTTTCGACATCTAGAAGTGATGGAAAAGAGTCTGTAGTAATTACACAAGGCAGCCAAAATGATGGTGAACATGATAAAGTCATGCCTGAAGAGCACCAAGATGATGCTGCTATGCAAAACACGCAACCAAAAACTTTAGTTGTTGACAGCAAGCCTAGCAATACAGGTGTTGAGGGTGATGAGAAAAAACAAGCTCTTGTTCAGCCTACTGAACCTGTGTCAAAAAATGCTCAAGGCAACAGCAAACAACCTAGTTATCCAAACAAAAACAACCCTGCTCCACAAGATGCAAAAAGTAAGTTGCCTGTGATAGCTGCTTCTATGTTAGCAATAACCGGAGTTGCTACAGGAATAGCTATTGCAGTTTATTTAGAAATGTTAGCAGTGGGAATAGCAGTTGGAGCTTGTTGTCTGGTTGCCGCTACAATTGTATATTGCCATAGCAGGCCTTCAAGTTCCCTTGAAAATAGCAATGTTCAAGAAAAAATAGCGAGAGATGTTACTTAAATATTCAGTGATTCCATAATAATTCAGAGATTCTTCTAAATAGATTATCTTATTTCGTTTTTTAAAGTTTTTGCTTGGTGATCATGAATATTCTACCACTCTTTTGAATTTATATCTGGTTTAAAGAAAACTTAACAATTGGTTGTTCTATATCTTCCACTTTTTCTAGCTTTGTGCCGGGCTTTATGGCATTATACAGCGCAAAACCTATACACGCCAATCCAGCTATTCCCACAACTGCTACTACTACAGGCATTTTCATGATATACAATGCAATGCTGCTTACCAGTAACACTACACCAGCACTACCGACCACGATTGCCTGTCTTTGTTGTATTAGCAGTTTTTCTTTTTCATCTGCAGTATTTCCTTTGCCAAATTCACTATAAAAATATGGTTTGGAAGAAGAAAGGCTATCAGAGGCATTTAGACCTTGTGCAACAGTTTCTGTTGAAGCAGTGGTACTTTTTTCGTATATTAATTGATTGTCATCTTCATAATCTCCTATTAAAGGTACAAAGTCAACAGCACTTTTATGCTCTATAGTCGATGTATTCAGATTATCTTTACATTCTTCCTCATATACTAAGTCACGCATAAGTTTCTCTTTTGATTCTAAATCAATTGTAATTGCCTCTTTTTGCTGTTTTGCAATCGTTAATGGTTCTTTCTCTTTGCCTGCAGCATCGATGTCACAACATAGTTTGGGAAATAGGTTGTCAGAAGCGTTTAGCTCTTGCTCATCAAAAGAGTTCTCAGCTTCTTTGTTGCTTTCACACATGAGAGGATTTTCACTTTCTATTAAAATATTTCGAGCTTCTTCACTGCTTACAATCCTAGATTCATGTATTTCATAGTCTTTATTGACATCTTCACATCTAGTTTCAGCATTATCACTTACAGGCATATCATTTTTAACTTCTATATTTAGAATTTCTTCAAATTCCTTGAGGATCTTTGCACTTTCTTTGCAATTGTGTTTATTAGCATAGTCAAGTAGTGTATAGCTTATTTCTTGGTTTTCTGCTTTCTCCACTTTCACTTTCTGGTTGAGAATTTCTTCTAAAATACCATTCTTTTTAGAAGCTTCTAGAACTGTTCTAATAGCTTTACTATTTTCCATGCAGGATACCAGTGCCGTGTAAGTTATTGTTAGACCATTTGGCAATTTTTGGGTCAATTTCTCACTAAGAACATCCTGTAAAATTCCTTGATTTATTGCTTCTTGTAAAAGCTCCTCAAAAGCTTGATTATTTTTATAGAACATAGATTGGCACAGTAGCGTCAGAGTCCCTTCCTTTTCCTCATCCTTGTAAATTATTTTTTTTGTAAGAAGTTTCTGTGTGTTGTAATTAGATTTATTAAATTTCTCACTAATATTTTCACCGTTTTCTATCTTCTTTAATAGCTTGAAAAGCTTTTTTTTATCTTCATTTGTAAAATTATCCTGATCACCTGCCAGCTTATAGGTTATATTTTTTTCGTTCTTGGTCTTTTTGAACTTTGGCATCATATTTCTTTCTCTACAACATTTAATTTTATAAATTAGTTACATTAATAACTTATTAATTGCTTAATTAAGGCACCAATTTGTAAAACTTATCCATCTGCTCACTCCATAGCATTGGTATTTCTCTCAAGTCAACCAACTTCAAATCTCTTGGCTGTCTCCCATTCACTATGTCTTCCTTAATCTTTGGTGCTAAATAATTTAACCTTAAAATTTGCTGTATACGTCTTGTACCTATATTAATTTTGGCACTCAGTTCTCCTACACTTGCATATTTCCCTTCTTCTAGTTGCCGTTTCCATAGGTGGGCTCTTACCACTCCTTTCAGTAGCGCATTGTTTGTTTTGCCTTCTGGTTCTATTACTGTGCATTTCTTTCCTTTCTTTTTTAACCACATTGGTATAAATTCCACCTTATCCTCTAAACACACTTCTATTTCATCTTCTTTTACCATCACTCCCTTTATTAACTTTTTCACTACTTCTTTCTGTCTTCTAAAACTTAAATTTTTCCATTTTTCTTCGGTCTTTTCTTTCCAATTTTCATATAGCTGCTCCGCTCTCTTCATTACTTCTTTTTCTACTTCTCCTGCTACTATTGTTCGGTTCACTGATCCACAATCCTTCCCCCTTAAATGGTTATTGCACACATAATATCGGTACCTTTTATTCTCCTTTTTTGAGTATGTCAGCGTCATATTTACACCGCAGTTCTTGCACTTAATTATTCCTCTAAGCAGCGCTTCCTCATATTTTGCTTTTCTATATGGCTGATTCCTTATTAATTCTTGTGCTTTTTGCCATTTTTCTTCCTCTATTATTGCTTCATGCTTTCCTTCATACTCTTTCTCATAATGTCTTATCTTTCCCACATATATTGGATTTGTTATTATTCTCCTCACCGTTGCCTTTTTAAAGATATCTGATTTTGTTCGGTATCCTTCTCTGTTTAACTCTCTTGCCAACTCTGCCATTGACTTCAGCTCCAAATATCTTTCAAATATATGCTTTACTGTTTTTGCTTCTTTCTCATTTATTATTAACTCTTTATCTTTTACATCATACCCAAATGGCAAAGTTCCTCCCATCCATAATCCTTGCTCTTTTGATGTTGCTATTTTATTTTTTACTCTCTCTACAATCATCTCTCTTTCTAGTTGTGCTGCTCCTGATAACACTGTTTGTACAAACTTTCCCATTGGCGTATTATTGTCAAATATCTGCGTTACTGCTACAAAATTTACTCGGTGCCTTCTAAAAAATGACGTTACTTCGATGCTGTCCTTTGTTTCCCTTGATAACCTGTCTAGCGTATATACTACCACACAGTCCACTTCTCCTGCCTTTACATCTTCAAACAACTCCCTTATTGCTGGTCTTTCTAAATTTTTTCCTGAAAATCCGCCATCATCGTACCTTTTGGGCAATACTACCCACCCTTCTCTGCTCTTTATGTACTTTTCACATGCTACTCGCTGCGCATCAAGACTATTAAACTTTTGTTCTAGCCCATCCTCATTTGATTTTCTTGTATATATCGCACACCTTACCTCTTTTAGCATTCTCTCTCCTCAATTTCCACTTTTATCACGCATCCCGAATAATAAAGGTCCGTTGTAGCTCATTCCCATTATTTTTCCTGCCACTGCTGATAATGACGTGTAAAATTCTTCTCTGTAGATCAATCCTGTATCCACTACCATTATTGCATGCGTTTCTTCACCCCTTTCTAATATCAGCTCTGTTCCCACTGCTGGCAGTTTATCGCTACTTATTCTTTTTCCCTTCTCTAGCCGATCTGCTAGGTATTCCAGTCTTTTGGCACCTTTTCTTGACATTTCTCCATACGCTTTCTCCTGTATCCTATACGCCAATCTTGGTATCAGATATTTCTTTGAGTATCTAGGTGCCTCTTCCTCAAATACCTTCTTCCATATTTTCCTCAGCTCTTCCAACGCTTTTTTCTCTAAACATTTTACCTCTTTTTCTACTTTTTTTTCCATATAATCACCTTTTCAAACACAGCACTTCTGAATTTTTAAAAACGCTATAGCACTTTTTCATCCACAGTTTCTAGCTCCTCCTTTGCCACTATCACACCTGCTGCCGTGCTTTCCGATACAACCCTTACTCTTTCTATAAACTCTCTCTGCTTATTTGCCATTTTTACGTTCTCTAACACTTCTTTTATCTCTTTACTATTTCTCGCATAATCCATTGGCGTTTTGCCAGATTTATCCTTTTGCTCTACATTCCCTCCCGCTTTTACTAGCTCTTCTACTATTTTTATCTCTGCCACCATGCAGGCAAGATGCAACGGAGCAAATTTGCTACTTCGTTCCACTGCGTTTACATCGACTCCTGCCTTTATCAGCTCTTTTATATTTTCTAGACGTTGCCCCATCACTGCTAGGTGTAGTGGTCTATATTTCCCGGCATCTGCTGCATCTACATCTGCTCCCTTTTTGATTAATAATTCACTTTTTTTGGATCTGGCATTCCCACCGCGTAATGTAGTATCGTCCTTCCTTTTGTGTCTTTTTTATTAATATCTTCTATTGAGTTATCTAATACTTCTTTCCACGCCTTATTAAACTCTTCTCTTTCTTTCTGACTAAATTTTACCATAACTTTCCTCAGCTATTAATGCAATATAAAGTGGCTCCAATTTGGCTCACTTTAGCGCTTAGCAAATCTTGTTTATTTACCAGCTACTTTTTCACTTAGGGCTGTTTCGGCATAAAAAGCAAGTTTTTTTTGCTAAATTTACACATTTTTTCCACATATTATATTAAGATATAAATCTACATGCTTAATCTGTTAAATCTACCTCCTCTAGTTGTAATTCATTTACGTTTCGTTTCTCCATTACCTCCTCTATTGCCTTGTTTGCTTCTCCATACATCACTTCTACATCTCTCATATTCACTCCCTTCTTTTCTAGATAACTTGTCACTTTCGGGTAAATTTTTGCATAGTTTAGTGGGCTACATCCAAATTTATCTACTGTATCAAGATCTCCTCCTGCATTTATCAGCTCTTCTATTGTTCCTATTCTTCTTGCTAAACAGGCTAAGTGTAGTGGTACTGCTTTATTGTTTGATTTTGCATTTACTGTAGCTCCTCCTTCTATCAGCACTTTCACATTTTTTCTTCTTCCTAAAAACGCTGCTAGGTGCAACGGTGTCTCGCCTCTATTGTTTCTATCGTTTGTACCTGCTCCTTTTTCTATTAATAACTTTATTACTTCTGGCTCTGACACCTGTGCTGCTCGGTGCAATATTGTGCAACCTGCTGCGTCTTTTTCATTTATTTGTTGAAACCTGTTTTCTGATAATGCTTTCAATAACCTATCAAAAACATTCCTTGCTTCTTTCCTTGACATAACATACCTCACTTTCCCTTTGAAATTTTCGCAACCAAACTCTTTTTTTTGAGCTCCCTCCTCACCACATCTTGCTTAAGTCTGCCTTCAACACTTCATCTATCATTTCGTTCACTTGGCTCATTATCTTGCTTGCTAAATTTTTACATTCTTCCTTTATTAGTGACTTATCTTTCTTCCTTATTTCTCCTATCTCTATTATTTTTAACTCAGGTAAATAGCTCCTATTCAACATGTCTGCTATTTCTCTCACTAGCATCTCTATTCCATAGCACGTCAGTTCTCTACTTTTTGTTATTCCTCCTTGTTCTCTTAAGAATTTACTTGCCTTTTCACTCTCTTTGCTATCACATAGACGATACTTTTCACTTTCCCATATGTAATACATTGGTGTTGCACCTTACTTATTCAGTTGATTAACTTCAGCTCCGGCCTTTACTAGCTCTTTTATTATTTCAATTCCTGCTCCTCCTATTTTGCATGCAGAGTGCAATGGCGTACATCCACTGACATATTGAGTGGCATTTACTTCTGCTCCTTCTCTTAGCAGTACTTTTACATTTTCTAAGCTTTTCGCAAATACTGCACAGTGTAGTGGTGTATAACCCTTTTTATCTCTTGCATTAACATTTGCTCCTTTATTTATTAATAACCTTACTGTTTTGTAATCAGAGATTTCTACTGCTTGGTGTAATATCGTCTCTCCTTCTTCATTTCTTTTATTAATATTTTTAAATCCGTTACTTGATACTTCTTTAAAAAACTTACTAAAAGATTCTCTCTTTTCTTCGTTGAACCCCATTGCATACCTCACAAAATTAGCTTTTCTAGCGCCAGACAAATTTCTTATGTTTACCTGCTGCTATTCAAGTCATGTCCGTTTTAGCATGAGAAAGCAAGTCTTTTTCTTTTTATTTCATACACTTTTACCTATTATTAACATAATATATGAGGATATAAATATAAGTACTTAACTTATTATAGATATTACTTGACTATTTTTCCAACTTCTGTTCAAATGTCGATGTTCGTGCCACGTTAGTACGCCTGGGTAAAATACCAAAATGTAACTTTCTAACTCGTGTATTGCGTCCTTTTGCTTTAAATCTAAATTGTTTTCAAAATGAACATAGTGTTCTGCCACACCAAATCTTATAACTTTCTGGTTGGTAAAATCTTCTACTTTGTAGTGGTGAGTAACGCTAAACCTTTCTAAAATTGGCTTGTATTTTAAATTCCACAGTTGTTCAGATAGTTTGCTACTTCCTAGTAAAAATTTACTTCCTTTTTCTTCCACACTACCAACTGGAAAACATGCGTTTATTTCCCCCAAGTTCCAGCTATCTGATAATACTATCTGCGCTTTCGCAAACTTAATCTCAGGTAATAAGCTCTGTGGTAGCGGATATAGCGCTTTGAAGTTATACCACACATGATTTCTTTCATAAATACCGTTATAATTCTTTGTGTGAGGCTCGGTTTCTCCAAGTATTGCTACATCTAGGCGATATATATCATTGCTTAAAGCTCGTTCATAATGATCGCGTAGATAGTTTTCTATAATCCTAATAACTGGACCACTAGACCTGAAAAAATTTACTCTCCCAAATGATAACACCGGTCCATCTTCTTCTATTTTTACACCTGAGTAATCCGATAACAAATTTCCAAAAAAACTTTCATCTAAAATGAACCTACCAATGTTGTAGTGATCGTTAAAAATTCTCATTAGTCTCGATCTTGCAGGCAATGATAGTTTTGCAAGCTCTACTACTGCATCTACAAAGAAATCATTTGGTACGTCTCTTATCCCTATCTGTAATTCAAAGAAATGTTTTCCTGGAGGTTCCTCAATGATTGTAATATCATCTATATTTGCCCATTTTAATGCTATTTTCAGGGATGCTGGTGTTCCTCTTAAACGCTGAAATTCTACCCCTTCTTTTATCGCTCTTCTTTTGTCTTTTGCCCAGCGTAGAATTTCTTCTAACCCGTATTCTTCAACCAACCACGGCAATACTTTTTCCCCTAGGCTAAATTTAAATCCTCTTATCCTGCTTGGATCAACTTTATAATCGATTGCATTAACCAGTGCTCGCTCTTGCTTTGTTGCGTTTGGCGGTAATAAACTTTTCATTTGTCTTTTCTTTCAAGTTGCTTTAATTTCCTTTATTTAGGTAGCTTATGAGTAAGCAAGAGATCATTGCAGAACTGATCAAAAATAAAGATGTTCTTAATATCGAAAACACTTTCCATAATATTTAACCATATTATCCATACTTTAAAAAATAAGTTACAACTTCTGGAAGAAAATCAATACTTTCGTCTCCCTAACATTGGTCATTTTTATCCAGTAAACCTTAAACCACTTATTGCACGTAATCCTCTCACTGGTGAAACTTTTATGATTCCACAAAGCAAAAAAATACGTTTTAAATCCTATCTAACTTGACGTAGCCAAGCACTGCACACTCATTCCCCAGAACCACAACATCCTCTCTTGGCTCGATTAATTCTACGTTTTCTACACCCTCTACAAACAAATTTGCTATTATCCAAGATCTTGTAACATTCCATCCCAGCCTTCTATTTGCTTCAAACTTCTTAATGAACTGCTTCTTGATTTCCTCCTTCGATATTACAGGACTTATGCTCATTCTGCTGTGAATATCTATTTCCGTAATATTGCAACCAATTACTGTTACTGTATCTGTTAAAACCCTTATATCATCTCTAGTAACCTGCTTTTTTACAATTTCTAGTAGCTCTTCTGACACTATGCCAGTTGTGGATAATTGTGTTGATAAGATTGAAATTTGTACTTTCCCTGGTATAGGTGATTCCACTAGTGCATCTTTTACTCTACTATCTGCTGACAGTGCATAATACCTATAATACTCCTTGCTTCCACACGTGCTTGAGCCTACTATCTTTGCTTTAATTCTTTTTCTAAATCGTTCATCATCTTCCCCTTTTTCCCTTTCTACACCATAAAACTCAGCTAAATTATCAAGATCTTCTCCCATTGCAAACTTCAGTACATTACTTTTTACTGCCTCATTTATTCTTTGTCTTAGTAACAATTCCCTCCATGCTGCTACCTCAAGAATCTTTATCGCTGGATCACTTTCAACTAATGCTGAAAAGGTTTCATCTCTACGGACTAACTCTTCCTTCATTCTCGAAAAGATTTCTTCATAACTTAGCTTTTCTACAATATTTAGCTGCTGCATCTTTAAACTACAATTTCATCAAAATGAATGTTTTTCCCGCTTAGTAAGTATAATCCTTCTAGGTCAAGCGTTACTTTTCCTTCTTTCACCTCTGTCATTTTTACTTTTTCTAGCTTAAATCTTTCCTCCCACCTTTGTAGAGCTTCTGCTACTGCTGAATAGATTTCCAAAGTTAAATCTCTATTTATTGGCTTATCCACCAATTCAAATAATCTTGAGCCATAATCTCTCCTCATTATTCTACTGTTTACTGGAGTGGTTAGTATATCAATTATCGATTGCTTTAAGTGCTCTATTCCTTCTAACGCTTTTCCAGTTTTATTGCTCATCCCACGCATTTTTAGCCTGCAAACACGTTTTCACTACCTTTTATTACTTTAAAACCACATGAAACTATATCTCCTACTCTTCCTACACTAAGACCATTCGCAAACACTGTTTTTGATCCTTCAGTTAATGCTCTTCCTTCACTAAAACTGTCTCCTTGTCTACACATTGACTTACCGTTTACAAAAACATTATTACTGCCGCTAATGCAGAAATGTGGTATAGCTTCTCCACAGTAGTCTCCTAACCTCACTATTCCTTTGTTCAATTTAAGTCGATCCTTTCTGCTTTCAGTTTTATTCCACTTTTTGTCATTTCTATGCTCGATTCCCCAGCTTTCAGTGTTATTTTATCTACTACTTCAATCTCTAAATGATGTCTTTCTTTATCATATAACAATCTTGTTCCATCTTGAAATTTTATACTATTTATTTCTTTTTTATTCTCTGGTGCATGGTATTTTTCCTGATATATTCCTGCTAACACCACTCCTAATGATAGTTCACCAAGAGGAGAAAATACCATAACCTGTCCATCAATATCTGGCGGAGACCAATCTCTATCTTTTCCTGCTTTACTTGTTATCCATGGCAGATAATCTGTTACAATATCTCCTATTTTAACTCTTACTTTTGCTTTTTCATAATCTATTTCTTTTACAACTCCTATACGAATGATATTCGCTAATTTTCTACTTAGCTCTGAAATTGCAAAATTATGATCCAACATTTATATTTCCCACGTTTATGGTATGTGGCTTAATCTTATTTTCTGTCCATATCGATTTACCTAAATGAAGCTGATGACTCCAATCAACCATCCACACCAAATATGCATCTAATTCGGGTCTAAATCCATCAGGCTCTGCAGAGAGAAATTCAGCAGGAGAAATATTTTTTACGTTCCAAGTATTTTTATTTACTACTCTTGCTACTTCTGCTGCTAATGACCTTACAACTAACGAGGAATACTCGACTGTTCCATCAACTACAATTCTCGCTTCAAATCTTGCTTTCAGGGCTAATTCCTCTGTTCCAGGATCTTTTCCCGATTCTAAACTCACAAGCTCTACAAATACCGCTGGCGCTACTAATTCTTTCCTTATTGCTGGATATACTTCGCATGTTTGTATCACAGAAATTTCTTTCTTCAGCGTAGTGCAGATTGCGTTATGCAAATCTTTGAAATTCATACACTTTCTGTAATATAACTTAATTCACGTTCAAAAAATTTTGTAAATACTTTCTCAACCTCATAATTAACAAGATTTCCTATTATCCTTGAAGCCTCTGGTTCCAGCGGTAGTTTTACTTCCTTTATTGGCAATGCTGCTCTTCCTTCACGTTTAAACATACCGCTATTTCCTTTTGGCATAACTGCTGCAAATCCTCCTATAAATTGGTGCTTTCCTACTTTCGATCCTCTTCTTGTTTTTTGTATTTTGCCAATTGTCGATGCTCTAATGTCATAGAGATTTGCTCTAATTAACACTTCTAATCTGCTTGTTTTTGCTTTAAAAATTCTTAATCTCTTTCTTATCAAACTTAATTTTATCTTCTTTTCCTCACTGATTTCCTTAGCTGCTTGCGCTTTTAACCATAGTGCCGTTTTGTTTAACGCTTTTATAGTTGCCAGTTTTATTTTCTGCTCTTTTCTTTCAATATTGGAGATTATTTCATTAATATTGTTACTAATCAAACACTTTCTATTGCCTCAATTTTCCATATTTCACTCGAAGAATCTTTTAACGGTGGTTCAAAAATCTTGTAGAACCTTTTTTCAATCTTGATATAATCACCTATGCTAAAGGAAGTAACGTCCTGATCACGTATTTCTACAGAAGCAATTTGCTGAGTTAATGCTCCATCTGCACCTAGAGAGTACGTAGTCTCAGGACGTTTAATTAGCACTTTTATTTTACGAATACCTTCCTTATTTCGATTACAATATATGGCTTCCACTCCTAGATGATCAAAACAATCTTCTAATAATCTCCCTATATTCATCAACTAGAACTAATTTTTACCAAAACTGCCGGACGATGGCACATTGGCAGAGGATTTGACTGTGTATGTAAATCAGTTCCTCTATCAAACCTCCTTGGCTCTTGTTTTGCATATAGTGGCTGTCCAAGAGTATTTACTGTCTCATTAAAGTCTGCTGGTGCAAAATATGTTGTAAATGTGCTCGCTGTTCCTAGTGGAAAACAGTGCCCTGTATCTCTTTCTATAAATCTTCTTACGGTTCCTTCAGGGTCAGTTGCTTGCCCTCTATATTCCTCAAACGTTATTCCACAGAACGTAAACCCTGACCTCATATCATTCCGAAGCGCTGCTCCTTCTTGCCATCTCTCATATGCTTCTTTCACTTTAGTATGAGAAGTAAGTGCATCAAAAAACTCAGGGCTTATGAGTGCATGAATTCCCGTCATATATTCACCACTTAAGTTGTCTTCAATATGTCGCAATACTTCCAGACACTTACGCTTTACATCTGTTGTTGCTGTTCCAAGGGCAAAATTTACTACTTTTGGCGTGATTTCAAATTCGTTGTACAGATTTAATAATTCTGACCCATCAGCATCTAAAATTATTCCTTTGAGCGCTCCCATTCGCAAATGCTCCAACGTTATTGCATGTTTGTTTCTCATTAGCTGCAAATGATCAGTTATTACATCTGCAAGCGCTTTAAGTTCACTCTCTGATCCAAATGCCCTTATTCCTTGTACTTCCTCTGGTAACACTACATCATCATGTGGAATATGTGGAATCGTAAATGTTCTTACCTTTCTTTTTCCTCTTTTTCCTACTGTTGCTGGTGCTCCTGGAACTTGTGTTGGCAATAGACTTAAAACTCCATTATGCTCTTCTATGGTAATATGTCTAAATCTTACTGACCTATTTGGAAATAAATTTAGATTTTCAACTCGTCCATAATTTATCGGCAATATATTCATCGCATTTGTTAGTGCCGTCATGCTAAATGCTGTATTTGTAAATGGATTTTGCATTTTTTCTCTCCCTTTTTTCCTATTAATTTTAGTTAAACTCCCTTGCGAAGGATGATCCCTCGTCCTTCAAGTTGCTTTATTGCTTCAGCCTTTTGCTCCTCAGTGATATTTGCTGGCCACACCACTGCATGATCTGCTAGCATTGCTATACGAGTAATGATTACTGCTTTGGTGTTTTCCGTTGCGTTTACATCACTTGTTATTACACCTATTGCTGTTTGTGTGCCATCTGTTCCAATGGGATTAAGTACTCTAATAAAACCATCGTCCGTCTTTTTGGCAACTACTGTACCAAGCTTTAGGTTCTGCCCTTTTGCTACTGTTATCTGATCTCTTGAATATAGACTTGATGCCTCATACTTTAATAAGTCACCCAGATTATTTTGTTCGCTTATACAACTCATAAATTTCTCTCCTTAACTGCTTACCGCCGCTTTTATCAATGCTATATACGGCGGTTATAAAAATACTTTAACTCCTACGACTTCTTGCTACCTGTATCATTAAATCTTCTCCTGAATTCTGTGGTATTGCACTCAGTATCTCTGTCTTCTTCGTTCTCTCTGCAAGTAATTCCATTAAAACTTCCCTGGCTTGCTCAACACTTACGCCTTGCTCAATAAATTCTTCTATCTTTTCTGGTACCTTCGATAAATTACATAAACGTATTAATTCAAGAACTTCAGTACGATACTTGGTTAAATTATCAGTTTCTAGGTCATTTGTAGTTTGTTCATTCATAGTAATACTCCTGTTTTTATTAATAGATGAAAGAATTGTAATTCCGTCTGCAAGGCCTATTTCTACTGCTTTCTCCCCAAAATATAGCCCTGCCTCTGTTGATCGAATCTTTTCAATTGAAAGACCTCTGTTCCTTGCTATTAGCTGCAAAAACATTTCATATAGTCGGTCTACTTCTTTTTGTAAGCTTTCCAGACTTTCAGACGTCATTGGCTCATGTGGGTTTAAATCATTCTTTCGACTACCAGCAAAGATTGTGGTGTACTTAATACCTTGCTTTTCATCAAATCTACTTTGATCTATATGACTTGCTATTACTCCAATACTGCCAACACCAGAAGTTCTGCTCACAAATACCTTCTCAGCGCTAGAAGCTATAGCATATGCAGCAGAGTATGCATCATCATTTGCTATTGCGATAATTCTCTTTTTTGCTCTTGATTCATAAATAAAATCAGCTAGGTCAAACACTCCATTTACTTCCCCTCCTGGGCTGTCTATTTCCAGCATAATTGTCTCTATGCTACTATCTGCTAATGCTTGTGTAATTTGTTCTTCTATTTGCTCATATGATGTCATTCCGAGCATTTCATCAAATGCACCAGGTTTTTTAGTTAAAATGCCATGTATCGGTATTATTCCTCTTTCACTATTTCTTACTGCATGTTTTATATTTTTAAAGATAGGCTGCTTTCCTGTTTGTAGTGACAGTAACTCAAAACTCCTTGGTTCTACCATTACACATCTGTTTAGCCATTGTTGTTTCATATCACCTCTTGATTTGCAGTAACCTCAGAATCAAAACTTAAGCCCAGTTCGCTTGCACGTCTTTGATCTTCTGCTATTTCTTGGTCAATTTCTTCTACATCGTAACCCATTTCTGATACTACTTCTGCTCGACTCTTAAATCCATTCCTTACTGCCATTTGCTGTGCTTGCTGGTCTTTCAGTGGATCCACCCAATCAAATCCCTGTGGTATCCATTTTACTTCTTCTTTCGCTGCTTTTACTACTTTTTCATCTATACAGAGTTCTCCACAAAGTACTGCTAACTCTAGCCATCTACTCCATACTGGTCTGCAAAACTGAAATACTATAATGTTATGTTGCAGCATAGCGCATCGACGACGAAACTCTATTAATCCCGCTCTGATTGATGAATAATTAACACCGGTTAAATCTCCTGTTAGCTGCTCATATGTTATCCCTGTGCCTATTGCTATTGCCCTTAGCTGCTGTCTCATGAATGCTTCATAACTTCCTCCAACATCAGATGGCTCTGAAAACTTTATATCCTCACCTGGATCAAGTAGTTGCATAGTACCAGGTTCTAGGCCTGATAGTGCTACTCCATGCTCATTTGCCTCACTTTCACCTAAAATATTTGCTTCTGGGTCAAGTCTTGTAATAAATCCAGCAAACATTGCTGCAGTTTTCTTTCTCACCAGCTCTGCATCATCGTATTGATCAAGCTCATAAAGCTTTAGTAGTATATTAGAAAGCCATGGCTCTCCTCTAATTTGCCCAGGTCTTAGTGGTCTATAGATATGTAAAACATCATTTGCTGGCACTCTTACTGACTCTCCAAAGGTACTTTCACCAGGGTGTTCTCTAAATAAGTAATATGCTTCTCTCTGCCCAATTCTATTGAACTCAATCCCGTTTCTTATTACATTACCATTTGCTAAAGTTTGATTTGTTTTATTATCTAAATGTTCAGACTCAAGTACTTGCAGTTGCAATGGTACAGAAAATCTATCCTCTAGCTTTCTCGTTCTTAAACGTACAAAACATTCTCCTCCCTCTATCATACTTCTGCATACTAGAGCTTGTAATCCATAAAAATCACTTACTCCGCCACTGTCTGCTTCATCTGTCCATTTCAGCCATAATTCTTGTACTTTCTTTCGAAATTCTCCATCTCTTGCTTTTGATTGCGGTTTTATTCCTGTTCCAATAGAGTTACTTACTATTGTATCAATGATATTTGCTGCATATGGATTTTTTCTCACCATATCACGTGATCGACTACGTAAGTGCTCAAGGCTTTGAGACAGCAAATTGTTTATGCTTCCTGTTTCTTCTTGCCAATACATTATCCTTCTTCCTGATCCTGCAGCGTCCCATGCAGAACTTTTTGGTTTTGGTTTATTGAATAGTTGCTTGAATGATTTGAGTAGCATTACTTTTCTTTATCTGAAACTTTGGATAACTCAGCCTCTAGCTCTTCTACTGTTGGTAAAGCTGCCTTTATATTCTTTGGTAGATTTTCAGTAATTTTATATTCTGCCAACCCTATCGGTTTATTTATGTCTTTCAGTGTATACTTAGCTAGTACGTTATCCTTTGACTTGCATAAAATTAATCCTATAGATGGTTGATCTGTTTCGTGCTTTAGTAAATCATCAACGGCTGAAAGATAAAAATTCATTTTACCTGCATACTCTGGCTTGAAATCTTTGTCTTTTAGCTCGATTACTACAAAGCAACGTAACTTTAAATGGTAAAACAATAAATCAATATAAAAGTCTTTATTTCCAACATCTAAGTGAAATTGCCTACCAACAAATGCAAATCCTTCCCCTAGCTCTAGCAGAAATTTTTCCACATGGCCTACAAGACCTTTTTCTACTTCTCTTTCGTGAGCATCGTCTCCTATACTCAAAAAATCAAAAATATATGGATCTTTTAATGTATAATGTGCTAAATCTGACTGCGGAGAAGGTAATTTATCTTTGAAGTTAGTAACAGCTTTTCCTTGACGTTTGTGCAATTCACGTTCGATTTGCATCACCATTATACTACGTGACCAACCGTGCTCTATAGCCTTTTGAAAATAGAATAGTCTTTCTTTTCGATCTTTTACTTTATCTAAAATAACTACAATATGAAACCAAGGCAATTGTGCAGCAACCTGCTGCGTAAATTCAGTATCTTGATATTCTGCAGCAAATTGGCGCATATACGTAAGATTCCTAGCACTAAACCCCTTCATTTCTGGAAATGCGCTTCTTAAATCCTTACTTAGCTGATCTATGATTTTAGCACCCCAACCATGTTCTTTTTGGCGCCTTAAGATCTCTGTACCAATATAGTGATAAAGCACAATGAGTTTGCTATTTACTGCTAATGCTGCTTTATAACGACTAGTAGCAATCTGCTCTTTTAGCTGCTCTAAAAATTCTGTGTATTCTTTTGCTATAACTTTTGTCATAAAATTCCTTTCAACGATTTTTATTATTATATGATCCCTTTACTCGTTGAAAAAATAATCTTTCTTTTGGCTACGGTTTTCAGTTCAGCTTTAATACGTTGTCTTAAGCTTAGTAAATCATTTATATCTACTTCTGCATAACGGACAACATGGTCACCATATGCAATTGATACTACTCTTTCTCCGCTTTGCAGTTTTTGAATTGCTTTCTCAACTTGAGTTAAATATTCTTCACTGTACATTTTGATTACCAAGCCACTTACTCTGTCTTACTTTTTTAGGCTTTTTACTTTCTGGTTTTTCACTTAAACTATTCCATTTACTCTCTGGCCAACGATCGATTCCAAGCGCAATAGATGCAGCTCTTGCATAAATCCTACAGTCTAATACTTCATTTCTTTCTCTTACCTTTTGCCACTCCTGTTTGGTGTATCCTTTCACCACTTTGCTAACCAATTGCTCTGCCGTTAACTGCTTAAAATATTCAGGTGCATATTCTGGAAAATGACAATATCCAGGTAGAGATTTTCCCTCTTCTTCTTTTAAAATATTAAGTAATTGAAAAAGCTCTGACTTTAATATCGATACTCCTACTGGCCAGAGCTTTATTCCTCTCTTTAGCTTTTGACCACCAACTGTTATATCTACTCTACTTGGGCTGCTAAGTGGTACTAGTGCTTTATTTACACCTTTCACTGCCATTACTCTTCCAGAGCCTTGATGACTCCTTACCCAATTATACACTTCCTGCGTTGCATACCCTGCATCAACCGCCATCATACTTATCATATATTCAAGACCATTTTCACCAATAAAATGATGATTGAGGAGCTCCGAAAGCTTTCCCCATACTTCTCCTCCTCCTGTATCTCCTTCAAATACTCGGTAGTCTATTGACCAACTTTCACGGCTTTTTCCCCATGCTACAACTTCTACTTCTAACCGATCTTTTTGGACATCTACTCCTGCTGTGAGAACCACTTCACCTTTTGGTACTGTGCCTACGGGAAAAAATTCTCTCCTGTTAAATAATTGCTTCCAATCTGGTACTTCTCCTTTATCTACCCAGGTTTCTCCAAGCGTAGTATTTATCCAAACCTTCAGTAATTGTTCGCTTTCCTTTGCATGGAGAAAGTCCTCTACTGCTTGTTGCCAACTATACCAGCCTACTGGACTATAAAGACTTGAAAGATGAAATCCTTTTTTCTCCCCTTCTTTTGCCCCTGTAGCTCTCCATTCTCCACGGTCTAGCATCTCTGTCTTTTGATGATTTTCTATCTTTTCACCACATTCTATACACATATAGTGTGCTGTATTTGGATTTTTATCTTCCCATTTTATTTGTGACCACTTTAAAATTTGGTAATAATTACAATGCGGACATGGTACAAAAAAATATCTCTTGTCTGTAGCTTCAAATTCTTTCTCAATTCTGCTTATTCCATGAATCGTTGGTGTTGATACTAAAAAAATCTTTCGTCGTGCAAATGTATTAGTTCGGGCTATGCTGAGTAAAACTGGATCTCCTTCTCCTCCTGAATCTCCTGGGTAGGCATCTATTTCATCAAGAAAGAGATATTTTACTGGCATAGATCTCAGTGCTACACTGCTATTTGCTCCGGTTATTACTACTATTCCACCTGGAAACTCCTTACTTTGCACAGTATTGCCCGAATCTCTTGACCTTGGGTCTTTTACTTTACTTTTTAAACATGGCGTACTCTCTATTAACGGTGCAAATCTTCCCTTCGACCAACGTTTTCCCATTTCAACTGTTGGCTGTACTACTAGCATTGGCCCTGGTGTTTGATCGATGATATAGCCTATCCAATTGTTACCAGCTTCTGTTCCCCCAATCTGCGCTCCTTTCATGAATACTATTTTCTCCGCTGGAGAAGATGGAGATAGTGAATCCATGATTTCTTTTAAATAAGGAGTTCTTTCCGTTCTCCATTTACCTGGCTCTGATGCTGCAGTTGGTGCTAGAACTCGATACTCATTCGCCCACTCTGATACTTTAAGCTGGGGATCTGGTCTTAAACCTTCAGAAAATGATGTGGCGTATATCATTGTCTGCATCTACTCACAATTGCAACATCATTAACAGTAGAACTACACTCCTCCAATTCCATAAACATCTTTTTCTGAAATTCGTTTTCTATATATCTTTTGCTCATCTCACTTATCATTAGTGCTATAATAATCGCAAATATCCCTGTTGTTGTTGCAAAAATGATTGCACTGCTTATTGTTGTTGCTGTTAACCCTATATATACCGCTATTGCTACTGCACTTACTGAGGTAAAAACACAGATCACACTATTGTATTTTCTTACTTTTGCATCTCTATGTTCTATACACCTATAATAAACTGGTACAGACTTGCCTATCTCGTCTGGTAATTTGATGCTCTTTTCTTTAAATAAAGTTTTTAGCAATTCTAAATTATTTGACTTGATTGCTAAGTGCAGAACATGTGTATAATTTGCTCCTTTTTTCAGCAATAACTTTACTACATGTAAATGCCCTTTTTCCGCAGCAAGGTAAATCGGTGATAGACCTTTATTATTTACAATATCAATATTGATTTCTTCTTTTAAAATTGCATCTACAATCTCAATTTCTCCCATTTGTGCAGCTAAATGGAGTAGACTATTCTTTTCAAAACCGTATTTATTACTCACCAAAGCCTTCTTTATCTCAGGTTTAGCGTAATCAAATGGTGTCTTGCCGCTATCGTCTTTTACCAGAGGGTCTATATCTTCTCGCGTTAGTAAGACCTCTATTGTTTTAAGTCTTTCAGCGTAATGTAGAGGTGTTCTATTTTCGTAGTCCTGCAAATTGACTTGAGCATTAGGCTCCTTTATTAAGCATTTGAGAATATCAAGACATAAATCCCTTTCATCGTAATTAGTATTACTTACAGCTATATGCACAGGTGATAATTTCATCGAGTTTTGTCCTACACGTGCGCTATTTACATCTGCTCCTAGCTCCAGTAATAACTTTACTATCTCCAACTTCTTGTTATTAACTGCATAGTGCATTGGTGTCTGATTTCGTCCATCAAAGACATCTATTTCAGCTTTTCCTTCTCTTATCAAGATCTTTACAACTTCTGCATGTCCTATTCCTGCTGCTAGATGTAATGGAGTATGATGCAAAGCATTTCGTACATTAACGTCAATACCTTTTCCTATCAAATATCTAACTGCATTAACTTCACCTATCATTGCAGCTAAATGAAGTAAGTTATCTTGTTCTGATCCGTATTTGTTATTAATTAGTGCTTGTAATATTTCTGCTTTTTTCCCCTCTTTGGCGTAATCAAGAGATGTTTTACCATCATTATCTTCTACAAAAGGATTAATGTTCTTCTTCGTGAGTAACAAGTCCACCATACTTAATTCGTCAAATTCTATAGCGCAATGTAGTGGTGTTTTTCCGTTTAACCCTCTAACATTAACATCTAATCCAGGTTGATTAATGAGGCATTTTATTAGTTCTAAACTTAAGTTAGCAGACATTATTAAAATTTAGCGTTAGATAATTCTTCAAGTGAGTTTGTAATCTCTTCAGTTAGCGTCATATGAATCTTTTCAGTGTCACTCAGTGATGCAAGCAGTGCTGAAACTCTATTTGGAATATTAAGCAAATTATTACGGACAACTCTTGCTACATTAAATGCTTCGCGCTTTACTTCCTCTACTGCTACAAGTTCACCAATCTCAGCTTTTGCCTTTGCCTCAAGCAATTTGCCACGTTCCATTTCATTTTTTATTCGCGTTTTAAGCAACATCGTGGAAAGTTTTTCTCCGTTTTCTGAATAGTTTTTTCTTCTCAGTGGTTGACTTGGATCTCTTATTGCTGCCACTGCTTCATTTGCTTGTTCTCTACTTACCAAACCATCCTCCAACTCAACTATTCCTTTTTTTACTAAATAACAGACATATTGCTTTGAAAATCCTTGTTCTCTTGCCCATTCTGTTTGCGTTATCTTTTCCACTTTTTTTGCCCCTTTATTTCTTCTTGAATTTGTGCAAAAGTTTTGCCAGTACCGGCTAAAATGGCATCTCTTCTGGTATATATTTGCCAACGTTTTATGGTTACATCTACAAATTTTGAATCTAGCTCTATTGTCCTACAAATTCTTCCTGTTCTCTCACATGCAATCAGTGTACTTCCAGAGCCGCTAAATGGATCAAGAACTATGTCTCCAGATCTACTACTATTAACTATTGCTCTCTCCATTAGCTCTACTGGCTTCATTGTTGGGTGCAGTGAGTTATGTATTGGCTTATCATAAAACCATAGATCACTTTGATTTCTTCCTCCATGCCACTCACGTTTATTGCCGCTTTTCCATCCATAGAGCATTGCTTCGTATTGTCTTTGATAATCTGATCTACCTAGCGTAAAGTGATTCTTTGCCCAAATGATAAATGTTGACCATTTTCCTCCTGCCTCCTCAAATGCTTTTTGCAACGTTGAAAACTCTGATGATGATATGCAGATGTAAATTGCACCTTTCGTATATGCTAAAATATGGGAACAGATGTCATAGAGAAAAAGTTCGTACTTTTCACCTTGATTATCATTTAATATCTTTTTGTCTTGGCTATTACCATAATCAACGTTATATGGAGGATCACAAACAGTAATATCTGCCATTTTACCATCTAAAAGCGCTTTATATGATTCAACTACAGAGCTATCACCACAATAGATTCGATGATCACCTAAAATCCATAGATCACCTGGTTTTGTTATTTCTACCTTTTTGTCATCAATAGCTAAGTCAGAAAGATCTTCTTTTTCACCATCAAAATCATCGAGAAACCGTTGAACTTTTTCCAATTCAAATCCTGTCATTTTAAGATCAAACTGCAAATCTTCTAGCTCTTGAATTTCTACCTTTAAAAGATCATCATCCCACTTTGCCCAATTAGCTGATTGATTGGCAAGTAACCGAAAAGCTTTAGTTTGTGGTTCAGTGTGTCCAGAGAAGGTGAAGATGTTCAGTGGGAGTCAGACCCACCAGGATAAAAGTCGGAGTCCTGTAGCTAGGGTAGCAATGTGGAGGGAAACCAAAATGTTGAAGCCTACCGACAACGTTATCGTAGGATAATGGCGAATTACCAGGCCGCAGTGAAAACGAACACATGGGTGGCCCCGAAAAACTCTAAGTACTAAAGGCCGAGCCCACTGAACCAGGGCGAAAGCAATATAGGAGGCTGAAACACGAATGATACAGCATACCTACTTTAGCGGGGTGATAGTGGCAGCATGGTAATAAGGACATATAAAGCAACTGGAGAAACCCTCCTCATCCCAAGGAGAAAAACCTTGGAGTGGTAGGTTCTATAACTGGAAAACAGGAAATGAACCGAAGATGAAAGGGTGGCGGATGGGTGTGTAGTAGCGAAGAAGTGGGGTAACGCCCATGGAGCAAAGGCACCCTACTAGTAGAGATCTTTTAACAAAAGGAAGGTAAAGGTAAAAATGACAAAAATGCCAATAAAATTACAAGACCTGAGAAGAAAGATATATATCAAAGCGAAAGCAGAACCGGAATGGCGATTCTGGGGAATCTATGTACACGTCTGCAAGATGGAGACACTAGAAGAAGCATATAAGCTAACAAAGAAAAGCAATGGGGCACCAGGAATTGATGGGGTAACATTCAAATCGATAGAGGCAGAAGGCTTAGAAAAGTATCTTCAGCAAATAAGACATGAACTAATAACCAAAACCTATAGCCCAAATAGGAACCGGAGAAAGGAAATACCAAAAGTTGGGGGAAAACTCAGAACGTTGAACATACCCTGCATCCGGGATAGAATAGTGCAAAGTGCACTAAAGCTAATAATTGAACCGATATATGAATCTGACTTTCAGGACGGATCATATGGATATAGACCCAAGAGAAAAGCGCATGAAGCAGTAAGCAGAGTAGCGAAAGCAGCAATCAAAGGCAATACAAAATGTATTGATGTAGACCTGAAATCCTATTTTGATAACGTACGACATCATATTCTCATGGAGAAAATTGCCAAGAGAATAAATGATAAAGAAATCATGCACTTGATCAAGCTAATCCTTAAGGTAGGAGGAAAACGAGGAATAGCGCAAGGGTCGCCGATCTCACCGTTGTTGAGCAATATATACCTCAATGAGGTAGACAAAATGCTAGAGAGAGCAAAAGAGGTGACCAGGGAAGAAAAATATCAACGTATAGAATACGCCAGATGGGCAGACGATTTAGTGATACTGATAGATGGGCACCAGAGATGGGAATGGCTCGAGAAATTAGTGTACAAAAGGTTACAAGAAGAATTAGCAAAACTAGAAGTAAGTGTAAATGAAGAAAAGACAAAAATTGCCAATCTAAAGAGAGGAGAAACATTCGGCTTTCTAGGATTTGACTTTCGAAAGAAAATTACAAAACAAGGAAAGTGGAGAGTACAGATAACACCACAGATGAAAACACGAACAAGCCTACTTCAAAAGTTGAAGAAGGTATTCAGTAACTATAAATCGCAACCAATAAGGAGAGTGATTCAGATCATCAATCCAATATTGAGAGGGTGGGTAAACTACTTTAGAATAGGAAACTCAAGTCGAAGCTTCAGCTACGTTAAACAGTGGGTAGAGAAGAAAACAAGACGCAATATGATGCAAGCCAGAAAAGCAAAAGGATTTGGTTGGGAAAGGTGGAGTAGCGAATGTATATATGAGACCCTTGGTCTATATTCGGACTATAGAATAAGATATTACGTTCCGAAAGCCTTACCAGCACAATATGTTATAAACTTTGGTAAGAATCTACTAGGAAAGCGTAGTGCGGGAAATCCGCATGCTGCGTTTGATGAGGCGGGAATTGGAAACGTAAACATGGGAATTTTGGATTGAGGACCAACATGAAAATAATGGATCAGCCACCAAAGGGAGTGTTAAATAAACTGTGTCAAACCGAGAAGTAAAGTAATAAATTGATATAAAAAATGGAGGTTTGACATGAGTCAAAAAATAGCAAATAGAACTACCGGTTTGGTAGACTATAAAGAATTAGAAACAAATATCTTATCATCTATACGAGAAGGAAGACCATTGACAGGAAGAGATGGTGCATTAACACCATTTATAAAAAAACTGCTAGAGGTGAGCCTGGAAGGTGAGATAGAAAACCATTTGTCAACTGAAAGCGAAGAAAACAACCGAAGAAATGGTAGAAATTCAAAGACTTTGAATACAAGTTCAGGATCATTTGAACTCTTCACGCCAAGAGATAGAAATGGGAGTTTTGAACCTCAGGCGGTTAAGAAAAGGCAAACTAATCTACATCCTGAGCTTGAAAAAAAGATCCTGAGTATGTTTGCAAGTGGCATGGGCTACAAAGATATAGCATCGCATGTTGAAGAAATTTATGACCACAAAATATCAGCGGCAGAGATATCAAGCATTACCGACAAATTACTGCCAGTGATAAATGAATGGCGCAGTCGACCGCTGCAGTCTGTATATCCGATAGTTTTCATGGACGGCATGTTCTTCAAAGTCAAAGAAGACGGACGGTGTGTAAGCAAATGCATGTATAACATATTAGGTGTAGATCAAGAAGGCAAAAAGGAGGTTTTGGGCTTCTATTTGGCTGAAAGTGAGGGAGCTAACTTTTGGCTCGGTGTGTTAAATGACCTCAAAGAAAGGGGTGTAGAGGATATTCTAATTGCTTGTGTAGATGGGCTGAAAAGCTTTCCTACGGCTATAAATAGCGTGTTCCCTAATGCAGAGGTGCAGCTATGTATAGTGCATCAGATAAGGAACTCGCTGAAATATGTGTCTAGCAAAGATGTGAAAAGTTTTATGAGCGATTTGAAGAAAATATATCAGGCTTCAAACAAGGAAATTGCTGAAAATTATTTGCTGGAGCTGGATGAAAAATGGGGCACGAAATATCCAATGGTTATAAAGTCTTGGCAGAATAATTGGGAAAATTTGTCTGGCTATTTTAAGTATTCTGACCCAGTGAAAAGGCTGGTTTACACTACAAATCCAATTGAGGGCCTGCATAGACAAATCAGAAAATTTACCAAAACCAAGGGCTCATTTACCAGCATAAGTGCCTTGTACAAACAGGTATATTGTGCTATAAAAAAGGTGGAAGAGAAATGGACAATGTCTGTACAAAATTGGGCATTAACCGTGTCTCAACTTGATATTTTCTTTCCGAACAGATTGAAAATTGAGTTGAATTAAAAATGCGGTTTGACACAGTTTATTTAACACTCCCCCACCAAACCCTAAAGAGGCGCGCCAGTTCTCGACCCTACTAACAGCTCTCTTTCCTTAAAACTGCAATATCCTTTGTCTGTCATAATAATGTGATCCTCTAGTTCAATTCCCACTCCTTGACATGCTGATACTAATTCTCTAGTCATAACCTTATCATCTTCTGACGGTTCCAAACTCCCTCCTGGATGATTATGAGCTAATATTATTGATGCTGCTTCCATTGATAACGCCTTTTTTACCACTTTCCTTTCAGATAGGTGTACTTCGTCTATTGTACCAAAATAAACTTCATCTCTTATCAAACGGTTCTGTTTATCCAAATATATTATCTGAACAGCTTCTTTTGCTGAAAAGCCTATGTTTACCCTTACATACTCTATCAGCTTTTCTTGACTATCCATTACCGGGCCTCTCTTTAACCCTTCTCTTAGTGCCCTCTTGTAAGCTTCTTTAACACATTCAATTGCTGCGGCTGCATGTTCGGTCATTCCTTCTATCATTTTCAGATCATCGATTTCTCGTCCTAAAATTTCTCCTATTCCTGGGCAATTATCCATTAAAGTTTTAGTAACATCTTGTGCTTGCTTTCTGTCATGAACTGCTCCTAGAAGCACTGCCATTATTTCACGATCAAACAGAGCACTTCCTCCTCCACTCTGTAATACTCTCTCTATTTCTTCTGTAAGTTTTTCACTATTATTCATAAAATATACTCCTCGTTAATAACAAATTGTTTTTAATTGTTTACTGCTGTTTTTTATCAGCATTGGCATAGAGCCATAGCTTCCGAGTGAAGTCAAATCAATTTTTCAATCTTTTTTACTTATTTTTTCATGAATAGGTAAAGATATTAATACATATTTATTTTCAAGTTATGTAAAAAGGTTGTTGTTAATCAATTATTTTAGAAATAACATCAGTAGAAAAACCTAACTGAAGTAAATTATTTGCAACTTTCATTCCCTCTATTTTATCAATCTTCTCTTTGTAAATTTGCTTTCTTTGCAATAGAAATTCTACCCATATATTTAGCTCATCTCGTGATTCTTGATTGTCAATTTTTCTATATTCTCTTGCCAAACCTAATAACTCATTTTCTGCTTCACCATCCTTGCAATCATTTTTTTTGTATTCCTTTATCAGATCTTCAGTATCCACTGATAATTCTCTTGCTATCTCCCACAACCTTTCACTTAAAAGAGTAACGCTACCTTGCTCATAATGATGTATTTGCGAGGGTCCCACATTAAGCTTTTTTGCTAACTCTTCTTGTGTATATCCTCTGATTATTCTCCACTTCTTGATCTCTTGCCCTCTGTTTGGCTCGTATCTCTCTTTATCAGCATATTCTTCAATTGATAAGCCTGTTGCTCGATAGATAATCTCAGTAGCAAACCCTGCCTTAACTAGATCTTTTGCAATTCTTATTCTTGCTGCTTTTATATTACTTTCTTCCTCAGTTCGGATAGATTTGGTTAATGCATAAATTGCTTTTCGTCCTTCTATTCTTTTGTATTTTTCTATAAAATTATACATTTCCTGGCTCCTAGCTTCATCAAAACAACTGCTCTCTTTTAGCACTTTTCGTCTTGGAAAGAGATTTCTAATAGGAATTGATAACGCCTCTGCTAGGATTTTTAACTTTTCAGTTGGAATGCCACATGTTCCTTGCTCGTATCTTATCAGTGTATGATAGTTTATGTTTGCTTTGCCTGCTAAATCTTTTAGGGTATATTTTCTTTTTAACCTCCAGCTCCTTACTTTTTGCGCTATTTGGTACCTTATCGAGATATTTGCCATAAATATTATATAGGTTAATACTACAAAATAAAGATATACAAAATGTTTGCATTTTAGTTGAATATTTCTTCACAATTGTGTATAATCATTAATGCTTTTTATCTTACTTTCTCATGGCTTTTTCTAAATTTCTTGATGCACGCAACGATTATGCCTTCAAAAGAATATTTGGCACCGAGAAGAATAAAGATATTCTTATTCATTTCTTGAACGATATTTTAGGCTTTACTGGCTTGGCTGCTATTCACGATGTTGAATTCTTAGCTACCATTTTAGACCCTGAAATTGCCGCTAAAAAACAGAGTATTGTCGATGTTCTTTGTAAAGACTCTCAAGGTTCAAGATATATTATAGAAATGCAGTTCACTAAGACCAAGGGCTTCGAAAAACGTGCTCAATATTATGCTGCCAAAGCCTACTCAAGTCAAGCTGATCAAGGTGATGATTATCATAACCTCAAAGAAATTATCTTTATTGCTGTTGCTGATTGTATTATTTTTCCAGATAAGGCTGAGTACAAATCTAATCATGTCATTTTAGATCAAAATAGCTTTGAACATGACTTAAAGGATTTTTACTTCGTATTCATAGAACTACCAAAATTTATAAAGACAAAAGAAGACCAACTAGAAAATATAGTAGAAAAATGGTGTTACTTTTTTAGATATGCAGGAGAAACAAGGGAAGAGGATCTAGATAAGATAGTTGGTAGTGACGTAATAATAAAACGAGCTTATGAAGAGATGAATAAGTTTAATTGGTCAGAAGAAGAGTTACTAGCATACGAGCAAAGGAAAAAACGTCTAATGGATGAAGTGGCTGCTTTTGCTCAAAAATTTGATGAAGGTGTTAGGGTTGGAGAAGAAAAAGGCATTCTAATCGGCCATCAAAAAGGTAAAATTGAAGGTAAAATTGAAGGTAAAATTGAAGGTAAAATTGAAGGTAAAATTGAAGTTGCAAAAAACTCACTCAAGGCCGGTGTCTCTATAGATGTTATAGCTCAAATTACCGGTCTCTCTCATTCTGAAATTTCACAACTCAAAGAAAAAACATAATATTCCTACTTATTCACTTCAACATTTATGAAAACCTTCTCTAAGTTAGAAATATCCCCTCATTAAGAATCTAGTGAACTGTCTAAAATGGCTATAAAGATTGCACATAGAATTATATAAATTACTATCATAACGTTACCCAAACTTCTATATCAAAGCTATGTGCTGTAAGTTCAATATGGAAAACACATTAACCACTTAGCATTTAATGTCTACTTCATCCATTTTAGTATTAAGACTATCAAACTTGCTACTGGTTTCCCTAATTATTTTGGCTACCCTCACTTTAAATTTTCCACTACTTGGCATATTATAGCTCCACCCCTTATATTATAACTCACCTATTGAGATTACCCCTAAGCTTGGTTACTCCTATCTCAGAAAGAAAAGTTGATACTTTTGAATGGCTGTGAACTGAAGCATTACTTAAATAACTTTGAGGCTCTAAACTCATTTGCTTTGCATCATCAACTTCTAATCTACCATCCCTGTTGTGTAATATCTGCTCTATTGATTGATTTAGCAGACCCTTATTAAATTGAGCTATAAACTTGTCAAATTTCTTCGGACTTAATTTACCAGCTTCTTCATCAGGACATGCTTTCTCTACATACAATTTTAAAATCCCTGAAATTTCATTAAATTTACCACTCATGACTTTTCTAGTAATCTCTTTCTGCATTCCTATATAATCAATATTTAATCGATGCATTGATACACCACTTTTTAATCCAGCTTGCTCTACTACTTTCTCAAATCCCTTTGTAATATTGAGTGCATAACCTCTTGCTTCTAATAAAGGTACAGATTGATCTGCTCCAGATATATATTTTTTACCCGTAAACTTTCTTACAAGCACGTCAAGCAACATTATTGTACCATTTACATCCATTTTTGCATCAACTTGTGAGATTGAACTCTTAGTATTTGACGTTCCCTCAGATTTAGAACTTAATAATCCACTTATTGAGCTTTTTACCCAACCAAATAAATCATTTATCCATGAAGATGGTCTTGTACCATTACTTGTAATATTCTCACTGCGACGATGACGAGTTTGCTGTCTGCGTCTGCTATGTCTATGCTTGTGAGCCATAGGTTGGTCAGATAACATAATAACTTCTGGACTACTTTTTGTATGATTGAAGACATCATTATAGACTTGATCCTTATATTCTTTTTTCACAACATTCACGTCTCTTGCACTACTTATTTCTTCCTGATGCTCTTTCAAGACTACTTCTTTATCAGCAAACTTTATTGATAATGTTCCCATTTTAGGTTCTTCATAAAACTTACTGAGTGTAATACTACATAGGTCATTCTTAGTAATACTAGCATCAAAAGCATTCGTTATCATTAGATCATTACTATTACTACGAACAAACGTATAGTTTCCTCCTTTTCTAGGTGTTATTAATTCTGTATTTTCTTCTACATCTTGACTTGTTACAATAATAACTTCTTTATCCTTTTCAAATACTAAAGGTAATGGTTTTAAACTCCACTCATTGTTATCAAGGTTAATTCTCATAGGAACATTGTCCATAATCACATGAGTCTTGTTATACCAATTAATCCCATCTTTTAATCTCACAGTAAAATACTCATGTTTTATTATTTTATTGACAGGCAAATCTTCAGTTGGCTTTACTTCAGTTACTGTTGCTTTTAATAACAAATCATTTGCAGATTTTAGAACTTGTAATTCAAAACTATTTGAGAACTTACCTTTTGCTTGTTGTACTAAATTTTTCAAGTCAATTGTATCTACTGAACTTTCTACATCAAGGTCATAAATAACCACTTCAGGTAGAGGAATTTCAAACCTTTTAGAATCAATCACATATACATTTTCACCACCATTGCCCACTAAGTGACTCTTTTGTAGTGGATTATTATGTATTACCTCGTAATTTCCACTTCCTATTGCAACAGTTTCATTGCTTAATAGTGATTGTATAAAGAATGACATTCTATTTAGTCGATTTGCTACAACTAAGTAATCCTTTATAATTTCATCAACTGATTTATTAATGTTCTCAAGCATATACAGGTTGCCCCTATTTCCTACTTTTATTTCAGTATTATTACCTAGTCTATAAGAAGGATTAGATGCACCAGAGATTGTTATATTAAATTCCTTGTCTGACATTGGTGAAAAATTGAACGTGATTATATGTGAAGTCTTATTTAGTACATTTATATTTCTCACGTCGACATTTTTTATCTGAGCAGGCTCATACTCAAATGCAAAAGTATTATTTAAGTTCAATGCTTCAGCAGTATAAATGAAATCAACTTTAGCGCTACCAAGTGCATATGGTACAATATAGTGAAAATCTCCTTTCAATGCTCGATTGTATATAACGGTATTAGGCCTTACCACTATTTGCATCTCATAAGCGCAATCCTTGTCATGTATGTTTATGTGATCTACAAATCCTTCACTACCACTTTGGCCATCTACAAACTTAATATCACTAGTATCACTATCGCATGTAATAAACACTTGATCTGCTTTAGCTTTTCTACCTAAGAACTTATTTATTCCACTCATTCCAAAAAAGTTTTTTCGATAATAATCTTCAACCTGTCCTATATGTAATTTTACATCTATAGATTCTTTTTCTGGAGCAAATGATGTAAGATCTAAAGTGTTCACTCCACCTTCTCCATAAAAATATCCTGTTATAGAGCTTCCCTGTAAAATAAATATATCGTCTTTATTACCACCGAAATATCTTTTAGATCCATTATTCACTACAAAGATATTCGGACTATCTATAAATCCTTTTGCATGATCTGTACCTTCTCCCAAGTTAATGAGAGTATGATTCCCTGTTTTAGTAGATAAACCAATTGCATTTTCACATAAATAAGATCCATAACTTGGAACACGTTCATGATTTCCTCGAGGTAAACAAAACAATTCTCCACCACTTGGATTATCTGGCTTTGCTCTGCTCCATTTTATATCAGTTCTTTTTCTATCAAGCTGTACTGTATTGTCTAAATCTACCTCAAACTTGGTTGTACATTCCTCAGCATAACGTGTAACTGTACGTGTTTTTAAACATCTACCTCCCAATCCACCGCTGTCACATATACTTGTTTTATATGATACTTTACGACAAGAATCTACAACCGACTTACCAGTAGGAAAGACATAGCTTTGAATATCACTATGTTGTTTTAAATACTCAAGTCCTTGTTTAACTAATTGATTATAAAGTTGTTTTTCTTCTATTAACTCTTCTATATGTTTTTCAGGTTGCATACCAATAAATGCACGCAACCCTTCAATAAATCTTTCATTTCCCTTAAGATGAATAATCTGGTCAATTTTATCAACTCTTTTTACTGCCATGTAAATATCAGTACCAACAAATACTACAGCGCCAATTGTAGCTCCTATAGGTCCAGTAATAGATGATACTCCTTCTAATACCTCAAAAGCTTCAGCAATTTCTATACCAATCTCTGCAGCATCAACACCTAAGTAAATACTATCTCCTACTACGCCAACCAATGCTTCTTCAGTACCATTTTTAAATGCTTTTACCTGATTTACTAGGTCATAGACAACAAAGGCAGAAGTGCCACGAGCAAGGAAAGGAGATGCTGCTCTTAAAGATCTACCAAGTAATAACTTTCCTTCTGAAGCTAATTTAAGCCCTTTGAGAGATGCAGCTTCAGCAACTTTAGCAAATCCTTGACCACCTGCTATAAAACCAACATTAATTGCTACACCTTGATAATCTCCATTTAAAAAGTCAGCTAATACATTTTTAGCCATCATGCCATGCATAGTCATGCCTGAGATTCTTCCAACTCTACTCAGATGACTCATAACTTTTTGATTACTGATAAGCTTACTCACAAGGCCTTGAGAATTACCTCCAATTTTAACCTCACTTGCTAATTGAATAAGCTGAGAACGTTTTTCCTCTGGTAGATTTTCAAGATAACGAATGAACTTCTTACTATCTATATTAATCTTACTGAGATCTCTTATTTCATCTTTTTCTTCGTTAAACTCATCTACATCTTCCCACGTAAATAAACATTCATTTTCAGCGTTTCTTTTCTTCCTATGACTTGAGCCTGGTAAACATTCTTTTAGAGAGTAACCAACTTGTACAGTTAAATCACGAGCAAGTAGAAAAAAAATATCTTCATGTTTACGTTGATTAGCATAGTATAATGGTCCCCTATCATCTTTATCAGTAATGCGTATATTGGCACCTTTTACCAGTAGAATTTTCACTGCTTCTTCGTGACCATTCATAGCAGCATAGTGTAACGGACTTCTGCCATCTTTTTTATCAGCAATATTTATATTAGCATTATTTTTTAGTAGCACTTCAATTATTTCTTTGTTACCACTCATAGCAGCATAGTGCATAGATGCCTTACCATGACCATCAATAAAATTAACGTTTGCTCCTTGATCAATAAAATTTCGAGTACCACTGGCATCTTTTTCTTTTACAGCCTTAAGTAATCCCTCATCTTTTGCTTTTTGATCATCAACTTGATTCAATACTTTGCTCCCTCCTTGCTGGCTCTGTTGCTGATAATCTGTGGGAATGAGCTTTAAATAATCCTGCCACTTATTGGCTTTTTTTAATTCATTAACTAAATTCTGCCGCTCTTGACTCAGCATATCTATCTGATTGTTTTTAATTTTAACAGGATCTATATCCTCTCCGATTAATGCACAAAGAGCATTAATTGATTTTTCATCCTCAGTAAATGTTAAAGCCTTAGAGATTAGTTCTGTTGGTAAATCATTTGAATCTAATACATTACCAACTATCTCAAGCAAGGGATTACCATGCTCTAAGATATTACGCAAATTAATCTCGGCCAGCAACTTAGAAATTTTATTCAGTGATTTCTTTTGCTTACTTTCTTTCAAAATATTCATTAAATCAATAAGAAGTAATTCTACTAGTGCTCGAAACTTTTTGTCATGCATGTAGCGTAATACTAGTTGATTTTTTGGTGTCTCATTCGTGTTTAATAAAACTTTTTTTAATAGAGTTACCCTATTACTTAAACACTCAAGAAGCTTAGGATCTCGCTTTTCTCCAATAACTAGGTTCAACAGTATTTTTTCTGATTTATTATTCAGTTTAAGTGATGTAACAAATTTTGTGTGATCTTTTCTATCAATAGGAACATTTTCATTTAGCTTCTGTAATAGGCTTTCATAATTACTATGGGAGTCTTTTACTACACTCTGATGACTTATAAAATTTTCTGTATCACTATAACCAGATTTTAATTCCCCTTTACTTTGTTTTTTGATCTCCAATATATTGACTAACCTTTCGTATTCATCTCTTTCCAAGGTAACTTTCTTATTATAATGGCTAATCAATCTTAATTTTGCAGAACCAACCTCTTTTTTTTCAGCGGAAATATTATTTAATACAATATCTTTTTCCTCTTTAGTGACATAGTTATTCTTATTTAGCATATTTTCTAACTCTTTTATTCCTTTAAATTCATCGCTTTCAAGTAATAATACAGTTTTTGGAGGTACACTATGACTATGACCATTTCTATACAACTCTCCCTCTATCATTTCCAAGAGGAGATTAATACTCCTCACCCCTTCTTTGCTAGGGAAACTGTTAATAATGCTATGTTCAAAATAACCTGTATAGTAACTACCTTTTATTTCAAGAGGGTTAGAATCAAAAAAATCAACCTCTTTCACTATAAACTCTAGTAATCTTTTAATAAAGTTCCACTGCGGCTTTAAATCTCCAACTAGCTTCAATTTTTCCCTTATAGGTGATAAGGTTCCTTCCTTATTCTCCAACGTTATGTCACCACCCTTCAATTCCTTCCTGATTTTATTTACATCTTCTTCGTTGGGATAATCCAGTGTACTAATGTTAACTTTTAATTGAAGTAACAAACCTTTAATATGATCCCAATTGTTATTATGATTGTCAATACGTTGTAGTATGTGTTGTATAGTTTTGATATATTGTGTAAACTTACTCATCATAATACCGTTAATACTTTTCCTAGCACTCTCTCTTTTTTTTACCAGCATGTTTTGATTAACCGAGATTAACGTAACTTCTTTCAGAAGTTGCATTGAAAGACCAGTGTGACTCCAAGTGCGCCTGAAAAAACCATCCTGAAACATCTTAAAAAAATAACCATAATTATTTATTATATCTCCTACCATGCTAGAATAAATAAGCACCTCAGGCTTCCGTACTTCTTCAGGCATTTCCTTAATCCTTTCATTTAGAAGATCTATCCCTTTTTGAATTAATGCCTTATCTACTCTCGGTTTATGAATCTTAATAACTTCATTAATTCCTTTTTTTATTTTCTGTAAGTCCTCATGAACTTTATCAAAAATATCACCTTTGTTTTTTTCAATCTCTATCCTTGTGAGTAATTGTCCTTTATCCACATGAGATAACAAATCTCTTAAGCTTTTTAGCTGTCTAATTGTTTCTATAGGTATTTCTACTTGAAGTAACGCTTCTGTAGCAGGTGATAAATGAAGAGATTCATCAGTACTCTTAAGAAATTCTCCAATTACTTGCAAAATTCTCTCAATAATTAACTGACCAAATTCCTTTTCCATTTTTAAGTCTACTGATGATAGTTCTTTCATATAATATAAAATTTTCTTAAGAGAAAAATCATCTCTCATATATGGCAACAGCGTCAAACTGTTCGTTTCCTCATCAGGCATCTTAGTTACTTTTTCTCTGATATTATCTATAATACTAGTCTTCTCAAGCTCATCTTTAAATTTATATAAGCATTTTTGAAAATCTCTTTTTTCGAGATATATTACTGCACTATAACCTAATCTGTCTTGATCAATAGTTGATTTTACACCAACAAAAAAACCTTTATGAAGCCCTATATCTATACTTGTTAATTTTTCTCTTCTCTTAGGTAAGTAAAAGCCCCAACCCTCACTAACGTGATAAATAAAATGGTATAGCTTAGATTCTATTTTTTGATATGACCTACCTGGCATTTTTAACCTTTGCTTTAGCAAGTATAAATTATCTAAAATTAGTAAGGATACGTTAAAATCTAGTTTGCGAAAGTATAATTCATACATTGTGTATAACATGTATTTCGAGTATAATGTGCTTTTATCTAGCAAAAGCTCTTTTATTCCTGCTTCATCTTTAAGTGAAGATTTTCGTAACCTAGCCTCGTCTTCATTTGAATATTTTTCATACACACGGAAAATAGTAAGAATCATGTTTTTTATAGCTTCAATCTCATGTTTTCTAGTGATAGCCTCAGAAGGATCCGTGGTACCAATCTTACTATTAGCTCTTAACTTGCTAAGTTCACTATATAGCTCAATTTGAAAAGAATTAAATTTAATTATACTGTAAATATCAACTAACATTTGTTGAGGTAATCCTTTTCTAATCTCTAATTGTTTCTCATAATCATCACGAGCATTAATTAGTAATTGATTCAATACTTTTAAATTTTCAACTACATGACTTTCATCATATCTTGTTTTATGTCCTAACCAATGAAGGTCACCAGACCAGTAATCGTAAAGCATTTCAAGCAATTTAACATCACCAGAACACATAGCGTGATAGAATGCTGTCTTCTTCATATCAACTTGTTTTATATGGCCTTCACTAGATAAATAATGTAAAATTTGAGATTGATTGAGCAGATAATCAAGCAATTTAGGCTGATTATATTTACATGCTAAAATGATCAAATTGGTATTTCTAATTGGGTTACTGTCATCATTATAAAATGTTTTTATCAATGTCTTATCTTCTATTCCATGTATGAAGCTAATTAATTTACTTAAATTTCTTAATCTATTAATATCTCCTGCTTGTATCGTTTTTTCAAGCTCACTTAAAGTTTGAAGATAAAGATTTTTTCTTTTTTTATAACCAATGTCTTTTACATCTATGTCAACTTTTCCTTGATTATTAATATAATAATACTTCTTCCTCTCTGTATCATAATGAATAATTTTTTCATTTTTAGTATGAAGTTTCTGATACTCATTCTCGAATGATTCCCTAGATGACAGCAGTAAAAATCTATTTAATTCTATATTTTCATGACTATTGGTATTAACTTGTGACACGTAAGATTTTCTTTGATTATCAATGTTTGGCTGATTGGGTTGACTATCAAGGGAAGTTTGTTGACTAGGAATTCCTGGTTGAGAAGAATCAGCTCTATTATTAATAGAATCAACAGGCTGGTAATTATAAGAAGAAGATAGATGATTTTCTTGCTGGATTGCATTTCTTATTTTTGCTTTATTAAGTACTGGTTCAAAATGTGCATTACCTCCGTTTACTACGTGTATAGTATTTTCTTCATTATAATTCATACTATTTACAGGCTTAGAACTTTCACTATCTATGATTTGATCTGTACGTACCTCTTCTCCATCTACATTATGCTTCTCAATAACATGTAGCTTTACTCTATATTTTTCACAAAGTATTCTACCTTCAACTTCAGGATCACCCCATCTATTGCTATTTAGAATATTTCCTGTATAAGAATCTGGAGTTTCCTTACGCACCACACCATTATTATCATGACTGTTAGCAATAGCATTTATGAACCATTCTGGTGGATTATTTTGTGCAAACTCTTTACAATGTTGCCGCAGTTGTTTAACGGTAACTTTTATTCCTAATTGTTGTTCTAGTCCTTGTCTAAACGAATCAAAGAAACAGTTTCCATCTGCAATCGCTTGTCCTACCTTAAAATTCTTTGGTAACTTTAAGTTATCATCTGAACGTTTAAAGCGCTTTAAGCTAGGCCTACTATCAAGTTGCTGCTGTAAATCTTGCTCCTGGCTATATTGAGAAGATCTTTTAACTTGTCTTATACGCTGTTCTTCCTCCAGTGGCTTAACGACCTGTGAATTCACCCCTTCTTTTTTTGAATAATCTATTTGGTGTTCTACCTTCAGCATAAAAACCCCCGCTTGTTTTACATAAAAATCTAACTATATCAAGCTTCTCATATAGTAATTAGTCAAGATCGGCAAAGCAAGTTATAATGCATATTTTGGTATTTTATTTTTAGGCTGCTTTATTTACAGTTTTGGGCTTCCAGTGCTGTGACAAAGCTTGCCCATTTTGTTTTTAGATTTTATTTCTGCTATAAATTTACTCTGATTTTCTTTACGATTTTCGAATGGATTAGCGCTAATTTGACAATATATTTTATTAAGAACTTAAATAATATAGCCATTTCCAGCACCAAAAACCAGCTAGCGTGTTATCTAAGTGGAGAAAGTCACCTCTCCCCACTCGACTTCAAAACCGGACTTGATAGTTTCCCATCATCCGGCTTCTCTCTAATTTGGTATGCATACTTCCATGTAATTGATCGTGGCAGTGCTTATGAAGCAAGGATAGATTTTTCATGTTATTATTGCAATCTTGATGATGTACATGTGTTAAACCTAAACCAAAGATAACAATAATTACATTTACCTTGCTGTAACTTCAGTAATTTTATTACTCGTGATCTGGTAGTTTACTTAAACGATTCCCCCAGTATGGCCAATCTCCATCATACGGAGACCTATTTCCATTTACTTTGATATATCGTTTAATAGCATGATCCCTATGTCTAATAAGATATAGCTTGTTACTTACCATATACCTCCAATTGTCGCTACCATACTTTTTAAAGTATTTTCTTTTGACCCAACACCTTCTTTTGTCATGGTGTCTATAGACAGCCCATTTCCAAAGTTTGTTATGCATAGAGTAGTCTAGTAAGTTAAAGACTTTACTTGAGACTACAGAGGTGTAATATTGGCTCCAACCCCTTATTATTGGATTAAGTTCTTTTATTACAGCTTCTTGTGGTGCTGCTCGCAACTCTTTAAGCTTATGTTTAATAGATAACAAGTGTTGGCTTATAGATTTACGACTTGGTTTAATCAATAACTTGTAACCACTCTTATTTTGACGTGTTTGATAATGCCTTATTGAAAATCCAAGAAAATCAAATCCTGGCTTTTCCCCATTTAGGGATTTTAGTGTATGTGCAATTCTTGTCTTTGATGACTTTAATTCTAATCCGACGGGTTTTAGCCATTTTTCGATTAGAACCTTTGCCTTCAAGACAAGTTCTTCGCTCTCGTGTAAAACCACAAAATCATCGGCGTACGTAATTACACTAACTGAATTTTGTGCCTGTTTGCGAGATACTCTACCATATTTCTTTTTCGCATATTGGAAAAGTTCTTCCTTAAGTTCTTCTTTGATATTTTGTTCTAGTCCATATAGTGCTACACATGCAAGTAATGGAGAAATTGTTCCACCTTGAATTGTGCCACGTTTAGTGGGATTAAACTTTTTATCTTTCATAATGCCTGCTTTCAACCATCCTTTTATAATTCTCTTTAGAGTTGGTGTGGTATTAAGTTTTTCGAGCAGTGCAGAATGTTTAATATTATCAAAGCATCCGGAAATATCAGCATCCAATATAAATGCTGTTTTCTGACCAAGTGCGATAAATATAGCTGCTATTGCATCATGACACGATCTACCAGATCTAAAACCGTAAGTGTTAGGCTCAAACTTTGCTTCCCATTCCGGTTCTAGTGCCATTTTGACAAGTGTTTGCTTTGCTCTATCTGCTATTGTAGAAATACCGAGCGGGCGATACTCCGATGGCCTACCAGATTTTGGGATCCATACCCTTCTTGATGGCTTTGCCTTTTCTCTTATATTTAAAGAATTTGCTAATAGCAATCTTTCCTTTTTATTAAGATTAGACTTTCCATCAATACCTGCAGTCTTTTTCCCTCTGTTATCCTGAGTTACCCTCCTAACAGCGAGCATTCTTGCACTTGTTGATTTTAGTAATAATCTCTGAAGTTTATGCATCTTCTTGATATCATTACATTTAGAAGCTCGGTAAATTCGTTTTTGTAGCTTAAATGAAGATTTCTCCAGCTTACGCCAGGGAGTTTCATTCCATTCATACCTAACATTTTGTTGGCTCATAACATATTCACTACTATTCACAACTTTACCTTCCAAACTACAGTGTTTACGTCTGCATATCCCAAATATTACTTTAGGCATTAGCTTCTTAAACAATCCCTCCACATAGAAGCATTCAGTGGGCCACCTTCTTAGTTATCCTTTTTAAACAAAGGATAATAAGAGCTTCCATGTGGTTACTCCGTTCCATGAAATCGTTTCACGTTAGACTTAGGTTCTTACTATTTGCCGGGAGATTGAAAACATCTTAATTAGACCTTCTCATTCCAATTATTCATTCCTCCGTACCTTTTGGTTTATGCGTATCAACTTTATTTCGCATATCACGAATAACGACAATTCAGACATAAGTTCCTTTCGTAACCATATCTAACTTTCTTAGGGGGATTTATTACAAAGTTTAATATTACCCCTTTTTAATCCATGCTTGCACCCTAGAAAGTCGCCACTTTTCTAAAGTGTGGATTATGCTTTCAACCCGATGTTAGGGCGGATGGAATTTAACCATCACGATTTCATGACTTTCGGGTCGCACGAGAAGAGTTTGTTTTGGGATCTTATGGTCTAGTGTGTCCAGAGAAGGTGAAGATGTTCAGTGGGAGTCAGACCCACCAGGATAAAAGTCGGAGTCCTGTAGCTAGGGTAGCAATGTGGAGGGAAACCAAAATGTTGAAGCCTACCGACAACGTTATCGTAGGATAATGGCGAATTACCAGGCCGCAGTGAAAACGAACACATGGGTGGCCCCGGAAAAACTCTAAGTACTAAAGGCCGAGCCCACTGAACCAGGGCGAAAGCAATATAGGAGGCTGAAACACGAATGATACAGCATACCTACTTTAGCGGGGTGATAGTGGCAGCATGGTAATAAGGACATATAAAGCAACTGGAGAAACCCTCCTCATCCCAAGGAGAAAAACCTTGGAGTGGTAGGTTCTATAACTGGAAAACAGGAAATGAACCGAAGATGAAAGGGTGGCGGATGGGTGTGTAGTAGCGAAGAAGTGGGGTAACGCCCATGGAGCAAAGGCACCCTACTAGTAGAGATCTTTTAACAAAAGGAAGGTAAAGGTAAAAATGACAAAAATGCCAATAAAATTACAAGACCTGAGAAGAAAGATATATATCAAAGCGAAAGCAGAACCGGAATGGCGATTCTGGGGAATCTATGTACACGTCTGCAAGATGGAGACACTAGAAGAAGCATATAAGCTAACAAAGAAAAGCAATGGGGCACCAGGAATTGATGGGGTAACATTCAAATCGATAGAGGCAGAAGGCTTAGAAAAGTATCTTCAGCAAATAAGACATGAACTAATAACCAAAACCTATAGCCCAAATAGGAACCGGAGAAAGGAAATACCAAAAGTTGGGGGAAAACTCAGAACGTTGAACATACCCTGCATCCGGGATAGAATAGTGCAAAGTGCACTAAAGCTAATAATTGAACCGATATATGAATCTGACTTTCAGGACGGATCATATGGATATAGACCCAAGAGAAAAGCGCATGAAGCAGTAAGCAGAGTAGCGAAAGCAGCAATCAAAGGCAATACAAAATGTATTGATGTAGACCTGAAATCCTATTTTGATAACGTACGACATCATATTCTCATGGAGAAAATTGCCAAGAGAATAAATGATAAAGAAATCATGCACTTGATCAAGCTAATCCTTAAGGTAGGAGGAAAACGAGGAATAGCGCAAGGGTCGCCGATCTCACCGTTGTTGAGCAATATATACCTCAATGAGGTAGACAAAATGCTAGAGAGAGCAAAAGAGGTGACCAGGGAAGAAAAATATCAACGTATAGAATACGCCAGATGGGCAGACGATTTAGTGATACTGATAGATGGGCACCAGAGATGGGAATGGCTCGAGAAATTAGTGTACAAAAGGTTACAAGAAGAATTAGCAAAACTAGAAGTAAGTGTAAATGAAGAAAAGACAAAAATTGCCAATCTAAAGAGAGGAGAAACATTCGGCTTTCTAGGATTTGACTTTCGAAAGAAAATTACAAAACAAGGAAAGTGGAGAGTACAGATAACACCACAGATGAAAACACGAACAAGCCTACTTCAAAAGTTGAAGAAGGTATTCAGTAACTATAAATCGCAACCAATAAGGAGAGTGATTCAGATCATCAATCCAATATTGAGAGGGTGGGTAAACTACTTTAGAATAGGAAACTCAAGTCGAAGCTTCAGCTACGTTAAACAGTGGGTAGAGAAGAAAACAAGACGCAATATGATGCAAGCCAGAAAAGCAAAAGGATTTGGTTGGGAAAGGTGGAGTAGCGAATGTATATATGAGACCCTTGGTCTATATTCGGACTATAGAATAAGATATTACGTTCCGAAAGCCTTACCAGCACAATATGTTATAAACTTTGGTAAGAATCTACTAGGAAAGCGTAGTGCGGGAAATCCGCATGCTGCGTTTGATGAGGCGGGAATTGGAAACGTAAACATGGGAATTTTGGATTGAGGACCAACATGAAAATAATGGATCAGCCACCAAACCCTAAAGAGGCGCGCCAGTTCTCGACCCTACCCATTTGTACCATACGAACTTTTTATATGGTGATTTTATTACACGCTAAAACTAGCCATATTAGCCCATTTTATCCATATCTATATACGAAATGGCTTGCCTAGCTTTGTTGCAACAGTTTTGCATTTTTGTTTACACAACCCTATTTTTACGCAATGTGTTCTCACAAAGGTAGGCATTTTTCTTGCATCTTTTAAAAGAGTAAATGATTAAATTTGTTGTAACGCTATAGAATCCAGTATTTTCTGCAAACTATAATATAGTTCAGTTAATATATTCATAAAGTTGACGATTGTTAAGAACATTTATTATAATTGTTAATTAAATAACATTAGTAGGATAAAAATGGATTTCAGTGAGTATGTTAAAGGCAACATATTATATGTTTTTAGTGAACAAGTAGATATCAATAATTTGATAAGCTTTTTGCAAGAGAACAAAAATATTACAGAACTTTCTCTCATTTGGTGTATGATTGGTAACAAAGGAGCAAAAGCTTTAGCTGATGTTAATCTTACAAACCTTACTCAACTTAATTTAAGTGGCAATAATATTGGTAACGAAGGAGTAGAAGCTTTCGCTAAGAGTAATCTTACAAACCTTACTAAACTTGATTTAAGTGCCAATATTATTTGTGTGAAAGGAGCAAAAGCTTTAGCTGATAGTAATCTTACAAACCTTGCTCAACTTGATTTAAGTCTCAATAAGATTGGTAACGAAGAAGCAAAAGCTTTAGCCGAATCTGAGAAATACTGCGAATTCATAGATAAAATTACTCGTACAGAATTTAATAACGAACCTATGGATTTTTGTAAACGTCTGAAAAAATCATGGTCTCAAGCAAGAGCAAAATCTAAGAGTAATGTTCCCAAGCTAGATGAAAGCACTATAAGGAGTTTGTTTTTTGATCTTGCACAACATGGTTATAAAGGGGGAATAGAGGTTTTGCTCGATGACTATGATAAATATCCTTTTCTAATTAATTCAAGAAATGAGCAAGGACACACACTATCTCATTTCTATAACGACGACCTTGAAATGCAAAACTTTTTCTTTAAACGTGGTATGATACCTGAACAAAGAAGAGATGACTGGCACATTGCACGAGACCGTCAATCTGTTCATAGAGGTTCAGTAAGTAAGCGGATAAAGTTTTTTACTAAAAAATTGGTTGAATCCACGGAAGCCAGTGAAGAACAGTTAAAGCAAGCAGCGACTTCTTACGTAGAAAGTATAGAACTACTTGAACAATATCAGAATGATCCAATAAGACTAAAGTTTCTCAGTTCAACTGACAGTGAAAAAAGAAGTGTGATGGAGAAAACATTAGGTGATAATCCTGTACCAAATGACAAAGAGTTTATAAAAACTGTAATCGACAAAGCTAAAGATGCATTAAACACTAAATACTTAAGGAAAAATCAATTTGGTGAATATGACCTAGGACACCCTACAGAACCATTACAATATGATTATACGAGAGATGATGCAAAGATTACTATACCTGAATCTATAGGTTATATAAAACTACTTATTGATAATTTTTCCGTTCCACTGGAAGAAAAAAAGGAGTTGCTAGTCACTCTTATGGAACAAAATCCAGATTTGGTAAAGAACAAATCATCTAAGGTAAAAGAAAAACTTGGAAATAGCGTAATCCTCGATAAAGAACAGTTTAATAAAGAAGAACTACATGGATTATTAAATGTTATAGATGACGGTAAAAAAGTAGATGAGTTGTTTAAAGAAATCAGTGACTTAGATATAGAAAAGATCTGGAGAGAGCAAAAAGAGTTCGTTCTTCTAAAACAAATATATGTAGCGTCAACAACATATGGTGAAAATGAAAGTGCTTGTACACCAGGTATATGGAGTCAAATTATGATTAGTATAAACGAAATTAGCTCTGAGATCGTGGATCAATATGATCGCTATTTAGAAGAAGAACAAAAACTAGAAGCACAGAAAAATGTTATTACAGAAGAGAACATTAAACCATTTCTGGAAGATTTGGCTAAGAATCTAGTTCAACATGCGGAATCTCATCCAGAATTGAAAGAAGCTCTTGAAGATTTTGCTATATGCAATGTAAATATTGATAATCCTGAAGAAATTACCCTTGAACGGCAAAAAATTTTAGCAGAGATAAATAAATATTTTTATGAACATATTCAAGATGATTTACCGAATTACTATGGACTTATACCAAATAAGGATGAATACAAACTTATCATCAATGGACTGTCAGGGGTAAAAGAAATGAAAGATTTTGCACAAGAGCCATCTAATCAGCAAGAGAATATTACAAGAGAAACGGAAGCTCAAATTGATGAGAACAGTGATGATGAGTTTTTTGATGCAGAAGATGATAATGAAAGTCGTGCAACTATTAGAGAGAGCGACACAGATGAAAAATCTAAAGATGTTAATGAGTCAATTTTTCTAGAGGAAAATAACACACCGTTAGTTTTAGGAAGATTACACTCAGAAACTTCAGTTGTAGCAACAGATCAAACAAATGGTATTCAAAATAATAATCAACAGCCGAGTAATTTAAATAATGATGCTCCACGAAGTAAAGAAAAAAATAAACTGCCTACTGTATGTGCTTTCACATTAGCAATAGCTGGAATTGTTTCAGGGATAGCTATTGCAGTTTACTCAGGAATGTTAGCGGTAGGAATAGCAGTTGGAGTTTGTTGTCTAATTGCTGCTGCAATCGTATCCTATTATGATAGGCCTTCAAATTCACTTGAAAATAGCAATGTCGAAGAATTTGTAACTAATGAGGAACATACTATTGTTTAGAGGCTTACGCTTAAATGAACTGGAGTGGCAAAGAGAAACTCTTTTGAAATTGCTTACCTAACATTCCACTCCATAAAAGTCACTCTTTATATTTGAAGCTTAACAAATACGGTTTTAGACGTAAAAATATTGAATATTTGTGCAGAATAGTGTATAATTATTAATTTTTCTCTGAGTACTATGGCCATTTCTAAATTTCTTGATGCACGCAATGATATAGCTTTTCGTCGTATCTTTGGAACGGAAAAAAATAAAAATATTCTTATCCACTTTTTGAACGATATCTTAGGATTTTCTGGAAGTAATGAAATAAAAGAAATTGAATTCTTAAGCACTATCATGGACCCTGAGATTGCCTCTGATAAACAAAGTATTGTTGATGTCCTTTGCAAAGATTCTATTGTTAATAGATTTGTCATCGAAATGGTGCGACCTGAAAGTCTTCGGTCATATTGTTTAAAAGGAGAGGAATTCATTCAGAAAGAAACTGAAAGGATTCTAAAACTTATTAAACCAGATGTTTTGCCATCTGAGTCTACGCATCAGTGCGAATCGGTCAACCGGTTGGTGCCAAGAGATGCGGACAATGAACCTCCTCTTGAAAAAGAAGATGCTCAATCGTGAGAGGAGCATAAACTACAAGCATCATGTGGTTGGAGGGCTAGGCTAGTGGTATGGTGAACGTAAGTGAAGCTTCATAAGTATCGTAATGATTAAGGAGCTAAAGATGCTGATAAGCTCTGACCAAAAGGTAATGTGGATAAGTTACATTTTTCATTTCTAGATGTACGCAAATAATAACTCCACCGGTATAGAGAAGTCACCTAACCTACTATTGTATGACAGAAGGAACAGGGTAAACCTGTATTTTTGCCTACATGGCAAGCAAACCGCAAGGAATGCTGATGAAAGTGCAGGTAAAGGAGAATGGAGAAAGCGAATGCCATTTTGTAACGAAATGGATAGAATTTGTAACATTAATTCGCGTGAAAACGAGCAGACTTCCATTTGGTCCCTCGTGACAAGAAACTTTGTTAACCACTTAAGGGAGGAAAGCAGATGATTACAGATAAAACTGTAAGTGCACCTACCGACAACTCCGAAGCATGGAAACAATTGCCATGGAGGAAGTGCCAAAAAGTTGTTATAAGGCTACAAAGACGTATTGTTAAAGCTGTCCAACAGGGAAGATGGGGTAAGGTAAAAGCTTTACAGCGTCTTCTCACACGCTCCTTTAGCAGCAAAGCTTTAGCTGTTAAAAGAGTAACTGAAAACCAAGGAAAAAACACGGCAGGTGTAGATCGTCAACTGTGGTTAACTTGCAATGCTAAATTTCAAGGAATAAAGCAGTTAAAGCAAAGAGGATATAAACCTTCTCCGCTAAAACGGATTTATATCAGTAAATCTAATGGCAAAAGAAGACCTCTTGGAATACCAACGATAAAAGATAGAGCCATGCAAGCATTATATCTGTTTGCCCTGGAGCCAGTATCTGAAACGATCAGCGACCGTCACTCCTATGGCTTTAGACCTAAAAGATCCTGCGCGGATGCTATTGCTGCTTGTCACTTATTACTGGCAAGACGCAATCGACCACAATGGATACTAGAAGGTGATATCAAAGGGTGCTTTGACAACATTAACCATGAATGGCTTATGAAGCATATTCCTATGGAGAAGAAAATTCTTCATAGATGGTTAAAAGCTGGTTTCCTAGAATCGAAAACTCTGTATCCCACAACTGCTGGCACTCCGCAAGGAAGTATAATAAAGGTGGTAAGTACATTGATTTAAAGAAGGTTTTCTTTATTGCTATTTCCAATTGTAATTTATTTCCTGATAAGCCTGATTATATATCTAGCCATACCATAAGAGATGAAAAAACTAACGAGCATGACTTAAAAGATTTTCAATTTATTTTCATTGAGTTACCAAAGTTTCCTAAGAGTAGAGAAGAGCAGATAGAAAATGTAGTAGATCGTTGGCTATTTTTCTTCAAATATGCAGAAGAAACGACCGATGAAGATTTAAGAAAAATAGCAGAAAAATCACCAATAATAAAGCTAGCATATGATGAATTAGATAGGTTTCGCTGGAATGAAAAAGATTTAGTAGCTTATGAAGAGAGAATAATGGATCTACGTAAAGGAGAAGCCATCCTCGCTCAAAAACTTGATGACGCTAGAGAGGAAGGGAAAATTGAAGTAGCAAAAGCGATGCTGGCTAATAATGTTGATATTGATACTATTGTAAAGTGTACAGGTCTTTCCATAAGTGAGATTAAAGAATTGCAGGAAGTTTGGAAGTGTTAAATAAACTGTGTCAAACCGAGAAGTAAAGTAATAAATTGATAAAAAAATGGAGGTTTGACAATGAGTCAAGCAAACAGAACTACCGGTTTGGTAGACTATAAAGAATTAGAAACAAATATCTTATCATCTATACGAGAAGGAAAACCATTGACAGGAAGAGATGGAGCATTAACACCATTTATAAAAAAACTGCTAGAGGGAAGGCGAGATAGAAAACCATTTGTCGGCTGAAAGCGAAGAAAACAACCGAAGAAATTCAAAGACTTTACGGACAAGTATTTGAACTATTGACACCAGGAGATAGAGAAGGAAGTTTCGAGCCACAAGTAGTCAGAAAAAGGCAAACAACCGAACTTGAAGCAAAGGTTTTAAGTACATATTCCAGTGGCATGGGATATAGCATCGCATGTAGAAGAAATATAAAATATCTGCAGCAGAGATATCAAGTATTACTGACAAATTGTTACTGGTAATCAACGAATGGCGCAGTCGTCCGCTGCAATCTGTATATCCAATAGTGTTCATGGTTTTTTAAGGTCAAGGAGGACGGGCATTGTGTAAGCAAATGTATGTATAACATATTAGCAAAATGGCAGAAAAGAAGTTTTAGGCTTTTATATAGCAGAAAGTGAGGGAGCTAACTTTTGGCTAGGGATGTTAAATGACTTAAAAGAGAAAGGAGTAGAAGATATCCTGATTGTATGTGTTAAAAAGCTTTCCTAAAGCAATAAACAGTGTATTTCCTAAAGCAGAAATGTATAGTACATCAGATAAGAAATTCACTGAAATATGTATCGAGCAAAAGTTTTCATGAATGATTTGAAAAAAACATATCAAGTAGAGAAATAGCCGAGAATTATTTACTTGAACTGGAGGAAAAATAGGGAGATGGTATGAATAAGTATTGCTTGGTTGGAAGCAAGAGAAGATAATGACTTCTCAGAGTGGATAGGTGGCAGGTTGGATGTTTTTCTGAAGCACTTTCTTGCCCAGGGAGTAGAAAGAAGACTTCGTGGGGGAGATTAACTGCCCCTGCCACCGAAAATCATCGTGAGGCTCACAAAATGTGATGACCTCGTATAGGAGTTTGGAACAAGAGGAAAAAATATGCGTCACATTGGAGTCGATTTACATACCAATAGTTTTACTGTTTGTTACTTACAAGAAGGGAAACCTGAGCATATTCAAACGTTTCGCTTAAAAGACTTGGATAATTTCACCAAAGATCTTCAAGAAACAGATGAAGTAGCCATAGAGGCAACAGGTAACAGCTGTTTCTTTTATGATGCAGTTTCACCTTACGTTAAACGCATAGTAATAATTGCTCCTGGGCAGTTTGAAGTTGTTCGTCGCTCTGTGAACAAAACAGATAAGCATGATGCACGAGCTATTGCTTTCTTTCTCAGCAAAGATATGTTGCCTGAGGCAAGGTGCAAAAACAAACAATGCCAGCAGTTAGCTTCTCTTCTTCAAATGAGAGATCAGTTAGTAAAGTCACGGGTATCTTTAATCAATAAAGTTCATGGTCTTTTTAATTACCATGGAATAAAAATTAAAAAAGAAGTACTTACAACTAAAGTAGGATTTGAACGTGCTACTCAAAAGCATAATTGGGATCCTTTAGAAAAAGTTGAAATTGAAGTGATTAGCTATCATTTAGAAGCTATCCGAGAAAGCCTTAAAAAGCTTGAAAAGGAAATTATAGCTTTCGCTAAACAACTTCCTGGGTTCAGCAATCTTATCAGCATAAAGGGAATAGGTCCAATTTCTGCAGCTGTTTTTATTGTAACAATCGGAGACATTAATGATTTCCGTAGACCTGAGAAACTTACTGCATATTTTGGAGTTGTACCAAGAGTTTCTCAATCTAATCAGCAATGTACAATTGGAAGAATTACCAAACGAGGGTCAAAAATAGCGCGTACTTCTTTAGTTCAATGTACTTGGATTGCTGTACGTTACAGTCCTTACTTGAAAAGCTTTTATGAACATATAAAAAAGAAGCGTGGTTCTGCTAAGGCTATAACTGCTACTGCTAGAAAATTTCTTATAACTATTTTCTACACTCTTAAAAATAACTGTGTTTTTAAAGATTTTACAAAATTTGAAATTTCTACTGGACAATAATCATAGGAGAAAAATATACTTTAGTTTTGGGAGAATAATTGGGAAAATCTGTCTAGTTATTTAAAATATTCTGGCCCTGTAAGAAAATTAATTTATACCACAAATCCTATTGAGGGACTACATAGACAGATCAGAAAATTTACTAAAACCAAGGGCTCATTTACTAGCACAAATGCCTTGTATAAACAGGTATATTGTGCTATAAAAAAGGTAAGAGAAAAATGGACTATGCTTATACATGATTGGGCTTTAACTATCTCTCAACTTGATATCTTTTTTCCTGGTAGGTTAAAAATCGAGTTGAACTAAAAATGCGATTTGACACAGTTTATTTAACACTCCCTTTTTATTCTGGATACTAGGTTAAAAATAGAACGTTTAAATTTCTTGTTTTTATTGTTATCATACTTAGATTTCCTAAGAACTTATTTACTACAAAATACAACAAGTTCTATTTATTTGAGAAAGTTGTGCGTCTTGTAGAACAGATTTTGTTGTAGGTTTCTCTGTAGCTATTTCAAGGTTTTCTTCTATGCTTTTTTGTTCTCTGTAATCTTTAACTTCTTGAATGAAATCTTCAAGCCACTTCTCACTACCTATCTTGGCATGTCGTTGTTGCTCACCTTTAAGAAGTTTTATTACAGCTGCATCTTGATTTTCAGGCACTCTTTGATATTTAAGCCACAAGTCACGAATATCAGGAGGAGCTTTTTTCAAATGAGCTTCAAAGGTTGCTTTTGTGTCTTTTGTACTTTCTTCTTGTTGATCTTGATGGAATTTAAACCAGAAATTGCGAATATCAGGAGAAGCTTTATCCCAAAGAAGTTTAGTAATTTCTTTTATATTTCTCAGATCTTCTTGTTTCAATCTTTTACCATCACCTATATATCGTTTATTAAGACCAACTTGCAGAGGATAAAGTAAAAGGGTAGTTTTGCTCTGTGAATGTATAGGTCTATTTAAAATCATTGCTAGATTTGTATCACAATCTTCTAATACTGCTTTAACTTTTTTAACATCTAAATAATCTATTGCTTGACGTAATTTGTGGTGAAGATCACTTGTTCTCTTTAAGTTTTTCACTTTTTGCATATGCGAATCATCATTTCCTTTCGCTTCTTGCATAGCTATATCACACGAAATACTCTCAATTTTTTGCTCCATTTTCTGTATACATTGATTAATTTCCTTTTGATTTTTTTTGAATATAATCAACTGTGAAGTGGTACAAGGGTTAGGTAGATCGTCTTTAAACTCTTTTTGTATATTACTAGGTAATTCGCTTTTCAAAACTTCTTGTATATCGCTATCGTAATTATTTTTTATATTCTCAAAGTTGCCTTGTATAGCTTCACTAATTAATGAATCTCGAATGTTTTTTTGTCTGTTGGTTAATAACATACCTTACCTCTATCTCTTATGGCAAATTTAGCGCTATAATTATACGTATTTATAATCAAGTCAAGAGAAAAAATTAGCAAAGCGGTTGAAGTTTTAATAACATATAGCTTTCACAGTACTGTCTATGGAAAGTCTGCAAGTTTTACGTTCAATTGCGTTTATTGTGGGAATTTTTCTATTGTTGTTTGGCGTAGCAATGCTTATTCCTGCTATTACTAATAATTATCTAGGTTACGAATGGAAAAATTTTCTGGTTGGATTTATAGTTACCTGCACATTTAGTGCGATTTTTATTCTACTGGGTAAACTAAATAGGGTACATGGAATGCCGGCAATTTTTGCGATTACCAGTTGTACCTGGATTGCATTATCTCTATTTGCAGCTATTCCATTTTATCTTGATAGTTTAAGCTACATTGATTCACTGTTTGAAGCAGTATCTGGGATTACAACCACAGGAGCAACTGTTCTAAGTTACATCGAGCAACAATCTCCGGGTATACTACTGTGGAGAGCAATGCTGCACGGTATAGGTGGTTTTGGAGTAATTACAGTAGGAATTGCAATTTTTCCCATATTTAAGGTTTTGAGCTTAAATAATTTACTCTATTCTGAGTACTCAGATGCTCTTAAAAGAAAGTTACCACATACGCGAAGCGTAGTAATACATATTGCAGAAATATATTACTGCCTAATTTTATTGTGCATATTTTCCTACTATCTAGCTGGCATGCCATTATTTGACGCAGTATGTCACGGAATGTCCGCTGTATCAACTGGTGGATTTGCCAACTATAACGATTCTATAGGCTACTACAATAACCCTATATTGGAGGTCATAACAATTATCTTTATGATTTTAGGCTCTTTACCTTTTCTGAGCTATTTAAAAATTATAAGACGATTAGACGTTTGTTATGATGAACAGGTCTCTTACTTTATTAAGATAGTTGTTATCTCATCTTTGCTTGCTTGTTTTTGGTTATATAAAAATTTTGACTTAGGAGTATTTTTATCATTTAGGTACAGCACATTCACCATTACCTCCTTTATCACATCAACTGGCTATGTAATGTGCAACTACTTGAATTGGAGCTTTATTTCAGTCTTAGCTTTCTTTTTAGCCTTTATTGGTGGATGTGGTGGTTCTGCTAGTGGTGGAATCAAAATCTTCCGTTTAGTCATTTTTCTAAAATCTATAAGGAATTACTTTAGCTCTTTATTAAATCCAAGTGAAAGCGATAGAGTAAAACTCAATGGTAAAATACTGGAGAATGATGAAGTTCAATCTGTCTTTACGTTTTTTGCGATTTACATGTTAACGTTCGCTATATCATCAATAGTGATGTCTTACTTGAGCAATGCGGACTTTATAACTAGCATCAGCTCTGTTTCTGCAATGCTTACAAATTCTGGCCCAGGATTTAGTAACCTAATAGGTCCTTCAGGTAATTATTCCTCCTTTAGTGGTGGAGTAAAGCTATTTCTATCGTTTTTGATGCTGCTTGGCAGGCTTGAAATATTGCCAATTTATTTTTGTATAGGTAGTTTATACTGGAAACTTTGCCATTCCAGAGTGTAACGCTAATTCAGGTTTACATTTAAATTCTATTACATATTATTATAAGTATTACAAAACTTTAAAGGACAATTATGGCAGTTATGCCAGATAAATGGATAAGGGACAAAGCTGAAAACTCTGGAATGATAGAACCTTTTGTGAATCATAAAAGCAGTAAGGGTGTCGTATCTTTCGGATTATCATCTTATGGCTATGATGCAAGAGTTAGTAATAAGTTTAAGATTTTTACTAATATTAATTCAGCTATTGTAGACCCCAAGAATTTTTCTGAGAATAGTTTCATAGATAAGGAAACAGATGTATGTATAATCCCACCAAATAGTTTTGTACTTGCCAGCACAGTGGAGTATTTTCGTATACCAAGGAATGTACTAGTAATTTGTGTTGGCAAATCAACTTATGCAAGATGTGGTATTATAGTAAACGTCACACCTTTAGAACCTGGATGGGAAGGTCATGTCACACTTGAATTCTCAAACACTACTCCACTTCCTGCAAAAATTTATGCTAATGAAGGCGCATGCCAATTTGTGTTTTTAAGCGGCGAAAGTGAGTGTGAGAAATCATATGATGATATGAAAGGAAAATATATGAATCAGTGTGGTATCACTTTGCCGTTAGTTAAGTGATTACTTTAGATAAAGCTAGATATTGATTTTTTGTATTGAAGATTAGCAAAATTTTCTTTTATTAGTTCATCACATTTTTTATCACCTAAAACTGCACGTGCAGAGTGATTTTTAAATGATTCTATAAAGCTAATAAAGAAATTTGTAGAAGGATTACTTAAAGCTTTTGCAACTTCTTTTTTTTCTTCATCATTGGCAAGCTGATTAAATAATTCTTCACCTTTTTTTTGTAGCTCATTTTGAAATTCTTGTTTTACAGTAGCCTTATCCGCTCTTTGCAAGAAGGAAAACTCTTCAAAAGTGTACAAGGAAGAGACAATACTGTTAAAGGTACCAGTAAAACATGCACTGCCAACAAGTACTCCGTATTCTGTTTGCGATTCTACTAAATGTTTAACCAGTTGATATTTTCTCTGTGATATGCGGGTATTAGTATCTATATTATTATCAGTACTTTTTTTATTTTTATCCTTACAAGCTTTCCAAACCAAACTTAAAACTTGCTTCAATCTTAATCCACTTCCACTATGTGAATTAGGGTCATTTTTTATACGCTTTAGGCACTCAAGTGCATGTTTTTTCTCATCTGATGTGAGTTGATCTTTATCTACAGCTTTTTGTATGCCATTTGCTATGCACTCTAACTGATCAATAAATCCTTCTATTTCCTCTATAAACTTATCATCAACATCAGGCTCACCATAGTTTTCTTTTAGCTTTTGAACGTTAATATTAATTGCATCATTTACATTAGTATCATGCGTTGTTTGTTGGATACGCGCTGCCTCCATAAATGCTTCAGTTCTTTGCTCTAACCATTCTGGTAATTTGCCTCCTGCAAGAACATATAGCTTACTCAATGCTTGAGCGACTAGAGTTAATGCTAGAACAAGAACAATAGATGCTATTAGTAATACTACAGCTAAACCAATGACTAGCCACCTCACAGGGGCTAGTAAAATATCTCTTAATTTTGACGTTCTTTGTATGTTACCTGGTGTATTTACTACTACTGGCATAATTAATTTTAAATAGTCTTACTATCATCAATATAGTATATTTCTCTTATTTTGTCAACTCACATTTCTACTTCTGTACTTTTTCATTCTTTCTTCTAATTACTATAGATGCATTTCTTTATTAATTGATATCCTTTCAAGCCGCTAACACTGATTGCATTTGCCTAGTTACAAAAATAATGTCTGTGCTAAAACATGCTCATATATAGCTCTTTTTCTAATAGTTCGAATAGCTGGATATTCTTTCTGGCTCAATTTTTTATAACAAACCAATGATTTGATTAAAATCAGGAGAATATGGAGGCAGATATATAACTTCAGCACTGACACTTTTAATAAATTCACTTATTTTCTATGAAAAGTTGCATTATCCAAAATCACCCAGCAAAAAGTTTGAACTAGCTATTAAAAACGTCTGTATCGCAGTAGCCTTCAAAAATCATAGGCGCCATAATTTTTCCCTTATTCAAAGCTGCAATCATACTAATACGCTGACTTTTGTGTTATCAATTCCAGATTAGTCGATATATACAAGAATTTCAGTGTTTTTTGTTGCTATGAGTTTTTTAAGCTCAGCACGTTTTTTCTGCGTCCTTAAATAGTCCTAATTTTAATTTGTTTTAAGTTTAAAGTCTTTCGTTAGGTTTGCAGAATACATTTCCTTATTATCTTGGTTATAGAAAGTAAATTTGTGATCGTCTAAACCTAATATTGCAAAGCCAAAGCCGAAAAAGTTTCTAACTTCGTGTGCTAAGTAATTTCTACTATTTGGATAGTTAAATTCTACGTTTTGATAAACAGGTTCTTGATCTTGAGCGTGTAATAATGCACCGCCGTTTCCAACTATAATCTGATCTGGAACATTATCCATTAATAAAATCTGGGCTATATGAATGTGGCCAGAAACTATGGTAGTAACATTGCTTGGAAATTTATCTCCAAAAGCTTCAATTTGTGTAAGATTACCATGGCTTTTTAATGTCAAAAATTCTTTTTTTGGAGATCTCCAAAGTGGTTTATGAGTCAAAAACCACGTGGGCTTATCTTGTATCACTTTATCAAACTGCCTCTCAAAAGCATCAACTGTGCTTTGGGTTGTAAAAATTTCCTCACCGGATGAAGAGTCGAAGATAAAAAACTTCATCGGCCCAGCATCTAAGAACCAACTGGAAATAAGATCTTCACATTTTTGAGGGAAAAAGGGGTATGAATCTAAATATCTGAACCATCCTTCATAAGCTCTATTACAACTCTCATGATTTCCACGAACAAAAAGAAAAGGAGATTGTGTTAAAATATCTTTTGCAGGCTCAAACCAATCAGCGTACCAAGCTTCTTTGCTATATCCATAAATATCGCTGCACTTTTTTGTGTTTCTACATTTTGTTTGTCTATAATGATAATCACCAACATGGATAATTAAATCTGGTTTATGAAAAGCGATTGAATCTAAATTTTTTTTCAAAGGCCAGTTATCTACAGAATTACATTCTTGCTGAAATAACATATTTATTCTACATCCTGTATCGCCAATGAAGGCAATTTTGCTGATCTTTTCCGCTAATACGGGAACTTTTATATTGTCAATACTAATGTTTTGAGCATTTGTTTCTACTATCAGTTCACAAACTGTTTCGGTATTGTTAATTGAGCTGCGACTTAGCATTTCTACTGCCTTATTATCGACGTAAGCAATGGGACACATGTTATTGTCTATAATCGCACGTATGCTTAATTTATTTTCTGGAATGATTTGAGACCATGTGTACAATATTTGTGCATGAGTGGGGTAAAAGCTAATTGTAAGAGATAGAATTAAAAAAATGAAGATATTAGCTATTTTCATTTGTATAAAGACCTAAATTAAGAATTAGTAGTAAGATTATCTTAAATGATTAAAGTTTGTAACCATAAAATTCATAGTTAAATTATATAGGCATTTCCTAAATTATCCTAGTATCAGATTGACACTTTAGATGAAAAATCCTAAAATGATTAAGTAATTTAAAGTAATTATATAGAAACTAGAATAAAGTGCGGTCGTGGTGGAATTGGTAGACACGCAGCGTTGAGGTCGCTGTGGCTCACAAAGCCTTGGAAGTTCAAGTCTTCTCGACCGCACCAAGTTGTTTGGTGTAGGTGAAATGTTTATAGGAAATCAAAGTAGAAATAAAGTAGAAAGGGCCATCAGTGAAGTCAGGCGTGGTCTTCCAATTTTAATATATGATGATGAAAATAACTATCTATTGTTTGCTGCTGCTGAAACTTTAGAAAAAAATTTATTTAGTCAATATAAGCTTATATCAGGTAATGTGTATGTTACTTTGACTGCAAGTAAGGTAAAATACATATGTCAGAGTAAAGAACATAGTAGCAAACGTCTATTGATAAGCAATTTTGATGAACTGCTCCATTTAATAAACTGTTCAAAGGAAGATTGGATAAAAGAGTTGCAATGCTCAAAGACAATAGATGCGTATGCTGTTGCCTTGCTTAAGTTCTCAGAATTATTGCCATACGCGTTAGTGGCTGATATGACTTTTGAGAATAAACATGAAATGCGAAATTGGTGTGAAGAAAATGACATTATTGCACTAAATACGTTACTTGTGAATGATTTTCAACAAAATCATAGTGTGTATGAAGTGTGCAAAACATCATTATTTTTAAAACAGACTCAAGAAGTAGATATCATATCTTATAGAACCAAAAGTGGCGGAAGAGAACATTATGCAATTATCATTGGCAATCCAGATAAAGATAATGAGCCATTAGTGAGAATTCATTCTTCATGCTATACAGGAGACTTATTAGACAGCTTATCATGTGATTGCAGAAGCCAGTTGCATCAAGCGATTCAAATAATGACCGACTTTGGGAATGGCATTATATTATACTTGATGCAAGATGGGAGAGGCATTGGTTTAACTAATAAGTTAAGAGCATACAGTATGCAAAGAAAATATAATCTTGATACTGTTGATTCAAATAGAGTATTGGGTTTTGAAGATGATGAAAGGAGCTTTGCTGTTGCAGCTAAAATACTTAAGAAATTGAACATTAACAAAATACAATTACTTACAAACAATGGTAGAAAGTTATCAGAGTTGAAAAATAACGGTATAGAAGTTACAAAGTGTATACCACTTATTATGGAACGCAATGAATATAATGATTCATATATGGAAACAAAATTTGGCAAGTTAGGCCATGGATTAAGGGTTTATTAGCTTTTTTGTTATAACTACTTTGTTAGCTTGCTATGTTAATTAATATAAGTTAAGATTTTTAAGAATATTGAGATGCTGAAATTTTTAAAACAAGAAAAAAGTAATGAGTCATTGGATAAGGATATAAATTGGAATTCAAGTCGCTATAGCACAGTTGTTGCTCAGAGAAATACTTTACTTTTATTTACATTAATATTACTAGTTGCAATTTCTATAAGCATATTAGCTATATTTAAAATTAGCACAAGTAGCACTATTGAGCCATTCGTTATAGAAATTGATAAAAAGTCAGGAATAGTGCAATTGGTTGATCCTGTTACAGTAAAACAATATTCTGCAAATGAAACGCTGAACGATTATTTTATTTCAGAGTATATAAAAGCAAGGGAGGTTTTTGACCCATATAATTATAATTATAATTATTATACAAAAGTAAGGTTGTTTTCTTCGCCTAGTGTATATAGTGAATTTAGCAATTATATAAAATCGCAGAATATGAATGACCTTTTTAATTTATATTCAGATGCTAAAGGTGAGTTGAAAATTCGTTCAATTCAAAAATTAGGTAATGATGCTCTTCAAGTGAGATTTTCTATAGAATTTACACGAAAAGATGGAAATTCCTCAAGGAAAAATAAGATAGTTGTGATGTCGTATAAATATGCATCGCTTGAAATGAATGATCAGCAAAGATATATTAACCCGTTAGGGTTTCAAGTTATTTCATATAGAGTAGATGATGAATATGTGTAGGATATTGTTAGTTTTAGCCTTACTAATAAGTGGCAACTTAAATGCATCTATTAATAATAAACCTATTTCTGTAGATAGTAGAATAAAGACTTTTGTATATAGCTCTAATGAGGTGTTTACAGTAATTTTTAGTCAAGGTTACTATTCTTATATTGAGTTTGCAGAAGGGGAAAAAGTCAAAAATATTGCTGTTGGTGATGCATCAAGTTGGAAAATTAATCCTTATGATAATAAACTGCTTGTCATGCCATTTGAAGTCAGTAGTCGCACTAACATGATTATTACGACAACTAAAAAGAGAAATTACATTTTTGATCTAATTTCAAGACCAAATTACGATAAATACCCAGATGCTGATGCTAAAAAAGTGGATCATGATTATTCCGTTGAAAAGGATATATCTTACGTAATACGTTTTTATTATCCTCAAGAAGAAGATGAATTTGATGTTGATTTAGATGAGGTTTCTTTACCTACTCAAATGCAATACATTACAGAAAAGCCAGAAAAAATAATACAAGAAAATAATACGAGGTACAACTATACATATATTGATGAAGGTGGTAACGTAGATATAGTTCCAATTGAGTTATTCGATGATGGTTATTTAACCTATTTAAAGTTTAGAAATAGTAATAAAATTCCTCAGATTTTTATAGAAGGCGAATCCTGTAAAAGGCTGTTATTTGATGATTATGTTATAATAAAAGGAGTACATAAAAAGCTATTAATGCGTTATGAAGGTAGTGAAGTTGAAGTTATAAATAGGTCACTTTAGTTGTGGTACATATAATATGAGTAAAGAAAGGCATAATAGTGTAGAAGATGAATCAGAGATAGAAAGCAAGGTAGTAACAGTTGGCTCTAATCAAGGTTATAAGGCATTGATGATAGTTATGGTAGCGCTCTTAGTTGGTGGAGTGTACTATCTTTATTTTAGTCCTTCTAATAAAGAGGGTCCAGAGATTGTTAAAAAAGAGGAAACAAAGCAAAACATTCAAGAATTGAAAGGAAAGTTAGAACAAGTTCCAGATAATGCAATAGTTTCCGAAAGAGTAGTAACTGATCTCTTGCCACCCTTACCTCCTCTTCCTATTCCACAAGTCATACCAGAAGTAAAACAAATCAAAAAAGAGGAAGTGACAAAAAAAGAAGAGCAACTAAAAGAAATTCCCTTGTCAAATATACCTGTTTTACCAAAGCAAAATTTTCCTTCTGGTAATGTTATTAGCAATTTGCCTACTTCATTTCCTACAATAGGGGGTGGCGGTTATCCTAGAGACAGACGTAGTGCACAAATGTTAGCAATTTCAGGTAGTAGTGGGGAAGGTAAAGCTACAGATGCTGTTTTATCCAATACCTCAGCACAATCGAGCAAAGCTACCAAAGTAGGAAAGCTTGGTTTAATGATTATTCAAGGTAAAGTTATTGACGCTATTCTTGAAACTGCAATAAGTTCTGACTTACAAGGAATGCTCCGTGCTGTTGTTAGTAGAGACGTTTATGCAGAAACTGGTGATACAATTTTAATACCAAAAGGTTCAAGGTTAATAGGTGGTTATTCATTCGACTCAAATGTTGCAAAAGCCCGCGTGAACATAAATTGGAATAGGATCATTCTTCCTCATGGTATAGATGTTGCTATTGCATCATCTGGTACCGATGAGATTGGAAGGGCAGGGATAGCTGGAATAGTTGATAATAAAATAGCAAGTGCGTTGTTTTCTTCAGTAGCACTTGCCAGTATCTCAATTGGCTCAGCTATTATAGGACAAAAGGCTTCTAATATTGTCGATGTGTTAACTGTTATGGACGCAGTAAAATCTATCATTGGCACTGAAATAGACATTTTCTCTTTCAAAGAAGTGATTGTAAATGGATTGGGGGAAGGTGATATTAAAACAGCAATTAAAGCCGTTAAAAAAGAAGAATGGAAATTAGGTCCTAGAGCTATTAGTAGAATTCAAGATGCTTCTAGCGAGCAAAATTTATTTGAGATCATGAAAGAAGAGATCGCGAAGGTTCTAAGCACAGCACTTGCAGGTCAAAAAGTTACTGAAGAGGATATCCCTATTACTTTAGAAGATGTGAAGGCATTATTAAAGCAAATTCAGAAAAAAAGTAAGTCAGTTTATGAAAGTGCAATTGAAAAATCAATTAATGATTTTTCCAAAGACATGCGAGATATAGTTGATAGGAGTGTAGATAAAAAACCAACTATTTATGTTAATCAAGGAACTGCATTGAAAGTATTTGTTAACCAAGATATAGTATTTCCTCCACAGTCAATATTAAATAACTGAAATGAACTATGCTGCACTTGATACATACTTGGAGCCATTACAAGGGATATTTCAAGAGGAAGGTGTAAATGAAATATCAATAAATAAACCGAAGGAAGTATGGATTGAAAATCGCGGTGAAATAAGATGCGAAAAGTTAGAAATATTTGATCTTAATCATTTAAAATCTCTTAGCAGGTTGATTGCTCAAGCTACAGAACAAAAACTGAGCGAAGAGACACCGCTGCTTTCAGCTACATTACCAAATGGTTATCGTATACAGATAGTGTTTCCTCCAGCATGTGAGCCTGATAAAGTAGTCATTTCAATTCGTAAACCTTCTTCTATGCAATTGGCATTGGATGATTATGAAAAAATGGGGGCTTTTTCTGAAACTGTTATAGGAGTCACCGATAATCCAGTAGATCGTCACCTAGATTTGCTACTGAAACAAAAAAAAATAAAAGAGTTTTTAGAATATGCTGTAATAAATAAGAAAAATATCATAATTAGTGGTGGAACTTCCACTGGTAAAACCACTTTTACTAATGCTACTTTGCGTGCTATTCCATCTGAAGAAAGAATTATTACTGTTGAAGATGCAAGAGAGATAGTTTTGAATGATCATCCCAATAAAGTACATTTAATTGCTTCTAAAGGAGGGCAAGGCAGGGCAAAAGTGACCACTCAAGATTTGATAGAGGCATGTTTACGTTTAAGACCAGATAGAATAATAGTTGGTGAGCTGCGTGGAGCAGAAGCTTTTAGTTTTCTTAGAGCAATAAACACTGGCCACCCAGGGTCAATATCAACTCTTCATGCGGATAGTCCGGCAATGGCTCTTGAGCAAATAAAACTTATGGTTATGCAAGCAAATCTTGGAATTCCCCCAGATCAGATCATACCATACATTAGAAATGTAATTGATATTGTTATTCAGCTAAAAAGAACCAGTGGAGGCAAAAGAAGCATTTCTGAAATATTATTTACTAGATCTTCAAATGAAAATACTTAAATTTATACGTAAGTTAAGAAAAAGTAGTTTATGAGTAATGGAAATCACCTACGCAATATTCTCATAGGAGGTGTAGTATCTTTTAGCATACTTGAATTTTGCTTCTATTTGTCTGGTATATTATTCTACCTGTTTGTTGACGGTCCAGATGGTGTAGATTTTAGAGCAATTAATCCTAGCTTGACACCTTTTCCTCAAGCTCTCTGGCCGACAATTTTTGATCATATACAATATTGTTGGCATCATCCAGAGCTATATAGCTTTGAGCTCAAAATTAAATTAGTTGTATCTTCTCTACTGCCTCAAATTGTTTTGATGATTATTTTGTGGAATGTGAGAGAAAGACTAATTGAGTGGCGGCCATTTAAAAAGAAAGAATCACTTCATGGAGATTCACAGTGGGCATCAGAGAAAGACATACGAAAATCGGGATTAAGAAGCAAAAAAGGTCTATTGCTTGGTAAAGATAAGAGAGGATATTTTATTGCTGATGGGTTTCAGCATGCGTTGCTCTTTGCACCTACAGGCTCTGGTAAAGGTGTTGGTTTTGTAATTCCTAATTTGTTATTTTGGAATGATTCGGTAATTGTGCATGATATAAAATTAGAAAACTATGAAATAACAAGTGGTTGGCGAGAGCGACAAGGACAAAAAGTATATGTATGGAACCCAGCGCAGCCAGATGGGGTAAGCCATTGTTATAATCCACTGGAATGGATTAGTGAAAAACCTGGACAGATGGTTGACGATGTGCAAAAAATAGCTAACCTAATCATGCCTGAACAAGATTTTTGGCAAAACGAAGCAAGAAGCTTATTTGTTGGGGTGGTACTATATTTACTTGCTGCACCAGAGAAAGTTAAATCTTTTGGTGAGGTTGTGCGTACGATGCGTAGCGATGACGTAGTTTACAATCTTGCTGTAGTTTTGGACACAATGGGTAAAATAATACATCCGGTAGCGTATATGAACATTGCAGCTTTTTTGCAAAAGGCTGACAAAGAAAGATCAGGTGTTGTGTCAACTATGAACTCGTCGCTTGAATTGTGGGCAAACCCATTGATCGATACTGCAACTGCATCAAGTGATTTTAATATTTTGGATTTTAAAAGGAAGAAAACTACAGTTTATGTTGGTTTAACTCCTGATAACTTAACTAGGCTCAGGCCTTTAATGCAGGTTTTTTACCAACAGGCAACTGAGTTTTTATGTAGAAAATTGCCATCAGATGACGAGCCTTACGGCGTATTATTTTTAATGGATGAGTTTCCAACACTTGGAAAAATGGAGCAATTTCAAACGGGCATCGCATACTTTCGTGGCTATCGAGTAAGGTTATTTTTAATTGTTCAAGATACTGAACAGCTTAAAGGAATATATGAAGAAGCAGGAATGAACTCCTTTTTATCAAACTCAACCTATAGAATAACTTTTGCAGCCAATAATATTGAAACGGCTAATTTGATATCTCAGCTTATAGGAAACAAAACTGTACAACAAGAATCATTAAACAAACCTAAATTTTTAGACTTGAATCCTGCATCAAGATCATTGCATATCTCTGAAACACAGAGAGCATTGCTCTTACCTCAAGAAATTATTATGCTGCCACGTGATGATCAAATAATTTTGATAGAATCGACTTATCCAATTAAGTCAAAGAAAATTTTGTACTATAGTGATAGCACATTCACAAGAAGGCTGATTAAACCAACACGTGTGCCTACACAAGAGCCATATGATCCAAACAAGGTCTTTTCTGCTGCTAACAAAGATAAGATTAGTAATGAAGAAGAGAGTAATGCTATTGAAGATGCTGATTATCCTGTTGAAGCTAAAACTGAAGATGCAGTATACGATGAGCCAGAGATTGAAGATGGATTTGAAGACGAGGATATTGATGATAAATTTGAAGGTGGTGATGGTTTTGATGATGAGGAAGACGATGATGGGTTTGATGATGAAGACAGTAAGGATGAATTTGAAGATGATGATGAATTTGAAGATGAGGACAAACTAGACGGCAATAAAATCGAGGATAGAGGTTAATTTTACCTATTTTTTAGCTTAGAAAATAATTAGTTTTTTCATATTAAATCATTTTTAATTAATTAGTACTAGATTAGCTATTTTAACTAGAGGAATAGTCATGATGAGTAAAAAAACATTAGCAGTTACAGCACTTGCTTTATTGTTGTCACAACAATCTTTTGCAAGTGAAACGGAAGGATTTTACTTTGGTACTAGATATTACGGTCAATATTTGAACTTTGGTAAGTTGAAAGCAAAAATTGGAAGTAAAGATGCTACAGATGCCAATAAGGTATCTGTAAATGACAGGGGTGCTCAGAGTACAGAAGGTCAGCTACTAAACAAGTATGAAGGAGATTATAATCCACCTTTTGCTGCAAATGTAGCACTTGGTTATACAGGGGAATTAGGTAATAATAGCTATAGAGCTGAATTAGAAGGAATGTATTCTTCCGTGAAAGTGGATAATGTTGGTTTAACAAGCGGCCAGATGACAATATCGTACACAGAAGGCGGCAATCAATATGGATCAATTATTAACCATGACAAAATTGAGAACATATCTGTAATGGCAAATGTTTATCATCATTGGAAAAGTGAGAGTTTCTCTTTTTCTCCTTATGTTGGTATTGGAGTTGGTGCAACAAGAATGACAATGTTTGAAAAATCGTCAATAAGACCTGCAGGTCAATTAAAGGCTGGCTTTGATTATCATATAAATGAAGATGTAAATATGCATATCGGATATAGAGGTTTTGGTGTTATTGGTAGCAGTGAATACAAACCGGAAACTTTAAAGTTGGATGCTAAAACAAACAAAATGGATCAACAAACAGGTGATAATAAAATGACTACTACCATACAGAATGGCTTTTTTCACACACACGGTATAGAAGCTGGTCTTACTTTTCATTTTGCAAGCAAAGCTTAACTCTGATAGAGACTATTTTCCTGGTAGCACGTCTGCGTCACACGACTGTAGCTGCTAACCAGGTGACAACTTTCTCGTTATCTGAATATTTTCTTTCTTGTAATTCAGGCTCTTTTTTTCTCAGTTCCAGCGTGTAGCGCTGGAACAACAATAAAGAACATATAAAGAATGGTTATGCAAGAAGTCTACTTTTTATTCTTAATTAACTCTAAAGCCTTCTTCAGATCTATACTTTCAATATCTGCATTCTTGCCCAAAGCAACGTTTGTTTTACCGCATTTTATATAGAATCCGTACCTACCGTTGCAGATAAAAACTTCTTTTCCCTTTTCATTAAAACCAAGAGATTTTAGCTCTTTGCGTGGGCTGCTCTCAATAATTTGTATAGCTTCGTTTAATTGTGTGTCTAATACCTCCTTAGAGCTTTTTTTAAGAGAAAAGTATCGACCATCATAGAGAATATAGTACCCAAATCGTCCAAGACCTATTTTTACTTCCTTTCCAGTTTCTGGGTGTTCTCCGATTATTTTCGGCAGGGAAAGTAATCGAGTGGCGGTATTTAGATCAATATCATTAACATTTATATCTTTTGGTACAGAAATCTTTTTTTTCTTTTCTGACTCACTATTAAACTCCAGATAAAGTCCAAAAGGACCTTTTTTGATCATTACCTCTTGGCCTGTCACATCATCTATACCCAAACTTTTTGGATATTCTGAATTGTCATTACTGCCCGTAATTTCTTTTGTATGATTGCATGCAGGATAGTTAGAACATCCAAGAAACACACCGGCTTTTCCAAAATTTAATTTCAATATACCACCAGAGCAATTAGGACATTTTTTACCTATTTCTTCCTTTCCTTCCTCTGAGCAAAACCAATTGACTACCAAATCATGAATACCACTAAAAATCTCATCATGTGTCATTTGCTTAACAGAATTTACATGATTAAAAAATGGCACCCAAAAATAGCCTAGTTCTTTTTTCCAATCTGCATGTCCATTTGAGATTGAATCAAGCCTTTCTTCCATTTGTGCTGTAAAGTCATACTCTACACAACGCTGAAAAAAAGTTTCCAAAAATATAGTCACGATCTTACCGCGGCTGCTTGGAATAAATCTTTTGTTATCCAATGAAACATATTCACGATCTTGTAATACCGAAATAATTGTTGCATAAGTTGATGGGCGACCTATACCGACTTCTTCCATTTTTTTTACTATACTCGCTTCACTATAACGAGGTGGCGGTTGAGTAAAGTGCTGTTTCGGATCAACAGAAATCAACTTGCACGCTTCCTCTTCCTTCATGGCAGGTAGCAGGCCTTCATTTTCGGCTTCCATGTTATCTTGATAGACTTTATAAAAACCATCAAAGAATATACTTGATCCACTTGCTCGCAGAATCACTTTCTGGTCAATAGAACTAATTCCAACTACCACTTGATCAAGAATCGCCGATTCCATTTGACTTGCGATGGTTCTTTTCCAGATTAAATCGTACAATTTAAATTGCTCTGGCGTTAAGTAATCCTTAATACTACCCGGTGTTCTATTAATATCAGTTGGCCGGATTGCTTCATGTGCTTCTTGAGCATTTTTGACCTTTTTTACATATTTACGAGGAGACTGCGGTAAATATTTATCACCATATAATGACTTAATTGATCTCCTGATTGAGTTTATAGCCTCATCTGCAATATGAAACCCATCTGTACGCATGTAAGTTATCAACCCTACGGTTTCACCACCAATATTGATACCTTCATATAAATTTTGCGCTACTCGCATAACATTTTTCACATTAAAATACAGTTTATTCACTGCATCTTGCTGAAGACTTGAGGTGATAAATGGAGGAAGCGGGTTTCTCTTAACTTGCTTGCGTTCTACTGTGCTTACAGCATACTGCCTTGACTCGATCTCCCTGACTAAGTTCTTTGCCTCTTCTTCATTTTTAATATCAAATTTTTCTAGCTTTTTATTGTCATAGTGGCTTAGCATAGCAAAAAAAGCCTCATCTTTGCTATTTTGCATTTCTGCCTTTATGCTCCAATACTCCTGTGTTATAAACTTACTGATTTCATCCTCTCGTTCGCATATAAGCTTTAATGCAACAGACTGCACTCGCCCTGCAGATTTGCTTCCCGACAATTTTGTCCACAGCAGCGGTGACAAGCTAAATCCAACTAGATAATCCAAAGCTCTGCGTGCTTGCTGTGCACGCACTAAGTCCATATTAATTTCACGTGGATTTTTTATAGCTTCTTGCACTGCTCTTTTTGTTATTTCGTTAAAGACTACTCTATGAATGTTGCTTTCATCATTGATTGCTTTTCTTTCCTTTAGTGCCTCTATCACATTCCAAGCTATTGCTTCTCCTTCTCTGTCTGGATCTGTTGCAAGGTATATATCTGATGTTTTACTAGCTTCCTTGACTAACTCTTTTACATACTTTTCTGCTTTTTCAATAATCTCATACTTCATGGTAAAGTCATTATCAGGATCAACAGAACCATTTTTCGCTGGCAGATCTCTGACGTGGCCAAAGGATGCAGCCACTTTGAATTCTTTACTCAAATATTTACCTATCGTCTTTGCCTTTGCCGGCGACTCAACTATCAATAATGCCATAATTATTAGTACTTAAAGGTAATATGTTGAAATATATAGAATAAAAAGTAAAAAAATATTTTAATGGTCTTCTCAGTTTTTTAAGTGAATTGTTTTAATGTTAGCAAAAAACCTAATGAAAGAGCCTACTTTACAAATTTTCCCAACTCCCTTACCATAAGGATAACGCTATACTATTTATCTTCGTCTGTGGAGATTAAACGACAAAAGCATAACGCAGTTGTCGTCTTATTTTTAATTTTTTGCACTATGTGCATCTTATTTCTTTACAAAACTTCCAGTTTTTTAACCATATAAGCTGAAACGGGCTGTTTAAGACAGGCCAATTTTCAGGAGTCACAACTAGCTAATAGGGGGGTTCTTTTGTCTTTTTTCTACTTGGTAAATTTCTTGATGTTTGTAGCTAAAGTAATTTAAGAGAGGTGTCATCCCAGTGTCGGAGCACTGGGATGACAAGAAAAGGAGTACTGGAATGACACATTCCACCATGTCATTCCAGCGGATGACCAGATTTTTTTATTTGATCCCAGACTGGCTGGTTATGCAAGTTCCAATTTTAATAATATTTACATATAAGCCATACGCTTGGGTTGCAAAGTTCTAAAAAGCAGCCAAAATAAAAATAAGTAGACATTTACAAATTAAACTAAGTGTACAATCAACAAACAAGAGTATTGATTGCAACAATACTCTGTAGAATCGCAATATGGTATGACCATATGCTCTTTATTGATCTGGTTAATATAATTAGTAGAGAATTTTGTTATGCAAAAGATATCTACTACAGCATATTGCAATTGTTTGGAATTGCAGGAATGGGTGCAATGGTAAGACCACTTGGTGCATCTGTATTTGGTCACATTGGTGATAGGTATGGAAGGAGAATGGCGTTAACGATTGCTATCTTGCTAATATCGATTCCTTCTAGTCTCGTTGCGTTTATTCCAAGTTATAGTAAAATAGGAATAACCTCTACTATGTTGCTTCTTACAATCCATCTGATACAAGGGGTTGCACTTGGCGCTGAGCAAGGAGGTAGCTCTGTTTATCTCATAGAGCATTTACCTAATAAGAAAAAACTAGGAATGTTTTTTGGAATAATAAGTTTTGGTCGCTCCATTGGCATATTGCTCTCTGTGGTTGCAGTGATCATTTGTAAAAAAACCACTGATTTTAACGCTTGGGGTTGGAGGCTGCCGTTTATTTTTTCAGCCATTTTAGGATTAATAAGCGCATATAGTATATATACACTAGGAGAAACTCCAGCGTATGAAAAAAATCGAGAACAAAGAAATTTACCTAATTTACCAATAATAGAGCTTACAAAACGCTATAAAAGAGCCCTGATACTTGCCATTTTAATATCTGTACCTGTTAATGTTGCTGTTGGATTTACCATATTTCTTAGAACAATTGCAAAAGAAATAGTGTCTGTTGAAACTTATGTAACAACGTATGTCAACGAAGTTGTACTCATTATAACCAGCATATTAATGCCGATATCTTCAATAGTGCTTGGAATTTTAGCTGATAAAACAGGAAGAGAACGCACTGCAATCTTATTTATAGTGATAACAATGGTATTATGTTGTCCTATGTTGTCTATTGCATATTACTATAAAAGCTATCTTATAATCATGTTGAGTGTTATGGCTCTTTCTATAATCGAGAGGGGTATTAATCCTATAGGGATAGTTACTGCTGAACTTTTTCCTACTAATGTTAGATTTAGTGGTGTTAGCTTATCACGCAACATCTCTTTTGCCTTGCATGGAGGATTTACTCCTATGATATGCACTTGGTTTACTATAATGTTTCCTAAAATAGACTTTGCTGCTGGGCTTTATGTAATTTTTTGCTTATTAGTCAGCTTAGTAGCAATATTGCAAATAAAACCACAAGATAAAAAGTGTGATTGGTAATTTTCTCTATTTAAATTTATTTCACTTATTTAGCTAATTTTTATTACAATTATAATTTTGGCTTTTATGAAAACTGCATACGTATGTCAATTCTGCGGTCATAGCACTGGAAGGTGGGTAGGAAGGTGTATTGCATGTGACAGTTGGGATACGGTTGTCGAAGAAATAGTACTAAAAACAGAAACGAGAAGTACATCTGCACCAATTTCAATAAAAGCGTTATCAGATAGTGAAATTATTACCCCCGATCGTTTTTTAACAGGAATAGAAGAGTTAGATAGAGTTTTTGGTGGAGGTATCGTTCAAGGTGCTAGCATTTTAATTGGTGGTGAACCTGGAATTGGAAAATCTACTCTTTTGCTTAGGATTGCAGCTAATGTTGTACAACTTTCCTCTTTTGAATGTCTTTATGTATCTGGCGAGGAATCTTTAGAGCAAGTGAGCCTCAGAGCAAAGCGTCTTAAGATAAATGAACCTAAAATTAAGCTTTTATCTACAGTATCTTTAACTGATGTAGTAGCAACAATAAGGAAAAATAAAAGTATTAAGTTCTTGATAATTGATTCTATACAAACTATGTATGATAGCAAAGTCACATCAGCACCAGGAACTGTAACTCAAGTCCGTACCTGCGCTCATGAATTGACTGTTCTTGCAAAGCAATATGGTGTTTCTCTCTTAATAGTTGGCCATATAACGAAAGATGGACAAATAGCGGGACCTAAAACCCTGGAGCATATGGTAGATACAGTACTATATTTTGAGGGTGAAAATAGTAATCAATATCGCATTTTACGTACTATTAAAAATAGATTTGGCCCTGCAAATGAAATTGGTGTTTTTGAGATGTCTAAAGCAGGACTCATGCCTGTTGATAATCCATCATCATTATTCTTGACCGTACATGATAGAGAAGTAGTTGGCAGCGCCGTATTTGCAGGAGTTGAAGGCTCAAGACCAATCTTAATGGAAGTGCAAGCATTAATAGCAAGGACTAATATGGCAACTCCAAGAAGAGCAGTAGTTGGTTGGGATATTAATAGATTAGCTATGATAATCGCGGTTCTAAGTGCTCGTTGTAAAATGTTTTTGCATGATAAAGAAGTATACCTAAACATTGCGGGAGGACTCAAAATACAGGAACCATCAGCTGACCTTGCTGTTGCTGCTTCCCTTATTTCAAGTTTAGTAAATTTACCGCTGCCAATTTCTTCAATAATCTGCGGTGAGGTTGCACTTTCAGGAGAAATTAGAAATGTTTCGCATGCTGATCTCAGATTAAGGGAAGCACAAAAGTTAGGATTTAAAAAAGCGATTATGCCTAAAAATGGCAATTATTCTTCTCATGATATTGAGATAATTAAGCTTGGTCATATAAAAGAGTTAAAAGAGGTCTTCAATCACAATTAAATATTATCTGCATGAACATTTTGCTTGTGAGAAGGATGTCATCCCAGCTTCCATAATGTCATCTGAGTAGGTGACACTGGCTTCTTTTTTTACTGTTTTTACTGTAATTAAAAATTCATTGGATCTTGATTATATATTTCCTCTGCTATAAGCGATAATTTTTCGCTCTCATCAAAGAGACTTTTTGCGCTAGCTGCTAATTTCTCACTAATTTGTGAATGAGGTTTAAAAACTTCAGAACTGTGCCTCTGAATTCATTCGTCGACGCATCGATAGTATTGATCTGTATAGCCGTCTCTGTAGTTATAGCATTTCATTTCACATCGAGATTTTGCATATTCTGTTGGTGCTTGTTGTTTCATAATATACTCCTTAATTAAAAGCCAATACTTATATTAGAATATAAGTATGAATATTACATTAATATAATTACTTTTTAGGCATGAGTGACAAGCTGAAGTGGTTTTTGGTTGCCCACAAAACATATTAGATCCTTATTTCATATTCTTTAAAATATTTTTTTTCTTATACTTTCTTTATAAAAACCATGGGCGCCCATTGATTTTTATTGGCTAAAGTAAAGGTCAAGTATCTGGAATTCTGGACATAAAATCCTCCTGTATAAAAAAGAGTTAGAAAAAAAATGCAGTGCACATACGACAGATATACACTGAAGAATACATTTTTTAATAAGTTTGATTAAAAAGTCTGCAGACTAAAGATAGATTTTGAGCTCTTAAAATATCTCTATTTGTAATTATAATGAGATTGAAAATATGCGGAAGTAATTTTTATACGTTAACGGCTCACCCAACCCACTTGCAATCTGGATCCCAGACTGGGATGACAAGAAAAGGCTACTCAAATAGGAAGTACTGGAATTATACCATCTAAAAACGGCTTCTCATGATAATTAAGCTTGGTCATATGAGAAAATTAAAGAGATCTTCAATCATATTTAAACAGCGCTTCAGCAAACTCTTTGCCAGTAAATTCCCTCAGGTCTTCTATACTTTCACCAATTCCTATAGCGTGTAATTTCACCTTATAAGCTTCTGCAAGCCCAATCACTACTCCACCTTTGGCAGTACCATCTAGCTTTGTTACAATTAACCCGGTAACACCAACCATTTTACTAAACGCCTCTAATTGGCTATAAGCATTTTGGCCAGTAGTTGCATCAAGAACTAAAATAACATCATGAGGAGCAGTATCATCCAATTTCTTTATCGTTCTATGTATTTTTGACAGCTCTTGCATGAGATTTACATTGTTTTGTAGCCTTCCTGCTGTATCAATTAAAACAACATCAACGCTATCTTTGATCGCTTGATTTACAGCTCTATATGCCACACTTGCAGAATCGCTGCCGTGCTCTCCAGTAACAATAGAGCAATCAGAACGTTCTGCCCAAATATTTAATTGCTCACTCGCAGCAGCTCTGAATGTGTCGCACGCAACAAGCATAACGGATTTTCCTTTTTCCTTATATTTATAGGCAAGTTTACCTATAGTTGTAGTTTTTCCATTACCATTCACTCCGCATACCATTATTATGTGTGGTTTTTTATTCAAAATGAGCGGCTGCACAACAGGGTTTAATATTGCTTCTATTTCGCTCATTAACTGCTGTGTGATAACGTTGTGCTCAACTTCTGATTCAAATTTGATACTTGCGAGCTTATCAATAAGCAATCTAGAAGTTTTATGACCTATGTCCATGCTGATCAGCAGCTCTTCCAGATCATCTAAAAGCGACTGATCTAATTTTTTTTTGCCAGAAAAAATATTTTTTACTCCATCACTAAAACGGGAGGAGGTTTTTAATAGTCCTTGATAAAGATTACTGAATAAACTCAAGAAATACTCCTTCTAAAATTACCATATAAAGAATGACATGCACTATATGTATTTGTAAAGTAAATACACTAGTAACCTATATATTTTGTGAGTAAAATGTACCGCTTGCTAGTGTATTTTACTTTAGTTTTTAACCTAAATATGTTATAATGTAAGTAATGGTTTACGGGTAGTTCTATGAGTTATAATGAGAAAATTTTAGATCATTACGAAAATCCAAGGAATGTTGGCTCTTTGGACAAAAATGATCCAAATGTTGGTACTGGTTTAGTTGGTGCACCATCATGCGGAGATGTAATGAAACTGCAAATAAAGGTCAACGATAAAGGTGTTATTGAAGACGCAAAATTTAAAACTTTTGGTTGTGGTTCTGCCATTGCTTCAAGCTCTTTGTTAACAGAAATGATCAAAGGGAAAACTATTGAGAATGTAACAAAGATAAAGAACACTCAAATAGTGGAAGAATTGTCTTTGCCGCCAGTAAAGATACACTGTTCAGTACTTGCTGAGGATGCTATAAAAGCTGCTATTCATGATTATCAAAATAAACAAAAACATTGAGGAACATGAGTGAATTTCAAGGAGTAAATTCTGTTAAAAAACCTATCACTCTAACTGCAAATGCAGTAGAGAGGGTAAGGTTTTTATTGGACAAAAAGAAGCATGCTAACCTTGAAGAAGCAATAGGAATAAGAGTTCTAATTAAGCAAAAAGGATGCTCTGGTTTAAAATATGATATTGAATATGCATATGATGTTCGTCCTTTGGAGTCGGTAATTGAAGAAAGCTGCAGTGATGATCAAAAAGTCAAGGTGCTGATCGATCCAAAATCTATCATGTTTATCCTTGGCTCTGAAATGGATTATGTAGAGGAAAAATTCTCATCAGGTTTTATTTTCAAAAATCCTAATGAGAAAGGAAAATGTGGTTGTGGAGAGAGTTTTCATGTCTAGCAACCATTTCACATTATTTGGAATTGAACCGGCTTTTAACATCAGCTTTGATGAGCTGGAGAAAAAATATATTGAGCTAAGCAAAACTGATATAAATGAAAGAGAGTCCAAAAATATGGAAAGTATCAACAAAGCTTATCAGGTACTGAAGTCACCGCTAAAGCGTGCCGAACATTTGTTGGATCTTTTTGACGTACAAAGCAAAAAAGAGCATCTTGATCCTGAAATATTAAATGAATCAATGGAAATAAGAGAATACTTTCTAGACTGCGATGATTTACAATTTGCAAGTAGGATGATTGATGAAAAGGTAAAAGATTGTACTAAAAACCTAATTAATGCTTTTGCTACAAAAAATTTTGATGAAGCTGCTACGCAAGTTTTTAGATTGAGATATTTATATAAGTCATTTGAGGAGATGAAGGAAAATGCGGCCAGTTCAAATTTCTGAACCAAGTTCAAATGAGGTAGTTTTTGGTATAGATCTTGGAACTACTAACTCTTTAATTGCCATGGTAAATAAAGCTGGCAATGTAGAAATATTTAAAGATGAGCAAGGTCGTGAACTATTACCTTCTGTCATTTCATATGAAAAGGATGTACTAAAAGTAGGCTACGATGTTGGCGAAAACGCTATCTGCTCTATAAAACGCTTAATGGGTAAAAGTGTTAAAGACTTGCATAAAGAAGGTATCAATTGTGAAATAGATAACGAAAGTGAAAAAGTTATTAGGGTAAAATGCTCAGAAGAAAAGTATCTCACTCCTATTGAGATCTCTGCTGAGATACTCAAAACTCTATGCAAGAGGGTAAAAAAATTCACAGGGATGAAAGTTAACAAAGCAGTGATTACTGTACCAGCTTATTTTGATGATTCAGCACGTAACGCAACCAAATATGCAGCAAAATTAGCTGGCATAGATGTTCTTCGCCTCATTAATGAACCAACCGCTGCAGCACTTTCTTACTCCATTGGAAAGAACAATAACAGTGGCATATATGCAGTTTATGACCTCGGTGGTGGAACATTTGACATTTCAATATTAAAATTACATCAAGGAGTGTTTCAAGTTCTTGCAGTTGGTGGTGATACTAAACTTGGTGGTGATGATTTTGATCATCTACTTAGTTTAATCGTGCTTGAAAAGTATAGAGAACAGGTAGGTTTAAATAAAAAATGCTCTAGTGTCATCCCAGTCTGGGATCCAGAAAGTTTGATTGCAAGTGAACACACCAGAAAGTTATATAATAAGAACTGGATTCCAGTGTCAAGCACTGGAATGACACCATCTGATACAACTACCTACAAATTACAACATTCATACACTAAAACTGGTATCTGCAATATACGTGCTATAAAAGAGTACCTAAGTGAAGATACCTCTGGCACTTTTGAATTCAGCATCAATGGTGAATTATTTAAGTGCAAAATTACCAAAGAAGAATTCGAGCAAGCAATCAGTCCTTTGGTTAATAAGACTATAAATATAGTTACTCGTACTATAAGCAACATAGATCTTAAAATCGATGATATAAAAGGGGTAATTTTAGTTGGTGGCGCAACTAGAGTGCCATTAGTGCAAAATTCACTAATCAAACTCTTTGGCAATAAAGTGCTGAATGATGTGGATCCGGACAAAGCAGTTGCCAATGGGGCAGCTTTGCAGGCTCATTATTTAACTTCAAACTCAAAAGATAGGAATATTCTCCTTGATGTGCTGCCTTTATCACTTGGCATAGAAACTATGGGGGGAATAGTTGAAAAAATTATACCAAGAAATACACCACTACCAGTTTCAGAAATAAAAGAGTTTACAACTTACGCTAACGGGCAAACAGCAATGAAAATTCACGTTTGTCAAGGAGAACGTGAAATGATAAAAGATAATAAATCTCTAGCACGATTTGAACTCAAAGGTATACCACAATTGCCTGCAGGTTCTGCAAAAGTTGAAATAGGATTTACAGTTAGCATTGATGGAATATTGACTGTCACTGCAAGAGAAAAAACTACTGGAGTCGAACAGACAGTTGAAATAAATTCAAGCTCTGGCTTAAGTGAAGAAGATATTCAAGATATGGTCAATCAGTCAGTAAGTAACTTTGATGAAGACATGAAGGCTCGTTCCCTTGCAGAGGCTAAAATTAACGGTAACAAGCTCATACATCTAGTTGAAAATGTTTCCACTGAGCAAAAGTTAAAAATTTTACTACAGAACGTAAAAGACGCTTTACAGGAAAATGACTTAGACAACATTAATAATGCTATCTCTGAGTTAGAAAACTCTGCTTTAGAATTATGCGAATCAGCAGACAGATAGAGTTCATACAACTTTGTGAAGTACCCTGTCAAATCTCAGAGCAATAGGTAACCTAAAATCAAACGGCAACCAATCAACTTTGCCTAATTTAAACGATAAACCAACCATGCTTACGCGTCCAACTATATTTTCAGTTGGTATTAACCCAATTTCAGAAAACCTGCTATCAAAAGAATTATTTCTATTGTCTCCCATAACAAAAAATTGATCATCAGGCACATAATAAACTGGAGTATTGTATGATAACTTATTAGAAAGATTATCTATTAGAATTTCATGCTCCTTGCCGCTCGGGAGTGTTTCGATGTATCTTGCTATATTACGCTTTGACTCATAATCAAAAAAATTTTCAATTTGTCTTCGCTTTACTTTCTGATCATTTAAATATAACTCCCCCTCTATCATTTGCACTTTATCGCCCGGTATTCCTATTACCCGCTTAACAAATCTAATGCTGTCATTTCTTGTAGGCTTGAAAACTATTATATCACCACGCTCCGGAGGGGTATAAAAGATTCTACCGCTAAAGATGTTTGGAGAAAATGGAAAAGAGTGTTTACTATAACCATATGAATATTTACTAGTAAAAATATAATCTCCCTCAAGTAGAGTGCTTTTCATTGAACCAGAAGGAATATGAAATGGCTCAAATAAAAGACTGCGTATTGATAGAGCAATTAGTAGCAAAAAAAACAGTGAAGATAAAAACTTTCTCGTTCTTGCTATCCGGTTCTCTCTCAATTCTTTCAATTTTATTTTCTTTATAAATTTAAGCTTATCATAACACATAAAAGTGGTAATGTGAAATTTTACTCATGGGTGTTATTGCTCTTTTTCGAAAGTCGAAATAAGCTCTCAAGTAATTGACAGTGATTGATAACCAATAGACATCATTTGCTATGCAATATTGTATAAATCACAATGCTAGTTTTACTGAAAATTATACTATTTTAGATATAATTATAATATTTAAACTTAAGGTATAGGGATGAACCCTACAATTAGAAAGGTTTTTTGTATTCTACTTATAGCATTATTTATTTCTTTTTCTCATGTTGGAAGTGCTGCTAACTCTAATGACGATACAACTGCTCAAGTAATATGTAATATTATTGGCTACGTTTGGGGAATAGGTGGACCGCTTATGACCGTAGTGATAATAGGAGCAGCTTTACTTGCAATATTTGGTAGAATGCCGTGGCCTGCTCTTTTCGCCCTCGGTGTATTTTGCGCTGTGTTTTTTGGCGCTAAAACTATTGTCATAAAAGTAATGGGTGGTATAAACTCTACAAATGCCTCTTTTATGGAAGAATGTGGAACGGGAGATAAAAAAAAGAGTCAATAGGACTATTTCTTTCTAAAGCAGACTTGGTGCACAGCTTCAACTATATCTTCCACTTGTGGTAATGCTTTCTTTTCTAGGTTTGCAGCATAAGGTAAGGGGACATCCTTGCCGGTTACCCGTACAACCGGAGCGTCAAGGTAGTCAAATCCTTGTTCCATAACCATGGCTGAGAGTTCTGCTCCTATTCCTGCAAATGGCCAACCCTCTTCTATGCTTACTAATCTATTGGTCTTCTTAATAGAGTTAATAACTGTTTCAGTGTCAAGTGGTCTTAAGGTTCTGAGGTCGATAACTTCAGCTTCTATTCCTTCACTAGAGAGTAAATCTGCTGCATTTAACGCATCCATTAGTTTCAATGAAAAAGCAGTGATAGTTACATCCTTTCCTTCCCGTATAACAGCAGCTTTGCCTATCTCAAGTAGATAATCTTTATTTGATAGCTCAGAGTCAGGAACTTCATGCTCATGTCCATAAGCGATCTCGTTTTCTAGAAATATTACCGGATTAGGGTCACGAATTGCAGCTTTAAGCAGACCTCTGCAATCGGAGGCAAAGTAAGGTGCTATTACTTTCAACCCTGGAACATGCGAATACCAAGATGCAAAGCACTGAGAATGTTGTGCAGCAACTCTTGCTGCAGCTCCATTTGGTCCACGAAATACTATAGGGCATCCAAGTTGTCCACCCGACATATAATTTGTTTTTGTTGCGGAATTCACAATTTGGTCGATAGCCTGCATAGAAAAATTAAAAGTCATAAACTCCACTATTGGCCTAAGTCCAGCAAATGCTGCTCCAACAGCAAGACCAGCAAATCCATGTTCGGTAATAGGTGTATCAACTACCCTATTTTCTCCGAACTCTTTCAGTAATCCTTTTGTTACTTTATAAGCACCATCATACTCTGCAACCTCTTCACCCATGATAAATACATCAGGGTCATTTTGCATTTCTTCTCTGATTGCCGTGCATAACGCTTCTCTTACACTTAAGCTTGCCATTTGTAAATCTGTAAATTTCAACTGAAATAACTATATCAAAATTACCAGGAAGCGCACAAGTTAAGTTTTACAAGCATCATGTTGCATTGAGCATTGAATACTTACTTCTTTTAATTCAGTAGGTTGCGGTGATAGTGCGTATGTAACTCCACCGACTATCAATGAAGACATCACAGAAATTGCAATCATTGATAGAATTGGTAATTGGAAAGCTACACTAAAGATAACACCTACTGTCAACATGGTTACAAGGTTTACAGAAGCAACTTTTAAGAAACACAGTTGTCCTTTTTCTGTTTTTTCTAGTAATACTTTATTTGCTTTGGTTTTGCTTAATTCACTATTAAGTGTTGTATTTTTACTTTTTAGATCTTGTATTTGTTGTTTTAGTGATTGATTCTCTTCACTGAGTTTATCAAGTACTTCTAACCTATTCTCATGTCCACCCATGCAATTCTTTACCCGTTTTAATTCCTCATCTGCCTCTTGTAATTTCTGGATTTGGCTATCTCGCAACTGAATTTGAGATGGCAAACTTTCTAAAGTTTGATTATCAACTGCCTCGTCGTGATTTATTTCGGAGCAGGAAGAGGTATTAAATGTAGTTTCAAGTTCTAGACCGCTGTCATCACTACTAACACTTTCGTCAATAGGAGTCTGTTTACCACTACATGTAGCACTTTTTCTTTGCGGTGACTCAAATTTTTCTACCATATTCTTAACACTAACACGTAAGTCTTGCTCACTTACTAAACTGTCACTACTTTCGCACGTAACAGGAGCCTGTGCACCACTACGTATGGTATCATATTGTTTCACAGAATTTATAACATCTGCTGGTGCAGCAGTTTTTTTCTCATGCTTTGTACAAAAATTTTGTTCTGCTTCCTTTAACATTTTTACTATAGCTTCTTTATTTTCTATATTACCAACCACCTCCCTTGGAGTCTTATTTTTGCTTTTTAATGAAGGATTAACTCGATCATCACTTAGTAGTTGTTTTACCATGCTTTCATGTCCACAAGAAGCAGCAATATGCAAAGCAGTTAGCCCATCATTTTTAGAACCATCTTTTACTCGAGCGCTAACACTTGCTTTCTTTTTCATTAGAAATTCCGCTATCAAAAGATTGTTGCATGCTGCAGCAAGATGTAACAACGTCCAATCTTCTGCAGCTTCTTCTGAAAATTTTATACTAAATTGATGTTCTTTACTAAAATTTTTACTAAACTTGTTGTACTCTCCTGCATCTTTTCCTTTTAACTCATTCTTTATTCTTTCAAGTAAATTATCTTCATCCAAACCTCCACTTTTACTTACCTCATTTATTATTTCAAAAAACTTCTCCTTCTCTATTGCCACAACCTTTCCCTCTCAATTTATTTTTATCACTGCATAATCTCACAAAAAAGTTAAATTTATCAAAATTCTATATTTTATATAAAATAAAATTTCCTGTTTCCAAAAATTGGTAAGCATGTTTTTGATGAGATTGTAGAAAACATACTTTTATGACACCATTTGTTGTACGAACTAACTTGGCGAAAACAGATGTTCATATAGTTGTGTGGCAAAATGTTTTGCACTAGTTATGCTACTTCGTTTTCCATAACAGTTGAAAAAATTAGTAGCAAGTTGTTGTGAGTTTATGTATTTTGAGGCTGTAATGGTCAAAGGTACATGAAGTATGATCAGAGTTAAAGGTGCAAGAGAGCATAATTTGCAGGGTATTGATGTCAATATACCAAAAAATAAGTTAGTTGTTATAACTGGACTAAGTGGTTCTGGTAAGTCTAGCCTTGCATTCGATACGATTTATGCAGAAGGCCAACGCCGATACGTCGAAAGTCTATCGGCTTATGCACGTCAATTTCTTAATATTCAAGATAAACCAGATGTTGAGTCAATCACAGGCCTCTCTCCTGCAATATCAATTAATCAAAAGTCGATCTCAAAAAATCCAAGATCAACTGTTGGAACCGTTACTGAAATTTACGATTATGTACGTTTGATATATGCACGAGTGGGAATACCTTATTCGCCTGTAACTGGGTTGCCAATAACGAAACAGGCTGTATCTCAAATTGTAGATACTATTATAGCATTACCTTTAGAAACTAAAATATATATACTTGCTCCTATTGTGCGTGGCAGAAAAGGAGAGCACTTCAAAGAGATATTGGAAATTAAAAAGCAGGGTTACGTGAGACTAAAAATAGATGGTGAAACATACAATATAGATGACTTGCCTAAACTCGACAAAAACAAGAAACATGATATTTTTGTTATTGCAGATAGAATCTCCATGTCAGATGATATAGGAAATCGACTACCAGGCAGTATAGAATCAGCATTGAGGCTGGGCCATGGCTTAATGTATGCAGAAATAGTGAACTTACCTGATAACCACAATTCCGAGTATAAAAATGGTCAAACTTTAACTTTCTCAGAGAATTTTGCATGTCCTGAGTCTGGCTTTACTCTTGAAGAAATAGAGCCAAGATTGTTTTCTTTTAACAGCCCCTACGGTGCATGCAGTTCATGCAGTGGGCTCGGTAAAAAACTAAGTGTTGATGCAAAGCTAATAGTGCCAGACGAAACGCTCTCGATATCTGAAGGTGCTTTAAAGCCAATTGGATCAATGTTCCGTCAAGTGCATACAAACTATGGATTGCTAAAAAATGCAATTCTATCACTGGCTGAAAATTGCAAATTTAGCCTTGATGTTCCGTGGAAGAATATAGACCAAAAAGTGAAGGATTTAATACTTTTTGGCTCTAGAGAAATGAAATTTCAAGGTTTGGTCAGTATCCTAGAACGCCAGATGGATTACGATGCATCACTTATTGATAGGTATTGTTCTGTTACTGACTGCAAAGAATGTGCTGGCTATAGATTGAGAAAAGAAGCACTTACAGTGAAAATTGACGAAAAACATATAGGTGAAATATCAAGGCTCAGCATCGATGAATCCCTTAAGTGGTTTGGAAATTTATCAGACAAACTTACAGAACAACAAAGGCAAATTTCAAATAAAATATTAAACGAAATAATCAAAAGGCTGACATTTTTAAAGAATGTAGGGCTAAATTACCTTACACTTGACCGTGAATCTAGCACTCTCTCTGGTGGTGAAAGCCAGAGGATCAGGCTTGCTTCGCAAATTGGCTCTGGTTTAACAGGAGTGCTATACGTGCTTGATGAGCCCTCAATTGGCCTTCATCAATGTGATAATGATCGATTAATTACCACACTTAAAAATCTGAGAGACATGGGTAATACTGTGATTGTTGTTGAACATGATGAAGACACAATAATGGCTGCTGATTATGTGATTGATATTGGTCCTGGAGCTGGCGTGAATGGAGGAAAAATCGTTGCAGAAGGAACACCAGATCAGGTACAAAAAAATTCAGAAAGCATAACAGGACAGTATTTAAGTGGAAAGAAGGAAATTTCAATTTCAAAAAGAAGAAAGCAAACAACTCAGTTCATAAAGGTAGTTAATGCTTGTGAGAACAACTTAAAAAATATAAATGTTGAATTTCCTATAGGGAATTTTATTTGTGTTACTGGAATATCAGGAGGAGGGAAATCAAGTTTAGTGATAGAAACATTATATAAATACTCAGCACACAAGATAAATCATTCATCTGCAAGGCATGGTCAATGCGACAAAATAGAAGGCCTTGAGTATATAGATAAAATTATAGAAGTTGATCAATCGCCAATTGGTAGGACCCCAGCATCAAATCCAGCAACATATGTTGGTATGTTTACTCACATCAGAAATTGGTTTGCAGGTCTCCCAGAGTCGAAGGCACGAGGTTACAATATAGGCCGATTTTCATTTAATACCAAGGGAGGAAGATGTGAAGCTTGTAAAGGTGATGGGCATTTAAAGATCGAGATGCATTTCCTACCGGACGTTTATGTGAAATGTGAGCAATGTAGAGGACAGAGGTATAACCGAGAAACATTGGAAGTTACTTACAAGGGAAAATCAATTTCTGATGTGCTTGATATGACAATAGATCAAGCATGTGACTTTTTTGAAAATCTTCCAATGATAAAGGAAAAGTTGATTTCTTTACAGGAAGTAGGGCTTGGCTATATAACTCTTGGACAGTCGTCAACAACGTTGTCCGGGGGTGAAGCACAACGAATAAAGCTGTCTAAGGAACTATCAAAGCGATTTACCGGGAAAACATTGTATATTCTCGATGAGCCAACAACTGGGTTACATTTTGAAGATGTAAATAATTTACTGAAAATACTCCATAGGCTAGTTGATTTAGGAAATACTGTTATAGTTATTGAGCACAATTTACATGTTATAAAAACTGCTGATTACATAATAGATATTGGTCCAGAGGGTGGAGTAAAAGGTGGCGAAGTGGTTGCTGTAGGAACTCCAGAAAAAGTTGCACAGACTCCAAAAAGCGTTACAGGCAAGTATCTTAAAACATATTTATTGGATCAAGTATCGACTATTTCTTAATAATTAGGTTACGAGGAGCATTTTAAAAGGTATACCTAACATATTTAATTCATGAATCTTCTCTTATTAAAAAAAGCTACAGATCTCATATTTCCAAACGTATGCGTAAGTTGTGAACGTATAATTGATAAAAGTTATGATTTATGTAGTGAATGCAATAAAAAAATCAATTTTTTAACTAAGCATTACTGTAATGTTTGTGGTGTAGTAATTCCAGATAACATTGATACATGTGGTAAATGCATCAGTAACCCTTCACCATTTAAAGTATTAAGATCAGTTTTTGCTTATGATGAACATAGCAAAAATATGATTATAAATTTTAAATTTTTTGATAATTTAAATTATGTGAAAGTCTATGCAAAGTGGATGTACACAACTAACAAAGACATATTTCAAAATGCAGAGGTCATAGTTCCCATACCGCTACATAAAATACGCTTATTTAAACGTAAATATAATCAAGCAGCATTGCTCGCGAAGGAATTAAGTAAGTTATCTAATTTATCTTATACACCATTTGCAATAAAGCGTATTCGTCACACCAAACCTCAAGCTGGTCTTTCACTTAAACAGCGTGAAAAAAATTTGAAAAATACTTTTAAAGTAAGTAACAGCGAAATTATCAAAAACAAAATCGTGATATTGGTTGATGATGTAGTAACAACTGGCGCAACCGCAAGGTCTTGCTCTCAGGAAATTTTAAACTCTGGTGCAAGAGAAGTGAGAGTGCTATCGCTTGCAAGAACTGTATGAAAATCAGCTTTAAGGTATAATTTTCATTTTTGAAAACTGTTTAGTGTCTTAGTACTAACTTCTGTATCATTCCTCTTAAAAAAAAGTCTAGTTATAGTGTATACGGAGTCTATAATTATAGCTCTTTTTCTAATAGTTCGAATAGCTGAATATTCTTTCTGGCTAAATTTTTTATAACAAACCAATGGTTTGATTAAAATCAGGAGAATATGGAGGCAGATATATAACTTCAGCACCGACACTTTTAACAAAGTCACTTATTTTCTATGAAAAGTTGCATTATCCAAAATCACCCAGCAAAAAGCTTGAACTAGCTATTAAAAACGTCTGTATCGCAATAGCCTTCAAAAATCATAGGCGCCATAATTTTTCCCTTATTCAAAGCTGCAATCATATTTTTGAATACTCACTGCATTCAGAAAAAAATAGGTACATGCTAGTGTAATAGCACTGGATGTAATAATTGGAACAAGTAAAAAAGCCTCTATTAGTTTTCTTATAGAGCTGGCTGGTTTAATGCTGTTATTATTCAATGATGCAAAATAATTTTCACTAAGGTTGGCCATCCATTTTGCGCCAGATAAGACCCCCTCACTATTTTTTTTAGATAAGTTGACTTGTATTTGCTTTCCCATGTTTATAATTATGCTAATAATAAATATGATAAGATCAATATAAATTTTTTACTTCCGTGTTTTTTCTATTGTTGTTTATAATGACTATAGTTACATCACATATTTCTTTCAATTAAATAGATCAGTTATTTATTGCAAATCACTGACTTTTTTAATGGATTCTTTTTCTAAATAATTTCCAAAAATGTGTTTACTTTTGTTTGTAATTGTGTAGTAACTGCAACGTAAAGTTATAGGAGGTAAAGATGGATTTTGAAAATCTGAAAAAGATATTAAGTGCAATTGATAAAGATGCAAGTGTAAATAAAGATAACGTAATTAATAAAATAAAAGAGGTATTGCGAAGGGAAGATACAATAGCGTATCAAGAGTGGGAAAATAAAAATTTTAGTATAAATCATACATTCATCCAAAGTGATCCTGATGCCGAATTTACATTATTAATTGCAGCTGCAGCAGCTGGCTGTAAGGATTTAGTGAATGTTTTATTAGATAGGCATGCGGATGTTCATGTAGAAGGTGAAAATAGAGAGACTGCTTTGCATCATGCCGTTTATAGTCGATGTGTAGGTGTAGTAAATGCTCTACTAAAAAAAGGTGCTGATGTTAATGTAAAAGACAGAAGTGGTAGTACTCCTTTGCATTATGCTACTTTAAGTAACCATGTAGAGGTAGTAGATGCTCTGTTAGCTGAAGGCGCAAGTGTTCATGTAAAAGATAGAAATGGTAGTACTCCTTTGCATTATGCTGCTAAAAATGGCTATTTAGAGATAGTAGATGCTCTACTAGACAGAGGTGCAGATGTTTATGAAAAAGATAGTTTGAAGAAAACTCCTTTGTATTATGCCATTATAAATCACCAAGAAGATACGGTAGAGAGTATAAAAGGGTTTTTAAAAAATAAAGTAGTTCAAGGTAGTGTAGTTGTTGGTGGCTTAGTTGCCATGTTAGGGAATTTTGTAACATCGACGCTTTTTATAACCGAGACAATGGAAATTACATTAACATCTGTTACGGCAGCAATAGCTGTATCTGCATCAACATCATTAACATCTGGTTATGCTAAATATCTAATGTCAAAATTCGATAACGAAATAAAAGAAATAAAAGAGCGACAAAACGTAATGGAAGGGAGGCAAAGCTTAACAGAAGGGTGGCAAAATGTGAATCTACAAAGCATACTTATACATAATGCTCTTTCGTAACTTTTTACTTCCGCACTTCTTTAGTGTTGCTTATAATAACTATAGATTTAGATCTTAATTAGAGGCTTTAATTACCTACTTTAAGTTATTGAATTTCTTATCATAGCATTTATCATTCCAGTACCCTGGAATGATAGAAAAAGAACACTGAATTAAAAATACAACATACCATCTTATATCTTAATACTGCATAATACCTCGATCATAGATTGATTAAGGATGCCTTAAGTTAGTCTTGCTTTACTATGAAAAGCTTGTACTCTTTAAATGTATTATTTATAAATTAACTGTTTATAAGCTAAAATATGTCTAATAGAGCTAATATAACTTTTTTTATAGCTGGTGCTATTGCTTCCCTTACATTAATTACATCTGGAGTTTTTGCTGTAGCTCCTTACGTTGCATTTTTATCTTCAGTTGCAGCTTTAAATATAGCTCCCCCTGTTATTTTTATTTTATTTGCGCTTTCTGCAGTAGTAATTGTGTTTTCATATAAAATGATTAAACAAAATAAAAAATCTCAAGAAAACTCGAAAGCTGAAGTCGAAGAGCCGAATAAAGGGTTAAGGAAAGAAGAAAATAAGCTAACTCCAATTAAAGAAGAATTAGAAGATGGAAAGGATAAAGAAAATAAATACGGGTTTAGTGGTCTAGAAGAAAAAGTTCATAGAATTTCAGAGAATTTTGTAACGAAAGATGAAGTGAATGGGTTAAAAAAAGAGGTTAGTGATCTTTCTGCAAGGTTAATTAATAGTCCTGCAACAAAAAATGAAGTAGAAGTAAAGTTGAATATAGCATTTTATGCAAAAGGTGAAGAAAGAGGATGGAATACAACATTTAGTGATATTATATTACCAAGTGACATAAAAGAAAATTTGAGAGAGATTTGTAAATCAAAAAGCGGAGGATATCTCTTAAATGGTAAAGGAGGGACTGGTAAGAGTAGTATTTGTGAAGCGATTGCGAGTGAAATTAAATCTCAATTTGCTGTTATGCGTATTTCTGCATCTTCCTTATGTAATATATCGAATATAGATCAAGTTTTTGAGAGGGCAAGAAAAAACACTCCTTGTATAATTATTATGGAAGAGATTGACGGCATTGGTCTAGATCGCAAGAGTGGTAAGAACAAGAATGTAGAATCTTTAACTCATTTACTCGATAAATTGAATAAAACCTTTCTTGAAGAAAATATAGTAATTGCCACAACTAATTGTGCGAATGATTTAGATGAAACACTAGTTAGGCATGAGCGCTTGGGAAAAATTGAGATTCCTGGGCTAGAGAAAGAAAGTATACGTAGGGGGATACTAAAAGAATATCTAAAAGAATTAAGCCAGAGAGATATTGAAACTATTGTAAATAATACTAATGGTTTTTCACCAGCAAATCTGATTGGTTTAGCCAAGTATATAGAAAAGGAGAGGGAAAAAATGAAAAGTAAAGGCAAAAGTACTCCTTTTTCCACTTTATGTAAAAATTTCAAGAAGGAACATAACATAAAAGATGAGCCAGATAAGAAACATCGTAACAGTAAAACTAAAAACGAGGGGTCTTCTGGAAGCTCATTCTCATCTAGAAGCTTATCTAGAAGTTCATCAGTAAGCTCTTCATTGAGTGATGTATCTTCTCGAGGAAGTAAGCGGCAAATCGAGGAATAAAGAGAATTACTACACAGTCTGGGATGACGCCATGCAAGTCGAATCATGTCATTCCAGTGCTTGACAATAGTTTTTATCCAGAAGGGTCATTGAACTTCTAAAAGGGTGTCATTCCAGTACTGGAATCCAGGAATTTTTTGAGCACGCAAGTTATGCCAAGTTTTTTATTGGTAAGAAAGGTTGGATCCCAGTACTGGGATGACAGGAAGAGGGCTACTCGGGTGACATCGAAGGGGCTACTTGCATAACTCAAATTCAAAGAAAAATCATTTAATGTCATTCCAGTGCGTGACGCTGGAATCCAGAAATAAAGAACAATGGATCCCAGTATCAAGCACTGGGATGACAGGAAAAGGGCTACTCGGATGATATCCTTTTTTTCCTGGATACCAGTCGCATGACACTACTATATAGTAGGTCCCAATTTTATCCCAGTCTGGGATCTTCTTTCAAAAATTCAAAACAATCTATTAAAAAGGAGAATATTATGTCTACAATAATTTTATCATCAATTTTAAGTAAAGCGGGCAGTATTTTTGGGCCAATTGGCCAGATTGTTGGCTCAGAACTCGGTGCTCTGCTTGGTGCACAGCTTGATAATGCAATATTTGGTCTTGATGCCGAGCAAAAGATAACGCATGGGGCGAGGCTGAAAAATCTGCAAGTTCAAACCTCAACTTATGGCAAAACAATTCCAATTATCTATGGCACTGCTCGCATTGCTGGAAACATTATTTGGTCACAGCCAATAAAAGAGGAGGCGATAACCACTCAAAATAAAACAGGAAGAGGTATAAATATTACATATAACTACTATGCAACACTCGCAATTGCAATTTGCAAGGGGAAAGTAGAAAAATTAAATCGAATCTGGGCGGATATAAAATCGCTTAGCTTTGACCAAATAGATTATACTTTTTACCACGGCAGAGAAGACCAAAACCCTGATCCGTTTATGTTATCAATAGAAGGTGAGAAGAATGTACCAGCTTATAGAGGAATATCTTACATAGTCATCAAAAATTTCCCTTTGGCAGACTATAGTAATCGTGTTCCGGTGTTTACATTTGAAGTGCAAACTGCACTGAAGCTCAGTGGATTCTCAGTAGCAGAAAACATTAAAAATATCAATATCATACCAGGTTCAGGGGAGTTTGTGTATGATACGAAAATACAGAAGAAAATTGCACGAGAAAAAATAAGCAGTAGTCAATATATTCCCTATGGACCGGTACAAAGAGTAAATCACAATAATCACACAAAAAAGAGCGATGCTATGCTTTCTTTGGACCAATTGAAGGAAAGTTTACCAAATGTTGAATGGGCATCGGTAGTGGTTAATTGGTTTGCAAGCAGTTTGAATATCAAAGATTGTAAAATATATCCTGCAGTTGAATTTCAAGACGATTCTGCTATAGTGCCTGATGATTGGCAAGTGGGAAATATAACCAGGGATAATGCCCAGCTCATTTCAAAAGATAATCATGGAAATCCAAGATATGGTGGTACAGTTAGCGATGCAGCACTAATAAGATATATAGAAGAGCTGCATAGCAGAGGTTATAAGGTGATGCTCTATCCAATGCTCTTGCTTGACACAAAAAACAAAGAGTGGCGAGGAAAATTGAGCGGTACTCCTCAGGATATAAGTGATTTTTTTGAGAATCAGTATAGCAAATTCATAGAGCATTACACGAGCATTGCCAAACAAACTAAAGTGGAAGGGTTTATAATCGGGTCTGAATTTGCGCAGCTCACCAGAGTGAAAGATGTAGAGGGTCACTATCCTGCAGTAGCAGAGCTAGTTAAAGTTGCAAAGCAAGTAAAATTTCAGCTTGGAAAAGAAGTAAACGTAACTTACGCTGCCGATTGGAGTGAGTATCATTCATATGATGGTTGGTATAATATGGATGAACTATGGTCTTCACAGTTCATCGATGTTATTGGCATAGATGCTTACTTTCCACTCACCGATGGCCCAGAACCTCCTTTTGGCTATTCCGCGAAAGATGTAACGGGTGGTTGGAGCAGTGGGGTAGGGTATGATTATTTTTACGATTACTCAAAAAGTGATCCTGAGAAAATAAAGTATAATGACAGCGAATATGCGTGGAAAAATATCGAGAAATGGTGGAGTGAAGTTCATGTAAATCCAGGTGGTAGTAAAACAAAATGGCAACCAAAAATGAAGAAAATATGGTTTACCGAATATGGATTTCCCAGTATGAACGGCTGCACTAATGAGCCCAATGTGTTTGTTGATAAAGGTAGTATAGAGAGTAAATATCCACGATACTCAAACGGAGAGGTGAGCTTTCTTTCGCAGAAAACTGCAATCGAAGGAACATTAAAAAAGTGGCAAAGCTCAGAAATGGTGGAGAAAATGTTTCTCTGGGCGTGGGATGCAAGGCCATTTCCTTATTTTCCCAACTTGTGTGATATGTGGACTGACTGCCATAATTGGCAAACAGGGCACTGGATTCAGGGAAAAATTTCACAACTTAATGTTTCCGATGTTTTGTCTGATCTGTTGCAAAAGGTAGGTCTCAAAGGCGATCAGTTTGATACAAGTGATGTTAAAGGATTACTATCTGGGTATGTAATAAATGATCAGCAACCCGTACGCTCAATTATTAAAATGCTGCGAAGGTGCTATTTTTTTGATGTGGTTGAACAGAACTCAAAACTGAAATTTATTCAAAAGGGCAGGGGAGTGAAAACTGAAATACCAATTGGCGAGATGGTTACCAATAACGTTGCAAAACTTGTTAATATTAGTCAGCTAGATTTAAATAGTAAAGTCAATGTTGTCTATTTTAACCGCAATTTTGGCTATCCAATTGTCTAAAACTCAATTTTAGCATGGATTGTATAAAGGTACGCAGCAGTGATCTTGTTAATGATATTAAAACACCAAATTTTCACAGTTCAATAAAATTTAAGTTAAAATCTAAGGGTAGAAGTATAACATATGAGGATGGTAAAGTGCTTATTAATATTCCGAAAGAGCTGAAAAATTATAAAGCAAGTGGTAGAAGTTTGTGTGACATTACTATTGAGTATTTTCAAGAATTTTTTGGAAATTTGGGATTTAAATTTGAGACAAAAGTGGAACATAGTCTAGGTGAACCACTTAAAGTGTTAAAAGATGTAAATACATACCATGATAAGAACTTAAACTTGAACCAACAGTTAAGTAATTCAAGATAAGATATTGAGATTCGCATTTTTAAAGCTAGAAAACACATTCATTGAGAGAATAATTTCGCTACTGAAAGCAAAAGGGAGTGTTAAATAAACTGTGTCAAACCGAGAAGTAAAGTAATAAATTGATATAAAAAATGGAGGTTTGACATGAGTCAAAAAATAGCAAATAGAACTACCGGTTTGGTAGACTATAAAGAATTAGAAACAAATATCTTATCATCTATACGAGAAGGAAGACCATTGACAGGAAGAGATGGTGCATTAACACCATTTATAAAAAAACTGCTAGAGGTGAGCCTGGAAGGTGAGATAGAAAACCATTTGTCAACTGAAAGCGAAGAAAACAACCGAAGAAATGGTAGAAATTCAAAGACTTTGAATACAAGTTCAGGATCATTTGAACTCTTCACGCCAAGAGATAGAAATGGGAGTTTTGAACCTCAGGCGGTTAAGAAAAGGCAAACTAATCTACATCCTGAGCTTGAAAAAAAGATCCTGAGTATGTTTGCAAGTGGCATGGGCTACAAAGATATAGCATCGCATGTTGAAGAAATTTATGACCACAAAATATCAGCGGCAGAGATATCAAGCATTACCGACAAATTACTGCCAGTGATAAATGAATGGCGCAGTCGACCGCTGCAGTCTGTATATCCGATAGTTTTCATGGACGGCATGTTCTTCAAAGTCAAAGAAGACGGACGGTGTGTAAGCAAATGCATGTATAACATATTAGGTGTAGATCAAGAAGGCAAAAAGGAGGTTTTGGGCTTCTATTTGGCTGAAAGTGAGGGAGCTAACTTTTGGCTCGGTGTGTTAAATGACCTCAAAGAAAGGGGTGTAGAGGATATTCTAATTGCTTGTGTAGATGGGCTGAAAAGCTTTCCTACGGCTATAAATAGCGTGTTCCCTAATGCAGAGGTGCAGCTATGTATAGTGCATCAGATAAGGAACTCGCTGAAATATGTGTCTAGCAAAGATGTGAAAAGTTTTATGAGCGATTTGAAGAAAATATATCAGGCTTCAAACAAGGAAATTGCTGAAAATTATTTGCTGGAGCTGGATGAAAAATGGGGCACGAAATATCCAATGGTTATAAAGTCTTGGCAGAATAATTGGGAAAATTTGTCTGGCTATTTTAAGTATTCTGACCCAGTGAAAAGGCTGGTTTACACTACAAATCCAATTGAGGGCCTGCATAGACAAATCAGAAAATTTACCAAAACCAAGGGCTCATTTACCAGCATAAGTGCCTTGTACAAACAGGTATATTGTGCTATAAAAAAGGTGGAAGAGAAATGGACAATGTCTGTACAAAATTGGGCATTAACCGTGTCTCAACTTGATATTTTCTTTCCGAACAGATTGAAAATTGAGTTGAATTAAAAATGCGGTTTGACACAGTTTATTTAACACTCCCAAGCAAAAGGCGTTTTTACAATCTTCTATCTACTACTCCCTCATGAACAGATACGTTAATCTCATCTAACTGCTCACTAACTTCTTCATTACTTGGCAAGTGTCCTCTAAGAGATAAGTTACGTACTGCATGCTGACATCGATCCAAAGGAGTTTGTAATCGCTCAACATATACTTTTGCTAGCAACTCAGCGTCAATTAGCGCTCCATGCAGCTCCCTACTCTCTAGTGATATACCAAAACGCTCACACAATGCACTTAAAGAAGCCGGTGGTCCAAATTTCTTTCTTGCAAGCGGTAATGTATCTAACACTCTGTCTGAAGAGATTAATTTGGCATTCAGTTTACCAAGTTCCATGTTCAAAAATTTAATGTCAAATCCAGCATTGTGAATTACCAAAGTATCGCTAGATATAAAATTAAGAAATTCAGATGCAATCTCTGAAAATAATGGCTTATCCTTTAGAAATTCTTCGCTGATACCGTGAACTTTAAATGCACCTTTGTCTATGCTCCTTTCTGGGTTGATGTATCGATGGAATACTTTGCCTGTTGGAATATGATTAATTAGTTCTACACACCCTATTTCGATAATTCGATGGCTATTGACATCAAGACCTGTAGTTTCAGTGTCAAGTACTATTTCACGCAGCCCATCTTGTTTGACGCTTAACATACTACTAGGATCTGACTGACTATTGGTAGCTTGTATCGTTTTTTTTCTTTTAGCTACTAATTTTTTTGTAGCACCTTCACCATCTTTTACTCTAGAGTGTCCAGGCGCTTCGGTTATTGAGCTTTTTTTTATACTATCAAGGATAACTTCTTTATCATTTAAGAATTTTTACCGTTACCTTCTACATAAAGTGAGGTGAGATTTTTGAGTGCTATATCTCCTCCATAGTGGTGGCGCCACACTCCAACAATGTTGTTGTTTTCTACATTTAATAAAGTAAGATTTGGGAGACGTTTGCTGCCAATCAAAAATGCAAAACCTCTGTCTCCAATATTGTTATTACTTATTTCAAGTAAAGTAAGGTTTTTTAGATTGCCTTGACCTATATATCCTGCACCTTCAAAACCGAGTTTATTGTTCCTTAGAGTGAGCGAAGTAAGATGTGTAAGTTTACTTAACTCTTTTACATCTTTACTATCAATCTCTACATTTATTAAATTAAGCTCGTTAATGCCTTTTTTACTCTGTAGAAAGTTTGCTAGCTCTCTTATATCAATTTTAGCACTTACATCTGATATTGTTAAAGCTTTATCATGTACATATCCACTAAAACCCACCTTACCCTCTGTTAATATACTATGTAAATATTTTAACTGGCATCTCAGTAGCTGTCAATTGCTTATATAAGATCTTAAACAGCTGGTTTAGGTGCTGTAAAATTCATACTTTTTGTGATCAGCTAAGTAAAAAGTCAAGCCTAGGGCAACTCACTAAGCTTTTCTGATTTATTGTGATACAGTTCTTGAGTTTTTTTCTTCCTTTACAAAAGAATCTGTTACTAAATCCTTTAAAGTTTTACCAGGCTTTTCTAGCAATTCAGGTTTAAGTAAATACTCAAGTTCATATATTGCTGCTGTAATTGCTATAGCAGCTAAAGCTGCAATTAAAAATGGTGAACTTATTTCTTCTGTTATGAGTGTTAAAGTTATTAAACCTCCTAGAAGCCCAATTACTGGTGGAACAATAATTGCTGCACCTCTTTCCCATAATTGTGTTTTCTGTACTCGCCCCCGTATTAACAGAAAATATGGTGAAGGCGCCGGGTACTGCCCTCGGGTCCAATTCTTTTTTTTGCTCTGTTTCTTTTTCTTGCGTCGTTTACACTCTCCTTTTTTTTCCTTCAAGTGGAATTTCTTTAACTTGGACTTGCTGAAAAAATGTTACCTTTCTTTTTGGCTTTATTTTGTCAGAAAAAGAACATTTTGATAACTCAGTGTAGTCAACTTTTTCGTTAGAATCGCCCATAACTTTTTCGCTTCATCAATACCTATATTAAATTATACTCTAAATAAGGTCGAAATATTAATTACTATATTAAACTGTACTTTGAAAAAATTAAGATATTAACTACAAGCCTTGAGCCTGTTAAAATCTTCTTCAGCGTGGTACGATGACCGAGTCAATGGGCTTGATGCAACTACCAAAAAGCCTTTGGAATAAGCAATATATTTATAATGCTCAAACTCTTCTGGGGTAACATATCTATCAACCTTTACATGCTTTGGAGTTGGTTGCAAATATTGACCAATTGTAATGAAGTCAACTTCGGCGCTACGTAAATCATCCATAACCTGAAAGATTTCTTCTTTTGTTTCTCCAAGACCAACCATAAGCCCTGACTTCGTGAAAAGTTTAGGATTAATCTGTTTCACCATCTTTAGCAAATATAGTGAATGAAAATAACGAGCTCTTGGTCTTATTTTTGCATACAGCCTTGGTACTGTTTCGATGTTGTGGTTATAAACATCAGGTGATGCAATAGCTATTGCTTCAAACGCTCCTTTCTTATTTAAAAAATCAGGAGTGAGGATCTCTATTGTTGTTTCCGAAGTTATCTTTCTAATTTCTTCTATACACCTTATAAACTGATTTGCACCACCATCTGGTAAATCGTCACGGTCAACAGAGGTAATGACAACGTGCTTTAAATTTAACTTTTTTATTGCTTTTGCTAAATTTTCTGGTTCATGAGGATCGAGCTTATCAGGAATGCCAGTTGCAACGTTGCAAAACGCACAAGCACGAGTACAAACAGAACCGAGAATCATCACAGTAGCATGACGTTTATTCCAACATTCACCAATATTTGGACACGCAGCTTCTTCGCATACTGTATGTAAGTTATGTAGCTTAACAGTATTTAAGGTTTCATTGAATACTTTACCAGCTGGAGCTTTTGCTCTGAGCCATGTAGGCTTACTATGCATTTGAAACAGCTAGCTCTACCTCTTGTTTTGCTAAAACTTTCTTTAATCTTCTTTTTATCTTTTGCGCTTCTTTACTTAGTTTAATTGTTTTTGTATTGAGCAAGAAAGCATCAAGATCACCTTTATAATCTATAGTTCTTAAAGTTCTTGTTGCTATACGAAAGCTAAACTTTTTGTCTAATATATTACTCGTTAATGTAACCTTATGTAAATTTAAGAGAAAGGTACGCTTTGTTTTACGATTTGAGTGCGATACCTTATTACCAAAAGACTTTTTTCTATTTGTTAATTCACAAATTCTACTCACTTCAATATACCAATTTATCCTATGTAACTAGGTTAACCTGATATAGTTAAATAGTCAACTCCCTTGCTTGATTTTTATACCGTATACTGCTTTATAGCCAAAAAACACTGTAATTTTTTCTATTACAAGAGAAACCATATGCTGCATTTCTAATGCTTTACTGCCATTTGTTACTAACAGATGCAGAACACCAGAATTTACGTTTTGTGCGTATGAGATCTTTTGTGGTTTTGTACATTCTGCTAATTCCTCTCCAACTATACTTTTCCAGTTTAAAATAAGACGTATTTCATTTTTGCTGATCTTATTTTTCATGCATTTTAATGCATAGTTTTCTATTATAGATTTTAATTTCTTTGGCCCGCTATATTTAAACATCTTTCCAGTGCTTAAAATTAAATTATATTACAACTTTCTTATACAAAAAACTAACTTATTGTTTTCATGATCCTCGGCCTCACACATAAAAAGCAGTATTTGTATATCTAGCATTTGCCAGAATTTTGTGTTTCCTACCTTGTAATCATTTTTAATTTTAATTTGTTAAATTATTATGAAGCTAATTAAAATTCGGGTAAAGTATAGTATTTCCAAGAAAATTATCTTTTTACTGTATGCAGTAATTTTCTTATAGCTATCTGTTTTTTAAGATCTTTCTGCAATCCAAGCTGCTTGAATGGCCTCTAATATTTTTTCATTACAATACTTTTCATCATCATCAAACTCTTCTAAATCCAAGACTTTTCTTTTAAGTTCAGTGAATCTAATACTAATTATATCTTCATTTGGAAATTTCTCTTCTAGAGCTTCTGCAATATCTTCTATATCAAGCCATTTCATACTTTTTTAATAAATTAAACTGGTGCCCATGGGGAGACTTGAACTCCCAAGGTCGCAAAACCCACGGATTTTAAGTCCGCTGCGTCTACCGATTCCGCCACACGGGCCTTATGTTGTTTATCTAGAGTAAAATTCTACTACTAAATTGACTTCCATGTCTGCTGAATAGGGGACTTCGGAATATTGAGGCGCTCTCAAATACTTCACTGAAAGTGCTTTGCTATCTGCCCCTAAATAATCTGGAGCCTTACGTTCTTGTTTTTGTTCAGCCTCTATTAATATAGGAATTTTTGCTGCTCTTTCCCTTATTTTTACTATATCACCAGGCTTCACTCTATAACTTGATATGTTAACCACCTTATCATTAACTGTAACATGTTTATGAGATATAAGCTGTTTTGCCGAGTAAATTGTTGGCACAAAACCAGAGTGATATAAAACAGAACTTAACCTTGATTCCAAGGCACCAATAAAATTATCAGCCGTATAACCTTTTCTTTTGTAAGCATCTAAAAATGTACGTCTAAGCTGCTTACTTGAAATTGCATAGTAGAACTTAAATTTCTTATGTGCAGCAAACTGCTTACCAAAATCAGATAACTTCTTAAATCCAAGAATACCATGCTGACCTGGAGGGTATTTTCTTTTATTGACTGAATCTTTTGCTCTACCCCATAAGTTTACACCAAGCCTGCGACTGATTCTATACTTTCTATTGATAACAGTTGTCATACAAAAATTCTCACAATCTAACTATAAATTATTAATGATTTTAACATTAAGTGTCAACTTGTTTTTACCACTATGATATAGTATACTTCACTTTTAAGTTTTCCTATTAATACATGAATCATCTACTACTAAAATCCATGGCAAATGCTGTCCGCTTTTTATCAATTGATGCAGTACAAAAAGCAAATTCTGGACATCCAGGTATGCCACTTGGCATGGCAGATGTTGCCACTGTATTATTTGCTAAATATCTAAACCATAACCCTGATGATTCTCAATGGATCAGTAGAGATCGTTTCGTCCTATCAAATGGTCACGGTTCAATGTTGCAATACTCTATATTATATCTGACAGGCTACATTAGTATAGATGAACTAAAAAACTTCAGGCAACTTACATCAAAAACTCCAGGTCACCCAGAATTTGGCTTAACTTCTGGTATAGAAGCAACAACAGGCCCGCTTGGTCAGGGATTTGCCACTGCTGTTGGCATGGCACTTGCTGAATCGATTCTTGAAAAGCAGTTTGAAATCAGTCACTACACTTATGTAATGCTAGGAGATGGTTGTCTTATGGAAGGTATAAGCCATGAAGCAGCGTCCCTTGCTGGGCATCTTAAATTAAATAAGCTGATAGCACTTTTTGACGACAATGACATCTCTATAGACGGCTCTACTAGCCTCTCTTGCTCTGATGATGTAGAAAAGCGTTTTTCAGCGTATGGATGGAATGTTGACAAAATCGATGGGCATGACTTTGATGCTATATCCCTTGCAATAGAGCAGGCGCAAAAGTCTGATAAACCTACACTAATCTGTTGCAAAACTATTATCGGAAAATTTTCAAGCCGTGCTGGCACATCTTCTGCTCATAGTGGTGCCTTTACAGAGGAAGATGTAAAACAGATGAGAGAAAAATTAAATTGGGACTATGAACCATTTCATGTACCAGAAGATGTGAGAAACGCTTGGATAGAAACAGTTAAGAGGGCAAAGCAAAACTATACATCCTTGATCAATAAAGAACTACAAAGAAGACTTGAGAAACGTTTGCCGAATAATATCGAGAGTGATTTGGCTGATCTGAAGAAACAAATATGTAAGCTAATGCCAAACGAAGCTACTCGATCTTCTTTCGGCAGAGTAATGGAACTATTAACTAAGTCTATGCCAGAACTAATTGGTGGCTCTGCTGATCTTACCGGTTCAAATTGTACTAAATATAAGCATATGCAGACAATAGATAGTAATAATTATAGTAGCTCTTATGTCCACTATGGAGTGAGAGAGCACGCTATGGCAGCTTGTATGAATGGTATGGCTCTTCATGGTGGAATTATTCCTTATGGTGGAACTTTTTTAGTATTTTCCGATTACTGCCGCCCTGCTATACGTCTTTCAGCTTTGATGAAACAGCAGGTTATATATGTAATGACTCATGACTCAATTGGAGTAGGAGAAGATGGTCCAACTCATCAGCCAATAGAGCATTTAGCCTCTTTGCGAGTTATACCAAATCTATATGTTTTTAGGCCAGCTGATGCAATTGAAACTTTAGAGTGCATTAGCATTGCACTTGAAAAAAAAGAGTCACCTGCACTATTTGCGCTTTCAAGGCAGAATATTAATTACATGCACTCTTATACTGACCAATTGGCCAACCTATCAAAATTTGGTGCATATATACTATGCGAATATTCAGGGAAGCTAGAAGTGACGATATTTGCTACCGGATCTGAAGTTGAAATTGCAGTTGAGGCAAGAGAAAAATTACAGGAAAAAGGTGTAGGTACAAGGGTCATTTCTATGCCGTGTTGGAGGCTTTTTGACGAGCAAAGTGATGAATATAAAGGGGCAATATTAAATAATGACAGCATTAAAGTTGCAATTGAGGCTGGAAGTGAAATGGGTTGGCATAAATATGTAGGCTCAAACGGTATATTTATTGGCATGAAAAATTTTGGAGAATCAGCACCTTATGAAGCTCTTTATAAGCATTTTAATATTAGCGCTGATTATGTAGTAAAATGTGTTTGTGAATAACACTTTTTGTCATTACGCTGCGCATAAAATTACTTAATGAACTCAGCCAGTACCGTTATTATGATAAGAAAGCTAGTGAAATGTTTCGAGTAACTTTTTCTTTTCTATGAGCTACTTGACGGCAAGAATAAAGTTTTAATCATTCCATGGTTTCTGTATAATTTTCAAAACTTAATTGGTATATATGAAGGTAATAATAGGTAGCGCTAGTAAACGATTAGGAGATTCAATAGCAAGTGGGCTAAATGCTCAGCTATTCCCCAATCAGGTGTCAAGATTTGCCGATGGTGAGGTAAATGTAGAAGTAGCAAATGATCTACGTAATCAAGAAGTATATATAGTACAATCTCTTTCTTCCCCTGTAAATGATAACCTTATGGAGCTTCTGCTTACAATTGATGCAGCAAAGAGATCTGGAGCCAAGAGAATAACAGCTATTATTCCTTATTACGGATACAGTAGGCAGGATAGGGTTATTAAAAACAATAATATGCAATCTGCTTTAAGTGCTAAATTAACTGCAAATCTTATTCAAACAGCTGGTGCAAACAGTGTTGCTGCTATTGATTTGCATTCAAGTCAAATTGAAGGTTTTTTTGATATACCAGTTACTAATCTAAGCTGTTTTGAAGTATTTGTTAACTCTATATACAAGGAAAACTTGGCAATAGTTGCGCCTGATGTTGGAGCAATTGGCAGAGCTCGTGCTTTTGCAAAGATTTTAGAGGAAAAACACAAGTTGGATAATGATATTGTTGTAGTAGATAAATATAGAGAAAAAGCAGGTACATCTGAGGTAATGAATGTAATCGGAGAAGTTGCAAACAAAAATTGCGTCATTGTTGATGATATAGTTGACTCTGGCGGAACATTATGTAATGCAGCTCTTGCTTTAAAAAACCGAGGAGCAAAGTCTGTAGTTTCGTGCATTACACATGGAATACTTTCAGGAAATGCAGTTGAGAAAATCTCTTCCTCTTCTTTGGATAAATTAGTAATTACGGACACCGTATTTCACAAATTTGAAAAAAATGATAAGATAGAGGTTGTTTCAATTGCAAATATTTTAATTTGCTTTATGCAAGGAGGTAAAAGTGCCAGCTAGATCAACAGAAGATGTTATCACTTCGTTAATAGAATTTGCAAATAAGAGAAAAATAACAATTACTAAAGAAGAAATGCTTAAAACTGCACAGCTTGTGAGGATTAAGTTATCCGATGATGAGATTCAATACTACTCAAAAGAACTGACAATGCTGGATTGGATACATGATACTTTGTTGAAAGTTAATACTGAAGGTGTTTCTCCTATGCGTTATGGAACTATAGATAAGGATGTCCATGTACGCGATGATATTATAAATTCTCAAAACATTAAAGAAGAAATATTATCCAATACAAAATCGGAGCATGGGTATTTCGTAGTACCGAAGGTTATAAACGATTAAGATAAAGCAAGATTTATACCGATTTTATAGATCTACTTTCAAAAATAAGACCAATCTGGTAAAGAAGCATTCGTTGGAGTAAAAACCATTTTTTGATTTTTCTTTACTAAATCTACTAAATATAATTTAGAGTTGCTTGGTGATTCTGCGTTAGTAAAGATAATTTCTCTGCCATTTGGTAGCCATGCCGGAGATTCAATTTTATGTCCCTCTGAAAGCAAGCGCTCTTCTTTGCCATCTGGCTTCATAACTCCTATGTAAAATTTTCCTGACTGAATTTTTGTAAAAGCTATCAGATCTCCTTTTGGCGACCAAACAGGTGTAGCATATCTTCCATTTCCAAAACTAATTCTCTTGGGTTTTTTGCTTTTTTTAGTGAAATCTATGATATATAGTTGCTGACTTCCACTTATATCAGAACTAAAAACCATGTACTTTTGATCTGGAGACAAAGAGGGAGAAGTACTTATAGCTGAACCTTTAGTAATTTTTTTTGTTCGTTTACTGCTTAAGTCTAGAGATAATATATTTGTTTCACCACTCAATGAGTGGGAAATAAAAAGAGATTTACCATCAGGAGAAAATCTTGGTGCAGAAATAACTCCTTCAAATGCGCTGATTATTGATTCAGTGTTATCTTTTAAATTTTTTAATATTATATAACTTTTACCATTTGTGTATGAGATATAAACAATACCCTTTCCATTTGGTGAAAATCTTGGTGTTGACACAAATTTCTCACCATTTGTTAAGTACTTTATATTACTTCCATCTTGATTCATCACAGCAATTTTACGGACGGATTTGTAATTGCTATCTTTTTCTTCAGCGATATATGTAATTTTTGTATTGAAATGCCCTTTCTCACCAATCAATCTATCATGTATCACATCTGAAACAAGATGACTAATTTTCCTCCAGTCTTTTGCTAGAAAAACAACCGACTGAGTAAGTAATTCTCTGTTTGTAAAGCTGTCAGATAAACGAAAAGATAGCTCTAAATTTCTGTTTGATACTTCACTTAAACTTACTGTGACTACAGTATCGCTTTTCCAAGACTCAACTTTCGTGTTACGTTTCACATTAAATAAGCCACAATTAGATAGATTTGTTTCAATTACTTTTGTGATGCTTTCACTTAGCTCACTTTCCACTTCTGTCTTGCATGCACATTTAGATACAACAAGATCAATATTACCAATATTGCTTTTTTTTATATCAACATATAAAACAGCTTTTGTGGAATAAGGAATAAATAACGAAATAAATAACACCAGTTGAACGAATAGCTTCATTAGATTTCTTGCATTACCTCCTGTCATCTCAGCAAATAGCTTACTTTTGAAGTTAAACTGCATGACAGTAGAGTAAATCAATTTCTGCAGTACTTGACACTGGAATCCAGAAATTTGACTGCAAGTAAGTGCACTGAGGTGGCAAGCATAAAAGTAGCTGTTTTATTCTAAAATAAACGTCTTTGACAAGATTGCATGAAAAACTGGATTCCAGTGTCAGAGCACTGGGATGACACTCTACTGGTGGAGATTGCTCTAAAACTACAATGTTTGCCTGGGCGTTGAGATGGCACCCTTCTGGTAGATTCAAATCACAATGTTTGTATAGTTGTGTGATCTGACACTGATTTTTTTTTACGGATTCCAGTATTTCATGCTGAAATAACATCAAAGAATACATTGTTAACTTCTTACTCAAATAATGGTTAATAAAAAGAGGTATATTTCTATACCTGTTCTATTTGGACTTCAATTATAGGTCTTTTTAGTAAATATTCCTTTAAGATACTAAATATTGAACTTTCAATCTTATTTCTTATTTTTTTTATCGGTTGTGGACTAAATGCTGACTCAACCTTCTCTATGATCTTTTGCATAATGGCTGCATCTTCTTGCGCTTCGAAAACACCAGGTGCAAATACTTTTGGCTTAGCGAGCAATTTGTTTTTCTTATTCACAATTGCTGTTACTACAATAACCCCAGCATCTCTCATTCTCTCACGCATCTTTATAACGCTGCATTCTGGATGGCGTAGCAACGTACCATCAATACCAAAGTAGTCAACATCAATTGAACTAACTTTTTCTCCATTCTCCAAATTAACAATATCACCTGGTGCAATCATTATTGCTTTTTTCACACCGCACTCTTTAGCGAACTTTACATGTGCATCCGTATGAATATACTCACCATGAACTGGAATAGCTATCTTAGGTTTTATCAAAGAATACATTTCCCTTAGCTCTGCTTTTACTGGATGTCCGGAAGCATGAACATTCTCTGTTTTTTCAGTAATAACTTCCACTCCCATCTCAATAAAGGCATTGAGCATGTTATGTGCACGAGTTTCATTGCCAGGAATGATTTTTGATGAAAAGATCATGGTATCACCTTGCTGCATTTTAAATGCTTGATGACTCTTAGCGGCAAGTCTTGCGGTAGCTGCCAGTGGCTCACCTTGACAACCTGTGCAAAGTAGCACCAGCTTTTCCCTTGGAAAATTTACTGCCTCCTTTGCTTCTAGAAACTCAGGAGAATCAGTTAAATAACCACTATCCTGCGCAACTTTCACTATTCTCCATAAAGATCTGCCAAGTAAAACCACTTTTCTATTTAGTGCTTTTGCAGCTTGGCTTATTGTTTCAATTCGCGCCACATTCGAGGCAAATAGCGAGACAGCAACCAATTTTTTAGACCGCTTTATTATATTGTAAATATTATCATAAATTTCACTTTCTGACTCAGGGTGATGCTTGCTTAATATATTGGTTGAATCGCAAATTGCTGCAAGCAGATCACCTTTATCGCCAATTTCTTTTAGACGCTCCATATTAGAAGTTAATCCAACAACAGGTTTTGGATCAAATTTCCAGTCCCCAGTATGAAGTGCACTACCTGCTTCAGTGCTAATTAATATTGAATTTGCTTCAGGAATTGAATGAGTTACATTTATAAACTCAACGGTAAAAGGACCCAAATTTATGATGCCATTTATGTCCACCTCTTTCAAAGGCACTATACCTTCCAATCGAAATTCTTTCAATTTTTCTTTGAGAAAGTTAACCGTAAACTTTGTTGTATATATGGGACATTCTAACTCTTCCCACAGATGAGGCACTGCACCACAGTGATCCTCATGTGCATGTGTAATGATTATTCCAAGCAAATCTTTTTTTCTTTGAGCAATAAAATCTACATCAGCGATGAGCAGCTCAACACCTGGCATAGTTTCATCTGCAAAACCGATACCAAGGTCGATCATAATCCACTTGCCTTGATAATGATATAGGCTAACGTTCATCCCAATTCTTCCTACTCCTCCAAGAGGAAGAAATAAAAACTCATTTTTGTTTATGTTCATTAATTTTAAATTATTAAAATGCGAGGATAGCAAAACTTCGACCTTAAATAAAGGAATTTATCACTTTTGCATAACTTAAAAAAATCTTTTCACTAAAAGAGAAGGCTTTCAAATTGGTAAAAAGAATTAAGTGTAGACAGCTACCTCTTTATATCATTTAGCAAATTTCTCATTTTTTTTTTACTTTTCCAAAGAATCCTTCAGATTTCTGCTCTACACTTTCATGTTCCTCTTCCTCAAGCGCTTTTAATAGCTCAATCTGCTTTTGGGTTAAATTCTTTGGATTTAAAGTCTCAACTATTACCTGTACGTATAAATCACCACGAGCATGTGAGTTCATATATGGCATACCCTTTTCCCTACAACGTAGTTTGGTACCAGTTTGAGTGCCTTCAGGGACCTTTACTTTTATTTTAGCTCCATCAATTGATTGAATATCGATTTCACCACCAAGTACTGCTAGTGTCATTCTTATAGGCACTTTACAGTGTAAATCTGCTCTATTGCGAGTGAAGATCTGATGAGTAGCTATTTTCACACATACGTATAAATCTCCGCTTTTTCCACCTCTTGCTCCAGCTTCTCCTTTACCACTGACCCTTACCTTAGCTCCTTCTTCTATGCCTTTTGGAATTGAAACGGAGATATTTACTTCATCTCTTTTACGCCCACTTCCACCGCATTTCTTACATTTATTTTGTATTATTTCTCCTTCCCCATAGCATGTAGTACACGTTCTTTCAATGGTAAAAAAGCCCTGTTGAGTTCTAATTCTACCGCTTCCCTGGCATGTGTTGCACTGAACTGGTTTGATTGCTCCTTCGCTACCTGTGCCTTGGCATGTATTACATTTTATATTTGTCACATAATGTATAGGTGCTTGTATTCCTTTAAATGCATCTTCTAAGGTAATTTTAAGATCGTAGCGCAGATCTGCTCCAGATACTCCTGTTGTACTTCTTTTTGTTCTTGACCTACTTGTACTGCCGCCGAATCCTCCACCAAAAAAATCGTTAAATATATCGCTAAAATCCCCTCCAGCTTGGCTGAAATCAAATCCACCGGAAGCACCATCGTGACCATAACGATCATAACCTGCTCTTTTTTCAGAGTCAGATAGAACTTCATATGCAGCTGTTACTTCTTTAAATTTTTCCTCTGCTTCCTTATTACCAGGATTTCTGTCAGGATGATATTTTAATGCTAGTTTTTTATATGCTTTTTTTATCTCGTCAGTACTAGCATTTCTGCTCACTTCTAGCAGATCATAATAGTCTTTTTTGTTCATATATAATAGCTCAGTATTTTACCTTTAAAGATAGGTATTACACATATGAATTTCAAGTATGACCTCTATTTCCTATAAAATATGGTGCACCCTGAGCGACTTGAACGCCCGACCTTTTGATCCGTAGTCAAATGCTCTAATCCAACTGAGCTAAGGGTGCTTGCACAAAGTTGACTTTAACAGATTTTATAGCTTATTTCAATTGGTTTAGCTAAAAATAAAACTCTTATCATGTATGAAACCTGTAAGAAATTGTACTAGCTCTCTTAAAGGATAACTTAAGTTAACAGTTTCCAATTACTTTGATTTTAGAACCGCTATCCGAATAAAAGCTTTTCACATTATACTGCCAAGCTGCTAACAAATAGCGGAATGACGGTTATAGTTAAATCTAAACTATTTTGGCTATATCAGAAGACGGGTTATGCAGAAACCTTAAAATACTTCTTGCTTGCCAAGGAGAATAAATACATTCCTACAAACAAGCAGATACTCAATATCGATGCATAGGAAAACTTGAAAATTAAATCTTTAATATATCTTGATAAGCATTTACCTGCAGAAATTTTGTATAGTAGTCCAACACAAACAATCGTACTATCAATGACTGATGCTATAATTAAAGTGATGAAATTTGCCATATGAAAATTCAATTTCGACTTTAATTCTTCAAAAACAACTATGCTTGAGAGAAGAGAGATTAAAATTGCAGTATATAGAACCAGTATCATAAAACTAAAATTTTGCAATTTAAAAAGACAGCATATCACTGTACACACTATTAAGCTGTAAGTAGCTTTGCTTCTACCATAAAACTCAACCATTGAGTTTACAACTAAAGTAGCTCCCACAAATAAGGCAGCACATATCATTAATTTATTTGAAGTGTTAAGTAAAGAAAGACTGATAAGCAAGAGTATTGATAAAATGGACATAATCACCTACCCAAATTTAATAATATGCATTTATTTTAATCAGACATTACACATAATGAAAAATTTGTCTAGCGTAATCAAAAGTTATTTAAACTAGTACCTAAGTCTTTCAAATCTATTCTTATAATATCCTTTATATTGAGAGCTTTCTCCTCTGTCACTTTTCCAATACATGAAAAAACTATACCTTTAAACAATTCTTCAAACTTCCGCTGATTTTGCGGGGCAATGGTTACTAATATTCTACTTTGCGATTCAGAAAACATTATTATCTTGTTTATTATGTCTGTATTTTGTGTTTTTCCTATTGGCACTAGTGAAAGATCGATTTCAGCACCAAGGTCTCCTGCAATTAGCGATTTTGCCAGAGCAATAATTAATCCGCCTAAGTTTGGTGTAATTGCAGAGGCAATTATGCCATCTTTTATTGCCTGGTTGTAATGTTCATACAACTTCCTAGCGCTCTTTGCATTAACTTTTGGCACGTTGTTATTATCTATTCCACTATATAACTGATATTCAGATTTACCAAGCTCATCGTGGGTTGTACCAAGCACATATATCAAGTCCCCTGGCATTTTCACATCAAGCGATACCGCATTTTCAATATTGTCTATAACTCCAATTGCTGAAATGAGTAGTGAAGGTGGTGCAGATATCATCACTTTCTCGCCATTTTCATCATATCCCTTGAAGTCATTAAACATACTGTCTTTTCCGGATATGAATGGTGTTTTAAATGCAGTTGCAAAGTCGTAACAAGCCTCTGCAGCTCTCTTTAGTTGCCACAGCCTTTCTGGATTATAAGCATCACACCAGCAAAAATTGTCGAGCAACGCTAGATGATTTATATTTCCTCCTGCGGCTACATAGTTGCGTATTGCAGTGTCAATCGCACATGCTGCCATGTGATAAGTGTCAATTTCTCCATAACTTGAGCCAAATCCCTGCGATTTTACAACACCTTTGTTTGAAGAAAGGACTGGCCTCGAGACAATAGCTTCACTGCACACTCTTCCCTTGCCTTGCAGTGGTTTCAGTATTGACGATCCTTGAACCTCATGGTCATATTGCACCACTATAAACTCTTTGCTGCGTATGTTTGGTCTGCTTAGCATTTCTTTTAGTGCAAAGGTGTCATTCCAGTGCTTGACACTGGAATCTATCTCAAGCTCAACTCTGCCATCGCACGTATTTTGACATAAAGTTTTAGATTTATTTGCAGACAAAGCCTGCTGGGTTCCAGTGTCAAGCACTGGGATAACAGGAGAGAATTCTGGAATGACAGCGTATGGGTTAGATTTTCCAGACCATGGCTTTGTTTGTAAATGCACTTTGGGATTACCGTCATGCAGAAATTCAGTTTCGATGTCCATTATTACTGCCCCTGGGGGACATTTAACAACGGCTTTGCCACTTTTGTTGAATTCTCCAATTACACAGACCTCCACATCATGTGTTTTCATGATTTGCTTAAACGCAGGAAGATTTTCTTCTGGCACTGCTAAGGTCATTCTCTCTTGTGATTCTGATATCCATATTTCCCACGGAGCCATACCATCGTTTTTAAGGAGAACCTTGCTCAAATCAACTTCAAATCCGTCTTTTCCCATTTCACCAATGGACGATGATAGACCGCCTGCTCCATTATCCGTTATTGCATTATAAAGACCAAGATCTCTTGCTTTTACGACGGCGTTGGATAATTTTTTTTGTGTTATAGGATCACCAATTTGCACAATTGTTGAAGGGCTGTTTCCCGACAATGCCTCTGAAGAAAAAGTTGCACCGTGAATTCCGTCCCTTCCAACTCTTCCACCAATAATTACGATTTTATCACCGTTTTTGGGTTCTTTTATGTGTGAAGGTGCATTATTTATATTCCGTGGAATAATTCCGATGCTTCCAACAAAAACTAATGGCTTTCCACAGAATCTATCGTCAAAGTATACCGATCCAAGTTGCGTTGGAATACCGGAGCAATTACCAGCAACATTAACACCGTGAATCACTTCTTTCATTATATATTTTGGTGGTAAGATTTTATCAGTACGCTCTTTATCTCTATAAAGTTTGCCTTTTGATTCTTTGGCAAAGCAAAAGTAATAAGTATTCATGATAGGTTCTGCACCTTTGCCAAAACCGACTATATCTCGATTAACTCCAAGCACTCCAGTCATTGCTCCACCGAACGGATCGAGAGCTGAAGGACTATTGTGAGTTTCAACTTTATCTACAATCAAGTAATCGTCATCAAAAATTATTCCTCCTGCGTTGTCGGAGAAAACTGACACGCATATGTTAGAATTTATCTCACGCGTTGCACGCTTAATATAATGAGCATATAGACCATCTTTTATTTCATCAATAGGGGAGCAAAAAATATTGTGTTTACAATGTTCAGACCAAGTCTGTGCCAGAGACTCAAGTTCAATATCATATGGATTTCTACCGAGTTTTTTAAAGTAATCCTTTATAGCTTTCATTGCTGCCAGCGAGAGCCCTAAAGTGCCATTACCATCGATTCCATCTCTGCTGATTTTTTCAAGCTCTTGGTCACTTACATTGAGTTTGACAGATTTTGCTCCATTATTACCTGGTGTCATCCCAGTGCTTGACACTGGAATCCATTCTTTTTTTTCCTGGTCACGCGCTGTAATGACACCAGGTGGGGTATTTGGTTTACTGTAATACTTCCAATGGCAATTGCCGTTTTCTTTATAGACAAGTGTGCAATATTCAGTAATAGGATTGAATTCCTGTTTTATGTCATCTTCGGTTGGAAAACCTCCTTGACTTAGAATCAATTTTGAACTTCTTGCCTTGATAGAAACACTTTCATCAATGTGGCCTTTGCTCATTAGATATTCTCTAACAATTTGTTTTGCCGTGTTTCCTACGTTATCGGTCATGCCAGGTAAAAAGCTTATCTCCAAGCCCCACTTTGCTTGTGATTCTATGAAGTTATATTGAACTTTTTCAAGGTTTTCATTGTAGGAATAATAACGGCAGTCTTGTATGACTTTATTATAAAATAGCCCACAAATTTCTTCATGTAATTTTGATGGTAATTCTTTGCTTATGTAAATCAAGTAAACATTAACTACCCTTCTGCGGCCAACTTGTTCACATTTATTAAAAACTTCTATTCTGATGTTTGCCATGTAATATTGTGAAAGACTTTAATATATCATAGCATAAGAAACTGCGAGCACATTTATATTTTAAATAATTTCTATACAATAAAAGTGTTGTATTAATTGTTACTGTTAGTGGGAAGAGTTTTTACCGTTAATGTGAATGAGTCCTTTTTCAATGTATTGGTTCAGCACATATTTTCTGAATATGAAAGAGAAAAAATTCCCGAGATAAAGATCATACTTCCCTGCAAGAGGGATGTGATAGCATTGCTGAGTGCATTCAAGAATTACAGAACTATAATTTTGCCAGAGATAGTTTCACTAGAAAACATTGATGAAGAAGATTTAATATTAAATCTTGATAGAGTTAAAGTTATTAACCCGACAAAGAGAACGCTGCTACTCATTCAATTTATATTGGAGTGGAATAAAAAACACAATGATAGTTTTCCAATCGATCTAGTTTACAGTTTGCCGTCATTACTTCAATATACCCAAATAGCGGATTGTTATCAGCTTGATGAGCATTCGAAGAAAATGGAGAATTTCATAAACTTACTTATCAAAACTTGGAGTAACACTTTAAAAAATTTAGGAGTAGTAGATATACTAAAGCATAAGAGTGACTACATAAACAATATGATAGCCTCCCTGAATAAAGATCAGCATATGATCTTTATTGGAATTGGAAAGGAGGAGATTTATAAGTTGTTGATTAAAGCTGTATACGACCTGCCATTTGGAAAGATAATTTTACCTAATCTGAATTTGAAAATTAAAGAGAAAGATTGGCAATCACTTGATAAAAAACATTATCAATATTGCCTGAAAGATCTGCTCGATTATTTAAGTATAGGCAGAGAGGATGTAAGTTTTCTGTCAGAAGCGTGTTCTGATGTCATTCCAGTGTCCAGACACTCGGATCCAGAAAACTTAACTTTAAATGAGTGCACCAGGTGGCTGTACAATAGAAACTGGATTCCAGTATCAAGCACTGGAATGACATCATCTACTACTCAAATTACCTGCAAATTACAATGTTCGTACACTAAAAATCAGAGGGCTGGGATGACAGGCAGTCCTGAACTAGATTATGTCTTTGATACAACTGCCGATCTAAGTAAAGTTAGTAATGGATATATTGGCAATATTGAAGTCATCACTTGTGATTCCAGAGAGGAAGAAGCACAGGTGACGTCACTAATTATGGAGAATGAAGGTTATGAAAACGTTTCTTTGTTTGTCTTTGATAAATTACTTGCAGCTCGTATGGTGTGCCCCATATCGAAAAACTATTCTTATGTGACGCTTCTGCTTTATAGTATTGAGATTTTGAACTCAAAATGGAACGGTGTGGCATTGCTTTCTCTTCTTAAACATAGGCTAGTGACTTTTGGTTACGCTCAAGAAGAGTACACTCGTATTTTATCTGAGTTTGAGATAGAAGTATTGCGTAGCTTTGATATAAATGGTCTTAAGGATATTATCAACGCTATTAGTACTTGTAAAAAGCTAAGATATAAAGAAGATATATTAATTATTATCAGTAGATTAGAAACTATATTTAATCTTTTACTTAATCTTATAAATTATCCTATTTCTGATATAGCAGCAGCTCATTTACAGTGTGTTAATGTGCTTTCTAATGTGAATTTTCTAGAGCTAAATGGTGAAATAGGTAATTTTACTCGTGATTTCTTAAATGCATGTGACGGTATAGCAATTGAGTGTTCCTTAGAGTTATATAGTCAAATCCTGATATTATTTTTAAAAAGGAAGTTTTTTTCTCCAGAAAATAACTTTGATAAATTTAGCTTATATCAAAATAAAGTTGTAATACTTGCTGGATTTAATGATATACCAAATTTTCAGAATCCGTTTTTGAGTGCACTGAATAGAGAAAAATTTAACCTTCCTTCTGTGCAAGAAGAGCAAGGGTACTTTTTGTATACTTTGCGCAATTTATTTGGTGCCGGCAAGGTTTATATTACGAGGCTAGTGAGTGATAGAAAATCAATTCTATTGCGCCGTTTAGAAGTTCTGTTACAAGAACCAAAATATCCTTATCGCAATTGGCTAAGAATATTAAATACACCTGAGTGCATTGTTCCATGTACTCAGCCTATGCCAAAACCTCAAGCCAAAGTCAGAGAAGAAAAAATGCAAGTGATGTCTTGCAGTGCGGTAGAAAAACTGATTCGTAACCCTTATTCATTTTATGTTGAATACATACTGAACCTTAGACAGTTGAAAGACTTAAATTTTAAGCCATCGATATTGGAGTTTGGCACTATGGTACACAATATTCTTGCAAGATATTTACGCAACGAAAAGTCGCTGATGAGTATTGCACGAGAAATATTCTCGTCTAATCGATTCCACTTTTCAAATATGTGGTGGGTAAGGTTGCAGAGGATAATTCAATCTTTTGTTGAGTTTGATAGGACTGGAAACAATCAAGTTGAGTTGGAGAAGAGCTTTTCCTATCCGATATTTCATATTCCAGCGCGTGACACACAACTGCGCGGATGCTGTACAACTTCCACTAAGAATAAGGGTGTCATCCCAGTGCTTGACTACTTGGATCCAGAAAATTTGATTGCAAATGAACACACCAGACAATTGTGTAATAAGAGCTGGTCAGATACTCGAATGACAGAGGAAATTTTATTGACAGCAAGATGTGATAGAGTTGAGTATCTACCAGGTGGGCAAGTAGCAATTATAGACTATAAACTTGGTTCACCACCTTCCAATGAGGAAGTTATGTCAGGATTTTTCCCGCAATTAATTTTACAAGCTTTAGCAGTGGAATACACAACAAAAAAAGAAGTCTCGGAGCTTGCTTATTGGAAACTTGATTATGATAAAATAAAGGTTATTGCTTTGAAAGATTATAGACAAAAAATGCATGAATTTCAGAATATTCTACCAGATTTCTTATCTAATTATTTAAGAGATACTACTCCCTTCATTGCCTCTCCTTATTTTGATAAATTCCTGAGATTTAACATCTACAAACAACTAGAAAGGATAGGGGAGTGGTTATAAATTATATCTCCTCTCATCCAGATCAAAATAGCTGGTTGTACAGCTGGTTTACTAAGTGCAGTAGGAGAATTACTAGATTGTGATATAGACTCATCTTTGCTAGACTCAAATAACCATAAAAAAACACTAAAAAGTGATTCAATCAATTTTAGCCATTAAAACTTGAATAGTGGCTAAAATAGCTTTAAATTGTATATTTTTTAGGAGGAGTATATGCCATCACAAAAACAGCTAAATGCGCAGCTAATTGATGCTGCTAAAAAAGGACAGCTAGATTTTGTTCAGCAAGCTATACAGGGTGGAGCAATTATTAATACAATAGATGATGATTATGGGAGAACTGCTTTAATATGGGCTGCTGACAATGGTCAACTAGAGATATTACAATACTTGATAGAAGAGGGAGCAAATGTTAATGCAGAATCTCTGGGAAACATAACTGCTCTAATTCATGCTGCTGCCCATGGTCATCTTGAGGTAGTACAACTTCTAATAGCAAATGGAGCTGATTTAAATGTGAAACGTAAAGGTCAATTCTCTGCCCTAACATATGCTATTGTAAATGGCCATACGGAGGTAGCAAAGCTTCTAACTAGATATCATTTAATAGCTAATCTTGATATGTCAATACCTCGCTTGCCTCTTCCTACTTGTATACCAGAGTTATCATCTTATTGGTATGACTGTAAGGATGAGCTCAATAAAATGAAGGAAGAAGATAGTGAATTATATAATTTTCTTGTAAGTAAGAGAATTAATGAACAGGTAAGAATTTGGACAGAGAGTGAGACAATACAAAATATTTCACAAGATAGATTAAATATAGAATACTCAATCTATGCTAAAGATTTAACAGGTAAAATAGAATTAGTGATATTTTTTCTTAACAACAGGGAAATAATCAATTCTTTATTGCGGTATTATAAGGTAAGAATTCAAACAATTGATCAGTTAAAAAGCCTACTTGATCGTTTCACAAGAGAACATGTAGAGCTTGAAGTAGAAATTGTTCCAGCACAATTAAACTTTAATACTAAAGAGTTACAACCCTCTAAACTAAAAATATTATCATTTGCACAAATGATTAACAATCATGCAGGATTATTTTCAGCTGCCAAAAATGGTCAATTAGAAACAGTAAGATACCTGATAGAAAAACAGAAAGAAGATATTAATTCAACAGATCACTATGGAAGAACTGCTCTAATGTGGGCTGCTGGAAGTGGCTATTTAGAGGTAGTAAAGTACCTGATAGAAACAGCAAAAGCAAATGTTAATGTGAAAGATGGCTATGAAAACACTGCTCTGAATTATGCTACTAGAAACGGGCATTTAGATGTAAAAGAATATCTGAAAAGTCATATACAAAAAGAGCTACGGAAGAAATACGTCTGCATTGGTGTTAGTGGTATAGTAGGTTATGTTGCTGGTATGACAATATCATGTTCTGCGGGAGCAGTGATTACAGTTTGTGCAGCATCAGCGACCGTTAGTCTAGCGTTAGGTGCAATGTTGGGTTATATGATTGTAGAAGTAAAAAAAGAGAAAGCAAACAAAGGTATAGCTTCTGCGCTTAAAGATGTTTTCACTATTCAATCTCTAAGTAGAATAGCCTTATAGAGAGTGAAAGTAGGTTTATTGCTTAAGGTTGCATGATTGCCTTAATAACAATAAAAAAGTAATAGAAGCAAAAGATATGGCTTGAAAATTTTCTACGGTCTGGACTAAAAATGTCTCAACTTGACACTGAAATACAATTTGATTTAACTAATCATATATGTAGGTAATGTCAAACACTAGAATGAGGAAATATGGATAAAAAAGTTAGAATAGAATCAGATAGCTTAGGAAAAGTAGAAGTACCAAGTGAACATTACTGGGGAGCGCAGACTCAGCGTTCTTTGGAAAATTTCAAAATTGGTACAGAGAAAATGCCAGAGCCGCTGATTAAAGCGCTAGCAATAGTAAAACTTGCAGCAGCACGTGTTAACATGAAACAGAGTAGCATAGATAATAGAGTAGGGGATGCAATCTGCACAGCGGCACAGGAGGTAATAGACGGTAAATTTAATAATCAATTTCCGCTTGTTGTTTGGCAAACCGGGTCTGGGACGCAGACCAATATGAATGTGAATGAAGTGATCAGCAATCGTGCAATAGAAATTTTGGGCGGTGATTTAGGTAGTAAGTCTCCAGTGCATCCAAATGATCATGTAAACTGTGGTCAGTCATCAAATGACACTTTTCCAACAGCAATGCATATAGCAGTAGCAGAGCAAATAAACCGCTTGCTTATTCCCAATCTTGAAGAATTATATAAAGCGCTAAATAATAAGGTTCATGAATTTAAGGATATAATAAAAGTAGGGCGTACTCATCTGCAAGATGCAACTCCTCTAACACTTGGGCAGGAATTTTCTGGCTATGCAGTTCAGATTAAAAAGGGAATAGAGAGAGTAAAGTCAACTCTGATCAATGTATATGAACTTGCACAAGGTGGCACCGCGGTTGGCACGGGAATCAATACTAAAAAGGGTTTTGCTGAGGATTTTGCTAAAGAAGTGGCAAAAATCACTAACTTTCCATTTATTTCAGCAAAAAATAAGTTTGAAGCACTAGCAGCAAATGATGCTTTAGTTGAGCTCAGTGGAGCACTCAATACAGTAGCAGTAAGCTTGATGAAAATTGCAAATGATATAAGGCTACTTGGTTCTGGTCCAAGATGCGGAATTGGAGAAATAATGTTACCAGAAAATGAGCCTGGCTCTTCAATCATGCCGGGTAAGGTGAATCCAACTCAATGCGAAGCAGTGACTATGGTATGTGCTCAAGTTATGGGAAATCATGTTGCCGTGACAATTGGTGGCTCAAATGGTCACTTTGAATTGAACGTGTTTAAGCCGGTGATAATTTACAATGTTTTGCAGTCTATAAGACTTTTAGCTGATGCAAGTTTAAATTTTTCAGAGAAATGCGTAGTTGATATTAAAGCAAACGAAGAAAGAATAAAGGATTTACTAAATCAGTCGTTAATGCTAGTTACTATATTAAATACGCATATAGGATATGACAATGCAGCAAAAATAGCGAAGCTTGCTTATAAAGAAAATATCACTCTAAAAGAAGCAGCAGCAAAACTTCAACTGATCACTGAGGAGGAGTTTGAAAGTATAGTGAAACCAGAGGAGATGGTAAGTTAAACTACCACCTTTTTTAGGGTTCTGTCGCATTTGTAGGGAAGTAGAAAGAAGAATGATATAATTGTCTAAAAAAAAAGCAAAGATGTTTCGTATCAATCAAAAATTGTTGCCATATTTCAAAGGATTTAGCTTTTCAGAGGATGTTATCTGTATACATGAAATGTCGATTCTCTTTGAGCTATCGAGATTTGGAAGAAATGATGAGTATAAGGGGAGCAAAATGCTACGTTACAAAGGTGGGTTATCACCACTGATAGATGAGGCAGTAAGGAAAAGAAAGAAGCAGGTTGGTAGTAGTTGGAGAGACTTACATTAAATTAAACGGTAAATGGGTTTATTTATATACTGTACTCTTGTGTGTTAGTAGAGACAAGTCTGCAGCACTTGCATTCTTTCGTAAAGCCTTCAGGAGTAACTATCTTCCTGAGAAAATTGTAATTGATAAAAGCGGCAGTAATACTGCTGCTCTTGATGATTTGAATGCAGAAATTTCTGAAGATTACAGTTCTTCAAATAAAATATCTAAATAATATTGTTGATAGATTTATCAAAAAACTAATAAAGCCAATGCTTGGGTTTAAAAGCTTCCATTCCGCAAAGATTACCATCACAGGCATAGAAAATATTCGTATGATTCAAAAAAGACAAATTATTAAAATAATGTTTCTACTTTTGAGAATTTTGCTATATTAATGGCTTCATAACTCCTATAATCCCACCTTTAATGATCTTCTTTCCTATGGTTTATAGATGCGACAGAACCGTTTTTATAGGATTGGGGCTAAAGAAAACTTGCATGTAAATGTATCAAGGTATAAAATTATAAATATTAAGAATGAATAGGTTAGTTATGAATCTTGTAACAAAATCCGCTATCGATTTTACTGCTTCGGCTGTTCTTGCTAGTGGAAAAATAGTTGATGATTTCTGTTTAAGTAAACATATAAAGGATAAGTATGCTGTCCTTTTTTTCTATCCACTTGATTTTACTTTTGTCTGTCCAACTGAGTTGATATCATTTGGCAACAAAATAGAAGATTTTTCAAAACGTAATGTTGAAGTGATAGGAATAAGTATAGATTCAAAATTTTCACACTATAAATGGCGAAACACTCCAGTTAATGATGGTGGTATTGGAGAGGTTAGCTACAATTTAGTGTCTGATATCAAAAAGTCTATATCAAGAGACTATGGGGTCTTATATGATGACTCAATTGCACTAAGAGCAACTTTTGTTATTGATGATAAGTTTGTTGTACGTCATCAATCGATAAATGATTTTCCTTTAGGGCGTAATATCGATGAGTTTATTAGAATTATTGATGCAATAAAACATAATGAAGAGCATGGTGAAGTATGTCCAGCAGGGTGGAAAAAAGGTAAGCCAGCAATGCAGGCAAGCGATGAAGGAGTGGCTGATTATCTAAACTCACACAGTGCAGAATTATAAATTGAGTACAAAAGTTCTTATTATTGGATCTGGAGCAGCGGGTTATGCTGCTGCTATATATGCAGCACGTGCAAATTTAGAGCCAATTGTAGTAACAGGAATGCAACCTGGTGGTCAGCTTACACTTACTACGGATGTTGAAAACTATCCAGGTTTTGTTTCTATACAAGGTCCAGAACTCATGGAACAAAAGAGGTTGCATGCAGAGAAGGTGGGGGCAAGGGTAATAAATGACGAAATAAAAAGCGTTGAACAACTTGAGGATTCTAATGAGTATAGATTTAGATCTTGTGGTAATGCTAGTGACTACTATTCGAATGCAATTATAATCGCAGCTGGTGCGCAAGCGAAGTGGCTTGGCCTGGAGAGTGAAAAGAAATTTCAAGGTTACGGAGTTTCGGCATGCGCAACTTGTGATGGTGCATTTTTTAGAAATAAAGTTGTAGCTGTGGTTGGTGGTGGAAATACTGCTGTTGAAGAAGCAATATTTTTAACTCGATTTGCTAAGGAAGTTATACTGATACACAGGCGTGATAAGTTAAGAGCAGAGAAAGTAATGCAAGACAGGCTCTTTAAAAATGATAAGATAAAGGTAATATGGAATCATACCGTAGAGCAGATTCTTGGAGAAGAAAATCCTAAAAAAATTACTGGCATTACAATTAAATCGACAGACATCAATAAAACCCAGGAATTGAAAGTAGATGGAGTGTTCATTGCAATTGGGCATGCACCAAATACAGGTATTTTTAAGGGCTTTGTTGAAATGGATCAGCAAGGTTATATAATTACGAAACCTGGAACAACTCTAACCAGTAGGGCAGGGGTGTTTGCTGCTGGTGATGTTCAAGATAAGGTATATCGCCAGGCAGTAGTTGCAGCAGGTACAGGGTGCATGGCTGCACTTGATGCAGAAAAGTTTTTGGAATCATAATTAGTTCTAAAATTTTTAACTAAATTGCTTGCAATTTTCTTTGTTTTTTTTTTATAATTATGTTAGTAAATTATAGTTTGGGGAGAATTTAGTATGCTTTCGGGAGGTAATGTAGATTTTAGAAGAAGGGTTGTTAATGATGCAGGATTACGAGCTCAAAATCAAACAACTTCAGGACAATCAACAAAAAAATTATTTAAAGCTATTCAATTTCAAGGCACTGATGATGAAAGAGTAACACCTGAAGAAGCTTTGAATCATTTTCAACAAGCATTGCAAGAAGGTGCGGATGTTAATGCGTTTAATGAAGAAGGCATGACACCTTTGATATCTATAATTTATGATTTATCTGCAGGCTCTGAAACAGAAGAAGAAAAAGAATATCAGAGTATGATTAGGTTACTTCTACTTCACCGAAGCATAGATGTTAATATTCAAAAAAAAGGTGATGGCAATACAGCTTTGCATCTAGCAATGTCCTTTCAACAAAGGAAAGTGTTACAACTCTTACTAAGTCATCCGAGAATAATGATGTATCTACTAAATAAAAGACTTCAAGATCCTGAGGAATGTGCTAAAAAAAATCGTGCTGAGCATTTGATCATAGAAATACAAAAAGCAGAAACAGGAAAACAATTATTGAATGCTCTTTCTAACAGAAATATTGACCGAGCAAAAAGACTATTAAATCAAGAACTCAACCCTAATTGTTGGAAAAGAAATTCAAATGGAGAAATAGAAACACCACTTAGCCTGATTATCAAATCATGTTTACAAGGAATAACAGAGGAAAATAAAAAAGAAGTACTGACTAAATTTTTAAAACATAAAGACCTAGATTTTAGTCAAATAAAACCAATACCAGCTATAGAGCAAAATTCAAGATTGAAGCAAATCATTGAACAAGCTATGAAAGAGCGATTAACTGATGCTATTAATAGAAAAGATTTGGATGATATAAAAAAATTAGTAGAAGATAATTGCTTTATGAATGATCAAATTGTTATTGAGTTGCTTAAAAGTTTTAATCCTGTCAGAGAATATCTAAATGGAAAATTCCCTGCAACTGTGGAACAGTCTTCAGCAAATGTACATAATGTTGCCCCGGAAATAAACGACGATTTGATTGCTCAAGAATTGCAGCAGCTCGAAAACCTTAGAAATGAGCTTGAAAGAACAAAGGCTCAACTTACAGAAAAAGAGCAAGAGCTGAATAGGGTCGTAAGTGAAAGAACAAGAGACACTGACAAAATTTCACAGTTAGAAAGGGATTTAAGGCAAGAGAGATTAGAACTTCAAGCTCAAAATCAAGACTCAAAGAACAAAAACAGAAAACTTTCAGAAGCAAGCATTTATAATAGAAGGCAAAGTAACTATGCCTCTGCCTCTTTTGTGTTATCTGGAGCATTTGCTGTTGGTACAAGTCTAACAATGGTTCATTTAGCAATGTGTGTTTCGCTTGCTGTAGCTGCATTAACTTTTCTTGCAGTAGGATGTTACTGTTCTTATAACGCAAATACCGCACTTAATAACGTTGAAATCGAAAATGGTAGTTATAGAATAGCTGCTTGAGTATTAATTTAAATATTCTTTATTGCTAGTTTTATATCATCACTTTAATTTGGTTGTGTTTTACTAAAAAAACTTTAGATTTATTTTATAATTGATACTCAAATATGATTTTGAATTTATTGCAGACAGGGCAAAAGGAAGGCTATAAAATTGCGTATACCAATGCTCGTATTATTGACCCGGAAACTAAACTTGATATAAAAGGTTCATTATTGACTGAAGGGGATAAAATTGTTGATTTTGGCGAATCATTATTTTCAACAAGTGGAGTTGATGAAACAATAGATTGTGAAGGGCTTGTTCTAATGCCAGGTCTTATTGACATTCACGTGCATTTTCGTGAACCAGGTCAAGAGCATAAAGAAACTATACATACAGGCAGCAAATCTGCAGCTGCAGGGGGCGTTACAACTGTAGTTTGCCAGCCAAACACTGTTCCAGCGATTGATAGTGTTGTCTTGGCTAAGTATTTGAAATATAGAGCATTTGAAACTTCGCATGTGAATGTTCAATTTTACGCTAAAATCACCACTTCGGAAGAAAAATTAACTGAAATGGCACTCTTAAAGGAAGAAGGTGCAGTTGGGTTCACCGATGATGGTATGCCAGTTATGAATCCAATGATTATGAGACAGGCACTGCTTTATTCAAGTATGCTTGGTGTTCCTATTGCTCAACACGCAGAGGATTTGAATCTATCTGCTGGTGGCGCAATTAACGAGGGTAAGATTTCTGAAGAATTGGGAGTAAAGGGAATCTTGAGTGCGTCAGAGTCGGTCATGGTAACTCGTGATATACTGCTAATGAAGGACATAGAAAATGTACACTATCATATTTTACATGTCTCTTCAAAAGATTCACTTGATGCTATTAAACGTGCAAAAGATTTGGGATTAAATGTTACATGTGAAGTAACTCCTCATCACTTTACTTTAACTGAAGATATAGTAAAGCAACATGGGGCAATCGCAAAAATGAATCCGCCACTACGTACTGAGGAAGATCGTTTAGCTATGATTGAAGGTTTAAAAACAGGTGTGATTGATTGCATTGCAACCGATCATGCTCCGCATGATCTTAGTTCTAAAGATCTTCCACTTGAAAATGCTGCATTTGGTATTGTTGGCCTTGAAACAATGCTGCCCCTTTCACTTGAACTATATCATAGTGGACAAATGGGTCTACTTGATGTGCTTGCAAAATTGACATATAAGCCTGCAGATATCATACATATGCCACGTGGCCGCATACAGAAAAACCTTGTAGCGGACTTAATTTTAGTTGATTTGGATCATGAATGGGAAATTAAAGTTGACAACTTTGCTAGTAAATCAAAGAATTCGCCTTTCGGTGGACGCAAAGTGAAAGGGCACGTAGTACGTACCGTTGTGTCTGGCAAAACTGTATATTTACAGAAGAGTTAGTTATTATACAATTGTGCTCTCAACTTCAATCAATTGTAAAGATTTTATATAAGTGGTAAAATATAGCCACTGAATAAAAAATATATGCTAATTAGTACGACATCGGAACTGGAAAATGCATGTAAAGAATTGATGGAAAAAGATCCAAAATTTATAGCAATTGACACGGAGTTCATTAGAAATAATTTAACCTACTACCCAAAATTATCGTTAATTCAAATTTCTTACGGAGAGAAGAGTTTTATTGTAGATGCATTAGTGCCAGAAATTGATTTATCATTCATTAAGAAAATGATGCTAAATCAGGGAATAATCAAAGTGTTTCATAGCTGCCGGCAGGATATAGAATCCTTACTCACTGTGTTTAAATGTGTTCCCACTCCTATTTTTGATACCCAAGTTGCTGCTATGTTTTGCCATTATTATCATGACTTTATTGGTTATTCAAAAGTAGTAGAGCAATATCAAGGAATAGCACTGGATAAAATTAAAGCTAAAAATTCAGACTGGTTAAGGCGTCCATTGTCTGAGGATCAACTAGACTATGCAATAAACGACGTGGTATATCTATATGATCTATACCAAATATTGTGCAATAAACTTGAAGAAAGTAATAGGATGAGTTGGTTTCAAGAAGAGATGGAATTATTGGTTGACATAAATAAGTATTTGCATAGTCCAAAAGATGCATGGAGGAGGATTAAATTTAACTATGAAGCAAATCCGAGGCTAATGTTAGTTGTTAAAGCAGTGAGTGAGTGGCAAGAGACTTTAGCACAACGCTATAACATCAATCGTAATAAAGTAATTAATAATGCTGTAATAATTGGTCTTATTGAAAAAAATGTGGAGCGTATTGACGAGGTTTTAGATGATCTTGAGAGGAACACAAAAAATATAAAAGAGGAAGATTTATTGGAATTTATGAATATTTTCAATGAGAATGAGAAGGAGTTTGTGCAGCAAAATTATACTCTGTCAGATAATTATGATAAATCTGTATTTGATATACTCTCGATTATTTTAGAGAGCAAATGTAAGGAAAATAACATATCAAGAAAGTTAGTTTCATCAAAAGATGAGTTAGCTGGTTCAATATCTGGGCAGATAGATAAACTATTCAAGGGGTGGAGATATGATTTTTTCGGTAAGTCAGTTGAATCATTTTTGAACGCAGGCTCAAGGTTTGAGATTTTAATGGTAAAATCTGCTGATAGTACAGCTAAAATTCGGAGTAATCTCGTGAAAAATAACCGTATCACGTGCTGAGGTCTAACGAGTTTATTATGTCTTTCACTTGAGAAAAAACATTTGCGCTGCTATCGATTATGAAGTTACTCATTTGCCTTTTTTCTTCAATAGGTAGCTGAATACTGAACATTAGATTCAGCTTTTCTTTATCCATATTACGCTCACTAATCCTTTGAGCTTGCACAACGCTATCTGCATGGATAAAAACAATAAAATCGCAATACAAATGAAATCTCGTTTCCAGCAGGAGTGGAATGTCTAGAACTAGAAGTTTTCTGTTGTTTTCTTTCTCATGATCAATAAAAAATTCTAATTCATTTCGCACAGCGGAATGTACTAAAGACTGGAATTGCTTCCAATTTTCATCATGTGCTAAAAAATATTTAGACAATACTGTTCTATCAATTTTTCCATTTACTACTACCCCAGGAAATTTTTCTTCTGCATAACTTATTATGTTTTTGTCCACTTTATAAAGCTGGTGCACGACAGAGTCGGCATCAAACAAAGCGGCACCAAATTCTTTAAAGCAATTGGCTACAAAGCTCTTTCCAACTGCAATCCCACCTGTTAAACCTATGATCATATAGCAAATTTCTTATAAAACTATATTTATAGCATCTCCTATGCCTATTTAAAACTGAATGCATAGGTATAAAAAGAAAAGCTATTATTTTTTTAGTAATTAAGTAAAATAGAGTGAAAGATTAAGAGGAAATTTTGAAAGATAAGATAAAAAAGATAGTGATTTCAGGGAAAGAAGTGTGGCCAATCATTGAGGGCGGTAAAGGTATTGCAATCAGTGATGGAGGATCAAGTGGGGCATTTGCTGCAGCGGATGCTGTTGGTACGTTTTCTGGTGCAAATGCTAAACTTATCGATGACAATGGCGAGCTGGTACCACTAATTTATAAAGGTAAAACAAGAAATGAAAAGCACGAAGAGTTAATCAAGTATAGTATTGAGGCTGGAGTTAGTCAAGCAAAAATAGCGAATGAAATATCAAAGGGCCGTGGAAGAATACATATGAACGTGCTTTGGGAAATGGGAGCAGCAGAACAAGTCCTTCATGGCATATTAGAAAAAGCAAAAGGCTTAGTTCATGGCATCACTTGCGGTGCTGGTATGCCTTACAGGCTTGGAGAAATTGCAGCTAAATATCAAGTTTATTACTACCCTATTATCTCATCGGCGCGCGCTTTTAAAGCGTTGTGGAAACGTGCTTACCAAAAAATATCTTCTTTTTTACTTGGTGGAGTAGTATATGAGGATCCGTGGCTTGCTGGTGGTCACAATGGGCTCAGTAATAGTGAAGACCCAGAATTACCGCAGGCTCCATTTGAAAGAGTTGCAGAGCTTAGATCTTTCATGAACGAGGTTGGTCTTGCTGAAACGCCAATTGTTATGGCAGGGGGAGTGTGGCATTTGAAGGATTGGGAACATTGGTTTGACAATTTACAAATCGGACCAATAGCTTTTCAGCTTGGTACTCGTCCACTTTTAACAAAAGAAAGTCAGATTTCTACAGAGTGGAAAAAGAAGTTACTTACTTTAGAAGAAGGTGATGTATTTTTAAACAAATTTAGTCCAACAGGGTTTTACTCATCTGCAGTAAGAAATAACTTCATACGTGAGCTACAGGAGAGGAATTCACGTCAAATAAAATTTTCGGAAAGTGCAAGCGGAGAGTTTAATAATGAATTTGCAATGGGTAGCAGAGGTAGAAAGATTTACCTCACTGTAAAAGACAAAGAGCTAGCAAATGCATGGATTAAAGCAGGGTATACAGAGGTAATGAAAACTCCAGATACAACTGTTATTTTTGTGACACCAGGCAAATTTGCGGAAATAAGACAAGATCAAATTAATTGCATGGGATGTTTAAGCCATTGTCTGTTTAGCAATTGGAAAGATCATGGTGACCATTCAACAGGGCGAAAGCCAGACCCACGGAGTTTCTGTATACAAAAGACACTGCAAAACATTGTACATGACGGCAATGTTGAAAATGAACTCATGTTTTCTGGACACAATGTGTACAGATTTAAGCAAGACCCATTTTATGAAAATGGCTACGTACCGACAGTAAAAGAATTGGTGGAAAGGATATTAACTGGGTATTAGGGTATGGTTGAATTGACAAGTAAACTTTACTTTGTTATAATAAATGTTTATTAATTTAACCTTAATTTAGGGGGAACTTTTATGCGTGATAGTGTTTTAAAAAGGTATGCACTTGCCTATATAAAAGAAAATGGCAGTGACAATGGTGTTCAAGAATTTTTATGTTCTTGTGGTATGCAAAATATTGAGAACTGGAGTGATAAAATTTTTGAAGATGCGTATAAGGGATTTAAGCGCAGTAATCCAACTAATGATCAGCACAGTACAGAATATGATAGAAGCAATAGGCAACAAACTACAGGCCCTCAAGTCACGCACGTACATGATAATAGAGGTTTAGATTTTTGGGATTATTTACTACTTAGCAACCTGTTTGGTGGTCGTACTACAGTTATAAATAACCCTGGTTTTGATACTGTTGGCTACCAAAGCAGAGAAGATAAGAAAAAAGACTCAGAAGACAGCAGGAAATTATTAGCTTTAGGGATAGTAGCTGTAGTTGCGTGTGTTGCTTTCCATGCTTTAATGTGTGTTTGGTACAACAGCAGCGAAAAAACGGCTAGAAAGTCAGAAAAAATAGATTATCTAGATAGTCAACTTAAAATGTTCAGAAATATAGAATTTGCAGTTGGTGCAATTTCTTTAGCAGCTTTGATAGGTTGCGCTATTAACCCAGTCTTACCAGTTTGGGGTTTAGTCATTCTTGGCATTAATTCTCTTGTGTGTCTTGCTGGTGGTGTGGCTTTTCATATGAAACATAAGAAAGAGTCAGAAAATATTAAGAAGGCTGAAGAAGCGGTAGATAGCTATCCTGGACAAGGGCGTAGTTGTGGAGGTTATGATTCATCACCACCTTCTTACCCTAATACTGTTCCAAGTGCTCCTTCTTATGATGAAACCAGACCTGGTGGGTTGTTTTCTCATTCTAATGCGGAAAAACATTCTGGAAATCATGGATGTAATGTATGAACATTGATTTTAGAAGGTAAATTGTACAGCAAATAGTGTCATTCCAGTGCTTGACACTGGAATCCAGCTTTTTTGTAATTTTATTGAACATGTTGTATAGTCGTTTGTTTACAATTAATTTTTCTGGATCCCAGTGTCTGGGCACTGGGATGACATTTTTGTGTTTGAGGCAAAATCTGCTATAATATTTAACACACTGCTTTCACAGACGAATGTTTGTACAGTTGTGAAGTTATGGACAACAATATCATAGCAACTCAAACGTAAGTTACTCACATTATACCGCTGCAAAACGCAGCGGTATAATGGCTTTTCAGATTGCTTGTACGATAGGATATATATTGATTTTTATTACTAGTGCAGATACGATAAAGCTTTAAGCACTACAAGATGGAGCAATTTGAGAGCTTTTACATCACTACGCCAATATATTACGTAAACGACAAGCCACATATCGGCCACGCATATACTTCCCTTATCTGTGATGTTACAGCTAGATTTATGAAATTAGCTGGAAAGAACGTCAAATTTACCACTGGTACAGATGAACATGGACAGAAAATTGAAAAAGCGGCTAAGGTAAAGGGAATAGAGCCAAAAGAATTTACAGATGAAATAAGTGTTACGTTCAGAAAATTGGCTGAGCTAATGAACTTTGATTATGATGATTTTATTCGCACCACAGAAGAACGTCATGAAAAAGCAGTTATAGCTCTATGGAATAGGCTTGAAGAGAGAGGGCAAATATATCTGGATTCTTACTCAGGTTGGTATTCAGTTCGTGATGAAGCGTTTTATCAGGAATCAGAGTTGATAGATGGCAGAGCACCAACAGGTGCTGAAGTTCAGTGGATAAAAGAAGAGAGCTACTTTTTTCGTTTGTCAAGTTGGCAAAATAAATTACTAGAGTTATACGAAAATCAGCCGAATTTCATCTTTCCTGAGAGCAGAAAAAACGAGGTGGTATCGTTTGTAAAATCAGGACTTACTGACCTTTCGATTTCTCGTACTATAGTATTTTCTAAAATGAATGATAAATTTCCATTATGGTATTACCAACCAAAAGTTGTAAGTCTGTACATTTATACATTAGAGGTCTGAGGCGGCTTTTGATGGTATGCCAACAGTGTTCTATGGGATTCAAATCTGGTGAATATGTTGGAAGATACAGCACATGACAGCCAAAAGACTCTATTAATGATTTTGTTTTAGTGGTCTTATGAAATGTAGCATTATCCATAACTATGGTTGTGCCAAGTGGCAATTTAGGTTTCTCCAACCATATATTGAATACCTCTTTGTCACACCCACCTTTGAAAGTCATTGGTGCAATAAATCTCATTCCAATCCACCCGGCTACTATACTGATTCTCTCTCGCTGGAATATCTGCATAAATTTTCTTTCCTCTTGGAGCACGTCCATATTCTCGGTATAATTTATTATCAACTCCTGCTTCATCTATATATAAGATGCTGGAATGGTCTATTTTTGAGATTTTATCAATAAACTGCTTCTTGATTGCGCTCTTGATATAGTGTGACTTTTTTTTAAAGTAATTTTTAGCTGTTTTAGTCTATACCAAATTGAATTTATTCCAAATCCAAGATTTTGTTTCATCTCTGCCAGAGTATGATCTGGATTCTTTGTAACATATTCTTCGAGTATTTTTGGGTCTATTTTTCGAATGAAGCTGCCGTTTTTAGATGGCTTGAGGCTTTCACCAGCAGCTTTCTTTTTTAACCAGCGGTACAAAGTTGCTATTCCTATCTCCAGAAGCTCTGCCACCTCAACCTTCGTCTTCCCTTTTCCTATCATCGATATTGCCTTTTCTCTTAAATCCACACTATACGCCATTATAACCCAAATACCTTATTATACCTTTATCATTTACTTTGGGAAATACTATAGTTTCAAGAGATGCTAATATTGATAAGGCAATAGACAGTATTTGTAGAGTATGTCTACAAAATCAAGGGCAAGATTGTGCAGCTCCGAATTCAATACTAGTACATTCAAAAATTTCGAACTTGGTTGTTAATAAATGTATTCAAAGATTGGATTTGATTAAGAATTGTATTGGTGATTATGCTAATTATAATAATATTATTGGACCCAATACTGACTGCTCTCACGCTCTAAAAATTGCACGAGTGTTATATGAAAACAGAAATTTCCTGCAGTATGGTGGAGAGATTAATCCAGCAACAGGCTTAATTAAGCCTACAGTACTTGTTAAACCCTTATTAGAAGGCGGTAATTTTTCTGAACTTTTTGTGCCAGTTATTATTTTACAGCCTTACGAGACAGATGAGGATTTAAAAATGTTGAACATCCTAATTATAAGTCACATGCTATGTATGTAACCTTGTTTGGTACAAGCAAATATGTTTCAACATTAATTGAAAAAGGTTTGCATACCAGGGATAACATATTGCGTGATACGGATCTTCATGTAGAAGAGAGAGGATTTAAGCCATATGGAGGGTTAGGCATAGAGGCAAGTTGTATACAGTTTTATAATAAAATTATACCAGGTGCAACTTTGCCACAGCGTGATATATATACTTACTTAATTGGCCCAAGCATAAAACGGACAAAAGGAATAAGTATTTCCCATTAATAACTGTGATCTTACTTAGAAAAAGTGGTGAAAAAGTTAGGGATGTTTTTATTTAGTGCAGATGCGTTTTCTACTGAAAAGGATGATATTAATCAGAAGGATTTTATTCCATTTGGGATAAAAACTATTACAAATTTTCCTGTTATTTCCAAATAAATTGCTTTTAATTTAGTAAAATATATTGCTAATAACTTAAGCAATCAATCATTTTCAGCAACCAAAACCAGCTAGTGAGAGAAGAGTTTGTTTTGGGATGGCATGGTCTACCATTTGTACCGTGCGAACTTTTATTTATAATAATTTTACTATACGCTAAAATCAGCTATATTAGCTTACTTTTGCTAAATTTACATATGAACTAATTTACCTAGCTTTGTTACAGAAATTTTGCTCCCCTTATACTCATCATTTCTTCTAAATCTCGATAGCTCAAAGAGAATCGACATTTCATGTATACAGATAACATCCGCTGAAAAGCTAAATCCTTTGAAATATGGCAACAATTTTTGATTGATACGAAACATCTTTGCTTTTTTTTAGACAATTATATCATTCTTCTTTCTACTTCCCTACAAATGCGACAGAACCGAAAAACTTCCTCTTATGGCTGTAAAAATGTTATGATAAGAGCTAATTTTCATGAGTAGGAAAATACCAAAATATTACTATCTTCCATCTTTTCTCTTTTCAATTCGTGCAACCATTTCTTTTACACTTACATTCGTGGAAGGTAAATTTTTGCTGGCAAGATGGTTGATCGAAGATTTTTTATTCCCTACTGGAAATGAACAAGATTGTTTTCTCTTCACACTGATATCCGTTTGTATTACTGAAGTAGTTTTGTTTTCAGCAGGCAACACGTTCTTTACTTGATTTCGCTCAAATCTTTCTTTTAATGCCTTTACTTTACTACTCTCGCGAGTCACTTCTTTTTTCATAGCAACTACTAGTACTTTTGGTCCATCAGCTTTTTTTGCTGATTCTTTACCATCTTGATTTTCAGATTTTAGTGGTAGTATAGGGTTACTCTCAGCTGATTTTTCCACTACTATTTTTTGCTCTGTGCTTACTTTTTCGCCTAAATCTTTAGGCTTTGGTGGTACTGCAGGTTTATCTTTTTTCGGTTCTTGTCTAATTTTTTGATTGGCAGTAAACATTTTCTCTGGTACTGGTGGTACTCTTGGTGGTTTTGGTGGTACAAGAGATTGAAGTTGTTGTTTCTTCCTATGTTCTCTTTTTGCTTCTATATGTTCTTTAGAGATTGTTGCATAAATCGGCTCCTCTTTAATTGATTGTAGATTACGCAAATCTTTTGTTAAAGATTTACTTTTTTCCTCTTGATAATTTGATATTTCTTCATACTGAGGATCTTCGTTTAATGAACCTCCATAACCTGAATCTTCTCGCTCATATAAGAGATTTTTCTTTTGCTGTCTATTTTCTAAATTTACTCCATATGACCTATATTTATCTTGACTTCTTTCTATTCGCTCTAAATCTGAAATTTTTTGAATAACATCTGTATATTCGATTACTGTTCTAGCAGTTGAAGGAGGCAATTTATCTTTTATAAAATTACTTATATAAAATTACTTATATTCCTAATCGAAACATCTCTTCCTAATATTCTATTGAATATCCTAAGAATTAATGGCTTTTTATTTGCCTTCTTTACACAATTACTCAAGTCATCACGTATAACAAGTTTAGCTACATCTTCTGCCTTATCTGTAAAACCCTCTAAAGCATGAGATAAATCTGTTACTGTTTTACCATATTGTTTCTCTGGATTTCCTAGCTTTATAGCTTTGATCAGAGAATCAAGATTTTTTTTATAATCCTCACTTTTAAATGGATCATGCATACTAATTGTAATATTTTATTGAAATATAGATCTAAAATATTAAGATCTAGTGAATATTACTTTTTTAGTTCACATATAGCTATAGTTATACGGCGATAATGCGTAGCAGAATAACGATTTTGTCATTCTAGTGTCCGCTGTTACCCCTTATCTAGGTGTGTAAAGGTGAAATCTAGTTTCGCTATATAACACAGTCTCATACAAGTAGCTTCTCGATTGAGAGTTGTCTTCTGCATTGAGCTCAACATTATTTACTACTTTTTCAGTAATAATTTCGGCAAACTCAGGAGAAAGTTCTTTTGCAGAAAATGCAGCATGTACATCATTTTTAACAAAGAAACACGTAGCAAGTGTAAATACTGCTGTTGGTACAAAGCACCAAGGAAAAGCTATACTAAAAAAAGTTGTAGAAGCTACTAAAGTAAATATTGCTTGAAGCATAATATACTGTTTATCAATGCCAACATATTCAGCCATCAATTTTCTAATTTTGTTATTGCTGTCGTATGGTAAAAAAATATCTTAATAAAAGCTGTTACACTATTACTAGCAAGATATCAATCACGCTCTATTGGATCTACATTTTGATTTAAAATCGCCTATTTTCTTGCACCTTTTTGCCATTCATAGAATGTTAACTTTAAACCTCTTGGCTACAAATGCTCTACTTTCCCCTACATCCAATGCTTTTTTCCTTAAATCATAACTATATGCTACTGGCATTCACATCTCCTCGCTACTTTACCTATTCCACCATGTTCACACTATTAGGAAAAGAGCTATAATTTTCAATACTAACAAAACTACTTCCCAATCTTTTACACAGCAACCTATCGAACTTAATTCTGTGAATATATGATCAACAAAAAAAACTTTGAGAAAAGGAAGAATAGACTTCTTCCTTTCACTTAACTACGCTGTTATATTTACCCCTGTATCAACAACTCCTTGTCCTACATTAACTCTATCTAGATTCTCACTAGGCTTTGAAATTACATATGTAATACCACCAGCAACAAGTCCTGTTACTAGAGCAGCAGCTATAGCTATACCAATTAAAGCCAATATCGGTAATGCAACACCAGCAGCAAAACATCCACCACCAGTTGCCAATGCAGCTATAGCACCATAAACACAGCCAATTATTATTGGTTTATTAGTAGTTTTTACTTTGTCTTTTTGTTTACTACTCTCTATTTCAGATGTACTACTTTCATCAGTTATATTTCCTTCAGTTTGAGGTACGCTGCTTTCATCTACTAAAGACTGTTCTTTACTTTCGTAATCAGGCTGGTTCTTTCTAATTAATGTTATCATATCAGCATTTCGCTGTGAATCTAATGATACTTTGAAAGTCTCCTCGTTAAAAATCTTAGAAAATATTTCACACTTGTCTTTATTTTCGTGATTAGGCACGATCCTTTCAAGGGTTAATTTCCAATCCTCTTGCTCTTGCTTTTCACATATCTCCTCAACTCTATCGTACATTTCAATTGTGTTAGGATCATCTTTACTTTCACAACTAGATATGCTCTTTGCAAGTATTTTTAGCCAACCATCAATTTTAGCTTTTTGCTCTTCATCTTGCTCTTGATTTTTTAGTATTTCTAAAATATTCTTGGTTTTGTTAAGATGATCTTTTTTTATACTAGCGAAAACTTTTTCTAACATATCATTATCTTGAGCTACATCTATAATAGCTTTAATACTTTTCTGACTAACTTCCTGATTAATAAGATTTATAGCACAGCCAAGCGGTGTTAGAGTATGTTCTTGATCATCTGAAAGCCTGATCTTTATATTCGCAGTAGTAAGAACTTTTTCTAATATACTATTTCTTTTAGCTACATTTAGGATAGCTTGAATGCCTCTCTGTTTATTAAGAATAATAGCATGGACAAGTGGTGTTGAAGTATATTCTTGACCATTTGAGAGCTTGATCTTTATATCCGCAGTAGTAAGAACTTCTTCTAATATATCTTTCTCTTTAGCTACACTTAGAATATTTGTAATATATCTCTGACTATTTAACGAGTTCTTAAGATTTATAGCGTAGGCAAGCGGTGTTAGAGTATGTTCTTCACCATCTTCAAACTCTATACATTTCACAGTAGTAAGAATTTTCAGCAAATCCTCTTTTGAAAATCCTGTAAGAAGATCAATAATATTCTCATGTTCTTCCATCGCAGCCTGTAACTTACCATATAATTCTTGTTGTGTTCCGTTTAACTCTTCATATTTTGGCATATAAAATTCTCCTATTCAAAATAATAATATACTTTAATTATTATATATTTAAGCAAACAAGTCAATAAATTAATAAAATGCTGTGGTGCCAAAAACACTCAAACAAGAAAAAGCGCTCCGGTGCTCATTCTTTGTTTATAAATAATATTCTTGATTCAATCCTTTGCTTTCTTTTCAATGTATCTACATATCAGAATAGACAGCTCATATAATACCAACATTGGAATTGCAAGCCCTACTTGGCTTAGTACATCAGGTGGAGTTAAGATTGCAGCAATAATGAAAATTACCACTATCGCAATTCTGCGTTTATTTGACAAACTTTGTGCAGTGATTAGCCCTACTCTCACCATTAAGGTTAGTATGACTGGAATTTGAAATGCAGTACCAAACGCAAACATGAATTGAAGAACAAGGTCTAAATATTCACTAACTGATGGCATAAACTCTATTGGTATACCGAAAGATTTACCGCTATGTTCAAAAGCAATAAAAAATTTCCAGGCTAAGGGAAATATGTAGTAGTAAACTACAGCGGCTCCCGTTACAAACAAAACCGGTGTTGCAATTAAGTATGGCAATAACACTGCCCTTTCTCTTTTATATAAGCCAGGTGCTAGAAACATATAGAATTGCCATGCAAACACAGGAAAAGAAAACAACAGTGCACTCATTATTGCAACCCTGAGATATACAAAAAACGCTTCTGTTAAGTCTGTATAGATTAGAGAAAAATCATTGCTATCTTTTGTAACTTCTATTAAAGGTGCAAGTAAAAAGCGGTATATATTTTCTTTAAAGTAGTAACAAAACCCGAAGGTAACACAAAAAAATAGAAAGCAAAAAATAACCCTTTTTCTAAGTTCCGCAAAGTGCTCATAAAATGAAGCATATTTTTGTGAGTTTTCGTTCATACTTTACAATAAAGCTATATCTAACATTCTCAGTGAAAAAGCCCATTCATTGTCATACCACGCTGCAACTCTACAGATATCACCTGTGAAATATGTACCAGCTAAATCCACAATTGCACTATAAGGGTTATGGACAAAGTCTATTGAAACTAAAGGCTCGTTACATACGGAAAGCACATGATTTGCTGAATTCTTAAACATTTCATTTATTTCTCCAGCTGTTACCTTCTTATCAGTCGTAAATTTAAAATCAACCATAGAAACGTTGCTAACCGGAACTCTAATAGCAGTACCATCTAGCTTACCCTTTAACTGAGGAATGACAGAACCAATTGTTTTTGCTGCTCCAGTTGTAGTTGGCACCATAGAAAGGCCACAAGCTCTTGCCCTACGTAAGTCTCTATGGTTGCCATCAAGAATATTTTGATCATTCGTATAGGCATGTATAGTGGTCATAAAACCGCTTTTTATACCTAAATTGGAGTGTAAAACGTGTACAATCGGAGCCAGACAGTTTGTAGTACAAGAACCTGCTGAGATCACTTTATGCTCCTTTTTTAGCATATCGTTATTTACGCCGTAAACTACAGTTACATCAGCATCTGAAACTGGAGCAGAGACAATTACTCTCTCTGCATTATGCTTTGCTGCTTCCGCACGCTTGTTGAATGCACCAGTGCATTCAAGCACTACATCAACATTCCAAGGAATATTTTCAGGGCTACGTTCTCTATATAAAGAAAATTTCCTGCCATTTATAGATAGCCAATTTTCAGACTCGTTAAAATCAATATCGCCGTTAAATTTGCCATGAACAGAGTCATATTTAATCAAATGTGCATGCTGCTCAGCACTGAGCGACCCATTTACCGCCACAACTTCTATTTGCTCGCTATAGTTTTCTACTTCAAAAATAGCACGCAATACACTTCTGCCTATTCTACCAAGACCATTAATTCCTACACGAATTGTCATTTTTCCATCTTAAAAGTTTAATTATAGAGGATATTGCCTGATATTTCATTCTATTCTTTTAGCTGTTAATCCTAATGTTATAATATATTGATTGACTAAAGAAACTGTATCACTTAATTAATAATATCTAAATTTTAACTTGGAGTAGGTTATGCATGGATTACCAATGACAAATTCAGATAATCAGTATCAGCAAAGAAAAATAGAAGCATTGCAAAAAGAAAATAAAGGACTGTCAGAAAAAGTGAAAACACTACAGAAAATGTCAGTGCTGCACAATGAAATGCTAGTAATGCTACAGTGGAAATCAATACCAGAGAAACTGCGCACAGAAATATTAAAAAAACTGCTAGAAACACCTCAAGCAGCAGCAGCATTTCAATTAGAAGAAAGAGATGAAGATCAGCAAGTAATAGAAGACATACTGGATATGCAAGAAGAATTTGAATCTTCACAAAATTTGGAAATGCGGGAGTGTTAAATAAACTGTGTCAAACCGAGAAGTAAAGTAATAAATTGATAAAAAAATGGAGGTTTGACAATGAGTCAAGCAAACAGAACTACCGGTTTGGTAGACTATAAAGAATTAGAAACAAATATCTTATCATCTATACGAGAAGGAAAACCATTGACAGGAAGAGATGGAGCATTAACACCATTTATAAAAAAACTGCTAGAGGGAAGGCGAGATAGAAAACCATTTGTCGGCTGAAAGCGAAGAAAACAACCGAAGAAATTCAAAGACTTTACGGACAAGTATTTGAACTATTGACACCAAGAGATAGAGAAGGAAGTTTCGAGCCACAAGTAGTCAGAAAAAGGCAAACAACCGAACTTGAAGCAAAGGTTTTAAGTACATATGCCAGTGGCATGGGATATAGCATCGCATGTAGAAGAAATATAAAATATCTGCAGCAGAGATATCAAGTATTACTGACAAATTGTTACCGGTAATCAACGAATGGCGCAGTCGTCCGCTGCAATCTGTATATCCAATAGTGTTCATGGTTTTTTAAGGTCAAGGAGGACGGGCATTGTGTAAGCAAATGTATGTATAACATATTAGCAAAATGGCAGAAAAGAAGTTTTGGGTTTTTATTTGGCTGAAAGTGAAGTTCTGGTTGGGAGTACTAAATGACCTAAAGGAGAGAGGAGTAGATGATATTCTGATAGCTTTGTGTTAAAAAGCTTTCCTAAAGCTATAAATAGCGTATTTCCTAAAGCAGAAATGTATAGTACATCAGATAAGAAATTCACTGAAATATGTATCGAGCAAAAGTTTTCATGAATGATTTGAAAAAAACATATCAAGTAGAGAAATAGCCGAGAATTTACTAAAACCAAGGGCTCATTTACTAGCACAAATGCCTTGTATAAACAGGCATATTGTGCTATAAAGAAGGCAGGAGAGAAATGGACTATGCCTATACATGATTGGGCTTTAACTATCTCTCAACTTGATATCTTTTTTCCTGGTAGGTTAAAAATCGAGTTGAACTAAAAATGCGATTTGACACAGTTTATTTAACACTCCCTATTTATCTTATTTTTTATTGGCAGACAGCTTGCTTAAACCCATAAAATCTCTCCATCTGCTCACTCCACAGCATCGGTATTTCTCTCAAGTCAACCAACTTCAAATCTCTTGGCTGCCTTCCATTTACTATATCTTCTTTAATTTTTGGTGCTAAATAATTTAATCTTAAAATTTGGTGTATACGTCTTGTACCTATATTAATTTTGGCACTCAGCTCTTTCACACTTTCGTATTTTCCTTCTTCTAGTTCCCGTTTCCACAGGTAGGCTCTTACCACTGCTTTTAGCAATGCATTATTTGTTTTTCCTTCTGGTTCTATTACTACACATTTGTTTCCTTTCTTTTTTATTGGTATAAATTTTTCCTCTGATTCAGAACTCACCTCTATTCCATCCTCTCTCACCAATACTGTTCTTATTAACTTTTTCACTACTTCTTTCTGTTTTCCAAAACTTAAATTTTTCCACTCTTCTGCTTTTTCTCTCCATTTTTCATATAGCTGCTCCGCTTTCTTCATTATTTCTTTTTCCACTTCTCCTGCTACTATTGTTCGGTTTATTGATTCACAATTCTTTCCCCTTAAGTGATTGTTGCATACGTAATATCGGTACCTTTTATTCTCTTTTTTTGAGTACGTCAAAGGGTTCTGTCGCATTTGTAGGGAAGTAGAAAGAAGAATGATATAATTGTCTAAAAAAAAAGCAAAGATGTTTCGTATCAATCAAAAATTGTTGCCATATTTCAAAGGATTTAGCTTTTCAGAGGATGTTATCTGTATACATGAAATGTCGATTCTCTTTGAGCTATCGAGATTTGGAAGAAATGATGAGTATAAGGGGAGCAAAATGCTACGTTACAAAGGTGGGTTATCACCACTGATAGATGAGGCAGTAAGGAAAAGAAAGAAGCAGGTTGGTAGTAGTTGGAGAGACTTACATTAAATTAAACGGTAAATGGGTTTATTTATATACTGTACTCTTGTGTGTTAGTAGAGACAAGTCTGCAGCACTTGCATTCTTTCGTAAAGCCTTCAGGAGTAACTATCTTCCTGAGAAAATTGTAATTGATAAAAGCGGCAGTAATACTGCTGCTCTTGATGATTTGAATGCAGAAATTTCTGAAGATTACAGTTCTTCAAATAAAATATCTAAATAATATTGTTGATAGATTTATCAAAAAACTAATAAAGCCAATGCTTGGGTTTAAAAGCTTCCATTCCGCAAAGATTACCATCACAGGCATAGAAAATATTCGTATGATTCAAAAAAGACAAATTATTAAAATAATGTTTCTACTTTTGAGAATTTTGCTATATTAATGGCTTCATAACTCCTATAATCCCACCTTTAATGATCTTCTTTCCTATGGTTTATAGATGCGACAGAACCTTTTTTTTGACTCTGTTGAATTAAAAAGGCTAACTACAGAACGGCCAACTCAGTCTAGTCTTGTAACGGCTTACTAAGGATTCTTTAAATATCGATCCTCAAAAAAATCGGCGTAGGTTTAGGCAGTGTAATGCCTAAGCTTACACATGCGTTGCACAGAGATTTTAAATCACGTTGTTCTTTTGGAATTTGCAACTGATCGAGTATCATTTTTGCTGACTTTGGAGCAATTGGCTGCAGCAAAATGCCAATCATTCTAATGTATTCAAGTAATTTGTAGATTACTAAATCCATGCGCTCTCTATCGGTTTTACTGAGTGTCCAGGGTGCATTTTTATCTATGTAAGCATTGGCCTTGGAAGAGATATTGATAATCAGGAGTATAATCTGGTTAAATTCATACTTTGATAGATGATCCATTACTTGATCAATTATGGCTTTGCAATTTGGTAAACTCTCATCATCTTTAAGCAAATTGCGATCGACCACTGGTACAACTCCAAAGCATTGCTTGTGCAGAAATGAAATTGTTCTTTGCACTAAATTGCCTATATTGTTTGCCAGCTCTGAGTTTATGCGGCTGATCATGTTCTTCTTACTGAAATTACCATCTTGACCGAAACTTGCTTCCCGAAGGAGAAAATAGCGTAGTTGATCAACACCAAACTCTTCTGCCAGACCAATTGGATCTATAACGTTACCAAGGGATTTGGATATTTTTTCCCCCTCGTTCAGCCACCAACCATGAACTGCAATTTGCTTTGGCAGTGATAAATCTGCTGCAAGGAGGATCGCTGGCCAGTATACAGCGTGAAAACGCAATATGTCTTTACCGATCACATGAACGTTGAAGGAGTTTGTCCAAAATTTCTTATATTCCTCATCTTCCATATTAGGAAAGCCTATTGATGTGAGATAGTTAGTGAGCGCATCTATCCAAACATAAATTACGTGCTTGTCATTCCCTGGTACTTTTATTCCCCAATTAAAACTAGTACGAGAAATCGAAAGGTCAGTAAGTCCTGATTTTACAAACGATACCACCTCGTTTTTTCTGCTCTCAGGAAAGATGAAATTCGGCTGATTTTCGTATAACTCTAGTAATTTATTTTGCCAACTTGACAAACGAAAAAAGTAGCTCTCTTCTTTTATCCACTGAACTTCAGCACCTGTTGGTGCTCTGCCATCTATCAACTCTGATTCCTGATAAAACGCTTCATCACGAACTGAATACCAACCTGAGTAAGAATCCAGATATATTTGCCCTCTCTCTTCAAGCCTATTCCATAGAGCTATAACTGCTTTTTCATGACGTTCTTCTGTGGTGCGAATAAAATCATCATAATCAAAGTTCATTAGCTCAGCCAATTTTCTGAACGTAACACTTATTTCATCTGTAAATTCTTTTGGCTCTATTCCCTTTACCTTAGCCGCTTTTTCAATTTTCTGTCCATGTTCATCTGTACCAGTGGTAAATTTGACGTTCTTTCCAGCTAATTTCATAAATCTAGCTGTAACATCACAGATAAGGGAAGTATATGCGTGGCCGATATGTGGCTTGTCGTTTACGTAATATATTGGCGTAGTGATGTAAAAGCTCTCAAATTGCTCCATCTTGTAGTGCTTAAAGCTTTATCGTATCTGCACTAGTAATAAAAATCAATATATATCCTATCGTACAAGCAATCTGAAAAGCCATTATATGCAGCGGTATAATGGCTGGTTCTGTTGCATCTATAAACCATAGGAAAGAAGATCATTAAAGGTGGGATTATAGGAGTTATGAAGCCATTAACATAGCAAAATTCTCAAAAGTAGAAACATTATTTTAATAATTTGTCTTTTTTGAATCATACGAATATTTTCTATGCCTGTGATGGTAATCTTTGCGGAATGGAAGCTTTTAAACCCAAGCATTGGCTTTATTAGTTTTTTGATAAATCTATCAACAATATTATTTAGATATTTTATTTGAAGAACTGTAATCTTCAGAAATTTCTGCATTCAAATCATCAAGAGCAGCAGTATTACTGCCGCTTTTATCAATTACAATTTTCTCAGGAAGATAGTTACTCCTGAAGGCTTTACGAAAGAATGCAAGTGCTGCAGACTTGTCTCTACTAACACACAAGAGTACAGTATATAAATAAACCCATTTACCGTTTAATTTAATGTAAGTCTCTCCAACTACTACCAACCTGCTTCTTTCTTTTCCTTACTGCCTCATCTATCAGTGGTGATAACCCACCTTTGTAACGTAGCATTTTGCTCCCCTTATACTCATCATTTCTTCCAAATCTCGATAGCTCAAAGAGAATCGACATTTCATGTATACAGATAACATCCTCTGAAAAGCTAAATCCTTTGAAATATGGCAACAATTTTTGATTGATACGAAACATCTTTGCTTTTTTTTTAGACAATTATATCATTCTTCTTTCTACTTCCCTACAAATGCGACAGAACCGTCTTGAGCGCCCATGCCTTTCTGCTTAGACACTTGCTTAGTTTTCTGCAATGGTTTAACATTATTATCTGGTTGCTTGTCAATATTTGGTGTGTCTTGAAGCTGTGTCATACCTGTTACGTAAAATCTTATACCAAAATAAGTATATTAGTTAATTATGTAAAAATGATTAACATAGAATGAGCAACTCTTTATGCGGACACTTATGATTTATGATTATGGATTTTTAAATTTTTTCTTGTTGTAAGGTGACTCTAATCATTATTCACAGGCTGCTATATTAAAGAAGGAAAGAGTATCTAATGCTAATGGCGAGATTAACTGGCCACAAGTTTCTCAGGTTAGCCAAAAAGATTGGCAAGATGCAAGAAAAAGTTATCAATATTGGAATGATACTGATGACGGTAGTTTAATTGTCACCTAGATATGTCCATGCTATGAAAATTAGAAGCTGAATTCTTTATTACAGGCGTATTAATCAACCCTCATTCTAGAGCTAGAAGTTAGTAAAATCTCCTGTATAATAAACTTATGTGACGCAAGTCTATTATACAGGCTATGTGCATTATCTTCCGCGACCTGTGTTTGTTTTTTCTACTTCAGGAGTATTGACAGGCGTTACCGATGGATCATCAATTTGCTTTAAACCTTCACTTGCGCTTTGGTCTTGATTTGAAAGGAGCTCATTTTGTTGTTGCCCTTCATCATTTAGCGTACTTTTTTGAGCAGTTCCTTTTATATCCTTTACACTCTTTTTATCTTTACCAAAAAGTTTTTCGAATATTTTCTTCAGAAAACGTACCAAAAAGCCTTCTTCTTTTTGATTTTCTTTCGTTTGAGCTATATTTTTCTTTTCACTCAACTGAGATTTTTTATTATTAGATTTTTTTTCTGTAGCATTCCTATCCACTGAGACTTGTTTTAACGAAATTTCAGGCTTTTTGTCGTTCGGTTTATCTTTTATAGGATCTTTGCTTACTGAAGGTTGTGACTTAGTTACTGTATCTGTTTGGACAGAAATCTTTTCTTGTTCAAAGTTTCTACCTTCTGAAACAGCTTTTTCATAAGTATCTGCCTCACTAACTGAGTCATGAATTTTGTCTGTTTGCACAGAAATTTTTTCTTGTTCAAAGTTTTTATCTTCTGAAACAGCTTTTCCAGAAGTGTCTGCTTCACTAACTGAGTCATGAATTTTGTCTGTTTGAGCAGTGGTCTTTTCTTGTTTATTTTGCTCAGAAATTTTGTCTTCTAGTATAGTTGCGGTATCTTGAGATTTTTTACTACTTTCAAACTCTGCAGCTTTTTCACTTGTAAAAACGTCTTTTCCTTCATATTTTTGTTTAAATTCAGCAACCTTTTCAAAATCTTGAGCTATTCTTGTAGCTGCACGATCCATTCGACCTTCAAGATTCTGAATCAATTTTGCAATAATCTTCACTTCATCTTTACGCCCTTTTTGAGCTTTAAGTTCCCGGTGCAATTCAACAATAATTTTTACTTTGTCTTCCAATGAAGAGTTCTCTGGTTTAAACTCCCGATTCAATTCGACGATCTTTTCAAAATCTTTAGCTACTTTTTTAGCTGCACGGTTCATTCGATCTCTAAGACTACGATTCAATTTTGCAATAGTCTTGATTTTATCTTCTAGTGAAGAATTATCTGCTATAGAAAAATCTTTTAACCTTTTCTCGAGACTTTGTCTAGTTACTTGCCTTTTGTAAGCTTTAAGATCTAGACGCAACTCATTGATAATCTTCACTTTATCTTTCAGCGACGTGCTTTCTGGAAAAGCGCCTGCAAAAGCATCTTGAAATTTCTTCTCAATATTTGATATATCTTGAAGCTGTATCATACCTACTATATAAAAGCTTATGCTAAAATAAGTATACTAGGTAATTATGTAAAAATGATTAACATAGAAGCTTTATCATCAAAATATTATTTACTTATTAGTTTAAAATACGTCACAATATAAAAATGAAAAATAGCCGATTAGCGGTAGTATTCGATTGGGATAATACCTTAGTTGATACTCAAGATAATATTTCTAATGCCATTAAGCATACTTTAGATTTGATGGGATCTGGCAGTAAAGTTGTTGATAGAAATTCTCATGAATCAAGAAAGAGCTACATGGTCAATTTGTTTGGTGATCAGTGGAAAAAAGCGAATCAGATATATCAAAAATACCTAGATAATGCATTGTTACAAAATATTACTCTGAATGAAGGAGTAGAGAAAATGCTGCAGACACTGAAAAGCCACAATATTTACCTAGCGATAGTTAGCAATAAGAAAAATACTAATTTACGTCAAGAAGTTGCCTACTTTAAACTAGATTCTTACTTTGAAAGAATAGTTGGATCATGTGATACTGCAGAAGATAAGCCATCTGCAACTCCACTGCTATTTGCACTAGAGGAGAGTACGCTACCTGTAAATAGAGAAAATGTGTTTTTTGTTGGTGACAGCATCACAGACATTCTATGTGCACAAAATGCAAATTGCTTACCTATTGTATACGGACAATCAATAAGAGGTTATGAAGATTTGTTATATTTTCAACATTTTAATAAACTTACAGAATTCATAGTAAAGTATTTGAAAGATAGGTGGTAATGACAGAGATCGCTAGTGTACACAGGCGCTTTTGCGCATATTTAATAGATGTAGCAATTTTATTAATTCCAACCTTACTAATTGTGTTGTCATTAGGGGATTTTCCATTAATTTTACACCTGTCATACATGTGTATAAATTGTGGCTACTTTACATATTTTATATCTTCAACAGCTCAAGCAACTCCTGGTCAACAGTTAATGAATATATATACTATCACTTTAGATAGTTCTAAAATAGGTTTGAGCTTAGCATTTGATCGCACTATCTCTCAGTTTTTCCTTCCTATGCTAAATAATTCAATTATCACCTTTATCAAACTTTTTCAAACATCAGTAAATGCTTTAAGTACACTAGAAGTGATTATAGTGATGCTTACCTTCAGTTGGTATTTAGTTGCTTGCTTCTCTCAGAGGAAACAGGCATTTCATGATGTGCTATTTGATACGATTGTTGTGAGAAAAATGAATTGATGTTGCCTTGATTGTTATGTAGATTACATTGGTATATTAGCTAAAGAAAGGTTATGAATAAAGAAATAGTAGAACATTTAAATAAATTACTTACAAATGAGCTGACTTCTGTACGCCAGTATCTTTTGCATTCTGCGATTCTTAAAAATAGCGGAATCAATAAACTTGCAGAAAAGATGAGAAAGGAGCTTAATGAAGAACTTGAGCATGCAAATAGGCTGGCAGAAAGAATTTTACTGCTTAAGGGCATGCCAAATTTTCAAGATACAAATAAAATCTCAAAGTATGAAGGAAAGTTCACAAAAGATACAATGCAGAAAATCTTAGAAGATAATTCTAACTTAGAAGAAGAAGGTATCAAGGGCATCAAAGAGGCAATTTCCGTTGCTGAAAAAGAAAAGGATTTCGTGAGTGTAATGTTATTAGAAGAACTACTGAAAAATGAGGAAGAGCACTTACATTGGATCAAAGAACAGATTGACCTTATTGAGCTTATGGGTATTGAAAATTACTTGAGAACACAAATATAGAGTGTTAAGAAAAACAGTATTTATTTTCATTATACCTTTTTTACTTCTTTTTTCACTCGGGTTATGGCAGTTATTTAGATTGAGCTGGAAGAATAATATTATCAAAAATATGGATCTTCCGGTTATTCATCTACTGCCTAGTGATAATCTTTCAAAGTTTAACTACAGAAACGTTAAAATCGACGGAATTTTAAGTGATATAGAACTATATGTTTTCGCAGGTCAACGTGGCTATCATGTGCTGTCTCCTATGTTGCTTATCAATGGACATTACATGTTAATAAATAAAGGAATAGTCAGAGAAAAAAAAGAAGAAAAAGCAAAAATTGAAAAAGTAGCTGCTGATGGCGTTTTGTATTGTGATGGTAGCAAAAATTGGTTTATCAAAAATGATATTGCTTCAAATACATGGTTTACCTTAAGTACAGAAGAAATCTCCAATGATCTAGGTATTAAGCTAGAGAAATGTATATTGTGGCAAGATAATTTTGGTGGCAAATTGACTATACAGCCAATAAAGCATCTTGAATACGCAATTACTTGGTTTGCACTTTCCTTGATTTGGCTCATTATGTGCGTATTTTACTATAGGCAAAATATATATAAGTCGTAGAGATACAGTGTGGAAAAAGAAAAGCTACAAATAGAAAAAATGCAACAAAGTGGAAGAAAATACTTATTACAAGGGTTAGTGATATGTCAGTGTTGCAAATCCGTTTATTATGGAATGAGTAATGCTAAGGGAGGAAGAAGTTACTATCGTTGTCCTGGAAAACGTTTTGGTGAATGTAACAGCAAATCAATACGCGCAGATATACTAGAAGGGGTAGTATGGGAAGAAGTGAAGATGTTAAGAGGGCATATAACGAAGGAAAAGTGTGATTTATCAGAGGTAGATTGGGAGACTAAATTTAATATAATTAGAAAGTTAGTTCAGCGTATTGAAATTGATGATGATAATGTACATATGGTGTTTCGATTAAAAGAACTCGCTCTCGAAAGACAAAAAGAAGATATTCAACCTTGTACCAGAATTATAAAGAATGTAGTGCTATCAAATGCAATAGGAATGCATAAAGTTAGCAATGCCCTGGCTGCAATATCAGTTGCAGTGAAACTTGGAATTAGTGATGAAGAGATTAAAAAAGGTCTTTTGGAATTTAAAGGAGTAGCAAGGAGATTTTCTTTAATTGCCGATATTAAAGGTGTTAAGTTAATTGAGGACTATGCTCATCATCCAAATGAAATACAGGCAACCCTGTCAGCAGCACGTTTGACCACTAAAGGAAAGGTAACAGGAATTATCGAGCCGCTTCGTTTTGCTCGTATTCGTAATTTTTTTGATGAGTTCGTACGAATTTTCATGATGTTTGATTATTTAATTCTCACTCCTGTCCATCCCCCAGAAGATAAGCCTATTCCTGGCTGTGGAATTGATGATATACAAAAAACCTTGATCAGTAATGGGTTTAATGATGTGAAGATTATGAATGATGCTTTACTCATTTCACATTTTATTAGTAATTCGACAAGTTCAGGAGATGTAGTATTATTTATTGGTGCTGGTAGTAATATAGCTAAACTAGCGAAAGAAACTGCAAAGCTGCTGCTAGTAAAATAAACTTAAGCATTGGTGATTTATATGATAAAATTGTGTAGTAAAACTGGATCCCAGTGTCTAGGCAAACAACTGTACAGACATTGCGATATGGGGATAGCTTCCATTAAGAATGGTGTCATCCCAGTGCCCAGACACTGGGATCCAGAAGACTTAACTTTAAATAAGTGGCTGTATAATAAAAACTGGATTCCAGTGTCAAGCACTGGAATGACACCATCTGCTACTCAAATTATCTGTTTATCTGTAGGTTGCAATGTTCGTACACTGAAATGTTACAGCGCTGGGGTGACATTTCCCGAACGTGAACACAATTGTGAATCTAGTGGAGGTTTAGCATGATGAAAAAGACGATCAGCAGTGTATTTGCAAGAGAAATTTTAGATAGCAGGGGTTACCCAACAATTGAGGTAGAAATAGAACTATGTGATGGAGCAACAGGTAGAGCCGCTGTCCCTTCTGGGGCTTCGACCGGTAAACTAGAAGCATTGGAGCTGAGAGATCAAGATGAAAAAAGGTATTGTGGTAAAGGAGTGCTGAAAGCTGTTCAATCTGTGAGTGGAGTGATAGCAAATAAAATCATTGGCATGGATGCAGCAAACCAGAGTGCAATTGATAAAGTTTTAATTGAACTAGATGGAACAAAAAATAAATCTAAACTTGGAGCAAATGCAACTTTGGGTGTGTCTCTTGCTGTTGCAAAAGCAGCAGCAAACAGCTTTAAAATGCCGTTATATAAGTATTTGGGAGTAGGGGAAGAGCAGATGCCAGTTCCGCTAATTAACGTCATTAATGGTGGAGTACATGCAGATAATAAACTCGATTTTCAAGAATTTATGATTCTTCCGGTTGGTGCTGAAACTTTCAGTGAAGCAATCAGAATATCTGCAGAGGTATTTCATAACTTGAGCAGCATTCTTAAGAAAAAAGGTTATAGCACAAACGTAGGAGATGAAGGTGGTTTTGCACCAAACATTGGAAGCACTGAAGAAGCTCTTAATTTGATAATTCAGGCTGTTGAATCTGCCGGTTATTCGATGAAAAATCACTTTGCACTGGGTCTTGATGTTGCTGCATCTACTTTTTATGAAGATGGAGTTTATAAATTTGAAAACAGAGAACTCACTTCAGAGGAATTGGTTCAGTATTATTTTGACCTTGTAGGCAAATATCCAATAATTTCTATAGAAGATGCAATGAATGAAGACGACTATGAAGGTTGGAAATTACTTACTGTAAAACTTGGGAATAAAGTTCAATTGGTTGGAGATGATTTATTTGTTACAAATTGTGAACTAATAAGTAAAGGAATAGAGGAGAAAATGGCAAATGCTGTACTAATCAAGCCAAACCAGATAGGAACACTTACGGAAACTTTTGCTGCTATTGAAATGGCAAAATCAAATGGCTATAGGGCTATTATTTCGCATCGCTCAGGTGAAACAGAAGACACAACGATATCCCACATAGCGGTTGCATCGAATTGTGGACAAATCAAGACTGGCTCGCTGTCGCGTTCTGATAGGCTTGCAAAGTATAATGAATTAATGAGAATAGAAAGTTCATTAGGAGAAAATGCTAAATATTATTGTGGGTTATCATGGACTTCATAGACGAAGTTAAATTATATTTAAAAGCAGGTGATGGTGGCGATGGCTGCGCGAGTTTTCGTCGAGAAAAATTCGTTGAATTTGGTGGCCCAAACGGTGGTAATGGGGGCAGGGGAGGAGACATAATTTTCATCAGTGATGCAAATCTCAACACTTTGCTTAATTTTCGTTGTCGAAGACATATTAAAGCAAGTAGTGGAAAAAGTGGTACGAGCAGAGATAGATCTGGCACGGCAGGAAAAGATATTATACTTAAAGTTCCAGTTGGTACACAAATAATCGATGAAGAAAGTGAGGAAATAATAGTAGATCTTGATAAACCTGACATGGAATTTCAAGTAGTGAAAGGTGGAAAAGGTGGGCTTGGAAATACTAACTTTAAATCTGCTACTAATAGGGCACCAAGACATTTTACCCATGGTCAGCCCGGTGAAGAAAGAAATATAATATTGAAGCTAAAAGTTTTATCTGATGTTGGCATTATTGGTATGCCAAATGTAGGTAAATCTAAATTTTTAACCCGCTGCTCGAATTCTGATACGAAAGTAGGCGATTATGAATTTACTACTATAAGACCACATTTAGGTGTAGCAAAAGTGGATTATAGCGAAATTGTAATAGCAGATATTCCTGGAATAATCGCTGATGCTCATCTTGGAGTTGGGCTCGGACACAAATTTTTAAAGCACATAGAAAGGTGCAAAATTTTACTGCATTTAATTGATGTAACGCGCGATGACGTTATCTCAGCTTATAATTGTACGCATAATGAACTGAAGCTTTACAATAGCGATCTTGTTGAAAAAGAGGAAATTGTAGTGTTAAATAAATGTGACTTATTGGAAGAAACAGAAATTCTTGAGAAGAAGAATCATTTAGCCAATTATCTTGATAGAGAAGTACTGTGCTTATCAATCGACGATGATTTACAGCCCATCTTAAGATTATTAAATGAAAAAGTGAAAATTAAGGAAATTAATGTATATGATCCTTTTAAGATGTGAATTTTTTATTTGACAATCAAAGTCTGGATTCCAGTGGGTAATTTTCCACAGTTGTCTGCATTTTTTGTTCCACAACTTATCTTTTTTTCGGCTTGTGCCATTTCTCATACTGTCTCTTGCTTTCTTGAACTCAGAAATTCAATAGCTACAAAAGCATTTGAGTAGTTTTTTGTTAAGAATTAGGCATAGAATCCCCCATATTTATTAATAAAGAACAGAAAAAATGTAACGCACATACGACAGAGATTAAGCATATGTGTGCACCCATTTGCGCTGAAGAAGATACTCTACATTCTTTACTGAGTTTGATTATTTGATAAAAAAGTCTGCAGACGAAGATAGATTTTGAGCTCTAAAAATATCTCTACTTTGATTATACTAAGATTAGATAAATAGGCGAAGTAATTTTTATATTAATTTTTTAGCTTACAACCGATTTTACGTTCAACAACTTGACATTTATTCAATACTACTGTATAATAAAGATGTGCATTTTTTGTACTATGGCAATAAAATTACCTTGTAATAGGTGTATTGGACCCGAGGGCAGTACTCGGCGCCTCCACCATATTTTTTGATTGATACGGGGGCGAGTAAGGATCGACATGCATAGTAAAGATGGTAGCTTTGCTCGGTTAGATACCACCGCTAAGAGTTCACAATTTAGATGCAAACGATAACTTTGCTGCTGAAGACAATGTTGCATTAGCTGCTTAATTTAGGCACTATAACTTCATTGCTATAAGCACGGTTTAGGGAACGCCGGGTAACAGAAGTTCCCCCAAACATGTAAGGGTTATATGGATAAAACAGATTATCAGAAGTCGCTTAGTTATGCTAAATTTCAAGTTATCAAAAAGGCTTTGAATACTATATTAGATAATGTTTTTACTCCTCACTTAGAAATAGTATTTTCTACGCGCTTTAATGGTGTTGTCATGCCAGACTACTTGAAAGAATCATACCCTACTCAAATGCTTATTATATTACAGCATCAATTTTTTGGTCTAAAAGTTCTTGAAGATAAGTTTAGCGTCAGTTTGAGCTTTCGTGGAAAACAAGAACAAGTCACTGTACCGTTTTTTGCTATTAGTGAGTTTCATGATAAAATTTCAGGAGATACTTTAGTATTTAGCGTTGATTCTGATAAAGAATATGAAAGTGAGAAATGTGCTGAAAAGTCATCAAATGGTAGTATTATATCTATAGATCAACTTTACGATAAGTAGTTACTTCATTTTATAAATAAAAAATATTGTATCTGTTCAGGATATCGACAAGACCATAGAGTAAAAGTGAGTTTATAACAAATGGTATCATTTGAGTAGCTGACATTGGCTTTCACATAAAAAATGTTGTAAAGCGCTTTCATGTTTACCAACGGTTCTGTCACATCTATAAACCATAGGAAAGAAGATCATTAAAGGTGGGATTATAGGAGTTATGAAGCCATTAACATAGCAAAATTCTCAAAAGTAGAAACATTATTTTAATAATTTGTCTTTTTTGAATCATACGAATATTTTCGGTTCTGTCGCATTTGTAGGGAAGTAGAAAGAAGAATGATATAATTGTCTAAAAAAAAAGCAAAGATGTTTCGTATCAATCAAAAATTGTTGCCATATTTCAAAGGATTTAGCTTTTCAGAGGATGTTATCTGTATACATGAAATGTCGATTCTCTTTGAGCTATCGAGATTTGGAAGAAATGATGAGTATAAGGGGAGCAAAATGCTACGTTACAAAGGTGGGTTATCACCACTGATAGATGAGGCAGTAAGGAAAAGAAAGAAGCAGGTTGGTAGTAGTTGGAGAGACTTACATTAAATTAAACGGTAAATGGGTTTATTTATATACTGTACTCTTGTGTGTTAGTAGAGACAAGTCTGCAGCACTTGCATTCTTTCGTAAAGCCTTCAGGAGTAACTATCTTCCTGAGAAAATTGTAATTGATAAAAGCGGCAGTAATACTGCTGCTCTTGATGATTTGAATGCAGAAATTTCTGAAGATTACAGTTCTTCAAATAAAATATCTAAATAATATTGTTGATAGATTTATCAAAAAACTAATAAAGCCAATGCTTGGGTTTAAAAGCTTCCATTCCGCAAAGATTACCATCACAGGCATAGAAAATATTCGTATGATTCAAAAAAGACAAATTATTAAAATAATGTTTCTACTTTTGAGAATTTTGCTATGTTAATGGCTTCATAACTCCTATAATCCCACCTTTAATGATCTTCTTTCCTATGGTTTATAGATGCGACAGAACCTTTTTTAGTGCTGTGCATATTTGGCAGTAGACGTTTACTTATTACTAAATTTATTATAGTATAATTTAAAATCCTCATGGTATCGAACCATTTCACTAAGTACAATGATAAAAAAACTAGCCTTTCTATGTCTAATATTCGTTTTGATGAGTAGTTGTAGTTTTAGCAATAGGTGTAATCACACTGCAGGTCATTATAAAATTGGCAATAGCTATACAATAAATGGTATCACCTACCACCCAAAATACTGTAGCTGTTACGAAGAAGTAGGAATAGCATCGTGGTATGGAATAGAAGATCATGGCACAATTACAGCCAACGGTGAAGTGTTTAATCGTCACTTGATTTCTGCAGCACATAAGACCTTGCCCCTACCCTGCTTTGTTCGTGTTACTAATTTAGAAAATGGAAGAAAGCTTGTTATAAGAGTTAATGATAGAGGGCCATTTGTTGAAGGTAGAATAATAGACTTGTCAGAAAAAGCAGCACAAGTTTTAGGACTTCATAAGTCTGGGCTTGCGAAGGTAAAAGTCGAGTACTTAAGAAAGAGGTCAGAACAATTGATACAAAATACTCCTCATTACAAAAGGCAATATGAAAAAGAAATGCAGAAACGTCACCCAAAACAAAACAATGCAGAAAGTAAGGGATATGTAGCATTTTTTGTAAACGCTCAAGTAGCTAAATCAGCTGCATCAAAGCTTCGTAATCAAGGAATAGAAAATGTTAGATTGCTTTTCAAGAATGATCAATATTGCGTAAAAGTAAGTTAAAACCTGCATTACAGATTGTGTAGCATGCCAGAAACTATTTGACAAATGAGAATGTTCCAAAAGCATGTGCGTCAAGTTGAGAAATTATCGTGAAATATAGCAATATTTAAGATTGGTATTTTATTTGTTACATTTCAGGTAGTGACAGCTACCTAAGCTAGAGCTGTAAAAAATAATCTACCACTCAAGAAATTCCATTAAAAAAATAGCATAATCTTTCTCGGGAGTGTTAAATAAACTGTGTCAAACCGAGAAGTAAAGTAATAAATTGATAAAAAAAATGGAGGTTTGACAATGAGTCAAGCAAACAGAACTACCGGTTTGGTAGACTATAAAGAATTAGAAACAAATATCTTATCATCTATACGAGAAGGAAAACCATTGACAGGAAGAGATGGAGCATTAACACCATTTATAAAAAAACTGCTAGAGGGAAGGCGAGATAGAAAACCATTTGTCGGCTGAAAGCGAAGAAAACAACCGAAGAAATTCAAAGACTTTACGGACAAGTATTTGAACTATTGACACCAAGAGATAGAGAAGGAAGTTTCGAGCCACAAGTAGTCAGAAAAAGGCAAACAACCGAACTTGAAGCAAAGGTTTTAAGTACATATGCCAGTGGCATGGGATATAGCATCGCATGTAGAAGAAATATAAAATATCTGCAGCAGAGATATCAAGTATTACTGACAAATTGTTACCGGTAATCAACGAATGGCGCAGTCGTCCGCTGCAATCTGTATATCCAATAGTGTTCATGGTTTTTTAAGGTCAAGGAGGACGGGCATTGTGTAAGCAAATGTATGTATAACATATTAGCAAAATGGCAGAAAAGAAGTTTTGGGTTTTTATTTGGCTGAAAGTGAAGTTCTGGTTGGGAGTACTAAATGACCTAAAAGAGAGAGGAGTAGATGATATTCTGATATCTTGTGTTAAAAAGCTTTCCTAAAGCTATAAATAGCGTATTTCCTAAAGCAGAAATGTATAGTACATCAGATAAGAAATTCACTGAAATATGTATCGAGCAAAAGTTTTCATGAATGATTTGAAAAAAAAATATCAAGTAGAGAAATAGCCGAGAATTATTTACTTGAACTGGAGGAAAAATGGGGAGAATTATTTACTTGAACTGGAGGAAAAATGGGGAGAAAAATATCCGTTGGTTTTGGGAGAATAATTGGGAAAATCTGTCTAGTTATTTAAAATATTCTGGCCCTGTAAGAAAATTAATTTATACCACAAATCCTATTGAGGGACTACATAGACAGATCAGAAAATTTACTAAAACCAAGGGCTCATTTACTAGCACAAATGCCTTGTATAAACAGGCATATTGTGCTATAAAGAAGGCAGGAGAGAAATGGACTATGCCTATACATGATTGGGCTTTAACTATCTCTCAACTTGATATCTTTTTTCCTGGTAGGTTAAAAATCGAGTTGAACTAAAAATGCGATTTGACACAGTTTATTTAACACTCCCTATTTCTCTAAAAAATACTATCTTCAACTTGAATATGTTGAAAAATATTTTGCGTATTATCCAAAAAGTCATCCTTTATAGCAGCTAGCTCGGATTGTTTTTGAGATAGATTATCTTCTATTGTTCTATTGAAACAATCAAGATCATTGCACTTTAGTTGAGAGCGCATGTCTCCATTTTCATATAAACCTCGTATAACGTCATAATATGCTCGAGTTTCATCAGTTTCTGGTTGTTGCTTTTCTTTGAATATTGCCTTTAATTTCGAATCTATGTCTAATTCTTTTTTTATAGCTTCAGTAGCATTTTCATGATACTGTTTATAATCCTCAAGACTCTTTGATATTTTATTTTTTACTTCGTTTTGTAACATCCCTAGAAAATCTTTAGCATGAGGTTTTTCAATTTTTTCCTTCCACTCATCATACGTATATTCTTGTCGACTACCATATTTTGTATCTTGACACTCACTTCCTATGTTAAACAGCTCTTTGTTACAGATTTTATCACCCTGATAAAAGTAATCGCTTATATTAATTTTATCGCTAGTTAAAGTTTGTCTAATTGCTGCTTTATTTTCTGCAAGTTCTTCTCTGTACTTGCTAATGCAATTTAGTAATTCTTTTTTGCAATCTGTAGTCATAAGCTGTTTCCTTTAATAAAATAAAACCTATTTTAGCATAAAATAATTAATACTTTATTACTAATCTGAGGTATACTAAGGTAGTGATAAGAAGTCTAGCATCTACAAAGTTCGTTTAAACTATTTTCAAAATGGGTAGAATGTAATTTTAGGTTAATAAAATGAATTACGATGTAATCATTTCAGGTAGTGGGCTAATTGGTCTTATTACTGCTATTGGCCTGAGTAATGACTCTGTATCTGTAGCCGTAATTGAGAAAAATAGTTTACCACGTGCAGTTGATGATAATCGAGCATTTGCTATTTCTCAAGGATCAAAAAAAATACTAGAAAAATTAGGGATTTGGCGGCTCTTAGAAGGCGAAGCTGAACCAATACTTGATATATGCATATTAGATGGAGATAGTCCATTTACTGTGCATTATGACCATAAAATGGTTGGTGAAGAGCCAATGGGCTATGTAATCAAGAGCGCTATTATATGGAATGCAATCAATAACAATTTTTTGCATAAACTCAATATATATTCTCCACGTTCCTATAAAACAATCTCTTGTGACGAAGTATACATGGAAGTTACTCTTGATAATGATCAAAAATTGATATCATCACTATTTATCTGTGCTGAAGGTAAAAACTCTAAGTTGCCAGAGTTGTTTTCTATACCAATGATAAAATTTGATTATAAACAAAATAGCATGGTATTTAATGTAAAACATGAACTACATCACCAAAACTTAGCTGTAGAGCGGTTTTTTCCTGGTGGTCCATTTGCAATTTTGCCAATGAAAGGTGGCTATACTTCTTCAATAGTTTGGACAGAAAAATGCGAAATTTCAAAAATGCTGATGAGCTTATCTGAAGAGGAGTTTATCATAGAACTCAAAAAAAGATTTGGTTCTTATTTGGGAGAAATTGAATTAGAGGGTGAAAGAAAATCTTACCCTTTGAGTTTTACTTTTGCGAGAAAGCTTCATAAAAGCAGAATTTTGCTTATTGGCGATGCAGCACATTCAATCCATCCAGTTGCAGGTCAAGGACTGAATCTTGGAATGAGAGATGTAGAGAGTGTTATTAGACAAATAACTGCTGCAAAATCCTCTGGCATTGATGTTGGCAGTAATTATCTATTGAAGAAAATTTCACGTGATAGATACTTTGATAATTTTACTATGGCACTTGCAACTGATGGACTAAATAGAATATTTTCCAACAGAATACTTTGCGTTAAAGTTCTGAGCAATCTTGGTTTAATGGTAGTTGAAAATTCAGATTTTCTTAAAAAAAGCTTCGTTCGACATGCTATGGGGTTGGTTCTGTCGCATTTGTAGGGAAGTAGAAAGAAGAATGATATAATTGTCTAAAAAAAAAGCAAAGATGTTTCGTATCAATCAAAAATTGTTGCCATATTTCAAAGGATTTAGCTTTTCAGAGGATGTTATCTGTATACATGAAATGTCGATTCTCTTTGAGCTATCGAGATTTGGAAGAAATGATGAGTATAAGGGGAGCAAAATGCTACGTTACAAAGGTGGGTTATCACCACTGATAGATGAGGCAGTAAGGAAAAGAAAGAAGCAGGTTGGTAGTAGTTGGAGAGACTTACATTAAATTAAACGGTAAATGGGTTTATTTATATACTGTACTCTTGTGTGTTAGTAGAGACAAGTCTGCAGCACTTGCATTCTTTCGTAAAGCCTTCAGGAGTAACTATCTTCCTGAGAAAATTGTAATTGATAAAAGCGGCAGTAATACTGCTGCTCTTGATGATTTGAATGCAGAAATTTCTGAAGATTACAGTTCTTCAAATAAAATATCTAAATAATATTGTTGATAGATTTATCAAAAAACTAATAAAGCCAATGCTTGGGTTTAAAAGCTTCCATTCCGCAAAGATTACCATCACAGGCATAGAAAATATTCGTATGATTCAAAAAAGACAAATTATTAAAATAATGTTTCTACTTTTGAGAATTTTGCTATATTAATGGCTTCATAACTCCTATAATCCCACCTTTAATGATCTTCTTTCCTATGGTTTATAGATGCAACAGAACCCCTGAAAATACCTTGATAATTCGAGTGAATGTGAACCTGAGTGGTTTCAAGACTGAAATAGTTGTTGTAAACTTGCTTTTATTATCTTTTAGTTTAAGAAATTAAAAATTTAACGATGAGAATTATAATTACAGACCAAAGTAAAAAGTAGGCTTTTCCATTTGATCTATTTTTCACTTGTAATTTTTTGTCAGCTATTAGGTTTAATTTTTCTATAAGGCTAAATATTCCTTGGATTGTTTTGATGGGATAAGAGCTTTTAATTTTTTCCCTATACCCTATTTTACTTTCATGTTGACTGTTTATCCATGTTTCAACTACTTTCCACATATTGATTTCTGGATAGACTTTCCTACATGTTCCTTCTAATAAAATCATAGTTTTCTGCAGCAATAACAATTGTGTTTGAACTTTCATATCAAAATCACCAGTTATTTTTAGTAGCTGAGTAAGTAATCGAGCAAATGAAATCTTCTGTATAGGCTGTCCAACAATGGGCTCACCTATTGCTCTGCAAGCTGTAACAAAATTTCTATGCTGTGATGGAACATAACCAGCTTTAAAGTGCATTTTTGCAACGTGATCGTAATCCCGATTTAAAAATCCCTTGAGTATCTCTATAACGTAGTAGCATGTCTCACGATCTATTCTACCCATGATTCCACAATCCAGGGCAATAATATTGTTATTACTATCGATCATTAGATTTCCTGGATGCATATCAGCATGAAAAAAACAATCCCTATACACTTGATTACAAAATGATTCTATAAGATTGATAGCTATTTGCTTGCGGTTATTCAGCTTTTCAACTTCGTATATTGGTATAGCTTCCATCCATTCTAATGTTAAAACCTTTTTTGAAGTTCTACTCCAATCTATTTCAGGTACGTAGAAACCTCTGTCATGTTTAGTATTTTCCTTCAGTTCCGAAGAGTGGGCAGCCTCAAAGCGTAGATCTAACTCTAATCGGCAAATTTCAGCAAAAGTTTTGACTAATTCAACTGGCTTCAGCCTTTTTGATTGTTCACTAAATTTTTCTGCAATTTCTGCAAGCCAAGAAAGCATTTTTATATCCCTTGAGAATGTTTTCTCAATATTTGGCCTCAAAACCTTTACAGCAACTTCCTTACCCTCAATTGTAACTGCTCTATGCACCTGAGAAATTGATGCTGCTGCAATTGGCTTTTCAGAAAAACTTGAAAAAATGTCGCTTAATTTACAATTAAACTCACTTTCTATAGTTTTAACTGCTATTTTATACGAAAATGATGGCAATCTATCACATATCAATAGCAAGTTATTTGTTATGTCCTCATTTAAAATATCAGTGCGTGATGAAATGGATTGCCCAAATTTAATGAACACCGGACCTAATCTTTCAAGAGCACGCTTTAGTTTATGACCTTGTATTTTATTTATTGATTTTTTTGATGGTGGAAGTAAATAAGGTAACACATTGTAGCGTGTTAGCACTGTAGTTATTTGCAGAAGACGTAGAATATTTTGAATCATTTCGCTGCGTAACTGCCAAATATTTCATTTATCTCCATAATTTCATCAGGTTTACCTTGATAATAGATAGTATTATTTATGCAAATTATATAATCTGAGGATGGTAGAGCAGAGTTAAGGTCATGAGAAGTCATGAGAATCGACACTGATCGTTCTTTTGCGATTTCATTTATAATATCATAAAATTTAGCTCGTGCGTTAATATCCATTGCACTGACTGGTTCATCTAAAATGATCAAATCAGATTCTGAAATTAAACAACGTGCAAGTAGTAGTAGTTGTGTTTGTCCTGCAGAAATTTCTAATACTTGATTCTTTAAAATGTTACCGATGCCAACCAATTCTATCGCTTCTGTAACGATAGATTGATTTTTTTTGAATCTCTTCGAGGAGCTATTGAAAAGGAAAGACTCAACTGTTATTGGCATCAAATTACCAATACTAAAATTTTGTGGCATATAGCTAATTTTTACATTATCGGCAAATAAAATACTGCCAATATAGCCTTTATTTATACCAGCAACTGCTTTCACTAAAGAGGTTTTACCTCCGCCATTTGGACCAAGTATTGTAACTATATCTCCTCTTTCTACTGATATATTGATATTATCAAGAACTTTTTTACTACCATGTGCAAGAGTAAGGTTTTCTATTTTTAGAATGCAGTTATTGACATTACTTAATTTTTTGTCAAAAATTGACTTCTTCTCAATATTTATATGAGACATTTACTGATTTTTTTTCTATTACTTTCACTTACACTATACTACAATAGTGCCTTTTCATCCAATTTAAAAATTGTAGCTACAATCAAACCTATACACTCACTTGTAGCTTCTGTTACAGATGGAATTTCAAAGCCAGAATTACTAATGTACGAAATAGTGTCTGAACATAACTACATGCTCAGGCCTTCAGATGCAAGTAAATTAGAATCTAGTAATATTATATTTTATATCGATGATTCTTTGGAAACATTTGTTAAAACTTTCGCTAAAGAAAATAAGAAGTTAATACCGCTATCAAGTGCAATCGATCTACTTCCTGCTCGACCACATTCGTTTTCTAGTCACATTCAAGATGAAAAAGATTTTCATATTTGGCTGAGTCCTGAAAATGCAAAAAGTATGATACTTTCTATCAGTGCAACATTATCTAATATAGATAAAGAAAATGCCTATCGATACAATACTAACGCAGAGGAGGCTATAAGAAAGATAGACCAAGAAGTAGAAAAAATTACGAAAGAATTGGATGAGTTAAAAAATCAAAAATACATAGTTACTCACGATGCTTATCAATATTTCGAAAAATATTTTGATTTAAGTTACCCAAGCGCCATTCTTTCTATAGAAGAGGATTCTTACATAGGTATGAAGAGTTTAATGAAATTAAAAAAGGTAATGAAAGAGGAGAACGTTAAATGTATTGTTTCTCATTCACGAGAGGATAGCATAAAGCCTAATGTCTTTTCTAGTGACGTAAAAATGGTGATTCTTGATCCTATTGGATCAGATGTAGAGCCTGGAAAGGATGCATATCTAGATATAATCAGCAGCATTGCACAAAATTTCAAGTCTTGTTTCACTGAGTAATGAGTTCTTTTATCTATTCAGATAGCATTGCAAACTTAGTGCTTTCTATTCCAATCACAACTATACCGACATTATCTACCAGAAGTATATCATCCCAGTCTGGGATTCAGTTAAGTTGGTAAGCATAAAAATATTATGTTAAAGCACAACGTTCTTGATGAGATTAGGGCAAGCCAATGTCAGCTACTTGAATGACACCATTTGCTATGCCCTCAAAAATGAATGCTCGTACAGCTGTGTGCCAGCTACTTGCATCTGCTATTTTTACTCATAATTATCTTGCCTGAACGAACTTAATTTCAAGTAGTTAATTATAGAAATAATCGTATAAAAAAAAAGAAGATAACCAATATCTTCTTTTACTCTAATTAAAAAGACATTGAATTGTAATTGTCTATTTCATCTGATATAAGCGATAATTTTATGCTCTCAAAACGGAGATTACTTGCAATATCTGTTAACTGTTCACTAAGGTTACTTTTTCTGGTGAATGGTGTTCAGGAGCTTTTAATTTTCTATTACAGTCAGCCTTACACTAAGATCTATTAATTTTTGTCAATAAATCATTACCCTCGTATTTATTTTCACACTGTCTGTGGCACAAATTAAGTAAATCAACACCATGCACTGTCAATGAAGCAGAATCTTGTGTAAATTTTACCATAATATACTCCTTAATCTGATTATATCTATATTAACATATAAATGTGAATATCATACTAATATAGTTACTTTTTATGGCAAGTGGTTTTTGGTTATTTTCTAAACTTTCTTTATAAAAACCATAGGCGCCTATGGTTTTTAGCTAAAGTAAAGATCAAGTATCTGGCATTCTGGACATAAAATCCTCCTGTGTAAAAAAGATTAGAAAAAAAGTGCGGCGCACATACGACAGAGATTAAGTATGTGTGTGCACCCACGTACGCTGAAGAAGATACGCCACATTTTTTAATGAGTTTGATTGTTTAATGAAAAAAGTCTGCAGATAAAGATAAATTTTGAGCTCTTAAAATATCTTTTACTATGATTATAGTCAGATTTAAAATATGCGCAAGCAATTTTTTTCTGTAAAAGTTTAACAAAAGAATTCAAAAGTTTGTGAACAACCTCTAAGTGTATGGTCCCAGAGTGTGATGGTATATAGACTATCTGGATCATTTAAAGTATCAGATCAAGTCCCATTTAAGCAATAAAAAGACCAGATCAGGACAAAAACGCTACCATTTTCAGCCCTTATTCAGGTGGCTCAATTTCCCGTAACTTATATAAGTTACCGTAATCTTTCAAAACCTCAAACAGACTTTCTCTAATGCAAAACAGTATAACTAGTGAGCAATAAGCTACACTCCTTTTAGCTGTAAGCTTTGCATGATAATATACTTACTTTAATTTTTCTTCTTTAAATAATACGTGTCTTCTGACCACTGGGTCATACTTCCTAAACTCGAGCTTCTTGGGAAGGTTCTTAGGATTACGTTTTTTTACACAAAAATAGCCTGTTAGTTTCTCTTCTCCAGTTTTTGTTGTTTTAGTTGCGGTGCTAACTAGCTTGACAAGCAAAGAAGCATTTTTTTTCGCCATAATTGTAGTGATATAATAAATTCTATGCAAGTTTAGAACGCAAAACACTGAAAGTCAACCCAATAATGCAGGTCGCAAAATTCTTGACAATCAATAATATATTAAGTAGTATAAGAAGATTTCAGAATGAAAAGCAGACGGTAAATAAGTGGCGAGTGATGGCAAAAGGTTATTATTGATAGAAAGTACTACCTGTTCTAACGAGGTAAGGGTTGCCCTACTAGTTAATGGTAGGGTTGTAGAGTTTGAACAAGAATTCAAGGAAAAAAGACAATTAAGAGGTAATATATACGTTGCTTATGTAAAGCGTATAGAGCCTGCTTTGCAGGCCGTGTTCATTGAGTATGGAAAAAATAAGCAAGGTTTTTTGTCTTTTTCTGAGATATCTCTAAATTACTTTAATATTCCAGAAAAAGAGAAGGAAATTTTCCCTGACGAAGGCTATTCGAGCGGTGTGGACTGTTCAAATGATAATTGCACAGAAGAAGGCCTAGATTCTACAGCTAGTAATGAATCCAGCAGTGGTTTTGTGAGGGAGGTACCTTTACATAGAAAATATAAGTTACAAGATGTGATTTCAGTAAATCAAAAGTTATTGGTTCAATTAACTAAAGAAGAACGAGGAAATAAAGGAGCTTCATTTACAACATACGTAACTTTGGTCGGTAGATACTGTGTTTTCATGCCCAATTCCATAAGTAGGGGTGGAGTATCTCGCAGAATTGAAGATACCAACGTTAGAAAACAGTTAAAGGATATATTAAATTCAATAAATTTACCAAAAGGCTCAGGTTTAATAGTAAGAACTGTTGGTGCAGGAAAAAGTAAGAAAGAAATTGAGCAAGATTACGATAATTTGACCTTATTATGGCAAAATATCCAGCAAAACTTCTCTTCTTTAAATGTTCCATCATTAATTTACAACGAAGCAGATGTAGTTATGAGATCTGTACGTGACTTTTGTAGTAATGATACAGAAATTATAGTATCTGATAGAGAAGTTTGTGAAGCGGTAAGAAAATACACTAAAAATGTGTTACAAGGAAAATTACGTCCTAGGTTATATAGAGGCTCTGTTCCAATCTTTACTTACTATCGAGTCGAAGATCAAATTTCTGAATTATATAGCAATAGAGTAGAATTACCATCTGGTGGGTCTTTGGTGATAACCTTAACTGAGGCATTTGTTTCAATAGACGTAAATTCAGGGAAAATGACAGGAGAAGATAACATAGAAGAAACAGCTTATAGAACTAATATGGAGGCATTATCTGAAATATCAAGACAAGCGAATCTCAGGGGCTTATCAGGGTTAATAGTTGTTGATTTTATTGACATGTTGAAACTTGAGTATTGCAAAAATGTTGAATTTGCTATCAAGCAGGCGTTTAAAGATGATAAAGCTAAAGTTCAATTTAGCTTTATCAATGACTTTGGTTTAATGGTCTTTTCAAGACAAAGAATTAAACCAAATATACAGGAAATTAATACTACAGAGTGCTTACGCTGTAAAGGTATTGGAAGAGTGAAATCAAACGAAGTGGTTGTTGCATCGATACTAAGGGATTTGCAACATATTGCTAATAAAAATCAAAATAAGTCCTTTGATTTAATAGCACGCAGTGCAGTTATAGCGCACATTTTTAATAATAAGCGTGATATGGTTTCTACAATCGAAAAAGAGTTCAATATTACATTAAATGTTAGTATTGATAATAGTTTAGATGCAGATACATTTATTTTAAAGCAAGGAGACCATATTAATTTTAATGATTATAAGCCATTGCAGAATTCTGGATGTAAAATTGTGAATAGCAGGAATAAAGAAGCTGGTAGTTCAGATAAACTACCGGGCAACTTTTGGTTAACTAAATGGCTTTCGCGCCTTTTGGGCTCTAACAACTAAACGGGACTTGTAATTAACGAGTTTTATACTTATATATTTTACATCAGATAATATTTAAAAGGGAGTATTCATTATGGGAAGAGCAATAGGTATAGATCTTGGAACGACAAATTCTTGTGTTGCAATAATGCAAGGTAAGGATACAAAAGTAATTGAGAATAAAGAAGGAGCAAGAACTACTCCATCTATAGTTGCATTTACTTCATCTGGAGAAAGGTTGATTGGTGCTCCAGCAAAAAGGCAAGCAACTACCAATGCAAGTAATACTTTTTTTGCAACTAAGAGATTGATAGGTCGCCAATATAGCGATCCTGAAATGAAGAATCTAGGTGTACCGTATAAGGTATTTGCAGCAAAAAATGGTGATGCATGGGTTAAAACAACTGATAGTAAAGAATACTCTCCTAGTCAAATTGGTGCATTTATACTACAAAACCTGAAAGAAGCAGCGGAAGCTTATCTTGGGGAAGAAGTAAAGGATGCTGTGATAACAGTGCCGGCGTACTTCAATGATTCTCAACGTCAAGCAACAAAAGATGCAGGAAAAATTGCTGGATTAAATGTCCTCAGAATAATTAACGAACCAACTGCTGCAGCACTTGCTTATGGTCTTGATAAAAAGCACGGACACACAATAGTAGTGTATGATCTTGGTGGTGGTACATTTGATGTTTCAGTTCTTGAAATAGGTGACGGAGTTTTTGAAGTAAAGGCTACAAATGGTGATACTCACCTTGGAGGGGAAGACTTCGATAATGCAGTAGTAAATTATTTACTGGGTGAATTCAAGAAAAGTAATGGCATTGATTTGAAAAACGATCCAATGGCTATGCAAAGAATCAAAGAAGCTGCAGAAAAAGCAAAGGTAGAATTGTCAAGTGCAATGGAAACAGAAGTAAATCTACCGTTTGTTACAGCTGATGCAAGTGGCCCAAAACACTTAAATATGAAGCTAACAAGAGCAAAGCTTGAAAGCTTAGTGAATGATTTGATTGAAAGGACTATAATTCCTTGCAAAAAAGCTCTTGAAGATGCTGGTTTGTCTGCTAGTCAAATTGGTGAAGTAGTTCTTGTTGGTGGCATGACTCGTATGCCAAAAGTCATAGAGAAAGTTAAAGAATTTTTTGGCAAAGATCCACACAGAGGGGTTAACCCTGATGAAGTTGTAGCAATTGGAGCTGCAATACAGGCGGGAATCATTCAAGGTGATGTAAGAGATGTATTACTACTTGACGTAACTCCACTTTCTCTTGGTATTGAAACTCTAGGTGGAGTATTCACTCCACTTATTGAACGTAATACTACTATTCCCACAAAAAAATCTCAGGTGTTTTCAACTGCAGAAGATAACCAAACAGCCGTTACAATTAAGGTACATCAAGGTGAAAGAAAATTGGCGATTGATAATAAACTGCTTGGTCAGTTTAGTTTAGAAGGAATACCACCTGCTCCTCGCGGGGTTCCTCAAATTGAGGTGACATTTGATATAGATGCAAATGGAATAGCGCATGTTTCTGCAAAGGATAAAGCTACTGGAAAAGAGCAAAAAATACGTATTCAGTCTTCAGGTGGTTTATCGGAGGATGAAATAAATCGGATGGTGAGAGAAGCTGAGGAAAAAGCACAAGAAGATGAAAAGCGTAAGAAATTTATTGAAGTGAAGAATCAAGCGGATAGTTTAGTTCATTCTACAGAAAAATCTTTGACAGAATATGGTGATAAAATTTCTCCAGAAGATAAATCTGCTATTGAAAATGCAGTTAATGAGTTAAAGGAAGTGAGTAAATCTGACAACATTGATGATGCTGATTCAATACAACAGAAGGTTACTAATCTTTCTCAACTTTCTATGAAGCTTGGAGAAGCTATGTATCAAGCATCTCAGCAAAACAGTGCTGAAAATGGCTTTTCATCAGAAGGAAATCCAAATGATAAGGAAGAAAAAGTAGTAGATTCTGATTATCAAGACATAGATAATAAAGAAGAGAATAAGTAATTCGATTGTCATCCCAGTGCCCAGATACTGTGGGATGACAAGAGGAGCGTATTGTTGCTTAAAGGAACCATTATGGATATTATTAAAACGATGGAAGAAAAGCTGCGCGGTTCAATAGGTATAATTGGTATTAATGTTATAGATGAGTCAGCGAAGCATGCAGATCATTATTTTGCTTCTTCTTCGACACTACCTTCACATATCAAATTAGTATTAATATCTAACGACTTTTCTGGAATGAGCTCTTTAAAGAGGCATAAATTGATCTATGAATTATTAAAGAGTGAAATAGAACGAGTACATGCGATTTCTCTTCACTTGTATACGCAAAGCGAATACAATCTAAAAAATAAATAATAAAAATGTGAACGAAGAGTCTATATTAGTTAAAGCAGGAAGAAAATTTAGTGACTATAAAGGTTCTATGAACCCGCCAGTTTATCATTCTTCTACCATATTATTTCCTACTTACAAGGATTACTTAAGTGCAGCGAATGGGGAGAGTATATATGATGTGATCAATGATGGTGTTGCAAGGGATTACAGCTATAGTAATGTTGGTACGCCTACTGTTCATTATTTTTCAAATGCACTGGCTGAAATTGAGGGTAGGGGACAAGCACTCATCTACCCTTCTGGATTATTTGCACTTACTTTTGCTATTTTGACTTTCACTAAAGCAGGTTCACATGTCCTGATACAAGATAATAGTTATTATAGGCTAAAGAGATTTGCCGAAAATGAGCTACCAAAAAGAGGAGTAGAAGTAACTTTTTATAATCCGACACAGGATATAACTGATTTAGTTCAGAGTAATACTTCACTCATCATGATTGAGACTCCTGGTTCTATAACGTTTGAGATTTCAAATATAGAGCATATAGTAAAAGTTGCTAAAGCACGTGGAATCGTAACCGTTTGTGACAATTCATGGGCCACTCCTTTGTTGTTTAAGCCGCTTGATTATGGAATTGATGTTGCACTATACGCGGTGACAAAGTATCTAGCCGGTCACTCAGATTTAGTTATGGGAGCTATTATTGCTGAAGGTGAAATTTTTAAATTGCTTTATGAGAGCTATAAAAATTATGGAGTAACCATTCAATCGCACGACTGCTACCTTGCACACAGGGGACTAAGAACACTGCACACACGTATGAAAAGGCACCAAAATACAGCAATGGAAGTGGCAAAGTGGCTAGAAGCACAGCAAAAAGTTAGAAAGGTTTTATATCCAGCACTTCCCTCCCATCCTCAACACGAATTATGGAAAAGTTACTTCAAAGGAGCAAGCGGCACATTCAGTATAGCACTGGATAGAGAATATTCATGTGAAGAACTAGGCTGCATGGTTGATCACATGAAAGTTTTCGGCATTGGTGCTTCTTGGGGAGGATGTGACAGTTTGATATTACCAATAGACCATAGATCTATTTCAAGATCTGTAATGAATTCAGATTGTGGTGGAAGTTTTGTGCGAATATTTTGCGGACTAGAAGATCCTGAAGATTTGATTTTTGACTTGAATACTGCATTAATAAGACTGCCATGTTCAAGTGTTAAAGATGATTGTGAGACTGAAAGAGCTACTGCATAACATTGTAAATGCTGACTTTGATATTGAAATCAAAGGCGTCACATGTAATCCTAAGAGAGTTAAAGAAGGTTACCTTTTTGTTTGTGTGTCAGAAAGGAGTAAAGAACACGTAACATGTCTTCCTAATGGATGTGTACACAACTGTGTAGACGTTGTAATACAAGGGGCCAAGAAAGATGTCATCCCAGTGCTCAGACACTGGGATCCAGAAAATTTAATTGTAAACAAGCATACTAGACAATTGTATAATGAAAACTGGATTCCAGTGTCCGCTACTCGAATGACAAGTACTCCAAGTTTTGCAGTGCTTTACCACTCGGACCCTCAAGGAATATACAGTGAAATAGTCAGCAGGTTTTATCAATTCAAACAACCTAAATATGTTGCTGCTGTAACTGGTACGAATGGTAAAACTTCAGTGGTGGAATTTTGTCGCCAGATTTGGCAAGATAATGTAGCGTCTATAGGAACACTGGGAACATGTGTCAATAATAATAGAAAAGATAATAGCCTTACAACGCCAAGTGCAGATGATCTTTATTCCACATTGCGTGACATAAATAATAAGAACGTAGAACACTTAGCATTAGAAGCTTCAAGCCATGGAATCGATCAATACAGAATCCATGGACTCAGGCTCAATGCTGCAGCTTTTACTAATTTCTCTCAAGATCATTTGGACTATCACAAAAGTATCGATGAGTATTTTGAGGGCAAGAAAAGGTTGTTTGATGAGGTATTGCCAAAAGAAAAAACAGCGATTTTAAATGCAGATATAGGCGAATATGGAGAGTTGCTCAACATAGCTGAAAAGCGTGGCAACAAAGTTATAACCTATGGAAAAAAAAACTCTGACATTACTTTATTAAAGCAGATACCCACTGCCAATGGTCAATACCTGACAATTCAAATCGGTGATGAAATTTATAACGCATTTTTTCCGATTTTTGGGCAATTTCAAGCATATAATTTGTTGTGTGCAATCGGTATAGTTATTTCATCTGGTATGGACTATCAAAGAATGTGTATAGATAAACTCGCTTCTCCATCTGGAAGAATGGAAAAAGTGAACACTTTTGCATTTGTCGATTACGCTCATACTCCAAGTGCACTCAAACAAGCTCTGTTGTCTTTAAAATGGCACTTCAATAAAAAGATAGTTCTAGTGTTCGGTTGTGGCGGGAATCGTGATCAAACAAAACGTTCAGAGATGGGTAAAATAGCACAAATGCTTGCAGGTAAAGTTATAGTCACAGATGACAATCCGCGTGATGAAGATCCGGGGAAAATTCGTCACGATATTTTGTTACATTGCCCTGATGCACTGGAGATAGGAGATAGAAAAAAAGCTATAGAGAAAGGTATAAATATAGCACATGATGAAAATATGATTCTGCTAGTTGCAGGAAAAGGACATGAAAGATTCCAAATAATAGAAGGCCAATCCCTTGAATTTAGTGATGTTGAAGTTATTAGAGAGGGCCAAAAATTTGCTACTGCTGTTTTGCTCTCTCCTTCATCCAACGCCTGAATGGCTTTTTTCCTTAAGTCATAACTGTACGCTGCTGGCATTTTTACCTTCTTGTTACACTAAATCACTATCTTATCTTGTTCCTACTATTATGAGAAGAGCTATACAAGGATATGAAAGTGGAGATTGTGGTTACAAGATTAGTGAGAGAATATAGAAAAATTGAGGATGAAATATTGCGTGATATAGTTCATTTAGTGATAAAGGCTCTTACAGGTATAGTAGCGCTTCATAAGTAAGAATATTTTTACAAAGAATTTAATAATCACAATTTAGGCAATGATGAAAGTTCTTTAAGAAAAAAGTTTAATACTATCAAGAAAAGTTTGCATAGGCATAGCAATATAATACATAATAATCAAAATATCTAAAATTCTGTCAATTTATTTGCACAGTCAATCACTTGAGAATTAGGAAATTGATTTTTAAACCAAGTGTACTGGCGTTTTGCATAATGCCTTGTGTTTGTTTGAGCAATCTGTATTGCTTCGTCTAAAGTAATCTCCCCTTTTAAGTATCTTATAATTTCTGGTACTCCATGTGCTTTCATAGCTGGCAAATGTGGAGATGGGTTCATGCTAAGTAGGTTTTTTACTTCATCAATTGCTCCATTTTCAACCATTTCAATAAAACGAGAATTTATTTTTCGGTATATATCCTCACGTTTAGGTAGAATTGTATATACCTTAAAATTATTGAACAAAGGAGGCTGTCTATTTTCTTGCCATACAAAGATTGTCTTGCCAGTTTCAGTGATAACTTCAAGTGCTCTTGAGAGGCGATGTGAGTCATTAATAAATATTTTACCTTGAATCCTTGGATCTTTGCTTAGCACTAATTTGTAGAATTCCTCTTTACTTAAATTTTTCCTAAGTTCATTTACGTTTTCTCTCACTTCCTGGCTTATTTGTGGAATCGATGATAATCCCTTGATTAAGCTGCTAATGTAAAGCCCACTTCCTCCAGTGATGATGGGTATTCGTGAATTTTTCAGCGCGTTGTTAACTTCCCTCTTTAAATCCTCTAGCCATAAACCTACGGAATAATTTTCTCTTGCTGAAACATAACCGTATAGCCTATAAAATTCTTTCTGCTTTGGTGGTTGAGCAGTAATTACGGGAATCTCTTTGTATACCTGCTTTGAGTCACAGTTTATTATGCTAATGTTTTTATACTTTTTTATCAAGTTATCGCATAATTCTGATTTACCTGAGGCTGTAATTCCTGTAATAATTACTATATTATCTTTCATTTATATTAATTTAACTAACCTATGATAGGGTGTAGTAAAAATTTGGATTCTACAATCTAAAATTTGGAGACTTTTATGGCAGAAAATGATAACGATAACTCGTTTACTAAGCGTTTTACAAATAGGACCTCTAATGAGACAAGAGGAGGTTTTTCCAGTAAGTATTCATCTCAAAATACCAAAGAACATGCACTAGGAGCAAAAGGAAAAATTTCTGAATTGGCAAACAAAAAAGCTGAAGCCAAGGAAGCTTTTTCTGAAAGTGGCGGCATAAAGAGTAAAAGCAGAACTATCAATGAAAGATCCTTTGCTGATGCAACAAGAAGAAGTAGATCAGATCTCATATATCTAGTTCGTGGTAAAGATCGAGGAAGATCAGCTTGGCACTATGTATTAGTTGATAAAGATAAAAGAGAAATGTTTCTGGCAAAAAGTAGAACTGGCTCTATAGATGTTGCAGATTATGGAGAGATTTTATATTCAGGATGGGGAGATGATCCACCACAGGAGATAGTCGATAAAATCAATGCGGAGTTCGGATTGTAGTAAATCTGTTGTAAAAACGAGCAGTTGCTAATAAAATTTACTGTAGTATACAACAGATGCGTGCTAGCCATTTCGGTATCTTAATTGCTACCATATAGCGAGATAACGGTAAACCCAGAGCTATTGTAGACATAAGTTTTAGCTATATGGTATTTGAAGTAATAAACGCAATACAAAATAATTTGTTAGCATGCTTTCCAACAGAAACAGTATATGCTCTTGCTTGTAATGCGCTAGATAATGGATCTATAGAAAAAATATACCGGATAAAGAAGCGTTCTCAAAACAAGCCACTCTCTATATTTGTTAGTGATGTTGATAGTTTGACAAATATAGCAAAGGTAAAAGAAGAATATATCAATTTAATAAACTACTTTTCTCCTGGACCAATGACCTATATTTTACCACTTCAAGATAACAGTATATTACCAAATGAGTTCTTTAAAGATAGTATAGGCATAAGAATTCCTGATCATCCTATTGCGATTTCAATATTAAATGAACTGAAAACTCCAGTAGTTGCAACTAGTATTAACATTTCAGGAGAAAAAAGTATATGCAAAGCAAGAGATATACCTCAGTCTATTAAGCAACACTTATCTGCAGTAATTGAAGATGATGAATTAGTTTCTGGTATAGAATCTACTATTATTGACTTAACTAGAGATAAGATTAAGGTTTTAAGGAAAGGCAAAATTTCATTACAAACAATAAATAACGCATTTTCAAACTAAGATCTATAGGGGAAAGAATGAGAAAAGTGATAGGCCATACCCAAGCAAAAAAAAAGATAATGAACAATTTATCTATTCAATCTTGGCTGATCTGTGGTAAAAAAGGTATAGGGAAAGCAACACTTGCACAATCCTTTTCTAATTGGTTTCTTATCAAAAATTACGATGAAGTAGCATTAGACTTACACATTGTTGAAGGTGATACAATAGGAGTGGAAAAGGTGAGAGAAATGAAAAATTTTCTGCACTTAAGCCCCATTCAATCAGAATATAAGATAGCTATAATAGATAGCTTGGAGGCAATGACTAGCAATGCTAAAAATGCAATATTAAAGATATTAGAGGAGCCGCCAAAAAATTCTAAAATATTTGTAATTAGCCATAAGCCATATGATGTACAAACCACCATCCGGTGTAGGTGTTTTCAGCTGAATTTACTTCCATTAACTTACGATGAAACAAAGCAGGTTGTTTCATCTCAGTGTAAATTCGACGATAAAATATTTAGTGAGATCATTACTTTGTTTCCTGGAACTCCGGGAGTAATAATAAATGCAATAAACAGTGGTGCTTATGAGTCACATAAGCATTTTTATACATTTTTCCGTAATCTAAATAATTCTGATATAGTTAATAAAATAATTAATAGTGAGATTGAGCTAGAACTAGCATCACATATAATTCAAACCTCTATTTTAGAAAGTATAAAGAAAGAAGTAAATAATGTTGAAATTCTACTAAGTCAATGGAAAGAAATAGATGAACTTTTCGTTGCTGCAAAGCAATTTCGCTTAGATAAAAAGCATGTTTTAGCTAATGTAGTTAACATCATGACACAAAAATATAATACTTTTAACATAAATTTATGATAAAATTCTGCTAATTTAATACTTAAATTATATAATTTGACTGATAATAAATTAACTGTATGGCAATCAATAGAAGTTTTAACAAAAACCATATTGAACATGCAGAAAGAATTGAGTTTAATCAAGAATACATCTTTAGATCAAGACGTCACTTTAGAAAAAGGGAAGGAGCTATCAAGTGGCATCTATGAGGCAAATTTTAAGCTAAACAAGGCAATCAATATAGCTACTTTGCCGAGAATTGGCTATCATATGATTAATGATGAACTTGTTGTACGTAATCATATTACGAAAGAGGAAGTAAAGATCCCTAGAGATTTTCATTACTTTAAAGTTGTTCAATCCAATCACGATGATTGTAAATTAACGTTTTGTAATTTTTTAGGTAATGAGTTTTTTGAATATAAAAAGTATGATCCACAATATTCTGGTCTTTCAGATGAATATAAACTCATGGATTTTGGTAGTATAAAAAAGACTAATAATCTAAAACTTAAGGAGTATGTTGGTCATGCACCTAAATTTTTTGCTGTAGAAGGATCTATTGAGCCTGGATCTGAAAACCATGTAATTGATCTATTTGAGCTAGTCAGAGACGGTAAAGGCAAAAAAGTGGGAACTCTTGCTGATGAATTTGGTTATTTTGATGATCAAAATAAATTACACTACTATAATTATCACAAAAGTGCAGAAAGTAATACTTATGATCCTGAAAGCTTCAGTGTAAAAATGATAAATTTAGATGTGAGCAAAATTGATAAATTTCACCTTATTGCAGAACAAGGTGATATAATAATTCATCCTATTTTGGAAAATTTAGACATATTTTAAAGTTTTTTAGAGTATCCAGTATATTATATAATTGGGTTTGTATTATGGAAGATAAATTACTTGAATCAGTAAAAAACAAAAGTTACTTCAGGAAAGCAGTTGAATGGTATTGCCACAGATACCTGTTCTGCGTTGTAGAAAGATCTTGGATGGCGTTAATAGCGTTACTTCTCTTAGTATGTTTATTTTTATCACTACTAAACATATACCTATTACTTCCTGTTAAAAAAGATTTAAATTTTGTGAAGTATATGAACCACACAGAAGATGAGTTCTCTGCAATACATAAACTTAGTTTTAGTAAAAAAGAAGATGAGTACATTTCCATAGCAAGGTATTTAATAAGTAAATATATTGAAACATATGAGTCCTCTCGGACTGTTGAGCCAAAGTATCAAGAAAATTTTATAAAAAACAATTCTGTATACAAAATCTACCAAAACTTTCAGGAAAAAGTGAACAATGAAGCTGTTTCATCCACAAGAAAAATTACCAACATAAACGTAACAACATTATCTATTGACCGGTTGACCAAGAACTTAGTTACATTTGTTGGAAACGCTACTGTAGTTTTTACAGCTGAGCAAAATAAGAAGATGAAAGATTATGCTGTGGAGGTCAGCTTCACTTTGTCAAATATAAAAGCAACTCTAGCTGGAATAGTGCCATTTAAATTTATTGTTAATAGCTATAAATATAGATGATTATATTTATAACATTATTTGGTAGCTAAAAAAAATAACTAAAGTGCATATAGCAGTAATAACTGGGGGTAAAACTAGAAGCATTGGTGTCTTTTTAATAAAATAATTTCTAGAAGGTTTTGAGAAAAAGGCGTTGTAAATTATTGGTAAAAAGTATAGAGCATTGAGTATAGTACTAACAATTAACACTAGCGTTACAAACACAGAAAGTGTTACATTACTAGAGTTGAAAACAGCTTGAAAGATGAGAAATTTGCTCCAAAAAGTCGGAGCAGGAGGTACTCCTATCATGGACAATGCACCTATAGTGAATGCTATCATGCTAATTGGCATACTACGTCCTATACCGTGAATTCTATCTATATATTTTTCACCCGTTTTCGTTATTATGATACCTGCAAAAAAAAATAAAGTAATTTTTGCAAATGCATGGCAAACTAATTGAAAGATTGCAATCTTCATGCTGAATTCACTAAAAATTGAAGCGAACAATATAATATACGACAATTGGGAGATGGTAGAGTAAGCAAGCAATTTCTTTAATTCCTTTTGCTTTAATGCAATCAACGATGCAGTAATGATAGTAAATCCAGCAGCGTACGGAAGCCACCCTCCAGCAAACCAATTTTGCTGCACAAAACGTTGCATATTATCGACGCCAAAAGTGTATAATATAACTTTGATGATGATGAAAACTCCGGATTTCACAACAGCAACAGCATGTAATAGTGCACTCACAGGAGTTGGTGCAACCATTGCTTTTGGTAACCAAAAATGCATTGGCATTAATGCAGCTTTTCCTATTCCATAAATCAGCATAGCAAAACACACTGCAATAAAAGTGATGAGTGAAGTATCAAACTTGAATATTCCACCACTTACAAAATCTAAAGTATGGAATTCATTATATAATAGGCCTATTGCAGGAAAAAATAATACTAAAGAAGAGAAAAATAGTAAACCAAAGTAATAGCGTCCTGCAATTACTGATTCATTTGTTGAGTTGTAAGTAATCAGAGGGTATGTACTAATAGTTAGAAGCTCATAAAAGACAAATGTAGTGAGCAAATCTCCAGAAAAAGCAATAAACATTGCACAACTGATTGATGTTGAAAAAAAGCATAGAAAACTTGAGTGATTGCTATCAGCATAGTTATTTCTCATATAACATATTGCATATATACTGGTTAGTACCCACAAAAATGATATTAATAAACTGAATATTGCTCCACTAGACTCTAGCTTTAAACTAATATGCAAATTATTACCAAAATCCATGAGAATAAATTGAGAATGATCACCATACACCAAATATAAAGTGCATAGAGATGTATACGCAAACAGAAGCATAGAAGAAGCAACAGTAACGCTACTGTTCACTCTGGGCCATTTACTAGTAAAAGAAATAGCTAATGCACTTAAAAGTGGGATCAACGCAGTAATTAACAAATAATTCTCAGTAATAAAAAGTGGCAAGGAAAGAGATATTAAAACAAAATCCATTAAGTAATTCATCTTTCTGTTTAGGTAAAGCTAAAATTATATTCAAGTTATAGAGAATTTGCTATTTTTTAGTTGTATATCGGAAGTGTTAAATAAACCATACGCATCAAGTTAAGAAAAAGTGGCGTAAGGAAGAAAGGAAATAAGAAAAAACTATTTTATATATTAAGTAATAAAGTTAGTAATTTATAGATTTTTCTAAAAAAATATCTTATCCTAGGTAGGAATTTCCTAAAAAAATAAATGTAACAAATAAAATGCCAATCTTAAATATTGCTATATTTCACGATAGCTACTTAATTTGGCACGTATGGTTTGTTAAACACTTCCAGAATTACTCAAAACCGCTACAGACTATATCTTTCTGTATAATCTTTAAATGCACCTCTATTGGAGTCAAAATGTAGTTTCACACTACCAATTGGCCCGTTTCTTTGTTTTGCAATGATCAGTTCTGCAATATTTCTAATTTTCTCCATTTTCTCTTGCCACTCTCGATGTTTATTACTTCCTTCATTTGGTTGCTTTCTTAATTCATAATATTCTTCTCTATAAAGGAACATTACTATATCCGCATCCTGCTCTATGCTTCCTGAATCACGTAAATCAGAAAGTTGTGGTTTTTTATCATCCCTTTGCTCAACAGAACGAGAGAGCTGTGATAGTGCAACAATGGGAATATTTAGTTCCTTTGCAATTGCTTTTAAACCCTGCGTCACTTCTGAGATTTCTTGCACTCTATTTTCACTACTCCTTTTTGTTGTTCCTCGAATTAACTGCAGATAATCGATAAAGACCAACTCTACATTATATAGTTGATAGAGAAGACGTATTCTGGTACGAAGAGCACTAATTGATAACGCAGGAGTGTCATCTATGATGAAAGGTAATTCGGATAGATCTGTACTAGCATTAATGAATTCGTGTAATTCAAAATCACTAATTCTCCCAGTCAGTGCCTTATAATAACCAATGCCTGAATCTATAGTAATCAATCTTGCGGTCAATTGCTCTGCTGACATTTCAAGTGAAAAGAATGCTACATAATGTTGTTTATCTGTTCTTTTTTGCAAAATCTTACAAGCATTAAGTGCGATGTTCAGCGCCAATGCTGTCTTTCCCATTGAGGGCCTTGCAGCTATAATTAACAGATCAGATTTCTGCAAACCACCAAGAAGCTGGTTTAGGTCTTGAAGTCCGGTTGTAATACCTAGAGCCTCTGGGTTATTCTTCAGCTTGCTGATCTTCTCAACCACATCTTTAATTGAACTTGCAAGCTTTATATATGTCTTATCACCTTGCTTTTTTACTGCTAAGTTGAACAACTTTGTCATTGCCTGCTCAATTTGTACCTGTGCAGGATTTTCAATGTCGTAGTTGTAACTATCGTCAACTATCTCCTGCCCGAGCTTGATTAAGCATCTCCTTAAATAAGTATCACGGATTATTCTGGTCAAGCTATAGATGTCAAGCGCAATGCTTGCCTTTGCTGCAAGTTTTGCTAGGTACTCAACTCCACCACATTCGGCAAATGCTTTATCATTCTCGAAAAACATCTTGAGGCTCAGTTCATTAGCAACTATACCGTGTTTTCTGGTTTTAGATATCTGGGTAAAAATGCTTTGATGTAGTGGATCATAGAAATTATCTGCTGCAATTATATCTTCGACTGCATCACAAATTCTATTATCACGAACCATTGCACCAATGAGCATTTGCTCTGCTTCTAAATTGTGTGGCAATTTACATATTTCTTCTCTTGAATCAATAAGATTGGCTAATTCATTCATTTTAAGTTTTCAGAGTAATGATTGATTATTGTAGAATATTCAGTCCTTACTTGAAAGAGAAAAAATTTGACTAATCCTGTGTTGTTTATAGCATTAAAGTAGGCCCCTGTGGTGGAATGGTAGACACGGCAGACTCAAAATCTGTTGCTTGCAAAAGCATGCTGGTTCAAGTCCGGCCAGGGGCACTCAAATATTGGAAAATGCTTTATGTTACACAAATTTTTTAATCGTTTATTTTCCATTCTTTCTTCGATAAATGCTATTCAAAGGGTAAAGAAAGATGAAAATGGAATATGTTACGTAACAGGACTTAGACGCTATTTGTCAGTGCTGCTTGATTTAATTATCATCGTTTTGTTCTTGCAGCTTTGCGGCCAAGCCTTAAGCCAACTCTTCATGAACTCAGAGAGCAGTAAAATATTAGGCCAAATTGCTGCGAAATATCAGATGCAAACACCATTATCTGCAGAGGAAACAGCAATGCAGAGTAAACTAATCAAGTTACTAGTTCTAAATCAGATAGTTCAATTTATTATGCTTTTTAGTTATGTAGCATATATGTGGATAAGATTTGGCGCTACACCTGGAAAGTTATTACTTGGACTCAGAGTTGTAAATGCACAAACTTTTGAAAAATTGACTCTAAAACAAGCAATAAAGAGGTTTTTTTCCTTTATATTGTCAACTTCACCACTATTCTTAGGTTTCATATGGGCAAGCTTCGACAAACGTTGCCAAACTTGGCACGATAAGATTGCAGGCACAGTAGTTGTAACAAGTAAAAGTCTTAGATGTATGGTCTCAGAACATAATAGAGTGGATTAAGGGTTCTGTCGCATTTGTAGGGAAGTAGAAAGAAGAATGATATAATTGTCTAAAAAAAAAGCAAAGATGTTTCGTATCAATCAAAAATTGTTGCCATATTTCAAAGGATTTAGCTTTTCAGAGGATGTTATCTGTATACATGAAATGTCGATTCTCTTTGAGCTATCGAGATTTGGAAGAAATGATGAGTATAAGGGGAGCAAAATGCTACGTTACAAAGGTGGGTTATCACCACTGATAGATGAGGCAGTAAGGAAAAGAAAGAAGCAGGTTGGTAGTAGTTGGAGAGACTTACATTAAATTAAACGGTAAATGGGTTTATTTATATACTGTACTCTTGTGTGTTAGTAGAGACAAGTCTGCAGCACTTGCATTCTTTCGTAAAGCCTTCAGGAGTAACTATCTTCCTGAGAAAATTGTAATTGATAAAAGCGGCAGTAATACTGCTGCTCTTGATGATTTGAATGCAGAAATTTCTGAAGATTACAGTTCTTCAAATAAAATATCTAAATAATATTGTTGATAGATTTATCAAAAAACTAATAAAGCCAATGCTTGGGTTTAAAAGCTTCCATTCCGCAAAGATTACCATCACAGGCATAGAAAATATTCGTATGATTCAAAAAAGACAAATTATTAAAATAATGTTTCTACTTTTGAGAATTTTGCTATGTTAATGGCTTCATAACTCCTATAATCCCACCTTTAATGATCTTCTTTCCTATGGTTTATAGATGCGACAGAACCGACATATCAGTTGATAAACAGACTAATCAGTTATTGTTTATACCTGTTTCAGCATGAAAATTATTGTGAGGCTTGATTTTATATATATCACTACACATAATAGACTTTAGTATAAATTAGTAATATGCATCCAATCATATACTTACTTAACCTGTTACTTGATCTTTACAGCTTCGTTCTAATATGCTCAGTTGCTCTCGATTTGTTGATTAAATTGAATGTAGTTAACATGTATAATGAGATTGTAAGCAGCATAATGCAAACTTTAAACAGACTCACTTATCCTCCACTAAAGGTTATCAGAAGGTATATACAACCATTCAATGGATTAGATTTATCCGTGATGATATTGATAATAGCAATTCACTTTGTAAAATATACAATTACTTATTACTTTAAGTAGATGTTAAAAAAACAGCTAAAATCAGCGATATACCTGTTACTCTTAATGTATATATATATATCGGTTTTTAGCTATAATTATCAAGATCCATCCTTAAATACAGCTACAAATGAGAAAGTAACAAATTTGGGCGGAGTAGTAGGTTCATATTTAGCTGATATATTGGTTCAATTTCTTGGACTCGCTAGTATTACAATAGCTACAACCATAGTTTACTTTTTGATATCAAAAAGGCTGCTGAAAATTCTCTATTTAATATTAATCAATTTAGGAATATGTGCTACATTAGCGCAACTTTCGCTCGGTATCACTACTAGGTACATGCACAGTGGAATAGTCGGCAATACTCTAATTGGCCACTGCCCGTTTTACATATTCACAGTAGTAGCATCAATAGGTATTGTAGGATTGATTGGTTGGAAGAGAACGGTTTATTCTTTGCTTTTCCTATGTAAAAAAATATTTTCCCTTTTTACAAAGGTTCTGTTTTTCAGGTTACGTAAAACTACTGATTATTCAATAGCACCGTTAGTAGTAGAAGAAAAATATAGAACCACTAGACAACAACCAAAAGAAAGACAGAAAAAAGATACCGAAGAGATTTTTAAACCACCTTCTAGCGAGTTTGAGTTTCCAAGCATTCACTTACTTTCTAAAGTAGAAGAATCTGTGCAGAGAAAACAGTTGAATGCATTAGAGAGCAATAAGAATTTATCTCTGCTCGAGCAGGTTCTAAGTGATTTTGGCGTGCAAGGAAAAATTATAAGTGTATGTTATGGACCGGTTGTGACTTTATACAAACTTGAACCACAAGCAGGCACAAAATCTGCAAGAGTGATTGGTCTTGCAGATGATATTGCACGTTCAATGAGTGCACTTTCTGCACGTATTTCAATAATTCGTGGACAAAATGCAATGGGAATAGAATTGCCAAATAAAGAACGAGAAATTGTTATGCTGCGTGATTTACTGGAATCGCCAGAATACCAAAATGCAAACTTAAATCTTCCGATTGCACTAGGCAAGGAAATAAGCGGAAAACCAATTATTGCAGATCTGACTAAAATGCCCCACTTGCTTGTTGCCGGAACTACAGGATCAGGTAAATCAGTTGCGATTAACACGATGATTCTGTCGCTTGTTTATCGATTAAGTCCTGATGAATGCAAGATGATAATGATCGACCCAAAGATGCTTGAGCTTTCAATATATGATGCAATACCGCATCTAATAACGCCAGTGGTAACAGAGCCAAAAAAAGCTGTTATTGCTCTTAAGTGGATCGTGAAAGAGATGGAAAATCGCTATCGTATGATGTCATATTTAAATGTGCGGAATGTAATAAACTATAATCAAAAAATTACAGAAGCGATGAATAGCGGAATAGAATTGGAACGCGTTGTACAGATTGGCTTTAACTCAACAACGGGTAAACCTTTGTTTGAAAAAATACCGATTAAAATGGAGACATTTCCGTATATTGTGGTGATTGTAGATGAAATGGCAGATTTAATGCTTGTTGCTGGCAAAGATATAGAATGCTCTATTCAACGTTTAGCTCAGATGGCTCGTGCTGCAGGAATACACATCATAATGGCAACGCAACGTCCGTCTGTAGATGTGATAACAGGTGTGATAAAAGCAAACTTTCCAACAAGAATTAGTTTTGCTGTTACTTCTAAGATAGATAGCCGTACAATACTTGGTGAACAAGGGGCTGAACAATTGCTCGGTATGGGTGATATGCTTTATATGGCCTCTGGTGGTAAGATTATTCGAGTTCACGGTCCATTTGTAAGTGATGATGAGGTGCAAAATATAGTTGATCATCTAAAAACGCAAGGTGAGCCAAACTACATGGAGGAAATCACTCAAGAAGATGAAAATTCTTTCGCGGAATCAGAAGGTGAAACAGAAGATGAAGAGAACGATCTATACAAGCAAGCAGTGGCCATCATTCAGAGAGATCAAAAGGTTTCAACTAGTTACATTCAAAGGCAACTTAGAATAGGCTATAACAGAGCTGCAAATATTGTTGAAAGAATGGAGAAAGAAGGTATTGTCAGTGCTCCGAGTTACTCAGGAAAGAGAGAGATATTGGTAGAATAACCCTTAACTTAAACCAAGGAAAGTTATTTCTAAGATCAATAGATCTCTTGCATAACTGGAATTCAAAAGTTCCAGCGCATGACCAGATATTTCTTATTGGATCCCAGTTGTATAGTGTTTAATACTAAATTAACTACTAAAAACGTACAATAGTAATATATTAATTAGCTAGGGGGTTAAAAATGGGTATAACCAAATTTGTATTCGGTTTTGATAAATCGGATGTAACAGCATTGCAGGAAAGTCAAAATATTGATGCTAAAAAGTTTCAAGAAGTATTTAGCGCATTAAAAGAATGGCAAGAAGCTCAAAAGATAGATGCTAAACAGTTTGAAGAGGTATTTAGTGCATTAAAAGAGTGGCAAGAAGCTCAAAAGATAGATGTTGAGCAGTTTGAAAAAGTTTTTGGTGCATTAGAAGACAAGATTGGTACTGAGCAGTTTCAAGCTATGCAAGAGCACTTAAGCGGCTTGCAAGAAAAATTTACAGGCTTAGAAGAAAAAGTAGAAACATTTGCAGACATGGTAGGGGGACAAGAACAAGCAATACTAACTTGTGCCATAGTCAGTGCTGTTGCTGCAATAGCTGTAACTAGTTTTGTTGCATTCTGTATCTATCAGGGAGTTAAGCTTGATAAAGAGAAGAAAAACGACTTGTCTCAGGATATGCCAAGCGGAAAGTTTAATAATGTGAATGATACCGAAAAATTGAAGAATAACTTACAGCAAGGAAGAGTGTAATGCTCTTCTTGAAAGGGTGTTACGTAAAATTTGTAACACCTTAAATTTCCTTTAGATTATGTAGGTTTTGGTAGTAAATTTTTTAGAAAGATGTTTGTATTATAAAGTTGGTAGAGATTCTGATTTACTTGAAGTTTGTTAATTGGTATCTTTTAAAGCACAATATTCACTATAGTATGCTTAAGATCTTTTCTAAAGTTTTATTTATATTAATACTTTTGGTTTCTAGTTTCTTTACTGTACATAATGTTGAAGCGAAGTCTAAGGTAAAGTTCAGTAAGAGGTACATACCTCCTGGTAACCCTGGTGGTGCAAACTTTCATGCAGACGAGGATTTTGCTGAGTCATATAAACTGTATGAGAAGCGTAGGGAGCTCCTCAAGAAAAAAAAGTTACAAGATCTAGCTATAAATAAAGAAGATCTAATCAAAAAATTAAAAGAAAAAAAAATTGCTAGCCTTGATAACGAGCCAAACAACGTGGGAGCTTGCATAGTTGAAGATGGGGAGGATGCTATGATCAATCAGCATGGTATTAATCTTGCACGTTTAAAGGGTGCTGTATTTATAGATCAAGAGCCAGTTTCTCAGTATGAAAGTAAGCAGCATAAAAGTGAACAACAAAAAGGGAAAAAAGTTACTTCAACACGAGAAAAAAAAGTTTCCCCTATAAATGTTACTATAAAAGAAAGTCCATCAAGAAGAACGTGCTCTCATGATTCTATTACTGATCTAAATAGAACACCACAGCATAGTTTAAATGGTTCAAGTTCATTTGGCAGTGTAGTTGACACAGTAAAATAGTGTCACGATTAATAATATGCTAGATAGAGACCTGACATTGAGTGATGATGCATATGAGTCATCGCCGGTTTCCAGGCATAAAACTCATACTGTAAAAGTTGGACAAGTGAAGATAGGTGGAAATAATCCTATAGTTGTTCAATCCATGGCACTTGGTGCACATATAGATTCTGACAACATAAAAAGCAGTGCTCAGAAATATGCAAAAGAAGTAATAGAACTAGCGCATGCAGGTTCAGAATTGGTGCGAATTGCTTTGAACTCAGAGGAAGTAGCAAAAGCAATACCTTATATAGTAGAGGAAATAAATAAAGAAGGCTTTGATGGTAAGATATTAGTAGGCTGTGGACAATATGAGCTCTACAGGCTGATTCAGGATTATCCAGACAACATTAAAATTCTGGGTAAAATTAGGATAAATCCAGGTAATATAGGCTTTGGTGATAAACGTGATGAAAAATTCGAAAAAATTATAGAGTATGCAATAACGCATGATCTTCCTGTCAGAATTGGAGTAAATTGGGGTAGTCTTGATAAGTACCTTTCACAAAAATTAATGGATGAAAACTCCTTATCTAGTAATCCAAAAACTTCTGATGTTATATTACGTAAGACGCTTGTAATGTCTGCTCTTGGTAGTGCAAAAAAAGCTGAAAAGATTGGCCTTAATGCAGAGAAAATAATCATTTCATGTAAAGTCAGTAGAGTGCAGGATTTAATTTTAGTTTATACGGCACTTGCAAAATCTTCCAATTATGCGCTGCATTTGGGTTTAACCGAAGCTGGTATGGGTAACAAAGGCGTAGTAAATACCACAGCAGGGCTTACTTATTTATTGCAAAATGGTATTGGAGACACTATCCGGGCTTCTTTAACTCAGCGCCCTGGTGAATCACGCACTAATGAGGTGGTAGTATGTCAGGAAATACTGCAGTCTATAGGTTTGCGCTACTTTAACCCTCAGGTGAGTTCATGTCCTGGTTGTGGACGCACAAGTAGCGATCGTTTTCGTATATTAACTAAGGAAGTAAATGGCTACATAAAAACTCATATGCCGGTATGGAAGAAAAAGAATCCTGGTGTAGAGTATATGAAAGTTGCTGTTATGGGATGCATAGTAAATGGTCCTGGAGAGAGCAAACATGCAAATCTGGGGATCAGCCTGCCTGGGTATGGAGAAAAACCTGTTTCAGCAGTCTACAAAGACGGCAAATATTTCAAAACTTTACAAGGTGATAATATTTTTGAAGAATTTAAGGCAATTATTAGTGATTATGTGGAGAAGAATTACACGTAACAGGTTCATGATTAATGTAAATCTAATGTTAAAAATGAGTTTTATAAGAGGGAGTTAAATTTTTCTAAAACCAGCTAATGGAAAAATTTGCTTTTCTAGATTATCGGGAATTACTTGATTTTATATCATAGATATTATATAATAAACTATATATATAAATTTATTAAAGAAACATTATGGCCATACAAAGAGACGAAGCTTTAAAAATATTAGGTTTTGAATCAAGCGATGCGCCCAGTGAACAAAAAATTAAATCAGCGTACAGAAAATTAGCTTTGAAATATCATCCTGATAAACATTCAGGTGAAAGTGAGATTGTGAAGAAACAAAATGAGGAGAAATTCAAAAAGCTAGGTACTGCATATGAATTTCTCACTGAGAAAAATATAGAAGAGGTTACAAATCTAACTGACAAAAATTTAAATCAAATTAATTCGCCTGAAGATTTGAGGTTTTACTTATATAGAGCTCTATATAATCGGGATATAGCGTTTCTTAAAAAGCTTTTTTCCAAATTCAAAAGCGGTAAAGATGGAAGATTTGGTGATTACATCAATGAAATGCATTCAGGATCTTTATTACCACTAGAAGTTGCTTTCTATAAAGCCGAAAGCTGTGGAGATTTAAGTCTCCTTGATCTGCTTTTAATAAATGGTGCTAATCCTAACATAGAAGTGCTTTGTGGCATAGTACCATTACATTGTGCTTTAGTTCTCAGAAATAGTAAGGTTGTGGAACTGTTGTTAAAGCACGATGCTAATCCTAATGTAAAGGATGAGTCATCCACAACGCCATTAATGGAAGCCTGTGGCAAGGGATATTATGAAACTGTAGAAGTACTTTTACAGTATAATGCTGATTTTGACATACAAGATAAATATGGTAATACTGCATTACATAAAGCATCTTCTAGAGGGCATTATGAAATTGTAGAACTGCTTTTAAAACATGGTGCTTATAAAGAAAGTGAAAGCCTCAATAAGGCATTACATAAAGCGGTGGAATGTCGTGAAAATTGGCATGAGAGAGAGAAGGTTGTAAAACTGCTTCTGCAATATGGTGCAGATCCTAATGCAAATAAAAAATATTACTTACCAAGAGCAATAGAGTGTGATTCATATCTTGCTACTAATAGTGTAACAGCTTTTATTAAGATATTTTGTTTACCATACGGCAGCAATAACAAAGTTAGAAAATTAATGGCCGAGTATGGTGGTGTTGATAGACAGTATATTATGCTTCAAGCAATATTTACTTGTTGTTGCTTAACAGTAGCTTCTGCTACTTTTTTTAGTATAGCTTCTCCTTGGTGTTATATACCAACAGCAATATTTGCACTTGCCGCGTGTTTTTTCATTAAAAATGCTGTACATGCTGCATTTTTTGCAAAAGAACCTTCTCCTGAGTTTACCGAAGCTATAGCTTGTCCAGAGATTAGTAAAAGGCTATAATATCTAAAGTTTTAGTGCTGGGTAAAGATGAGAAAAAAGCATCCAGCAGACCTAAGTCAAAGGGAATGGACAAGAATAGAAAGCTACCCCAGAGTATCATACAGGAAAGTAAGAAAAAAATATACTATAGTTAAAAAAATGTGATGGGGTACCAAGGAGAAAATTTAAAAAATCATATAAAGGAAGAATATGGTATGGATATTGAGATTGTCAAAAGGCCTTCATGTAGGTTCTAAGTAAACAAAGACACACCGCTTTAGCTACTACCAATGAGGGGTTTAAAGTACAGCCAAGAAGGTGTGTTGTAGAAAGGACTTTTGCTTTAGGAATAGAAGACTATCGAAAGAATAAGATTTACTCACTGAAAATTTCATATATCTGGCTATGAGTAGAGTTATGTTAAGGAGAGAAATATGCTTGAGTTTATCAATTCCCGGACAAGTTGGGAGTGTTAAATAAACTGTGTCAAACCGCATTTTTAATTCAACTCAATTTTTAACCTACTAGGAAAAAAGATATCAAGTTGAGAGATAGTTAAAGCCCAATCATGTATAAGCATAGTCCATTTTTCTCTTACCTTTTTTATAGCACAATATACCTGTTTATACAAGGCATTTGTGCTAGTAAATGAGCCCTTGGTTTTAGTAAATTTTCTGATCTGTCTATGTAGTCCCTCAATAGGATTTGTGGTATAAATTAATTTTCTTACAGGGCCAGAATATTTGGGAGTGTTAAATAAACTGTGTCAAACCGAGAAGTAAAGTAATAAATTGATATAAAAAATGGAGGTTTGACATGAGTCAAAAAATAGCAAATAGAACTACCGGTTTGGTAGACTATAAAGAATTAGAAACAAATATCTTATCATCTATACGAGAAGGAAGACCATTGACAGGAAGAGATGGTGCATTAACACCATTTATAAAAAAACTGCTAGAGGTGAGCCTGGAAGGTGAGATAGAAAACCATTTGTCAACTGAAAGCGAAGAAAACAACCGAAGAAATGGTAGAAATTCAAAGACTTTGAATACAAGTTCAGGATCATTTGAACTCTTCACGCCAAGAGATAGAAATGGGAGTTTTGAACCTCAGGCGGTTAAGAAAAGGCAAACTAATCTACATCCTGAGCTTGAAAAAAAGATCCTGAGTATGTTTGCAAGTGGCATGGGCTACAAAGATATAGCATCGCATGTTGAAGAAATTTATGACCACAAAATATCAGCGGCAGAGATATCAAGCATTACCGACAAATTACTGCCAGTGATAAATGAATGGCGCAGTCGACCGCTGCAGTCTGTATATCCGATAGTTTTCATGGACGGCATGTTCTTCAAAGTCAAAGAAGACGGACGGTGTGTAAGCAAATGCATGTATAACATATTAGGTGTAGATCAAGAAGGCAAAAAGGAGGTTTTGGGCTTCTATTTGGCTGAAAGTGAGGGAGCTAACTTTTGGCTCGGTGTGTTAAATGACCTCAAAGAAAGGGGTGTAGAGGATATTCTAATTGCTTGTGTAGATGGGCTGAAAAGCTTTCCTACGGCTATAAATAGCGTGTTCCCTAATGCAGAGGTGCAGCTATGTATAGTGCATCAGATAAGGAACTCGCTGAAATATGTGTCTAGCAAAGATGTGAAAAGTTTTATGAGCGATTTGAAGAAAATATATCAGGCTTCAAACAAGGAAATTGCTGAAAATTATTTGCTGGAGCTGGATGAAAAATGGGGCACGAAATATCCAATGGTTATAAAGTCTTGGCAGAATAATTGGGAAAATTTGTCTGGCTATTTTAAGTATTCTGACCCAGTGAAAAGGCTGGTTTACACTACAAATCCAATTGAGGGCCTGCATAGACAAATCAGAAAATTTACCAAAACCAAGGGCTCATTTACCAGCATAAGTGCCTTGTACAAACAGGTATATTGTGCTATAAAAAAGGTGGAAGAGAAATGGACAATGTCTGTACAAAATTGGGCATTAACCGTGTCTCAACTTGATATTTTCTTTCCGAACAGATTGAAAATTGAGTTGAATTAAAAATGCGGTTTGACACAGTTTATTTAACACTCCCGAATATTTTAAATAACTAGACAGATTTTCCCAATTATTCTCCCAAAACTAAAGTATATTTTTCTCCTATGATTATTGTCCAGTAGAAATTTCAAATTTTGTAAAATCTTTAAAAACACAGTTATTTTTAAGAGTGTAGAAAATAGTTATAAGAAATTTTCTAGCAGTAGCAGTTATAGCCTTAGCAGAACCACGCTTCTTTTTTATATGTTCATAAAAGCTTTTCAAGTAAGGACTGTAACGTACAGCAATCCAAGTACATTGAACTAAAGAAGTACGCGCTATTTTTGACCCTCGTTTGGTAATTCTTCCAATTGTACATTGCTGATTAGATTGAGAAACTCTTGGTACAACTCCAAAATATGCAGTAAGTTTCTCAGGTCTACGGAAATCATTAATGTCTCCGATTGTTACAATAAAAACAGCTGCAGAAATTGGACCTATTCCCTTTATGCTGATAAGATTGCTGAACCCAGGAAGTTGTTTAGCGAAAGCTATAATTTCCTTTTCAAGCTTTTTAAGGCTTTCTCGGATAGCTTCTAAATGATAGCTAATCACTTCAATTTCAACTTTTTCTAAAGGATCCCAATTATGCTTTTGAGTAGCACGTTCAAATCCTACTTTAGTTGTAAGTACTTCTTTTTTAATTTTTATTCCATGGTAATTAAAAAGACCATGAACTTTATTGATTAAAGATACCCGTGACTTTACTAACTGATCTCTCATTTGAAGAAGAGAAGCTAACTGCTGGCATTGTTTGTTTTTGCACCTTGCCTCAGGCAACATATCTTTGCTGAGAAAGAAAGCAATAGCTCGTGCATCATGCTTATCTGTTTTGTTCACAGAGCGACGAACAACTTCAAACTGCCCAGGAGCAATTATTACTATGCGTTTAACGTAAGGTGAAACTGCATCATAAAAGAAACAGCTGTTACCTGTTGCCTCTATGGCTACTTCATCTGTTTCTTGAAGATCTTTGGTGAAATTATCCAAGTCTTTTAAGCGAAACGTTTGAATATGCTCAGGTTTCCCTTCTTGTAAGTAACAAACAGTAAAACTATTGGTATGTAAATCGACTCCAATGTGACGCATATTTTTTCCTCTTGTTCCAAACTCCTATACGAGGTCATCACATTTTGTGAGCCTCACGATGATTTTCGGTGGCAGGGGCAGTTAATCTCCCCCACGAAGTCTTCTTTCTACTCCCTGGGCAAGAAAGTGCTTCAGAAAAACATCCAACCTGCCACCTATCCACTCTGAGAAGTCATTATCTTCTCTTGCTTCCAACCAAGCAATACTTATTCATACCATCTCCCTATTTTTCCTCCAGTTCAAGTAAATAATTCTCGGCTATTTCTCTACTTGATATGTTTTTTTCAAATCATTCATGAAAACTTTTGCTCGATACATATTTCAGTGAATTTCTTATCTGATGTACTATACATTTCTGCTTTAGGAAATACACTGTTTATTGCTTTAGGAAAGCTTTTTAACACATACAATCAGGATATCTTCTACTCCTTTCTCTTTTAAGTCATTTAACATCCCTAGCCAAAAGTTAGCTCCCTCACTTTCTGCTATATAAAAGCCTAAAACTTCTTTTCTGCCATTTTGCTAATATGTTATACATACATTTGCTTACACAATGCCCGTCCTCCTTGACCTTAAAAAACCATGAACACTATTGGATATACAGATTGCAGCGGACGACTGCGCCATTCGTTGATTACCAGTAACAATTTGTCAGTAATACTTGATATCTCTGCTGCAGATATTTTATATTTCTTCTACATGCGATGCTATATCCCATGCCACTGGAATATGTACTTAAAACCTTTGCTTCAAGTTCGGTTGTTTGCCTTTTTCTGACTACTTGTGGCTCGAAACTTCCTTCTCTATCTCCTGGTGTCAATAGTTCAAATACTTGTCCGTAAAGTCTTTGAATTTCTTCGGTTGTTTTCTTCGCTTTCAGCCGACAAATGGTTTTCTATCTCGCCTTCCCTCTAGCAGTTTTTTTATAAATGGTGTTAATGCTCCATCTCTTCCTGTCAATGGTTTTCCTTCTCGTATAGATGATAAGATATTTGTTTCTAATTCTTTATAGTCTACCAAACCGGTAGTTCTGTTTGCTTGACTCATTGTCAAACCTCCATTTTTTTATCAATTTATTACTTTACTTCTCGGTTTGACACAGTTTATTTAACACTCCCCAAGCTTAATAGACAAATGGTAGGCAAAAAGCTTGTTACACCACCTCCAACGTTTCCATTACCCTTTTCCTTAAGTCATAACTATATGCTACTGGCATCCTTACCTTCACTACTATAAATCCATATCTTACTCTTTTTGGACTATTATGAGAAGGGCTATAGTTCCTTCTTTCTTTATCATTTATTTTGATAGTTCCAATCCTATCCTATGTTTATCACTATAACCAACACTGCCTGGCTCTAAATTAAAAAGCATCTTCGCTCCTCTTGTTTTTACATTTTAGTATAATGCAGATAATTTGTATTATCATAATCCTGGACCATATCTCCTTGCATTTACTTTGAGTAGTTGATTTTTATTAACCCCCTCTAGAAAGCTAGATGGATTTTCTATTGTATAATCTGACTGTTTAATAGCCTTATCTAACTCTTCAAATACGCTGCTATTTCTTTTAAAATACCCATATTCTATAGCTGTTAAAACACTTTTCCCCCCTAATAGACAATTTAGCCCTAAACTTGATTTATTCTCTAATTTGTTAAATCTTACTTCATCGACAAGCCTCACCTCTATTTTATTACTATCTTTCTCATTAGGACATAGATGAATACTGATCTCTCCTACTTCAGTGGTAAAAGACATTTCAATGATATCTCCTGAGATGTCTGTATAATTTCTCCTTCCTTCTATGTTTTCAACTCTAATTATACTTTTTCCAACTTGAACTATACCAATATTTAGATTTAAATCTTTAGCTTTTTGATTATTGAATATCTTTGCAACTTCAATAGTACTATTTTGTGGGTAATCTATACAAAAATATCCATTATCTATTTCTAGTTCAAAGTCATGTTTATCAATTTGCTCACTTTTACTTATAATACTTTCAAGTGCTAACTCCTTCAGCTTTGAAAGGTTTGCTTTTCGCTGACCTAAGGTATCTTTATCTGAACAAATTACGTTTACTACATCTCCATGCTCTTCATCGCTAAATCTGTTTAAAGATGCACCTTCTGATATTATCTGAAATATTTTTTTCTTGTGTAAAAACTCATAAATTCGAGTAGTGTCAGCAGATAAATATAGCTTTGGGAATGTGTCAGCTATACGATCTATCAAGGACATATCAGATTTATATGGAAAAGTGAACATTATTCCTTGTTTCAGTGCTTCGTTTATAACTTTATCAAGTTCTTTTTCGCACTCCTCATAATCTTCTTCGCTACCAGAGTAACCTAAAATGTCCAGATAATCATGGATCTTATTTATTTTTTGCCAAATACTTTCATACTTTTCTTCTTCTCTTGTATTCGGTTTTACTTTCGCTAAAGAAAAAGAATCTTTTTGACGAATTAAAACAAAAGTATCTTTTTCTTTATGAATTATGGCTTCATCATAGAATAGTTGACTGTAACGCCTACCAAAACTTTCATCATAATCAGGGCAAGGGCTAACATTGTTGTCATCGTCACTTTCACTATCCGTTTCGTTCCATACTTCAATTGGGAAATCATTATTTTCAAGGTTTTCATCTTCACTTGTTCGGCAATTTTCTGTTTTTCCATATAGCCAGGTTGATTTCTGGTCATCGCTACTTTCATCGTCAGCTTCATTCCATACTCCAATCTCGAAATCATTATTTTCAAGGTTTTCATCTTCACTTGTTCGACAATTTTCTGTTTTTCCATATAGCCAGGTTGATTTCTGGTCATCGCTACTTTCATCGTCAGCTTCATTCCATACTCCAATCTCGAAATCATTATTTTCAAGGTTTTTATCTTCACTTGTTCGATAATTTTCTGCTTCTCTATCTGGTAAGGTTGATTCTTGGTCATTATTATCAATAATATGTTTAATTTTCACTTCAGGTACAAACTGAAGCTTTGCTATTTCTTCTATTACGTTTTCTTTGTTTATTTCATCTGCAAGAGACACTTCATTACTAATATAGAAATTTTTCTGTTTTAAACTTTCGTTTTCCTTCTGCAGTCTATTGAATTCTGCAAATAGTTCTTTATACTCTGATAAATAAATACAAAATTGATCTCTTACATCATTAAGCTCCTTCTCTTTTTCTAATATCTGATTTTCATAATCACCTTTCAAATCCTCTATACTGTTTATCAGCACTATACTTTCTTTTCTTACTCTATTTAACTCATCTTCAGTCAAAACCAGTTTTTGCTGTAACTCTTCATTTATTTTGTCTGTTAACTGAATTTCATTCTTTGCCTCTTTTAATTGATTATTTAAGTTCTTAATTATATCACTTTTGTTCTGAGTTTCTAATAATAATATTTCTATTTTCTTTTTTAGCTGTTCGATGTCTTGATCATTTTCAGTTAAATTTCTCGTCCTTCTTTGTAATTCAACTTCAAGCCTTTTAATTTTCCCTTCTAGGGTTTGCATTTCTCTGGTAAGTTCACTTACTTCTTCGTAATACTCTTCTACTCTTTTCTTATAGTGTTTTTGTAACTCTACATTTTTTTTAAGATCAAAATTTTCTTGTTGTAGATTTTCTATTTTACTTTTCAAACTATCTATTGCTTGATTTTCTTCATTGCTAATCTCAAATACCTCTTCAGGAAAATCTTCAAATTCACAAGATGAATTGCCTTCAAGGTCGTTACTACCAAATAAATTATATTGTACTACCTGCTTTAAACTAAACATACCTATACCCCCTACTAAAATAAACAAGTAATATATTGTATGCGCTATATATCATAAATACAATCAATTTGAATATAATCTATTTACTAATTCGTATTGTGAATTTTTATAGAGTAGGTTTAGGTGTAAAATATTATAATACCATTAAAGCAGGTGAATAAAGCACTGTCTTTTTGAGAGGATAAATTTAATGAAAAGACCATACTAATTAGTGTTATAAGGAATTGAATTATTGACTCTTCTGAAATTGCAAAAAAGATCGTATATTTTTGAGAACAAGCAGCGTAAAAATAAGGTTATAAAAATAGAAGATTTAAATTATTTCAATAAGCTTAGGCAAAACAGTTCGTATGTAGATATGGATGAAATGGGCTAATATGGCTAGTTTTAGCGTATAGCAAAGTCAGAATATAAAAAAGTTCGTATGTATCATTTGGTAGACCCACTCATCCCAAAACAAACAGTTCTCACGCTTGCTGATTTTAGTTATCGGAAATGGCTACTTTTATTAGACTTTTAGTAAAATATGATACTAGATCAATAGTAATCTATTTAATAATAATAAAGGAAAACTTAGGTAATGTAGAGAAAATAAAATTTAAAGATAAAACGAAGCTCTTATACAAGCTCAGCTCAAAAACTTCAATAAAATACTATAATATCCAAAAATCATTTGTTTTTCTGATGTATCTAATTATTATATAAAAGCTTTAAGTAATATAGGGGGTGTATGCTGAGGACACAACATCGAGTAAATAATCTAAAAAAAGGGATCAATTCAGAAATCATTGATCGGTTGAAAGAGCAGCTAAATAAGCAAAAAAACAGTAAATCTTCTCAACTTAAAAAGAGAATAAGACGTCAATATAATCCTGATGATATTAACATTGCTAAATTGTTTCTGGCGATACGTGAGCATAGAACGGGTAATTCTGAGCTAGATAAGACTAATGCAATTAAAGAATTAGTTACTAAGGTAGAAAATATTAATGATACTGATCTCAATGATGGTGGTAATACACCATTACATGTTGCTGTAAGCAAAAATCATCAAGACATTGTTGAACTTCTTTTGAATGTGTCTGGTATAGATGTAAACATTCAAAATAATCAAGGTAATACTCCTTTACATATTGCTATTTCTAAAGGTAATGAAGAATTAGTACGATTACTCCTAAGTAAAGGAGCAAAGATTAATATTAAAAATAAGGATGATAAAACTCCACTAGATAATGCTAAGCAATCAAATAAGGAAAAGATTATTAAGACTTTAGAAGAACATTTAAGAAAATCTTCTAGTCAAGTAGAAAGACTTTCTGCACAGGAGAAGGAAGTGCATGAAAAGCTCAGAAAGTTTGTTGAAGATTTTGTTTTTATTTATGAACGCTCTTTATCAGAATACTATGAAAGACTAGAAAATCAAAAAGGAAAAACAGGTAAGTGGGCTGATTTTGCTAATACGATAATGGGAACAGGACAAGGTGGAACAGAAGGAGTGGAGATAACAAAAATAAAGGCATCTTCTCTTGTTGTGATTAACGTTCTTCGATTAGCAATATCCAGCATTGGTAGTAGTTATAATAGAGACGAGCTTAAAAAGCTGATAGATCAATTATATATATTTAAAAAAGATCCGATCAAAGTTAGGGAAGAGTTAGTAAAATCTGGTGTTGAGATTTTTCAAAGTTTTGAGAGCCAATTTGTACAAGTTAAAGTAGATGGAAGTTGGCAGAGAGCAATGACAAAATTAGCAGAAGATGCTGTTAGTAGAGTGGTTGATTACTATAGAAAAAATACCGAAAAAGAGTTTTCTACTTACTCAATTACTGAAGGTATCGTTTTTGGAAAGTCAAAAAAATATAAACAAACCTCCACTGTTATTCCTCACATTAAGCCAGGACACACTTTAGAAAGTAAAAATTCAAATTCATGGAATACTGCAGAACTATTTGATAAAGCGGGATTAGTAATAATAAAGAGTGATGGTAGTGCTGATAAATACTACAAGAGAATAGATGAAAAGAGTGATACTAGCAAATATGGTTATCGTCTTCTTTTTAAATGGGAGTTGGAAAATAAAATAAAAAAATTCGTGAGAGAATACAGTGAAGAAAAGCCTCCTAGAGAAGAGTATAGGTATGTTTTAAAGTTAGATGGGAAAACAAATGAAGAATGGGAAGGTGAATTATTGAATGAGATTAATAAGCAAGATCCGAAGTTAATTGAAGAGAGGTTACTAAGCAATTTTAAAGAAGAAATGAAACAGGAAGCTGAAAAAAACTTCAATGAATTAGAGAATTTCATAGATAAAAACTTTAATGAGCTATCAAGTTACATAGAAAGTAATCAAAATGAGATTGAGAAAGTCTTTAGTGAATTAATGAGTCGACATCAGGAAGCTAGTCAAAAGGTAGTACACTCTATTGCAGAGGGAAGAAAAGAAAGTAGAGAAAGTTTCGAGAAAGTAGATAAAAAGCTTGATGAAATACATAGTATAATCGTAGCGATGCAGAGATTATAGCAGATTATTGTCAAAGACAGGAACCTACACGTTGGACACCACCTTCTTCTGAAAAGAAAAAATTAAAACATCTTTATCGTTGTTCAGCTGCGTTAAAAAATGAATTAACATTAGTAAATAATCATTTAGAAAAGAAAGAGAGACTGCCTGAAAAAGTTGTAAATGTTTGGGAAAATCTTTCAGTGAACATAGAGCAATCAATAGAAACAATAAAAAACTCCATACATGAACTATTAAAACAACACAAAGAATTGTTGGAAGATTTTCAGCTACTATTAACTGTTCCAGGCATAGGAAAGGAATCAGCAGTAGCTATTTTAGCTGAAATTTCTGATATAAAAGTTTTTATAAATGCCAGGCAATTGGCATCATATGCTGGAACTATACCACGGAATATAACATCAGGTTCATCTGTATATGCCAAGCCCAGATTAAGTAAATCAGGTTCACAAACATTACGTAAGGCAATGTATTTTCCTGCTATAGTATCTAAAAAGCATAATCCTATTATTATGACTTTTTGTAAGAGGTTAAAAGAGAAAGGCAAGCATAACATGGCCATTGTAGGAGCTGCAATGCGCAAGTTACTCCATATAGTTTTTGGTGTTTTAAGTTCAAGGAAGGCTTTTGATCCAGATCATATCAAGAATTATAAGGCTAGAAGATTAGCTGAAGTTTAAAGTCAAAAAGTGCTCCATCACATCTTATGTGAAATAGTATCTTACACAAATTTATTTAATGTTGCTGGTTAGTGTGTATGTTGATAAGTAAATTGATTTTACATATACACAACAGCAGAAATTTACTTATCAACATATACACTAACTATAATCTGTGTACTGCTACACAGATTGTGAATTGGAAGTATTTTTTTTGGTTTTATGATGCAATTTAGGAAATTTTTATGTTGACTAACAAGACGGTATCTCTTATCTTGCACCTGAGAAGATTAGGAGAGAAGTATTTTTAGGTTTGACAGGGAGTAGTGAGGAGGAATTAAGGTCAGCTGTTCGTTTACTTGTAAAATATTCTATGGTGAATGGTGAACAAAGGCAAAGTGTGTTGAGTACTCATAAATTAGTTCAAGAAGTGACAAGAATAGCATTAGCAGAGGAGGGTAAAAGCAAGGAGGTTATGGACGAGACTTTCAAGTTACTAGAATCAAATTTTCCTTATGGTGGTGATAAATTAGAAGACTATCTTAGGAAACGAGAATTATTACCACACTTAGAGGCATTTTTATCACATATAGATAATTGGTTAAAAAAGAACCCTCAAGATAAAGAAAAAATAGAAGAAGATTACCTTGAGAATTTATTAATATGGATAAGTGATGGGTATTTTAGCTTTGGTAATCCCAAAAGACAAAAGGAGTTGCTAGAAAGGGCTTTACCTATTTTAGAGAAGCATTACGGAGTAGAGCACTTTGAAGTTGCTAAAACATTAATAAACTTGAGCATCCCTTATGAGGCTTTAGGTGATTATGAAGAAGCAAAAGATTTACTAGAAAGGGCTTTACCTATTTTCGAAAGACATTATGGAGAAGATCATTTTTACGTAGCTCTGGTTCTAGCAAATCTTGGTGTTGTTTACGAGATTTTGGGTGATGCTCAAAGAACAAAAGATTTGCTAGAAAGGGCTTTACCTATTTTAGAGAAGCATTATGGAGAAGATCATTTTGAAGTAGCTATAGCTCTAACGAATCTTAGTAACTCTTACGAAACTTTAGGTGATTATGAAGAAGCAAAAGACTTACTAGAAAGGGCTTTGCCTATTTTAGAGAAGCACTATGGAACAGGGCATTTTCAAGTAGGGATAATGCTAGAAAGTTTAGGTATGTCTTGTCTAGTTTTAGGTGATTATGAAGAAGCAAAAGATTTACTAGAAAGGGCTTTACCTATTTTAGAGAGACATTACGGAGAAGATCATTTTGAAGTAGCTGAAACATTAGTAAATCTGGGTATCAATTATGGAGCTTTAAATGATTATCAGCAACAGAGTGAGTTGCTAGAAAGGGCTTTGCCTATTTTAGAGAAGCATTATGGAGAAGATCATTTTGAAGTAGCTATAGCCTTAGAAAATTTAGCTTTTGCTGAGAAAGCTTTAGGTAATCATCAAAGAGCAACAGAGTTACTAGAAAGGGCTGATAAAATATATCGAAAAGGTAAAGTTGAAGAATGTTTGCCGAGTACAAGTTTAGGAAGAAGAAAAAGAGAAGTAAAGATCGGGGAATGTGAGCTTTCTTGGGAAGATGTAGATAAATTTAACACAGAAAAAGATGAGAAAAGAGATTTTAGTAAAATTAAGATAGATAGTGAAAAGTTCGTTAATTATATTAAAGATCTACCAGAGGAAAAGCATTCTCAGCTAATTGAGCTAGCAGGTAAAGTTCAAGTTAAGGGTAGATTTAGCAATTTGGTTGATAAGCTTACCAGTAATCAGAAAGTCATGAATCATTTAAGTAGAGTAAAGAAAATCTCTAGCATAACCATGCATGGAATGATGGTTAAAAATGTTTTAGCTGACTTTTTTAATGGAGATTATCAGGGTGTAGCAATTAATGTTGGTTTTATAGCCGGTGGTCAAGGGTTTGCTAAAGTTGCTGAAGCTGCATCTCGTAAAGGATTAAATTTACTCTCAGAAGGAAAGTCATTACTTGGTAGGTCTTTAAGGGTTGCATCACCTTTTCTTGCTCGAGGTACTTCTGCGTTTGTTATTTATGATCTAGTAAATCAGATAAAAGCATTTAAAAATAGTACTGAAGAAGCACTAGTTGGCGTAATAGGAGATAGTATTTATCTTGGAGTGGATAGCGCAGAGATTGGTATAGAAGTTGCTGAAGTTTTTGAAGTACTAGAAGGAGTATCAAGTGTTACTGGACCTATTGGAGCAGGAATCGGCGCTGTAGTATTTGTTGGAACTGATGTTTACATGGCAGTAAAGAGAGTTGAAAATATTGATCAACTGATTCATTTAAATGGAGGAGAAAAATTTATTGAAGGTTTGCGTGCATTTATAGGTATGCAACCTGAACAATATATAGAAGAGTTAATGGAGGAAAAACAACTTTATAACCAATTAGTTAAGCAAGGATTTGAGTATTTAAGGGAGAATCGTGCTATTCAAAGCTATGTTTTTCCTACTGGTAAATCAGTTGTAGATTTTTGTCGTGAAATGTCATACCCAACATCAATTGGAATGATATTAGGCTATCATACTGAAGAATGCACAACTAAGTTTGAGATAGATTTGAACAGTACAGTACTACTTGATAGAAAAAGAAATGATATAAAATGGAGCAGAACAAGACCGAATGATCCAAGCGGTGGAAGATTATTTTGTTTACCAAGGGGAGATGGTGAGCCTGCTTCGAGTTATGGGTCAGTGTGTCCAGAGAAGGTGAAGATGTTCAGTGGGAGTCAGACCCACCAGGATAAAAGTCGGAGTCCTGTAGCTAGGGTAGCAATGTGGAGGGAAACCAAAATGTTGAAGCCTACCGACAACGTTATCGTAGGATAATGGCGAATTACTAGGCCGCAGTGAAAACGAACACATGGGTGGCCCCGGAAAAACTCTAAGTACTAAAGGCCGAGCCCACTGAACCAGGGCGAAAGCAATATAGGAGGCTGAAACACGAATGATACAGCATACCTACTTTAGCGGGGTGATAGTGGCAGCATGGTAATAAGGACATATAAAGCAACTGGAGAAACCCTCCTCATCCCAAGGAGAAAAACCTTGGAGTGGTAGGTTCTATAACTGGAAAACAGGAAATGAACCGAAGATGAAAGGGTGGCGGATGGGTGTGTAGTAGCGAAGAAGTGGGGTAACGCCCATGGAGCAAAGGCACCCTACTAGTAGAGATCTTTTAACAAAAGGAAGGTAAAGGTAAAAATGACAAAAATGCCAATAAAATTACAAGACCTGAGAAGAAAGATATATATCAAAGCGAAAGCAGAACCGGAATGGCGATTCTGGGGAATCTATGTACACGTCTGCAAGATGGAGACACTAGAAGAAGCATATAAGCTAACAAAGAAAAGCAATGGGGCACCAGGAATTGATGGGGTAACATTCAAATCGATAGAGGCAGAAGGCTTAGAAAAGTATCTTCAGCAAATAAGACATGAACTAATAACCAAAACCTATAGCCCAAATAGGAACCGGAGAAAGGAAATACCAAAAGTTGGGGGAAAACTCAGAACGTTGAACATACCCTGCATCCGGGATAGAATAGTGCAAAGTGCACTAAAGCTAATAATTGAACCGATATATGAATCTGACTTTCAGGACGGATCATATGGATATAGACCCAAGAGAAAAGCGCATGAAGCAGTAAGCAGAGTAGCGAAAGCAGCAATCAAAGGCAATACAAAATGTATTGATGTAGACCTGAAATCCTATTTTGATAACGTACGACATCATATTCTCATGGAGAAAATTGCCAAGAGAATAAATGATAAAGAAATCATGCACTTGATCAAGCTAATCCTTAAGGTAGGAGGAAAACGAGGAATAGCGCAAGGGTCGCCGATCTCACCGTTGTTGAGCAATATATACCTCAATGAGGTAGACAAAATGCTAGAGAGAGCAAAAGAGGTGACCAGGGAAGAAAAATATCAACGTATAGAATACGCCAGATGGGCAGACGATTTAGTGATACTGATAGATGGGCACCAGAGATGGGAATGGCTCGAGAAATTAGTGTACAAAAGGTTACAAGAAGAATTAGCAAAACTAGAAGTAAGTGTAAATGAAGAAAAGACAAAAATTGCCAATCTAAAGAGAGGAGAAACATTCGGCTTTCTAGGATTTGACTTTCGAAAGAAAATTACAAAACAAGGAAAGTGGAGAGTACAGATAACACCACAGATGAAAACACGAACAAGCCTACTTCAAAAGTTGAAGAAGGTATTCAGTAACTATAAATCGCAACCAATAAGGAGAGTGATTCAGATCATCAATCCAATATTGAGAGGGTGGGTAAACTACTTTAGAATAGGAAACTCAAGTCGAAGCTTCAGCTACGTTAAACAGTGGGTAGAGAAGAAAACAAGACGCAATATGATGCAAGCCAGAAAAGCAAAAGGATTTGGTTGGGAAAGGTGGAGTAGCGAATGTATATATGAGACCCTTGGTCTATATTCGGACTATAGAATAAGATATTACGTTCCGAAAGCCTTACCAGCACAATATGTTATAAACTTTGGTAAGAATCTACTAGGAAAGCGTAGTGCGGGAAATCCGCATGCTGCGTTTGATGAGGCGGGAATTGGAAACGTAAACATGGGAATTTTGGATTGAGGACCAACATGAAAATAATGGATCAGCCACCAAACCCTAAAGAGGCGCGCCAGTTCTCGACCCTACTATTTATGTAAAAATGCAATTGGTTTATCTGATAACAAAACAGAAGGGTATACTCTAATTAATTTAGGAGAAGGTGAAGATTATGCAAAAGGATTTAAGAATAGCCCGAACATATTTGTAGTGAATGATGGTTCTAAAGAATACTATGGGGGAAATAAGAATGATATATTTGTTTTACAGGGAGATCTTATAGAAGGATCCTTGTACGGAAAGGGTGGAATTGATACCTTAGATCTCACTGGATTGACTCAAGAAGATGTAAGTGTGGCGGTTAATTTAAATGCAAACATTGGTCTTATCGTACATAAGCTCCGTGGTCATTCTGGCTTCAAAATTAATTCAGTGGAAAGAGTGCTTGGTAGAAAAGCTAAGGCAGATCATATATTTAGTGCATGTAAAACTAAATTTTTGGATGGTAATAGTGGTAGCGAAGAACAACTTGATTATTTGCAAATAGAAAGTAATAACTGTGCCTATAATATACAAGTAATAGTTAGGCCTTATACTGAAGTAAATAGTCTGGCACTAAAAGGTAACTTTAGCTATATTGTACCATTTCAAAAAGGTAGTGCATCTGTTAAATTACTTACTAATTTAGAAAGTAATCATAGGTTTATATTCGACTACTTGCTTGCTGATATTCAGAGTGTTGATGTTAAAGATCAAAATAGCATAAAGTTCAATTTTTTTCCAAAAGTTGCAAATGGAAACTTTAGTATAGCTATCTCATATAACATAATGAACAATATAATCTATCAATTAAAAGACAGCGCTGAAATAAAAGTGGGTAAGGAAAGAAATTTGTATTCAATACAGAGTACTAATACAACTATTGATGAAATTATAAAAAGTTATCCAGCTATAGCGAATAAACTCAATATGACTATCGCTGTGCAATCAGGTGGTGAATCTATACTTGTTGGCCATGGGAAATTTGAGGCGCTTCACAATCACCCGATCCATAACAGTCACTTAATTGGAAATGGTGGTGAGAATATATACGTAATTACTATAGCTTCAGGTAAGAAAAGATATGAACATAGTATTTCTTCTATACCAGAAGTAAACATCTATAATTTTGATGAAGGAAGTTCCATAGATACATTAGATTTACGTAACGTGGTAAAAATAATACAAGATGATTTGAAAATACATATTAATCTGCCAAGAATTTTTCAAGATGGAAATGATTTGCTAGTTAAGTTAGAAACAGAAATGGGACAAAGTTTTTTATTAGAAGTGCTAACAATAAGATTAAAAGACGGTTTGGATTGGTATGAAAATCTTCATATTATCTCAGATAGTGCGCCTATGAAAATAAGTTCTGAATTAGAATTAAAACCACAACCTTTGATATTTGAAAAGGATAAGGAGATTATTGTAGTAACGAATCAAGATGTGGAGAAAGGTACTGAGCTTATCACGCCTAGAAAAGGAGGAAACTATACTTTTGTTCGTAACAATTTCCGTGATTTAATAATAACTAATGCTTTTGACTCGACTATTACTAAAGATAATCTCTGCAGTATTACACTTAGTAAATTCTATAAAATACCTAAGATGAAAGCGTTATCAATAAAATTTGCTGATAAAGAGATAGTGTTAAAAGATCATGAGAAGGAAATAAATGCTGCAAGAGATATAAATATTGTAAAAAGAGAACATAGGAATCAAGTTTATAGTGATGTTTTCACAGAAGTTATGATGTTATCTGACCAACCTCATAGACATAGGCAGCACATTAGAAATCGTAGAAGTGAGTACGCAATTAGTAGTGGTACAAGACCATCTTCATGGATAAATGGTTTATTTGGTTGGATAAAAAGCTCTATAGGTGGGTTTAGAGCTGCTTTGCCTGAAACCTCAGCAAATTATTCTAATACAGCTGGTACTAGCCAATTTAGCAGTGAAGTTTGTGTCAGCAACAATATTGGCTTAGGATTCTTCTTATTACAAAGTTTCTTAGATAAAAAATATCCTCTTCCTAAGTTTTGTTCTGTTACTCCTGAAGAAGCTCTGGCTAACACACTGAATATCGTAGAAGAATTTGAAAAGATATTTGAAAAAACAGCTAAACAATCTGATGTACTAGTAAAAGATGTTAACTTTTTTAAAGTATATTTAGATATAGCAGGCCACGTAAGGAACGAGAGTTACTCCCAAATACCAAATATTTTATATTCAGCTGCAAAAGAAGCTTGTCTGAAAGATGAAAAGTTTTTGAGTATTTTAAAAGGCAATATTGAAAAGATGTGTGATGAGCAACAAATGGTTAACAGTAATAATCAGGAACAAGGTATAGCTAATGTAGATCCTTCATCTTTACTTAATAGGGTTGTTATAGAATTCGCGAATAATAAGGGCTTGAAAGGAGTTAATTGTGCAGGGGAGTGTTAAATAAACTGTGTCAAACCGAGAAGTAAAGTAATAAATTGATAAAAAAATGGAGGTTTGACAATGAGTCAAGCAAACAGAACTACCGGTTTGGTAGACTATAAAGAATTAGAAACAAATATCTTATCATCTATACGAGAAGGAAGACCATTGACAGGAAGAGATGGAGCATTAACACCATTTATAAAAAAACTGCTAGAGGGAAGGCGTATTGTGCTATAAAGAAGGCAGGAGAGAAATGGACTATGCCTATACATGATTGGGCTTTAACTATCTCTCAACTTGATATCTTTTTTCCTGGTAGGTTAAAAATCGAGTTGAACTAAAAATGCGATTTGACACAGTTTATTTAACACTCCCTTTGAGTTAGATCAAAGATTGTAAGGTTAAATCTTCCATCCAAATAACCACGCACTCTACCTGCTTATCTGGGTAGACTTCTTGCACTAAGGTTTTATAGATCAACATTTGCTTTTTTATTTCATTTGATGAGGAAATAGAAACGTTATGGTGTGATTTATAGTCAATTATGATTGCTTTGTCTTCTGTTATACACAGTCTGTCTAGCCGCACTAATACTGGTTTTCCGTCAATTGTTCCACTAAGTGGAATTTCTGATTTGCCCTCCAAGTCGAACAGGTAATCATATTTTTCATTAAAGGTTAATATTTTGCTGTAAATTTCATCCTTATCTTCACTAGTGTTTATGCTATCAAGATATTTCCTAACCCAATTTTTTCTCCTGTCTTTCTCTATCTTGGGCATATATTGCAATATACTGTGAATTATTAAGCCTCTTGCATAGCTGTCTGTCGTCCCAATGCTCCTTTTTGTCATTCCAGCATTCTCATCTGTCATCCCAGTGCTTGACACTGGCTTTTTTTCTCCAGGTTCCAGCGTCACGTGCTGCAATGACATTGATAGGTTTGATGGAGGTGAAATCACTGGAACATCAAAATAATCACGTTTTTTATAAATAGAAGGGTAGTTTGCATTCATGCATAGCACTTCAACTTTTTCTTTAAATATCGGCTGTAAGTATAGTTTTTTCCTCTCATATAATGCTCCATATTGAATAACTAGATCATACCAAGAGCCCTTTTGCACTGGCTCTTTGCCTAAAATGTATAACTCATCTTCAGCACGCGTAAGTGCCACGTACAGCAAACGCAAATATTCGTTATAATCCTCTAGTTTTCTCTCTCTTTTTACTTGATTACAATAAGCATTACTATTTTTGCCACACCAAAATGGTGCTTCCGTTGCATCAAACAAAATATTTTCGCTGTTTCTTGGTACTGTATTTGTGTCAACTAAAAACACTATTGGAGCTTGTAGACCTTTTGATTTATGAATTGTCATTATTCGTACAGCATTGAGTTCTGATTGCATATCGTTTTTAATCTCAGGATTATTTTCTTTGATCCACTGAACAAATGCTTGAAGAGATGGGTGCTCAAATTGCAATACGAGGTTCATAAATTCGTCTAGAATCTCGAAGCACTCAAGACCTAGCCTTGCAGCAAATTTCTTTTTACCTTTGCGTAATATATGCGTGAATAATGTAAGAGGGGATTTTGTCTGAGATAAGTTAATCAGATAGTTTAATTCGCTATAAATAACCTCATGATAATCATGAATTTTTTCCCACAATGACTGCTCTTTACGATTATATGCAATATTGAATAAATCGTCCTCAGTAAAGTTAAATAGCGGTGATTTCAAAACATTTGCAAGAGCAAGATCATTTGCCTGGAGGAGCAAAAATTCAGCTAAAGCTATTAAGTCCTGCACAGCTATGTAATCCATAATTCTAAAATAATCTCGGCCTATAACTGGTACATTTACTTTTTTTAGTTCACTTATTATGTAGTCAACTAGCGCATTTCGTTGCCGTACCAAAATCATAATGTCCCTTGGTTCTATATGGCGATCTTTGGTGACTAAAATCCGCCCTTCGTTTAACCAATTGTGAATTCTTTGGGCTATTGCCTGAGCAAGTAATCGATCCTTTACTACATAATCTTTCCTCTGTGTTAAATGAATTTGTAAGGCTTGCTGCTCTTCCTCTTTATACCTTGGCAGTAACGGCCAGATTTCAATGTACCCTTGATCGTTTTCTCTATATGGAATATGTTTTATCTTGTTATCATTGAAAGATATTTCTTCACGAAAATTGTTAAATATTCTGTCTACAAGCATCAAAACTTCTGGAGTTGAGCGAAATGACTTTTCAAGTTGACATGATACCCAATCTCTGCCACCGGTTTTCGTGTGAAAATATTGCTGCATGTAATTAAATAGATGGGGATTTGCTCCTTGAAATCTGTAAATTGATTGTTTTACATCTCCAACAACGAATAAAGTTCTCTTTTCGTCACCACCGGTAAAAAATTCATTGCAGAGATTTGTTATAATTTTCCATTGACTAATACTATTGTCTTGTGCCTCGTCAACAAGAATGTGGTCTATTTTTTGGTCTAGATTAAACAATATCCAATCTTTATTGACTGGATTGCTAAGGAGATTTGTTGCTAAATTGATGATATCATCATAATCAAGCAGTGCATTCTTTGATTTTTCATTATTATATAGATCAACATATACTTTAAATATACTAAGTAAACTACTGGTTCTTCCGAATATTTGATAAGAATTTATGTCCTTTACATGGGTAAACAATGCATTTTGAATGCTTTCTATCATTTGCTCTACGTCTTCAAATTTTTCCAAAGCACCCTTTGTTATAATGGATGATATGCTCTTTTTTTCGTACGATTCTGATTTGAGAAATACTTTAGCTAAGTTCTCTATCTTGTTATCATCCCAGTGCTTGACACTGGGATCCAGAAAAAAAGAAATATGGATCCCAGTGTCAAGCACTGGGATGATAACATTTGGTACGGACGATTTTGTGCTATTACACCAATCATAAAGTATCGCACTGTAACTCTGATCTCTTTTGCTTCCCTTACTTAATATTTTAGCTAATCTTTTTATCTGCTCAATCGTTTCATTCTGTAAATTGTCAATCTTGTCTGGGACGCTTAGTTTATCTTTTATATATCCTAAATTATTTTCTAGAGCTGATCTCTTTATACATAAGGTATAGAGCAAATCACGCAGCTTATTTTCATCAATTTCAGCTGCAACGATATTGATATCGTCCTGCACAGTTTCGTTATGAAGCGTTTTTTCAAATACGATGGAATGCAATTCTTTACATTCGCTCAACGTACAATTTGGAGCGATACCAGCTTCTGTAGGAAAGCTGGAGATTAATTTGTAACAAAAGGCGTGTATAGTTTGAATATTAAGACCAAGATTTTCCAGTTCAGAAAAAAGCCTTCTTGCTCTTGTTAAATAATCTTTATTTTCTCTGGTCACACACTGGGCTAATTGTTCTAAATCTGTGACCAATATACCCTCTGGACATATTGCCCACTTACTAAGTGTACTGTAAATGCGATCCTCCATTTCATTTGCTGCAGCATTGGTAAATGTTAAGCAGAGAATATTTCTCTTATTCTCTAATAGAAGTCTTAATACTCTGTCTATTAAGATCTTTGTTTTACCTGTACCAGCTGATGCACTTACCCATACAGAGAAGTTAGGATTTATGGCATTTGATCTCATTAGGAGTGTATAAAGTTTGACTGAAGTGGCATTTCAAGTATAGTAAATAAGATAGTGTTAGTGAAGATATACAGATGGAAAGTTTTTGTGTAAAGGCTCCTGCAAAGATCAATCTTTTTTTACATATTATAAATAGAGAAGAAAGAGGGTATCATTTAATTGAAAGTTTGGTTGTCTTTGCTAAACTTTCTAATTTTTTAGAGATAAAAGTAGGAGAAAAAAACTTTAGATATGATAACTCTACAGTTCAATTTGTAAACTCTGAGTTTAAAATAAATTATCGATATAATACTATAACGAAAGCATTGAGTCTACTGCTTAGGTACGCTCCTATACGAACTAAAGTCACTGTAAAGGTTATAAAAAATGTACCAATTGCTGCAGGATTTGGTAGTGGTTCCTCAGATGCTGGAGCTGTGATACGCACGCTAGGAGAGCTGTGGGATATTGATAGGCAAATTTTAAGTGATATAGCTTTAAGCGTTGGTGCTGATGTGCCTGCAAGTGTAGATAGTAAGCCAGTTTTTGTTAGAGGTGTTGGTGAGGAATTATGTCCCATTAAACAATGCTCTTTACCCATAAGTCTGGTACTTGTGAAACCAAAAAAAAAGTTTTTGAATACATCAGAAGTATTTTCCAAGTATAAAGAGGATTTCTCTAATCCAATTAAGTGGAGTGATAACACTGAGGAGAATTTGTTAGAGCTTCTTAAAGAGACAAAAAATGACCTTCAAGAAGCAGCAATAGGTTTTGTACCTGAAATTCAGAATGTAATATCAACACTAGAGTCACAAGAAGGCTCTATACTTTCTCGTATGTCAGGTAGTGGTGTAGCGTGTTTTGGAATGTTTGATAGTGAAGAAAGTGCAAAAGCTGCAGCGGCAAATATCAAAAAGGAATATCCAGAATGGTGGGTGTGCGACACGGAATTAATAGTTTGATTTATGCCCTTAATTTCCAAGAAGAAAAATCTTATAGATGGTTACAGGGAAGAAAGATTTTGGGTAAATAATCAAGAATATCATGGCTCAATTATAATTTTTCCTGAAAAGGTGATTGAATTGAAAGAAAGTGATATAAATAACAAGAAGTATTTTAAATCTTTTTTAACAGAGGAAATAGAGATTTTGATAATAGGTACTGGTAAGATACGCGATTGTTCAATGAAGTCTTATCTTATGGAGCAAAAGAATTTAAATTTTGAATTTATGACGACGGGTTCTGCATGCAGAACCCATAACGTTTTAATATCTGAAGATAGATTTGTTGTCAGTTATCTGATAGCATGTTAGAGATATTTACACAGAGTTTTTTTATAAATAGTCTAATTGCGGTAATTATGATTAGCCTAGTCACAGGAGCTCTAGGGTCATTTATGATATGGCAAAGGTTATCGTATTTGGGTGATAGTTTGTCCCATTCTTCATTGCTTGGTATTGCACTTGCTTTGATCTTTAATATCAGCCCATCGGTAAGTATAATGCTCATTGCAATTATGTTTGCTATACTACTTTCTCTTAATTTTAATAAATTATACTCTGCTGATACGATATTGAACATAGTTACCAATGTAGTTTTATCATCGAGTTTAATACTTATGTCTTTTCTTCCATCAGGTAATAATAGTATTATTAGCTCACTTTTTGGTGACATATTAATGATTGACCAAAGTAATATAATATCAATTTTTCTAACCTCCGTAATAGTTACTTTGATATTAATATTTAGATGGCGCTATTGGCTGATGATTTCGATTAATCAAGATTTGGCAACAGTTGAGAAAGTACATGTTAATTTTGTTAGGCTAGAATTTTTGATTATACTCGCTATCTTTATTGCAATTTCTGCTCAATTAATAGGAATATTACTCATTGCTGCATTTTTGTTAATACCTGCTGCATCAGCAAGACTCATTTCAAAAACTCCAATGCAAATGATTATTGTTGCAACAGTTTTTTCTGTGATTTCTGGAGTATCAGGTTTGATATTATCTGCAAGTTTTGACTTATTAACTGGACCTGCAATTATACTTATCGCAGCTGTGTATTTAATCATTGCTTATTTTATAAGATTGGTGTTAAGTAGATCGACTTAATTTTGGTCTCGGAAGTTCATAATTCATTAACAAATGAGTGTAACTATCTGAGCGTAAAGTAGTTTTTGCTACGTTGTTTTTATGTGCTAATTGTTAATTTGTGGAGTGAAAGATATGGCCGAAGGATTTTTTTCTAGATATATAGGACAGCCTATAAAAAATTTTTATAATTATGTTACGGGAAAGAAAGAAGTGTCTGATGATATGCAGAATACAGCAAATCAAGAAAGCTCAGAATTGTTGGAAACTGATGTGCAATCAAATGATGTACCACCAAATAGTGATCATATAATATAGATGGCATGAGAATCACGCCATCTAAAGTTAAAAAATTCCTTGAGAAACCCGATACTTTAAGTGGTGTATTAATTCATGGGAGTGACAATAGTAAGGTCGATATTTTTGTACAGAAAATAATTGCCAACTTGAATGAGTATTCAGTTCAGGTAATGGATTTTGCAGTAGTGAATAAGTCGCCTGGCTTGTTATTTTCCGAGTTGGCAAACATTTCGATGTTTACTAAAAAAAGGTTAGTTAAGCTGATAAATGTCAGTGGAAGTATATCTAAAGAGTTAAGAAACATATTGGATCATAATATAGGCGATCATTATATAGTAATGATCGCAAATGATCTTCCATATAGTTCTACAACTAAAAGTTATATGGAAAGCTCAAAAATTTTCGGTGTCATTACCTGCTATAAGGACAGCGGTAGTAATCTTTGTGATATTATATCAAGTTACTTGAAACAAAATGATATAGAGTGCACAAGTGAGATAATCTACCACTTGCAGTCTTATTTTAATCATAGCAAACTGCCTATATATTCAGAGCTTGAAAAATTAGTTTTATATCTAGGAAAAAGAAAAGATCTTAAACTTGCTGATATAGATCTATGCTTTTCAACCTCCGGCAATGATTATGTTACACTTGATAATCTGTGCTCTGCAATAGTGAGTAAAGACATGGGACAATTCATCAAAATTTCCGATGTATTGATATTACAAGAGAATTTTTCACCGATAGCATTAATCCGTATTATATCAAATTATTTTCTACGGCTAGAAAGCGTTTTGCTGTTAATACAAAATGGAATGAATGAACAAGCTGCAATTGACCAGCTGAGTCCTCCATTGTTCTTCAAACAATTGCAGAGTTTTAAATCTCATTTGAAAAGTTTGCAACTTTCAGAACTTAAGAAGATCTTAGAAAATTTGATGAGCTTGGAAGTGACTTGTAAAAGAACTGACTTGGACCATAAAATGATCTTTCAGCATGAGATTAACTATTGGTGTTATTCAAATACATTCGGTGCATTTAAACCTTTTGTGTGATTTTCTTCTAACCTTGCAACAATGCTCTCTCTACCGATAAAAATTAATAATTTAGCGAGTTCTGGACCTGTTTCTGTTCCTGTTAAAGCGAGGCGCAACTGCATAAATAGATCTTTTGCCTTTATATCAACTGTCTGTCGAATATTTTTAACCCATTCTGATAACGTATTTTCATTACAATCACCTTGAGGTAATGTGCTTAGCGCTATTTTTATAAATTCTTTATTAATAACCACAGGCTCTATATTGGATTTACATACTTGCCACCATTTGGCCACCTCAGAAAACCTGTTTATGTTGTTTCTTATAAAATACCAAAACTCTGAACCAATTTGACTTAAACGATCTTGCACCATTTCAAATGGCATTTGTTGCAGCACTTTGCTATTTAGCTTATACATTTCACTCAAGCTGAATTGTAAAGATGCTGAGCTAAATTTTTTGATATCAAATGAGTCAATTAAAGGCTGCATATCAACATGAGCTTCTATTGGATCAGATGTGCCAAGTTTTGCTAAATAGCTAGTTAGCGCCATTGGCTCAATCTCATCTTCTCTTATGGACTTAATATCCAACCCACCTTTCCGTTTCGATATTTTGCTATCATCAAAGTGTAGTAGGGGAAGGTGGGCAAAGATAGGAATTTTCGCTTTTAATGCTTGAATCATTTGAATCTGAACTGCGGTATTAGTTACATGATCTTCCCCGCGTACAACATGGGTTACATTAAAGTCAATGTCATCAATAACAGAAGGTAGCATGTACGTATAAATTCCATCTTCTCTTTTTATTACAGGATCGCTGATATGAATTGTTGCAATATTTATTTCGCCTTTAACTTCATCATTCCATTTTACAGTTTTATTTCTATCCAATTTAAATCTGAAATGTGGTTTTCGCCCTTCTTGCTCATAACGAATTTTCTCTTGCTCAGTTAAAAGCAACGCACCTTTATTGTAAATAGGGGGAAGACCTTGTTTTAATTGCAATTTTCGTTTAGTGTCTAATTCTTCTCTTGTTTCATAACATGCATAAATATGACCTTCTTTCATTAACTGTAAGAACACCTCGTTATAGCGCTCAAAACGCTCTGATTGCTTAAAACTTGAATTCCAATTTATGCCAATCCATTTTAGGTCTTCTATGATATTATCTACATATTTGATATCTGAACGCTCAAGATCAGTATCATCAAAACGTAGTAAAAATTTTCCATTTTGATTACGTGTGTACATCCAACAAATGAGTGCAGTTCTTATGTTTCCTACATGAAGGTAGCCAGTTGGGCTTGGAGCGAATCTTGTTAGCATTTAAATGATTACTTTAGTTTATTTTAATTTTATATAAATGTACTGCTAAAGCAAGATTCTTCTTTGTCTTGGTGTTAGTTGCTACAAAGTACAGCGAACATGAAACCTTTTTGTTAGAGTTCCATGATCTGCCTAGAATACACGGCTTTAGTTATTTACTCTAAATATATTATACGTATACTTGTTATTAAATTAAATTTGAAATGATAAGAAATGAGTGAATTTAAATCAATCCGCAATATTGCAATAATTGCACACGTTGACCACGGAAAAACTACTTTACTTGATAACATGTTAAAACAAAGTGGCACGTTTCGTGAGAATCAAGAAGTTCAAGAACGAGTGATGGATAGTGGTGATCAAGAACGTGAACGTGGGATTACAATACTTGCAAAATGTACGTCAATAATGTGGGGTGATGAGAAAATCAATATCATTGATACACCAGGACATGCGGATTTTGGTGGAGAAGTGGAAAGGGTGCTCTGCATGGCAGATGGTGTATTACTACTGGTTGATGCTGCAGAAGGTCCAATGCCACAGACTAAGTTTGTGTTGTCAAAAGCACTAAAGGCAAATTTAAAACCGATTGTGATAATCAATAAGGTTGATCGACCAGAAAGCAGAATTGATGAAGTACTAAATGAAATATATGAGTTATTTTTTAACCTTGATGCAACCAACGAGCAACTAGATTTTCCAGTACTCTATGCTTCAGGTAGAAATGGTTGGTGTGCTAAGGAGCTATCTGATGAGAGAAAAGATTTAAGCCCATTATTTTCAACGGTGATAGATTACATAAAACCTTCCGTTTATGATCAAAATGCACCTTTTGCTATGCTAGTTACTTTACTTGAATCTGATAAATTTCTTGGCAGAATATTGACAGGAAAGATTTACCAAGGAATCGCGCAAGTTAACTCAGATCTTAAGGTAATTGATCTTGATGGTCAAGTGGTTGAGCGAGGGAGATTAACTAAGTTACTCTCATTTTCTGGCTTAAAACGCGTTCCAGTAGAGCAAGCTGTAGCTGGTGATATCATTGCCATTGCAGGACTTGAGAAAGCTTCAGTTTCAGACACTATAGCAGCACCAGAAGTTACAACTGCGATCAGCTCAACTCCAGTTGACCCGCCAACAATGGCGATTACTATAAGCGTGAATGACTCACCTTTTGCTGGGCAAGAGGGAACAAAACTTACCTCAACTGTTATAAAAGATCGTTTATATGCAGAAGCAGAAACAAACGTTGCAATTACTGTAACTTTGGCTCCAAGTGGTGAAGCATTTGAAGTAGGTGGACGTGGTGAGTTGCAGCTTGGGGTACTGATTGAAAATATGAGAAGGGAAGGTTTTGAACTTTCAGTTTCACGGCCTCGAGTGCTGTTTAAAGAAGAAGATGGCAAAAAACTTGAACCTATAGAGGAAGTAGTAATTGATGTAGATGATGAGTATAGTGGAATCATCATGGAAAAACTTAGCTTTCGAAAAGGTGAAGTAACTGACATGAGACCTTCTGGTAGTGGCAGAACTAGGTTGACATTTTTAGTGCCATCAAGGGGATTAATTGGCTATCAAGGAGAATTTTTAACTGATTCTCGCGGCACTGGTATAATCAACCGTTTATTTCACAGTTATGCTCCACATAAAGGTTCAATTTCCGGAAGGCGTAATGGGGTTTTAATTTCAACAGACAAAGGCGAAGCAGTAGCGTATGCAATTTTCAATCTGCAAGATAGGGGAATTATGTTTATTAAGCCACAGGATAAAGTATATTGTGGCATGATCGTCGGTCAGCATAGTCGTGACAATGATTTAGAAATAAATGTACTTAAAGGTAAGCAATTAACAAACGTAAGAGCTTCAGGTAGCGATGAAGCTATAAAGCTTACTCCACCAAAAATAATGACACTGGAGGACATGATAGCGTATATAGATGATGATGAATTGGTAGAAGTAACTCCAAAGTCTATACGTCTGCGCAAGAGATTCCTCGATCCAAATGAACGTAAACGTGCAGGAAGGGCGAAGAATAAAGAGTAATCAACGTTCCTGATAAAAATCTGAATCCCAGTGTAACTACTTGCATGATAGGAGAAGAAGTACTGTCACGACATTATTGATACTGGGCTTTTTTGCCACTCTGTTGAACGGACACTGATTAAGTTCTTCTATTTTCTTGTAGTCTATGAGAAATAGATACATTATCTAATGCAGTTCTAACATTAGTACCGTTCTGATGAATAACTACAGATAGCTCAAAAGCATTTAAAGTATATTCAACATATGGAGACAGTACAGTACTTACTGCAATAAAGACTTCTTGTAGTATACCACTATTTCGAGCTTGTATCAAAATAGAATTGATACATTCGTTATTACCTTTATATATAGCAAAGGCAAGTGGTTTGATGACATACGTCAGGCTTGGAAATTGCATAATATCTTTAGAAGTAAGGATATTGTGTAGTATACCACTATTTTGAGCTCTTATTAAAATAGAATTGATACATTCGTTATTGCCTTTATATATAGCAAAGTTAAGTGGTGTGATGATATACGTCAGACCTGGAAACTGTACAATATCTTTAGAAGCAAGGATATTGTGCAGTATACCACTATATTGAGCCTGCATTAAAATAGAATTGATACATTCGTTATTACTTCTATGTATAGCAAACGCAAGTGGTGTCAAAGTGTAAGTATAACCTCTTATTGTATAGTTCATAGTACTTGAAGTCTTAAGAATTTCTTGCAGTATACCTTTGTTGTTAGAGTGTGTTAAAATAAGATCAACAGATTCATTATTATCTTTATATATAGCAAGGTTCAGCAGTGTTAGAGTGCGTCCCCCACCTCTTGGAAATCGTGTAGTATATCCAACTGTAAGAACTTTTAGTAAATCATTCTCTGAGGCTGCTTCTAAAATATTATTAATGCTCTTTCTATTCCATATGGCCCTTTTTAACTGAAAATACAAATCTTTTTGTTTTCGTGTTAAATTTTGATGATTTAGCATATTTTTGTAACCTCGCTTTAAAGTCAATGTAGTTTAATTATTAAAATTAATGTGTCAATATACGCTAGAATAATATTAAAGGGTTTTTTAGAGAGCGTATATAGACAATGAAAGTACACTTGATCCGAATGAACGTAAGCGTGCAGGAAGGGCGAAGAATAAGGAGTAATCAACGTTCCTGATAAAAATCTGGATGAGCTACTCGGATAACACCATCATAAAGGGAACCAGTGTCAGTTACTTGAGCAGATACTGGGATGACAAGAGAAGGCTACAAAGGTGTCATGCAAGTAGCTCATCCAGCTTTTTTATAATCATCGAAAACATTGTATTTTAACATTACTTTTATACTTATAAGTTTCTAGGCACTGGATTTGTTGTAGACTTACTCTATCACTTTACCCTCTTATTTTACCACTCTCCTGCCTATATATTTTTATATGAGGATTTTTGCAAAAGTTTCGCATTTTTTGTAACATGATTTTCAGTATGTGTAACCTAAATGCAAATTGATCACGAAACTAGTGTAATTATTGAGGCCATAGAGAAATTTGGTGGTGAGGCAAGACTTGTTGGTGGATGTGTTAGAGATTCAATTTTGCAGCGTGAAATTCACGACATTGATCTTGCTACTAATCTGCTGCCTAATCAAGCAGTTAAAGCGTTAAAACTCCGTAATATAAAAACTATTCCAACTGGCTTAAAACATGGAACTATTACTGCGATTTTAAATAAAAGATCCTTTGAGATTACAACGCTAAGGCATGATGTAAAGTGTGACGGTAGACATGCGAAGGTAGAATTTACTAATGATTGGCAAGCTGATGCTTCAAGGCGCGACTTTACGTTTAATGCTCTTTATGCAGACAAATATGGCCATATATACGACTACTTTGGTGGCATTCAGGACTTAAAAGCACGAAAGTTAAACTTTATAGGTAACGCTGAAGATAGGATTAAGGAAGACTATCTACGTATTTTAAGAGCGTTTCGTTTTCACGCTAAAATATGCATAGGAGATTTAAGTGATGAAATATTGGATGTGTGCAAAAAGCATTCACACATGATTCAAAACCTCTCTGGAGAGAGGATAAGAGAAGAAATATTTAAACTCTTGGAATGCAATGATCCTGCTCCGACACTTAAGAGCATGCAAAAATCTGATGTTTTACAAAAAATTATTCCAAAAGAAGTAAAATGCGAAATTTTATCTTCACCACTTCTTATCAACACTAAACCTCCTACAAAACCCTCAGCGTATGTCCATACGCCTTTCCTAGATCCCACAATCGATGCACTAACAAAATTAGCGTTGCTTATTAGGACTGCTGAAGATAGAGTTAGTCTTGGGGAAGAAGTGAGCAAGTTTTTACGTCTTTCAAATAAGCAAAAGAAAAAAATATTATTTTTATTATCAAACAATATCAAAACAGAGCTTTCAGAAAAAGAGCAAAAGAAATACATATCTTTATTTGGTAAGGAATTATATTGTGACTTAATGAAGATTTGTGGTATTGAGTCTGGAATAAATGTTGATGAGTATATTTCATTTGCTAAGATGTTTAACATTCCAAAATTTCCTTTATCTGGTGATGATTTAATAACTATAGGTCATCAACCAGGGAAAAGTTTAGGTAGAAACTTGGAATTGCTACGACAACATTGGGAAGACAGCTCCTACACTTTAACAAAGGAGGAGCTAATACTTTATGCTAAGAGCCTACTCTAGTTATCTAGCTAATCTCTTCATGTTTGATATAGTAGTGTGACTCATGGAAGAATTAGGTGTGTATTCTTTTTTAGCTTTTTCTGTTAATTGATACTCGTTTACTCCTCCTTGAGTCTGATTACACATTCCCTGATCTGGGGATAAAAATTTATCTCTTATACTTGATGCTAGTTGTAACAACTCGATATTACTTGAAAAAAATTCCATTCTACCTTTTATTAACTCCTCCGAAACAATTTCTTGGAGATTGCTATTATCTTTGCTATGAAAGTTGTTCAAGACAGAATCTGTAATTGCATTAGCAGCTTCCTCATCCCAACTTAAATTTTTCATGCATTTTTTAATAGAAAGTAACAGCTTGTCTTTTAACACACCATCACGTAACTCCTTATCTATATTTCCAATATTACAATATTTTTTGACAACTCCTTTAACTTCAGCTTCTATGATCTCACTTGCTAATTTTTTCAAATTATTTTTTAATAATTCAAGTAACTTATTGCTTTCAAATTTACCATCACTTTGATTTGATAGAGATTTTATAGTTTCACCAAGCACGTTATGGCAAAAGTGTTTTCCTTCAAGTTCAGGAAAACCTTTTTTCAACTCTCTATTTTTATGAGATAAAAATTCCTTGAGCTTCTTATTACTGAAAAGATCATAAGAACCATTTGAAAAGCTTGACTTCATAGAATGAAAAAGTGTTTTTTTTGTAGTAGATGCTATACTAATTGCATCTACCTCTTTAGTTTTTTTATCCATATCTTCTAACTTTGTATCAACATTTCTCTTCTCTTTTTTCAATTCCAGTAACTCTTGATTATTTAACTTTAGTTGTTTCTGTAACTGTTCTTGCGCAACTGACAAATTTTCCTTTAAGCTATCTATTTTAACTAACAGACCTCTTTTTTCTTCCTGTAGTTTTGTAATATCAGCTTTCGCTTGATATTCTGCTTGCTTACGTTCCTCTTGTAACTGCTCAATCTGCTTCTCTTTCTTTGCAGAAGTTTGCTTTAAGCTATCATCTATTCCAGCTGATTCCCACTCTTTACCTTTTTCTAATGTCTGTACTTGTTCTTGTAACTTTTTATTCTCTTCTTGTGAAGATTTTAATTTTCCCTCCAAATCTGCCTTTTGTTTCTTTATTTCAACGTTACTTTCTTCTAATTTCTGTGATTTTTCCTGCAATTTGTCAACTTCACTTTCTAAGACTTTTTTCTCCTCTTTAGCAGCATTTAGTTTACTACTTGAATCCTTTAATTCATCTTTTAGATTAGTCTTTTCTTGCACTAATTGTTGCTGAGTATTTTTCAATTTTTTTCTAAGATCCTCTAATTCAGCATCTTTTTCCTTAGCTTGTTCTAATTCTGCTTGTTTCTCCTCAAGTTGATTTTTTAATTCCTTTATTTTAGTATCATATTTGTTTTTCCACTCAATAGCTTTACTTTCTAAATCTGTGTTTTGCGCTCTTAGGCTTTCATTATCTTTCCTCACAGTTTCATTTATGTCTTTATTTTTATCAGTAAGTGAAGTAATTAAAGCGCCTTGTTTGTCTATTTTTTCCTCTCGATCAAGTATGATTTGCTGTTGTGCGTTATTTTTATTCTCCATTTCCTTTTTCTCTTGTTCTAATACTTCATTGAATTTCGTAAAACTAACTATTTTCCCATCTTTTTCTTCTATATCTGCTGAGAGCGTTTCTATTTTATTTGCAAATTCTTTGCTGCACTCAATTAATTCTTTCTGCAAATGTAATATCTCCTCAGACTTTTCCTTGAACTGTGCTAAAAATTCTTCTCCTCTTTTTTGTGCAATTTCTACCAATTCACTATAGTTCTTTTTAAGTCCTGCAAGTTTAGACTTTAACTCTTCATTTTCTAATTTTAAGTTTCCAATCTGCTGTGCTTGTGCTGCAAAAAATTTAGCAAATATTTCTTTTTCCTCTCCTAATAATTTTACTTGTTCTGTAAGTTCGTTCATTTCTTTCAATTTTTCTTGTAATTTCTCATTTTCATCCTTCAATTCCTTTTCTCTTTCAGATTCTAAAAGATCATCAGTTTGAACCCCATTATCTGCAATAACTTTATTGTAATATAGGATACTCTCTGCCCATTTATTCCACCTCTCTGGCAATATTCGTCCGATTGTTTTTAGATATAGCCAAGCAAGCACAGTGGATAAGCTATATTTTTTTTCCTTTTGTTTAATACTAGGTTCGTCATTAATCTTATTTTTAGTATTTACCATAAAATTACCTAATTTTTAAAGTATTGAAGTTATATATATTAATATAATTATTAAATAAATAATAATATAAATGTTAAATTGTGTGAAAATTTTTATAGATTTTAAGTAGAAATACACATGTTCGTAAGCACAGAATTTGCTTTTTCTATTGCTCTTGCTAACATTTCTTGTTCATTGTAATGATTCTTCACATTGATTACCTGAGCTGACAAATTTGCAGGGAAAGTGACTAAACTAACTTCCCATAGCTCCACTTGTTTTAACACTCGAGCTCCGCTTTCATGATCAACATCATACTCTATCGGTATATAGCCAATCGAAAGACCGTTAATAGTTCCAGTTTTTAGCATTAAATATGCTTCCTCTGCTTTTTGAATACCAAAAAGCAAATGTGCAGTTATATATAGGCCAACATCATTTTCGCAAATATCTGTAATATTACCTATAGGCTCACTTGGGTTGTGCTGCCAAAGAAGTTTTATCTGACTTTTATTTAAGTTGTTCTTAAATGCTCCGGGTAATATCAGATCATTTTGCTTATCAACTATATTAAAAACGCTCGCATAGCCAGAAAATACTCCGTTTTCTTCTATGCTTTTTATTGATAATGGTGAATAGAGAAATTTCTTATTCATAAGTCCTCCTTGTAAATTATGGTATTGGGTTTGCCAGCGCTCTGAGCCAGCTTAAAATGTTGTATAGATTGTTTTCCTATATCTCAGGATGAGTATAAGGCACTACAATATAATTCTATTGTATGCAGTGCTTTGAAAATGGGGAAGTACTTTTTTAGTTATAAAATTTGTCATTTTATATACATAAGGGTAGGGTTTGTTGCACATTGGGTTGTTCAACAGCAGCGTTTTCCAGATTTGTAGAAACAGCTTCATTTGTAGGATTAATTATTTTTCCTAGAAGGAAGCCAAATCCCAAAGAAACAGCGGCTATAAAACCATTCATTAATGACTCTGTCCATGTTTCTCCCTCGTATTCTTGATAGATTTTAGAATATATCATTGTGCCTAAGAATGCTCCAATCATTGATCCAACCAGTTTACTTGTTTCAGCTACTCTCTGTCTTCTCAACTCAACTTCTCTTAGACCTTTATTATTGGCTTCATTCAGGTTTAAATTTCTTTCCAACTCTTCTGATGTTTTCTCCTCAGCATCTTGGGATTTTGTTGATGAACTTTTCTGTAAGTTTTCTAATTCTTGTGTGTCCATCAACACCTCACTATTAAAGCTTAAGTACAAATCATACAGCACTATAATTGTTTAGTCAAGGTAAATACTAGTATATTAAGTAAATATTTACTATATTAATATGATTGCTTAAATTAATCACTAAAAGAAAATAAATTAAGCTTTTCTGGACTGCAAAACCCAGCTATATGATTTGCAGTGAGTTGTAATTTCAGTAAAAACTGTACGAACATTTTAGATAATTTTCATAGTAGAAAGTGCTATCCCAGTTTTACAATACTGGGATAACGGTAAAAGTAGCTATATGCTCTGTCCTCTGTCCTTGAATATTTTGTTGTTCAGTGGTAGCATTTTCAGGAGTGTTAAATAAACTGTGTCAAATCGCATTTTTAGTTCAACTCGATTTTTAACCTACCAGGAAAAAAGATATCAAGTTGAGAGATAGTTAAAGCCCAATCATGTATAGGCATAGTCCATTTCTCTCCTGCCTTCTTTATAGCACAATACGCCTTCCCTCTAGCAGTTTTTTATAAATGGTGTTAATGCTCCATCTCTTCCTGTCAATGGTCTTCCTTCTCGTATAGATGATAAGATATTTGTTTCTAATTCTTTATAGTCTACCAAACTGGTAGTTGTGTTTGCTTGACTCATTGTCAAACCTCCATTTTTTTATCAATTTATTACTTTACTTCTCGGTTTGACACAGTTTATTTAACACTCCCAACTCATGTTCGTATAGTAGCTACTTGCATTTGTTGTAAACTCACTTTTACTCTATAGTTATCTTTTTACTACCTTATCTATTTTCTGAACTGATTTTCGTATTAAAAAACATCCAATAAGAAGAATTATAAAAGGAATAAACCATAAAATGTAGGTACTAGATTTTACAGGTGGTACAATGATAATTGAATCTCCATAAGAATTTTTTAATTCTGAAACTATTTGCTCGTTAGTATATCCATCACTGATCTTCTTGCGAATTGTCTTACGCATACCATATGCAACTTGAGACTCAGATTCGGATAATAATTCACCAGAGCATACAGGACACTTTATTACTGCAAATAAGCTACTTGCTCGCTCTTCCATACTTTCGTCTCTTAGTTTATCATCCAAAGTAAAAGCATTTATGCTTAAATGGAATATCAATGTAAAAAGTAAGCTAATTACTATTCTCATTCTTGGTGAATTGAGTGATAAAATCAGTAGTGGATAATTTTCCAATAAAGCCTGAACCTACATTATTGTCGTACTTTATTGAAAATTGAATGTCGTTATCAGTGATTTTTTCTGATAAGGAAGATATTGATTTTTCCAATTTATCTGCAGTCTTTGAATCATTAGTCACAAACGAAATTAATTCTTTATAATTTGATATGGCTACATTGATTTTATCTTCAAATGAAGATGTAACTAAATTGTAATTACTTACTCCACCATTCGCAGCAATAGAAAAGTTATTACTCTCAATCAAAAATTTTTCTATGTTGAAATTAATCTTAGAAGCTGAAATATGGTTTACAAATTCATAATCTAATTTAGCGTCGACACTAAGGTAATTTTCAGGACTTGCAGTATGTTTATAACGGTAAGTATAAAAATCAAATTCTAGTTTAGTATTTTCATTCAGTTCTTTATCAAAGTGAAATTGAATGTAATTACTTTTATCATTCACTTCAGTTATAACACTTTGCTGATTTTCTAAAACATCACATTTTAATCCATAATCTTCGTAACGAAATGTATCTATATAGTCTATTACAGTGTTATTTCTGTTGAATTTTAATGAAGATAGTAAATCATTTAGTTTAACAACAAAGTGGCTACTCACGTGTGTGTGACACTTTATATTCTTTTTCTCATCACTACGGACAGCAATGTTTACTTTATTGCTTGGTATATAGATATATACTGACTTATCAAATAATCTGTTTTTTATCACTAAAGCTTCAGATGAAACAGTTAATTGCTCATTAGAAAATTTTGGATTCGTTACACGAAAAACTAGGTTAAAAGGAAATCCCTTAAAATCATGTGAAATATCAACTTTTTCGTCATTAATGTAATCAGTTAAAAGACTTTTTACCTTAAATGCAGAAAAATACCAAAAACCACTATACGCTAGAGGAATAAACAAAGGTAAGGAGATGAGAATATAGATAAAAATTTTACGCATTATCCTCTTATTTATCTAATGATATATTTCTTGTACCTCTGGGCACGGTTACGCACAAACCGTCAATATCTTTTGTGATTTTTATTTGGCATCCAAGCCTCGATGTCTCTGTTAAACCGAAAGCTAGATCCAGCATGTCATTTTCCTCATCAGATATAGGATTATGTGTTTCTACAACATCATAAAATTTTGGATCAACAATCACATGGCATGTAGAGCAAGCAAGAGAACCTTCACATGCACCTTCAAGCAGATCTGGATCACTTCTATGGGCTAAATTAAGAAGAGTTTCTCCCTCTGCAGCTTCATAACTTTTCTTACTTCCATCAGGTAAAATAAAAGTAACGGATGGCATACTATTAAAATCTCTACTAATTTCTCTATATTCTACAAATAATAACTAATATTTGCAAACTCTTTGTAATTCCATTGCCTATCTCTTGTCATCTATATTCCTATCAAGAAAGTAAGATAGATACCACCAGCATCTCACAGAGTTGCAAGTATAGAATTTTCTTAGTTTTAGATTTTACTAAATATATTACTGAATTAACATTATTGAACTTGATCTGCCATTTCTTCTGATCTTAAGTTATAATTTTACTAATGCCATTTGATTAATTGCAACTTCAGCATTGCTATCTTTCAATAAATTTGCAGGACTATTACAATGGTATATGATTGCAGCAACAACAAGACAACAAACTCCAATTCCTATCCCTAACGCTAACATTCCTGAGTAAACTGCAATAGCTACTTCTAAAGCAACTCCTACTACTGCTAACGTAGAAGCAACTATGATAGAAGTATTACGACACTTAATACGAAGCTCATTTAGTTTATCTAATGCAGTAGTACCATCTTTATATTTTAGCTCTCTTAGTACATCTTTATTTTCACATTTGTTAAGCAACTTCCAAGCATAACTTAACCTTGACGCTTGACCATAAAACCCCTTCTCAACATATTCAACCAAGAGATCAAACGGAGTTTCACCTTGGTCATTTTTAACATAAAATCTCGCACCTGCACTCACAAGTGATTCAACTTTGCAAAGCATTGACTTATCGGAGTGTAAGTTTCTTAAAGCATGATGTAGAGCTGTATCCCCACTTTCATCTTGATAGTCAATTTTATTTTTATGTAAAAAGCAATCAAAAATCTTTTTATTGCAATTGCTTGTAACGATATTTTCTAAAGTAATACTTGAAATTTTTATGTTATTTTCGACTAGAAGATTTAGAGCTTCTTTATGGTTACATTCAACAATAATATCTACTAGTTTATTTAATGCAGGTGTACCTTCTAGCTTCTTTAGCTCATCAGTTTTACAACAACTAAGCACCACCGAAAGATTATTTAATCTTTCTATTTTTCTCTTAAGAAAAGGGTATGTAGCATAATTGACCAAGAGATCAAATGGAGTTTCATCTTTGCTATTTTTAACATCAAGCCTTGCACCTTTACTAAGAAGTGACTTGACAAAACCTTGGTATTTTGATTTATCCAAATCCAACCATTTTAATGTATGATGTAAAGATGTATTTCCTTTTTCATCTTTATAGTTGATATTTAATTTATCTAAGCACTCATTAAAAAAATAATCCAAAAACTTTTCAGATTGGTATTCATAAGCATATCTTAAGATTTCATTTAGTGATATTTCTATCCTTCCTTCAAAGAGCTCGAAAAATTCCACACGATCGTACGTAATAGCAATTTGCACTAGAAATGTAATGTCACCAGCAGCAATTGTAACTTTCTTTATTATATCAGAACACTTTTCATACTCATTTGACGAGATATTGCACAACAATTCCATAATAGTGTTTACATATTCGAGTTCGGTTAATTTTTCAGTCTCTTTAGCTTTGCCCATCTTGCCTATTTGTTTAAAACGCTTGATTACCCTTTCTGATTCCTCTTTGATTAATTTTTGACTTTTCAACAAATACATATTACATATTTCATAAAAAATTTTCATTCTTTTATTTTCTTGTTTAAGTTTACTTATCAGTTCCATCAGTTTTGCCCGCAACAACTCCAGTTCATCACTACAATCCCCATCCTCATACTTTCCTCTATCGTACTGGCTTCTTGTTGTTGGGTTAGATAACACTTCGTGTGCTACTGATATTTCCTTGAACTTTGTCAATTTCTCTTCAAGTTGAGTCCGTTGATCTTCTTCCGACTGTGATAGTAGCTTTCCGTCCTTCTTCTTTCCTTCTAGCCTATCTAGCTCTTTCACTTCCTCAAGCAATTTATCTGGATGAAGCTTCAATGCTAATTTGCGATATGCTTTTTTTATCTCATCGTGAGTAGCATCTCTTTTTACTCCTAATATTTCATAATAATCAGGCATTTGTTTCTCCACTATTTTGATACATTTTTTATAACATTAGTAATACTATGTCTTTAAAAGAATTGGTACTATATAAGTATTTTAGCAAATATTATAATATTTGTCAATTTATCAACAAATTGAGTGAAAATTTAAAGAGTTGTTTATGGTAATTGAGGAGCTACAACCGTACGACGTCTGCCGTTAATAACTATTTCACCTATCGCAACTGCTGCAAAAACAAAACAATAATATACTTTTGTCAGTACAGCAATAGGTGAAAGAGAGGCAATGCTGCTTGCTAGCAATATTTGAGAACCATAAGGTAAGATACTTTTTGTGATCGCAGTAAATATTTCTAATAAATACGCACTACGGTGTGGTGCAATGTTATATCTTTGTGCAAGTCTTTTCGCAATATTACTAGTTAATAAAATAGCAACAATATTGCTGGAAACTAAAATAGTAAACAAAGATGATATTCCTGCAATCATAAGTTCAGCTTGACTTCTTGTGAGATTCACCTCATCGGTGAATTTATCTATCTTTTTCTGACTGTATTCGTACATTAAGTGGCTTAATCCACTACTGAAAAGAATAAATATCATTACCTCATTCATCTTATTAAAACCCCTACATATATCATGAGAATAATCAATAATAGAATAATCAAAAAAAGCTATTCCTAATATTCCAGCAACAACCATATTAACAGCTAATGTTACCAGTGTGTTTATTTCAAATAAACCCATAATTATTAAAGATATATAAGGGATAATTTTGACTATGGATAAATAATTCAGACTTGAGAGAGAAACAACTTCTGTGCTATTTGAAATCATTACTAGATAAGTAAGTATTATAAGACCTGTAACAGATCCTGTCTTTAGGGTTAGTTTTAGTTTATCCTTTACTGAAGCTCCTTGTGAAGAAGTAGCAGCAATAGTAGTGTCAGATATCATTGAAAGGTTGCTGCCAAACATAGACCCACCTATCACAGCTCCAACGCCCACCGCACAATCAAAAGCTCCATTTTGTGCTAGATTCACAGCTATTGGTGTTATAAGTGCAATAACTCCGATTGATGTGCCTATTGCACTTGCAATAAACACAGAAATTAAAAACATTCCAGGAAGTAATAATTGTGCTGGAAGAAAGCAAATAGTTAAGCTAGCAATAACATTTATACTACCAAGCGATTGAGTAACAGTAGAAAATGCCCCAGCAAGGAGAAAAATCAAACACACGGTAAGAGTAGTTTTATTCCCCATACCTTTTATAAGAGTATCAACGCTATGCTGAATTTTGTTTTTATTGAATAGAATAGCAAAAAATAATGCTGGTAATAAGCAAACTAACGGTGAAATTTGATGAAGAGGATTGTCAAGTCCTATAAAGGAAAAATAAGTACCACTACCAAGATATAAGGTTAAAAAAATAATGAGAGGGAGAAATGCAAACACTTGTCGTAATTAAATAAATTGAAAATATACTAGAATAAGCTATTTTAAGCAACTACTAATACAGTGTTTTTCGGGAGTGTTAAATAAACTGTGTCAAACCGCATTTTTAATTCAACTCAATTTTCAATCTGTTCGGAAAGAAAATATCAAGTTGAGACACGGTTAATGCCCAATTTTGTACAGACATTGTCCATTTCTCTTCCACCTTTTTTATAGCACAATATACCTGTTTGTACAAGGCACTTATGCTGGTAAATGAGCCCTTGGTTTTGGTAAATTTTCTGATTTGTCTATGCAGGCCCTCAATTGGATTTGTAGTGTAAACCAGCCTTTTCACTGGGTCAGAATACTTAAAATAGCCAGACAAATTTTCCCAATTATTCTGCCAAGACTTTATAACCATTGGATATTTCGTGCCCCATTTTTCATCCAGCTCCAGCAAATAATTTTCAGCAATTTCCTTGTTTGAAGCCTGATATATTTTCTTCAAATCGCTCATAAAACTTTTCACATCTTTGCTAGACACATATTTCAGCGAGTTCCTTATCTGATGCACTATACATAGCTGCACCTCTGCATTAGGGAACACGCTATTTATAGCCGTAGGAAAGCTTTTCAGCCCATCTACACAAGCAATTAGAATATCCTCTACACCCCTTTCTTTGAGGTCATTTAACACACCGAGCCAAAAGTTAGCTCCCTCACTTTCAGCCAAATAGAAGCCCAAAACCTCCTTTTTGCCTTCTTGATCTACACCTAATATGTTATACATGCATTTGCTTACACACCGTCCGTCTTCTTTGACTTTGAAGAACATGCCGTCCATGAAAACTATCGGATATACAGACTGCAGCGGTCGACTGCGCCATTCATTTATCACTGGCAGTAATTTGTCGGTAATGCTTGATATCTCTGCCGCTGATATTTTGTGGTCATAAATTTCTTCAACATGCGATGCTATATCTTTGTAGCCCATGCCACTTGCAAACATACTCAGGATCTTTTTTTCAAGCTCAGGATGTAGATTAGTTTGCCTTTTCTTAACCGCCTGAGGTTCAAAACTCCCATTTCTATCTCTTGGCGTGAAGAGTTCAAATGATCCTGAACTTGTATTCAAAGTCTTTGAATTTCTACCATTTCTTCGGTTGTTTTCTTCGCTTTCAGTTGACAAATGGTTTTCTATCTCACCTTCCAGGCTCACCTCTAGCAGTTTTTTTATAAATGGTGTTAATGCACCATCTCTTCCTGTCAATGGTCTTCCTTCTCGTATAGATGATAAGATATTTGTTTCTAATTCTTTATAGTCTACCAAACCGGTAGTTCTATTTGCTATTTTTTGACTCATGTCAAACCTCCATTTTTTATATCAATTTATTACTTTACTTCTCGGTTTGACACAGTTTATTTAACACTCCCTGTTTTTCTAATAATTTTGAACATCTTAAGCCATCTACTTTTGAATAAATTCCATTTGCATTTCTTGTATACTATCCTCTATTTGCTTTATTTGTTCTATTAGCCTTTCCTCTAAGTCAAAATTACCGCCCAGCCTTGCTTTAATTTTTTCTTCTTGTAATACATTTAATTCTTTCCGTAATACTATGTTATTCCAGACAGTTTCTGCCGATCTCTTCTCACTTAATTGACTATTTAGTACGCTAGTTTTTTCAAATATAAACTTTATAACACTAGACTCCTGTAGCAGAATTTCTTTATTAAAGTTGCTCTCACTAGTTACCATATTAATTACGCACTGTTGTAATTTTTTCATCTCATTAGTAAATTCGAAATGAGAAAATTGCTCAAAAAATATAGGACGGTTCAAGATTTCAGGAAATTCTACGGCTATACGCAAAATTATGGCCTGATTTTGCTCTGCTTCAATTAGCTCTGGAGATTTATTGTAAAGATACTCACCTTTTGTTGCTTTGATATTAAAAATCAGCTTTTTAAAGTTTCTTCTTAATTCACTGACCTTATTGTAAAAATAATCTCTATAATACCTTCTAATACTGCTGTTACCGATAGCATTGACATATTTCATGAACTTGTGCTCAAGAATTGAATATTTTTCCGGAGCAAATTTTTCATAATTTTGCAAATTGCTACCAATTATGTGATGCCATAAATATTCAGAGTGCAGTTCTGTTGAGTGGTTAAAAGCAGAGAGTACGTCTTCTGTCTTATATTCTAGCTCATTGCATATATCGTATGGGTCCTGATTGTTTGGCAAAGTCACGAACTTCAATGTGTATCCAGGCTCCAGTATCGGTAGAACAAGTTCTGCAATTCGAATAGCAGCATGACGTCCGGCACTATCGCCATCCATACAGATGGAAATTTCTTTAGCAAATTTCCATAGATTTTTTATCTGCTCTGCAGAAATTGCGGTACCAAGCGGAGCAACTGTATTGCTAATTCCCGCTTGATGTAGTGCTATTACATCCATATATCCTTCAACAACAAATAGATGCTGTTTTTTGCGTATTTCACTCAAAGCAAAGTTTAATCCATATAAATTTTCTCTTTTCTTAAAGAGCTGATTCTCTGGGCTGTTTAAATACTTCGGCTGTTGCTCAGAGTTCAGCGCACGTCCGCCAAAACCAATAACTTTGCCCGTGATGTTGTGTATAGGAAATATCAGCCGATCATAGAAATAATCACGAGAATTCTTATTTATTAACCCAACATCGATCAAAATCTCGTCTTTAATACCAGAGGAGTTCAAATATTCCTTCAAGCCAGAACTTGGTGCATAACCTATCTTAAATTTATCTATGATTTTGAGTGAGATCTTGCGCTGCCTTAAATAAGCCATAACACCTCGATTTTTCTGCGCGAACCAACTTGCAGCTAAATTCAGTGCTGAAAACAGTTTGTCATTTTCTTTAGCAAAGCTGAGGTTTTTGGGTAACTCAACACCTGCAACAGATGCCAATTTTTCCAACGCTTCCTTAAAACTTAAGCCTTCAGTTTGTGAAATAAATTCAAACACATCACCATGAGCTGAGCAACCGAAACAATAATATACACCCTTAATATTGCTGACCGAAAAAGATGGAGTTTTTTCGTTATGAAATGGGCAGAGTCCAACAAAACTATCTCCTCTTTTTATTAACCTAACTTTTTTTCCTACTATGTCGGACAACAATAATTTTGACTTTATAATATCTATATGATCCATTTTACCGAATTAGTAGTGGTAGGATAAAAATTATATAGAATTTATGCATATCTGACTCGAAATTTATTCAGAAAGATCAGGAGAGCTTGACAAAAAGCTCAAAATAAATTACCCATATAAATACCCTTAAGTTGCAATTTCTTATATGTCAGATGTGATATCAGTTGCTTCAGACCACGCAGGTTATGAACTAAAATCAGAAATAAAGGCTTACTTGGAAACTTTAGATTATACAGTGATAGACCGTGGCTGCACTGCTGAACAAAAGAGTGTAGACTACCCTGACTATGCTGCTGAAGTTGTAGAAGATATAACAAACAAAAAAGCAAATTATGGAATATTAATTTGCGGTACAGGTTTGGGCATGAGTACTGTGGCAAATCGTTTTGAAGGAATCTACGCTGCTTTATGTAATAGTGTTGAGATCGCAAAATTAGCTCGCGAGCATGGCAACGCGAATATACTTTGTCTTGGTGCAGGGTTTACTGCGAGTGGATTAGCAAAAGACATAGTCAAACAATTCCTCGAAACAGAATTTTCAAAAGAAAGTAGACATAAAGAACGCCTTGATAAACTTAGCAATATTAGCAAGAAAAAAACCACAAAAACTTATAACGAAGATGAAATATCAAAATTCACTAAAATAGCAGGTGAATGGTGGAATGAGAATGGCAAATTCAAGCCATTGCACATGATGAATCCTGTGAGAGTATCATACATCGTTGAGAAAATAAAAGAATTAAAAAAATGCGATTTAAAAGAACTATCATTGCTCGATGTTGGTTGTGGTGGTGGCATTTTGTCAGAGTCAATGGCGCGTATTGGTATTAGCGTTGCAGGAATAGATGTATGTGAGGAAAACATAAAAGTGGCACAGTCGCATGCGAAGAAAGTAGGGTTAAATATAGAATACACACACACTAGCATTGAAGAGCTAAGCAATGACAAGAAGTATGACGTGGTTTTGTTGATGGAAGTGGTTGAACATGTCGATAATTTAGAGTTTTTCATGAAAAAAGCAATAGAGCTGTTGAAGCCAGAAGGGCTAATTTTTATATCGACGATAAATAGAACTATTAAATCCTTCTGTCTTGCAATAGTCGGCGCAGAGTACATATTAAACTGGCTGCCAAAAGGCACACATAATTGGAATAAATTTCTCAAGCCATCAGAAATTGCAAATCATCTAAGGGAAAACAACGTAATACTGCAAAACATGGCTGGTATGGAATATAATGTAATAAAGCGTGAATGGAACTTGACCAAAGGTGTGGATGTTAATTATATACTTTGTGGAAACGTTGTAACTTGAAATCTCATTCAAGTACTAGAAGGTAATGCAAATATTTTAGGCAGTTTTACTTTACTTAGCAGCTAATTTATCATATGTATTTCCATAGGATATCGCTATATTAGAATATGTTACAATTACTAACCTTACTTGCTGTTATCACTTCGGTTGTATTTTTTGGTCATCTAGTTCCAATGGAAGTGAAAACCTTCTTGTATTCAATAAGCCTTAGTATAAAAGAGATCTTACTATTTATAATGCCTTTTATTGTTTTTGCATTAATCTTTAGTAGTGTTAACAATCTTAAGCAGTCGGCTATAAAGTTTATATTGTTACTTATTATAACGATTTTCTTGTCGAATCTAGCTTCAAGTTTAATAGCTTATTCTGTTGGGCATTTCATCACACAAAACACTTATTCAATACAAGATATAACATATGAAGAAACAATTGTTCCTTTATGGTCATTTAGGATACCTGCATTGCTTTCTAATTTTTATGCCCTTGCTTGTGGATTTGTGTTAAGCATATTAGTGTCCACAATATTACCAAAAAAAAGCAAAGAGCTCTCGAACAAAATGTTAGATTTAACTCTCTTTCTTTTGAAGACATTTTTGACGCCAATTATTCCAATGTTTGTACTTGGTCTTGCTTTAAAAATGGAACATGATCAGGTTTTACCCATAATATTTAAGGATTACTCAATAATTTTTATTATTATATCATCTGCAACCTACCTTTATGTTTTTCTCTTATATGGAGCAGCAAATTCGTTCAAGATCACAAGCTGGATAGCTAGTATAGGTAATATGATACCAGCATTTATTACTGCAATGAGCACAATGTCTAGTAATGCAGCTATGCCGCTTACTCTTGAAGGAAGCAAAAAAAATGTAAAGCAGCATGATATAGCATCGTCTGTTGTGCCAATAACTGCTAGCTTTCATTTAGTAGGTGATTGCTTTTTTATTATAATACTATCAATGATAATGACTTTTGGTGGTGCATTGTCTGCAACAGACTATGTGACTTTCCTTCTCTACTTTCTGTTATTTAAATTTGCTATTGTTGCAGTTCCAGCGGGAGGAATTATGGTAATGTTGCCTGTTCTTGAGAAGTATCTTAAATTCTCTCCAGAGATGCTTTCATTAATTACAGCATTGTATATAGTATTTGACCCAATAATAACTTCAGCAAATGTTATGGGTAACGGTGCGTTCACTATGATGTTTACAAAGCTCTATGATAAGCTTAAGTGATGTCCATTCTAGCAATTAATACTGTAGGTGCTGGTAGTTCAATAGCAGTAATTGATTACGATGGTAATTGTTTTGTAGAACGCAATTCTGCAAACAATAGTCATGCAGAATCATTTTTTCAAATACTGAATACTTTGTTTGATAAGCATAATTACAGCTACGATAAAATAGACCATTTAGCAGTGATAGTTGGACCAGGAAGTTTTACTGGAATCAGAGTTGGTATATCAACTGCACAAGGTATAAATCTTGCTACAAATAAGCCGTTATATGGGGTTAGTGAGCTGGAAGCTCAAGCATATGCAATATCGCTACTTTGTGCAAATAGCAAAAAAAATATTAAAGCTATAATCGAAGATGATCAAAAGTTTTATACACAGTTATTTGATTTCAATTTGTTACCGCTATCAAATCCTGCTGTAGTAAGTGAACTCCAGCCTGAAACGGACTGCATTACATATATGGATTGCAGTTTACCAGAGTTAAATGCTAGCCATGCAGGGCTATTAGTCCGTTATAGACTAAAAAATAAACAAAAATTAAATGGTGTTGAAGCTCTATATTTAAATGAGCCTCAGTATATGAAATCGTTGCCTATTGCGTAAACACTATTAATTTGGCCAAGTTTGTACATCTGACTTACTATTTCTTCTGCTACTTCTTTTATACTCATATTTGAATTTTCTATCTCTATAGCATTTGGTGGCACAAATAAATTTTCCGCTCTAAATTTAATACTATTTATATTGGTAACCTTCCTATTTTTTCTTTGCTTTTTTAATATAGTACGCTCTTGTAATATCAATGGATTGCACCTAAGTACTATGGGAAGGATTTTTGTGCTCATTTTTTTACTAAGTTCTACTATTGAGTTATATATTGTTATGTTGTCATTATTATTTTTCATTAAGTCATCAAGAAATATATAATTTTTTGAATCAATTGGATAGGCTTCTACTGCCTGAAGCATAACCTGCACAATGTTATATATTCTATTTTGAACTTCTTTGGAAGTTTGATTATATTCAAATCCACTTACAATTAGTGCATTTATCATACTAGATAATACTATTGCTGTAGAAAGTTTACCACTTCCTGGAAGACCAGTGATATATATGAAAAATTTTGTTAGCTGTTTTTTTATGTCAATATTTACCATATTACTCTTAATATTAAAACCTACACTTATAATAACATAAAAACAAGGCTTTAAAACATATGAAATATTACATAAAAAGCCGTTTTTATAGTTAAAATATTATGTAATCTAGAAATGTAAACTCTAATCACCTAAGGCAAGTAAAAGTGCTTATTATTTTAAAGTAGGTTCACTTTTTAGTTTATAATAAACTTTTTTTCACGTATAAATCCTTAGAAAATTTTAGTCAAGAGCTATGTTATTAACAAATAGTGAGTTGAAAAGAGACCTAGTTAACGCCTATCAGATTTTATCTTATCTTAAATTAGATGATCATACGTATACTCATCTCTCTGTACGTTCTGAAGATAAAAAGTCATTTTATGTTTATCCGTTTGGTATACGTTTTTATGAAGTAGATGAAAGTTCATTGATGAAAGTATCGTTTGATGGGAATATAATTGAAGGCAAAGAATATCAATATAATAAAACTGGCTATGTAATCCATGGCTTCATTTATCAAGCAAGGAAAGATATTCAAGCAATTTTTCATCTACATACACCTTCTATTGTAGCAGTTTCTTCTCTCAAGGATGGATTACTCCCAATAAGTCAGTGGGCGCTGCACTTTTATAATAAGGTATCTTACCATGATTATAATTCCCTGGCACTTGATGATACAGAAGGAAAAAGATTAATAGCTGATTTGAAAGAAAATTTTGTGATGTTAATGCGCAATCATGGATCTATAACATGTGGTCAGACTATACAAGAAGCAATGTTTTATACGTATCACTTAGAACAAGCTTGTAAAACTCAATGCCTGACGCTAGCAATGAATAGGGCGTTGTCAATTCCAAGTGAAGAAATTTGCTCAAAAGCCGTAAAGGATCTTCTGTCTTTCGAAAGCAATCTTGGTGAGAGAGATTGGCACGCATGGGTTAGGTTGATTAAAGGTAAGTTATAAAAGTTTCTGACTCTTCGATAGATATTAGATTTCTTGCATAACCAGCCAGTCTGAAATCCAATAATGGTTTCACACTCTGTAACTCTTCAATTCATGCAAGAAGTCTAATGTCTCCATCTCTACTTAAGTTAACACCCTTAACTAAGCAGATACAAGTAAATAACTAGTAAGTTTTTTCAATCCTGCTCCACAGCAAATTTTAATGCTATGTGAGTAGTTATAGTGCTGTTAACAATTAAAATGACAAAAACTAAGATGGTGATTAGTAGTGTATAAATATTCAAGGATAAATTTTCAAATTGAGTTAGCAATTTGAAATATACAAAAGTTGGCATTATCATTGGCAAAACAAGAATTTGCGACACTCCTGATGCTAAGTTATTTCGACCAATCATCAATGCATTTCCAGTAGCTGAAATATTAATGATTATCAGCGTATTAAATAATAAAGACACTCCAACTGCTATTGAATGTTCAATATTATTGCCTAGAATTGCAAAGCTGAACATGAAAGAAATCACTGAAATCGGTAACCCAAATAACAACCAGTGAGCGAAGATTTTATAAGCAACTATCAGCCTAGAAGAGAGTGGCTGTACAAAGATTTGCTCTAATATTCCATCATGATAATCAGATGTAAATAAATTATTTGTAGAGATCTGCAAAACAAATGTAGCACATATCCATGTTAATGTTAATATGACTTCTTGTTTACTGTTGTTTTCAAGTGTATATGAAGATAAACTTAACATTATAATAAAAATACATACTATATAAGTAAGGTTATTATCATTTATTACTAATTTTTTTACCGAACTAATCATACCAGGATTTTAAATGTTTATTATAAATTATAGTGTTTACTTTGAGGGTAGTATAATTTTTTTTGTTTATAAGTTATATAAGTTTTAATATATTTTATTGATAATGCTATGGAAAAATTAATAAAAATAAAGTTACCGGAAGATTACGTTCCTTCAGAAAATGAAGAATATATGAACGTAAAACAACTGGAATACTTTAGCTTAAAGTTAAAATCAATACTCTCTGAACTGGAGAAACAAGATCTAGAAGATAGTAGTATTTATTCTGATAGTGAAAATGGAGAATTAATTAAGCGCCGAAAAGATAGAAAAGAAAAAATTAAGGAGGCGTTGGAAAAAATAAAATTAGGCATTTATGGTTACTGCGATGGAACGGGAGAAGAAATAGGAGTCGAAAGACTTAAAGCTAATCCGCTTGCTATGTATTGTATTGAAGAACAAGAGAGAATAGAAAAAGAAAAGAACGTGTATAACATTAATGATTAGAACTTGTCGGGAGTGTTAAATAAACTGTGTCAAACCGAGAAGTAAAGTAATAAATTGATAAAAAAATGGAGGTTTGACAATGAGTCAAGCAAACACAACTACCGGTTTGGTAGACTATAAAGAATTAGAAACAAATATCTTATCATCCAACTTGATATCTTTTTTCCTGGTAGGTTAAAAATCGAGTTGAACTAAAAATGCGATTTGACACAGTTTATTTAACACTCCCAGAACGTAATAAATTATTACGTAATTGGTCTCTAGGTGGAGCCGTTCTTGGAGGAGCTTGTGCTTTTTTCTTTTGACTTTGTCGATTTTTCTGTCAGATAATTCACGCTTGTCAGATTAAGTCTAAACTATTACACTTTATTGTATAACTTGCTTTTTTCAAATAGAGGACTATATGAGTAATATAAGTTTTTTGAGAGACATTGACTCCATTAGAATGAAATTGAATTCGGAATGTCTTGAGCGAGCGAAAATGCTTCACGCAAACCAAGATGAAGAATTATTAGAGCTTATGTGTATGGAGCAAGCTGAATTGATGTCAGCAAAGCTTGGATGCATTGAATATAATAATACAGAATTAGAGAAATTTGAGTGCCTTACAGAGCAGGAAAATAGGTTACAAGAACTTATGGCTAGTCAAGAAGAGGTGCTTATGAGCTCTGATCAAGTTGGTGTAGTGTAGTATGATTTGAGTGATTCCATAAACGTAGTTTCAATAAAAAATGATAATTCAAGTTGAAAACAAATTCAGAATTGAAAGAAAAACTAGCCTTGTATTGGCTGAAAAAGAGGTTAGTTTTTCTTGTGTTATGGAAAAAACTAAAAAGAGAAATACCGATGTTATGGGGTGAACAACTGGAGAGGTTTTACGGGTTTAAGCAAGCTGTCTGCCAATAAAAAATAAGATAATTTCTTTAAAAGAATATATAAATTATTAAACTTTCTGCAATTCTTTAATCTCACTTATGGAAAGATTAGTAAATTTAACACTCCCACTAAATTGGATAAATTGACTGCAAAAAAATAACATTTTCAGGAAGGTAGCCTTTCATAGGTAACAAAGCCAACCTTCCTGATATTTCTCCTTACCTTGAGTTATAATCATTCCACTGTTATTTGATTCACTACAATTTCAACATTGCTATCTTTAAGTAAATTTGAAGGACTATTACAACAGTATATGACTGCAGCAGCAATTAGACAACAAACTCCAACTGCTATTCCTACCGCTAACATTCCTGAGTAAAATGCAATAGCTATTCCTGAAACAATTCCAGCTATTGCTAATGTGAAAGCACATACAGTAGGCAGTTTATTTTTTTCTTTACTTCGTGGAGCATCATTTGTTGGTGGAGAAACTTGTTCATCCGAAAAACAAGCCTGACTAACTGCTGGAAGTTGCTCAATATTTGGATTACAAAGATTTCCTTCTAGTAGTTTATTTTTTATGCAGTATTTAGCTGTCTGTACTGACAGTTTAGGACAGCTTCTCTCTTCACAATCTATTAAGTATTTTAACCTATCAGAATTAAACCTGCCCATAATACTGCCTAAACGCATTGGATACTTTTTGAATATCTTATCCTGTTTCCTCTTATCAAAGAAGGAGCATATACCGGAAAATGTTATTGCTCGAAAATTACATTTATAATATGCTTGTAGCCAGTGAATCAGTGGCTTCTGATTATGCAGAAAAATTTCTTTTTTTACTTTATTAGCTTTGTTAATTAAAATGTCAGCATATTCTGGATATTTCCCTTTTAAACCCTTTTCATTATCAAATTCATTACGTACATTTTCATTTTTTTCCCATATGTCAACCATTTTATTAACGTCACTTTCCCTCAAAAAGTCATATAGTGGCTCATTTCTTTCTTTAATCTTTTGAACTTCTTTTTCACATTTTTGAGAATGCTGGCAATAATTTTTTCTCTCCTCTGAAGAGTTTATAAATTCATTTTTTTTTGTAGGTTTTGATCACTTATATATAACTCAATAGCTTCTAACTTTGTTATATGATTTACTATTAGCCTACTCAGATCTGTGTTTTTAGCATTATCAGCAGTAGTAAGAGGCGTTTCCCCAGTTCGATTTACCGCATTAATATCTGCTCCTGCTTTTATTAGAGCTTGCACTACCTCTGTAGCGTTACGTTTTCTAGCTAAATTATAAGCATTTATTGAATTAATACTTAAGCCTATTTTTATTAGATCTAGCATTGGCTTTGTATAGACATATTTAGCAGCTAAATGCAAAGGAGTCTCTCCATCATTTATTGTATTAACATCTTCTCCGTTTCTCATTAATATCTTTACTAACTCTAGCATTCCTATTCGAGCAGCAAAATGTAAAAGAGGTTTTCCTGGTATTCGATCTTGTGAGTTGATTGAGAGAGGGTATCTATCAGGATTTTCTAATATATATTCAATAACTTTTCCTCTAAGATCAAATAAAGCTGAATCCATAACCATCTTTTCTACGTCTTTTTCACCTGCAATTTGGTTATCAGAATATACTTTTGATAATAAGAATCTATAAAAGATCTGATATTCATTCCTGAATAATTTATCAAACTCAATTCTATGATCACGAAGTTCAGCTATAGCTTCAACTATTTTACAATCAATACTTCTGCTATGTATAATAAGCTTTTCAAGATTTTGTAGATGTGGAGATTTAGCTAAAGTTTTTATAGCTTCAACATCAATATCCTCCAAATTTAGATTAAGCTTTCTAAGATTCTGTAGGGATGAAGATTGAGCTAAAGTTTCTATAGTCCGAGTGCAGTACCAAGAATCTTGAAGACTAAGCTCTTTAATATGCTTGTTGCTTTGCAAAAATTCTATGAGTTGATTTACCAATTCTTGTTGCTTCTTGCTCATTATTTCTTGGACGACTTCTTCCCTTTCTTTCTCTTATATATGCTTTTTATCATTTATTTTTTTAGTTGAAATCTTCTCATTTTGACCTAGATTTATTAGTGATAGCATAAAAGATGAAACTGAAAGTTTTTCACCTTCAACATATTGACTAAAATTAACTCTCATTGCATATTTGTTAATATTCTGACATTATTATAACAAGTATTACAATATTTATCAACTTATTAAAAATAACATAAAAACTTTTAGAAAATACTAGGTTTTGTAGTGTTACAAGAAATTTGTTTATTTACTCTTTCCAAAAACCACAAAAAAGTACCTACCTTTGTGAGAGCAGCTGAAATAAAAGCAGGGTTATAAAAATAAAAACGCAAAGTTGTTACAACAAAGTTAGGCAAACTAGTTCGTATATAAATTTAGTGAAAGTAAGCCAATATAGATGATTTTAGCGTATAATAAAATCACTATATTAAAAAGTTCGTATGGTACACTTGGTAGACCATAAGATCCCAAGAAAAATACTTCTCATGGTCCTTGGTTTTGAACGCTGGAGATAGTTATATTGTTTAAGTTACTAGCAATATGTGTTGCTAAATTAGTATTAATTTGCTTGCAGAAGAATAATTAAGACAAGCTTATGATAAAACAGAATTTAAAAGTAATAAAAGGCTATGTATTGAGCCTGTTAAGAGGCTTTTATCGAAAGTTATTTTGGGTTAGAAAATTTTTCTAAAATAGTAATTGACAAAGTTTTAAAGGTAGAGCAACATGCCTAAAATATATTAAATCTTGTTAGGGGTAAGTATGGATTACGAAAATGTACAAAGAGTATTACTAACTTCCATCAAAGAGGATGATTCTCATAAAGGGCTCAAAGAGTTAGAGATTAAGAGGTATTGTATTGCATATCAGACATTGCTGCGTAGATGGGATGGAACAATAATACCACCTTTTCTTAAGAAAATTTTAGAAAATGAAACTTGTTGGGAAGTAGAAGGTGCTTCAGGTCAAGTTAAACTCAATAGATATACTGTTGGAAAAAAGTTGTTAACATTAAAAGCTGAAGATGGGCAAAAAATTCTCCTCAGTCGCTTTGATCGCTATAGGATTGCTTGTTGGTGTTGCTTTGAAGAAGAGATAAAAGCTATTTTCGAAGAATTTAAATCAGAACAAAGTGATGAATCAGGGAAGAATTTAGTGAGAAAGCTTGATGATGGAGCTTTAATGATCTACTGGTCACATGCTATGAATAACCAAGAACATCAGTTAAAGCTAAATAACGAGCATCCATACGTTTATGCTTTTAAATGTGCAATGCTAGAAAAGCACGTGGAAGCTTTAGAATTCTTTTGGAATAAATTGCAATCTATTGATTCTGTATCTCCAAAAAGAAGATTTATTAATGCAAGTGGCATATAATAAAGGACATTTTTCTACTGATGATGTTGGAATGGTTGATTTTTGCCTACGTCGTCTTGATGTTGACAGATACCATGAATTATTGAAAAGGGACTTTAAACAACATAGGTGTTATTATGCTTTAAGTATATTAAGAAGAAATCATTCTTTCGAAAATGCCAGAAAGCTATTTGAACATTTAAAGCCAGAAGATTTATCTCCTGAAGGTTATAGTACATCAATGTTTTCAGCATTAAACTCACTTGTTTCTGCACCAGATGATAATTTTGTTAAATCTGGTAGTGATATGCTCACCTCTATGTGGAACAGTCCTGGCTTTGAGGCTCATAGACAACACTATTTAAATAAGTTAAGCGAACAACTCTCATCAACCAGAGATTTGGTTGCTTCTCTCATTGAGAAGAATAAAGCTGTTAAAATATTGTCTGAAATCGTTAACTCTCTTAATCAAGAGCAAATGCAGTCTATTATGGAAGAAGATAAGTCAATATATGAGATATTCACTAAGGTTAGAAACAAGCAATTAGATGGTAGTGCTGGTGATTCAACAGTACCAAATTCATCATTAGATGTAGAAACTATACAGCAGAAGGTAACTGATGTTAGAAGCAAAGTGTAATGTTTCTCTTTTGGAAAATTCAGTTACTTGGACTTAAACGAAAGTGTGCAAAGAGTTTAGGTAAGAGTAAAAGTTGTAAAAGGTTGAAATCAGGGGGCAGTTATGGTTAATAACAATCAACAACAAGAAAAACCACAAGACTTTGAATTGATAGAGCTGCTTTTTCAGAAAGTACCCTCCACGGGTTCCAATGCAGCAGATCAATTAGATAAATCTTTTGAAGCAAGATTTCAGTCATTGATTGATCAAATACAATCTTATTTGCATTCTAGTGAAAAGGCTAGTTTTTTTCCTCATAGATTTTTAGGTTGGTTTTCTAGTGTATTAGATACTAAGCTTAATGATAAGCTAGGCATAAAGAAGTTGCACTTTCGTTTTGAGGGATCAAGAACTTTAAAGGTTGTAGCAGAAACAAAAGATAAAATACATGTTTTTATTTTCACTGAGGATATAGAAGCTCAACATGCTGAATCTCAACAAGCACGTTAAGCATTTTGAATTTACTACAGGTGAATTTAAGAGTGTAATGGGTAGAGATTATACTGAATCAGATGCTCGCAAGCTTCAAATTGATGTGATAAAAATTTTGAAAGATAAGTATGAGTTAGTAAAAAGCAGACCAAAGTCAGACAAGGATGTTAAGTCGAAGAAGTTACATTTATATCTGAAGAATAACGTATTGGAGTATAAAGCTAAGGATATATATGGAAATATTCAAACAATGCAAATTGATTCTGGTGAATTAAAAGGTAATAATGCGTTTAAAAATAAATTTTTTGATGAAATTAAGCAATTTCTAGGTAAGTCAGGTAAAGATCTTAGTGATGATGTTAGGAAGGAGTTATCAAGAATCACGTCAGCAAAGGGATATACCTTAAAGAGTGATGGAGAAGATGAAAAAATAAACATTAAGGTAGAAAGTAAAAAGAAGATTATAGATCAACCTATTGAGCCTACAGTAAAATTTCAAGAAGTGACAAAAAAGCTAGGTAAGTCTGTTTATTTAGAAAGTTATATTGAAAAGCTTGCTAACCCAGATGCAGAAATAGATCAAATTCAGGAAAATCTCAAAGCCATTCTAAATTATATTAAAAAAATTCATACCAATTTAGGCTTACAAGATAGTGTTTATGGCAATAGAGCTCGCGAAGCTGATCAACATGGTTTTGTGGCAGGAATATTCGATAATTTTCGATATCGTGATAATACCAAACTATATCTGGAGCAATTTGCTGGTAGAGGTTATGCTGATATTGTTTTACTTGTTCGTGGACCTGACCGTGCTGTTGATTCAGTACCAATTCTTATTGAACTTAAGGCTGGAACTGAAGGGCAAGTTACTACAAGTGATGCACTGAGGCAAGCTGAAGACTATATTAAAGGTTTTAGACCAAATAAGATGAGGATTTTAACCAACGCCGGTAATGCTATTGCTGTTGGGTTAAATTTAGATAATGCGGAACCGTTTAAAACTGAAGTAAAACCTATTAAACAACCATCATCTTTGATGGAAGATTTTATAGAATTAGCTAGCAAATGGAGTAATCAACAAATTTCTGAGGAAATTTTTAAGCAACGGGCAACGGATTTGTTATCGAGTGAATACTATACTTTTACGGCAAATAAGGAGACAAGGGACATTTACTATTTTAGCAGATATACTGTAGGTCAATCAATCTTAGTTGATAAATTTGATGGAACTGATGTAGAAAAGTATGTCTTTTCTTATAGTGAATATCCTTTAGAATCTAAGACAAGAGGCGGAGCACAGTCAAAAGAAAGACCTGTAACTACCTTAGTATTTATCAAAGGTGATAAGAAACAAGATAAAACAGCATTTGTTTTTCACATAATTGAACAAGAAACAGAAATACAAAATCTTAACCCAAAAAAAATTCCAGTTACGGATATACCTGAAGTTGGAAAAATAGAAAATGTTATAGAAATTACTATGGGTTTAAAAAAGTATAAAGAAAACTTATCTTTCAAAGACCTTTTTGAGATAAAGCAAATAAGTAAATATAATCCAAGTAGTAACGCTCAGCAATTTACAGGTAATTTTCTTGAGATACCTAATTCTGATGAATTAAGGGTAAAATTTGATCAAGCAATCACTTCTCAGCATGCTACTTCCTCTGATAGTAAAGATTTATTACCAGATTATAAAAAGCTACTTACTGATATAGCAGATACAATTTATCCTATAAAAGGTTTGATAACTGATGAAGCTAAATTGCAAGCTGTGCTTAATGGCTTGCTTAGTAGTTACAGTGATTTGAAGCTAAAAGAGACTTCTGCAAAACAAGAGGATTCTGCAAAAATTGTAATTATACCTGAATTTCAAACAGGAGCAGGTGGTCGTGTTGATATGGTAATTCAAGGTATTGGTCCTTCGCCTCAGGGTACTAAAGAATATACTCCTATAGCGCTGGAATTTAAGCTTATAGATAAAGACTTAAATGAAAAACAAATGAAAGAAGAAGTTGATGAATTAACAAAGGAACAAAATATTAGATATGCTAAAGGGGCAGCACTGAAAACAATAACAGATAGTGATAAAATGCTTTTCATGGGTGTGGTTGTGAATGTGAAGGCTAAAGACAAAAATTCTTTAATATTAACGAGTGATGAGTTTGTTCCTGCTATAGTAGTTCATAGTTCTATTGACATAGCTAAGAGAAAACATTTAGAAGAAATACAAGAGGTAACTCAGAGGCTTAAAAATATTGGTATACAAGAGGAGAATTTACGTACATTAGAATCTGCAACAGCAGAAAAAGATTATCATTATTGGCTTCAACAACATGATATAGCTGATATTGCAAGAATAAAATATGGTTATGGAATTGATGGAGCTGACACATTATTTGAAATAGTAGGATCACCGGAACACATAGTTAATCAATTGCAACAGTTTCAAGATAGCGTAGCAACAAGAGGTGAAAGAAGGCCATTAACTTTAATTGTTAATTTAAATAATAACCATTGGGTTACGTTAGTCATCTCCCATCAAAATGGGCAGTATAATGGATACTATGTAGACTCGTTGGGTAATAATGTTCCAGATAATATTCGTTAAGTTTTACAACAGGCTCAAATTACCGTTAATGATGTTTCTGTTACTCAACAAAGAGATGGTTATAATTGCGGCTTATGGGCGTTAGAAAACGCTAGAGATATTAATACTGTGTTGCAAGGAAGTAGATTAAGTAATATTCCTGATGAAATACGTAACCATTTGCGAATTCAAAGAAGAGAAAATCATTTTATACGTATGAGAGAAGGTATTTCAAACACATTAAGTATAGATCCACAACGTATAGCTAACTTAGAGGCTGTACTTGCTGGGACACAACAACCAAAATTCGACCTAAATAGTTGCGTAGGAGGAGGTAGAAGTAGAAGAAGTATTAATCCTTGTTTATTTTCAAAGGGTGATGTAGAAAAGTTTAGTAAAGGCAAAGTGGATGAAAATAATGCAGACAAAATTATAATTGATAGCGAAAAATTTCTAACTTATGTTAAAAGTAGTCAAGATGAAGCGAAAAATGCTCAGTTAATAGAGTTTGTTGGGGACAAAAGTATTGAAGGGGATCATAAGTACTTACTTGACAAGGTAACTGAAGATCAAGGATATGAACGTTATATTCAGAATGAACGTGTTAAGAATTTGCATGGAGATATCTCACAGCAAGCTAGCAGTGCAACAAAAGGCTCAAAATTAAAAGGCAGGTTAATGAATGCTGCTGGTGGGATACAATTAATAAGAGGGATCCATGGTGCTATTGTATCTTGCAAGGAAGGGACAGCTACAGATTGTGGATTAAATCTAGGCGGAATAGGATGGTCTTTTGCATCTCAACCGATTGAAAATGTAATGGTTAAAATTACTCCAAAAGTTGTAGCATCAGCTGAAAAGGTTGTGGGAAAAATTATACCAGGTACTTTAGGTAAACAGACAAAATTTGCTATTCGAGTTGTGGGAGTAAAATTTGGCAGTACAATAGCAAGAGGTACAGCAGGAGCTATAACTGGCGTCTTTGATATTGTTGATATAGGCATGTCAGCAAACAATCTTGTTGATTGTAAAAAAAGAGAGAATAGTGATAATCCATGTGGAGAGAAAGAAATAAGAGATACCGTCTTGTTAGTCAACATAAAAATTTCCTAAATTGCATCATAAAACCAAAAAAAATACTTCCAATTCACAATCTGTGTAGCAGTACACAGATTATAGTTAGTGTATATGTTGATAAGTAAATTTCTGCTGTTGTGTATATGTAAAATCAATTTACTTATCAACATACACACTAACCAGCAACATTAAATAAATTTGTGTAAGATACTATTTCACATAAGATGTGATGGAGCACTTTTTGACTTTAAACTTCAGCTAATCTTCTAGCCTTATAATTCTTGATATGATCTGGATCAAAAGCCTTCCTTGAACTTAAAACACCAAAAACTATATGGAGTAACTTGCGCATTGCAGCTCCTACAATGGCCATGTTATGCTTGCCTTTCTCTTTTAACCTCTTACAAAAAGTCATAATAATAGGATTATGCTTTTTAGATACTATAGCAGGAAAATACATTGCCTTACGTAATGTTTGTGAACCTGATTTACTTAATCTGGGCTTGGCATATACAGATGAACCTGATGTTATATTCCGTGGTATAGTTCCAGCATATGATGCCAATTGCCTGGCATTTATAAAAACTTTTATATCAGAAATTTCAGCTAAAATAGCTACTGCTGATTCCTTTCCTATGCCTGGAACAGTTAATAGTAGCTGAAAATCTTCCAACAATTCTTTGTGTTGTTTTAATAGTTCATGTATGGAGTTTTTTATTGTTTCTATTGATTGCTCTATGTTCACTGAAAGATTTTCCCAAACATTTACAACTTTTTCAGGCAGTCTCTCTTTCTTTTCTAAATGATTATTTACTAATGTTAATTCATTTTTTAACGCAGCTGAACAACGATAAAGATGTTTTAATTTTTTCTTTTCAGAAGAAGGTGGTGTCCAACGTGTAGGTTCCTGTCTTTGACAATAATCTGCTATAATCTCTGCATCGCTCTGATCATTCTTTTGTCGCACAAGCTTACTCCTTGCATAAGATTTTATGCAATAAGGATTTACTACACTAACAAAATATCCAGCATTGTGTAGAAATTCAGCCAAAGCTTCACTATAACAACCTGTAGCTTCCATACAGATTGTTACTTGCTCCACATTATGTTTTTGTAAAAAATCAAGTAGACCTTGAAACCCAGAATCATCGTTTTTAAAATTCCTTTTCTTAGTTTCGCGTTTCCCTTTTTTACTTATGAAAGAAAGAAAAACATCAAAGCGATCTTTTGATATGTCTATACCTAAAAAGTTGTTGATCATTTATAACTCCATACGTTACCATTTAAAATGAAAAGTAAGGCTAACCTTGTGCATACAGAATTAGAACCATTTAGGTCTTTCTAAGATACCGTCCAACCTCTACTTTTGAGAAGGGAACTCTTTTCTCTTGGACAGATTTTATATCTAAGATAACATCCAGAGTTCTTCCCTTCTCCACCTAATGCTTAAGCTTAAAACATTAGATGCTTTTTTCAAGATACAAGATAATATAGCAACTATATCTTTTTCCACTATATCGTTTGTGTCTGGTGTTGCTCTTACAGCACTTGGTATGCCTGGAATCGGCATTGCAGTTGGAGTTGCATTGATGGTAGCTTCTGGGGTTTATAGTGGTGTTAGCAATATCGTGGAGTACGAGAAAAAGTATGATACAACCCATGATGAAAATTGGCGTATTTTTTGGCATACATTTGCTTTTCAACCTATACCACAAGATGTACAACATCTTGCAGCAAGAAAGGAAATGGTTAATAGTCTAGCTAAAGGAGTTTGGAAAGCTTTAAATAATGACCCTAGTAACGCTAACTATGGATTAGAAGAGAATAAGAAAAGAGGGTAAACTCCAGTATTTTAGAGATAATAGGAGGTTACCCAGTGAATAAGAATGTAACAGAATTATTCTGTTTTGTAGATGATTATTGTAAAATAATAGACAAAAATTTTGCAGGTAGATTATTATCCAATGGTAAAAAACCTACAAGAGTGCCAGAAATAACGCATTCCGAAATTATAACAATAATTCTGTTATATCAGCAATCTAGATATGAAAACTTTAAATCATTTTACATATGTTACTTACAGTTGCTGCATAAGTCAGACTTTTCTAGACTACCTTCTTATGATAGATTTATTGCGCTAAAACCTCGAGTTTTATGGTATTTAGCAATGCTGCTACAATGGTTATGTGAGCAGGCAAAAAATACAGGTATTTCCTACATTGATTCAACTCCTATCACGGTCTGTCATGCAAAAAGAATATCTAAAAATAAAGTTTTTACTGGAATTGCAAAATTAAGCAAAAGCACTTATGGCTGGTTTTTTGGTTTTAAATTACATGTAGTAATCAATGAAATAGGCGAAATTCAAGGTGTTACGCTAACCAAAGGTAACGTTGATGATAGAAAGCCAGTTCCGGATCTGACTAAAAAACTAACGGGTTTATTATTTGGAGATAAAGGTTATATCCAAAAAGGTCTGTTTCTACAATTACTTGATAGAAATTTAAAGCTTGTTACCAAGATAAAAAAAGGGATGAAAAACGCATTAATCTCTCTAAATGAGAAGATTTTTCTGAGGAAAAGATCTATTATTGAAACAGTTTTTGGTTACCTAAAAAATAGATTAGAAATTGAACACACTCGCCACCGATCTCCTTTTAACTTTCTGGTTCATATTTTTTCTACACTCATTTCATACTCTTTACAACGTAAAAAACCTTCCATTTCCAATTCTTTCTTTGTCGGCTAATCCATAGTTAGCGTTAGTAATGTTGTTGCTTATGGTATTGGTCTTGGAAAAATAAACGGTAATACTCTTCGTCCAGATTATGCAACGATTATGATGAATAGGAAAAATGCCAATACACAAGATCTTTCGCGTGTTATACCTGATTATATTGAAGGTGCTAGCATGATTTGTTTGCCACACAGTACTAGTCAAGATTACGAAAAGGGTATTAAAAGCTCAGTTCCATCGGCTAAGTACTATTGTGATAATGCAATAGTTATTAGCCATGATAAGAGAGTAAATATGATGCAAAAGGACAAAACAATTATTTATGATTTAAGCAATGTGGACAGAGGTACCATCGTTGGAAGTAACGAGTGGAACAATAATTTTCTAATTGGCTCAGGTACAGCAAACATAACTGGTGGTAGTAATAAGGTAGTAAATAGGTTTGTTGTAAATAACGTTGACTTCTCAGGTAAAATTATTGGTGGAAGTAACTCTGTTAATATACTTGATTTGAGCCAATTGAAAGATACAGTTGTAGGAGTGAATGTTAACTATCGTTTTAAGCCTAGTGCCTCTGGGTCATTAAAGGCAAGAGTAAATGGTCGTTGGCTAATCAATGATCAAATTGATAATAATGACATCTTTAATTACTACTATGTTGGAAGAAAGAACAAGGTGGATGAGATTTCGTGCATGGGTTACTCTGAACACTTTACAGGAATCGATGATCGTGACGTTATCATAGATAGTAGTGGTGGTTCTAATAAAAATGAGAAAGATGTAGTTGAAAATTGTAAAAAAGTAATTATTTCGCCGTATACTACAGTTAAGGGTGGAAAGAGCAATTATACTTTTTACGTAAAAGCTGCAGACTACAAAGGTAAGGGTTTATATTCAGAAATTGATGTAGATGGAACAGGAACTGTAATTTTTCCGGAAATTGATTTATTAGGTGATTGTGATCAAATAACTTACTCTACAAATAGTAATACTTTATCTTTAAAAATAAATTTTGGTCAAAACAATCAATTTACTCTTGATGTAAAAAATTATGTCGAGCAAAGCAGTAATAAACCTCACTTTGCACTAATAGACAAAAATGGTAGCAATATTGTTCCTAAGATTGAAAGATCAGACTCATCAACTATAAAAATTACTTCATTTGAATTACATTCAGAACATTCCTTAGATAATTTTGACGATGTTGCAAGTCATTATAAGAAAATTCTAAACAATAACAAGGATTACAAAGTCTTTAGTGTTATCAGAGATAGAGTACAGAATCAGGGTAATAGTGCAGTTCCACATATGGTTTTTGGTTCTCTGGAAGATGATGTAATAAACTTCGATCAAGGAACTATGTTTGCTAGGGGAGGAGGAAGTGATGTGTATTTTATTAGCAATGATATAAATAGTAGAGAAGTTAAAATTGATAATAACTCAAGTGATAAAAAACTAGATACACTATTTATGTCGGCAGTTGAGAAAGATTTTTCAATCCAGCAATGTGATCTGTATTTAAAATACAATAATAGTAACATTCGAGTGAAAAATTACTTTCAAGATCCTAATTATAGGCATCTTATAGTTATGAACAAAAAAGGAGAAACTTTTATCCCCAATATACAATCAATGTCTTGTTCTCCCTCTTCTTCGGGAAAGGGTAAATTAGTTCCTTTTTTACAGGCTACACAAACTCAGAATATGTTTTTGTTACCTAAAGATTTTCAAGGTGATCATGTAGTAATAGATTCTCGTCTTGAAGATATTAAAAAGTATAAAGATAAAGATGATCTCTTATTAATAAGAGAAAGTGAAATTCCTTTTATCATTAGAATAGAAGGTTTTTATACTGAACGAAGCAAATGGGAAAATATTTCTTATTCTCTATGGAATAATGATCATTTTTCTCCATCTCCTGAGTTATTAGAGAACGTTGATAATGTAATGGAGCATAAGGATAAACTTAGAAGTGACTATGAAAGAGTTGTAAAAGAATATATTGAAGACTTTAGTAACTCTACTAGTATCATTCAACACAATCAAAAATTAGAAAAAAATATTTCTACTTCTGTAGTACAAGATGAGGAACACATAGGAGTAGTGATATTAAAGAATATTACTCCGGGTCAAGTTGAAATTTTCAGCAATGGTGCAGATCTGATATTTCGCGATAAGATGTCTAATCACACGATCAATATAAAAGATTGGGATAATAATGAATTTCATAGAATTTCTACGTTGGAGTTTGATTTAGGTTTAGAACCAATAATGCTCCGTAGATTAGATAGGTTTAGTTTATCTGAGGTAAGAAAAATACAAGCTTTAATTGATAAAGCTTCAGAAAATTACCAAAATGGAAGTAAATATACCCCTAAAGTAGAAAATGACTTTAAATGTTTAATATCAGTTGACGATTTTGAAAGAGGAAATAGAGATTCAGTACATCAGTGTCTTGGTTTTCCTTCACTGCAAGACCGGGTTAGCTTTACAGAAAGTTCCTGTAGTTTAGAACAAATTGAGGAATTAAAAAATAAAACGCCAAGTAGTAATCAGATTTTAACATTGCTTGAAAAGTTAGAAAACAACCTTTTGCTGAATGGCTATGATTCAAACATAATAGATCAGTGCAATAAGTGGATGATCTCTTCAGGGTTGGGAGTATTGAAACCTTTGGTAAGTACAGCAGTTTATGAAGGTAAATGGGATGAAGTTAAAACCCTTCTTGATAAAACTGCTAAAAAAAGTAATGTTGATATTGAACATAAAAATCAGTGTTCACAGAACTGGACGCCTTTGCATTATGCTATTTACAACGGTAATGTAGAATTAAGCAAGAGTGTATTCAAAGCATTTTTAGAGAAGAAAGGTAATATTAATGCTTTAGAGAGTACTAGTTGCAACAGTGATAATTGGGCGCTTTTGCACTATGCTGTTCATTATGGTAATCCTGATATGGTTAGCTTTCTTATAGATAAAGGTGCTAGTATTGAAATTAGAAGTAAGGAGGGTAAGACCCCCCTGCATTTGGCTGTTGAAGAAGCAAAGCAAAACGTAATTAATCTTCTTCTTGATAGAGGTGCTGATATCGAGGCTAAAAACAACGATGGTAGAACACCTCTATATTTAGCCGCTTACAATAATGACTCAGGTGTAATTGAACTTCTTTGTAACAGGATCAAGACTAAAAGTAATGACGCATTTAAAATGATAAAACAGGTTAAATTTTTAAAGAAGGAAGTTGTTAACCAAGCAAATATTCCATCTAATGCAAAAAGATCGGTAGAGTCTTGTATAAGTAGTTTAAGAGGTTCAATAAAAAATGCAGCCAAAAAGGTGCTAAAGGACGGTATGCTAAATGATCTTAATGCTTCAACCATTAAACTTGTGGATGGAGTGTATAATTTTGATAAAAAGTTATTTGGTGAGGCAATTAAGGAAGCTGTAAATGACGTATACTGGCAAGTAGGTGTAGAAAAAGTATTAAGGTTTATACGCAGTCACCATTATATTGATCAGTTTATTCCAGGTTATATAGCTGTGTTTGATAAAATACCAAAGGACGATAGTACAATATTAAAATTAGCTTACTCTATTAGAGAAGCCATGAAAATGGACAACTATTCTAAGGTCAGTTCAGAAGAAAGATCCGATCTTGAAAAGCTAAAAAGTAAATTACCGAAATCAGTGAGGAATATGGTATTTTCTTCAGCGATATGTATTAAAAATGTTGAGTATGGAAGGTACTTGTACTCACCTAATGATGATTGTATGTACCACTTAAACAATTGTGACACGGACAGGCGGTATGCGTTTACCTGGCCTTCAAATAGAGGGGGTAGTAATTTTAAGTGGAAGGTTGAGCTTAACGGTGATAATGTGTATCTAAAAAATGTTGCGTATGGAAGATACTTGTACTCACCTAATGATGATTGTACGTACCACTTAAACGATTGTGACAGCGACAGGCGGTATGCGTTTACCTGGCCTTCAAATAGAGGGGGTAGTAATTTTAAGTGGAAGGTTGAGCTTAACGGTGATAATGTGTATCTAAAAAATGTTGAGTATGGAAGGTACTTGTACTCACCTAACAATAATTGTATGTACCACTTAAACAATTGTGACAGGGATAGGAGGTATGTGTTTACCTGGCCTTCAAATGGAAAGGGTGGTCAATTTAAGTGGAAAATTGAAAATTGTGGATCTACTCGCAATAGACGTAGTATACAAGAATTAAATGGTTATAATCAAACTGTAGTAGACTATCAGTCAATATTGACTGAAGAAAATAGTCAGCAAATAGCAAGTAGAATATCTGCTATAGCTGAAGATGTTGACAGGCACACCTTTTTAAATCAATCAGAAAATAAGTTAGATTTGGATAGTTATTTAAGTAATAGAGGAAAGAGCAATGCTGCGGATTTTATGAGGAGAGACGTATGTAGTGAACTCAATGCAAGTGAGAGAAAAAATATTACTCTAGGAGGAAACGATATATGTGCAATTACTTCAGGTCATGAAACACTTGATATTGAAAACTTCCCTATTCAAGAAGTAGTAATTAATGATGATGTCAATGGAAAGAAAAGTTTAAGAAGTACATTAGATTTACATCAGTTGGTGCAACAAGTAGATAGGGATTTGAGTATAAAACCGATACCAACAGTTATTAAAGACAAAAATGATTTATTAATTAAGTTATCTATATCAGCTACCAGCTTGCAGCAAGATGTAATAACAGTGAGGCTGAAAGATGCCCTTGTAAATAAGTGGTATAAAAAATTACAAATTATTTTTGATAATGCACCGATGGAAATCGATGATAGTTTAGGTTTAAAGTCTTCGTTCTTTATTTCTGATGAAAAAATTATTGTAGTAACACCTCAAGACGTGGAAGAAAAGAATAAACTAATCATATCTAAAAAAGCAGGGCAGTATACCTATCTTCATGATAAATATGATTTGATAGTTACCAATGCCTTTAATGCTGATATAGAGGCAAGTGAGTCGTGTATTATACGTTTTAGAGATTTCTATAAAGAACCTAAAATGGAAACATTATCTATAAAATTTGCTGACAAAGAAATATTATTAAGTAACGAAATAGATAAAATACGTAATTCAGATAGTATTGATGAATTAAATAATGTGAGTTCTATTATTAATTCACAAAAGAATTCTATACCTTTAGAGGCTCCAAACAGTGGAGATATAAATGCTCAAGGTAAACTTGGTAGGACATCTTTGCATCTTGCTTCTGAAGCAGGTGAATGGGATAAAGTTAAACTCCTTCTTGATAGGTGGGCTAATACCGAAATTCAAGATAAGTTTGGGTACACGCCAATGTTTCTTGCTATTCAATCAGGTAAATGGAGTGTGGTAGAACTTCTTCTTGATTATGGTGCTAATATTAATGCTCAAGATAAGGAAGATCATACGCCTTTACACTTTGCTGCTCAAAAGGATAATTTGGATATGGTTAAATTCCTTCTTGACAGAGGTGCTAAGGTCGAAGTTCAAGACAAGCTTGGTTACATACCAATACTTTCTGCTGCTCAGTTAGGTAGATGGGGTGTGGTCAAGCTTCTTGTTAGTAACGGTGCAAAATTTAATAATGAGATAACGTATCAGGGCACGCCTTTACATTTTGCTGCTCAAGAGGGTAATCTGGATATAGCTCAATTTCTTCTTGATGAAGGTGCTGACATAGAGTCTCAAGACGACCATAATAGAAAACCTCTACATCTTGCTGTTGAAGCAGGAAGGTTGAACGTAGTAAAACTTCTTCTTGATAGAGGTGCTAGTGTCAATGCTAAAGATAAGAATGATAGAACACCTTTAGACTTAGCTACTAAAGGAGATATGATAGAAGTTTTGGAGAAAGCACAGTTGGATCAAGGGTTGTTAATTAATGCAAGGGATGGTAATCTTGATAAAGTAAAAGATCTTATCGCTCGAGGTGCAAATTTAGAAACTAAAGACAATAATGATAATACTACTCTACATAATGCTTGTAATAATGATCGCTTAGAAGTAGTGAAATATCTTATCAAAAAAGGAGCTAGTTTAAAGGCTAAAAATAAAGACGGTAAAATACCTTTAGAGTTGGCTGAGCAAAAGGGTTACACAGATATAGTAGAAGTGATAAAGAAGATGCAATTGGGCTTAGATGAAAAATTGTTATCTGCAGTAAAAAATGATGATCTTAATGAAGTTGAGGATCTTTTTGGCCAGGGTGCTAGCTTAAAGGCTAAAAATAAAGATGGTAACACACCTTTAGACTTGGCTGTTAAAGAAAATATAAAAGAATTTTTGAAAAAAGCACAGTCAGGTTTAAATAAAGAATTGTTGGCTGTAGTAAACGGTGATGATCTTAATAGAGTCAAGGCTCTTGTTAGCCAAGGTGCTAATTTAGAAGCGAAAGATAATAGTGATAATACTCCTTTACATAACGCTTGTAATAATGGTCATGTGAAAGTAGTAGAATATCTTGTCGAAGAGGGAGCTAGCTTAAAGGTTAAAAATAAAGATGGTGAAACACCTTTGCATGTAGCTGCTCAACACGATAGTACACTTGAAGTAATTGAATTTATTTTGAACAGAGATCTTAGTGGTATTAATGATATAACTAATAACGGTAGAACACCTTTACATTTAGCTATACAAGGAAATAAACCAAGTACAGTCAAACTTCTTCTCAAAAAAGGTGCTAATATTAACGCTAAAGACAAGGATGGTAAAACACCTTTGGATTTGGCTGTGCAAGAAGGTTATACAAATATAGTGGAGATGATAGAGCAAGTACAATTAGATTTAGATGAAGGATTGTTGACTGCAGTACAAGATGGTAATCTCAATGAAGCTGAAGATCTTGTTAGTCGGAATGCTAATGTTAATACTACAGATATATACAGTTGGACACCACTACATTGGGCTGCATTTGAGGATCGTTTAGAAATTGCAAGGTTTTTGATAAAAAAAGGCGCTGATATTAATGCTGCAGATAAAGGCCCTTATGGTAAAAAGCCTGTGCATGTTGCTATTGAGAATAATAGTAAAGATATCATAGGGTTTCTTCTCAGCAAAGGAGTGAGTATTGATGATACTGACAAGCAAGGTTATACACCACTGCACTATGCTGCATGGAGAGGTCGTTCAGAGGTTGCTAGTCTTCTTTTTGATAAGGGAGCTAATATCAATGCCGCAGATGCCTCTACTGCTGGTAAAAAGCCTATACATGTTGCTGCTGAAAATAACAGTAAAAGTATTATAGAGTTTCTTATCAGCAAGGGGGTAAACGTTGATGAGACTGATAAAAATGGTTGGGCACCTTTACACTATGCTGCTAAGTTTGATCAATTAGAGGTTGCAAAATTCTTGATAGAAAAAGGAGCTAATATCAATGCTGCAGATACTTCTACTATTGGTGAAAAACCTATACATGTTGCCGCTGAGAATAATAGTAAAAACATTATAGAGTTTCTTATTAGTAAGGGAGTGAGTGTTAATGATACTGACAAAGATGGCAGGACACCGCTGTACTGGGCTTCTTGGAATGGTCGTCTGGATGTAGTAGAGTATCTTATAGGTAAAGGAGCTGATATCAGTGCTAAAGATAAGGATGGTAGAAACCCGCTAGATGTGGCTAAAGGTCACCAGTATGATAATGTTGTAGAGTATTTACAACAAGCAGAATTACGGCTAAATCAACAATTGTTGACTGCAGTACAAGATGGTGATTTTGAAAAAGTTAAAGATCTTGTAAGCCGAGGTGCTAGCTTAGATGCTGCTAACATTGATGCTCAAGATAAGGATGGTAAAACACCTTTGCATTTTGCTGCTCAAGAAGGTAATCTGGACATGGTCCAATTTTTCCTTGGTAGAGGTGCTAAGATTGAAGCCAAAGACAAATATGGATGGACACCTTTACACTTTGCTGCTCAAGAAGGTAATCTGGACATGGTCCAGTTTTTCCTTGGTAGAGGTGCTAAGATTGAAGCCAAAGACAAATATGGATGGACACCTTTACACTTTGCTGCTTCTAGTAATAAGTTTGACATAGTTAAGTTTCTTTTTGATAAGAACGCTAATATTAAAGCTAGAGATATCTACGGTAATACGCCTTTACATGTGGCTGCTCAGTATAGTAATAAGCTTGAAATAGTTGAATTTCTTTTAGACAAGAATGCTAATGATATTAATGATGTAACTAATGACCGCTCTACACTTTTACATGTAGCTGTCAAGGGAAATAAATTAAATACAGTTAAATTTCTCCTCGGTAGAAGTGCTAACATTGAAGTTAAGGATATTAATGGCCAAACGCCTTTGGTCTTAGCTACTCGAGCGCGTTACACAAATATAATTGAAGCTTTAGAACATCCAGAATTAGTCCTAGAAAGGCATTTGTTCACAGAAGTAGGACTGAACGATAGTATAGGTGATCGTGGTAGAATCACAAGTCTTATTAACCGTGGTGCTAACATTGATGCCAAGGACAAGCATGGAAATACACTACTGTCTTTAGCGGCTGAAATAGGTGATTATGGTGGAGCTCTTCTCCTACTTCAAAATGGTGCTAGTACTGAAGTTAAAAATGGGGAACTTTATGAAACTCCTTTACATGTAGCAGTTAAATACTGTAAGCCATATATAGTGGATTTACTTCTCAGTTATGGTGGAAATGTTAACGTCCAAAACAGGAATCGTAGTACACCTCTACATTATGCTGTTAATGCTCACAGTTTTGATATAGTGAAGGTCCTTGTCAATGCCGGTGCTAATCTTAGTGCTACAGATGATTACGGCAGAACACCACTAAATATTGCTAGAGATCAAGGATGTGGTAATATTGTGACATATTTAGAAGAAAAACTCAGTCAGGAAAGAGGAGAACGCAAACGTCGGCATCACCATGGAGATCATAGTCGTCATCACTTATCACGTAAACCTCTTGCTATAAATCAACCTGAGATAGCAGCAAGTAGTGGCACAAGACCGTCTTCATGGCTAAATTATTTACCTGGTTTGGTAAAAAGCTTTATAGGTGGGTTATTGAGCTCTAAATCTGAGGGGACTACAAGTTCAGTATCACAAGTTGATGGGCAATTTGCCAAAGCGTCGGTAAGTAATAGTAGTTTGACAAGTACCACACTACCATCTGATGGTAAAGATAAAAGACAAGAAAATGGAGGTTTCTTTCGAAATAACGTCGATTATGTAAATGCAAATCTAAAGCAAATGCGTGAAAGGCAAGCACCTGTTAAATTTAAGCCTAGTGGAGGAAATACAATATTAGAAATGGGAGATCACTATCTATCACAGGTTGACTTTAATGGTACAATAACTTTATTTGACTTATTGATTAGAAAATTTACAGGTCAGAAGTATATTTCTACTGTAGATCAGTCTATATCTCCACTAAAAGCACAGGGCTATGCATTAAGCATCACAAATGGATTCAAGAAAGTAGTAGAGCAAGCTGGATTAAAAAGTGGTGTATTAATGCATCGATTAAATATTGATTATATGGGAATGCAGAAAGAGATTGTTAGAAAAGTCATAAGAGGTCAATTTAATGAGATTTCAGGAGTTTTAAGCTCGTATTTAGAGAAAGCATGTCCTAGTAGAGAAGCAGGATGTCCTGGTAAGTTAAGTTCGAAGAAATTTGAAAAGTTTATAGCTAAATTTAATAAGGGTCTGCTAAATCAATCAATAGAGCAGATATTACACAACAGAGATGGTACATTAGAAGTTGATGGTGCAAAGCAGATGAGTTTAGAGCCTCAAAGTTATTTAAGTAATGCTTCTATTCAAAGCCATTCAAAGGACAAAGTATCAACTTGTCTTTCTGATGTAGGAGTAACCAAGCTTGGAAATACTTTGAGTAAGTAGATGAGGATATGGAAGATATAATATACCAAATAGTGAAAAGCTTATAATAGAATTTAAAGTAAAGGTAGCCAAAATAATTAGGGAAACCAGTAGCAAGTTTGATGATCTTAATACTAAAATGGATGAAGTAGACATTAAATGCTAAGTGGTTAATGTGTTTTCCATATTGAACTTACAGCACGTAGCTTTGATATAGAAGTTTGGGTAACGTTATGATAGTAATTTATATAATTCTTTGTGCAATCTTCATAGCTGTTTTAGATAGTTCATTAGACTCTTAATTATAGGATATGTCTAACTTAGGAAAGATTTTCATCAATGTTGAAGTGAATAATTATGTTTTTTCCTTGAGTTGTAAAATTTCAGAATGAGAGAGACCGGTAATTTGAGCGATAACATCTATAGAGACACCGGCCTTGAGTGAGTTTTTTGCAACTTCGATTTTTTCTTCTTGTCTACCTTCTAGTTTAGCATCATCGAGTTTTTGTTCCAAGATAGCAGCTTCTTTCTGTAAATCCATTACCCTTTCTTCATAAGCTACAAGATCTTTCTCATTCCAATGAAATTTATCTAACTCGTCATACGCTAACTTTATTATCGGTGACTTTTCTGCTATTTTTCTTAAATCTTCATCAGTTGTTTCTTCTGCATACTTGAAAAAAAATAGCCAACGATCTACTACATTTTCTAGCTGCTCTTCTTTACTTTTGGGAAATTTTGGCAACTCAATGAAAATAAATTGAAAATCTTTTAAATCATGCTCGTTAGTTTTTTCATCTCTTATGGTATGGCTAGATATATAATCAAGCTTATCAGGAAATAAATTACAATTGGAAATAGCAATAAAGAAAACCTTCTTTAAATCAATGTACTTACCACCTTTATCAGCCTGCCTTGAGTAAGCCTTAGCAGCATAAAGTTGGGCACGTTTTTCAAAGCCTTTATCACGAGCGAGTTGCATCTCAATCACGTATCTGGCCCCAGTGGAATCTCTGCACAGAACATCAACAATACTCTGCTTATCAGAGGCAATTTCAGGGTCCATAATGGTGCTAAGGAATTCGACTTCTTGTATAGTATTTATTTCAGTGAACCCTAAAATATCATTCAAAAAATGGATAAGGATATTCTTATTTTTTTCAGTACCGAAGATTTTCTTAAATGTTAAATCTAATTTTGGATCGAGAAACTTAGAAAGAGCCATGACAAATTAACCAAGAAAGCATTAATAATTATACACAATTGTGAAGAAATATTCAACGTTTTTGTGCTAAAGTCTATTAAAGTTAGCTAAATTTCAAGAGTTGGCAAAAAATTACCTTCATAGATGACCATAGAATGCTACTGCGCACCTTAGATGTTTATTTTATTATCTTTTACAACTCCCTCCATAAACCCCAGCAAATGAATTAATGAGCTGTGAAGAGCTTAAAAATATTTATTTTCAGTGTGAGAGATTAACCTCCTAATAAAAATACGAGCCCAAAAGCTCAATTACGATTTACCTAATATCGAGAGATACCGTCTCGTCAGTCAACAAAAAAATTATAAAAATTGAACCTTAAGCTGTATTGTAAAATCACAAAATACTGCCAACTGTTTAGTGGTATAAAGATTATTATAGTTAATGTATATGTTGATAAGTAAATTAGTTTTATATATAAGACAGCAGGAATTTACTTATCAACATATACATTAACCAACTACATTAAACGAATTTATATAAAATACTATTTTATATTAGATGGTAGCATCTTAAATTACTAAAACTTCAGTCAACCTCCTAGCCCTGTAGTTTTTAATATGGTCAGGATTAAAAGCACTTTTGGATCTCAGGATACCAAAAATAGTATGGAGTAGTTTACGCATTGCAGCACCAACGATGGCCATATTATGCTTACCCTTTTCCTTTAATCTTTGGCAAAAGCTCATAATGATAGGATTGTGATTCTTAGCTACTATAGCAGGAAAGAAAAGTGCCTTACATAATGTTCGCGAACCAACTTTACTTAATCTGGGCTTGGCATGTACAGATGAACCTGACGTTATGTTTCGTGGTATAACTCCTGCATATGCTGCCAATTGCCTGGCATCTCTAAAAGCCTTTATGTCAGGAACTTCAGCTAAAATAGCTATTGCTGATTCCTCTCCTATTCCTGGAATAGTTAATAAAAGTTGAAAATTTTCCAACAATTCTTTGTGCTGTTTTAGTAGTTCACGTACAGAGTTTTTTATTGTTTCTATTTTTTGTTCTATGTTCATTGCAAGGTCTTCCCAAGCATTTGCAACTTCTTTTGGCAGTCTCTCTTTTTTTTCTAAGTGGTTATTTACTAATGTCAATTCATCTTTTAACGCAGCCGAGCAGCGATAAAGATGTTTTAGTTTTTTCAATTCAGAAGAAGGCGGTGTCCAGCGAGAAGGTTCCTGTCTTTGGCAATAATCAGCAATAATTTCTGCATCAGTCTGATCATTCTTTTGTCGTACAAGCTTACTCCTCGCATAAGATTTAATACAATAAGGATTTATAACACTAACAAAATGCCCAGTATTGTGCAGAAATTCAGCCAAAGCTCCGCTATAACAACCAGTAGCTTCCATACAAGCTTTCACTTGTTCTACGTTATGTTTTTGTAGAAAGCTCAGTAGACCTTGAAACCCATTATCATCGTTCTTAAAGCTCCTTTTCCTAGCTTCACGTTTTCCTTTTTTGCTTATGAATGAAAGAAAGACATCAAAACGTTCTTTTGAAATGTCTATGCCTAAAAAATTGTTGATCATATATAACCCCGTACGTTACTATTAAAATGAAAAGTAAGGCTTACCTTGTGAATACAGAATTAGAACCACTTAGGTTTTTCTATGATACCGTCCAGCCTATACTTTTGAGGAGGAAGCTCTTATCTCACGAGCAGATTCTTAATCTTGGACAGGTTTCAGAGTTCTTCCTCCTCCATCTAATATTTAAGCTTAAAACATTAGATGCTTTTTTCAAGATACAAGGACAGGTTCATTAGCCTCCCACACCTTTACATGATAAAGATCTTGAAACTTAATGTCAACATTTCGGTGGCAAATTTACGTTGAATCTATATTCTGTAAGTATGGGCGAAAAAAAGAAGGTTATAATATATACAGATGGATGGAAATCCAGGTCCTGGTGGATGGGCAGCTGTGATGATGTATGAAAATAAAAGTGTCTTTATCAAAAAACGTATCTCTGGAGGTGAAAACAAATAACAAGATGGAGTTAAAGGCTGTGATTAACGGGCTAAAGATGTTGAAAGTTTCTTGCAAAGTTGTTTTACACACTGATAGTCAGTATATTAAACAAGGTATAACAGAGTGGATCAATAAGTGGAGAACAAATGGTTGGAAGACAGCCAATAAAAAATCAGTAAAAAACGTTGAGTTATGGAAGGAATTGGATGAAATTGTCTTGCAGCATGATATTAACTGGAAGTGGGTTAAGGCTCACAGTGGTAATACCTATAATGAAGAGGCAGATAGACTTGCTAGAAAGGAATCTAAAAAGCTAAAATATAGAGAGAGATTGTGAGATCAAGAAATCACAAAAAAATAGAGGGAGCTCTAAGTTTCATAGATTGGAGGGAGTGTTATGGCAATAATTCTTTTAGACACAAAAACTATAAACCGTATAGCAGCAGGAGAGGTAATAGAAAGGCCAGCGAGTGTAGTAAAGGAATTAGTAGAAAATGCAATAGATGCTAGAGATAGAGATCAAAATAGAAAGTGGTGGACGTAACCTTATAACTGTGACAGATGATGGAAATGGAATAGAAAAGAACGATCTGGAACTAGCACTTATGAGGCATGCCACTTCAAAATTAAGTGATAGTGAGTTAATAGAGATCAGACATCTTGGCTTTAGAGGAGAGGCTCTGCCTTCAATTGCAGCAGTAAGCAGAATTAAATTATCATCTAAGGCAAGTGGAGCAAAGGAAGCATGGTCTATAAGATATGAGGGAGGAGAAAAAATAAGAGAGATTATCCCTTGTTCTTTGTTGCAAGGTACATATATTGAAATTCGTGACTTATTTTTTGCCACACCAAATAGATTAAAATTTCTAAAAACCGAGAGGGCAGAAACACAAAGCATTGTTGACATTGTAAATAACTTAGCAATGATTAACTATAGTATTGGGTTTACTCTCACTTCCGGTAATAAAAAGCTCTTAAAATATGTTAAGCAAACTTCATTATTTAACAGATTATGTGAAACAGAAGAAGAATTTCAGAGCAATTCGCTGGAAGTTAAAGAGGAAGAAGACGGCATCAAACTTAAGGGACACATCTGTAAACCAACTATTAGTCGTGGTAATTCAACTCAGATCTATACGTTTGTTAATGGCAGGCCAATAAAAGACAATCTACTTATTGGTGCAATTCGATATGCGTATCAGGACTTTATTCCAAGTGGGAGGTATCCTTTTGCAGTGCTGCACTTAGAGATACCATACGATCAAGTAGATGTAAATGTGCATCCAAATAAATCAGAGGTAAGGTTTCAGAACAAGAGGCTAGTATATGAAATAGTGAGAAGAGGGCTAATAAAAGCGTTGTCAATGAGAATAGGTACCTCTTCAGTGAGTGATATTGATGGATCTAGGTGTCAAGGTATTGGAGAAGAACTGGGTGGTTCGTCTTTTGATGTTAGTGAAAGTCAAAGGAATAATGAGCGTGTTAATAATGGAAAAAGCAGAGAAGTAAAGGGTCGAAAAGAATTTTACGAAAGAAGGCCAAGTCCTTTTGAGAATCAGCTAATGAAAGAATTCAACTTGCCAAATGCAGGAGAGAAAGGCTTATCAGAACGGTCAGAATCATTTGACTATACTGGTATACAGAGATTACCACTACAAGCGGAGACTATGGTTCTAGAAAGGGAGCAAATTGATTTAATAGAGGATTATCCTCTGGGATATGCACGCTGTCAGGTCTACAATACTTACATTATTGCTGAGGCTGGAGATAGGCTGATTATAGTAGATCAACATGCAGCCTATGAGAGATTGATATACGAGTGCTTAACAAGCATAAAAAGACAAAAACTTCTCATTCCTGAAATAGTTGAAATTAAAAACCAAGCTGGAATGGAGATGGTTAAAACTTATAAAGATAAGCTTTTTGAAATGGGTTTTGGTATTGAAATAGAATCAGAAGATAAAGTAAGGGTAAAAGAAATACCTGCAATCTTGGGAACAATAGATATAAAAGAGATGCTAGTTGATATAGTAGATAAGTTAATGGAAATAGAAGATACGCTACCAATAGAGGATAAGGTGAACAAAATATCATCCATAATCGCTTGCCACGGAGCAGGAAGAAAAATGAAATTGGAAGAGATGAATGAGATACTAAGACAAATTGAGAAAACTCCATATTCTGATCACGGAAGACCAACGTATATAGAAATGAAACTAAGTGATATAGAAAAATTGTTGTGTGTCCAGAAAAGGTAAGTATGCTCAGTAGGAGACAAACCTACCAGGATAAAAGTCGGAGTCCTGTAGCTTGGGTAGCAATATGGAGGGAAACCAAGATATTGAAGCCTACCGACAACGTTATCGTAAGGATAATGGCAAATTATCAGGTTGTAGCGAAAGCGAACACACAGGTGGCCTCGAAAGTCTGCAAAACTAAAGGCTGAGCTCACGGCAATTGGGTGAAAGCAACATAGATAGCTGAAATACGAATGATACAGCATATCTACTTTAGCGGGGTGGTAGTGATGACATGATAATTAGGGCATACGAGGCAACTGGAGAAGCCCTTCTCATCCCAGGGAGAAATACCTTGGAGCGGTAGGTTCTATAACTGGAAACAGGAAATGAACCGAAGATGAAAGGGTGGCGGATGGGTGCGTAGTAGTGATGAAGTGAGGTAATGCTCATGGAGCAAAGGCACCCTACTAGTAGGAATCTTTTAACAAAAGGAAGGTAAAGGTAAAAATGACAAAAATGCCAATAAAATTACAAGACCTGAGAAGAAAGATATATATCAAAGCGAAAGCAGAACCGGAATGGCGATGCTGGGGAATCTATGTACACGTCTGCAAGATGGAGACACTAAAAGAAGCATATAAGCTAACAAAGAAAAGCAATGGGGCACCAGGAATTGATGGGGTAACATTCAAATCGATAGAGGCAGAAGGCTTAGAAAAGTATCTTCAGCAAATAAGACATGAACTAATAACCAAAACCTATAGCCCAAATAGGAACCGGAGAAAGGAAATACCAAAAGTTGGGGGAAAACTCAGAACGTTGAACATACCCTGCATCCGGGATAGAATAGTGCAAAGTGCACTAAAGCTAATAATTGAACCGATATATGAATCTGACTTTCAGGACGGATCATATGGATATAGACCCAAGAGAAAAGCGCATGAAGCAGTAAGCAGAGTAGCGAAAGCAGCAATCAAAGGCAATACAAAAGTTATTGACATAGACCTGAAATCCTACTTTGACAATGTACGACATCATATTCTTATGGAAAAGATTTCCAAAAGAATAAAAGATAAAGAAACCATGCACTTGATCAAGCTAATCCTTGAAACAGGAGGGAAACGAGGAATAGCACAAGGATCACCACTTTCACCACTACTAAGCAATATATACCTTAATGAGGTAGATAAAATGCTAGAGAAGGCAAAAGAGGTAACAAAAGAGGGAAAATATCGACATATAGAATACGCCAGATGGGCAGACGATTTAGTGATACTGATAGATGGGCACCAGAGATGGGAATGGCTCGAGAAATTAGTATACAAAAGGTTACAAGAAGAATTAGCAAAACTAAAAGTAGAAGTAAACGAAGAAAAGACAAAAGTGATTAATCTTAAAGAAAAAGGGACATTCAGCTTTCTAGGATTTGATTTTTAACCGAATATTACAAGACAAGGAAAGTGGAATGTGAGGATAACACCCAAGATGAAAGCACGAACAAACCTACTTCAAAAACTGAAGGGAGTATTTCGTTGTTATAAATCACAACCAATAGGGAAAGTGATCCATATCATTAATCCGATATTGAGAGGGTGGATAAACTATTTTAGGATCGGAAACGCAAACCGAAGCTTTTGTTACGTCAAGCATTGGGTAGAGAAGAAAATAAGACGCAACTTAACAAAAGCCAGAAAAGCAAGGAAAGGATTTGGCTGGAAGAGGTGGAATAATGAATGGATATATAAAACCCTAGGCCTGTATTCAGACTACGGAATAAGGTATCTCAACACAAAAGTCTCATCAGCACAATATGTTATAAACTTTGGTAAAGAATCTGCTAGGAAAGCGTAGTGCGGGAAAACTGCATGCTGCGTTTGATGAGGCGGGAGCTGGAAACGTGAACAAGGGAATTTTGGATTGAGGCCCAGGATGAAAATAATGGATCAGCCACCAAACCCTAAAGAGGCGCGCCAGTTCTCGACCCTACTGAAAGGAGATGAGTTCAGTTTGTCAAAAAGGTTGCCAATTAAGTATACGTAACAGCTCTTCTGGTTATGGAGTATAAAATGTGAAAAAAGAGAACAAATGCTCTAATTTTTTAGATTACAAAGTGATAGGACAGGAAGTAAGAAATCTTAGATTAGCAAAGGGATATACTCAAAAAGATTTAGCAAAAAAAATCGGAACAACATATCAGGTAATACTGCAATATGAAAAAGGAACACGCAGAATTTCAATTAAGAAGTTATATGAATTAGCAGAAGCATTATCAACAACTGCTAGAGATCTAGCTTGCGGACAAGAAGTATCAAATGAGGAAAGGTATGAGGAAGAAGAGATATTAAATCTAGTAAGAGAATATAAAAAGATTAATGATCAGGAGTTACGTAGAATGTTTTGTTTGCTAACCAAATTTATCCAAGTCAGTGAAAAAAGTAGTAGGAAAGCAGAGAAAGTAAAAATTGCAAAGGGTTTGGTTAAAGAAGGAATTTCTGTTGATATCGTTGCAAAAACAATAGGTCTCTCTGCTGATGAATGTGTTGAAGAAAAAGTTGGTTCTATCTACTGCCAAATAGGAAAAAAGATAAAAGAATGGAGGGCAGTACGGGAATATACTCAGAAGGATTTAGCAGAGAAAATGGTTACAACACGTGATGAAATAAGCAATTATGAACAAGGAAGGGTTGCTGTTCCACTTGATAAATTATATGAGATAGCAAAGGCATTATCGATTAATATTATGGACCTACTTGAGCTAACAGAAGATGCAGATGATAAAGTGGTACCTGATTTAATAAAAGAATACAAAAAAATTGAGAGTCAAGAATTACGCTATGCGCTAATAAAATCTCTGTTTGAAAGCATACAAATTTGCGAAGAAAAAGTGAAAAGAGCAGAAAAGATGAAAATTGCAAAGGATTTAGTGAAAGGAGGAAATTGTAAGATGGAAATGTGATATAAAAGAGATAAGAGAGAAAGATAACCCTGCTCACTAGGAATAGGGTTACCACGGGCGTGTGCGACCGGGAGGAAATTGGTATTACAACCGTTAGAATCAAGGTACACTAGCCCTATCTCTCGATACGTTTGAATAGTTGTTTGGGACATATATATGCACCCGTTTACAATCTTAAATTAACTAAAACTATCGAGGTTTATTATGGTTACATCTTATCAAAATTTTATTGGCATTGACATCGGAAAATTTAAAAATGTCGTTGCAATTCACAAACAGAAAAATGCTGTCGAATTTGACAATAATGCTTCTGGCTGGCAACAATTGTTCCAAGAGTTTTCAGATGTCCTACCTAATTCTTTAGTGACTTTAGAAAATACAGGGAAATATGAGCTTGGCTTATCACATTTTCTTACCGACAAAAATATTGCTGTGCACCGAGCTAATACTCGTAAAGTAAAAAGCTTTATTTTATCTCATGGAACTTTGGCGAAGTCTGATAGATCAGATGCAAGAGCTCTTGCTCAATATGGATGTGAACGCCATAGAACTCTCTCTCTATTTGCACCTACGTCAAAAGAACAATCAACTCTAGCTGCACTTTGTCAACGTCGTGACGACATTACGCAAATGAGAGCTCAGGAAAAGTGTAGACTGGAAGCTCCTGAAAATGACCAGATAAAGGAAAGTTGCCAGAAGACCATTGAATTTTTCAATAGTCAAATAAACGAACTCAATGACACTATGCAAAAAATTATTGATGAAAGCCATGAGCTACAACAACATCAAAAAATCCTTAAAACAGTTCCTGGAATAGGCAAAAAGTTATCACAAGATTTTTTGTGTTTAATGCCAGAGCTTGGTTACTTAAACAGAAGAGAAGTAGCAAGTCTTGCCGGAGTAGCACCTCATCCTAAGGAAAGTGGTAAAGCTATTGGTTATCGAAGGATTATAGGTGGTAGAAGTAACATTCGTTCAAAGCTCTTTACAGCTGCTATGGCTGCAGCAAAGTCCAAATCTGTACTTGGTGCGTTTTATTCTAAGCTTGTTGAAAGTGGTAAGAAGAAGATGGTGGCTATAACAGCTCTAATGCGAAAAATTATAGTAATTGCTAATGCAAGACTTAAAGCAGCGATTATTTCACACAGTAGTAACTGACAATGAATATTGTGAATAATACACAAACTTAAAGTACTTATTCACATATTCATTGGCTTAAGCAGAAATTTCTGTGGTAGCTGTTTGATATAAAATTCTATTTCTATGACAAACGGGTTTTTATTGCCCATATAATTTGCAAAATTACACAAATAAAAAATTTTTAAAAAACATAGTTGATTGTCAAAATTTTAGTGGAAGAAGGAAGCGCTGAAATAGATGTCTTTGATGCACGAAATCAGACACCAATGCACTATGCAGTTAATAACAAGAAGTTGGAGATAGTAAAGTTATTACTGGAGCTAGGAGCAGATGTAAATAGCGCACGTGTAGGACAAAACTCGATGAAATTATCACCTGTGCATATAGCTGTAAGTAATACTAATTACGATGAAAGGGATTTATGTCTTGATATTCTCAAATGCTTAATAAAGGAGCCTAATGCTCAAGTCAATTTGCAGGACTACGAAAATAGAACACCTCTACATTACGCTGAAAGACTTAAAACAATAGAGGTCTTACTAACGCGAGAAGATATAGACCCTCTGGTAAAAGACGATAGGGGCAAGACACCATTTGATTACGCTAAACCTGAGATAAAGAAGGCTTTGATGAGTAATAAATACGGTTCTGAAAAGAATAGTCTACTCCATTTAGCTGCACAAAGAGGAGAAATTGAGCTTGTAGATGCAATCTTAAAGGAAGAAATTGATATTGATATTGTAAATAATAAAGGTTTATCACCTATTTACCTTGCTGCAGAAAAAGGACATTTACATGTAGTAAAATTACTACTGAAAAAAGGAGCAAACTATACACCTGTTTTGCACTTAGCAATCAAGTCAAATAATTTAGAGTTACTTAAAGTTTTATTTACTGAAAAAAATGGAGCGTTACTCTGCAGAGATACCGTTGTTAATTTTCCAACCCTTCATAATAAATATATAGCACAGAGAGAAATAGCAGATAAAAGGATGAAAAAACATAATAATATTATCTGCATCTGTATTACAGTTAGCGCAGTAGCAATGGCAGCATATATAGGTTTAACAGCAACAACAATAAGCAGTACAATCATTTTTGCAACAACAACAGGAATACTTGCGCTTATTATAGCAATAATGATAAGTGAGATGAGCAAAAGATACATAGAAAAGGAATTTCAGAAAAAGATGTTTATGGAACTGGAAGAGTGTAGTTCTACTGTTAATGATGTTGAGATAGAGTCAATTATGAGTAGATGCAGACAATGATATACGCTAGAGCTTTTTCTGAAGGTTTAAGACCAGATCCAGAGCTTAAAGTATCAGAGTGGGCAAATGAGTATCGAGTTCTAGCACCAACTGCAGCATCAGAGCCAGGGAAATGGAGAACAGAAAGAACTCCTTATTTAAAAGAAATAATGGATTCACTTTCTCCTTCTTCACCTGCAGAAAAAGTAGTATTCATGAAAGGAGCGCAGATTGGGGGAACAGAAGCTGGTAACAATTGGATAGGCTATATCATCGATCAAACACCAGGGCCAATGCTAGTAGTACAGCCAACAGTTGAAATGGGAAAACGTTGGTCAAAAGGAAGATTTGCGCCACTGATTGAAAGTACACCATGTTTAAAAAGTAAAGTAAAAGACCCAAGATCAAGAGATTCAGGGAATACTGTACAAAGTAAGGAATTTCCAGGTGGAATAGTAGTAATAACCGGAGCAAATAGCAGTGTAGGCCTCCGATCTATGCCAGTAAAATATCTCTTTCTTGATGAAATAGATGCCTATCCAGGAGATTCGGGAGGTGAAGGAGATCCAGTTTTACTCAGCATAGCCCGTACTAATACATTTGCACGGCGAAAGATTTTTTTAGTATCAACGCCAACGATTCATGGAATAAGCAGAATTGAGAAGGAATTTGAAGCTACAGACAAGAGATATTTTTTTGTACCATGTCCGCATTGTAATTATTACCAAATTTTAAAGTGGTCACAAATAAAATGGGAAGATAAAAATCCAAATACAGCACACTATATGTGTATAGAATGTGGTGAAAAGATAGAAAATCATCAAAAGACAGAGATGCTAGACCGTGGAGAATGGAGAGCTACAGGGGCAAAAGAAGGGGAGAAAAAAGGATTTCATCTTTCAAGTCTTTATAGTCCAGTAGGCTGGTATAGTTGGCAACAAGCAGTAGAGGACTTTCTCCATGCAAAGGAAAGCGAACAATTACTGAAGGTTTGGATAAATACTACGCTTGGAGAAACCTGGGTAGATAAAGGAGAAGTACCAGATTGGAAGCAATTATTTAACAGGAGAGAATTTTTTCCCGTAGGCACAGTACCAAAAGGTGAAGTGGTTCTCACAGCAGGAGTAGATGTCCAAAAAGATCGGTTAGAAGTAGAAGTTGTAGCATGGGGAAAAAGCCGTGAAAGTTGGTCAATAGACTACCGAGTATTTGAAGGAGATACAGGAGGAGGAGAAGTATGGGGAAAGCTTTCGGAGCTCCTCAATCATCATTTTATCGGTGAAAATGGTCTTGAATATATGATAAGTATGATGGCGGTTGATGCAGGGTATGCAACGCAGGAAGTGTATAATTGGGTAAGGAGTCATCAAGGCTCTGGAAGAGTAATGGCAGTAAAAGGTGTAAATAAAGCACTAGTGCCACTTAGCAGCCCAAGTAGAGTAGATATAACAGTTGGTGGTCAAAAGCTAAAGAGAGGAATAAAGCTATGGCCAGTAGGAGTATCGATATTAAAGTCAGAGCTTTTTCAATTACTTAATGTTTTAAAAGAAGGTGAAGAAGCTCCAGCAGGATATTGTCATTTTCCCGAATATGCACCTGAATATTTTAAGCAGCTAACAGCAGAGCAATTAGTCAGCAAAGTGGTAAAAGGATACACCAAACAAGAGTGGCAGAAGGTAAGAGAAAGAAATGAAGTACTGGATTGCCGAATTTATGCGAGAGCAGCATCTATTGCGCTTGGAATTGATCGTTGGCCAGAGAGTAAATGGAATAGTTTAAGTGAAAAACCAGAAAGCAAAAAATCAAAGAAAATAGTCAAAAGCAAGTGGATCAGCAAGTAGTAAATGTATAACGCAGAATATTTAATTCAAGTCGAAGAAGCGATAAAGAAACTACAAAATGGAGAGAGAGTAGTATCAATTGCATATGGTGACCATATTGTACGGTACGGGGAAGTTCAAATAAAGGATTTATTGGAGCTCAGGCAACGAATAAAAGCGGGGTTAAAAGTTGCGGGCATGAAGCCAAAGAGGAAAATTGTTTTTTCAACGAGTAAGGGGATCATATAATGATGAAAATCGTTGAAAGGAACCGTATGACAAAAATTATAGCAAAAGAATATACAGAATTTTTAGAGCAGCTGAAAGAACAGATTGCTATTAGTCGTTATAAAGCAGCAAGAACAGTAAATAAAGAGCTACTACTACTTTATCATTATATTGGAACACAGATTCTAGAAAAACAAAAGAGCCAAGGTTGGGGATCCAAAGTAATTGAGCAGTTAAGTAGAGACTTAAAGGCTGAGTTTCCAGAAATGAAAGGTTTTAGCACAAGAAATCTAAAATATATGAGGCAGTTTGCAGGGGAATATCAAGATATTGAATTTGTGCAACAACTTGTTGCCCAATTGCCATGGGGACATAATGTATTTCTGATGGACTTAGTTCGGGACAAAGAAGCGAGGCTATTCTACATAAAAGAAGCTATAGAACATGGCTGGTCAAGAAACATCATGGTAATGCAGATTGAACTTGGGTTACATAAACGTCAAGGAAAGGCTATCACTAATTTTAAAGAGAAGTTACCTTCACCTCAATCAGATCTAGCGCATTACACGTTAAAAGATCCATATATTTTTGATTTTTTAAGTATAGGAAAGGATGCTCATGAAAGAGAAGTAGAAAAAGGTCTTGTAGGACATATGGAGAAGTTTTTGTTAGAACTTGGTGAAGGCTTTGCATTTGTAGGTAGACAATTTCATTTAGATGTTGGTGATGAAGACTTCTTTGTCGATCTATTATTCTACCATCTAAAATTACGTTGTTTTATAGTAATTGAATTGAAAGATAATAAGTTTAAACCAGAATACGCCGGTAAAATGAATTTCTACCTTTCAGCAGTAGATGACTTGCTAAAACACGAGACAGATCAACCATCTGTAGGGTTGATTTTATGTAAATCTAAAAATGATGTACTAGCAAAATACACTCTAAAAGATATGACAAAACCAATAGGACTAGCAGAATATCGAATAACTGAAAGTCTACCAGAGAATATAAAGACAGCTTTACCAACGATAGAGGAATTAGAAGCTGAGTTATCTAAAGTTTCAGATAAAGAGAAGTAATGCTACTCAAATCATTCAAACAACTATTTAGTAAGCCAAAAATCAAAAGCTCAGCCTGGGATGCAGCAGGATCAGGAAGAAGATTTTTTCACTTTCAACCAGAGTTAGGAAGTATAAACAATTTGCTGTCTCAAAGCCTTGAAACTTTACGTAGTAGATCACGTGATATGGTGAGAAAAAATCCTTACGCTGCAAATATAATTGATACGATAGTAAGTAACTCTATTGGAACAGGAATAAAACCACAATCAAAAGCAAGAGATGGAGAATTTCGAAAGAAGGTGCAAGAATTATGGCTAAAATGGACAGATGAAGCAGACAGTAACGGAGTAAGTGATTTTTATGGATTACAAGCTCTAGTGTGCAGAAGTATGATAGAGGGAGGAGAATGTTTTGTACGTTTAAGAACGAGAAAGCTGGAAGATAGATTTTCTGTACCATTACAACTGCAAGTACTTGAGTCTGAACATTTAGATAATAAAACAAATCAAACTTTAGGAAATGGTAATGTAATAAGAAACGGGATTGAGTTTAACAGGCTTGGGCAAAGAGAAGCATACTACCTATTTAAAGAACACCCTGGTGAAAGTATGTTTGGAGAATCAGTGAGAGTGCCAGCAAATGATGTTTTACATATTTATAGACCATTAAGACCTGGGCAAATCAGAGGGGAGCCTTGGCTTTCTAATATACTGCTGAAGCTTTATGAGCTTGATCAATATGATGATGCAGAGCTGGTGAGAAAGAAAACTGCAGCAATGTTTGCTGGATTTATTACGAGACTCGATCCAGAAGCAAATATCATGGGAGAAAGTGAAAGTAATGAGCAAGGAGTGGCACTATCAGGTTTAGAGCCAGGAACAATGCAGCTTTTAGACCCAGGAGAAGACATAAAATTTTCAGAACCGTCAGATGTTGGAGGAAGTTATGAAGCGTTTATAAGACAGCAACTCAGGGCAATAGCGATTGGTACAGGGATAACATATGAGCAACTAACAGGAGATTTAACCGGTGTTAATTATTCATCAATTAGAGCAGGATTAATAGAGTTTCGTAGGAGATGTACAATGTTACAGCATAACATAATGGTATTTCAGTTTTGCCGTCCTGTATGGGATAGGTGGTTAGAGTTAGCACTACTTTCTGGAGAGCTAGACATAGGTGAAGAATGGACAAAGGGAAAAGAAGGAGCAAAAAAAGAAGTAAAATGGATACCACAGGGATTTGATTGGGTCGATCCGCTAAAAGATCAGCAAGCACAGCAAATGGCAGTAAGAAATGGATTCAAGAGTCGAGCGGAAGTAGTATCAGAAATGGGTTATGATGTAGAAGAAATTGACCAAGAAATAGCAGAAGATCAAAGACGTGCAAGTGAACTGGGCTTAAGTTTTGATTCTGACGTTACGGCCAATCAAGAGGTGATATGAAACAACAATGGCTAAACAGATGTGTAATGGTAGAACCAAGGAGTTTTGAGTTACTGTCACTACAAACAGGAAAGCAGCCTATCTTTAAAAATATAAAACATGCAGTAAGAAATAGTGAAAGAGGAATAATACCGATACATGGCATTTTAACTAAAAAACCTGGTGCATTTGATGAAATGCTCGGAATGACATCATATGAGCAAATAGAAGAACAAATTACACAAGCATTAGCAGATAGTAGCATAGAGACAATTATACTGGAAATAGATAGCCCCGGAGGAGAGGTAAACGGTATATTTGACCTAGCTGACTTTATTTATGAATCAAGAGGAAAAAAGAGGATAATAGCGATAGCAAATGATGATGCATATTCTGCTGCGTACGCTATAGCTTCTAGCGCTGAAAAGGTATTTGTGAGTAGAACTTCAGGAGTAGGAAGCATAGGAGTAATAGCAAGTCATATAGATCAAAGTGGGTTTGATGAAAAACAGGGAATAAAATATACGACAGTATTTGCAGGAAGTAGAAAAAATGATTTAAATCCACATGAGCCAATAACTTCTGAGAGTTTAGAAAACCTAAAAAGCGAAGTGAATCGTTTATATGGAATGCTGGTTGAGCTAATAGCACGCAATAGAAACCTTTCTGTAGAAGCAATCAAATCAACAGAAGCAGGGCTATATTTTGGCGAGAAAGCAGTAGAGATAGGTCTTGCAGATGGAATTACAATTCTTTCATCTATTAATCAAAACAGGAGTATTATTATGAATGAACAAACTACAAATGACCTAAAAACTAATAATTTAACTAAGTATCGTACTGAAGTTGTTGAATTAATACGTTTGTGTAACTTATCACGAATGCCAGAGAAAATAGGAGAATTTATTGAGCAGGGTGTAAGTGTTGAGCAAGCAAGGGAGGTTTTAATGGAATTACTTGCAGAAAGAACAAAGAAGACAGAGATAATAAGTACAATACCACAGAATTCAGGAGAAGAGTTGATGATGCAGGTAGCGAAAAGTCGTAGGCATTTAAAATATATAACAAAAGGAGAAAAGCAAAATGAGTAGTATAACAGAACAAAATAATCTAGGTGACTTATTAAAGTATGAGGCATCAAGTCTATATTCAAGAGACCAAATAACGGTAGCAAAGGGTCAAAATCTGAAGCTAGGGACAGTTGTTGGTCGTGATAAAGACAACATGATTAGGATAATAAATCCAACTGCCACAGATGGCACACAAACAGCAATAGGTGCAATAGTAAGTGATGTAAATTCGACAGAAAATGCCAAAGCAGTAATCATTACACGTATAGCAATGCTAGCAGATCATGCAGTTGTATGGCCAGCAAATATCACTGAAGAGCAGAAAGCTGCAGCAATAAAGCAACTTGAAGGACGAGGGATCATTGTCCGCAAGGGAGTGTAACTTAAATTAATAAGGGGGAAAAAGAATGCAAAATCCATTTACAAATACAGCATTTAGTATGACGGCACTAACAAATGCGATGAATATATTGCCGGTAAATTATGGACGAGTTGAAAATTTAAATTTGTTTCCAAGTAGGTCAGTAAGATTTAGACATATTACCATAGAAGAGCAAAACGGAGTATTAAGTTTACTACCAACGCAGTTACCCGGAGCACCAGCAACAGTAGGAAAAAGAGGAAAAAGAAAGGTAAGAACATTTACGATTCCACATATTCCACATGATGATGTAGTGTTACCAGAGGAAGTACAGGGAATAAGGGCATTTGGATCAGAGAGTGAACTTAAAGCGCTGGCAGATGTAATAACCGATCATTTGCAATTGATGAGGAACAAACATGCAATAACATTAGAGCATTTGCGAATGGGAGCGCTGAAAGGAATAATTTTAGATGCTGATGGGTCAGAATTATTAAATCTGTACAACGAATTTGAAATCACGCCAAAAGTAGTAAATTTTGCACTGGGAACAGCAACAACAGATGTAAAACGTAAGTGTCTGGAAGTATTGCGGCACATAGAAGATAATCTAAGTGGTGAATATATGACCGGAATTCATGCCTTGGTAAGCCCTGAGTTTTTTGATGCACTAACTTCACATACTAAAGTGAAAGAAGCATACGAGAGATGGCAAGAAGGAGCAGCGCTTCGAAATGATATGAGGTCAGGATTTACGTTTTGTGGTATAACATTTGAGGAATATAGAGGGCAAGCAACTGACCCTGAAGGAACCGTGAGAAGATTTATTGAGAAAGATACAGGGCACTGTTTTCCACTAGGAACAGCAAGCACATTTACGACATATTTTGCACCAGCAGATTTTAATGAAACGGTAAACACACTAGGACAACCACTTTATGCAAAACAAGAGCCAAGAAGATTTGATAGAGGAACAGATTTACATACGCAGTCAAATCCATTGCCAATGTGCCATAGACCTGGCGTATTAGTAAAAGTCGCTATAGCATAACATACTGGTAGAGTAACTACAAGGTGGTGAGGCACAGAACGACTCTACCGGTATGCGCTTTCTTAGCATGTAAAGGTTAGTATATCAAAAAGAAATATGCAAGAGAATATTAAGCGATTATTAGAAGATTGTTTTGCCCATTTAGGAGAAGTGGCTTTGTATAAATCAAAGGATAAGTCATACATGGTACAAGTATTAAAGCAACAGCCAGATAAATTATACGAGATTGGTGAAGGACAATTTGTGGAAGAAACTTTAGCGTTAGAAGTAAGTGCGTTTGATGTGTTAAAGCCAATAGTGGGAGATGTTTTTGTTATAGGTGATCGAAGATATAAAGTACACTCACCGCCACTTAGAGACAAGTCTGGAATAACGTGGAAAATAAAAGCGTCTGGGGTGTAAAATGTCTGTTCATATAGAAGTTGAGGTAATAGAAAGTGTAAATGCTAAAAGAAGAAAAGTAGAATTAGCAACGGTAAAGGCATTAAACAAAACGGCACTATGGTTAAAAGCGCAAGCAGCTAAGGAAATCAGTGAGGAAAAGCAGATAAAATTAAGTTTGATAAGAAAGAGATTAAGAATTTTTAAGGCGAAAACTAGCAGATTAGACGTGTTAATTAGAGCAAATCTCTATGACATTAGAGCATCGGCAATTGGCAAAATACAAAAAACAAGAAGAGGATCGAAAGTAGGAAAGCATGAGTTTATAGGAGGATTTGCAGCAGTTATGCCAAAAGGAAATAGCGGTATGTTTAAACGTGAAGGAAGGGCAGCATTGCCAATAAAGGAAGTTAAGTTGCCACTAGAACCTGAGGCTTCAAGGATAATATTGTTAATTATGAAGTTGAAAAGGTATTTGAAAAATATTTTATACATTACATGAGTTAAATTATATGCATGACAAAGTTCTGGAAAGATTTACATCAAGCAATTTGCAGCACACTGAAGGAAGAAATACCGGCTATACAGACATGTGAAATTTATCCAGCAATAAGGAAAGAACTGTTAGCACCAGCGGTATTTGTAGAACTTAGTAGCTTTGAAAAAGGACATGATCCTGGAACAGAGGAATTAGCGCTGAAAGCAAGATTTGAAGCACGAATTGTGATTGATAGCACAATAGAAAATGCCCCTATTATTGTCAGAACATTAGCTGCTGAAGTTGCGAAAGTAGTAAATAAAAATACTTGGAACGTGAAAAATGTTTCACCAGGAGAATTTATATCAGGAGGAGGAGATGACTTTAGACCAGAGCTCGATGCATATTTAGTGTGGATGGTTGAATGGGTGCATACAATACACGTAGGGCGATCTATTTGGAAAGAAGGAAAATTTATGCCACACAAAATAGAAATCGGTGAAATAAATGTTAGAAAATAATTTTGCAATTTCGGAACTACAGAGGAAAATGGCCAACATTGTTCGTATAGGAGTTGTAAAAGAAGTAGATTATGAAAAAGCAAAAGTAAGAGTAAAAATAGGTGAACTTTTAACAGATTTTCTTCCATGGATAACTTCTAGAGCAGGAGAGGAAAGAAGCTGGCTACCACCAAGCATAAATGAACAGGTAGTAATATTGTCACCATTGGGAGAGTTATCATTAGGAGTAGTACTGTCTGGAATATATCAACAGAAGTATGCTGCACCAGAGAATAAAAAGGAAATAAATAGTGTAAAATTTCAGGATGGGACAAAGTTTACATATGATAAAGGGAAGCATCATTTAGAGATTGAAGTAGTGGACAAAATAACACTGAAGGCTGGGGAATCGAGTATAGAAATGACAAAAGATAGTATTAAATTAAAAGCAAGAAGAGTAGATTTAAATTGATATATATGAGTAAAGCAGTTGTTTGCATAGGAGATCATTGTACAGGTATGCCGATTCATGTCTGTGTGAGCGGGAGTGAAGATGTATTTGTTAATGGTAGACCTGCTTGTCGTAAGGGTGATATCTTGAGTATTGGGGAAACACTAACGCAAGGATCAAACAACGTATTTGTAAATGGTATTGGTGTAGCGAGAACAGGTGATGTGGCATCCTGTAGTTTTCAAATAGTAAGTAAAAATCAAAGTGTGTTTTCAAAATAAAAAAATTAAAATAGTCGAAAAATGAAAGGAATGGACGCTAAAACAGGTAAAGAATTAGAGGGAATAGAACATCTGAAACAATCGATAATTGATATATTGACCACTCCTATTAACAGTAGAATAATGAGAAGAGATTATGGCTCAAGACTATTTGAATTAGTAGATAAGCCAATAAATAGGGATTTAACTTTGGAAATTTACGCATCAACTGCAGAAGCACTGGGGAAATTTGAGAAGAGATTTAAGTTAGAAAAAGTAAAAGTTGAAGGAGTAAAAGAAGGAAAAGTGACGCTTGATCTAGAAGGATTGTATCTGCCAATGGGAAGAAAGATTCGCTTCGATGGGGTTGTAGTATAAAGATGCAGCAGCCAAATATTATTGAATCACTGAGCTTTGAGGAAATCTTTTCGAGAATGAAGGAAGAGTTAGTAAAGCGAGATGCAAGTTTTACAGGATTGGTGGAAAGTGATCCAGCAATGAAGGTATTAGAAGTAGCAGCATGGCGAGAACTTTTGCTTAGAGAAAGAATAAATGAAGCAGTAAAGAGTAACTTACTTAAATTTGCGACAGGAGAAGATCTTGATAATTTGGCTGAGTTTTATGGAGTAGAGAGAGAAAAAGAAGAAGAGGATGAAAGATTTAGAAAGAGGGTAAAAGCAAAAATAGCAGGTTGGTTAACAGGAGGAAGTAAGGAATATTATAAATATCATGCACTGTCAGCAGATAGTAGAGTAAAAGATGCACTAGTGGAATCAACTATACCAGGGAAAGTACAAATCTCAATCTTATCAACACAAACTGGCATAGTGTCAGAAGAGCTACTAGAAATTGTAAAAAAGCAGGTTACTAGAGATGATATAAGGGTTTTAACCGATACAGTAACAGTAATTGGCTGCAATATTATGGAAATAGATATCCACAGTAGAATGAGCATAAGTCCTTTAATATCAGAGGAAGAAATCAAGAAGCAGTTTATTAAGAAGTTTGAATTAGCAAAAAGATTAGGGTGGAGTGTAACAAGATCATGGATAATAGCGAATCTATTTGTAGATGGTGTAGAAAATGTGGAATTGATCGAGCCAAGAGAGGATGTTGTGGTTCTGGGAAATGAATCTGCAAATTTGAAAAATTTAAAGATTGAGTTGAATTAATGTTATTACCCCCAAACGCAACAAAGCAAGAGCAAGCACTGGTTGATGCAACAGATTATAAGGTTGATCCGAGCTGTATCAGAGGATTTAAGTTTAGTCTTAAAGATGAAATACTGCCGTGGATAATAGAAGAATATGGTTTAGAAGAAATACTGCGCTGGGTAAAAGATAGAAGAAAAGCCGTAATAGAAGGAGTAAAATTTCAAAGACTGAGAGGAACTCCAGCATCACTAAAAGTAGCACTAAAATGGGCAAATATAGAAGATATTACAATCATCGAAGAACCACCTGGTAAACACTTCTTTGAATTACAAATAGGAATAAAAGATGTTCCAAATGACTTTTTTGTAGATGCAGTAGTAGAACTTGCAAAACTATCGTTACCAGCAAGATCGCGGCTAATGAGGATTTTCAATGATCACTATAACGTTGATAGGTTTATTTTAGATGAAAGTTTATTTGGAAGTTTGTTATCAGACTACTCTGGTATAAAAGTTGAAAAAAATGGGCCAGTGTTATCGTTTGGAAGAATAAATTTTTTCAGTTCTAGAGGTCCGTTAGTAGAGATTGTAGACAACTATTTAAGAGAGCATTATGAACAAACATTTAGTAATGACATATATCGATTAGATGTAGCAGTACTTGGAGAAACAGAGCCTCACACAAAGGATTACAAAGGCATTTATGAAAGAAGTCATCAGTGGTATAACGTAAAAGCACTATATCCATTACCACAAAGTTTATTACCAGAAATTAAGTTTGCGAAAGCACAGATTGTACTGTCAGATAGCTGGAAATTAGGAGAAATAAATAGCTGTTTTCCTCTTTGTTATCAAGAAGAGATAGGAGGCACACTTTTCCTTGGTAATGATAAACTTTCTGATCAGCTATGGAACTTGGAATACAAACCAATTTTGGAAAGATTTAATATCAGCTATGAATATGAAGCAAAGAATCTTACTGATCAAAAGGTTGCGAAAGCTAATTTAACGGAATATCACGTTAGTTGCAAAAATGATAGAAGTTCAGGAAAAGAAGATTCAATACACGAATTAGAAAATTACATTTTAGTGTTTTACCCAGGAGTACTGAAGTGGCATGAACATCGACATTTGCACAGAAGTTGGAAAAATAGTCAAGTAATATCTCTAATAAGTTAAGTATTTATATTTAGATCCTCATATATTATATTAATAATAGGTTAAAATGTATGAAATAAAAAGAAAAGGACTTGCTTTCTCATGCTAAAAAGGACATGACTTGAATAGCAGCAGGTAAATATAAGAAATTTGTCTGGCGCTAGAAAAGCTAATTTTGTGAGGTATGAAATGAGTTTTAGAAAGAGTAAGTTTTTTAAAGAAGTATCAAGTAACGATATTAATAAAAGAAATGAAGAAGGAGAAACGATCTTGCATCAAGCAGTAGAAATCTCCGATTACAAAACAGTGAGATTATTAATAAAAAAAGGGGCAGAGGTTAATGCAAGAGATAAAAATGGTTATACGCCACTACACTGTGCAGTATTTGCGAAAAGCTTAGAAAATGTAAAAGTGCTGCTAAGGTCGGGAGCAGAAGTAAATGCCACTCAATATGTCACTGGATGTACGCCACTGCACTCTGCGTGCAAAATAGGAGGAGCAGGAGTTGAAATAATAAAAGAGCTAGTAAAAGCAGGAGCTGAGGTTAATCAACTGAATAAATATGGTGCAACACCAATGTATTACATTTGGGAAAGTGAAAAGTATCGTCTGTGTGATAGCAAAGAGAGTGAAAGGGCAAGTAAATTTCTGAGAGAAAAAGGAGGAATAACAAAAAGTAGAGAACTGACGTGCTATGGAATAGAGAGGATAGTGGGAGAAATAGCAGACATGTTGAATGGGAGCTATATGCCGGAGCTAAAAATAATAGAGATAGAAGAAATAAGGAAGAGAGACAAGTCGCTAATAAAGAAAGAATGTAAAAATTTAGCAAGCAAGATAATGGGCCAAGTGAACGAAATGATAGATGAGATAGAAAATGTAGTGAGAGGGAAGGCTTAAAAAAGGGATTTAAATTTTTTAAAGAAAAGATGGGGTGGATTATGTTAAAGCTTGGCAAGAAAGAGAAGTCAGCAAAAGAATTATTAGAGAACTCATATAAAAATATTTATGCAAGAGACGAAAAAGGAAGAACAGTTTTGCATTATGTGATAAACGCAAAAACAGTGAAGTTATTAGTCGAAAAAGGAGCGAATGTGAATGCAGCAGATGCAAGAGGATATACAGCACTGCATCTAGCGGTAACCGAGAAACGCCTAGAAACCGTGAGAGAATTAATAAAATCAGGAGGGAATGTAAATGCGGAAGAATATGGAAGTAAATGCACACCGCTGCACCTTGCATGTATGGTAGGTGAAAAAGAAATAGTGGAGGAGCTAGTAAAAGCAGGGGCTGAAATAGAGCAAGCAGATAAATTTGGAATGACAGGGATGGATTATGCTAAAAGTAGCAAAAAGATAACCGAGGTATTAAAGAAAGAAACAGACAGAATTGAAAAGCTATTTATGAAGGGCTAAAAATATGGAGAAAGAAATAGAAAAGAAAGTAATGAATTTGGAGAAAAAAACGTTAGAAGAGCTAAGGAGAATGTGGAAGAAGGTATTTGGGGAAGAGGCACCTAAACATTCAAAGAAATATCTGATACCAAGATTAGCTTATAGAATGCAGGAAAAAGCGTATGGAGAAATGTCAAGAAAGGGGAGAAAAAGACTAGAGTATCTGGCAGATCGGCTAGAGAAGGGAAAAAGAATAAGTAGCGATAAACTGCCAGTAGCAGGAACAGAGCTAATATTAGAGAGAGGGGAAGAGACGCATGCGGTAAATAGTAACAGATAAGGGTTTAATCTACAGAGAAGAATTTTTTACGTCATTGTCAGCAGTAGCCGGAAAAATAATGGGAATGAGTTACAACGGCCCTTTATTATTTGGAATGCGTGAAAAAAATGGAAGTTGAAAATGCTAAAAGAAGTAAGATGTGCAATATATACGAGAAAGTCAAATGAGGATGGACTAGAACAAAAGTTTAACAGTCTTGATGCGCAACGAGTAGCATGTGAAAAGTATATAAAGAGCAAAGAAGGCTGGGTAGCATTGGCAAAAAAGTACGATGATGGAGGATATTCAGGAAAAAATTTAGAAAGACCAGCGATAAAGGAATTATTTGAAGATGTCAGAGGAGGAGAGATAGACTGTGTAGTAGTATATACACTAGATAGGTTATCAAGAGAAACAAAAGACAGCATAGAAGTAACGTCATTTTTTAGAAGGCACCGAGTAAATTTTGTAGCAGTAACACAGATATTTGACAATAATACGCCAATGGGAAAATTCGTACAGACAGTATTATCAGGAGCAGCACAACTAGAAAGAGAGATGATAGTAGAGAGAGTAAAAAATAAAATAGCAACATCAAAAGAACAAGGTTTATGGATGGGAGGAACTTTACCGCTTGGGTATGATGTAAAAGATAAGGAATTAATAATAAATGAAAAAGAAGCAAAAACAGTGCAGCATATATTTGAAAGATATTTGGAGCTGAAGTCAATGGCAGAGTTGGCAAGAGAGTTAAACAGGGAAGGATACCGAACAAAAGCAAAAACGGATATCTTTAAAAAAGCAACGGTGAGAAGAATAATAACAAATCCAATATATGTGGGAAAGATAAGACATTATGACAAACAGTATGAGGGAAAGCATGAAGCAATAATAGAAGAGGAAAAGTGGAAAAAAGCACAAGAATTGATAAGTAATCAACCGTATCGAGGAGTAAAATATGAGGAAGCGCTACTAAAGGGAATAATTAAATGTAAGAGCTGTGATGTAAATATGACGCTGACATACTCAAAAAAAGAGAATAAGAGATATCGATATTACGTATGCAACAATCATTTAAGGGGAAAGGGTTGTGAATCAGGAAGCCGAAATGTAATAGCAGGAGAAGTAGAAAAAGAAGTAATGAAGAGAGCAGAAGATTTATATGAAAAATGGGAAGAAAAAGCGGAAGAGTGGAGTTTTGGAAAGCAGAAAGAAGTAGTGAAAAAGTTAATAAAGGGAGTGATGGTAAAAGAAGATGGAATAGAAGTGCGTTTAGAGGGTAAGGTAGAATTTGTACCAATAAAGAAGAAAGGAAATAAATGCAGGATAGTAGAGCCAGAAGGTAAAACAAATAATGTGCTACTGAAAGCAGTGGTAAGAGCTCATTCGTGGAAACGTCAACTGGAGGCAGGAAAATATGGAAGTGTGAAAGAGCTGAGTGCCAAAATTAATATAGGTACAAGACGTATACAGCAAATTTTGAGGCTGAATTATTTAGCACCAAAGATTAAAGAAGACATAGTAAATGGGAGGCAGCCAAGAGATTTGAGGTTAGCTGAATTAAGGGAAATACCGATGCTTTGGGGTGAGCAAAGGGAGAAATTTTATGGATTAGCGGCGTAATTATACCATTTATAAAAACAACAAAAGGAGAGAAACTATGAAAACACCAAAACTATTGAAAGGTATTGCTGAGAAATAAGAAAGGTAGCCAAATTGCTGCTACTGCAGTTGATATAGAGGAATCAAAGAACAAACTAATACTGAAAAAGTTACAGAAATCGACACTCAGTTGTGTAAAAATATCAACAAAAATAATGATGATCTTAATATGATTCAACCTACATGTGAAACCAGCAAAAAAAGCCCAGAACTTCTCAATAGAAACGCAAATGACAGCACCTCTTTAGCTGTATGTTTTGATAGCGATGCAACAGACAAAAAAAATCCATAAAAGACAAGCAATCTTAGCTGGTTTTGTTGGTACAGCGTTATTAGTGAGTAGTGTTGCGTTGTATAGCCCTTTTTAAAAATAACCCGAACAGATCATAATACTCTATTGGCCTATATATAGACATAAACACATATCTTATCTCATTCGGACTATTATAAGAAAGGGTATACTACAAAGTTAAAAAGAATAAGAAAAATTTGATAGAAAGTAGCACCTAAACTATATATCATAGTCAGGATATTGTGGAGGAGCTTCTCCTTGCTTTTTAGTGATTTTTGGATATCTTTTTCCAATTTCCGCTTCAATGACACCACAACATTCTACTAAGAACTCCCAATTATCACCATAATCAAAAAGGAATAGCATTTTTTTGTTAAGTTGAAAAATTTTATATATGTAAGATTTTTTTACACTTTTTTCATTATCATTAACTGGATCACCAAAATCATAAAATAACGTATACGCCTCTGAGCTTTCGTGAATATCTTTTATGTTATCATAAAAACCAAACGCATGATCAAACTCAAAGTCAAAAGCATCAACAATCTCTTTTGCAAAAGTATAGAGACTAGTTCTGCCTTTCAATGCCATTTCACGATAGATTTTTTTATTTAGGGAGAGCTTAAATAGGTATACTTTTTCTTTATTATCCACCTAATTTACCTTTGACTTACATTAAATTAACCAATACCAAAAAATAATGCAAGTCAAATATAACCTTGCTCACATATCTTACCCTGTTCGGATTATTACAAGAAATGTATGCTTTAGAAAAAAGCTTAACTGAACTCTCTTACAGCACATACTTACTTTTAATGACCAATAATATGGTTGGTGCTAGAAATAGGCGTTCTTAGGCCTTCAAGATAACTGTTTACTTTCAGCGAGTCATCCAAATCATGCTCTATTTTTTGTGTTTTTATCTCGAATTTAAATCCTAATTTTTCGCAGAATTTTTGAAAATATTCTTTAATAACATCAAACAAGTTTCTACCTTCCTCTTTATAATTTTTTAGTTCATTAGGAATAGTAAGTAATAATTTGCCATCTTTATAGGTTACACCATCTTTACCATCTTGAGACTCAAGTACAAATTCAAGTGAAGTCGATAGATCGCATATTTTTTCTCCTGGATTATCAAATTTGGCTACAGGTATTTCCATATCAGACTTTACTCTTATATTATTATGGCCAGTGTAATCAATATTTATTACTTTATCAGGTTCTCGAAGTGTTAATTGATAATTACTCAGTGCAGAGTGATACTCAACAAATATACCTGCTAAGTATCCTGCTTGATTACAATTAGTAACTAGTTCTTCTAAGATAAGGTCAGTTGGAACTTCTGCTTCAGCATATTTAAACATTTCCTTAAAAACTTCTTTTACAAATGGGCGGTAGTTCTTATTGTCATCTCCTACTTTTAGTAATAAATCCATGTGCTCTCTTCCAGCATTGTAAAATCTCTCGAAATCTTTCCTATATGAGTTGGTTTTCTGATAATCAGGAATTTCAAGATTTTTACAATGACTTTCCCATAATCCACTTAACGCATTATATGCAAGCTCTTTTTCAAGATCTTTTAGAACTGAATTAACAAAATCCCTACCATGATCTGTGTCTATTTCTCTTTGTTTTTTTCTTGCGGTTTCAGTACTATATATATCACCACTGTTAAAAAGATTGCTTTTGCGACATTTAGCTCCTTCCATTAATGCAGAGGTTAAAACTGTATCTATAATTTTTCCATTAATAACAAAATTCATTCTTGAAACATCCAAATACATTGTTTCACCAGAGTTTGCTGATTTATTGCTCTTACCAGCCTTTAATTTACTAAAACCAAATTCTTTAATTTTAGCCTTTAATGTAACTATTGGATTTGCTTTTGTCATACTCCCCCTTTACTAAAGCCTTCAAAATTGATTGTACCATAGGAATTGTTAATAGATTATTGAAGATATATGAGTCTAACAATGGCTTTGTACTACCTGTATAATAAATACGCTAAGGCTAAAATTTAGCTGTAGAAGTAATAATGCAACTTTATCGCATTTCATTTTACTATAACTTGACTATAGAAAAAATCTTATTTTGATTACTACGAGTAGTTCTATAAACCAAATTAATTGTAAAAAAGAGCGAGTGATTTGTGTAGAGGGGAGTGTTAAATAAACTGTGTCAAACCGAAAAAAAAGTAATAAGTTGATATAAAAAAATGGAGGTTTGACAATGAGTCAGAAAGTAGTAAACAGAACTACCGGTTTGGTAGATTATAAAGAATTAGAAACAAATATCCTGTCGTCTATACGAGAAGGAAGACCGTTGACAGGAAGAGATGGAGCATTAACACCGTTTATAAAAAAGTTGCTGGAGGTAAGCCTGGAAGGTGAAATAGAAAACCACTTATCGGCTGAAAGCGAAGAGAATAATCGAAGAAATGGGAGGAATGCAAAGACTTTACGTACAAGCGCAGGGTCATTTGAGCTTTTGACGCCAAGAGATAGGGAAGGAAGTTTCGAACCACAAATAGTCAAAAAAAGGCAAACAAACTTACATCCAGAGCTTGAAACGAAGATTTTGAGCACATTTGCCAGTGGTATGGGCTATAGAGATATAGTGTCACATGTTGAGGAAATTTATGATCACAAAATATCGGCGGCAGAGATATCAAGTATTACTGACAAATTGCTACCAGTAATCAACGAATGGCGTAGTCGCCCGCTGCAGTCTGTATATCCGATAGTTTTCATGGATGGCATGTTTTTTAAAGTCAAAGAGGACGGGCATTGCGTAAGTAAATGCATGTATAACATATTAGGCATAGATCAAAATGGCAAAAAAGAAGTATTAGGTTTTTATTTGGCTGAAAGTGAAGGAGCTAACTTCTGGTTGGGAGTGCTAAATGACCTCAAAGAAAGAGGAGTAGAAGATATCCTTATTGCCTGCGTTGATGGGCTAAAAAGCTTTTCTGCAGCTATAAACAGTGTCTTTCCTAATGCGGAAGTGCAGATGTGTATAGTGCATCAGATACGCAACTCACTGAAGTATGTGGCCGGTAAAGATGCGAAGAGTTTTTTGAGCGATTTAAAGAAGGTATATCAAGCTTCAAGCAAGGAAATTGCCGAGAATTATCTGTTAGAATTGGATGAAAAATGGGGCACAAAGTACCCTATGGTTATAAAATCTTGGCAGAATAATTGGGAAAACTTGTCTGGTTATTTTAAGTATTCTGGTCCAGTTAGGAGGATAATCTACACCACCAATCCCATAGAGGGGCTACATAGGCAAATTAGGAAATTCACTAAGACCAAAGGCTCATTTACCAGCATAAATGCCTTGTATAAGCAGGTATATTGTGCTATAAAGAAGGCAGAGGAAAAGTGCTGTACATGATTGGGCATTAACTATCTCTCAACTTGATGTTTTCTTTCCTGGCAGATTGAAAATTGAGTTGAACTAAAAATGCGGTTTGACACAGTTTATTTAACACTCCCGTGTAGAGCTTAAGACAATTCGTTTCTTAGATTACTAATCATCTTAGTTAATACTTTCTACCTAGTAATTTCCTCCCTAGAAACCCTTCTTAACTCTTCACGTTCTGTCCATTTGTTGTTAGACTCGCTTATTACTTCAGGACGCATTAATCCACCAGATCTTTCAAAATATCCCTGTTCAATAGCATCGTAGACCCAGTAGTTACCAAGCTCGCAATCATTGCCTAACTCTTCTTCGCGACCTTTGAATTTTTCTAATATTTCTTCTCTATTACTCACTTCTACTATAATTTTGCTTTTATTCTGTACGTCAGGATACAGCCTAACGTCTACATTTCCCAAACTAGTATAGAAAGTTAATACTATACTGCTACCTTCTGTAAGATCTGTGTAATTCCTTATGCCATCTTCAGTTTTAATTTCTACTTCACTTTTACCGATCTTTACTATATTTCTTCCACATTTTACATCTCCATCGGTTAGACCTAAATCCCTTACCCCATCTGTTATCTTTATAATGTCTATTTTACTATCTTTAGAATATTCTAAGTAAAAAACGGAGTTGTCTATTCTTGCATCTTTTAGCTCGCTATTGGTTGCACTTTTTGCGATTTCAATAAACTTATGAGAATTGCTAACATAATCTATATAAGCTTTTTTTAGGTTAGTTTTATGCTCTTTAAATTCTGATGTCAGTGTGTTAGCATCAACTGTATTACCAAACACTGCCCCTTTTGATACTAATTGACATATTATATTACTAGCAACTTTAGGATTTTTTTCCAACTCACTGATTTTTTTCATCACATAATCGGTAAAAGTGTACTCATTACCTGAAAAGAAATCTTGTGAAAGAGAATAGTTTAATCGTACACCAGACTTTATAGCATCGTTTACAATCTCTTCAATTTCAGCCATGTTTTGAGCCTGAAACACCTTATCAGAAAACTCATTTAACTTTTCCTTTTGATTTGAGGTTAAATTAACGAGTAATTTACTGACCTGTCTTTTCTTTTGCTGACGATAAATATTTATACCATAATCTAATGCTCCTGCTTCTAGAAATATTTTTCTTAACTCTTGAGCAAGATCTTCATTATCCCAAGCAAAACGATCAACATACGAAAACACTTTTGATTCACCCATTCCTTGCCTAATATTTAGCACTACTTTTAGGTCTGAATCTCTTTTATGCTTACTTAAAAACTCCTTTAAATTTTTAGTGCAGTCTGAATCGAGTACAAGTAAGTCATACAATTCCTTATTCATCTTTTTCTGTTTACCAGTTAAAAATAATTCTTCAATATCATAGCAGAGGTTATTAGTTGCTATTCGTTGTGGAGTTTTACCCTTTCTACTTGTTATATTAGGTTTAGCTCCTTTCAAAAGAAGAGAGTTTGCATTATCGTGGTGACCTTTGGCAGCAGCAAGGTATAATGGTGTTTTTCCTTTATTATCTTGTATGTTAGGATCTGCGCCTGCTTCTAAGAGTAAATCTATAGCCTGATTTCCTGTGCGACGAAATCCACCAATGTTTGCTCCTGCAATCGCATGCAATACTGTTGATTGAGATTCTCCTCTTCTTAGGTTAAGAATTACTTTTAAATCTTTATTGTTTCTATTATCATGTAAAAATTCTTCAAGGGGCTCAGTATTATCAAATGAACCACAGTTAGAAGTTAAACATTTTAGAGCACTAAGTAACTTTTTGTTTAAATTTTTTTGACTTGGTGTAAGGTCATGATCTAGAGCAAACCAAACACAAATCTGTTCACTTAATCCAAGTTTGCTATCTATCAAAGATAATGGTTCATTATAGTTTCTGACTGATGGTAAGTCTCCTGAGTACCACATATCATTCATCAGCTCATTTAATAAATGCTCTTTAGATGATAGATGTTCTATAATTGATTCATATTCAAAATCAGATGGCTCTGGTTTGGATTTTGGTTTTAGTAGATTGATAATAGATTTTACTATCCCAGTAGACTCACCCATACTTATCCCTCTAAGCTAAGATATATGATACATTGTATGCAATATGTAACATTAAGTCAATAATCTTTTTACTACTCACGTCGTTAAGCTTTTGTGAAGTTTTTATGGTGAGTAATATAAGATCTTTAGACAATCAAGCAGTTTAGCATTTACCCTACAGTACGGCTTGTTGTCTGTTTTGAATTTGTTACTATCTCACACCAACTATTTTTTTTCTTTTCATTAGATAAGGTAATTTTTTCAGAAGATTGACGTAGTGTTTCATGTTTTTCAAAATATCCTCGTTTAATCGCATCATGTACTGAATATCCACCAAGTAAGCAATTTTCTCCTATTTCTTCCTTATCTTTTAATTGATCAAGTTTCTTCTTGTCATCGTCACTTATCTTTACTTCAATTTTATTGTTGTCTTTATCACTAGAACGTAGATGAATACTAATCTTTCCTACTTCAGTAGTAAAAGACATTTCAATGCCACCTTCTAAAACGTCTGTATAATTTCTTTTTCCTCCTACATTTTCAACTCTTACTATACTCTTTCCAACATGAAATATATGATGTCTAAAACTTAAATCTTTCACTTTTGGATTATTTATAACTTTTGCAACCTCAACAGTGCTATCTTGCGAATATTTTACATAAAAATATCCATTATCCATTTCTACGTGTAAAGCTTTGCCTTGGGCACTACTGTTTATAATACCTTCATCTGCTACACTTTTTAGCTTGTTATCGATTTCTTCACGTTCTGCAAAAATCTCATAACTGAACCCATAAGTTGCATACAATAACTTATCATCATAAAAGGAACTGCATTTTACTCTTCCACCTTTTAATAGTAAATTACTCATGATATTGCGTATAATACCTATATTTTTATCATCTGATACACCCTCGTAGGCAGGAATATCTCTTATTCCCTTAGAAACTAAACTTGTTATAGTCTCACTATCGTCTGATAAACTCTCATAAGGTGGTAATCCCTTATGCTGTCGTATTCTATCAGGGATATTTCTTATTTCCTTAAAAATTAAACTTGTTATAGTATACTTATCATCGTTATATTTTGAATTGAGTCTTATCCCTTTTTGCAAATATTTATTTGTTATGCACTCTATACGCTCTAAAGCAGTGTTTGTAAAATTTTCATGCTTATCCCTATAACCTTGATCATTTTTTGTTACTACATCTTTTAACTCTTTACGAAATTCATCAATTAGACTTCTCTCACTTTCAGTCAGTAGTAGATCTAACTTAATTAAAGCAGAGTCTCTTGGACTAATAGAGTAATTTTTCCAATATAAATCACTATCATCAGTTTCACTCTGATACGACAATGTATGTTTTACACATGTGTCAACAGCCTCCCTAGTTTCATGTCTCTGATCAAGGTCATAACATTCCGAACGATTACTTATTCCTTGAACAAACAAACTATAATCATCTAAATCTGTTATGTCATCTTCAGGCGTTGGTTCCTCATTGCTATTACGCTCAATTTTTGAATGCCATGGCTCAGTATTTAATTCCTCTCCTAGCTTTTGTTTACTGATAGATTCTACAACATATTTTACTGACTCTGTATCCATACTACCTCCTAGCCTAGATATAGAATATATTATGTACAATATATAATATTGGTCAAGCTAATTTCAACACAATCTTTTTACTACTCATATTTTTGTTAAGTTTTTATGGTGAGTAACAATGGAGTATGTAGATAGGTTAAAAGTTGCTTATGACTGCAAATTTGAGCTAATTTTACTATAGATTAAAATAGTTAAGACCTATATTTGATATCACTATTATTAAGAGCGTGATGGATTATGCTTTAAAGGAGTACGGAAACTGCTGAAGTTTTTACAGCAAACCTGTATGGAGCAACTTCAGCAGAATAAACAAACACATGCCAGTATTAGTAGAGAATTATTTATAAGTCAATTAACTTTTTCAAAAAATATTTTAGTGAAGATACCATGCTAGCTAGTGTTATAAACAATTCAATTGTTTACTCCTTCAAAAAAGATCGTATATTTTTGAGAACAAGTTGCGTAAAAATAAGGTTATAAAAATAGAAGATTTAAATTATTTCCATAAGCTTAGGCAAAACAGTTCGTATGTATATATGGATAAAATGGGCTAATATGGCTAGTTTTAGCGTATAGCAAAGTCAGAATACAAAAAAGTTCGTATGTATCGTTTGGTAGATCAACGCATCCCAAGAAAAACAGTTCTCACGCTTCTTGGTTTTGAGCGCTGGAAATGGTTATATTGTTTAAATTTTTAGCAATATGTAATACTAATTCATTAAAAAATGGAAAAGAAGAATTATGGTAAGAAAAGTTTATGCTTATCTTATAATAAAAGTGCAATAGAAATTTTCCTAAAGAAAGCAAAAATCGCAGAAGTATACAAAAAAAATATAAGCATTTATAGTACTCAAAAATGTAAGTACAGTAATGTTAAAAACTATTAAGTATTTATGCTGCATAATGTATCTATAGGTTAGAGGTAATTTATGAACAGAAACACACAATCACAGAAAAATATTCAATATAAAATGTTAATAGAGGTTGCTAATTATAAAGCATTTAGGGAAGCTGCTACTGAAGGTAATATTGAAACGTTGAAATTTCTATTGGACAGAGCGAAATTACTAGATTTACAGTGTAAAATGTTGGCAGTTAATGATTATGAAGTATTTAGAGAAGCTGCCGGTAATGATAATGCTGAAGTATTAGAGCTTCTGCTGAATAGAGTAGAATTACCAGAAGAACTACATACAATGTTAGCAGTGAAGAATTATGAAGCATTTAGAGAAGCTGCTGTTGAAAGTAATATTAAAGTATTGGAGCTTCTATTGGACAAAGCAAAATTACTAGATGTACAGTATAAAATGTTGGCAGCTAATAATTATGAAGCATTTAGAGTAGCTGCTTATGCAGGGCACACTGAAGTACTGAAACTCTTATTGAATAGAACAGAATCATCAAATGTACAGCGTGAAATGTTGGCGGCTAATAATTATGAAGCGTTTAGAGTAGCTGCAGATGATGATGGTGATATTGAAACGTTGGAGTTTCTATTGGACAGAGCGAAACTACTAGATTTACAGTGTGAAATGTTGGCGGCTAATAATTACGAAGCGTTTTGGGAAGCTATCAGTGAAGGTAATATTAAAGTGTCGAAGTTGCTCTTGGATAGAGCAGGATCACTAGAAGAACAACATGCAATGTTAGCAGTGGAGAATTATGAAGCATTTAGGGCAGCTGCTGACAGTGGTAATATTAAAACGTTGGAGTTTCTATTGGATAAAGCGAAATTACTAGATGTACAGAGTAAAATATTGGCAGCTAATAATTATGAAGTATTTAGAGTAGCTGCTACCGGTAATGGTAATATTGAAGTGTTGAAACTACTGCTGGATAGAGTAGAATTGCCAGAAGAACGACATACAATGTTGGTGGCTAATAATTATGAAGCATTTAGAGAAGCTGCTGCTGAAAGTAATATTAAAGCATTGGAGTTTTTATTGGATAGAGCAGGATTGCCAGAAGAACAATATGCAATGTTGGTGGCTAATGCTTGTCAAGCACTCAGAATAGCTGCCAGTGAAGGTAATATTGAAGTGTTGGAGCTACTATTGGATAAAGCAGGATCGCCAGAAAAACGACATGCAATGTTGGCGGCTAATAATTATGAAGCGTTTAGGGTAAATACTGTTCATGTTGACATTAAAGTATTAGAATTTCTATTAGATAAAGTAGGATCGCCAGAAAAACGACATGCAATGTTGGCGGCCAATAATTATGAAGCATTTAGAGAAGCTGCTGCTGAAGTTGATATTGAAGTGTTAGAATTTCTATTAGATAAAGCAGGATCACCAAAAGAACAATATGCAATGTTAGCAGCTTATAATCATAAAATGCTTTCTTCCCAGATAATTGAGAGCCATGAATATTCTTCTGAGGAGTTCAAAAGGATGTGTCTTGAAGCTGTGATAAACTATAATAGTAAGGAAATGCTTGATACAGTGCAGTCAAACCTTTTCCCTTCCAGTACCCGTCAAGAAGTAGATGAATCTTATCAAGAGAGAAAGAGAAAATTTGAGGCAATAGAAGATTTATCAAAATCACAGCCAGGACCTTCTGGGTATAAACCACTATCAAGGCATCCTCAAAGAAAAATGTCATGTGTAAATATTGAGCCAGGAAATGGAGAAAGAGAGAAGGTAATGAAATGTTGAGAAAACATTCAAAAAAGTGTGTCAAATCAAAAAATAAATTAATATAAAGAAAAGTTTGTGTAGAACATTTAATATACCAACACATCCAAAACAAACACTTAACGTGCGACCCGAAAGTCATGAAATCGTGATGGTTAAATTCCATCCGCCTTAACATCGGGTTGAAAGCATAATCCACACTTTAGGAAAGTGGCGATTTTCTAAGGTGCAAGCATGGATTAAAAAGGGGTAATATTAAACTTTATAATAAACCCCCCTAAGAAAGTTAGATATGGTTACGAAAGGAACTTATGTCTGAATTGTCGTTATTTGTGATATGCGAAATAAAGTTGAGACGCATAAACCAAAAGGTACGGAGAGATGAATAATTAGAATGAGAAGGTCTAATTAAGATGTTTTCAACCTCCCGGCAAATAGTAAGAACCTAAGTTAACGTGAAAAGATTTCATGGAACGGAGTAACCACATGGAAGCTCTTATTATCCTTTGTTTAAAAAGGATAACTAAGAAGGTGGCCCACTAAATGCTTCTATGTGGAGGGATTGTTTAAGAAGCTAATGCCTAAAGTAATATTTGGGATATGCAGACGTAAACACTGTAATTTGGAAGGTAAAGTTGTGAATAGTAGTGAATATGTTATGAGCCAACAAAATGTTAAGTATGAATGGAATTTGGCGCAAGCTTGAGAAATCTTCATTTAAGCTACAAAAACGAATTTACCGAGCTTCACAATGTAATGATATGAAGATGCATAATCTTCAGAGGTTATTACTAAAGTCAACAAGTGCAAGAATGCTCGCTGTTAGAAGGGTAACTCAGGATAACAAAGGGAAAAAGACTTCAGGCATTGATGGAAAGTCTAATCTTAATAAAAAGGAAAGATTGCTATTAGCAAATTCCTTAAATATAAGAGAGAAGGCAAAGCCATCAAGACGGGTATGGATCCCAAAATCTGATAGGTCATCGGAGTATCGCCCGCTCGGTATTCCTACCAATAGCAGATAGAGCAAAGCAAACACTTGTTAAAATGGCACTAGAACCGGAATGGGAAGCAAAGTTTGAGCCTAACACTTACGGTTTTAGATCTGGTAGATCCTGTCATGATGCAATAGCAGCTATATTTATCGCACTTGGTCAGAAAACAGCATTTATACTAGATGCTGATATTTCCGGATGCTTTGAAACATTCTGCACTGCTTGAAAAACTTAATACCACACCAACTTTAAAGAGAATTATAAAAGGATGGTTGAAAGCAGGCATTATGGAAGATAGAAAGTCCAGTCCTACCAAACGTGGCACAATTCAAGGTGGAGCAATTTCTCCATTACTTGCATGTGTAGCACTATATGGACTAGAACAGAATATCAAAGAAGAACTTAAGGAAGAACTTTTCCAATATGCGAAAAAGAAATATAGCAGGGTGTCTCGCAAGCAGGCGCAAAATTCAGTTAGTGTAATTACGTACGCTGATGATTTTGTGGTATTACACGAGAGCGAGGAACTTGTGATGAAGGCAAAGGTTCTAACTGAAAAATGGCTAAAACCCGTTGGACTAGAATTAAAGTCATCAAAGACAAGAATTGCACATACACTGAAATCCCTAAATGGGGAAAAGCCAGGATTTGATTTTCTTGGATTTTCAATAAGGCATTATCAAACACGTCAAAATAAGAGAGGTTACAAGTAAACCAAGTCGTAAATCTATAAGTCAACACTTGTTATCTATAAAACATAAGCTTAAAGAGTTGCGAGCAGCGCCACAAGAAGCTGTAATAAAAGAACTTAATCCAATAATAAGGGGTTGGAGCCAATATTACATCTCGGTAGTCTCAAGCAAAGTCTTTAATTTATTAGACTACTCTATGCATAACAAACTTTGGAAATGGGCTGTCTATAGACACCATGACAAAAGAAGGTGTTGGGTTAAAAGAAAATACTTTAAAAAGTATGGTAACGACAATTGGAGATATATGGTAAGTAACAAGTTATATCTTATTAGACATAGGGATCATGCTATTAAACGACATATCAAAGTAAATGGAAATAGATCTCCGTATGATGGAGATTGGCCATATTGGGGAAATCGTTTAAGTAAATTACCAGATCACGAGTAATAAAATTACTGAAGTTACAGCAAGGTAAATGTAATTATTGTTATCTTTGGTTTAGGTTTAACACATGTACATCATCAAGATTGCAATAATAACATGAAAAATCTATCCTTGCTTCATAAGCACTGCCACGATCAATTACATGGAAGTATGCATACCAAATTAGAGAGAAGCCGGATGATGGGGTGTGCCGTAGAGACACAAAGAATGATCAGAAATGAGCAAACTAAGTGCTTAAGCTGCACAATAGATGAGGGAAGGTCCCTCAAAGTCGGCTTGCAAGAGCAGGCTTTAAACAACCATAAGCTGCTTTGATAAAGAGTCAAGGTAGTGAGCGTTATGGAAAAGGCACAAATACGTGTCATGTACGAAATAGAGAGGCGAATGAAAATGAACCACTGATGAAGTGTCGAAAGGGCTGAGACGACGTCAAAACCAGGAGCTCCCATCTCTCCTGGGATAGATCTACAAGGAACTTGCTTACTGGGTAGGTGGCGTCCGGCATATAGGTGGCGTGAAAACTATTATAGGCTATTGTGTAGAACTGCGGGAACCTGTCGTTTCGATGACAAGGGAGAAATCCAAGAAGCTAAACTTCAAGGATGAGAGTACCGATGCGAAGAACAGGGGCGGATCAGCTTGTATAGTATTTTCTAAAATGAATGATAAATTTCCATTATGGTATTACCAACCAAAAGTTGTAAGTCTGTACATTTATACATTAGAGGTCTGAGGCGGCTTTTGATGGTATGCCAACAGTGTTCTATGGGATTCAAATCTGGTGAATATGTTGGAAGATACAGCACATGACAGCCAAAAGACTCTATTAATGATTTTGTTTTAGTGGTCTTATGAAATGTAGCATTATCCATAACTATGGTTGTGCCAAGTGGCAATTTAGGTTTCTCCAACCATATATTGAATACCTCTTTGTCACACCCACCTTTGAAAGTCATTGGTGCAATAAATCTCATTCCAATCCACCCGGCTACTATACTGATTCTCTCTCGCTGGAATATCTGCATAAATTTTCTTTCCTCTTGGAGCACGTCCATATTCTCGGTATAATTTATTATCAACTCCTGCTTCATCTATATATAAGATGCTGGAATGGTCTATTTTTGAGATTTTATCAATAAACTGCTTCTTGATTGCGCTCTTGATATAGTGTGACTTTTTTTTAAAGTAATTTTTAGCTGTTTTAGTCTATACCAAATTGAATTTATTCCAAATCCAAGATTTTGTTTCATCTCTGCCAGAGTATGATCTGGATTCTTTGTAACATATTCTTCGAGTATTTTTGGGTCTATTTTTCGAATGAAGCTGCCGTTTTTAGATGGCTTGAGGCTTTCACCAGCAGCTTTCTTTTTTAACCAGCGGTACAAAGTTGCTATTCCTATCTCCAGAAGCTCTGCCACCTCAACCTTCGTCTTCCCTTTTCCTATCATCGATATTGCCTTTTCTCTTAAATCCACACTATACGCCATTATAACCCAAATACCTTATTATACCTTTATCATTTACTTTGGGAAATACTATAGTTCTCAACAAAGGTAACATATGCTAGCAAAATTTCTATCTGAAACTTTTAAAATGGCAGGTTATGAAAAAGAATGACCGTTAGCTATACTAGTTCTTTAGATCACGAAGTAGGAAAGAAGGTAAGAAGTTTTAGGTTAGCAAAGGGTTATACTCAAAAAGATTTAGCGGGAAAAATCGGCGTAACGTATCAAATAGTACTACAATATGAAAAAGGAACACGTAAAATTTCGATTGAAAAGTTGTATGCTATAGCAGAGATATTGTCGATTGGTATTGTAGACCTAATTCCTGTATTAAATGAAAAAATCTGTTTTGAAGATGAGGGAGAGGAAATTAGTAAGAAAATATAAAACGATTAATGATCAGGAATTACGTAGAATGTTTTGTTTACTAACCAAATTTGTTCAAGTTAGTGAGAAAAATAGTAAAAAAACGGAGAGAATAAAAATTGCAAAAGGTCTGGTTAAAGCAGGAGTTTCTGTTGATACTGTTTCAAAAACAATAGGTCTGTCTGCTGATGAATGTGTTGAAGAAAAAACAGGTTCTATATACTACAAGATAGGAAAAAAGATAAAAGAATGGACGGGAATATACTCAGAAGGATTTGGCTGAGAAAATGAATACAACACGTGATGAAATAAGTAACTATGAGCAAAGAAGGACTGCTGTTCCACTTGATAAATTATATGAAATGGCAGAAGCGTTATCGATTAATATTACAGATCTACTAATAGATGAAGGTAGTAAAGTAGAAAATGAGCTACAGGATTTGATAAAAGAATACAAAGAAATTGAGAGCCAAGTAATGCATTAAGAGAGTCTCTGTTTGAAAGCATGCAAATTTGCGAAGAGAAAGTGAAAAGAGCAGAAAAGATGAAAATTGCAAAGGATTTAGTGAAAGGAGGAATTTCTATTGATATTATTTTGCAAGCGGTAGGCATCTCTTTAGACGAAATTCAACAAGTTTAAAATAAAAAAATCATCATATATTAATATCTTCGCTTATTAATGAAAAAATAAGTAAAAAAGATTGAAAAATTGATTTGACTTCACTCGAAAGCTATGCCAATGCTGATAAAAAAACAGCAGTAAATATTTAAAAAAAGTTTGTTGTTAGTGAAAGGTAAATTATATGAATAAAAGTAAAGAAGAAATCGAATTCAGAATATTAGAAAGCAAAGGTAAAGCACTACTTGATCGTGAAATAATGGAAACATTTTTAAGTGCAGTACATGAAAGGCCGCAAGCTCAAGAAATTGCTAAAAATCTGGTGAACACTTATACGGGAGTAGGAAGAATTTTAGGTAGAGAAATGGATGACCTGAAAGTTATAGAAGGAGTGACTGATTCTGCAGTAGCAATGATTATGTGTGTTAAGGAAACACTAGAAAGGGTGCTCAGAGAAAAGCTTAAGAGTGAGCCAATAATGGACTTACATCGGAGAAGAATCCTATATTGGTGAAATGGAAAAAGCACCGGTATACATAAAGGAGATTATAAAAAAAGCATTAATAAAAAATGCAACATTAATAATAATGTCACATAACCATCCTGGAGGAAGCTTAGAGCCGTCAGAAGAAGATCAAGCAGTAACGAAGAGCTTAGCAGCAGCATGTAGTACTGTAAGCGTAAAATTGTTTGACCATATTATCATCACAAGTGGAGGCTATTTCAGCTTTCGAGAAAACGGATTGTTATAGTAGGAAGTATTTGCAAAACTACTCACTATAATTTATACTGAGTAATAGAGTGTATAAACTAAGATTTATATACTTAAAAAGTATTTTTAATATGGGGGTTATATTACTAGTAAAGACAAGTTATTGAAGAAAATATTTGGTGCTCTTGAAGGCGTTGATATAAAGCAGTCTAAGTTTGTGAGCAAAATTAATAATCAGAAGGAGATAAAACCGGAAGATACAATGCCTTTCCCTAGCAGAAACGTTCACGAAAACAAAATCAACTATGGAAAAGGACTTGACTACATATATGGCACAAAACCTTTGAATAATCAAGCAGATTATCCAGAAGGGTTGAATCCATTTGCTTCAGCTTTGCAAAAAATAAAGCCAAGTGCAGAAAAGTTGAGCTGGCTTAAAAGTGCTGTGGTAAGAGCAAAAAGTCCAAATGAACTGCACAAGGCTGTAGACGAAGCGCTAGCTGCTGGAGCAAGGCTAAATGCATGTAATGAGGGAGAGTGGAGATACTGTCTTTATTGTCAACAAGTTATTTAGCTATAAAACAACAAAAAATTTATCTGCATTTTCTATAAATTAGTGTAACTGTGGATAAATACTTTAAGTGTGTGTGGACGTAGTGTGCCGTAGAGACACAAAGAATGGTCAGAAATGAGCAAACTGAGTGTTTAAGCTACGAAATAGATGAGGGTAGGTCCCTCAAAGTCGGTTTGCAAGAGCAGGCTTTAAATAACCATAAGCTGCTTTGGTAAAGAGCTAAATATTTTGCTTTTTCTGTAAAAAGTTTACTAGCTTCTCCATATATACATATAGATTATTTAACTCTAAGGTGTTACTATTAACATATTGATTAAAGTCAACTTCCATAGTTTCTGTAAGTTATAGAGCTGCTAATTATAGCATAAATTTAAATAATTGTCAACCTTATGAACAACTAACTTTACTTCTTTTTAACCTGATACCTATGCTTTGTTTCAAATTTCCATCAAAAAGTAACATTACCCCCTCCAGTCAACCTTTCTGCTTCATTTCGTGAAATCAATGCCTCAATAAATTCATCTAGTTCACCTTCTTTTATAATCTGTTCTAGTCGATGTGAAGTGAGATTAATTCTATGATCTGTTATTCTTGATTGTGGAAAGTTATAAGTTCTTATACGTTCAGAGCGATCTCCAGAACCAATTTGGCTTTTCCTCATTGTTGACCTTTCCATTTCTTTTTTTTGTCTTTCAATTTCGTATAGCCTTGCTCTCAACACTTTGAGCGCTTTAGCCTTATTTTTGTGCTGCGATTTTTCATCTTGCTGTATTACAACTATCCCTGTTGGCAAGTGGGTGACCCTTACTGCGCTGTCAGTTGTATTCACTGATTGTCCTCCAGGACCACTGGATCTATAAACATCTATGCGTAAATCTTTTTCTTCTATTTCAAAGTCAACCTCTTCTACTTCAGGTAATATTGCAACAGTAGCTGCGGAAGTGTGCAATCTTCCTGAGGATTCAGTTTCTGGCACTCTTTGTACTCTGTGCACCCCTGACTCAAATTTCAGTCTTGCAAAAACTTCTGTTCCATTAATGAGTGCAGAAGCTTCCTTATAGCCACCTATACCTGTATTAGAAATACTTATTGGCTCAAACTTCCAATTTCTTCTTTCTGCATATTTTTGATACATACGAAATAACATCGCTGCAAATAATGCTGCTTCTTCTCCGCCTGTGCCTGCTCTAATTTCTAATATTGCATTTCTTGAGTCATCTTCATCTTTGGGTAATAATGCCAACTTTAGTTTTGCTTTTACTTTCGGTAATACTATCTTTTGCTTCTCAAGAAGTTCTTCTTTTGCTAACTCTTTTATATCACCATCGCTGTTCTCATCTTTCATGATTTCTTCTAAATCTGAAATTTCCTCTTTTAATATATTATATTCATCGATTATCTCGATAATTGGTCTGAGTTCAGAGTATTCCTTTGAAAAACTAACGAATTCTTTTTGACTCAAATTGGTAGGGTTTTCCAGATTTCTCTCTACATCAGAAAACTTTTTTTTTAAGTCTTGTAAATTATTCTCTATATCCATATAGTACAGGTCTAGTTTTCAGCTGTTTAAGTAAGTAATATATACTGAAATAAAAAATTTCTTATATCAAGCAATAACACTATAATTGTCTCGAATATTTCTACCTAAGTATAATGGCAAAACAGATAACATCAATCTGCAGCTTCATATTTGGAGCTTCAGACAAAAAATCATTACCAGATGAGTCGGCTCCAGAGATTGCATTTGCTGGTAGATCAAACGTAGGAAAATCAAGTTTAATCAACTTGCTGATAAACAGCAAAAAAGCTGCAAGAGTTTCTTCTAAACCTGGATGCACTAGACAAATAAATTTTTACTCTATGTACAATGATAAGTTTAGGATTGTCGACCTACCGGGTTATGGCTATTCTTGTGCAAGCAAGGAAGAAGCAGTACAATACTTAAACCTAATTGAGTACTATCTAATTCACAGGAGAAATCTAAAAAGATTGTTTGTGCTTATAGATAGCAAGGTAGGATTAAAAGAAATAGACAAAGACTTTGTTTATTGGTTAATATGTAATAATATTAACTTTAATATTGTGCTAACAAAAATAGATAAAGTGAATCAGGAAAGTCTAGATGCTATTCTAGAAAATACTCAAAAGTGGGTTAATAATGAACATGTATCAATTCATCAAATAAGCATTCGTGTTAAGCATAAAATCACCAAGGTAAGAGATGAGTTTTTCAAATTTACAAGATAAAAAAATGAAAAGTGATGAATCTTTAAATGGTAAGATGCCATTGAAGGAAAAAACAGAAATATTATTTGAAGTTCTGTCTAACATACCTAAATTTGTAGGCGAAACTTTTATCATCAAATGCAGCAGTGTAATAATCTCAGATGAAACGCTGCTTAGTGCTTTTGCGCATAATGTTGTTCTGTTGAAACAGCTTGGTATAAATCCGGTGGTAGTTCATGACGGAGAATATGAAATTAACTTAGTGTTAAAAATGCTAGGTATGAATGATAAGTTTATAAATGGTGTCAGACTTACAGACAAAAGCACTATGAAAATCATTGAAATGGCACTGTGTGGTTCAATTAATAAAAAAATTGTTCAGCATATAAATTCTGCTGGTGGTTCAGCTATTGGACTATGTGGAAAAGATGGCAACCTCATAAAAGCTGAAAAGATAAGCACTACGCTTAGGGAAAATAGATTAAATAATATTGAAAAAATACTAGACATGGGATTTATCGGTAGACCAACTGAAATCAATCCTGATATATTATTCTTTATTGAAGAATCAGATTCTATACCAGTTATTGCACCTATCGGTTATGGAAAAAATGGAGAAACATATCATATTGATACTGATAGCACTGCAAGTGCAATTGCACTTGCAGTTTACGCATCTAAAATGATAATCTTGAGTGATACAGATGAAGAAATAAACAAAGTTGGCAATAGAAGAGTCTTGATTAAAAATTTAAAAGAATCGATTGATTGTGGAAAAATTAAAGGAGAAAAATTTGTTGAAAGGCTTATGTCATATACTAAAATGGTAGAAGAATGTGCAGGGGTTGTTCACATAGTTGATGGTAGAGTACCTAACATTATACTTGATTTATTTACTGAGAATAATTCAGGTATATCAATAATGGATGATTAATAGCTGTACTGCTTATAACCATATGAACATTGAAAATTTGGGAATAGCTTATGTCAAATTCCTATTCTCTTTTCCAGTTTTTTAGGTTTTTTTTCTTGCAAGCATAATAGTTTCGTATACATAATGAAACCAAATGGTATTTTTAGCTTGATAACAGAGGAAAATAAAGAGGGCTTGGGTGTAACACTCAAATAATGATTTACCTTATGGATACCGCTAGAAAAGTTGACTAAGGTATACAATTCTCTCTGCGTCAAGTTACTCAAGATATCGAATCTACAAACGCTTTGGATTGAGTGTGTTTGGTCAATTTGAGTGCTTTAAATGAAAGGCGAAAATTGAGCATACTACGCCTCTGTACACAGTATCTTTAATGCAAATGCCCATGTGATTCCATAGATAATCTCTGTTTTTTTATTTTATCTGTCCATTTATCATTTTCTATATCTTGTTTGTTGGTTGCTCTTTTTTCTTGCTCAACAATTGCCTTATCTATCTTCTGATGAATTGCATCCATTGCATTAATTGCATTTTTTTCTTTGTATACTTCGCTTTTTCCTTCAACAATTAAATTGGTAAAAATATTTACAACAAACTGCACTTGATTATGATTAACCTGACCTTTTATCGAAGAAGGTAAAGAGTTTAATTCCATCAATACTTCTGATGCTGTTTTATCTTGAGTGGAAAGCCCTAAATTATCTGCTACTTCACTTATTAATAACTCTCTGTTTTCTTTATTATCTTCCAATTTAGTATAATCACGCAGTAGATCCATAACTGCAGATACTCTGACTTCAATAATATCATCAACATCTTCACCTCCTAGAGCAACTCCTGATCCCAATAACCTCTCTCTGAGATTTTTCTTTAAAAGATTGGTAAATTTTTCATTTGCATCCGATCCTGTAGTAGATATTGTACCATCTAAATAGTTGTTTACTTTGATTTGAGTACCTAAGTTATGCTCTATTTGTATTTTTGCCTCAGGTTTAAATCCTAATTTTGCACAGAATTTCTGAAAATATTCTTTAATAGTGTCAAACAAGGTCTTGCCATTGTCTTTATAGTTTTTCAACTCTTCAGGAATAGTAAGTGATAATTTACCATCTCCATATTTTACAAGGTCTTCACCATATTGAGACTCAAGTGTAAATTCTAATGAGCTGGATAGGTCACATATTTTCTCTTCCGGATTGTCAATCGTGGTTATAGGTATTGCCATATCAGACGTCACTTTTATGCGGTTGTGGTCAGTGCAGTAAATGTTTAGCACTTTTTTAGGACTGTGTGGAGTTAAATTACAACTACTGAGTGCGGCATGAGATTCATTAAATATACCAGCCCCATACCCTGCTTGATTACAATTGGTGACTAACTCTTCTAAAATAGCATCACTTGGAACCCTTGCTCCAGCGTATCTAAACATTTCCTTAAAAATTTCCTTTGCTAATGCACGGTAATCTTTTTTGGAGAATAGATGATAAGAGCTTCTCCCTGCGTTATAAAATCTCTCAAATTCCTTTCTATATTCATCAATTTTTTTCTCATCAGCAATTGTAGGGCTATTACAATGATTTTCCCAAACTTCAGATAGTCTATCTTGATCAAGCTCCTTAAGTACTGGTTCCATAAAAGCTTTACCTTCTTCAGAGAGGTTATCAAAATTATCACGGTTAAAAATCTCATTTTTATAATCTTTAGCTCCTTCCTTAAATGCAATAATAAAATTTTTATCTATTTCTTTTTCATTAATAATAAAATTCATTCTTTGAAAATCTAAGAACATTGTTTCACCGGAATTCGCTAATTTATTATCTTGATCTGCTCTTAATTTACCAAAATTGAACTCTTTAGCTGTGGCCTTTAATCTAACTACTGGACTCTCCTTTGCCTTTTTCATAATTAACACCTTACTATAAATATACTGTAAGTTGTATCATATAATGATGAATAATTTGATAACATATAAAAAAAGTCGATAGTATATTTCTTTATTTAATAGGTGTAAGAAAGGCGTAGATTTCTCTTTTCATTTGTAGCATGCTGCATTAATATTTACGTATTAATCTAGAAAATAGTGATGAATAATATTGTAATTGTTGGTCTGCAATGGGGTGACGAAGGCAAGGGTAAAATAGTAGATTATCTTTCTGAGAATGCAGATGTAGTTGTGAGATTTCAGGGGGGAAATAATGCAGGGCACACTATAGTAATAGATGATGAGGTTTATAAATTAAATTTACTGCCCTCTGCTGTTTTGAGGCCAGGAAAAATATCTATCATAGGAAATGGCGTTGCTCTTGATTCACAAGCTCTAATATCAGAAATAGAATCATTGAAAGTTAAAGGAGTGGACGTAAACTATAACAACTTGATGGTATCCGAGAGCTGTCCATTAATACTTAGCGTACATAAGGACAAGGAAAAGCTATTTGAAGATTTAAACGGAAATTGCAAAATTGGCACAACAAACAAAGGAATAGGGCCATGTTATGAAGATAAAGTTGGAAGGAGAGCTATACGCATTTGTGACTTAGAAAACGCAGATGAGCTCAATCAAAGAGTGGATGCTCTCCTGAGTTACCATAATTCTATCAGAAAAGGCCTTAACTACCAGGTGGTTGAAAAAGAAGAAATATTAAAGGAAATTCGACAGATTTCAGAAAAAATTCTTTCATATAAAAAACCTGTGTGGAAGATACTAAATGATTTTATGAAAGAAGGTAAGAAAATAATATTTGAAGGCGCTCAAGGCGCATTTTTAGATATCGACCACGGAACTTACCCTTTTGTTACTTCAAGTAATACCGTAGCATCGCAAGCGATAACAGGCTCAGGATTATCCTACAATGCTCACATTATTGGTGTAGCAAAAGCGTATACAACAAGAGTGGGTAATGGTCCATTTCCTACTGAACAAAATAACGAGATTGGAGACAGCTTATTTTCTATAGGTAAGGAACTTGGAACAGTAAGCAATAGAAGAAGGCGCTGCGGATGGTTTGACGCAGTTTTAGTGCGCCAGGCCGTAAAACTCTCTGGAGTTTCAAGCATTGTATTAACCAAATTAGATATTCTTGATTCTTTTGATACTATTAAAATAGGCACTGGTTATAAGTATGGCGGAAAAATGTATGATTATTTACCCGCATCACATTCAATACAAAAAGAATTAGAGCCAATATATGAAGAATTTCCTGGTTGGAAAGAGAAAACTCAAGGCAAAAGGTCAGTTAAGGAATTACCTGCAAATTTGATGAAATATGTGAGAAAAATAGAAGAATTAATAGGCGTATCAATTCATCTAATTTCAACTAGTCCCAATAGAGAGGATGTTATTAAGCTTAAAAATCTATGAAAACGTCTTGTTAACTTTTATCTAATAAAAAACGATACTTGTGTGACTTCAAGCAATCTATTATGCAAAGTAGCAGCGTAAACGTACAGTGAGCAGTGTGATTTTTCTTAAATACATGTTGATTGTTATAATATAAACATAGTTAAAGGAGGCGTATTATGATTGCAGGTTTGACTAAGGGAGACAAAGCAATAAAAGCGGAAAAAACAAGTGATCAGCTGAGAGAATTGTCAGTTGCAGAATATGTAGTTAAGTCAATACATGACTTGCAAAAATTGCATAATAGATTATGTTCATCACAGGGCAACAATTGTGTTAATGATAGAGAGAAGTTTGTCCAAGATAGTGATGGGCTTGGTATATTTCAATTTCTCAAAAGCTATATTAATGATGTAGAAAAAAATGAGCCTTCCATTAAGAACCTTACTATAATGAAATTTCTTCGCTCAATTATAGAAGATAGAGAACTGTATAAAAAGTTATGAAGTTTCGATGATTTTCTCGATTGTGAGTTAGAAAATTTGAGAGATAAGATAAGCTTATTAGCGCTTTTGAGAGAAAAGATGGACTTTGCTGATATACAAAAAGCTTATGATAATTGGCGTTTTAATGATCTAATAGGTGATAATGATTTTAAGCGAATGTACGTGGATCAAGCAGTAAAAGAAAGAGAAAAGCCTGTTAATGAGGACTTTGAGAAAAATATAGGTAAATACATAGAGTTAGTAAAGGAAGGAAAAGAAGTTGCAAGTAGGTATTTTGGAAAATGGAAAGAGGACTTTCAAGTTTACTGTGAAGAAATTGACAATAATAATAAAGTTTTGAATATTAACCTTACTCATTACGACAATAGTGAGCCAACAAAGATTAGTGACGTTTTACAGCAAGAGAAAGATATTAAAGAACTGAATATCTATTGCAATAAAAAACATGAAATACACGCTCATAAAAAAGATAAGAAAAGATATTATGAATTTAAAGAAGGTGCATATTATGAAATGACAAGCACTTGGCCTGCAAAAGATGGATCAGGAATGTGTACCATGATTATGAATGTGAGTAGCGATGGCATAACTGAAATACTAAAATTTAATGGTGAAGATTTTGTTTCATCGAAGGAGATTCTAGAATTAATAAAGCAAAACGATGAATTATATATTCAAGGTCTCTCCTTATATGATGCTGTAATGGAATCACTAGAAGAGGATAGGGCTACTCCTATTAATCTTTACAATGAATCTATGGTGGCTTATCAAGGTAAGGAACCAGAGGGGAAGTTAGATCATAAAGTTGATGCTGATAATAGCCTTCCTTCTTCTCCTTCTATTAATAGCAATGCATTGGAAGCCAATTTACAGCACACTGAAACTCAACCAGAAATTGCTTCACAACAAATAACTGATTTACAAAACAGTTTTGGAAAAGAAGAGCGAAAAAACACGGAATTGCAAACTGAACTGGCACAAAAAGATAAAAAGTTAGCAAGTGTGTTAGCAGAGTTACAAGAGAAAGCACAAGAACTTAAAAATGTATGTGAAGCAAAAGGAAAGCTAGAGGGTAAGCTAAAAGGTGTTAATACAGAAAAGAAGGAGTTAGAAGACAAATTAAAAGAAGCAGCACACATAATGAAGGAAAAGGAGCAGTATATAAGCAATTTAAAACTTCAAGTGCAAGAGTTGAAAGATGAGCATAAAGCACAACTGGAATCTTATGAACAAGGGATATGCAAACTAGCATGGGAAGTTGAAGAGTTAAGAAGCAAGCTAGAGTGTGAGAATGAATGGGATGATAAAGTTGTAGAAATAGCTGATGGACTGGGAGAAAAAATTCATGCTGATGAACAAAGAAGCCTCAATAATCAATTTTATACTCCAACAAGAAATATTTTTAATGAGACTAATAATGAGTCTTGTGTTCCACTGGAAGAAAAGATGACGTTACTCAGATCTTCAAGCTCTGATGGCGGATATGGTAGTGATAATGGTTTATCTTCTAACATGAGTTCTATTGAACAAAGAAGCTTCAATCATCAATTTTATACTCTAGCAGGAAACGTTTTTAGTGAGCCTGATAGTGCCTCACAAAAGAAGACAGAGTTATCCAGATCTTCAAGTTTTGATAGTGGACTTGATAGCGATGAGGAAAATTGTGATAATGATTTATCTTCTAACATAACTTCTATTGAGAAGGTAGTAGAGAGTAGAAGCGTAGGTAGCTCGCTTTCCTCTTGCATTGTTAAGGAGATGATTGGAGTTAAGTTGCAAGAGCAATACTCAAGTAGAGTATAAAAATCTCCTGTATTGATAATAATTTAAAATCTATAGTAGACTGAAAAAGATTATTAAATTATAATACGACAATGATAAAAGAAGACAAATCAAAAACAATTTTTGAAGTGGAAGGGGCAGTAACTGCTTTACTACCTGCAGCAGAATTTAGAGTGAAGCTGGACAATGAACATGAGATTATCTGTCATGTATCAGGGAAAGTGAGAAGAAGTAAAATACGCATAATTATAGGCGATAGGGTGTTGGTTGAGATGAGTGTTTATGATAGGAATGCAAAAAAGGGTAGGATAATTAGAAGGCTTAAAGGTACAAGTGACAGAACGATCTCTAAATAATCTTATTCTTGCTTCATCATCGAAAAGGCGTATAGCTTTACTAAAACAAATAAATATTGAGCCAGGTTTAATTTTGCCAGCAGACATAGATGAATTTCCTTTAAAAAAGGAACTTCCAAGAGATTACTCAATCCGTATGGCAAAAAGTAAAGCTGAGAAAACACAAAGTTCAAATCCAAATTACTTTGTGCTTGGTGTTGATACAGTTGTTGCTTGTGGTAGAAGGATACTGCTCAAAGCTGAAAACGTTGAGCAAGCAGAAAAATGCGTTCGCTTGTTATCAGGAAGAAGGCATAGAGTATACACCAGTGTGTGTTTATTAACTCCTGATCAATCTAAACAGCATATTAGGACTGTAGTTACAATAGTGAAATTTAAGCGTCTCAGCGAACAAGAAATTAAATATTATTTAGCATCAGAAGAGTGGAAAAACAGGGCAGGGGGGTGCAACATACAAGGTCTTGCAGGAATGTTTGTATTATTTTTACGTGGCTCATACTCTTCTGTAATAGGGTTACCATTACATGAAACCCATTGCTTGCTAAGTAATTACTTTAACCTATACTAATACCACTGTCCTTTTTTTGTTTTTCTTCAGCAATAAGTTTAGCCCAGATTCTATTTCTATTTGCTAATGCAATTCTATTGCGATCAGGACTATCATTGCGTTCTGTTAAAGTATCTTTTCTTTCCTCTTCTACTATTCCAGCTTTCAGTTGTGCTGCATCTTTTTCTAGCAATTTATATAGTTCGCTATTTTTGTCTATAGTCAGATTAGTATTATCATTTTCTTGTTCTGCCACTTTTCTTTCTAATAACTTACGTACAGGGTCATATTTTTTACCTTCTTTTATTTCTTTCAACATACTTTCTGAGAATAAATCTTTAGTAGCCTGGTGTGAAGGTTCTCTCAATCCTTTATTCAATTTTTCCAATGTATCTTTTGGTTCAATGGTTTCTAATCTCTTCTCTAATTGCTCAGAATTGACCTGAAAATTATAGTTACTAGTGTAAGTTGGAGATGAGTAACCTGAGTCGTTTGTTTTTGTTTCTGCTGCATTGTCTTTTAGCAATCCAGCTGCTAATAAATGTTCTTTGATTTGTTCGCTCATTTCTTTCTTATCCACCGGTTTTAGTGGGAACTTCTGAGTTTCTTTATCCAACTTACTGGTAAATTCCGTAAGTAGGGTATCATCTCTTTGTTCAACATTCATTAGGCTCGCTTTTAACTGTCCGGAATTTACTCGAGATTTTTCATGATTAGAGTGAGTTGGAGATGAATAGCCCGAATCGTTTGTTTTTATGTCTGTTGAGCTGTATTCTAGCGATTCATTTTCTTGTTCGGTTTCTTTTTGTTTATCGTTTCCTCTTTCTTCGTTTTCCTTAGTGCTAAGATAATCTTTTTCTTGTTTATAATCTGATTGAGGATTTGAAAGCGTTATATACTCATCTTCGTTATCGCTCCAACCATCTTCGAAGTCAGAAAATTCTTCATCATACTCACTTTCACTACGTAATAACTCATTTTTTGCTTTCCATGCAAGAATCGAAGCTACATCATTTAGTGGTTGCTTATTTCCAGTATTGCGTGATTCTTTAGCGTTTTCATACTTAAATGCATCTTTAACTTTTTTGAATGCAACGTCTTGTACTGGTGCAGCGCTTTCAGTAGTTGTAGGATCAAAAATTGCACCTTTTTGCCGATTATTAGATATTTGCTCACTTTCATCTGATTTTCGGCTTCCAGGTACAGCATGTCCAAATGTAGGATTGTCATACCGTTCATCCTCTTGTGTATTATCTTGATTGTAGATTACAGACTTGGTGAAAATAGTACTGCTTGAAGAAGCATCAGAATATGGAGAATTGTAGTTATTTCTACTATTAATCCGTATTGGCTGATACTCATCTTTTTTCTGATTATTAGGTAATGAACTAGCTCTAGGTGGCAGTGACGGTGGAATCTTTTTAGCAGATGCGTTATTAGAATTTGTAGTGCTAGTCGTTACATGCTTAAACTCAACTTCTTGATCTTGAGTAGCTTGAACGCCAATACCTTTACTAATATCACTTTCTATGAAAGTTTCAGATGATTGTTGTTTCTCTTGTTCTTGTCCTTTCTCCTTGAATTGTATTTGATATAGGAATAAGCCACCTATTTTTACATCTGTGTTTGCTTTTAATTGTTCCTCAGTAACACCATTACGTTCAGTGAGATCTACACCATCTTTATCAATCTTGATTTTGATAGTACATTTTTTTCCATTTTTGTCATGCCAATTCAAAGTCATTTCATATGAACCATCGGTTACAACATAATGCCTTATTCTTTTCTTTCCTTCTTCGGCAACAAAACCGTGCATTCCGCTCTTTCCATCACTATGCAGCGTTGAAAATCCCGAAATTCCTTTCTTCTGACAAAAGTCACTATTTAAAAACTCGCTGATTTTAAACTCTTTTTTGTCATCTCCCAGTGTAATACTTGCGTGATCGCCATATATTGAAACTCCTTCGATATCATCAACATACTCTTTTAACCTTGCTTTAACTTCACTTTCAAGCTTTTGTTCGGCTTTCTTTATCTTGTTCTGCTCTGGAAGAATAACTTCATAAGCTTTATTTTTGTCTTCATCTGTCTCCAAATTCCAGATGGGGTGCTTTATTAGAAACTTTACTGCATTAAAACCAACTCTGGAATTATAAATTGGGTCGTCTTCCTTTTTTATTTCATCGAATAAAGTAAAAAATCCTCGAATGAATTCATGATATTGTTGTGTGCTTTGAGTATTCATATTTTTCCTCACTAATAACCCTCTGCCTTTTAGCCTTAGCTAGTACAATTATTACGGGAATTGATTTAGTTTTTATTAAAGAAGTTGTATTGCTAACGTGATGACATGAGCTATTTTATGTTCACATCAAGCAATTTAAGTTGTCATTCCAGTCTGGAATCTAGATTTTTCTAGACTTGATCCTATAGTCAAATTCATAACTACAAACGTTATAATATAAGAGTAATTTTCACCAAAAAGTATGTCATTCTAGTAGCTGACACTGGGATCCAGTCGCACTCAGTTAGTGAGCATACAATTATTATGTTAAAACATAACATTTTTGATGAAGTTCATGAAAGGCTGGATTCCAGACTGGGATGACAACTTAAAATATTGCTTTAGCTCTGTTTTTGCAACTTCAAGTATTTGCTACTCATAGTAAATACTTCTGGATCTTGAGAAGTGAGCTTGAGTATAGCAAGTATGTTAATAAAAAGCAAAGCAGCAATCGAGATATCAGCTATATCCCAGAGTAACTTAACTCCACCAATTGCACCAAATGGAATGATTAAGGTAAAAACTACAGTCCAGATTTTGGTGTATTTATTATCCATAGATACATAGCGTATTGTTTGTTTTGAACAAAAAAACCAAGTAAAGATAGTAGTAAAGGCAAAACAAAACATTATAGCCATAATTAAATAGTCAGTATAGGGCCAATTCATAGCTTTTCTAAAAGCAAATATGCACATGTTAGTGCTCTCTAAATCAGTAATCCAAGAATCTGTGACAAGCAGTACCATTGTTGTAATGAATACTATGAGTGCAACTATAAAAGGAGATATTATTGTGATTAGACTCTGTTCAATGATAAATTTATTGTTATTTTTTTTAGGAGTAATCGAGGAGTGTACAATTCCTTCGAGGCCAAGTCCTATATCTGTTGCAAAAATACCTCGCAGAGTTCCTACTTGAATAATAGTCAATATTTCTAAAATTAAACCTAAAGATAAGCCAGAGTTAAAGCTACTAGTTGTAAAAAAATTGCTTGTTATTAGTTTTAGAGAAGGAAGAATATTTTCACTAAACTTAAATAATATGATACCGCAAAGTGTGAGGTAACTTACCGTCATTATCGGTATCATAGCCGATATAAAAATTTTAATTTTTTTTAAGCTGAGAGCTGCAACAACAAAAAATATTATGGCCATTATAATGCCGCCAATGACTACAGGTATATCTACCATGCTGAGTGGTATTGATAGAGAATTTACCTGAACAAGGTTACCAACTGTTATTGAAACCATCATCATAATAACTAGAAACACAACTGTAGCTTTTCTAGAGTTAAATGCATCAGCCATGTAGGCTACAGGTCCACCTATAAACCGTCCATTTTTTTCTTTTCTGGTTTTTATACTTAGGTAACAAGTAACATATTTTATCACAGAAGTAACAACAATAATTATTGCCATCCATAAAATGGATCCCGGTCCTCCGGTTTTTAGAGCAACAGCAGTTCCTGAAATATTTCCTACTCCTAAATTTCCCCCTAAGATTGTAAACAGAGCAGCTATAGAAGAAAATTTATTTTCTCCTCTTTTAGCTCCAATAAGTGAAAGGGTATACGGTAGTCTAAATATCTGCAACCATTTTAGTTTAACCGATAGGTAAACACCAGCAACTAGTATGAGTAGTATTGTTGGCAGTAATAAAACAAACTTTACTGTATCCATCTGTAAAAGAGAGATTTTTACTTGAGTATATAGCAAAAGTTGAAAAATACCTAACCTATTTTCTATGTATGACTTCGGTTCCATTATTCTAGCACCTCTTATCTTGTCATACCAATCACAACTGATTGTAATATGGTACAATGTTAAAACAATGTCATTCCAGACTGGAATCCAGAAAATGAACAATGGATCCTAGTTTTAGCTACTCGGATGATAAGAAAAGGATACTTGAATGACAAGAAAGGGGACACTAGAAAGAAATGGGTGTCATTCCAGTGCTTGACACTGGGATGGCTTTGTTGCATCACTCAAGAGAAAAGAACTGGCAGTTACTGACAAAATTCATTATAGAATAGCCATTTAACCATTGAAGAAAAAATATGCCACAGCAAATGAAAGTCAGTAACTGCAATGAATATAACAAATTTCTCCAAGAAAGAGGAAATATTTTTCATTTAGGCAAGGTGTTGATAAGAAGTTTAAGCTACAAGAGCATTAAATACACTGATGAAGTACAGAGAATATCTAAATCACATATTGAAGCAACCTTCAACAAGTGTAGATGGAGCACAAGCACAATCTTTAGCAGGTGAAAAGAAACAACTATAGTTTTTGTTATTGTTTAGTGTTGACTTAGAAGGTCAACACTAATATACCTCTATATAATTTAATGTGTGGAGGTATATGTTAGATAATCCTAAAGGTCTAATTAAAACTGACCTGAATCAAAATACAAATGAAAATTTTTATTTACGTGCAAAGGATAAGTTCTTTAAAAATGTAAGCCCAGGTAGCAAAATATCTATAGATTCTGAAGATAAGAACGAAGAAGTTAGTATTGATTATGATGAAGTGTGGTTTAAACACTTTTCTACTGTGGTTCCTAGTGAAGAAGGACAGGAAAAGTATAGATATGAAGTTAATGGCAGATATGAATACAAATATGCTAATAAGTACGATAGCAAAAATATTGTAGGCAAAATTGCTAACAACATTGCACAAGATGTAAAGGAAAGTATAAAAGACAATACTTTAGAATATATAGGAATTAAAGAAAGTAGAAAGAAAGGTAAGATTAAGCCTGCACTCAGAATTATGCTTGGCGATTCTACAAAATCAATAAATGTGGTTGATGTTTTAAATAGTGATCTATGCAGAAAATATGGTGTAGATGGAATTACATTATTACTGCCTAGTAAAAGCAAGTGTGAAACAAGGGGAATACGCTGCAGAGTTGATGAGAATGGAGTAAGAATTTATGAAGTAGCTAATGGCTCATATTATATGAATTTAAATTGGTATGTTGAGGGGAAAGAGTGTAAAATGAAAATTAGCATTAGCGATAATGGTTCTGTAGAGTTTATTGAAAGCAATGGTGTTACTTGGGATCAATTAGCTGCACATAAAGAAGTAAAAGTAGGAAGACAATATGAAGCGAAGCCTTTATATGAAGCATTGTCATATTTAAAGCGAGAAGGCTCTGAAGTAATAAAAGGATTTTATCCTTCAACAAGTGTGGAAAGCATACAAATTACTACAGGAGTTAATAAGCAAGCAGCTCTTTCAAAGTTATAATTTTCGTTATTGATTGAAATGAAGCCTTTTGGTCCCCAAAAGGCTTCATGATCGAAATTTTTGGAAAGATCTTTATTGGAAAATTCAGGGACAGGAATAACATTTTTAAGCTATCGTATAACTATCACTTGCTCGCTGGGAGCTCTATTTTTCATACCACTCATTTATGAGTTTATTGATATCAGAATCTATAAAATCCTTTAGTGGTTGACTGGTTTTTATCTCGGCATTTTTAGGGATACACCTATCTTTACATATTGCGTACTTTATATGAAAGTTAATATCAGCGTATTCCTGATTTGGAATGATATTGTTTTTAAAGGGAAATAACACCATATCTTCATATATGTTACTAACAAATGTAACTTCCCCAACTTTATCTTCATGTTCCTTGGGAGTAGGCCAATGAATATCTATATTTGATATGTTACCCTGACAGTCAAAGGAAGTAGGAAGGCCGAAATCTCCAGGGTCTTTGTAATATATATGCCAACCTGGTTTTATTGTAACCTTTATTGCGCCTTCAATGGTAAGGTTTGCTTTATTTACCTTACCAATGAGCAGATCAAATTTTGCAACTTCTTCTTCAGCGCACAATTGAGTGCAAGAAAAAAGTAAAAGTAGGATTGAGTATATACGTATTTTCATAAATACTCTATTTATGAAGAAAATAATTTAAGTTCTATCTATTATAATAAAAATATTATATAAATCATTTGTTAATATAATATTATGCTAATACAAATATAGTAGCAATTATAACTTTCATATATTATTTTTTTATTTTTAAGCAGTTATAATATTAAAGAGACGTAACAAATATAAATAGTAGTGGCTTTGCATAGAAAATCACAAATTTATTTCCTTTATAAATGTAAGACTTTTTAGAACTAGAAAGATACCTTGGAGCAAGTTGCTCCAAGGCTCTTGTTTACTTAGAATCCACCCATTCCGCCCATTGCTCCTGCACCCATAGGTGATGAAGCATTTTCTTCTTTGTTTGGTAGATCAACTATCATAGATTCAGTAGTAATAAGTGCGCTTGCTACAGACACTGCCGTTTCAAAAGCAATACGAACTACTTTTGCCGGATCAATTACACCAGCTGTTGATGCATTAGCGTAGTTCATAGCCTCAACGTTGTATATAAGCTCTTTATCATTCTGCTTAATCAAATAGTCAATTATAACAGCAGATTCAAGACCAGCATTTTTAACCAATCTTTTGATTGGAGCACTGAGAACTTTTTTGACAATGTTGATACCTATTTGCTCTTCATCGCTTGAAGCTTTTAGCTTATCAAGAGCAGATGCAGCATAAAGAAGCGCAACTCCTCCACCTGGAACTATCCCTTCTTCAATTGCAGCTCTTGTTGCATGCAGAGCATCTTCGACTCTATCTCTACGCTCTTTAACTTCCACTTCAGTTGCTCCACCAACTTTGAGCACAGCAACACCCCCTGATAATTTCGCTAAACGCTCTCTCAGCTTTTCTTTATCATAATCAGAGGTTGAAGTTTCAATCTGAGATTTAATCTGGTTAACTCTAGCATCTACTCTGTTTTTTTTATCAGAGTCGCTGTCTTCACTAACAATTGTAGTATTGTCTTTAGTGATTTTAACATTTTTGGCAGTACCAAGATCTTCAAGAGTCAAATCTTCCATCTTGATTCCAAGCTCATCTTTTATGACATACTTAGCACCTGTTAAAGCTGCTATATCTTCGAGCATCTCCTTTCTCCTATCACCAAAACCTGGAGCTTTTACTGCAGCAACTTTTAGACCACGTAATTTGTTGATCACTAAAGTGCTTAATGCTTCACCTTCAACATCTTCTGCAATGATAAACAAAGGTTTACCAGACTTAAAAATAGCCTCAAGAATAGGAAGTAAAGGTTGAATAATATTAAGTTTTTTTTCTGTAATCAGCAAATATGGATCATCAAGCTCCACGCTCATCTTTTCATTATTTGTAACAAAGTATGGAGAGAGATAACCACGGTCAAACTGCATACCAGTTGTAAGTTCAACTTCTAATTCTTTTGAACCCTTACTCTCTTCAACAGTGATGACGCCTTCTTTTCCAACCTTTTTAACAGCATCAGCAATGCTATTACCAATATCTTTATCACCATTTGCAGAAATTATTGCAACTTGTGCAACTTCATCCATTTTCTCTAAAGAAATTGTGCGAGACATTGATGTAATCTCCTTTAATATCACATCTTTTGCCTTCTGTATTCCATTTTTGATACAAATACGATCATTTCCAGCTGCAATTGACTTTGAAGCTTCCATTATCATATTGCTAGTCAGTATTGAGCATGTTGTGGTACCATCACCAACTTTGTCATTACACTGAGAAGCACTTTGAGCAATGGTGCTTACTATCGCAGAGTGTAATGGTTTTTCAGGCTTTATACCTTTCATTACCTTATAGCCATCCTTTGTGACCTCTGGTCCACCATATGGCTTGCTAATTCCTACTGTATTTCCCCTAGGCCCTGCAGTTGCTCCCACCGTTGAGTCAACCATTGCTGCAACTTCACGAAAGGCTTCTTGCAACTGTTCGCCTGATACTACTATGTTAGCCATTTTTATCACTCCTTAAATTAATAAAAAATTTAGAATATTAAAATACATAATGCACTATATAGCGCATTAGTTTAGTAAAATAGGAATACCTACTTGATAACAGCAAGTAGGTCTGACTCCTTCATCACGACATACTTTTCATTATCATGCTCTACTTCTGTCCCAGCCCACTGCCTGTAGAAAACCTTATCACCAGTTTTTACAGTTAAAGCTATACGCTCTCCGCTTGAGTTGCGTGAACCACTACCAATTGCTATAACTTCACCTTTAGTAGGCTTCTTTTCAGCACTTGATGGTAGTACAATTCCACCTTGTTTTTCTTCAGTAATAGGCTTTATTAGCACGTTATCATCTAATACATTCAAATTTACACTTGACATTTATGTTTCCTCATTAATAGATTAACCTACAATTCTATGTAGTCATCTAAAGGTTACATTTCAAGGGTTGGAGTTAGTAAAAGTGTATAATTTAAGGTTTGAACAGAAGTTTTATGGGTTACATACCGCTAGCAAACCGTAGTCTAATATCTTTATACGGACCAGATACGAGAGATTTTCTTCAGGGTGTTATAACAAATGATATTAATAAACTAAGTAGCCAGCAGGCAATTTACTCTTTATTACTCAACCCTCAGGGAAAATATCTGTACGATTTTTTCCTCATTGAGCATGATAAATATATTTATTTGGAGTGTGAAAATGCCCATCTACAGCAAATAATTGAAAAATTAGACTTGCTCAAAACTTACCTTAGAGTGAGGATTAAAGACATTAGTTCACTATATAAGGTTGGAGTTTTGTTTGATGCTAAGTTGGCGAAGTGTAGTAGTAAGTCACAAGTTATTTTTCAAGATCCAAGGCACAAGCTGCTAGGAATGAGGATCATACATGAAGATGAAATAAAAGAACCGGTTGGAGATTTTATTCAGTATGAAAAAGTTAGAATTAAAAACCTTGTCCCAGATGGAGCAAAAGATATGGTGCAAAATTCATCATTTCCGCTGCAATATTTAATCGATAAGATAAATGGTATAAGCTTTAATAAAGGGTGCTATATAGGTCAGGAAGTTGTAAATCGAATGAGCAGACAAGAAAAATTCAGAAGGAAACTTTACCTTGTTGAGGGAAAAAATGCACTTCCAAATATTGGCACTAAAGTAATCAGTGAACATAATGAAGAAGTAGGAGAACTACGCTCTAGTGTCGACAATATTGGACTTGCATTGCTTAATACTGGAAAAAGCCACGCAAATTTATATGTCGGTGGAGTTAGCATTAAGACGTTATAAAATATCTATTCGGGTAAAAGCACCTTTTTCTTGTTTGAATGTTTGTGATACTAGTTAAATTCTTGACTTTCTTGCTTAAATGTATAATAATTAAAGTATTAGTGTTTTTATAAATATTATGGCTATTAGAAAAGAAGAGCTTTTATTCTGGTTTAGGGAAAGTGTGTTGAATGATCATAATCTGGATCTATTTAAAGACTTCTTGCAAGAAAGCTATAAACATGCATATAAAGAGTGGAAGGAGAAGGAATTTGATATAAATCATCTATTTAGCTTAGAGGAAATAGAGTATAGATATCAAAGTACATTATTGCATTTAGTAGTTGGAGATTTTGATTACTTAGAGGAGGAAAAGAAGAAGTTAATACGATATCTATTAGACGAAGGTGCTAATGTTAATGCACTAGATTCTTTTAGAAACACTCCTTTGCACAAGAGTCATGAAAAAGAGGTAACACAAATTTTACTAGATGCAGGTGCTAATGTTAATAAACGAAATTCTTGTGGAAACACTCCTTTGCACGAGAGTTGTTACAAAGAGGTAATACAAATTTTACTAGATGCAGGTGCTAATCCTTTTATAAAGGATCATTATGGAAAGACTGCAAGAGATTGTACCTATGATAAAGAAAGAAAGCAGCTTTTAAAAAAGGCAGAGGATAAATACAAGTATAAGGCAATGAAAGTTGGTAGTGTTTGTGGTGTTGTAGCTGCATTAGCAGTTGGTGGTGGACTTTTTGCTGCTGGTGGTTGCATTACCAATACTGGTTTTAGTTGGTATAGTTGTAGCTGCTGCTGTACTCACTGGACTTATTGCTGGTGGTATTACATATGCAGTATCTACTAAGATAGAAAATCCTGACACATCAAGGTCGGCAACAGAACAAGGTTTGCCTCAGCCAAATTAAGTAAAAGGAAGAAAAGACTTCTTCCTTTTCTCCAAGTTTTTTACTTCGTTAGGTACCCTTAATCCTATTCAGGGTACCTAGATCTGATAATAGGTGTAACCATTGCTCGAACAGAAACAATGTTTTTAGCGTCGTTTTTTAAAGAATGACACTATTTCCATTTGATTAGAAGCCCCTTTTTCTTGTTTTAGTTATTCACAGAATTGTTAATAACTAAGTTGATAACCCAGAGAAATACATATTTTACACATTATGAGTACTTCGGAGATCTATAATAAATATGATCTCCAAATACTAATATATATATAATTGAAAGCAAAAGAACTGTGGATAACTCTAAAAAGTTATATTTATTTTAATATTTTTTAAAAAAAAGAAACAACCATTAAGGGAGCCAAGCTAATACAATTATATAAAAGATTACATATTTGGTTATAATTTTAATATTTTTCTAACAAAAGCCAATAAGGGGGTAGTCTTGGAAAATTTTTCCTAAAAGATAAAATTTTTAAGTGCTTTTGAAGTGATACTTTAGGTATTTTTAAAGTAATACTTTTAAAGTATCAATTGAACATTTTTGAGCATTAATCTGGAGGTTCAACAGGCACTTTTTTATGCTGTTTGAGAAGAGCAAAAATTGAATTTTCTCTTGCTGAAAGCTTGTGTTTCTTATATTTTCCATAATATACATTATGTAATTTTCGATACTAATAAAAATATCCGCCAATCTTTTAAACAACAACCTATCGAACCTCCGGATTAGTACTTAAAAGGAACTATTAAAGTACCTCTTTAAGATTAAATTGCTACTTTAAAAACACTTAAAATTTCAACCTTTAGCTCCAATACGACCCTCTATTTGTCTTTTATCAAAAAAGTGTTAAGATATTTATCAATTGAGTAAGTTTTTCTGTAAATATTTCAATCTAATCATACTCTTTTTGATGTCTTTTTTGATCTTTTTCAGAGTTATCCACAGTTTTTTTATTCTCAATTATATATAAAAAATTTGGAGAAAAGAGGAAGAAGTCTCTTCTTCCTTTTTTTACTTAACTACACTACAATACTTGCCGCTGTACTAGCTTTTTGTTCTGCATCAACGCTATCTTGCAGTCATTCCATAATGATCCTTTATAAAAAGATCAGCACCTGCATCTAGTAAAATTTGTGTTACCTCTTTGTCATGACTATTGTGCAAAGGAGTTTTTCCAAAAGAATCTCGTGCATTAACATTAGCACCTTTGTCTAATAGATATCGTATTAACTTCTTCTCCTCCTCCTCTAAGCAATCAAAATCTCCAACTATTACATGCAATAATGTAACTTTATATCTATACTCTCTTTTCTCTAAGCTAAATAGATGATTTATATCAAATTCTTCCTCCTTCCACCTTTGATATGTATCGCAAACTTCCGTTGAAACGATAAAAAAGGGTGAAGTTACTGCTATTCACTTTTTGTATAGTTTTTAGCAAAAGCTTCCTCCCAAGTGCCTTGAGTTGCTGCACGGCTATACTCTGTTACTCTATTTTCAAAGAAATTTGTATGTTCCACGCCATTTAGTATTTCATCAAGCCACGGAATAGGGTTATCTTGAACATTATATATAGATTTAAGACCTAATTGCGTTAACCTTCTGTTTGCTATGTAACGTATATAATTGCGCACTTCCTCTGCAGATAGCCCTTCAACATCTCCTAAATCAAAAGCAAGACTTATAAATTCATCTTCAAGTTCAACAATAGTGCGACATGCAGAATATAATTCTTCTTTGAACTCGTCATTCCAAATTTCATTATTCTCTTTAATAAACGTATTGAACAAATTGATAATTGAATTGGTATGCAAGGTTTCGTCACGTGCTGACCAAGCAATTATTTGCCCCATACCTTTCATTTTTCCAAACCGTTGAAAATTGAGCAAAATTGCAAATGATGCAAATAACTGCAATCCTTCAGTGAAGGCACCAAATACTGCTAAAGTTTTAGCAACATGTTTTTTATCGTGCTTTTTACTTTCCTCAAATTCTAACATGTATTCATACTTCTTTCTCATAGCATCATATTTTAAGAATGCTTGATATTCACTTTCTGGCATGCCAATCGTATCTAGAAGGTATGAATAGGCTGCAATGTGTATAGTCTCCATATTGGAAAAGCTTGCAAGCATCATACATATTTCTGTTGGCTTAAATATATTTGAATAATGCCTCATATAGCAATTATTTACTTCAATATCTGCTTGAGTAAAAAACCTAAAAATCTGGGTCAATAAATTTTTCTCTACATTCGAAAGTTTAGTTTTCCAATCTTTCACATCATCAGCAAGCGGAACTTCTTCAGGTATCCAGTGTATCCTTTGTTGCTGCAACCATGCATCATATGCCCAAGGATAATTAAAAGGCTTGTATATTGGATCTGCTTCTAGCAATGACATAAGGTACCTAATTATTTTGAAGTAAATATTATATTAAATGATATTGAGAATCAGTCAATTTAACTTTTTTGAAATTTGACGACAGATAGTTTATCAGTGTATTATGATTTCAAATAACTAATTGACAAAATGCGAGTATTAATATTTTCTGTTTTGCTGTTTTCAGTAGGCTGCATGCACACTATCTATAATCACGGAGTTCCTGGCATTAATGTTGAACTGTGGAGCAAAATAAAAGTAGGTGATGATAGAGAAAAAGTGGTTCATACTTTAGGATTGCCAACATTAGTATCAAAGTTCGACGAAAATGTTTGGTACTATGTCTCATATAAAATTAAACAAGCTAACTTCTTGGGAAAAAGGAAGTACAGTAGTAAGTCTCTGCAAATTTCGTTTAATCAGAATGACGAAGTTACAGATATAAGAGAAATCAACGTTGCAGAAAGGTCTTTAGCTGTTGTTGATTGAAAATTTGCTGATCTATTTTTCATCACAAGTAACTAATTCAGGTAACGTAAATTCACCTATTTAGAATAAAATCTAACGTGACTTCGCGCCAAATGTGATGCTGCTCAGCAGGTAAGCCAATTAACGGGCTACATTTATACACTGCACGCATTGCATTATCTGCTGCTGATCTAAAAAGAGGATTATTTTGATAAGAACTACTATCTGCTACGTTGGCTACAACGATCTCGCCTTTACTGGATAATAATAAGTTAATTTTTATACTAAAATTTTCTTTATAAACTATGCCCTCAGGAATGCTCCAACACTCTGTCAGTTTATCCCTTATAGAATTAATAATTTCTGTTACAGCCAATTCATCATCTTTGTTCTCAATATTTTTCTTATCTCTTATTTCATTTTTCACCTCTTTGATGTATTCTCTTAGTTTTCTTTCTACACCCTTTTTTCTTTTGGGAATTGGAATACCCTCATCAATTTCCTGTATTTCAATAATTTGCCTCGGTTGTACTAACTCAACTAATTCTTTTTTTCTTTGTGGTATAGGAATAACTGATGAATCATTCGTTTGGGCTTTCATTGAAAAAAGCAAAAAACAACATAGAGACAAAAGAAGAATATAATTAAAATAGAGAGGGCGCATATGTTAAGCAGCTTGTTTTACTGGTTTAAAGCTAATATTGCACATAAAGTCAATATATTTCAGTTGACTTAAACTCAAATTTGCTACACTAATTTTATTATCTCTATAATATCATATGGTCAATATACTCTAAATGAGATGGAAAGATGAAGGTGTTATTATAGCTGTTAAAAAATACGGTGATAAAAATTTAATTCTTTCTCTATTTACAAAAAATCATGGAAAGTGCAGAGGATTAACTAGGTTAACAAACAATAGCAATTATAAGTTTCAAATAAGTAATCTATTACATGCAGAATGGAGTGCTAAGCTACCTGAAAATCTAGGTTTTTTAAAGTGCGAATTGATTGAATCTCCATTTCATCATTTCTTTCAAGATAGGTTAAAAAGCATTGCTATTGTTTCTTTCTCGTCTATATTAGAAAAAGTGCTTCCAGAAAGTGAATCCTGCATCAAGTTGTATGATAATTTTAGACACTTCATCGATGTAATAAAACATAATAGCCAGTTTTGGCAAAGTCATTACCTTAACTTAGAGCTTCTGCTTCTTACGCAACTTGGATTTAAGTTAGACCTATCAAAATGTGCTGTAACAGGTGTGAAAGAAAATCTACAATTTATTTCTCCAAAAACTGGTAGAGCAGTGTCAAAAAAAGTAGGTGACTGTTATGCAGATAAATTACTACCTTTTCCACAGATGTTGCATGATGTATACAATAACAACCTACAAAATAGCTACTCATATCAAGAATTCAGACTAGGGTTAAAAATTACAGGGTATTTTTTAAATAAATATCTATTTCTGCAGTTAAATGCGAAATTTCCGGAGTTGAGAAATTTTATGCTATCATTTGAATCTTAGTTACTACTTATTTAAAAGAACTTCAACCAGTAACCACTCTATTTCTACCACTGTTTTTTGCTTTATATAAATATTTGTCAGCACGTACTATAAATTTTTTAACATCATCAAGGTCAGATCTTTGCATTGCTGAAATTCCAATGCTCACAGTTACATTATGGGTTGTATTTTTATCCACAAGTATAAAAGGTTCTTTGGCAATAATTTTCCTTATTCTCTCTGCAATAGTATACGCATCTGATACATTGGTATCTGGCATTACAACAACAAATTCCTCACCACCAAACCTAGCTAATAAATCTGTCACTCTGATATTTTCAGAAATTCTTTTCTGTATTTCCTTTAAAAGTTCATCTCCAGCATTATGCCCAAAGTTATCATTCACCATCTTAAAATAATCTATATCAAGTATCATAAGAGATAAACTTCTATCTTTTTCCACAGAATCCTTAACAATATTTCTTAAGTGTGCATCAAAATATCTTCTATTATAACAGTTAGTTAATGGATCCTTTATAGACATTTCCACATTATTAAATAAATTCATTCTCAAGGCATCTTGATACCTTTTGCGTTTCACTTGCAAATTAACCCTAGCTATTAATTCACTCTCATCTAAAGGTACTGTTAAATAATCATTAGCACCTACATCAAGTGCCTTTACTAAATTGCTTTTATCATAATCTTCAGAAAGGATCAGAATTGGTGTATAACGTGTTTCTACTTTACTACGAAACTTAGAACACAACCGTAGGCCGTCAGTTTTTGAAAACTGCATGTCAGAAATAATCAGGTCGTAATTATCCTTAATACCAACCTTTAATGCTTCTTTTGGATCGTGCAGTATTTTAATTGATCTGAAGCGTTGCTTTAGAACATTGTGTATCTGCTCTGCTTGAAAGGTGTCCTCATCTACAACAAGTATATTAGCATCAAAAATCTGATTAGAATAATCCATAATACTGCTTTCTGCTACTCCACCAATCTCAGCATTAGTTTCTCCTCTCAAGCACAACTCATCTATTATCATCTTTAAGCGCACAAGAGACTTAATTCTTGCAGATAAAGCAGTTTCATCTATCGGCTTAGTTAGAAAGTCATCCGCACCAGCATTAATTCCTTCCACTCTATCATGAGTGTCATGCAGCGCAGTTACCATAATTATTGGAATATAAGTCGTTAAGGGATCATTCTTTAGCTTCTTACAAACCTCAAAACCACTCATTTTTGGCATCATGACATCAAGTAAGATAATATCTGGCTGCTGTTCCGCTACTAAATCTATCGCCTCCTCGCCATCATAAGCTACAATAACTGTATAGTACTCTGCTTTTAGCTGAGCCTCCAAAAGCTTAACATTAGATGGTATATCATCTACTACTAGGATTTTTGCTGTCATTTTTTGTACTATCTACATTGTAAGTAGGATAAAGCTTGCCATCTTCACCAATTATGTAATTGACTTTTTCAACGTTATGCTCTTCATATAATTCTTTAATTCCGGTATCCTTCAACAATTTCCTAACTCTTGATTTTACAACCCAGAAATACCTATATATATTTTTAATAAGATTAAGAAATACAGGTACTTTACTTTTATCAAGAACAATTATACTCACTAAAGCTACAACTAAAACTTCTGACAGACCTATATTAAACATTTTTCCTATGAAGCAAGTATTTTAACTCTTCTGATTATGAGTATTAATTTACTTAAATCAAGTTTATAAGCGACCATCTCATCTAAAAAGCTATTGTAGCGCTCTATATAATCCTTATCATTAATAGCCCAAGTTTGAACCTTGTCTACATGATTATCAGTAGCTTTTATAACTTTAACAGCTAGCTTATGTTGATAATTGCTTAAATCATCTAATAAATCATTAATTAAGCTGCGATCCCAATAGGAAGAATGGCTTTTCATCTTGCCAGCAACTGTTCTAATCATATCAAATCTTAGCAGCGACTTTAATTCAAAGTATATTCTACCAGCCTCAAGGATGGACAAAGATGTCTGCTCAGCAACAGATATAACGTCCAGCGCATAAATAAGAATACGTAGATCAGCAACCCTTTTTGCTAGATCTTTATTTATGTTAAGCTCTAACAAAGAAGCTAATCCATGATTATAGACCTCTAATAGGTGCTCATCTAAAATATCATGGCCTAAAGTTTCAATTGCACCCCTAAATTTTGTAACACCATCTAGTTCTACAAGATTAAGCTTACCAAGATTTTTTACTAACCAAAATGATACCCTACCAATAAATTTTTGCACACTTCTCACTACTTGCAAATATGAATCAACATCAATTTTTCCATCCAATTCATCAATTTTCTGCCAAAGGCTACTTAAATTATATAGGTGATTAACAACGATATATATGTTAACTGCTTCATGTACTTTAATTCCAGTACTCTCAACCAAATTATTAATAAATATACAGCCCATCCTATTTACTACATCGTTTGTAATGCAAGTAGAAATAATTTCCCTACAAAGTTGGTGTTTCAATATGGAATCCTTGAACTCTGTTACCATCCTTTGTGGAAAGTAATTTAGTAAGTAATCACGGCACAAAAAATCTTTTTCAGGTAGCTCAGAGTGTATAACTTCATTTTTTATTGCTGTTCTTGCATAAGACATCAGAACAGAAAGCTGAGGAGAACAGAAACCTTCTCCATCAGTTAACATTCTTGCTACCTCTTCTTCAGCTGGAAGAAATTCTACATCTCGGTTTAGCAGCCCAAATTTCTCTAAACTGAGTAATAATTTATGGTGCTGCTCCAACTTTTCTTTAGCTTGCAAGCACTCAAGAAGCAATGCTTTTGTTTCAATCCTGTTATGGTTTTCAAGTACCTTAGATGCAACTTCATCTATCATGCTAGCCAGTATTTCATTCCTTTTTTCCAAGGAAATTCCCCCTTCTTTCATAATTGCAACAAAAGCAATCTTGATGTTAACTTCAAGATCGGAACATATTACTCCTGCTGAATTATCAACAAAATCTGCATTGATGTACCCACCTCTCTTAGCATACTCTACCCTTCCAAGCTGCGTGCAACCAAGATTGCCACCCTCTATAAACATAGAAGCTCTAATATCCTCACCATTCACTCTTAACTCATCGTTTGCTTTATCACCAACCATGCCATGGCTTTCACTCTTTGCCTTAACAAATGTGCCAATTCCTCCATTCCATATGAAGTCCACTTTTGCCTTGAGCAGATACCGAATCAAATCATTTGGAGATAAGATATCTTCCACTATATCAAAGCACTTTTTCATTTCTTGAGAAATGTCTACTTGCTTGCTGCTACGCTCAAATACCCCACCACCATAAGAAATCAAATCTTTATTGTAATCCATCCAAGTGGAAAACGGTAATTCAAAGAGGCGTTTACGCTCTGCGAAACTTTTTTCTGCGTCAGGGTTTGGATCAACAAAAATATGCATATGGTTAAATGCACCAATCAAGCGCATATCTTTTGAAAGCAGCATACCGTTTCCAAACAGATCGCCAGCCATATCTCCAATTCCAATAACAGTTGCATCTTGGTAAATATCCTTATTCATTCTCCAAAAATGCCGCTCTGCTGCAATCCATGCACCTCTTGCTGTAATACCCATTTTTTTGTGGTCATAACCTGCTGATCCACCAGATGCAAATGCATCTCCAAGCCAAAAATTACATTCATAAGCTATTTGGTTAGCATAATCAGAAAATGAAGCAGTGCCTTTATCTGCCGCAACTACCAAATATGGATCATCTTCGTCATACCTAATTACATTCTCTGGTGGAATTATTTTGCCATCAACTACATTATCAGTAATATCAAGCATTCCTCTAATGAAATTCTTGTAGCATTCAACACCTTTCTCTCTTAAAGTGTTTTTGTCTTTATAAACTTGCTTTATTACAAACCCACCTTTTGCACCAACAGGTACAATAACTGCATTTTTTGTCATCTGGGCTTTCATGAGGCCCAAAACTTCAGTGCGAAAATCTTCCGTCCTATCTGACCATCTCAAGCCGCCACGGGCCAATTTCCCTCCTCTTAGATGTATTCCTTCAAAAAGGTTTGAATAAACATACAATTCACGATATGGACGCGGATCAGGTAAATCATTTATCTTACTTGAATCAAATTTTATAGATAAGTAAGGTTTATCATCCTGATAATAACTGGTCCTCAAAATGGCCATCATCAAATTAAATATCGAACGTAAAACATAATCATGTGAAGCATTGCTGATTTCCTTTAGAAGCTCCTCGATTTTTTCTGTCAAAATGCTAGTAGTTTCTGCCCTATCAATATCTATTTTAGTATCAAATCTTGAATGAAATAATTCTACTAAATACCTTACTACTTTTGGATACTCTGATACTACTTTCTGGATATATTCTGGGTTATAGCTAAATGATGTCTGCTTTAGGTAGGCGCTTAGCGCTCTAATCAGAAGCACTTCCTTCCACTCGAGCCCAGCAATAATGATCAAGCTGTTAAAATAGTCATTTTTTATTTCCTTGCTGAACACTTTTACAAGTGTTACCTCAAACTGCTCTTTTAAAGTAATGTTGTCTATTAATTCATCAACTCTTGACAACACAAAATGATGTATCCATATTCCACCGTTGATTTCTATATAATAACCATTATGAGATAGAATCTTAGCCCCTAAATTCTTAGTAACCTTTAATATCTTTGACAATTCAAGGCCTCCGTTGCTTGGAGTGTAAACCTTCAATTGATAGTTGAGATTGTCACGAGTAAGCCTCAAATCAACTTCGCTGACTTTTTTCTTTCTCACTATCTCCAATTTTTTCATATCATAATACGCATCATGAGGTTCAAAATTCTCTTGATAACTTATCGGAAATGCCTTGCAATAGCGGATAAATATATCCTCAACAGTGCTAAAAGTATTATATAAATTGTCTATAAAACGATCTTCCCACTTTTCTGTAATGTTTCTTAACTTGTTTTCGATACGCAAAACTTCATCATCAAAAACGCTAGCACTTTTGGTTCTTAGCACCACGTGTAATTTCATCAAATCATATTCATTGATAATGTGATTGTTATAAATATCTGAACTTTCTGCATTCGTTTCATCTTTCAATATATCGCGTATCTTAAACATTAGTCTTGCACTAGCATAACGCATCGGTATCAATACTATGCAACTAATAAAGTTCCCTACCTTTCTCAAAAATAATTTGACTCTTGGTCTAATCGCAAGAGACATGATCGAGGTGCAAGTTTCAAATAACTCATCTTCATTTGATTGGAATAATTCGTCACAAGAAAATGCCTGTAAAATGGAAATTAAAGCTTTATTGTTATGGCCACCAGGAACAAATCCTGCCTTTTTTTCTATTGTTGTAACCTTATCCTTTATTACCGGAATAGTTCGAATATCTTGCACTTCTGCTATAGAAGTAAATAGCCCAAAAAAATGCTGTTCCTTTATTACATCACCCTGATCATTAAATTCTTTCACTCCTATACAATTCATATAGGTACGCCGATGAACTATTGAGATTAGGTCTGATCTTAGTATGTATAAAGAATTCAAGCTTTCAGAAGAAATTGATGAATTTTGGTACTCTTCACTTGCTCTCATTAACCCGAGGCTCTCCTTACCACTTAGAGCAAGCTTCCCTTCTTTATTAGTAATGTATTCTTGATAACCTAAAAATACAAAATTGTTATTTTTCAACCAAGCTAGAAAATCTCTGCCTCCAGCATCCAATGCCGGATGCTCAAGAAGCTTCTTGAGCATCAATTGCCAGTCCTTTACAACGCAGTTAACTGCTTTTAGCGTCTTTCGTAGAGATTCTTCTAGTGTATCAACAAAGCTACCACTTATGCCTTTAATAATTACATATATTACTGACTCTTTGATTCCATTACTTTCTTCCAAAAGATGAATTTTATCTATTAGGCTATTTTTTCTTTGAACATTAATTATGCTGTTACTATAATAGCATATAGTTAAACCGTGTGACTTAATAGTGGAAATGACAGAATCCACTAAAAAGGGCATGTCATAATTTGTGATTTTAATTATAGTGAAATTGCCTTCTATTCCTGAAATATCATTTACATTACTTACTGCCAATTTACTTTCTTCTTTTTCTTTTTTAAGAATGAAGTTGTATGCATCTTCTGCAATGTATAAAAGAAATTTATCGTTGACTTTTAGGTCACTATTATAAACAAAATTATAAAAGTACTGTATAAACTCTTTAATTTTTTCTTTCTCTTTTTTATTCCCTTGATCAACTAGCTTAAATAAAGACTCAACATTAACATTATGATTTATACACATTTTTCAAAACAAAAATACACAGCGAATCTAGATCTTTTTAACTAAGATTTCGTTACCAGAAGTATACACTATTAGCTGATCTCCTTCTACTATTTCCCCCGATAAAACTAACTTAGCTAGATTATTTTGAATGCATTCTTGTATTACCCTTTTCAGAGGCCGCGCTCCATATTCAGGGTCATATCCAGTTTGTGCTATTAGTTCTTTAGCTTCTTGCGATAAACTAATACTCAGTTTACGCTTAGCAAGCATCTTTTGTAAATAAGAGAATTGAACATCTATAATTTTATCAATGTCATCTTTGGTTAAGCTGTGGAATATAATAATTTCATCCAGTCTATTTAAAAATTCTGGACGAAACGCTGACTTAACTATTTTCATCACCTCATCTTTCACAGATTCGGTAGCTCCTCTTAGCATCACCTCAGCACCAAGGTTAGAAGTTAGAATCAGTATGGTATTGCGAAAATCAATCAATTTACCGTGGCTATCGGTGAGCCTGCCTTCATCCAAGATCTGCAGCAATATATTAAATATATCTGGATTTGCCTTTTCTATCTCATCAAACAAAATTACCTGATATGGTCTTCTCCTTACTGCCTCAGTTAACCTGCCACCTTGTTCATAGCCAACATATCCTGGAGGCGCACCAATTAACTTTGAAACGGAGTGTTTTTCCATATATTCTGACATATCAAAGCGTAGAAGTGCTGATTGATCATCAAACAAAAATTCGGCAAGGGATTTTGCCAACTCTGTTTTTCCAACTCCGGTTGGACCTAAGAATAAAAATGAACCAAAAGGTCGATTAGTATCCTGAACACCAGAGCGGGAGCGCCTTACTGCATTACTTATCGCTTCAATTGCATCTCTCTGCCCTATTACTCTTTTTCCTATTTCATTTTCCATGTTAAGGAGCTTTTCCTTTTCACTATGCATCATGTTATCAACTGGAATGCCTGTCCATTTTGAAACAATATTTGCAATATCACTCTCAGTCACTTCTTTCTTTAGGAAACTATCAGTAACTTTTTCCTGATTTTTTAACTCATTTTCAAGTTGAGGAATCACACCATACATCAACTCCCCTGCCCTTCCTAAATTTCCATTACGCTGAGCCAGTTCCAACTCTTTTCTCGAGTTATCCAATTTTTCAGCTGTTTCTTGTATTTTAGCTATCTTATTCTTTTCCATCTGCCATTTACTGCTTAAGTCAGCAAATTTACTGTTTAGACTCTCAATTTCCTCATTTATCTTTTTTAAACGTTGCTTAGAGTTTTCATCACTTTCTTTTTTCAAAGCCTCTGACTCAATTTTCAGCTGTATAATCTTTCTTTCAAGCTCATCAACAACCTCAGGCTTGCTGTCCATTTCAATTCTAACCCTACTTGCTGCTTCATCAATTAAATCGATCGCTTTATCAGGTAAAAACCTATCTGTTATATATCTATTAGAAAGCGTTGCAGCAGCGATTATTGCACCATCTGTGATTCTAATACCATGGTGCACCTCATACCTCTCCTTCAAACCCCTCAGTATTGAAATAGTATCAGTCTCAGTAGGTTGAGAAATAAACACAGGCTGAAAACGCCTTGCAAGCGCAGGGTCTTTCTCTATATGTTGACGATACTCATCCAAAGTTGTAGCCCCTATACAGCGAATTTCTCCACGCGCAAGAGCAGGCTTGAGCAAATTTGAAGCATCCATCGCACCACTTGTCGCTCCTGCTCCCACTAAAGTATGAAGCTCATCTATAAACAAAATAACTTTTCCCTCTGCTTTTGAAATCTCATTAATCACTGCTTTTAGTCTCTCTTCAAACTCCCCTCTAAATTTTGTTCCAGCAATTAATGCACCAAGATCCAAAGCTAAAACTTTTGCATCACGCAAACCAAGTGGTACATCATTTGCAACAATTCTGTTTGCTAAACCTTCAACTATTGCAGTTTTTCCAACACCAGGTTCACCTATCAGTACTGGATTATTTTTTGTTCGCCTCAACGATACCTGCATAGTTCTTCTGATTTCCTCATCACGACCAATTACAGGATCAAGCTTACCTTGCATAGCAAGCTCTGTAATATCTTTTGTATACCTCTTTGCCGCATTTAATTTTTCCTCGCTATTTGGAGAGTCTGCACTGCCACCTTTTCTCATTTCTGCAATAACTGAATTTAATTTTTGCGGTGTTACACCACCTTCTGCTAAAATTTTACCTACAATTTCATCTTTTTGTGCAGCAAGGCCCTGCAGTAACCGCTCAACAGTAACAAATGTGTCTTTATTTCTCCTCGCAATACCAATTGAATCATCAAAAACTTTTGCTACCTCTCTTGAAAGCTGAAGCCCACCACTACCTGGTCCTCCAACCACTGGAAACTTTTTAATTGCACTACTCACAGCATCAGAAATATTCTGAACATTTCCACCACAAGCGCCTATCAAATCCTGAACTAAACCTGACTCATCTTCAAGCATTACTTTAAGTAAATGTTCAGGCATAAAAATCTGATGCCCAGCTCCCAATGCTTTAATTTGAGCGCTCTGGATTAGGCTTTTTGCTTTTTCGGTAAATTTATTCAAGTCCATAATACAAATTTAACTCATACTTGCTGGTATATATAACAACTACTTTCTCAATTTTAAACTTAAAGTCATTTATAAATAAAAATTTTCTAAGTTCATACAAAACAAGAAAAAGCAGAATTTTGCTTATTGGCGATGCAGCACATTCAATCCATCCAGTTGCAGGTCAAGGACTTAACCTTGGAATGAGAGATGTAGAGAGTGTTATTAGACAAATAACTGCTGCAAAATCCTCTGGCATTGATGTTGGCAGTAATTATCTATTGAAGAAAATTTCACGTGATAGATACTTTGATAATTTTACTATGGCACTTGCAACTGATGGACTAAATAGAATATTTTCCAACAGAATACTTTGCGTTAAAGTTCTGAGCAATCTTGGTTTAATGGTAGTTGAAAATTCAGATTTTCTTAAAAAAAGCTTCGTTCGACATGCTATGGGGTTTATATAAATCATTAGATTGCTTTCATCATAATCAGGTGTCATTAGAGTAGTTGACACTGGAGCCCAAATTACATAATGTCATGCCAGTGCCCAGACACTGGCATCCAGAAAAATTTATAAGCAAACTTGAGCTTATGCTAAATTTGATGAAATAAAAAACTGAATTCCATCGTCACGCACTGGAATGACAAGAAAAAGGGTACTGCCATGACATTAAATGATTTTCCTTATTTTAGCATTAAACGCGATGAAGAAAATCATTTATAATCGCTATAGCAACTAGTGTTGAAACCTGACGTACCTTTTGGCTTGACAAACGAGAGTTTTTATCTGATTTGACAACAAGGGCTTCTAGATGACTTTGAAAGTAAATATTACCATGCTTATCTTCGATAGCTTCTATTACCCCGTCATTGGCAAATGCTGCAATTTTATATCCAAGTAGCTCTAGCCTTCTTCTATTCTCTGTAGTATTACTTACTGTACCTGAATGAGCATTCGGAAAATAAGTTGAAAACCAGCCATTTTGATTAGGTAGTAAAAATCTAGCTACCACTTTTTCCAAACGACTACCTGGAACAATTTTTATCTGCTGAAGAGATATATTCTCTTTTTGTGGATAGGATGCTGATTTTAAATGATTTTTCTCATCATTAACAACATTTGTTATTTCAATTTCTTTTGCATGCATAATGTCTTTTAAACCACCGCATATGGCAAGCAAATGAATTGTAGGATTGTCTTCTACTATTTTTACAATTGCTTCATTCACAAGCTGGCGGTAAGGGTTAAGAGCTGAATGAAAGTTATCTGAAATAAATATTCTGTTTATCTTTTGCTCTTTGATAAATTTTGCAACTTCAACTTTTATTCGATCTAGTATCAGCTTTTTTGCCAATATTTCATCTTGTTTTGCGAACTCTTCTTGGATTTCTTTTAGATTAATTATTTTGTCGTAGTCAATGAATATAGTTTTAACCCCAAAATTATTGAATATCTCATAGATATTTTGAGATTCATCTGTTTGCAATAAACCAACAATTATATTATAATTTACTGCATTTTCCACTGTCAAAGCAGATAATTCTTTGTTTACTTTTTCACTATAAGCGATATTACTTAATAGTAGAAATGTAATTAATAGTATATTAAATATTCTATTGTAACATTTATACATTATTTCCTAAATAATTATATTAATATTATAATATATTATAGAACATTAAGAAAAAGAATGTGGCCTGAGCAGGAATCGAACCAGCGACACAAGGATTTTCAGTCCTTTGCTCTACCAACTGAGCTATCAGGCCAACTACGTACTTTCATTTTTAGATAAAAAACGTTATCATGTCCATCAAAAGTTTTTGAAGTATAGAAACAAAAAATGAACATTAGTAACAAAATAGGAATTTATCCTGGTACATTTGACCCCATAACTTTTGGGCACCTTGACATAATAAAAAGAGCATGTAAGCTAGTCGATAAGTTGATAATTGGTGTTGCAGAGAATGTTAATAAACATACTAATTTTGACATAAGCCTGCGCACAAGCATGGCTAAAAATGAAGTGAAAGGAGCAGGAATTGATGCAGATATTATATCCTTTAATGGGTTGCTAGTGAAGTTTGCCAAAGAGCAAAATGCTTCTGTTATTATTAGAGGACTGAGAGCAGTATCGGATTTTGATTACGAGTTTCAAATGAGTTGGGTAAATTATAAGCTCTTTCCTGAAATCGAAACTATATTTCTTCCTGCATCTGAGGATACTCAATTTATCTCATCAAGTTTTGTAAAGGAAATAGCGAGATTAGGAGGAGATGTTAGCAACTTTGTGTCAAAAAGTGTCCAAAGTGAATTGATTAATCTAAATAGGGTAGAAAATGGAGAATAAGTATTTGTTGTCTTTTTTATTTCCAAACGAGTATGTTAGATGTGTAAAATATTGTAAGCTAAAGGAGAGACATGTTAAAAGTGAGGGATAATAATGTAATAGTTTGCTGCCGTGGTGATGAGAATGATGATGGTTCTGGTCATCCAATAGTATACTTACACAAAGAAGGAGAAATGTATTGTCCTTATTGTAATAAGTCAATGGATGAAATAGTGAGTGCCGAAGAATTTCAATCTGTTGAGGTGAAAGTAATAAGCAAGAAGGAAAGAACCAAAGGTTAATAGTACTTCATTTTTTTAGCTTATGTAAATAGCAATGAGAGGGGCAGTAAAAATGAAACTATCCATACGGTCGAGTACTCCTCCATGGCCTGGTATAATACCTCCACTATCTTTAACATTGTAAACTCTTTTGATGAGTGACTCAGTGAAATCTCCAAGTTGGGCTAGAATAGCAACTATCAAACCAATTATTGGAGAATAAAAAATTGGAAATAAACTCAAAAATATTGAGCCAAAAATTGTACACACTATTCCAGCTAAGACTGCACCAAAAAGTCCTAACCAAGTTTTCCCAGGGCTAATGATTGGACAAATTCTAGTTTTACCAAAATTTTTGCCGAAAAAATAGGCAGCAATATCGATGCTCCAAATAGTTAAGATAAGCCATACTAATGCATATTTTCCCTGTGGTAGATTATATAGGCATATTAGCGAGGCATTTGGTAGTGCGATTAATAGTAATGCGAAAATGTATAAGATTCTATTGCCCTGAGTTAGATTATACCATTCAAAAGAAGATAAAACTGCAATTGAAAAAATTAGTAGATAAAATGATAAATCACTGAAATATGTAGCAAAAGAAAATATGAGTAATATTACTATTGAGGACAATATTCTAACCATAAAGTTATTATCTACCATATTTTTTTTCTCTTTTTGTATAATCTTCTAGTGCTTTGGTCAAATCTTGACAAGAAAAATCGGGCCACAAAGTATCACAAAAATACAATTCAGCATAAGCTGCTTGCCATAATAAAAAATTGCTTAACCTTTTCTCGCCACCAGTGCGAATTAATAAATCCAATTTTGGTAAATCTTTAGTATACAGAAATTTTTCAAATTCCTCTTCCAATACGCAATCAATATTTCCTTTTATGACGTTGTTGATAGCATGTATAATTTCCTGCTTTGCTCCATAACTAACTGCAACAGTGAGTAATAGACCATCGTTCTTATGTGTCACTTCTTCTGCTTTTTTGATTTGATCGAATATTTTACTGGGCAATAGACTTAAATTGCCAATAAAATTTAACTTAATGTTACAATTGCAAATGAATTTCATTTTATCTTCATTAGTTAAAGTGGAGTAAAATAAATTAAATAGGTAGTCTGTTTCGTTTTCAGGTCTGAGCCAATTTTCCATGGAAAATGCATACAAAGTTAAGTAAGATATGGCTAAGGTTGTGCAATGTTTAGCAATATCAAATGCAACTTCACTGCCTTTTCTATAACCATCAATTTTTACCATTCCTTGATTCTTTGCCCACCTACCATTACCATCCATAATAATTGCTAGATGTTTTGGTAGAGATTCTAGATTTAACATTTAAATTCAACCTGTTATTCGGTTTTACCAATATTACCTATATTACCTATATTAAATTAGCTTAATTTCTATATTTCTGTATGAAACGTTCACTATATTCACCTGAAACTATATTATTACTGAAAAATCATCGAAGGTCTATATTATAAAAATTTTCTCAATCAGCTGCTTAGTGATCTTACCAAGAAAAAGCGGAGAGAAAATATAGCAAAAACAGTCTAATATAGATGATTTTACGGTATAGTGAAATTATTATAAACAAATGAATTTAGTGGTGTTAGGAATACCTGGCTCTTTTATGTGGATTTATATTCTCAATAACCTGCGCTAGAGATAAATTATATAATGTTGACGTAGGTTCTTCGCATGCAATACCTTTCTTGAATATACTGGATTCTACAAATGACTTTATATCTATGTCCAGCTTTTGAGGAAGATCTTTAACGTCCATGGCAATTCCTGGTAAAGGATATTTAATGTCTATGCTCAGCTCTTGGGGAACATATTTAATTATATCTTCGTAAATACGTTCCTTGTTGTTCAAGTAATCGATATTAATATCTGTAATTTTACCAGCTTTACGCAGGATTATAGCAAGCCTCAAAGTCGACTTTACGCTAGGTTTAAAATTTTTAAATATATTGACAAATACCTTACCAGTAACATTATCTGTTATTGCTTTTAGCTCTTCATTATTGACAGAATTGATATGCTTAACAGCATTTTGATCTTTTAGTAGTATTATAATCCTTTTGCCATGCAATTTGATACTATTAAGTAGAAGTCGAAATTTTTCAGTATTAATAGAATCGATAAAATTCTGACTTTTTAGTAAATCCATAATCATGGGGCGATAAAACTTACTACTATTAGATATAAGTTCAAGTTTTTCAAGATCAATAGAATTGACTCGAGCGAGTAAACTCTGATCTTTTAGTATTTCTACAATCTCTTCATCTGTATAAAAATTATTACTTATCATGATACTAACTTTACTCCCATCAAGAGAATTGATTTGATCAAACAAACTCTGATATTTCAGTAAATTCATAATATATCCTTTATCAAGATATTTAAATATCAAGTTAAATATTTCACTATTCATCGAATTGATGCGTTTAACAACTTCCTGATTTTCTAGTAATTCTATAATAATGGTATGATCAAATTTCCTAAATACGGATTTAGATTTTTCAGAATCAATCAAATTAGTAAGCTTAATAAATTCTCGATCTTTTAGTACTTTACTAAACCTAACACTCTTAACTATGTATTTAAGCAGTCCTTCACTAATAAGATTGATGTTCTCAGCAACTTCCTTATTTTTTAGTAGTTCTACAATAACACTGGTATCATTAAACTTATCACTATTAAGTATGATTTTAGATTTTTTAGGACCAACCGAATTAATGCGTTCAACAACTTCCTGATTTTCTAGTAATTTTATGATATCTTTAAGACTAAATTTATCATTCTCAATTATATATTTCAACGTTTCTTTATCAATAAGATCGATGTTCCTAGCAGCATTTTGATTTTCTAGTAATTCTATAATACTGGTACCGTCAAACCTATCAATACTAAGTATGAGTTCAAATCTTTCATCAGTAACTGAATTAATGCGTTCAAGAATTTCCTTATTGTCGTATAACTTTGTAAAATCTTTATCAGCAAACTTCTTACTATTAGTCATGTATATAAATATTACGTGATTAATATTATGAGACTGACCATCATCAATACGTTTTTCATTAGTTCCTTTATTTCCTAGTGCTTCTTTAGCAAAGTTATTCAGATCATTTTTTTCATCTTCCTCGTAATCAGAATTATCATAATATCCATAATCTTCTTCATTTTCCTCACTATCACTACTCTCAAATTCATTATTGGTATTGCAAACCTCTCCACCTTTTAGTATTTCTAGAATATTGTGCTCCGAAGTTGCATGATTTATCATAGACCTAAACATTTCATCATCGTAATCGTTGATGTTATCAACAATTTCTTTATCTGATAGTAATTCTTCAATACCTTTGTAACTAAACTTATTATTATACTTGCATAAGATTTTAAGTTTACTGTAATTCATTGAATTGATGCCATCAACAACTCTTTGACTTGATAGTAATCTTCTGTTATAAGCCTTACATATCAGTTGAAGTTTTTCGTTATCTAAATCTTCTGCATTGCCTGCTTTATCAAAATCCATAATCTTATTTCAATTTACTTAGTATTTTAATTTTAAATATATAAAAAGAAATAATCAAGCATTATGATAAAAGGCCTAATGAATTTATTAGTTTATTTATGTTTCTTTTCATGTATAAATTTATAGAAAGTTTTATAAAGAAGTTGTTTTATGAGCAAAATTATAGAAGTCAGAGCACCAAAAACTCTTGGTGGTGAATCGGTTACGGAAGGTATAGTAAAAATAAAGAAAAATATCGGTGAAGCAATAAAAGTAGATGACTTGATCTTTGAAATTGAAACTGATAAAACGGCGCTAGAACTAACTGCAGAAGCTTCAGGACAAATAACCGAATTTTTTGTGAAAGAAGATGATGTAATCAGCCCTGATCAATTACTGGCAAAACTTGCTGTAGGAGAAGTAAAAGAAGAAGTGAAAAAAGAAGATAAAGGCGAAAGCGCTGATAAAAAAGATGCCCCTTCAGCTCGTAAAATTATGGAAGAAAATGCAATCAGTGCAGAAAGTATAAAAGGAACTGGCATGGGAGGCAGAGTAACCAAAGCAGATGTGATAGACCATATGAGTAAAGCTGAACAACCTGCGGTAAAACAATATGAATCGCCAAAAAGTGTAGCAAGTGGAGAGAGAAGAGAAGAACGAGTGAAAATGAGCAAAATAAGGCAAGTCATTGCTGCTCGTTTGAAAGCATCGCAAAATACTGCTGCAATACTGACCACGTTCAATGAAATTGACATGAAAAATGTCATGGATCTAAGAGCAAAATATAAGGAAATTTTTGAAAAGAAATACGGAATAAAACTAGGTTTCATGTCGTTTTTTATAAAGGCAGCAGTGCAAGCACTGAAAGAAATTCGTGAGATTAACGATGAGATTTCAGGTGATGAAATTGTATATAAAAATTACTATGACATAGGTGTTGCTGTTGGCACTGATAAAGGTCTTGTTGTACCGATTATTCGCGATGCTGATCAAATGTCATGCGCTGAAATTGAACTAACTTTAGTTGCCCTTGGCAAAAAAGCACGAGAAGGTAAGCTGCAAGTATCGGAAATGGAAGGTGCAACATTTACTATCTCAAACGGTGGTGTATACGGTTCACTTCTTTCTACTCCAATAATCAACCCTCCGCAATCTGGAATACTTGGAATGCATACTATACAAAACAGGCCAGTTGCTGTGAGTAACTCAATTGAAATCAGACCTATGATGTACATTGCCCTCTCTTACGATCACAGAATAGTTGATGGCAAAGGAGCAGTTACTTTCCTTGTGAAAATCAAAAATTACATAGAAGATCCAAATAGATTGGTTTTGGAAATTTAAGCAGGTTAAAAGCGACAAGTAAGTTTTTCTGAAGTTTTCAAGGTGGGTGGCTTTGTTGAATGGCAAGGAATGAGGAGGAGTGATGGAAGAGATTTATGAGATAAGTTCGAAAATAGGCATACCGATATCAGAAAATTTGTTAATCAAGTAGCATTTTAAGAGCATCTCTTAAGAGCGGTTTATCTCAGATTTATTCTTAAAACTAAATCCAAATGTTTTTTTGAGTCTAAAGAAAAAACTCTCAATACGTGACCGTATTCCATACCCTGTCTGCCTTTTCCATTGAGTTAGATTGCATCTTTTTCTTATATTAATGTTGTTATTTCTTTCCGAGAAGTGGTCTATATTGTTACAGATTTTTGCATTCTTTCTTGGCTTTATAATTGGTTTCAAATTATATTTATTGCATAATTTATATAAACTTATTGTATTATAAGCTCCATCTGCACAAAGAGACTTAATCTTATAGATATCACCCATTTCCTTTAGTATTTTAGATGCTATCATGTGAAAGAAAATTAGTATATCGAATTGCTATTGCCTTTTTGCTGTTTTCGTCCAAAGCAACATGTAGCTTTCTTATTTGATCTGTACCATTATACTTCCTTATCTTGGCGTTATCTTTGTTATGTTGAGTACTGTTACTATAAATATGGATTACAGTACTATCTATAGCAATTTCAATATTCTCTATGTCATTTTTATCTGTTCTGTGGTCACATAATTTCAAATTAAGTTTGACGAGAAGCTTGTGAATACTTGGAGATTCTTCACTATACTTTGTAAATATCCTTTTATAAATCCAACTGCTTGCCTTAAGCCTATTCTAAATAGATTCACAACTATATGTACTGCAATAACAACCTTATCGCTATAAATCTCCAGGAATTTTTTCTGAACTTTCGTACCAGTTTTCTATAGCTTCATCGATAAAATGAAAGACATTTCCTCTTTTTTCTAAAAATTGATTATACTCTTTATGATTACTGACTTTCATCTTCTGTGGCATATACTCTACAAAATGTTCATTTCTTAATAGAGTAACCACTTTCTTTAGATTTTCTCCCTTTTTTTCTCCCATCTCTACTCGCTATTCAACAAAGCCAGCTCTGCTCTATTATAACTACTACCAATGCTGAATATTGCTTCTTGAAGAACTTTAATTCCAATAAGAGAAAAGGCCTTTATTTTTATGTCTTCTGTTCCACTTTTTCCTATATCCATTATTTTATTAGCAAACTCAGCCCATTTACCTGGCTTTCCTATTTGATTTTCTAGTCTCTCATAGTACTCTGATAAAGAGCGTTCATAAATAAAAACAAAATCTTCAACAAACTTTCTGAGCTTTTCATGCACTTCCTTTCCTTGCGCAGAAAGTCTTTCTGCTTGATTAGAAGATTCTGTTAAATGTTCTTCTAAAGTTTCAATAATCTTTTCCTTATTGGATTGCTTAGCAATATCGAGTGGAGTTTTACCTTGATTATTTTTAATGTTTTGGTCTATACCAGACACATTCAAAAGAAGTTCGACAATGTCTTGATGTTCTTTGCTTACAGCAACATGTAATGGTGTATTACCACCATCATTGAGATCTATATCATTAATATTTTCTACTTGAGCAGGATTGCCCGTTTTGTGTTCACGTATCATAAGAAACAACTTGGCAATATTAGTATCATCAGGGTTATATTGACGTCTTATTCTCTTTTTAAACTGAAAAGATTTTTCTTCCCTATCTGAACTAGTTGCTTGTGGGTTAGTCTTTATATCTTGCATAAAATCCCTCTCTATTTCACATAAAAACCTAAATTTTGTTATATGCTAATCAATACAATTGGCAATGCAAGTAGTTTTTATGTGTCTTTTAATATTTTATCTTCAGGCTATTTTATTTAAGTTTTTGACTAAAGAGTTATATATCTCTTTAGCCTAGCAATACATTCTACTAAAAATTTAGATAAAATAACCATTTCCAGAACTCAAAACCAGCTATTGTGTTATCTAAGTGGAGAAAGTCACCTCTCCCCACTCGACTTCAAAACCGGACTTGGAGAGTAGACCGGCGGAACTTCCCCAGCCAGTCTCTCGCAAAACTGTACGTAAATCTCTCGATTTATACAGCTTCCATTATTCAGCCTTTTGACCTAACCCTACTGTCCAGTGGTAGAAAGTCTTTGGATTCTCTTCTTTTATTTTTCCTAGAAGTTGCCTTGCTAGTCTTTTTCCAAGTTTCGGATATTTCTTTCTTGTCCACTTTTCTAGATGTTGCTCTACATTGTTAAGAGGTTTATACACCTCCGATTGGTAAAACCTGCCATAGTACTGATACCAGCCTCTGACTATTGGATTTACTTTCTTTGATATCTCCTCTAATGTTATGTGTGTTTTTCGTAGTATTTTCCATGACCTTATGGTTGTAGTAATCTTTTTCTTAACCTTATTGCTAATTGCTGGAAGAAATGCAACGAAATATTTCCCTATCTTGCTCTTTGCTTTTCTAGGTCTAAAAGTATATCCTAGGTAATCAAAGCTTTGTGTAGGAAACATATTCTTCCTGTTGCCATCCTTACAATACACAATTTGTGTTTTATCAGGATGTAACTTTAGCTTATATTTGGCTAATCTTTCTTCGATCATTACTCTCATAAATTCTGCCTGTTTTTGCGTCTTGCAGTGCACTATTGCATCATCTACATACCTCTCAAATGGTACTGTAGGGTAGTTCTGTTTCATCCATATATCAAATACGTGATGCATGAATATATTCGAAATGATTGGGCTAACTGAACCTCCTTGCGGAACTCCCTTTTCCCTAACTACCTTACTGCCATCTTCTAGCTGAATAGCGGCTTTCATCCACCTTTCAACATACAGTATGATCCATTTGCAGTTTGTATGCTTCTTGATAGCTTGCAATGCCAACTCGTGATCCAAATTGTCGAAAAACCCGGATATATCTAGATCTATCGTCCAATCATACCTCCAGCATCTTTTCCTTGCAGTATCTACCGCATCCAGTGCTGATTTATTTGGTCTATAACCATATGAATCTTCATGGAATTTTGGCTCTACTAGCAGCTCAAGATACATAGAAGCAGCCGTTTGCCCTATCCTGTCGAATACTGAAGGAACACCTAAAATTCTTTGTCCCCCTCCCGTATCTTTCGGTATTGCTACAGCTTTTACAGGCTCTGGAAAATAACTTCCTGATGACATCCGATTCCATAGTTTGTACAGATTATCCTTCAGGTTCTCTTCAAACTTTGTTATCGATACCTCATCCACACCAGCCGCACCTTTATTTTTCGATACTTGTTTATAAGCCCTCCAAATAAGTTGCTTTGGTATATCAAAAGACTTTGTTTTATTCATTAACTCCTCCCTTTCGGTTGATACATAATTAAAACTGAATAACTCAGCTCCTTCGCTCCCTTTCCATTACAGAAACTTCTTCACTACTACAAGCTGATCCGCCCCTGTTCTTCGCATCGGTACTCTCATCCTTGAAGTTTAGCTTCTTGGATTTCTCCCTTGTCATCGAAACGACAGGTTCCCGCAGTTCTACACAATAGCCTATAATAGTTTTCACGCCACCTATATGCCGGACGCCACCTACCCAGTAAGCAAGTTCCTTGTAGATCTATCCCAGGAGAGATGGGAGCTCCTGGTTTTGACGTCGTCTCAGCCCTTTCGACACTTCATCAGTGGTTCATTTTCATTCGCCTCTCTATTTCGTACATGACACGTATTTGTGCCTTTTCCATAACGCTCACTACCTTGACTCTTTATCAAAGCAGCTTATGGTTGTTTAAAGCCTGCTCTTGCAAGCCGACTTTGAGGGACCTTCCCTCATCTATTGTGCAGCTTAAGCACTTAGTTTGCTCATTTCTGATCATTCTTTGTGTCTCTACGGCACACCCCATCTTGAAATTTTATACTGTTTATTTCTTTTTTATTCTCTGATGCAGGGTACTTTTCCTGATATATTCCTGCTAACACCACTCCTAATGATAGTTCACCAAGAGGAGAAAATACCACAACTTGTTCATCTATATCTGGCGGTGACCAATCTCTATCTTTTCCTACTTTACTTGTTATCCATGGCAGATAATCTGTTACAATATCTCCTATTTTCACTCTTACTTTTGCTTTTTCATAATCTATTTCTTTTACAACTCCTATACGAACAATATTTGCCAGTTTCCTCTGTAATTCCGAAATTGCAAAATTATTTTCTAACATTTATTTCACCGATTTCTATTTTGTGTGGCATAAATTTTCCTTCTTTCCAAATAGATCGCCCTACGTGTATTGTATGCACCCATTCAACCATCCACACTAAATACGCATCAAGCTCTGGCCTAAATCCGTCAACTTCTGCAGAGATAAATTCTCCTGGTGAAACATTTTCCACATTCCAAGTATTTTTATTTACTACTTTTGCAACTTCGCTAGCTAATGATCTAACAATAATAGGTGCATTTTCTATTGTGCTATCAATCACTATTCGTGCCTCAAATCTTACCCTCAGAGCTAGTTCACCTGTACCTGGATCACTTCCTTTTTCAAGACTGCTAAGTTCTACAAATACCGCTGGCGCTAATAATTCTACTTTCTGTTGACCATCAAGATGGCTGAAATAATTATCTCTACCATTAATTATCCTCCATAAATAGCTTAACAACGTCCCAGTGGGCATTTTTATAATCTTCATTTAGCTATTCAGTCCTGTAGCGAATCTTACGCCCACCAGTTTTCAAATGTGTATCTTCATCATTAAGGTGAAAATCATTAGATTTGTTTGCCAACTTAAAAAAATTGTTAAGCTCTCCTTTAAATTCAACATGCCATTTTATAAACGAACCTGCTGCGTATGTGCCCTCACCTATATCTGTTAATAATCATGCAATAGGTAATGGATTCGTTACTAACCTTACAGCCCACTTTGCAAGCAAAAAAGCTTTGTTCCGAGTTGTTGCCTCTTCATCACCTGAAATTAGCAATGGCCAATCCCGTACTTTTTTTATTCTCAATTGACCACTTTCATCTTTTAGAACTTCGCCAGTTTTTGGGTCAAACATTCCTTTGATTTTCTCTATGCTACGTGTAAAGCGAGTATAATTTATATTTATATCAAACCAATCTTTCACGTCACTCAACAAGTCTTGCTTTTCCCTCCCAGACAAATCCACAAACAGCTTGTATACTTCCCCTACCTGAGGATTACAAGCGTTTATTAAATTTGGTGCAGATAGGTAGGTAGTGATATCCAGGGAATTTATACGAGAAGGACTATAGCGATCCATAAGTCTGCTTTGAATACGCCTTAACATCTCTTCGCATCCTGGTGGATCAAAAATTACCGCGCTTGCATGATAAGCAGTTTTTTCAAAATCAGTACTTGCAACAAAATAATCACCCTCTTTTACAAGATACTTTGCAGAAAAAGCAGTAATTGGTGCAAGCCACGCACCTAACGAGTGCCCTGTGATAAACAGTTGTATATTTGATCCTTTTTTCTCGTTAATTTCTTTAAGAACACTGATGATCTTGTCAGTAAATGTAACTGCAGAGTCAATTTGATAAACATGTTGATTTAATAAAACACCGTTAAGATCTGCAGTATCACCACCAAAATTTTTAGTGCCACTATGGACAATGATAACTTGTTGAGTATCTGGGTTCCAATATGCTGCACCAAAATAACCACTCGTAGCACCTTGAGTTATTGCATTGACGGGAGGCATTTAAAATGGTTTTAAAGAGTCCACCAGACCTTTCTGCAACAGTTAGCAGCTGCCAATTGCCTAATCCAGGTACTGCTTCTCCGTGTGAATATTGGCCTGTGCTATTTCTCTTCTCGCCTTTGTAAATTCTATTTGCAAGTGATGCTAAGACGTAGTTATTTGGATAAGAAATTGGCTCTTTTAACGCATCAAGTTTGTCTTTCAAGTTTTCAACATCAACTGGTTTTATTAAATCAGTTATTGCTTTTTTCAATTTATCTTTACTGTTTAATTTACTATATTTTTTAACCTTTTCAATACTTAACTCCAACTTCTTATCTACTCTTAATTCTCTTGATAAAATTGGTCGTTCTGTTTTTTGTTCTGCAGCTTGCATAGAACACCTCACTTTTGACAATCGACATTAATTATATTGATGTAATTATAGCACGCAAGCTTTTTTTAACATAAATTGTTAAGAAGTTTTGCCTCAAATGCTTCTTAGTTGACTCTATTCTACAGGGTAGTCATAATATATTATTTAATCACAAGATTTAAGGGGAATACTATGGGTCTGCTACACGAAATATTAGAAACACTAAATAATAACCCAAATTTAAACTCAAGTAATATAGTTGAAAAAATAAAACAAGAGTTTGAAGGGAAAATGAATGAATTGTACCCAAAGTGGGATACTCACAAGCATGAATATAAGCTATGTAAAAAAGAATACGAATCATGGCAAGAAAGTGGGTTCTCGTTAGACCATGGTTTTAAGGAAGGTGGTAAATTACTTCACTTAGCTGCTAAATGTAACTATTTCAATGTAATAAAGTGCCTAAAGGATAGGAAAGCAGACATTAATATACACAATTGGCGCAGATATACCCCTTTACATGAAGCCGTTGAAGATGGACGCCAAGAAATGGTACAATTTTTGTTCGAAAACGGAGCAGATATTAATGCAAAAACTGGACCGAGCGGAGAGACTCCTTTACATCTTGCTGTTGCAAAAGGAAATGCAGAAATAATAAGGCTACTTATAGAAAAAGGGGCGGGTATTAATGCAGGTGATAAAAATGAGAATACTCCTCTACATTATGCAGGAGATATAAGGATAGCTAGGTTATTAGTAGCAAACGGAGCAAATGTTAATGCAAAAAGTAAAAGTGACCCTCCTTATTCTACGGGCTCTACTCCTTTACACTATGCTGCGAATGCGGGTGGCTTTGTTGCATCGCTATCTACGATGGATAAAAGATAAAAAATGTAGAATATCAATAGCTTATTATTCTAGCATTTATAGTAAGGACAGTCAGTAAATATCTAAATTTAAGTAAAAGAAGTTTTACTATCATTCACTAATCTAGCTAGAATTCAAGAATTTCAATGCTTTAGCTATTTTAAGTAGAATTAAATTTACTAGTACAAACAATAAATTACTATTCTTAAATTTGATCAGATTGATTGCAAAAAATAAGATTTTCAATAAGCTGCTTGTATAGTTAGCCTTTCATAGATAGTGATGCAACAAAGCCAATGCGGGTAATAAAGAGGTAGCAGAGTTTCTTATAGACAATGGTGCAATTGTCAATGCTCAAAATGCACAAGGAAGTACTCCTTTACATAAAGTATCTGGTATAGATACACTAAAGCTTCTAATAGAAAGAGGAGCAAAAGTTAATATAAAAAATGGTGAGGGGTTTACTCCTTTACATTATATGGCATTCATGCTTGATGAGGCGTCAACACTCATTATGGTAGAACATGGTGCAGATCCTTGGGCAATAGGTGATAATGGTGAAACTCCGGTAGATCGCTACGTAAATAGGTTGGAGCATGCTAAGGAAGAGGGAGCAAGTGGAACCGATGAGCCTCCTGGGTACTTAATGAAGTTAAAACAAGCATACAATAAAGATCTCTTTGTTCGTTATTCAACACTGTTACTAGGGGCTGTAGCAGCAATAACACTTTTCACAACTGGTAATATTACACCTGATGCACCACGCATAATAGGCGCAGCGGCCATAGTTACAGTAGCAGCACTTGCAGCTGGTCGTATCACATATGAGATATTTAAACCCAGTACTAAAATGGAAGAAATAAAGGAAGAATGTGTGGTACAAGAAGATAAGGCTAAGTGAAAATCCACTAAGACTGATTATCCAAACTTTTGCAGATTAGTCTAGAAGCTAATGTTTTTTTCTAATTGGTTACTTATCCTTATATCACTCAAATAAGATTCAGGTTTACCGTTTATTTCGCCAGTAGCTTCTGAAAATTGACTTTTCTGTTGATTATTGTTAGTGAAAACTAAAGAGAACTTGAAATTACGTGTCCACTCCGCTTCTTCAATTTCACGTTTTGAACCTATGAAAGGAATTACTTTTGTTGCTTGTACTACTTCTTCTACATTCTTGCTGTTTTTAAGGTTGCCAAGATATTCTCTAGCTGTCATGCTCACTTCTTTTTTATTCAGATGATCTTGGAATTTTTTGCTACTTGAATTCATATCGGCATTGATAAGTAAAGGTACGCCGCCTTCTACATGAATTTTAGTTCCAAAGTCATATAGCTGTACTCTAGATAATTCTCGATCATTAATCTTAATAAGACCAAACTCCTTATCCTGCTCTGCTAGAAGTTGATGCTCTGTTTTTATTTCTTTTGTCAGAACTTGTCTATCTCCATTCGATAATAGCTTATTAGCTCGCTCAATATCAAAGTGTTCAACAAGAAAGCCTTTTTCTCCCATTTCATAGTCAGTACCTTTTTTTACAACTTCTATCAGCTGATCGATGCTTTCTAACCCAGAAACAAACGCCGTATTACTATCAAAATAAGCATAGTTATCCCCTGTTCTATAAACGGCAACTACATGATTACTTGTTACTAAATGAATAGCAAAATCACCAGCTATATAATTTGATAAATCACTCAGTGTTTTGTAGCACTTAGTGTGAATCAAGCTTAAAGGTAGACTATTTCTAGCAGAATCTAGCTGTTGTTCAAAACTGTCAAGTAAATTACTAAAAGCAAAAACTTCTCTTTCTTCTCTTTTAGATATCTGCTTACCCTGTGCTACACGCTCATAAATTTTGGCTGAAGTTTTTAAATTACTCAAAAATGACTTGCTACTCTGTAAAAGTAAAGCTTGAGATAAGCCACGTGTAATTGCAGTACACTTACCATTAATTTTCACATTCCTTGCTTCAAAAGAAGGCAAATAAAGACCTTGTTTTACCAGCTCAATCGATGCATTTTGTAAATTATGTGATACAAATTGTGATAAATGTAAATAGGCTTTCTGTTGTTTCTGATAAGACTGTATTGAACATCCAGAATCGTCATCGTAACCGTACTCCCTTCTCACGTGTTCTGTTCTTTGGTAGTAGTGAAGGGATCCAGGTTGTGCTCCTCCCGCTGCTGTTTCTAATCTTCTCCGTCGCTCTACATCATATTCAGATGGTTCTGTTGTTGCAGCATCTGCCACAGCTTGCACTGCTCCTACTGCCACCTCTCCCACAGCTACTGCCGCGTCTATCGCAAGCCCTGCTACTCCTGCTGCCGTTACTAATGCCACCGTTCCCGCAACTTCTGCTGTTCCTACTGCCACCTCTCCCGCATATGTAGCAACTTCATTTAAAGAATAATCATTTTCATAAAGTAATTTCTCAACACTTGAATGATTTCTCTCTCTGGCAAGGTCAATTGGTTTTTTACCATCCTTATCTTCAGCATACACATCAGCTCCTTTATTAATTAGAAGTTCTGCAACTCCCAGGTTATTCTCTCTGGCAACCAAATGTAATGCTGTCATGCCATCATTATTTTTTACTTCAGTATTTGGACCATGATCTAATAATACCTCTGCTGCATTTACTCTTCCATATTCAGCAGCCCACATCAATGACGTATCACCTTCTGTATCCTTAGCATCAATATACTGGTTCTGCGTTTCTTCGATTTTATTTAAAACTAATTTTATTACTTCTTCATTATTACCACTAACTGCTGAATGTAATATTGTATGATGACTGTTCCTTGCCAATACATTAGCTCCTTAATTAAGACATCTTTGCACTCTATCAAGATTGCCTTGCTCTACAGCATCGAATAATTTTCTATCAATTCCTCCATAAACCCTCCAAAGTTGCTACTAAATTATGTAAAATACATTATCTATAGCATGGATATTTTTAGCATACAATAACTTTTTTCTCATAAAAAACTAACCGTTACAGATGTTACAGCTATATGCAATTATTTTAGAAAGAAGTTTCTTTTTGGTTTCAAAGATTTTGTCTGTTCAGAACTCTTAAGATAAATTGCTACTAATTTAGCAGCATATAATGTTAAAAACTTAAGTAATATGTCCATTTCTAGCCTTCAAAACCAAGAAGCGTGAGAATCGTTCGTTTTGGGATGACATGGTCTACCATGTGTACCATACGAACTTTTTTATATTCTGACTTTGCTATACGCTAAAACTAGCCATATTAGCCGATTTTATCCACATCCACATACGAACTGTTTTGCCTAAGCTTATGGAAATAATTTAAATCTTCTATTTTTATAACCTTATTTTTACGCGGCTTGTTCTCACAAATATACGATCTTTTTTGTAATTTTAGAAAGAGTCAATAATTGAATTTTTTGTGATGCTAAATGAGAGAACTTTTTGAAAACATGCTACCAATAAAAAAGCTTCTATCTCCTACCTAGCGCTCTCTCTTGCATACTTGAAAAAACTACTCAAAAAACTTATACACCAGCCCCACTACCTTTCCCAATTCCTGCACTTGCACCTTGGCTTACATTCACATCATCTAAAACAGTTTCTGGATCTACCCCCATTCTTCTTAATATTTCTTCAAATTTTGTTGCCTTTTGAGCTTCTTGTTCTGCCGTTTGCTCTGCCCTTTGTCTTGCCTGAATTGACTGTCCTCTACTTTGCTCTAATGCTCTAATTCTAACTTCTATTTCTTCTATGTGCCTCCTTATATCGTTTGATTCTTCTATTGCTTTTTTTGTTCTTTTTTTCTCTTTTTCAAAAAAGGTTTCTTTTTTCTCAAACTTTTTTTCAAGCAAATCTGTTAACTGATTTAGCGCAAAAACTGATATACTTCCTATTTCTCTCCTTTTTGGATTGCCACCGTTGTAATACTGACCTACTACATCTTGTATCCCTTTGCCATTTTCCTTATTGTAATAGTAATTTACCATAAGGTTTGCAAATTTGAATAATTCCTGACACGAGAGCTTTTTTATATACTCCTTACTTATTTCAGTAAATTCAGTTTCATCTGCTCCTAACACAAATTTCTGTTGCTCAAAAAAATCACTATTATCCCAACGGAAACAATTTTCTATATTCTCACACAATTTTACTATCAATTTGTAGTATGAATTTATTAAATCAGAATACTCCAATATTGGCTCTACAAATACTTCATCAGGTTGTACTTTATCTTTTTTGTGACTCTTCAATATTTTGTATTGTGCTTCACCCTCTTTTAATAACTTACCCACTTCCAATTTTATTATCTCCAACTCTTTAGAATTTTTACATTCCTTACTTAACGATTTTAGATTTTCTATCCAAATCTCTTCATAGAATTTTTGATACTCTTCATTACGTTGTTCAAATTTCTTTCTTATCCCTTTTGTTGAGTCAAGAATGTTTCTTGCTTCTCTTATAGACATTTCCTTATTAAGTATCTTTTTCACAAAACCTAAGTTATTTTTTAATGGCTTTATATAGTGTTCTCTTACTTCTTCCAAATATTGATTCCTTGATTCCATTAACCTTCCTTCTTCCCAATACGCTATATAATGCAACTTATTACATGCAGCTATATTGATTATCTTAAATAAATCTTGACCGCTATTAATTAGATTGACTGAAATTTCTCCAAATAATCTATATATGTAACCATACCCTTGCTTTTCTTTCATTACATAATCATGTACATTATTTAGTGCTTTCAGTATTGCATTAATTCTCTGTTGCATACTATTTGCATTTTGCATACCTGCTTGTACATCTGGATGATACTTTAATGACAGTCTCTTAACATCATTAATTCTATCCTTAGCATATCTATTGTGTTCTTCTTTACTCTTTTTACCCGCTTCTACATCTTTCAGGCTTATATCAAGATTCATTAGTAACCATTTTAATTCAAATGATTCCAGTGCTTCATTTAAAGTGGCATTAGAATCATTATCAATGTTATTACTTAAAATAACTGTCCTAATCAGACTACTAAACTTATCTGCTATTGCTAGCGTTCCTACTTCTGCAGTATGTCTACCAGTAAGATAAGAAGAACCTGCAGCTATTATCCCTGCTATACCCATTGTTACTCCTGCCCCTAATGTCGTATTTTCTACTCCTAACGCTGTAGCTACTCCTCCTAATACTTTTTTTCCTACATTTAGCATACATCCCTCCTTTGTTAGCTGTTGATAATTATAAATATATCCATATTGAACAATATGCCATTGATGTACTATCACATTTGTAAATACACTAAGCACTAACCTCTGCAAAAAAGAGTAACTATCGTAATTTATTGCCCTTTCCCACTGTTCTTTAGTCAGCTCAACATCTTTTATTTTCTTACTCCATGGCCACCACCAATACACTTTCATTTCACCAAACGCTTCAAGTAACATCAGGCATTCGTTTTTTGATACCTCACCATCTTTATTCTTTTGTAGTAGTACCTTAGAATCAAAACCCTTTTGTTTGCATAAGTGCTCAAATAAAGTAGGACCAAACTCCCACAAAAGTACCCGATATTTTCTATGTTCAGAAAAACGTCTAACTATATTGTTTTGCCATAAAGGTAAACTAACACTACCAAATGTATATTCAGGAAAAATTGGTTCCATTAATTTCTTCCAATTCCTGCACTTGCACCTTGGCTTACGTTCACATCATCCAAAGCAGTGCCTGGATCGACTCCCATTCTTCTCAACATCTCTTCAAGTTTAGCTGACCTTTGAGCTTCTTGTTCTGCCCTTTGCTCTGCCCTTTGTCTCGCTTGATCTGACTGTTCAATACTTTGCTCTAGTGCTCTCTCCCTAGCTCCCGACTCTGCTAGTCTTACACTCTCTTCATGCCTCTCTGCTTTTTCTACCTCTTCAAACTTGTTTTTTGACCATTCTCCTACATCTGTACGGTAATCAGGTCCTGTTAATATTCCCTCCCATGCTGGACTCCAGGTTATTGTACGGGAAATATATCTACAAAACCTAGCAATATACATTGATTTAGGCAGGTCATTATAATCATATAAAAGCGTAAGAAAGTTCTTATACAACTTCTTCAGATATGGATTGTTAGATTTTCTTGCTTCCTCTTCTATCTCACTTATATAATCCACTATTACTCTATCACATCCTGTTCTTATTGCTAAGTAACCAACCTCAATACACTCATAAAGTTTAGCATATGCCTCTTCACGATCTTTTTCAGATGGCTCAGCTTTGCCTACAAAGAATTCTACAATTGAACCGAAAAATGAAGTATTACGAGTATTAATATTTTCTACGCAAGTTTTCAATAGACTCATAAACTCTCTTTCACCCTGACCACCTATCTCATTTAGTAATGGCACCTTCTCCCCACTTTTTACAAAAGACCCGTCCTCAGAAGGAGTTTCTGATACTAGTTTAAGTAAATCTACTTCTTCCTTTCCTATAATCGAAAAATTAAATAGCAATTTATGAACCTTTCTCATTACTGTAAAAATCGATTTATCTATTAGAGCTTTATATTCTCCCCCCAATCCTTGCAACCTCTCCTTTATTGTAATTGATTGATTTGTGCTCGGATCTATAACACAACTTGCTAATAAAGATGCACCATTGACTATCAACACACTTATGATATGCATACTAGGTTGATCTTTATCAGCAGCATATTCCATATACTCTTTCAAAAGTTCATGCCTATTGTTTTTCTTGACCTGTTCCTTTATTCTTTCTTTTATTATTCTAATCTTTTGCTCCTTATCTCCTTCCGTGTTGTTGCATTCTTGATATAAAGGATGATGTCCTTCCTCAATTGCAGCATTGAGTACGTTATCAATTAGTTTATCATAAACTTCCTCAATAAATTCACCATTACGTATTCCATTCACTACTTCTTTACTAATACTGGTTAATATCGACCTTAATTTATCATCACCATCCCTTAAACCATCAAGCTTTTTTACTAGTGATTCATTACCTTCATATAAAAGACGAATTGCCTGACCATTTCTAATTCTCAACTGATATTCTTGAGTAATCTTTGCATACATATCACCATATACTTTATTATAATGATCGGATACATCTAACTTTAATACTGGCTGCAAAGCAAGATTGCTCTTAAACGCTTCAGTAATTTCCTTTAAACACTTATTTCCTTCTGTATAATCATCGCCATCATAAGAGTAAACAAATCTTCCTGCTGGATCAAACATGTCTTGCACGTTGAATACTTGATATTTATTTTCTACAGTTTCATGCTTAAAACCCTTATATCTTTCTAGTATTTCCCGCTCCACATTTTCTAATTCTTTATTTACTTTTTCTACATCATAATTACTTGCTCTTACATCTAAAAGTTCATCAGGCTGTGCAATGTTACTTCTGGTCGGTAACCTGCCGTGTATAAGACGGCCGAAGTTTTTGTCTAAAACTTGTTTTTGTGCAGCAATTATATTAATAGGCAGTTGATATTTTAAAGTTTGAGTTATTCCAATAACTTTATAAGAAAGTATGGAGTGAGTAAGCCAATCTTCCCATAATTGACAATATTTAGTGCTCAATAATATCTGCAGTAACTTAGGATCATTTCTATCTATCGCTGCTTTTACCTGTTCACTAAATTGCTTATCAAAAAAACTCGGCATACTACCTCTCTAGCTATACAATAAGCATACCTTAACTATCATTAAACCACAAATCAACAACTTTTTTTTTGCATAAACTTTTAATTAATTTTGAGCTAAATTTTAATAAAAATCTCTATAGCAGCTCTTTTGTAGTGTTTCTTATTTTTCAGTAATAAACTGAAATATTTTCTTTTTTCATTGTCATCTCTTCTTGTTACTTTTATAAACGTTACATCGCTAATCCATAAAATTTTTCTATTTGCTCGCTCCACAGCATCGGTATTTCTCTTAAATCCACTAACCTCAAACCCCTTGGCTGCCTCCCATTTACTATATCTTCTTTAATTTTTGGTGCTAAATAATTTAATCTTAAAATTTGTTGTATACGTCTTGTACCTATATTAACTTTAGCACTCAGCTCTTTTATATTTGCGTATTTTCCTTCCTCTAGCTGACGTTTCCATAGGTGAGCCCTCACCACTGCTTTTAGCAATGCATTATTTGTTTTTCCTTCTGGCTCGATTACTGTGCATTTATTTCCTTTCTTCTTTATTGATATAAATTTTTCCTCTGATTCAGAACATAACTCTATTCCATCCTCTCTCACCAATACTGCTTTTATTAACTTTTTCACTACTTCTTTCTGCTTTCCAAAGCTTAAATTTTTCCACTCTTCCGCTTTTTCTCCCCGTTTTTCATATAATTGCTCTGCTTCTTTCATCACTTCTTTTTCTATTTCTCCAGCTACTATAGTTCGATTTACCGATTTACAATTTTTCCCTCCTAGATGATTGTTACATACATAGTATCGATACCTTTTATTCTCTTTTTTCGAGTATGTCAGTGTCATATTTACATCACAGCTCTTGCACTTAATTATTCCCTTTAGCAGCGCTTCCTCATATTTTGCTTTTCTATATGGCTGATTCTTTATTAACTCTTGCGCTTTTTGCCATTTTTCCTCTTTTATTATTGCTTCATGCTTTCCCTCATACTGTTTGTCATAATGCCTAATTTTTCCCATATATATTGGATTTGTTATTATTCTTCTCACCGTTGCCTTTTTAAAGATACCTGATTTCGTCCGGTACCCTTGGCTGTTTAACTCTCTTGCCAGTTCTGCCATTGACTTCAGCTCTATATACCTCTCAAATATATGTTTTACCAACTTTGCTTCTTTTTCATTTATTATTAATTCCTTATCTTTCACATCATACCCAAGCGGTAAAGTTCCACCCATCCATAATCCTTGTTCTTTTGATGTTGCTATTTTATTTTTTACTCTTTCCACTATCATTTCTCTTTCTAGTTGTGCTGCTCCTGATAACACCGTTTGTACGAACTTTCCCATTGGCGTATTATTATCAAATATCTGCGTTACTGCTACAAAATTTACTCGATGCCTTCTAAAAAATGACGTTACTTCGATGCTGTCTTTTGTTTCCCTTGATAACCTGTCTAGCGTATATACTACCACACAGTCCACTTCTCCTTTTTTTACATCTTCAAATAATTCTTTTATCGCTGGCCTTTCTAAATTTTTCCCTGAATAGCCTCCATCATCGTACCTTTTTGCCAATGCTACCCAGCCTTCTTTGATCTTTATATATTTTTCACATGCTACTCGCTGCGCATCAAGACTGTTAAACTTCTGCTCTAGTCCATCCTCATTTGATTTTCTCGTATATATCGCACACCTTACCTCTTTTAGCATTCTCTCTCCTCAATTTCCACTTTTGTCACGCATCCCGAATAATAAAGGTCCGTTGTAGCTCATTCCCATTATTTTTCCTGCTACTGCTGATAATGACGTATAAAATTCTTCTCTGTAGATTAAACCCTTATCTGTTACCATTACCGCATGCGTCTCTTCCTCTCTCTCTAGTATTAATTCTGTCCCTTCTACTGGTAATTTATCGCTACTTATTCTTTTTCCTTTCTCTAGCCGATCTGCCAGATACTCTAGTCTTTTTGTCCCCTTTCTTGACATTTCTCCATACGCTTTTTCCTGCATTCTATAAGCTAATCTTGGTATCAGATATTTCTTTGAGTATCTAGGCGCCTCTTCCCCAAATACCTTCTTCCACGTTTTTCTCAGCTCACCCAAAGGTTTTCTCTCTAAATTCATTACTTTCTTTTCTATTTCTTCCTCCATATCTTTAGCCTCTCATAGAAGGTTTCCCACTTTGCTGTTCAAATAACTTTTCAATTCTTTCTGTTTCTTTCTTCAATATTTCAGTTATCTCTTTGCTGTTTTTCGCATAATCCATCCCTGTCATTCCAAATTTATCTGCTTGCTCTATTTCAGCCCCTGCTTTCACTAGCTCCTCCACTATTTCTTTTTCACCTACCATGCACGCAAGGTGTAGAGGTATGCATTTATTTCCATATTCCTCAGCATTTACGTCTGCTCCTGATTTTATCAATTCCCTCACGATTTCTAGACGTTTCTCCGTTACCGCTAGGTGCAGTGCTGTGTGTCCTTCTATATCTTTAGCATTCACATTCGCTCCTTTTTCGACTAATAACTTCACTGTTTTTGCGTCTACCGCATAATGCAGAGCTGTTCTTCCATTCTCGTCTCTTGCATAAATATTTTTAAATGAGTTCTCTAATAGTGACTCCTCTTTTCCTTTTTTACTCATGACCTACCTCACCTTTTCTCTGAATTTAAACCCCTTCTTTAAGCCCTCCTTTTCACCCCCTCATCTATCATTTCATTCACTTGGCTGATTATCTTGCTTGCTAAATTTTTACATTCTTTCTTTATTAGCGATTTGTCTCTCTTCCTTATTTCTCCTATCTCTATTATTTTTAGCTCCGGCATGTAGCTTCCATTCAACATGTCTGCTATTTCTCCCACTAGCCTCTCTATTCCATAGCACGTCAGTTCTCTACTTTTTGTTACTCCACCTTTTTCTCTCAGAAATTTGCTCGCCTTTTCACTTTCTTTGCTATCACATAGGCAATACTTTTCACTTTCCCATATGTAATACATTGGTGTTGCACCATATTTATTCAGTTGATTAACCTCAGCTCCTGCTTTTACTAGCTCTTTTATTATTTCAACTCCTGCTCCTCCCATCTTGCACGCAGAGTGGAGTGGCGTACATCCACTGACATATTGAGTGGCATTTACTTCTGCTCCCGACCTTAGCAGCACTTTTACATTTTCTAAGCTTTTCGCAAATACTGCACAGTGTAGTGGTGTATAACCCTTTTTATCTCTTGCATTTACCTCTGCCCCTTTTTTTATTAATAATCTCACTGTTTTGTAATCAGAGATTTCTACTGCTTGATGCAAGATCGTCTCTCCTTCTTCATTTCTTTTATTAATATCGTTACTTGATACTTCTTTAAAAAACTTACTCTTGCTAAAACTCATTTCATACCTCACAAAACTAGCTTTTCTAGCGCCAGATAAATTTCTTATGTTTACCTGCTGCTATTCAAGTCATGTCCGTTTTAGCATGAGAAAGCAAGTCCTTTTCTTTTTATTTCATACACTTTAAACTATTATTAATATAATATATGAGGATCTAAATATAAGTATTTAACTTATTACACATATTGCTTGACTATTTTTCCAACTTCTGTGCAAATGTCGATGTTCGTGCCATTTCAGTACTCCCGGGTAAAACACTAAAATGTGCTTTTCTAATTCGTGTATTGAGTCTTTTTGCTCTGAATATAAGTCGTTTTTATAGTAAATGTTGTGTTCTGCTAAAACATATTTTCTGACCTTCTGATCTGTATAATTTTCTACTTTGTAACGATGGATAATACTGAATCTTTCTAAAATTGGCTTGTGTTTTAAACTCCAATGTTGCCCTGAAAGTTTATCGTTTCCCAATACAAATTTATTTCCTTCTTCTTCTATTCTACCAACCGGAAAACAGCTATTTATTTCTCCTAATTTCCAGCTATCTGACAGTACAATCTGCGCTTTTGCAAATTTAATCGATGGTAATAAACTCTGTGGTAATGGATATAGTGCTTTTAAGTTGTACCACAAATGATTTCTTTCATAAATACCGTTATAATTCTTTGTGTGAGGCTCTGTTTCTCCAAGTACTGCTACATCTAATCGATATATGTCATTACTAAATGTTTGTTCATAATGCTCTCTTAAATAGTTGTCTACAATCTCTACTAACGGACCTCTAGAACTGAAAAAATTTATTCTTCCAAACGATAACACTGGTCCATCTTTTTCAACTTTTCTACCTGAATAGTCTGATAATAAGCTGCCGAATATACTTTCATCTAATATAAACCTATCAACGTTATAGTAGTCATTAAAAATCCTCATTAGCCTTGATCTTGCTGGTAATGATAGTTTTGCAAGTTCTACTACTGCATCTACAAAAAAGTCATTTGGAACATCTTTTATTCCTATTTGTAATTCAAAGAAGTGTTTACCAGGTGGTTCTTCGATAATTGTAATATCTTCTATATTTGCCCACTTTAGTGCTATTTTAAGTGATGCAGGTGTTCCTCTCAGTCTTTGAAATTTTACTCCTTCTACTATCGCCCTTCTTTTATTTTTTACCCAGCGCAATATCTCTTCTAAACCATATTCTTCTATTATCCATGGTAATGTTTCTTCTTTCAGGTTGAACTTAAACCCTCTGATACAGCTTGGATCAACCTTATAATCTATTGCATCAACCAGTGCTTGCTCTTGCTTTGTTGCGTTTGGCGGTAATAAACTTTTCATTTGTCTTTTCTTTCAAGTTGCTTTAACTTCCTTTATTTAGGTAGCTTATGAGTAAGCAAGAGATCATTGCAGAAAAATAAAGATGTTCTTAATATCGAAAACACTCTCCATAATATTTGACCATATTATCCATACTTTAAAAAACAAGTTACAACTTCTGGAAGAAAATCAATACTTTCGTCTCCCTAACATTGGATCCAGTAAACCTTAAACCACTTATTGCACGCAATCCCCTCACTGGCACAAAACAAAAAAAATACGTTTTAAATCCTATCTAACTTGACGTAGCCAAGCACTGCACACTCATTCCCCAGAACCACAACATCCTCTCTTGGCTCGATTAATTCTACGTTTTCTACACCCTCTACAAACAAATTTGCTATTATCCATGATCTTGTTACGTTCCATCCCAACCTTTTGCTTGCTTCAAACTTCTTAATAAATTGCTTCTTGATTTCCTCCTTTGATATTACAGGACTTATGCTCATTCTGCTGTGAATATCTATTTCCATAATATTGCAACCTATCACTTTTACTGTATCGGTTAAAACCCTTATATCATCTCTAGTAACCTGCTTTTTTACAATTTCTAGTAGCTCTTCTGACGCTGTGGATAACTCTGTGGATAAAATTGAGATTTCTACACTTCCTGGCACTTTTGACTCAACCAGCGCATCCTTTACTCTTCTATCTGCTGAGAGTGCTTGAAACCGATAATGCTCTTTACTCCCTCCTGTGCTTGAGCCAACTATTCTTGCCTTGATTCTTTTTCTGAAGCGTTCATCTTCTTCTCCATCTTGCCTCTCTGCTCCATAAAACTCAGCTAAATTATCAAGCTCTTCTCCCCTTGCAAACTTGAGTAAATTGCTTTTTACCGCTTCATTTATTCTTTGTCTCAGCAAAAGCTCTCTCCAGGCTGCTACTTCTAAAATCTTCATCGCTGGGTCACTTTCAATTAGTGCTGTAAAACTTTTATCTCGACTTATTAATTCTTCTTTCATCCGAGCAAAAATCTCTTCAAAGTTCAGTGGTTCGATAATATTTGGCTGCTGCATTTTTAAACAACTACTCCATTAATATTTATGAACTTACCTTCTGAAAGATAGACACCTTCTAAATTCAATGTTACTCTCCCTTCTTTTACTTCTGTTATCTTCACTTTCTCTAATTTAAACCTTCTCTCCCATTTTTCTAGTGCTCCTGCTACTGCTGCATAAATTTCTAGTGTAAAATCACGATTTATTGGCTTATCCACCAATTCAAATAATCTTGAGCCATAATCTCTCCTCATTATTCTACTGTTAATAGGAGTGGTCAGTATATCAATTATCGACTGCTTTAAGTGCTCTATTCCTTCTAACGTCTTTCCTGTTTTAGCATCCATACCCTTCATTTCTATTTTGCAAAGACGCTTTCACTGCCTTTTATTACTTTAAACCCACATGAAACTATATCTCCTACTCTTCCTACACTAAGACCATTTGCAAACACTATTTTTGATCCTTGAATCATTACTTTTCCTTCACTAAAACTGTCTCCTTGTCTACATATTGACTTACCGTTTACAAAAACATTATTACTTCCGCTAATGCAGAAATGTGGTATAGCTTCTCCACAATAGTCTCCTAACCTTACTATTCCTTTGTTCAATTTAAGTCGATCCTTTCTGCTTTCAGTTTTATTCCACTTTTTGTCATTTCTATGCTCGATTCCCCAGCTTTCAGTGTTATTTTGTCTACTACTTCAATCTCTAAATGATGTTTATCTTTATCGTATGACAACTTTGTTCCATCTTGAAATGTTAAGCTACTCACCTCTTTTTTATTTTCTGGTGCAGAGTACTTTTGTTGATATATTCCAGGAAGTACTACTCCTAAAGATAATTCTCCTAGCGGGGAAAGTATCACTACTTGCTCATCAATACCTGGCGGAGACCAATTTCTATCTTTTCCTGCTTTGCTTGTTATCCATGGCAACCAATCTGTTAAAAATTCGCCTATTTTAATTCTTACTTTTGCTTTTTCATAATCTACTTCTTTTACAAGCCCTATTCGTACAATGTTTGCTAATTTTCTTTGCAGCTCTGAAATAGCAAAATTACTCTCTAACATTTTCTCCTATTGTAATCGTATGTGGTTTAATCTTATTTTCTGTCCATATCGATTTACCTAAATGAAGCTGATGACTCCACTCAACCAACCACAACAAATACGCATCTAATTCGGGTCTAAATCCGTCAATTTCCGTAGAGATAAATTCTCCTGGTGAAACATTTTCCACATTCCAAGTATTTTTATTTACTACTCTTGCTACTTCTGCTGCTAATGTTCTGACAATAATAGGGGCATTTTCTATTGTGCTATCAGTCACAATGCGTGCTTCAAATCTTGCTTTCAGCGCTAATTCCTCTGTTCCAGGATCTTTTCCCGATTCTAAACTCACAAGCTCTACAAATAACGCTGGCGCTAATAATTCTTTTCTTATCGATGGATAAATTTCACAAGTTTGAATTGCTGGTATTTCTCTCTTCAGCGTGGTACAAATTTTATCATGTAAATCTTTCAAATTCATCCTTTATAGCTCAATTCACGTTCAAAAAACTTTGTAAAGACTTCTTCAACTTCATAATTAACAAGATTCCCTATTATCCTTGAAGCCTCTGGTTCCAGTGGTAGTTTTACTTCCTTTATTGGAAATGCTGCTCTTCCTTCACGTTTAAACATACCGCTATTTCCTTTTGGCATAACTGCTGCAAATCCTCCTATAAACTCATGCTTTCCTACTTTCGATCCTCTTTTTGTTTTTTGTATTTTGCCAATTGCCGATGCTCTAATGTCATAGAGATTTGCTCTAATTAACACTTCTAATCTGCTAGTTTTCGCCTTAAAAATTCTTAATCTCTTTCTTATCAAACTTAATTTTATCTGCTTTTCCTCACTGATTTCCTTAGCTGCTTGCGCTTTTAACCATAGTGCTGTTTTGTTTAATGCTCTCACTATTGCTAATTCTATTTTTTTTCTTTTAGCATTTACACTTTCTATTACCTCAACTTCTATATGCACAGACATTTTACACCCCAGATGCTTCGATTCTCCAGATCATTCCAGACTTATCCCTAAGTGGTGGCGTGTGTATTTTGTATTTGCAATCACCTATAACAAAAATATCTCCTACAATTGGCCTCAGTATATCAAAAATGCTTACCTCAAGAAAAAGCATCTCTCCCACAAATTGTCCTTCACCAATCTCGTATAATTTATCTGGCTCTTGCTTTAATACTTGTACCATATATGACTTATCCTTTGACTCATACAAAGCTTGCTGCCCCAGATGTTCGAAGCAATCTTTAAATAATTTTGATATGTTTTTCACCTTCTGCTACTTTTTCAATGGACTGGAGAAACACCACTGAATACCGTATTCATCCTTTACTACACCAAATCTGTAACCCCAATGCATATTCTCTAACGACTTTTCTACTTGCATTCCTTTACTTACTGCCTTATTAAACAACTCGTCAGCATTTTCAACATAGACACATAGCTTAGCAGCTTGTAAAACATTCCCGCCAGCGATAGAATTACTTTGTACATCATCGATATATACTAATGAATCACCTATCTGTATTGCTGCATGCATTACCATATTCTTATTGTTTTCATCAAAGTGAATTTCCAATACTTTTGCATTTAAGGCTTGTTTATATAATTCAATAGCAGACGTAGCGTCTTTTATAATTAATATTGGAATTATTTTTCCTAATAGTTCTGTCATATTTTACCTATAAATAAAAATATACTGCTAAGATTACAATACGTTCACAAATTTACACAGTAATTTTTACCAAAATGGCCGGACGATGGCACATTGGCAGAGGATTTGACTGCGTATGTAAATCGGTCCCTCTATCGAATCTTCTCGGCTCTTGTTTTGCGTATAGTGGCTGTCCAAGAGTATTTACTGTCTCATTAAAATCTGCTGGTGCAAAATATGTTGTAAATGTGCTTGCTGTTCCTACTGGAAAACAGTGCCCTGTATCTTTCTCAATAAATCTTCTAACCGTTCCTTCAGGGTCAGTTGCTTGCCCTCTATATTCCTCAAATGTTATGCCACAGAACGTAAATCCTGACCTCATATCATTCCGAAGTGCTGCTCCTTCTTGCCATCTTTCGTATGCTTCTTTCACTTTACTATGCGAAGTTAATGCATCAAAAAACTCAGGGCTTACCAAAGCATGAATCCCGGTCATATATTCACCACTTAGATTATCTTCAATATGCCGCAATACTTCTAGACATTTACGCTTGACATCGGTTGTCGCTGTTCCTAGTGCAAAATTTACTACTTTTGGTGTTATTTCAAATTCGTTGTACAGATTTAGTAATTCTGACCCATCAGCATCTAAAATTATTCCTTTCAGCGCTCCCATTCGCAAATGCTCTAATGTTATTGCATGTTTGTTTCTCATTAGCTGTAAATGGTCAGTTATTACGTCTGCTAGCGCTTTAAGTTCACTTTCTGATCCAAATGCCCTTATTCCTTGTACTTCCTCTGGCAGTACTACATCATCATGTGGAATATGTGGAATCGTAAACGTTCTTACCTTTCTTTTTCCTCTTTTTCCTACTGTTGCTGGCGCCCCTGGAACTTGCGTTGGTAGTAAACTTAAAACTCCGTTATGTTCTTCTATTGTAATATGTCTAAATCTTACTGACCTATTTGGAAATAAATTTAAATTTTCAACCCGTCCATAATTTATCGGCAATATATTCATCGCATTTGTTAGTGCCGTCATGCTAAATGCTGTATTTGTAAATGGATTTTGCATTTTTTCTTTTCCCCCTTTGTGTTTTTTATTGTTTAATATAGCTTTAGGCCGCTTTACGGATAATGATTCCTCGTCCTTCAAGTTGCTTTATTGCTGTAGCTTTCTGTTCTTCAGTAATATTTGCTGGCCACACAACTGCATGATCAGCTAGCATGGCACCACGAGCAATAATTACTCCTTTACTATTTTCCTTTGCGTTTACATCGCTTGCTATCACTCCTATCGCCGTTTGTGTACCATCTGTGGCAGTTGGATTTAAAGCTTTAATAAAACCATCTTTAGTATCATAACCAACTACTGTTCCCAGCTTTAGATTTTGTCCCTTGGCTACTGTTATCTGATCTCTTGAATATAAGTTGGACACTTCATATTTCAGAAGATCTCCTAAATTATTTCCTTCAGTTATACTTATCATGTCTTTTTCTCTCCTTTTTTTATTTTTTTACCGCCATATTTGTGGTTGTTATACACGGCGGTTATACACATACTTTAAATGTTTGATTGCGCACGACTTTTCGCTACCTGCATCATCAACTCTTCTCCTGAATTCTGTGGTATTGCACTCAGTATCTCTGTCTTTTTCGTTCGCTCTGCAAGTAATTCCATTAAAACCTCCCTTGCTTGCTCAACACTTACACTTTGCTCAATAAATTCTCCTATCTTTTCTGGCATCTTCGATAAATTACATAAACGTATTAATTCAAGAACTTCAGTACGATACTTGGTTAAATTATCAGTTTCTAGGTCATTTGTAGTTTGTTCATTCATAGTAATACTCCTATTTTTATTAATAGATGAAAGAATTGTCATTCCGTCTGCAAGGCCTATTTCTACTGCTTTCTCCCCAAAATATAGCCCTGCCTCTGTTGATCGAATCTTTTCAATTGAAAGACCTCTGTTCCTTGCTATTAGCTGCAAAAACATTTCATATAGTCGGTCTACTTCTTTTTGTAAGCTTCCCAGACTTTCAGACGTCATTGGCTCATGTGGATTTAAATCATTCTTTCGACTACCAGCAAAGATTGTGGTATACTTAATACCTTGCTTTTCATCAAACCTACTTTGATCTATGTGACTTGCTATTACTCCAACACTTCCTACTCCTGAAGTTCTACTCACAAATACCTTCTCAGTGCTAGAAGCTATAGCGTACGCTGCAGAATATGCATCATCATTTGCTATCGCTATTATCCTCTTTTTTCCTCTTGCACTATAGATAAAATCAGCTAAGTCAAATACTCCATTTACCTCTCCTCCTGGGCTATCTATGTCCAGTAAAATAGTCTCTATACTACTATCTGCTAATGCTTGTGCAATTTGTTCTTCTATTTGCTCATATGATGTCATCCCAAGCATTTCATCAAACGCACCTGGTTTTTTCGTCAAGATTCCATGAATTGGTATAATTGCAGTTCTTTCTACGTTACTTTTGATAGAGTGATTTTTGAAAATTGGCTGTTTTCCTTTGTATAGCGATAGTAGCTCAAAACTCCTTGGTTCAAGCATTAATGGCTTTCCTAAGAGCATCATAATCCTTTACAATCAGAGTCAAACATTAAGTTGAGACTATTTGCACGACTCTGATCTTCTGCTATTTCTTGATCTATTTCTTCTACATCGTAACCCATTTCTGATACTACTTCCGATCGACTTTTGAAGCCATTCCTTACTGCCATTTGCTGTGCTTGTTGATCTTTTAAAGGATCCACCCAATCAAATCCCTGTGGTATCCATTTCACTTCTTCTTTCGCTGCTTTTGCTACTTTTTCATCTATACTTAGTTCTCCACAAAGCACTGCTAATTCTAGCCATCTATTCCAAATAGGTCTACAAAACTGGAACACTATCACGTTATGCTGTAACATTGCACACCTTCTGCGAAACTCTATCAGCCCTGCTCGAATGGATGAATAATTAACACCGGTTAAATCTCCTGTTAGCTGCTCATATGTTATCCCTGTACCAATCGCTATTGCTCTGAGTTGCTGTCTCATAAACGCTTCATAACTTCCTCCAACATCTGATGGCTCTGAAAATTTTATATCTTCTCCTGGGTCTAAAAGCTGCATTGTTCCAGGTTCTAGGCCAGATAGTGCTACTCCTTGCTCATTTGCTTGCTCCTCACCTAAAATATTTGCTTCAGGATCGAGTCTTGTAATAAACCCTGCAAACATCGCAGCAGTCTTTTTTCTTACCAATTCTGCATCATCGTATTGATCAAGTTCATAAAGCTTTAGCAGTATATTAGAAAGCCATGGCTCTCCCCTAATTTGCCCAGGTCTTAGTTGGTCTATAGATATGTAAAACATCGTTTGCTGGCACTCTTACTGACTCTCCAAAGGTATTTTCACCAGGGTGTTCTTTAAATAGGTAGTATGCTTCTCTTTGCCCAAGCCTGTTAAACTCAATCCCGTTTCTTATTACATTACCATTTCCTAAAGTTTGATTTGTTTTATTATCTAAATGTTCAGACTCAAGTACTTGCAGTTGTAATGGTACAGAAAATCTATCTTCCAGCTTTCTCGTTCTTAAACGTACAAAACATTCTCCTCCCTCTATCATACTTCTGCATACTAGAGCCTGCAGACCATAAAAATCACTTACTCCGTTACTATCTGCTTCATCTGTCCATTTTAGCCATAATTCTTGCACTTTCTTTCTAAATTCTGCATTCTTTGCTTTTGATTGCGGCTTTATTCCTGTTCCAATAGAGTTACTTACTATTGTATCAATAATATTTGCTGCATATGGATTTTTTCTCACCATATCACGTGATCTACTACGTAAAGTTTCAAGGCTTTGAGACAGCAAATTGTTTATACTTCCTAACTCTGGTTGAAAGTGAAAAAATCTTCTTCCTGACCCTGCTGCATCCCATGCTGAACTTTTGATTTTTGGCTTGCTAAATAGTTGTTTGAAATTTTTCAGCATCATACTAACCAAAATTCTCTTAATTCTTTTAATGTGCCGTTAAATTTATTTCTGTCACATTTTCCGATTCCACTTACTTCATGTGGCTCTGGACCATTTTTACCGTCGGTGTATTGCCATAAAATCCACTTATTCCAGCCTTGCGGTAAAACAGGTTGATCTCCATATCTTGCTATCCATAATGGACATTTAGTCAAAATTGGTGTGGCAAAATCTTTCAAAAATTTAGCACCTCCATACACTAAAGGTGAACGCCCTGTTTCTTCTTGAACTTTTTTAATAAAATCTTCTGCTTGGGGAGTGTTAAATAAACTGTGTCAAACCGAGAAGTAAAGTAATAAATTGATATAAAAAATGGAGGTTTGACATGAGTCAAAAAATAGCAAATAGAACTACCGGTTTGGTAGACTATAAAGAATTAGAAACAAATATCTTATCATCTATACGAGAAGGAAGACCATTGACAGGAAGAGATGGTGCATTAACACCATTTATAAAAAAACTGCTAGAGGTGAGCCTGGAAGGTGAGATAGAAAACCATTTGTCAACTGAAAGCGAAGAAAACAACCGAAGAAATGGTAGAAATTCAAAGACTTTGAATACAAGTTCAGGATCATTTGAACTCTTCACGCCAAGAGATAGAAATGGGAGTTTTGAACCTCAGGCGGTTAAGAAAAGGCAAACTAATCTACATCCTGAGCTTGAAAAAAAGATCCTGAGTATGTTTGCAAGTGGCATGGGCTACAAAGATATAGCATCGCATGTTGAAGAAATTTATGACCACAAAATATCAGCGGCAGAGATATCAAGCATTACCGACAAATTACTGCCAGTGATAAATGAATGGCGCAGTCGACCGCTGCAGTCTGTATATCCGATAGTTTTCATGGACGGCATGTTCTTCAAAGTCAAAGAAGACGGACGGTGTGTAAGCAAATGCATGTATAACATATTAGGTGTAGATCAAGAAGGCAAAAAGGAGGTTTTGGGCTTCTATTTGGCTGAAAGTGAGGGAGCTAACTTTTGGCTCGGTGTGTTAAATGACCTCAAAGAAAGGGGTGTAGAGGATATTCTAATTGCTTGTGTAGATGGGCTGAAAAGCTTTCCTACGGCTATAAATAGCGTGTTCCCTAATGCAGAGGTGCAGCTATGTATAGTGCATCAGATAAGGAACTCGCTGAAATATGTGTCTAGCAAAGATGTGAAAAGTTTTATGAGCGATTTGAAGAAAATATATCAGGCTTCAAACAAGGAAATTGCTGAAAATTATTTGCTGGAGCTGGATGAAAAATGGGGCACGAAATATCCAATGGTTATAAAGTCTTGGCAGAATAATTGGGAAAATTTGTCTGGCTATTTTAAGTATTCTGACCCAGTGAAAAGGCTGGTTTACACTACAAATCCAATTGAGGGCCTGCATAGACAAATCAGAAAATTTACCAAAACCAAGGGCTCATTTACCAGCATAAGTGCCTTGTACAAACAGGTATATTGTGCTATAAAAAAGGTGGAAGAGAAATGGACAATGTCTGTACAAAATTGGGCATTAACCGTGTCTCAACTTGATATTTTCTTTCCGAACAGATTGAAAATTGAGTTGAATTAAAAATGCGGTTTGACACAGTTTATTTAACACTCCCTCTGCTTGTCTTGGTTCTATATTTTTTCCACTTTCGTTCTCTTCAATATCAAGAGCAACAATTGTATTTTTAGCTTTACCCACTGTATTCAAAAAGTGATTTGCCTGATCCTTTCCATCTTCCCCTACACCGAAATGATATGAACCCCATAATAGACCCAAGTCTTCAGCTTCTTTTCTTCTTTCTTTGTATTTTGAATCTATGTACTCTGTTCCTTGCGTTGCCTTATGAATTACTCCAACTATACCACTCTCTTTAGCTAACTCAAAATCCACATTTTCTTGCCAATGTGACAAATCTATTATTCCATTTACTGAACTCTCTCTATTGTCCCATAGTTTTATGAAAGTTTTTAATTGCTCTAAAAATTCAGAATATTCCTCTTTTACAACTTTTCTCAGAAAATTTTCCCTCATATAACTCCTTTATTTGTTGCAAAAATAATCTTTCGTTTAGGCTTCATACCTGCAACTTTCAGTTCAGCCTTAATACGTTGCCGTAAATTCAGCAAGTCATTTATCTGAACTTCAGCATATCTCACCACATGGTCACCATATGCAATTGATACTACTCGCTCTCCGTTTTGTAGTTTCTTTATCGCTTCTTCGACTTGAATTAAATACTCTTCGCTGTACATCTTACTTCTCATTCAACCATTTGCTTTGTCTCACTTTTTTAGGTTTTTTGCTTTCTGGCTTTTCACTTAAACTATTCCATTTACTCTCTGGCCAACGATCGATTCCAAGCGCAATAGATGCTGCTCTTGCGTAAATTCGGCAGTCTAGCACTTCATTTCTTTCTCTTACCTTTTGCCACTCCTGTTTGGTGTATCCTTTTACTACCTTACTGACTAATTGCTCTGCCGTTAACTGCTTAAAATATTCGGGTGCATACTCAGGAAAATGACAATATCCTGCTGGCACTTTCTCTTCTTCTTTTAAAATATTAAGTAGCTGAAAAAGCTCTGACTTTAATATCGATACTCCTACTGGCCAGAGCTTTATTCCTCTTTTTAGCTTTTGACCACCAACTGTTATATCAACTCTACTTGGGCTGCTAAGTGGCACTAGGGCTTTATTTACACCTTTAACTGCCATTACTCTTCCAGATCCTTGATGACCTCTTACCCAGTTGTATACTTCTTGCGTTGCATATCCAGCATCTACTGCCATCATACTTATCATATATTCAAGCCCATTTTCACCGATAAAATGATGATTGAGGAGCTCCGAAAGCTTTCCCCATACTTCTCCACCTCCTGTATCTCCTTCAAATACTCGGTAGTCTATTGACCAACTTTCACGACTTTTTCCCCATGCTACAACTTCCACCTCTAGACGATCTTTTTGGACATCCACTCCTGCAGTAAGTACCACTTCTCTCCTTGGTACTGTGCCAATCTGAAAAAATTCTCTCCTGTTAAATAATTGCTTCCAATCAGGTACTTCTCCTTTATCTACCCAAGTTTCTCCAAGCGTAGTATTTATCCATACTTTTAGTAATTGTTCACTTTCTTTTGCATGAAGAAAATCTTCTACTGCTTGTTGCCAACTATACCAACCAACTGGGCTATAAAGACTTGAAAGATGAAATCCTTTTTTCTCCCCTTCTTTTGCCTCTGTAGCTCTCCATTCTCCACGCTCAAGCATCTCTGTCTTTTGATGATTTTCTATTTTGCCGCTACATTCAGTGCAGACATAATGTGCTGTTCTTGAGTCGTTGTTTTCCCATTTTATTTGTGACCATTTTAGAACTTGATAGTAATTACAATGCGGACATGGTACAAAAAAATATCTCTTATCTGTTGCTTCAAATTCCTTCTCAATTCTGCTTATTCCATGAATCGTTGGTGTTGATACTAAAAAAATCTTTCGCCGTGCAAATGTATTGGTACGAGCTATGCTGAGTAAAACTGGATCTCCTTCTCCTCCTGAATCTCCTGGATATGCATCTATCTCATCAAGAAAGAGATATTTTACTGGCATAGAACGAAGTCCTACACTGCTATTTGCTCCGGTTATTACTACTATTCCACCTGGAAACTCCTTACTTTGCACAGTATTTCCTGAGTCTCTTGACCTTGGGTCTTTTACTTTACTTTTTAAACATGGTGTACTTTCAATCAGTGGCGCAAATCTTCCTTTTGACCAACGCTTTCCCATTTCAACTGTTGGCTGTACTACCAGCATTGGACCTGGTGTCTGATCTATGATGTAGCCAATCCAATTGTTACCAGCTTCTGTTCCCCCAATCTGCGCTCCTTTCATGAATACTACTTTTTCTGCAGGTGAAGATGGTGATAGTGAATCCATTATTTCTTTTAAATAAGGAGTTCTTTCTGTTCTCCATTTACCTGGCTCTGATGCTGCAGTTGATGCTAGAACTCGATACTCATTCGCCCACTCTGATACTTTAAGCTCTGGATCTGGTCTTAAACCTTCAGAAAAAGCTCTAGCGTATATCATTGTCTGCATCTACTCATAATTGACTCTATCTCAACATCATTAACAGTAGAACTACACTCTTCCAGTTCCATAAACATCTTTTTCTGAAATTCCTTTTCTATGTATCTTTTGCTCATCTCACTTATCATTATTGCTATAATAAGCGCAAGTATTCCTGTTGTTGTTGCAAAAATGATTGTACTGCTTATTGTTGTTGCTGTTAAACCTATATATGCTGCCATTGCTACTGCGCTAACTGTAATACAGATGCAGATAATATTATTATGTTTTTTCATCCTTTTATCTGCTATTTCTCTCTGTGCTATATATTTATTATGAAGGGTTGGAAAATTAACAACGGTATCTCTGCAGAGTAACGCTCCATTTTTTTCAGTAAATAAAACTTTAAGTAACTCTAAATTATTTGACTTGATTGCTAAGTGCAAAACAGGTGTATAGTTTGCTCCTTTTTTCAGTAGTAATTTTACTACATGTAAATGTCCTTTTTCTGCAGCAAGGTAAATAGGTGATAAACCTTTATTATTTACAATATCAATATCAATTTCTTCCTTTAAGATTGCATCTACAAGCTCAATTTCTCCTCTTTGTGCAGCTAAATGGAGTAGACTATTCTTTTCAGAACCGTATTTATTACTCATCAAAGCCTTCTTTATCTCAGGTTTAGCGTAATCAAATGGTGTCTTGCCCCTATCGTCTTTTACCAGAGGGTCTATATCTTCTCGCGTTAGTAAGACCTCTATTGTTTTAAGTCTTTCAGCGTAATGTAGAGGTGTTCTATTTTCGTAGTCCTGCAAATTGACTTGAGCATTAGGCTCCTTTATTAAGCATTTGAGAATATCAAGACATAAATCCCTTTCATCGTAATTAGTATTACTTACAGCTATATGCACAGGTGATAATTTCATCGAGTTTTGTCCTACACGTGCGCTATTTACATCTGCTCCTAGCTCCAGTAATAACTTTACTATCTCCAACTTCTTGTTATTAACTGCATAGTGCATTGGTGTCTGATTTCGTGCATCAAAGACATCTATTTCAGCGCTTCCTTCTTCCACTAAAATTTTGACAACATTTTCATGTCCTATGCCTGCTGCTAGATGTAATGGAGTATGATGCAGAGCATTTCGTACATTAACGTCAATACCTTTTCTGATCAAATATCTAACTGCATTAATTTCACCTATCATTGCAGCTAAATGAAGTAAGCTATCTTGTTCTGACCCGTACTTGTTATTAATTAGTGCTTGTAATATTTCTGCTTTTTTCCCTTCTTTGGCGTAATCAAGAGATGTTTTACCTTCATTATCTTCCACAAAAGGATTAATGTTCTTCTTCGTGAGTAACAAGTCCACCATACTTAATTCGTCAAATTCTATAGCGCAATGTAGTGGTGTTTTTCCGTTTAACCCTCTAACATTAACATCTAATCCAGGTTGATTAATGAGGCATTTTATTAGTTCTAAACTTAAGTTAGCAGACATTATTAAAATTTAGCGTTAGATAATTCTTCAAGTGAGTTTGTAATCTCTTCAGTTAGCGTCATATGAATCTTTTCAGTGTCACTCAGTGATGCAAGCAGTGCTGAAACTCTATTTGGAATATTAAGCAAATTATTACGGACAACTCTTGCTACATTAAATGCTTCGCGCTTTACTTCCTCTACTGCTACAAGTTCACCAATCTCAGCTTTTGCCTTTGCCTCAAGCAATTTGCCACGTTCCATTTCATTTTTTATTCGCGTTTTAAGCAACATCGTGGAAAGTTTTTCTCCGTTTTCTGAATAGTTTTTTCTTCTCAGTGGTTGACTTGGATCTCTTATTGCTGCCACTGCTTCATTTGCTTGTTCTCTACTTACCAAACCATCCTCCAACTCAACTATTCCTTTTTTTACTAAATAACAGACATATTGCTTTGAAAATCCTTGTTCTCTTGCCCATTCTGTTTGCGTTATCTTTTCCACTTTTTTTGCCCCTTTATTTCTTCTTGAATTTGTGCAAAAGTTTTGCCAGTACCGGCTAAAATGGCATCTCTTCTGGTATATATTTGCCAACGTTTTATGGTTACATCTACAAATTTTGAATCTAGCTCTATTGTCCTACAAATTCTTCCTGTTCTCTCACATGCAATCAGTGTACTTCCAGAGCCGCTAAATGGATCAAGAACTATGTCTCCAGATCTACTACTATTAACTATTGCTCTCTCCATTAGCTCTACTGGCTTCATTGTTGGGTGCAGTGAGTTATGTATTGGCTTATCATAAAACCATAGATCACTTTGATTTCTTCCTCCATGCCACTCACGTTTATTGCCGCTTTTCCATCCATAGAGCATTGCTTCGTATTGTCTTTGATAATCTGATCTACCTAGCGTAAAGTGATTCTTTGCCCAAATGATAAATGTTGACCATTTTCCTCCTGCCTCCTCAAATGCTTTTTGCAACGTTGAAAACTCTGATGATGATATGCAGATGTAAATTGCACCTTTCGTATATGCTAAAATATGGGAACAGATGTCATAGAGAAAAAGTTCGTACTTTTCACCTTGATTATCATTTAATATCTTTTTGTCTTGGCTATTACCATAATCAACGTTATATGGAGGATCACAAACAGTAATATCTGCCATTTTACCATCTAAAAGCGCTTTATATGATTCAACTACAGAGCTATCACCACAATAGATTCGATGATCACCTAAAATCCATAGATCACCTGGTTTTGTTATTTCTACCTTTTTGTCATCAATAGCTAAGTCAGAAAGATCTTCTTTTTCACCATCAAAATCATCGAGAAACCGTTGAACTTTTTCCAATTCAAATCCTGTCATTTTAAGATCAAACTGCAAATCTTCTAGCTCTTGAATTTCTACCTTTAAAAGATCATCATCCCACTTTGCCCAATTAGCTGATTGATTGGCAAGTAACCGAAAAGCTTTAGTTTGTGGTTCAGTGTGTCCAGAGAAGGTGAAGATGTTCAGTGGGAGTCAGACCCACCAGGATAAAAGTCGGAGTCCTGTAGCTAGGGTAGCAATGTGGAGGGAAACCAAAATGTTGAAGCCTACCGACAACGTTATCGTAGGATAATGGCGAATTACCAGGCCGCAGTGAAAACGAACACATGGGTGGCCCCGGAAAAACTCTAAGTACTAAAGGCCGAGCCCACTGAACCAGGGCGAAAGCAATATAGGAGGCTGAAACACGAATGATACAGCATACCTACTTTAGCGGGGTGATAGTGGCAGCATGGTAATAAGGACATATAAAGCAACTGGAGAAACCCTCCTCATCCCAAGGAGAAAAACCTTGGAGTGGTAGGTTCTATAACTGGAAAACAGGAAATGAACCGAAGATGAAAGGGTGGCGGATGGGTGTGTAGTAGCGAAGAAGTGGGGTAACGCCCATGGAGCAAAGGCACCCTACTAGTAGAGATCTTTTAACAAAAGGAAGGTAAAGGTAAAAATGACAAAAATGCCAATAAAATTACAAGACCTGAGAAGAAAGATATATATCAAAGCGAAAGCAGAACCGGAATGGCGATTCTGGGGAATCTATGTACACGTCTGCAAGATGGAGACACTAGAAGAAGCATATAAGCTAACAAAGAAAAGCAATGGGGCACCAGGAATTGATGGGGTAACATTCAAATCGATAGAGGCAGAAGGCTTAGAAAAGTATCTTCAGCAAATAAGACATGAACTAATAACCAAAACCTATAGCCCAAATAGGAACCGGAGAAAGGAAATACCAAAAGTTGGGGGAAAACTCAGAACGTTGAACATACCCTGCATCCGGGATAGAATAGTGCAAAGTGCACTAAAGCTAATAATTGAACCGATATATGAATCTGACTTTCAGGACGGATCATATGGATATAGACCCAAGAGAAAAGCGCATGAAGCAGTAAGCAGAGTAGCGAAAGCAGCAATCAAAGGCAATACAAAATGTATTGATGTAGACCTGAAATCCTATTTTGATAACGTACGACATCATATTCTCATGGAGAAAATTGCCAAGAGAATAAATGATAAAGAAATCATGCACTTGATCAAGCTAATCCTTAAGGTAGGAGGAAAACGAGGAATAGCGCAAGGGTCGCCGATCTCACCGTTGTTGAGCAATATATACCTCAATGAGGTAGACAAAATGCTAGAGAGAGCAAAAGAGGTGACCAGGGAAGAAAAATATCAACGTATAGAATACGCCAGATGGGCAGACGATTTAGTGATACTGATAGATGGGCACCAGAGATGGGAATGGCTCGAGAAATTAGTGTACAAAAGGTTACAAGAAGAATTAGCAAAACTAGAAGTAAGTGTAAATGAAGAAAAGACAAAAATTGCCAATCTAAAGAGAGGAGAAACATTCGGCTTTCTAGGATTTGACTTTCGAAAGAAAATTACAAAACAAGGAAAGTGGAGAGTACAGATAACACCACAGATGAAAACACGAACAAGCCTACTTCAAAAGTTGAAGAAGGTATTCAGTAACTATAAATCGCAACCAATAAGGAGAGTGATTCAGATCATCAATCCAATATTGAGAGGGTGGGTAAACTACTTTAGAATAGGAAACTCAAGTCGAAGCTTCAGCTACGTTAAACAGTGGGTAGAGAAGAAAACAAGACGCAATATGATGCAAGCCAGAAAAGCAAAAGGATTTGGTTGGGAAAGGTGGAGTAGCGAATGTATATATGAGACCCTTGGTCTATATTCGGACTATAGAATAAGATATTACGTTCCGAAAGCCTTACCAGCACAATATGTTATAAACTTTGGTAAGAATCTACTAGGAAAGCGTAGTGCGGGAAATCCGCATGCTGCGTTTGATGAGGCGGGAATTGGAAACGTAAACATGGGAATTTTGGATTGAGGACCAACATGAAAATAATGGATCAGCCACCAAACCCTAAAGAGGCGCGCCAGTTCTCGACCCTACTAAATAGCGGCAAAAAACGTGTTGTTGTGCAGATTAGAGAAACAGCAGTGGGAATGCCCTCGCAGACTGTCATTGCTGAAAGCTATATTGAGCCAAAAGATATAAAGATAGATGGCATAGCAACACGTATTACTTGGTTACCAGTGTTTTGCCATGCAGGACAAGAGTATGCAATAGTTCTACTCACTGATGATGCAGATACTGCAGTAAAAATAGCAGAGCTTGGCAAATATGATGCAGTAAATAGCCGTTGGGTAACAAGTCAGCCATATCAAGTAGGAGTATTACTTTCATCTAGCAACGCAAGTACTTGGACACCACATCAAAATTTAGATCTAACTTTTAGGCTTTTAGCAGCGAAGTTTACTGAAAATTCTCACGTTATTGATCTTGGTAAAGTTACTGCAAACAATACTTCAGATTTAATTGTTTTGATGAACGTCGAAAAAGTAGCATTTGATACCAATGTGGAATTTATCTTAACAAATGAAGAGGGAAAAGAGAACTTTTTGTCTGATAATTTGCCGCTCGCGCTGCGTGAAAGATTATCTGGAGAGCTAACAGTAAAGGCAAATTTAAAAGGGTCAAAAGAAAAAAGTCCAGTGCTATATCCTGGGTTACAGCTAGTTATGGGTAATATAGGGGAAAAAGGAGATTATGTTACAAGAAGTATTACAGCAGGAGCTAACACTAAAATCACCATAACGTATGATGCGCTAATACCTGGCACTGCAGATGTAAAAGCATATGTGCAGAAAAGCGTCGAAGAATGGCAGCTAGTAAATTTAACCTCGGGAAAACCAATAGGGGAAAATTGGGTAGAGAGAACTCATGTACTAACAAACTTTAATGGCAATGAAACAAGAGTAAAATTAGTTTTAAGTGGAACGGTTGTCTATCGTCCTAAAGTCAAAAATCTACGAATCATTATCACTTAGCAGAATGTCAGATGATAAAACAAGCAGAGGGTATCCACTGCCTCATCCAGAGAATATTGCAGTGGAAGATGTAGTACGTATTCGAAGAGCTATAGAAAAAATAGATGAAGATATGAGTGAGAGAGAAAATGAACTTAAAAGTAATTTTGAACGATTTAGATTTGAAACTTTTTTGAATTTTTGGGAATGAAAGAAGCGATATACCAAAGGATAAAGGATTTAGCAGTAATTAGCACACCTGATCAACTGGCATATCTTGCAAAATCTCTGGAATTGATAGCAGATAAAAAAGCTATTGCCAACGTTGTGCAAATGACTGAAGTAAAAGAAATAATTGATGCACTACAGAGAAGGCTTAAGGATTTAGCAGCAAACAGTACGCCAGATCAACTAGCATATCTTGCTAAAGCACTGGAATCAATAATCGGTAAAAGTTCAGTTTCTGAAATTGTACAGATGACAGATGGTAAGTTAAATGAACTTTTAAGCGCTGCAAGGACGCACTTAAGCGACATAAACAGCAATAAGGAAAATTCAATATCTGCAATAACTGAAGCGAAAACAGATTCTGTCAATGAAATTAACAAGCTTAGGGATAATTCCTTAAACACTTTAAAAGCATCATCAGATTCACACATATCGCTACTTGATACGAGAAAGAATGCCAATATTGCAGCAATAAATAGCATTAGTAACAGTCATAAAGATGGTCTTAAAGGTTTAGTAGAAGATTTTCGTGCTGTTAATAATGTACCACCTGGCTCATCAATTATAGGAGAAATAGAAACTCGAATTGAAAACATCTCTAATGAGGTAAAAACTCGGGATGAACAGTTAAAAGCGTCTCTTATAAATGAAATAAGAAAGCGCAACATGGTTGAACCAGGGTCATTACCTTTCTTATTTGGTGTACTTGGAAGAAAAAATAATTACTTTGGCCACGGAACTTTTACGACAGAGCTTGGAAAGTGGAGTAGTGATATAACAAAAACTGACTATATGTTACAACTACTAGCAGGTAGCCATACGTACAATACAGATTACGTTAGTTTTTATCGGCCAAGACAACTAAGTTTTATAGAGGGAAGCAAGGGAACATTTATTTACGGAGAGTTATGCACAAAAAGCTTCTCGGGTAGTTATGATGAGATATACTATTACCCATATGCTGCACTTGGAGTAGTATTTATAAAAAATACAACCAATGTGAACATAAATAAAGCAATAGAATTTGTTGGATCATCGTATTCGAGTACGGAGTATGGGGGAGCAGGATTATTTGTGGGAACTCCTGATAACACTAATTCTAATAAATCAAGTATTTCAAAAATAGTATGGAAAAATGTTTACCAATACACGAGTTCTGATAGCAAGTTAGCTGGATCTGGTAATGTGGAAATTCCAGCAGGAAAAACAGTTGCAACATTACTTTACACATCATCTTACCTATGTTCCAGAACACAAGTCAGTCAAGGTATGCTTGCATCAAATTATGTATACAACTATGGTCAATTTATTCAGTGGGGGATTTATAACATACGTAGCAATGTTCTAACTACAGGGCTTGAAGTGGACGTAGAGAGAACGCTAAAAGCTTGGCAATGTCCAGGATTAGAACGAACTGATCAAATATGGCAATGAGGAGGAATTTGTGACTATTTATATACGTTTTGAAAACCACAAGCAGATTGAAACAACAACACTTGAAAACAAGCCAACTGGAAATGATTGGTATGAAGCGCCAAAAGATTTTGATTGGCAAAAAAGTTATTGTTTAACAGAGGGAGGAGAAATTGCTCAGCGAAATCAAGAAGATATTGAGTTGGAGTTACTTGAAAATGCGAAGCTTTCTGCACTTTCTAATCTTCGTGCTTATTATGATAACTATACTCACCAATACGCAGGGCATTCTCACCAAAAAGCTAAATCTTATGAGATTCAAGCGAAAGCCGCAGAGAACATTTTAGCAGTACCAGAATCTATGAATGAAAAGGATGCGGAAATTATAGAGCCATTAGCAAAAGTCCGTGATATTACAGTTATCGAAATGGCAAGGATAATCGAGGAAAAAGTGAAAAAAGCAGTAAAAGCAATAATTAAATGTGAAGAGCTTGAAGATTTGGTCAAAAAGAAAATTAAAGAAGCCAAAAGCGAAGGAGAGCTAGAGGCTTTGCTCAATGATTTTAAACAAAGAATGCAAGAAAGTTAAAAAGAAAAAATGCCAGAAGAATTTTTACACGGAGTAAATGTTATTGAGATAACCTCAGGGGCAAGAACAGTACATACAGCTAAATCATCAGTGATAGGTGTAATTGGTACTGCATCCGAAGCAGATGAGCAAAAATTTCCACTGAATAAACCAGTACTGATAGCAGGAAGTTTAAAGGAAACAGCAAAGCTTGGAAAGAGTGGCAGTTTACCTTCTGCAATAAATGGAATATTTTCCCAAATTGGTGCAACAGTAGTAGTTATTCGAGTTGAAGAAAGTGAGAACAGCGATCCAAAATTAAAAAAAGAAGAAACGCTGAGAAATGTAATTGGAGGAGTTGATAAAGAAACCGGAGAATATCAGGGAATTGAGGCATTTCTCAGTAGTGAAAGTATAGTCCATGTTGCGCCAAGAATATTAATTGCACCTCAGTTTACTCATCAGTTACCTGAAATAGATGGAGTAAATTCAGTAGTGAGTGCTTTAATTTCCATAGCAGAAAAATTAAGAGCAATTATTGTTGCAGATGGACCAAATACCAATGATGAAGAAGCAATAAAGTGGAGAAAAAGTGTAGGCAGCTCAAGAGTTTACGTAGTTGATCCATGGGTGAAGGTACTTATTGAAGAAGAAATCTTGCCATCGAGTCCATTTGTAGCTGGTTTAATAGCTAAGATAGACAGCGAGCAAGGCTTCTGGCAGTCACCTTCAAATAAAGAGATAAACGGTATTGTTGGAACAAGCAGGCCTATTGATTTTACGCTCGGTAATACAAATTGTAAAGCAAACCACTTAAATGAAAATGAAGTAACAACGATAATTCATCAAAATGGCTATAGGCTTTGGGGCAATAGAACATGTTCAAATGACTCAAAATGGGCTTTTTTGTCAGTGAGAAGGACTGCAGATTTAATCAATGATAGTTTACTTCGAGCTCATTTATGGGCAGTTGATCGCAATATTACCAAAACTTATGCAACTTTGATCCTTTCCGCTTTTCTTACTTTTTCTTCACAAATCCGTATGCCTTCAAACAAAGATTTTATTAGTGCATTACGTAGTTCTTGACTTTCAATCTTTTTGTATTCTTCAATTAAATTCGGTAGTTCATTTTCTACTTTACTACCTTCCTCTATTAGCAGATCTGTAATATTAATCGATAATGTTTCTGCTATTACATATAATTTTCCCAGTGGAGTAGCTACACGTCCTTGTTCATAGTTGCTTATTTCGTGACGGGTTGTATTCATTTTCTTTCCTAAATCTTTTTGAGTATACTCTTTTACTAGCCTCCATTCTTTTATCTTCCTTCCTATTTGGCAGTAAATAGAACCAACTTTTTCTTCAACACATTCATCAGCAGAGAGACTGATTGTTTTTGCAATAACATCAACAGAAACTCCTGCTTCAACCAAACCCTTTGCAATTTTTACTTTCTCTGCTTTCCTACTACTTTTTTCACTAACTTGGACAAATTGGGTTAATAAACAAAACATCTTACGTAACTCCTGATCATTAATCTTTTTATATTCTCTTACTAGATTTAATATTTCTTCTTCCTCATCTTCAAGACAGATTTTTTCATTTGATACAGGAATAAGATCGGTAATACTGATTGATAGTGCCTCAGCTATAGCATATAACCTTTCAATTGAAATTCTACGATTCCCTTTCTCATATTGCAGTATTACCCAGTATTTTACACCAATTTTCTCAGCTAAATCTTTCTGAGTATACCCCCTCTCTAACCTCCAACTTTTCACTTTTTCCCCTACTTCATAGTCTAGAATTTTTTCCACGCAAAGAACCATACATATAATATTTTCTACTATAGCTCAAAGGCTCCAGATATAACGGTAGAAAAAACCTCTGGAACCTTAAAGTTTGCTGTAGACGCATTAAAGTTCCCTAAAGGTTTCTTTACTACCTCCACATACCCTATTTACCCATGAAGACAATACTTCATCATTGCTAATCTCTTTTATAGCATACTTTTCATTCCATATGCCACATCTAGTGAAATTACCTCTTTCTACCACTTCCTTAAGCTTCACTCCCCCAAAGAGGCAATTTTTTCCAATTTCTTCGCCTCTTTTTTGTAACTCAGCCCACATTTCCTTGTTTTCTACTCTGACTTGTACTTGATCATATTTTTTTACATCGTGGTACAATATAATATTTAGCTTACCAATGCTTGTAGGAAACTCTAATATAATAGAGCTTTCATCTGACATATCGATATAGTTTCTTATACCTCCCTTCTCACTTTTAACCTCAACTGCATCATTGCCAATTTTTAAAATATTAATTCCTAACTCTCTCAGTATTTTGGCTACCTCTACCTTGCTATCCCCAGAAAATTCTATATACGATGTTGTATTATCTATCTCAACATCTATTAATTCTCCTTCTTGCATAGCATTTTCGCCAGCTTTCTCTAGTTCTTCTAGTCTCTCATCTATCTGTGGCTGAACTTCTGGCTGTAGCTCATTATAGATTTCACCTATTAGTTTATTCTGCAATAAAGTATCATGAAAATCTGCACCACTTAGCATTAATTTACGCATTATCTTTTTTCGATCAGTCTTATCAAATTTATGAAAATGTGTACCCAATACTACATACTCTGCAATGCTCCATTCCCCATCGTTATATGCATTTATTCTTGCTCCAGAGGCTAGTACTTGGTCTATAGTTTTGTGCAATTCATTTACGTTTTTTGCCTCTACCACTTCACTTTTAAACCAGCTCAACTTTTCGCTTTCGCTTATACTTGGCTTTATTTTTTGCAAAGCTGAAGCAAATGGATTTAACCCTTCTGGATAATCTGCTTGATTACTCAAAGGTTTTGTGCCATAAATATAGTCAAATCCTTTCCCATAGTTGATTTGGTTTTCGCGAACTTCTCTACAAGGGAAAGGTACTACTTCTTTATCTCCAAGCTTTTTAGCATTATTAATTTTGCTTACAAAGGTGGATTGCTCCTTAGTACGACCAATTCCTACAATAGCATTTAACATCTCACCTTTTGATAATCTATCAAGATCAACGTTTAACTCGTAAACACCCCCCTCTTTATCACTAAAAGGTACAATTATTTTATTATTCATATTAGCCTCCGCTATTAAATATACTTTCTAAGTGTATAGTTATTATACACTGTATTACTTATTATAAATTATAGTGAGTAGATTTGCAAATACTTTCTGCTATAACAATCCGTTTTCTCTAAAGCTAAAATAGCCACCACTTGTGATGATAATGTGATCAAATAACCTAACGCTTACAGTACTACATGCTGCTGCTAAGCTCTTCGTTACTTCTTGATCTTCTTCTGATGGTTCTAAGCGTCCCCCAGGATGGTTGTGTGACATTATTACTAATGTTGCATTCTTTATTAATGCTTTTCTTATAATTTCCTTTATGTATACTGGTGCTTTTTCCATTTCACCAATATAGGATTCTTCTCCAATTAGTTGACGCCTTTTATTCAAGTACAGTATTTTTACACATTCCCTCTCTGCATGACCTATACTTACGTTTAAGTACTCTACTAGCCCTTGTAAGTCCATTATTGGCTCACTCTTAAGCTTTTCTTTCAGTACCCTTTCTAGTGTTTCCTTAACACACATAATCATTGCTACTGCAGAATCAGTTACTCCTTCTATAACTTTCAGGTCATCCATTTCTCGGCCTAAAATCCTTCCTACTCCCGTATAAGTGTTCACCAGATTTTTAGCAATTTCTTGAGCTTGTGGTCTTTCATGTACTGCACTTAAAAACGTTTCCATTATTTCACGATCAAGTAGTGCTTTGCCTTTGCTTTCTAATATTCTGAATTCGATTTCTTCTTTACTTTTATTCATATAATTTACCCTTCACTAACAACAAACTTTTTTTAAATATTTACTGCTGTTTTTTTATCAGCATTGGCATAGAGCCATAGCTTTCGAGTGAAGTCAAATCAATTTTTCAATCTTTTTTACTTATTTTTTCATTAAGAAGTAAAAATATTAATATATAATGATTTTTTATTTTAAATTTGTTGAATTTCGTTCAAAGAGATGCCTACCGCTTGCAAAATAATATCAACAGAAATTCCTTCTTTTACTAAATCTTTTGCAATTTTGATTCTTTCTTCTTCTCTAATTTTCTCCTCACAAATTTGTATGCTTTCAAACAGAGATTTTATTAGCGCATAGCGTAATTCTTGACTCTCAATTTTTTTGTATTCTTTTATTAAATCAGGTAGCTCACTTTCTACTATCTCATCTTCCTCTATGAGCAGATCTGTAATGCTAATTGATAATGTTTCTGCTATTGCATATAATTTTTCCAGTGGAATGGCCACACGTCCTTGCTCATAGTTGCTTATTTCATCACGTGTTGTATCCATTTTCTCAGCCAAATCCTTTTGAGTATACTCCCGTACTGCCCTCCACTCCTTTATCTTTTTTCCTATTTGGTAGTAGATAGAACCCGTTTTTTCTTCAACACATTCATCAGCAGACAGACCAATTGTTTTTGAAACAGTATCAACAGAAACTCCTGCTTTAATAAGACCTTTTGCAATTTTTACTCTCTCCGTTTTTTTACTATTTTTCTCACTAACTTGAACAAATTTGGTTAGTAAACAAAACATTCTACGTAATTCCTGATCATTAATCTTTTTATATTCTCTTACTAGATTTAGTATTTCTTCTCCCTCATCTTCAAGACAGATTTTTTCATTTGATACAGGAATTAGGTCTACAATACCAATCGACAATATCTCTGCTATAGCATACAACTTTTCAATCGAAATTTTACGTGTTCCTTTTTCATATTGTAGTACTACTTGATACGTTACACTGACTTTCTTCGCTAAATCTTTTTGAGTATATCCTCGCTTTAACCTCCAGTTCCTTACTTTTTGTGCTATCTGATACCTTATTGAGATGTTTGCCATAAATATTATACATGTTAATACTACCAAACAAAGATATACAAAAACTTCTATGTTTGCATTTTAGTTGAATATTTCTTCAGAATTGTGTATAATTATTAATGCTTTTTAGGTACTCTTGCTATGGCTCTCTCGAAGTTTCTGGATCCCAAGAATGATGTCGCATTTCGCCGTATCTTTGGCACTGAAAAGAATAAAGACATCCTCATTCACTTTCTCAATGATATTCTGGGTTTTACTGGCAAAAATGAAATAAAGGATATAGAGTTTTTAAGTACTATTCAAGACCCTGATATTGCCTCTAAAAAGCAAAGCATTGTTGATGTATTATGTAGAGATTCCACGGGGGTGCAATGGATTATTGAAATGCAGGTCGCTAAAACCAAAGGCTTCGAGAAACGTGCCCAATACTATGCTGCTAAAGCCTATTCAAGACAAGCCGATAAAGGTGATCAATACCAGGACCTTAAGGAAATTATCTTTATTGCTATAGCAGATTGTATTTTATTTCCTGATAAGTCTGAGTACAAATCAAAGCATACTATTCGCGATGAAGATACTAATGAACGTGATCTAAAAGATTTTTACTTTATATTTATTGAGTTGCCTAAATTTCCAAAAACAAAAGAAGATCAGCTTTCAAGTATAGTTGAAAAATGGGTCTACTTCTTTAGATATGCAGATGAAACTAGTGAAGAAGAGCTAGAGAGAATAATAGGAAGTGATCTAATAATTAAAAGAGCGTATGAAGAATTAAATAGGTTCAACTGGTCAGAAAAAGAATTTATAGCCTATGAACAAGAGATAAAGCGTATTCGTGATGAACAGGCTGTCCTCGCTCAAAAACTCGATGATGCCACTCAAAAAGGTAGACAAGAAGGTAGACAAGAAGGCATCCAAATCGGCCATGAAAAAGGCAGAAAAGCAGAGAAAATTGAGGTTGCAAAGAATCTACTTAAAGCAGGAGTTTCTATTGACATTATAACTCAAACTACTGGTCTTTCTGTTGATTATATTGAGAAAATTCAAGAAAAGAAGTTTTAGCCATAACGTTTTTTTATTAAACCCTCTATTCTGGTAATTTTAATATTGCAATCCATTCTAATTTCTGTATAATGCCTTTTTTACATGACACTGTTAATACTTAATAGGGGGGATAATGCCAACACAGAAAGAGCTTCGGGCTACGATGTCCAAAAAATTACAGGAAGCTATTAAACATCCAGATCCAGCAGTTGTTGCCGGGAGGAAGTCAGCTATCAAGAGATGGGTGGGAGTCCTTCAAGATAACTTTATGGAGCACATAAAATACTTTAAGGGTGATAAGTTGAAGTTTTTGCACAATGTATTTCAAGATGAAGGTTGCTGGTCAGGTGTAAGGTTGGATAATGCTGCTTTAGGTCAAAGGTTTACTGAAGAAAAAATAGGTGGAATAGATAATCCACTTCGCAAATATGAGATGGCTTGTAGTTACTGTGTAGTGGATAAAATTCATCCTCTCTTTCAAAAAAGATTTGAATCTTATAGGAACAAGTTTCCTCCTGGTGCATTTGATGGTAAAACTGAAACTGAATTTGGCAAATACGTACGAAACTCGTTACTAGATAGCATAAAGAGGAAAGGTCCTGTATTTGATTTCTGGATCGATAGAGAATCTGGGGAATTAAAGAAGTATGATGCAGTAGAAGGTTTTGACAGTGCTGTAAAACTTAAGTGGAGTGAAGGGGTAGAGTATTTTTATAATCATTTAAAAGAAGAAGATAAGGAAAAGAAGCTCACAGAAGCTATTCTTGCTCTTTCTCGCGTTCAATCTGTTGAGAAAGACGCCCCTATTTTAGATTTTTGTGTAAATAAGATAGTCGATAAAGATACTCTTTTACAGAAATTATCACAGAAAGATAAAGGAGTATATTCCCTTTTTGCTGAATTAATAGAGTCATGTTTTTTTGATACGGTTCATGATTTGGTACAGTGCTGGTGTTATAAAGAAGTTTCAGCAAGAGGAGACTGTTCGGACAAAATATTCTCACAGCGAGACTATGAGCTTTTTCTTTCCTCTCTTTCAGATGTGATGTTGAAAAATCCTGAATCAAATGTTCAAGCTAGATCTCTTATTATGGAATTTTGGGAATGTGGTAGCTTGTATCAATACAGAAAAGCTGCTGTTAATACTTCTAATTATACAGTTCCTACAAGTGGTGTATTTGCAGAGTTAATAGTCAATTGGAGACGAGAAGACATTTATAAGACTGATGAAGAAAAAGAAATAGAGAAAAAAGAAATATTAGATATGATGTCATTTGCCAAAGATTGCTTTCCTGAAAAGTTTGAGCTCTTTAAAAAACTAATAATAAGAGACCTTAGATTATGCGGTAGGGAAGGTAAAAGAGTAAATGTAGATTACGGTCTGTTTGCAGAAGAATTATTCTCTGAGTTAGAGAAAACAATTTTACCACCTGGTCCTGTAGGTGATGGTCCTTGCAGTAATTTGCGATCACGATCTAAAGCTCATGGTAGTAAGAAAACAACTTTGCCAGTTGATGATAGTCCGCAGTCTGAGCTTGGAACTCCTAGTGTAAGTGGTGTTTCTTCTTATAAGAAAAAAAGCGTCTTTACGCTTAGTGGTAATAAGTAATCCACTTATGAACTCTTGGTGTTTCTGGTCGTAGTAAATAAGGGGTATTTTGTATGAGTAATGGTGATGGACTTATTAGGAGTTTGGTGGATGGAGATCTTGAAGGATTCAGACAAGGATTTGAATCTTTTTTAGATCAATGTCCATCTTTCTTGTATCATGTAAGTGCAGGTCGTTTCCTTCCTGTATTCTTTTTTAGTATGTTTTCTACTGCACATGATGCTAATATCTTAAATGCAAATGAGAGAGTCTATTTTCGTTTTGATAACCATGGTGTTAATCCACGTAATGGTGAAAATCGAAATACGGCAAACCTAAAAGTTGCTGTTTATCGTGACGGACAGCAAGTTGTCAGATGCTACAGTATCTCTGATCGTCCTAATAGTGATGGGTTGAGGTTCAGTACAAGGGAGAGAAATGCTCTAGTACAAGAGATTAGACGGCAAAATCCAAATTTAAGGGAAGAAGACCTAAATTTTGAGCAATACAAAGTATGCATGCACGGAAAGGGCAAGAGTCAGGGAGAGGCAATTGCAACGGTATTCGAGGTAATTCGTGAAAAAGATCGTCAAGGTAGGGATAAATTTGCCAAATATTCAGCATCTGAAATCAATCTTATTAGACGGCTCTTAGGAGATCACAGACTAACAATTAAGGAAATAGAAGGAAGACAACTCAATCAAAATCAGCGTAGACAACTTGGTAGGTTGGTCAATTTTGCGCAAGTAGCACAGGGTCAACAAGGAATTGATAATTTTATGGAAATGCTAGCGAGTGATAGAAGACAAGATGTAAGAGATAGAATACGCAGAGAAATTTTGCCATACATAACTGACATCTATAATAATTACAGACAAGTACTGGAAAATAATATTGAAAATCGCAATCAAAGATTTGAGGGTCACGGGTTTTTATTAGGTTTCTTAGCAAATTTTAGTCATCGCTACACAATAGGCATCGATCTTGATTTATCTCCTAGAAACACACATGTTGCATTTCTTGTACGTCATCAAGCAGAAAGAGAAAATATTCCTATTGTTATTAATCTTGCTATATTTGACACACCGTCAGATGTTACATTAAACTGTGCCATAGGCTACGCTGGAAGGTTACACACTTCTTCATTTATACCTATCCATACTGAATCAAGAAATACTGTCTGTGTTGGATTAAATTTTAATTTAGATCTAGATCCTTTTAGTGTTGATACAGTAGAACTTCAACAGGATAGATTTCCTTTAGTACAAAGATTATTTGAGTGTTTGGAGAATGAAGGCATTAGAGAAAATGTTAGAGATTTCTTGCTTCACCATCTTCCTGCTGAAATACCAAGAAATGCAGAGAATTATAATAGAATATTTGATTGCATAACTGGCTTTGCTTTTGGAAGTAGTGCTTTTGATAGGCACCCTTTAGAACTAGAAGAGGAAGACGAAGCACCTATAACAAAGTACATATTTAGACATGGTGATGAGGGTTTAAGATGTTTAACTATGGTCTTTCATGCTGAAGGTTCTGATATAGTTATACTTCATATTAGAGCTCACGATGCGCAACAACAAGGAGCCATCAATTTACAGACTCTTAATGTTAATGGAAATGATGTTCATGTGTGGGAAGTTTCATGCACACTTAATAATCAACTTGAACTAGATATTGATCTACCAAATGACCTTGGTTTATATCACGATTACCAAAATAATAATGCAAATAATTTTCTTGCTGGTGATCTTGTACAAGTGCCCAATACTGAAAATGTACATAATACTTTAAATCAAGTTGTGAATGATGGCTGGAAAAATATAGCTCAGCATAGAGGATTATTTCAAGAGATCTCTGGAGCATTGATGCCGCTTGTGGATACAATAAATGTTAATAGTGAGGATAAGTTCCGTTCTATACTACATGGTACATTTTATGCTAGTGATAATCCTTATAAAGTGCTTGCTATGTATAAAGTTGGTCAAACATATAGTTTAAAAAGGGGGCAGGAAGAAGAAGGAGAAAGGGTAATACTCACAAGAATTACAGAACAGAGATTAGATCTTTTATTATTAAGACAACCTAGAGAGAATGACCTAGATACTCACCCAATTGGATATGTGTTAAGACTTGCTAATAATGCAGAAGAAGTAGGACAACAGCAAAATGATGCGAGACAAGAAATCGGAAGACTTAAGAAACAACACAGAGGATTTATACCTATTACTTCTGGAAATGAGGTGGTTTTGTTTCCTATTGTGTTTAATAGAGATGCACGCGAAGCAGGTAATCTTATACTTTTCCCAGAAGGGATAGGAAGAGAAGAGTATGTACACAAGCTTGATCGTCATGTTCGCGGTTCAAGACCAGGAGGATTAGTGGGACCTGAAAGTGTTATTGATGAGAATCCACCAGAAGGTCTATTATCAGATCAGACTCGTGAAAACTTTAGGCGTTTTTACGAAGAAAAAGCACCAGGACAAAATTCGATTTTTTTGCTTGATATAGGCGACAATCTACATGTTCCGTTTAGTTACTTGCAAGGTACTAGAGCACAGGTAATAGAAACATTAAAGTCAAGAATAAGGGGAGGTGGTACTCCTACAGCACAAGGAATATTACAACAAATAAATGCTATCCTTCGTAGAAACAACGCTCGTGAGATAGAAGATGTGCATGATCTACTTGCACTAGACTTTGCAACAGATAATCAAAATTATCGTTATTGGCTACAAACTCATGACATGTTTTTCGCTGCACAACAATATACTTTCTATGATGATCGATCTAATCCAACTAATAATCGTCATGATTTTACAATAACTTCAGTAGGAGTCGATGGAAATCAAAATGATCCAACAGGTAGGGGCTTATTAAGTAGTCACATAGCTAACTTTAAACAAAAAGTAGATTCGGGTGAAAAAGATAGATTAATTGCTATTATTAATGTAGGTAATCGTCATTGGGTTACATTAGTTATTGTACACCAAAATGGAAATTATTATGGGTATTATGCTGATTCACTTGGTCCAGATAGTGGTATTGACAATAATATTCGAGGAGCTTTAAGAGAATGTGATATTAACGATGATAATGTCCATAATGTTTCCGTTCATCAGCAAACAGATGGCCATAATTGTGGCATATGGGTATACGAAAATGCTAGGGATATTAACCAAGCTATTGATCAAGCTTTACAGGGAAATAATAACTTTGGAGAGAAAGGTGAGGGTATTATAGGTTATATACGTGGTCTTCTTAGTGTAGGCATTGGAAATGACACTAGACAATCTCAAAGAAATGAACAATACTTTAAAAATCGGAGAAGAAATATTTCACAATTATTCCAAAATGATCCTCTATCTTCTCCTAGGGGTAGACTGATTCAAGATCATCCAGGAATTCAACATGAAATTGATCCATTACTATTACAATTTTTAGGACTCCAATACCCACAGCGTGGAGGTGGAGGAGCATTACAATTAGGCGGAGAAAGAGTGATATCAATTGATTTTGGTAACCCGCAGTCTGCATTAGATAAAATTGATGGAGTGAGTAGAGTTTATAACCATAGCAATAGTAGAGGTAGTAGGTAGAAGTTAATAGGTGGATGAAGTTTTCTTTACTCTATATTTACGCATTGGTTGTAATCGGTCTTCTAGGTTGTTTCTGCATATTTTATCTTACTATTACCCACAAATATAAATGTTTGTTGCGTAGCTCTTAATGGCATAACTTTTGCTTGAAATAACTGTTTATATGGTGCAATTTACAGCTTTTAGTTGCTAAAATTATAACTCTTAGTTTAATAATTTTAATCCAATAAGCTTTCAGGTTAATAAAATTAAATTATTTGAGTAAATACAATACTATGTTTTTATTTGTGGGTAATAGTAAGATATTTTATGGTGGTGTTTATTAACAATAATATAGAAGACTATTATTAAGACTCTTGTCCGTAAAGCACCTTCATTTGCTCCTCTCATGAGAGTGATATTTCCTTCAAATCAGCTAGTTTTAGATGCTGAGGTTGTGTGCCGTTTAAAATGGCTTCCTTAATTTTGGGTATCAAATAATTTAAACGTAAGACCCATTGTAAAAGATAAGATTTAATTTGAAAGAAAAATTGATGTGGTTAAAACTTGACCTTGCGCAGTATAGGAATATTTTTTATAAAAAGAACAATATCGATTTGAAATGTAAAATTATCATAAATTTTTCTTTTTATTCTCAAATGAATTACTATTAATTCAGTAAACTATATTATTAATATCTCAAGTAAATCAACCATTTTCAGCGCTCAAAACCAAGTGCGGTGAGAACAAGTTTTTTTGGTATGGATTGGACTACCGCTTGATTCGTGCGAACTTTTTTATATGGTGATTTTATTATACGCTAAAATTAGCTATATTGGCTCACTTTCTCTAAATCTGCGTACGAACTGGCTTGCCTAACTTTGTTGCAAAAATTCCAGGCTCTTATTTTCATAACCCTGTTTTTGTGCAACTTATTCTCACAAATATACGTACTTTTTTAGATTTTTGGACAAGTAAATAATTAAATTGTTGTTGCTACTAGTTATTGCAATATTTTACCTAAAAAATGCTCATTCAAAAAATATTGCTTGTATCGTGGAAGGCGGAGAGATGGATGATAATGATAGCCTATTTGTCAAGGAATTAATGATTTGCTTGGCAAGATTATTGTTTGGCGCTATACTTAATTGGTTATTAATAGGAGATAAGATATGGTTAATCAAACTGACTCTCTAGATTTAAGTTGTGTTAATTTGGGCACAGAAGAAAATCAAGAAATAACCAAAGATCGTCGCTATTCTGGAGATTCAGGCATCGAAGAAAAGGAAGAGTTTGAAGTTTTAGATGGCGAAAATCAAGAGATACAAGCTAATCTATGTGATACACTCCCTGAAGATCTGAGTCTAGAGAATGCAATACTTACAAACTTTCCTGATGGTTGTGATAGATCATTTACTGTAGAGTCGAAAGATGAAGATTCATATGACATTATTCCTAAAAATTTAACTTTAACTAAAATAATAAATATCTTAAATCAAGCTATAAGGGAAGATGATTGTGAAGAATTAGACAGGGTTGTACAAAATATTGAAAATTATGAAGGCAGGTCTATTATTCTGGATAATGTAAATTTAAAGAGTTTTTGTGAGCAACAACTTAACTTAGATTTACGAGGTAGAAGCGATCACCAGCATATATACTCAAATATACTATCACAGTATAATTTTGATCAGGAGAATTTCAAGTGTGATTATTTAGTAAAAGAATTGGTATTAATGGCAATTGCAGCTAATAATAAGCTGATAGAACAATATCAGGGCATACTTTTTGCTGAAGGAAATTTGAGTCTTTTACCTTTACTTGTTGGTGGTCAAAAATATATTGAAGCTTTTATAGGAAAATTCCATGGTACCGATTGGATTTATAGAGGATTAAAAGATCAAGCCATACAATTTATTGAACCTAATAAGATTGGCTTCTTCTCAGCTATAGCATTAAGAAAAGAACGAAATTTATTAGACACAGTTTTTGTTGAATTCATCTTAAAAGATCTTGAACAAGTATTAAAAACAAGTAATCCTGATCCTTTGTATGGTGTGCTTGAAACAGCATCTCTGATCGAAAATGAAGAATTTATCGTGATAGTGCTAGGTGCGTTTGAAGGATATATTAATAATCCGGATAAAAAAGATCTGTTAAAAAACAGTTTTGTTACTTTGTTAGAAACTGCGATAAGCCAAGAACACATATCTGTCGTTGAATACTTGTGTAAACGATACACTAATAGTGCAGATCGTGCCATTTATAATGTATATAAACAAGCATTTACAGATGATAAAGTTATTACAATACTAAGGCAACAGATCCTGAAAAACATAGGAACTCGTGGCAGAAAAGAAATTTATGATTTAATTCTGAAAACCGCATTGGATGCTGGCAATGTTACATTTATTGAGTACATATGCAAAGAATGTGCTGAAAGCGTCAATGATGTTATTAATTATCTTGATCATAAACTTAAAAATAACGAATTTGATGAAACATATGAATCGGTTCTAGTTGCATTGTCTAATATTGAAAACATAAACGTTATAGTCAATGCACTTTCTTACACTAAAAAAATCTATCAAAACGTATCACATAAGCAAGTAGTCAGGCAAGCCATACGGAATATACTGAGAAGTGCAACACACTACTCAACAGGCCAAGAAGATTACTCCTTAATCAAGAAAGCATGTTACTTATACACAGAAGAGGGTGCAATTAACGTAATTTTTCAAGAGGAGTGTGGGATTTTTAAATCTAGCATAGAAAAGCGCATAGAAGACCTGGAAAAGGAAAAAAAATTATTACAATCTGAAGCTTTACGTGAATATAATTACAGCTATTTGCCAGGTATTGTAAATGGATTAGCTCAGACTGCTTACATAGCATATGATGAATACACTAAAGATCCAAAAAACAATAAACGTCAAAAGAATATTAATCTAATATTCAGTTTAATGCAAATTAGAAATATTCTACAATTTTCCATTGATGTGCAAGAATGTTCCTGTCATGAACGTCAAGATTTGTGGGATGAAATGTACCAAACTCCTGGAACTTTTATAATACGAAAAAGAAGTAATAACGTTGCAGATGAATTAGAAATTCCAGTTATAACAAAAGATGTTCTTACACAAAAGGGAGAAAGTGATATACTAGATAGCATGGTGGTTTCAATAATGGGGCTTATAAGTGATAATTTTAAGGAGGATAGAATGCATAGTAGTGACCAAAATACAAGAAAAGAGTTGTCTGATGCTATCTTCAGTCTTGATTCTCAAGCAGTAAAATGTTTAGTAGAACGGATAAAGCAAGAGGGCAATAATGCAGAACGAATCATTAATTGGGCTTTGGAGAAAGCTGATGAGACACAAGTTGGGAAGAAAGATCAAGAGTCTAAAAATAAGATTAAAGAAATCAGAGAATTTCTTACAGTAGAAAGTAAAAGTATTGGTGCTGCTGCAGGTAGCCAAGAAGTCCCTGTGGTAGAGCTTAAAGAAAGTGAATCAGATTCACCGAATTCTGAGGATGATGGTTATTCTAAGCTTGAAAGTGATAAGTCTGCTGGGGATTCTTCAGGTTCTAGTATTAATTATCCATTTGAAGAAATTAATGAAGTAGGAATATCTGTAATTGAAACAATAGGGTCTGTAGCTACTGCAATAGCGTCAAAAATGCCTTCAATGGCCACTGAAGAATCTAAATCCGAGCCTGATAACCTAAATGACGAGCAAGATGATCAGCAAAATTTAACAGTACCTACAGTATCAAGTTCTGTAAGTGAGGATGTTTCGACATCTAGAAGTGATGGAAAAGAGTCTGTAGTAATTACACAAGGCAGCCAAAATGATGGTGAACATGATAAAGTCATGCCTGAAGAGCACCAAGATGATGCTGCTATGCAAAACACGCAACCAAAAACTTTAGTTGTTGACAGCAAGCCTAGCAATACAGGTGTTGAGGGTGATGAGAAAAAACAAGCTCTTGTTCAGCCTACTGAACCTGTGTCAAAAAATGCTCAAGGCAACAGCAAACAACCTAGTTATCCAAACAAAAACAACCCTGCTCCACAAGATGCAAAAAGTAAGTTGCCTGTGATAGCTGCTTCTATGTTAGCAATAACCGGAGTTGCTACAGGAATAGCTATTGCAGTTTATTTAGAAATGTTAGCAGTGGGAATAGCAGTTGGAGCTTGTTGTCTGGTTGCCGCTACAATTGTATATTGCCATAGCAGGCCTTCAAGTTCCCTTGAAAATAGCAATGTTCAAGAAAAAATAGCGAGAGATGTTACTTAAATATTCAGTGATTCCATAATAATTCAGAGATTCTTCTAAATAGATTATCTTATTTCGTTTTTTAAAGTTTTTGCTTGGTGATCATGAATATTCTACCACTCTTTTGAATTTATATCTGGTTTAAAGAAAACTTAACAATTGGTTGTTCTATATCTTCCACTTTTTCTAGCTTTGTGCCGGGCTTTATGGCATTATACAGCGCAAAACCTATACACGCCAATCCAGCTATTCCCACAACTGCTACTACTACAGGCATTTTCATGATATACAATGCAATGCTGCTTACCAGTAACACTACACCAGCACTACCGACCACGATTGCCTGTCTTTGTTGTATTAGCAGTTTTTCTTTTTCATCTGCAGTATTTCCTTTGCCAAATTCACTATAAAAATATGGTTTGGAAGAAGAAAGGCTATCAGAGGCATTTAGACCTTGTGCAACAGTTTCTGTTGAAGCAGTGGTACTTTTTTCGTATATTAATTGATTGTCATCTTCATAATCTCCTATTAAAGGTACAAAGTCAACAGCACTTTTATGCTCTATAGTCGATGTATTCAGATTATCTTTACATTCTTCCTCATATACTAAGTCACGCATAAGTTTCTCTTTTGATTCTAAATCAATTGTAATTGCCTCTTTTTGCTGTTTTGCAATCGTTAATGGTTCTTTCTCTTTGCCTGCAGCATCGATGTCACAACATAGTTTGGGAAATAGGTTGTCAGAAGCGTTTAGCTCTTGCTCATCAAAAGAGTTCTCAGCTTCTTTGTTGCTTTCACACATGAGAGGATTTTCACTTTCTATTAAAATATTTCGAGCTTCTTCACTGCTTACAATCCTAGATTCATGTATTTCATAGTCTTTATTGACATCTTCACATCTAGTTTCAGCATTATCACTTACAGGCATATCATTTTTAACTTCTATATTTAGAATTTCTTCAAATTCCTTGAGGATCTTTGCACTTTCTTTGCAATTGTGTTTATTAGCATAGTCAAGTAGTGTATAGCTTATTTCTTGGTTTTCTGCTTTCTCCACTTTCACTTTCTGGTTGAGAATTTCTTCTAAAATACCATTCTTTTTAGAAGCTTCTAGAACTGTTCTAATAGCTTTACTATTTTCCATGCAGGATACCAGTGCCGTGTAAGTTATTGTTAGACCATTTGGCAATTTTTGGGTCAATTTCTCACTAAGAACATCCTGTAAAATTCCTTGATTTATTGCTTCTTGTAAAAGCTCCTCAAAAGCTTGATTATTTTTATAGAACATAGATTGGCACAGTAGCGTCAGAGTCCCTTCCTTTTCCTCATCCTTGTAAATTATTTTTTTTGTAAGAAGTTTCTGTGTGTTGTAATTAGATTTATTAAATTTCTCACTAATATTTTCACCGTTTTCTATCTTCTTTAATAGCTTGAAAAGCTTTTTTTTATCTTCATTTGTAAAATTATCCTGATCACCTGCCAGCTTATAGGTTATATTTTTTTCGTTCTTGGTCTTTTTGAACTTTGGCATCATATTTCTTTCTCTACAACATTTAATTTTATAAATTAGTTACATTAATAACTTATTAATTGCTTAATTAAGGCACCAATTTGTAAAACTTATCCATCTGCTCACTCCATAGCATTGGTATTTCTCTCAAGTCAACCAACTTCAAATCTCTTGGCTGTCTCCCATTCACTATGTCTTCCTTAATCTTTGGTGCTAAATAATTTAACCTTAAAATTTGCTGTATACGTCTTGTACCTATATTAATTTTGGCACTCAGTTCTCCTACACTTGCATATTTCCCTTCTTCTAGTTGCCGTTTCCATAGGTGGGCTCTTACCACTCCTTTCAGTAGCGCATTGTTTGTTTTGCCTTCTGGTTCTATTACTGTGCATTTCTTTCCTTTCTTTTTTAACCACATTGGTATAAATTCCACCTTATCCTCTAAACACACTTCTATTTCATCTTCTTTTACCATCACTCCCTTTATTAACTTTTTCACTACTTCTTTCTGTCTTCTAAAACTTAAATTTTTCCATTTTTCTTCGGTCTTTTCTTTCCAATTTTCATATAGCTGCTCCGCTCTCTTCATTACTTCTTTTTCTACTTCTCCTGCTACTATTGTTCGGTTCACTGATCCACAATCCTTCCCCCTTAAATGGTTATTGCACACATAATATCGGTACCTTTTATTCTCCTTTTTTGAGTATGTCAGCGTCATATTTACACCGCAGTTCTTGCACTTAATTATTCCTCTAAGCAGCGCTTCCTCATATTTTGCTTTTCTATATGGCTGATTCCTTATTAATTCTTGTGCTTTTTGCCATTTTTCTTCCTCTATTATTGCTTCATGCTTTCCTTCATACTCTTTCTCATAATGTCTTATCTTTCCCACATATATTGGATTTGTTATTATTCTCCTCACCGTTGCCTTTTTAAAGATATCTGATTTTGTTCGGTATCCTTCTCTGTTTAACTCTCTTGCCAACTCTGCCATTGACTTCAGCTCCAAATATCTTTCAAATATATGCTTTACTGTTTTTGCTTCTTTCTCATTTATTATTAACTCTTTATCTTTTACATCATACCCAAATGGCAAAGTTCCTCCCATCCATAATCCTTGCTCTTTTGATGTTGCTATTTTATTTTTTACTCTCTCTACAATCATCTCTCTTTCTAGTTGTGCTGCTCCTGATAACACTGTTTGTACAAACTTTCCCATTGGCGTATTATTGTCAAATATCTGCGTTACTGCTACAAAATTTACTCGGTGCCTTCTAAAAAATGACGTTACTTCGATGCTGTCCTTTGTTTCCCTTGATAACCTGTCTAGCGTATATACTACCACACAGTCCACTTCTCCTGCCTTTACATCTTCAAACAACTCCCTTATTGCTGGTCTTTCTAAATTTTTTCCTGAAAATCCGCCATCATCGTACCTTTTGGGCAATACTACCCACCCTTCTCTGCTCTTTATGTACTTTTCACATGCTACTCGCTGCGCATCAAGACTATTAAACTTTTGTTCTAGCCCATCCTCATTTGATTTTCTTGTATATATCGCACACCTTACCTCTTTTAGCATTCTCTCTCCTCAATTTCCACTTTTATCACGCATCCCGAATAATAAAGGTCCGTTGTAGCTCATTCCCATTATTTTTCCTGCCACTGCTGATAATGACGTGTAAAATTCTTCTCTGTAGATCAATCCTGTATCCACTACCATTATTGCATGCGTTTCTTCACCCCTTTCTAATATCAGCTCTGTTCCCACTGCTGGCAGTTTATCGCTACTTATTCTTTTTCCCTTCTCTAGCCGATCTGCTAGGTATTCCAGTCTTTTGGCACCTTTTCTTGACATTTCTCCATACGCTTTCTCCTGTATCCTATACGCCAATCTTGGTATCAGATATTTCTTTGAGTATCTAGGTGCCTCTTCCTCAAATACCTTCTTCCATATTTTCCTCAGCTCTTCCAACGCTTTTTTCTCTAAACATTTTACCTCTTTTTCTACTTTTTTTTCCATATAATCACCTTTTCAAACACAGCACTTCTGAATTTTTAAAAACGCTATAGCACTTTTTCATCCACAGTTTCTAGCTCCTCCTTTGCCACTATCACACCTGCTGCCGTGCTTTCCGATACAACCCTTACTCTTTCTATAAACTCTCTCTGCTTATTTGCCATTTTTACGTTCTCTAACACTTCTTTTATCTCTTTACTATTTCTCGCATAATCCATTGGCGTTTTGCCAGATTTATCCTTTTGCTCTACATTCCCTCCCGCTTTTACTAGCTCTTCTACTATTTTTATCTCTGCCACCATGCAGGCAAGATGCAACGGAGCAAATTTGCTACTTCGTTCCACTGCGTTTACATCGACTCCTGCCTTTATCAGCTCTTTTATATTTTCTAGACGTTGCCCCATCACTGCTAGGTGTAGTGGTCTATATTTCCCGGCATCTGCTGCATCTACATCTGCTCCCTTTTTGATTAATAATTCACTTTTTTTGGATCTGGCATTCCCACCGCGTAATGTAGTATCGTCCTTCCTTTTGTGTCTTTTTTATTAATATCTTCTATTGAGTTATCTAATACTTCTTTCCACGCCTTATTAAACTCTTCTCTTTCTTTCTGACTAAATTTTACCATAACTTTCCTCAGCTATTAATGCAATATAAAGTGGCTCCAATTTGGCTCACTTTAGCGCTTAGCAAATCTTGTTTATTTACCAGCTACTTTTTCACTTAGGGCTGTTTCGGCATAAAAAGCAAGTTTTTTTTGCTAAATTTACACATTTTTTCCACATATTATATTAAGATATAAATCTACATGCTTAATCTGTTAAATCTACCTCCTCTAGTTGTAATTCATTTACGTTTCGTTTCTCCATTACCTCCTCTATTGCCTTGTTTGCTTCTCCATACATCACTTCTACATCTCTCATATTCACTCCCTTCTTTTCTAGATAACTTGTCACTTTCGGGTAAATTTTTGCATAGTTTAGTGGGCTACATCCAAATTTATCTACTGTATCAAGATCTCCTCCTGCATTTATCAGCTCTTCTATTGTTCCTATTCTTCTTGCTAAACAGGCTAAGTGTAGTGGTACTGCTTTATTGTTTGATTTTGCATTTACTGTAGCTCCTCCTTCTATCAGCACTTTCACATTTTTTCTTCTTCCTAAAAACGCTGCTAGGTGCAACGGTGTCTCGCCTCTATTGTTTCTATCGTTTGTACCTGCTCCTTTTTCTATTAATAACTTTATTACTTCTGGCTCTGACACCTGTGCTGCTCGGTGCAATATTGTGCAACCTGCTGCGTCTTTTTCATTTATTTGTTGAAACCTGTTTTCTGATAATGCTTTCAATAACCTATCAAAAACATTCCTTGCTTCTTTCCTTGACATAACATACCTCACTTTCCCTTTGAAATTTTCGCAACCAAACTCTTTTTTTTGAGCTCCCTCCTCACCACATCTTGCTTAAGTCTGCCTTCAACACTTCATCTATCATTTCGTTCACTTGGCTCATTATCTTGCTTGCTAAATTTTTACATTCTTCCTTTATTAGTGACTTATCTTTCTTCCTTATTTCTCCTATCTCTATTATTTTTAACTCAGGTAAATAGCTCCTATTCAACATGTCTGCTATTTCTCTCACTAGCATCTCTATTCCATAGCACGTCAGTTCTCTACTTTTTGTTATTCCTCCTTGTTCTCTTAAGAATTTACTTGCCTTTTCACTCTCTTTGCTATCACATAGACGATACTTTTCACTTTCCCATATGTAATACATTGGTGTTGCACCTTACTTATTCAGTTGATTAACTTCAGCTCCGGCCTTTACTAGCTCTTTTATTATTTCAATTCCTGCTCCTCCTATTTTGCATGCAGAGTGCAATGGCGTACATCCACTGACATATTGAGTGGCATTTACTTCTGCTCCTTCTCTTAGCAGTACTTTTACATTTTCTAAGCTTTTCGCAAATACTGCACAGTGTAGTGGTGTATAACCCTTTTTATCTCTTGCATTAACATTTGCTCCTTTATTTATTAATAACCTTACTGTTTTGTAATCAGAGATTTCTACTGCTTGGTGTAATATCGTCTCTCCTTCTTCATTTCTTTTATTAATATTTTTAAATCCGTTACTTGATACTTCTTTAAAAAACTTACTAAAAGATTCTCTCTTTTCTTCGTTGAACCCCATTGCATACCTCACAAAATTAGCTTTTCTAGCGCCAGACAAATTTCTTATGTTTACCTGCTGCTATTCAAGTCATGTCCGTTTTAGCATGAGAAAGCAAGTCTTTTTCTTTTTATTTCATACACTTTTACCTATTATTAACATAATATATGAGGATATAAATATAAGTACTTAACTTATTATAGATATTACTTGACTATTTTTCCAACTTCTGTTCAAATGTCGATGTTCGTGCCACGTTAGTACGCCTGGGTAAAATACCAAAATGTAACTTTCTAACTCGTGTATTGCGTCCTTTTGCTTTAAATCTAAATTGTTTTCAAAATGAACATAGTGTTCTGCCACACCAAATCTTATAACTTTCTGGTTGGTAAAATCTTCTACTTTGTAGTGGTGAGTAACGCTAAACCTTTCTAAAATTGGCTTGTATTTTAAATTCCACAGTTGTTCAGATAGTTTGCTACTTCCTAGTAAAAATTTACTTCCTTTTTCTTCCACACTACCAACTGGAAAACATGCGTTTATTTCCCCCAAGTTCCAGCTATCTGATAATACTATCTGCGCTTTCGCAAACTTAATCTCAGGTAATAAGCTCTGTGGTAGCGGATATAGCGCTTTGAAGTTATACCACACATGATTTCTTTCATAAATACCGTTATAATTCTTTGTGTGAGGCTCGGTTTCTCCAAGTATTGCTACATCTAGGCGATATATATCATTGCTTAAAGCTCGTTCATAATGATCGCGTAGATAGTTTTCTATAATCCTAATAACTGGACCACTAGACCTGAAAAAATTTACTCTCCCAAATGATAACACCGGTCCATCTTCTTCTATTTTTACACCTGAGTAATCCGATAACAAATTTCCAAAAAAACTTTCATCTAAAATGAACCTACCAATGTTGTAGTGATCGTTAAAAATTCTCATTAGTCTCGATCTTGCAGGCAATGATAGTTTTGCAAGCTCTACTACTGCATCTACAAAGAAATCATTTGGTACGTCTCTTATCCCTATCTGTAATTCAAAGAAATGTTTTCCTGGAGGTTCCTCAATGATTGTAATATCATCTATATTTGCCCATTTTAATGCTATTTTCAGGGATGCTGGTGTTCCTCTTAAACGCTGAAATTCTACCCCTTCTTTTATCGCTCTTCTTTTGTCTTTTGCCCAGCGTAGAATTTCTTCTAACCCGTATTCTTCAACCAACCACGGCAATACTTTTTCCCCTAGGCTAAATTTAAATCCTCTTATCCTGCTTGGATCAACTTTATAATCGATTGCATTAACCAGTGCTCGCTCTTGCTTTGTTGCGTTTGGCGGTAATAAACTTTTCATTTGTCTTTTCTTTCAAGTTGCTTTAATTTCCTTTATTTAGGTAGCTTATGAGTAAGCAAGAGATCATTGCAGAACTGATCAAAAATAAAGATGTTCTTAATATCGAAAACACTTTCCATAATATTTAACCATATTATCCATACTTTAAAAAATAAGTTACAACTTCTGGAAGAAAATCAATACTTTCGTCTCCCTAACATTGGTCATTTTTATCCAGTAAACCTTAAACCACTTATTGCACGTAATCCTCTCACTGGTGAAACTTTTATGATTCCACAAAGCAAAAAAATACGTTTTAAATCCTATCTAACTTGACGTAGCCAAGCACTGCACACTCATTCCCCAGAACCACAACATCCTCTCTTGGCTCGATTAATTCTACGTTTTCTACACCCTCTACAAACAAATTTGCTATTATCCAAGATCTTGTAACATTCCATCCCAGCCTTCTATTTGCTTCAAACTTCTTAATGAACTGCTTCTTGATTTCCTCCTTCGATATTACAGGACTTATGCTCATTCTGCTGTGAATATCTATTTCCGTAATATTGCAACCAATTACTGTTACTGTATCTGTTAAAACCCTTATATCATCTCTAGTAACCTGCTTTTTTACAATTTCTAGTAGCTCTTCTGACACTATGCCAGTTGTGGATAATTGTGTTGATAAGATTGAAATTTGTACTTTCCCTGGTATAGGTGATTCCACTAGTGCATCTTTTACTCTACTATCTGCTGACAGTGCATAATACCTATAATACTCCTTGCTTCCACACGTGCTTGAGCCTACTATCTTTGCTTTAATTCTTTTTCTAAATCGTTCATCATCTTCCCCTTTTTCCCTTTCTACACCATAAAACTCAGCTAAATTATCAAGATCTTCTCCCATTGCAAACTTCAGTACATTACTTTTTACTGCCTCATTTATTCTTTGTCTTAGTAACAATTCCCTCCATGCTGCTACCTCAAGAATCTTTATCGCTGGATCACTTTCAACTAATGCTGAAAAGGTTTCATCTCTACGGACTAACTCTTCCTTCATTCTCGAAAAGATTTCTTCATAACTTAGCTTTTCTACAATATTTAGCTGCTGCATCTTTAAACTACAATTTCATCAAAATGAATGTTTTTCCCGCTTAGTAAGTATAATCCTTCTAGGTCAAGCGTTACTTTTCCTTCTTTCACCTCTGTCATTTTTACTTTTTCTAGCTTAAATCTTTCCTCCCACCTTTGTAGAGCTTCTGCTACTGCTGAATAGATTTCCAAAGTTAAATCTCTATTTATTGGCTTATCCACCAATTCAAATAATCTTGAGCCATAATCTCTCCTCATTATTCTACTGTTTACTGGAGTGGTTAGTATATCAATTATCGATTGCTTTAAGTGCTCTATTCCTTCTAACGCTTTTCCAGTTTTATTGCTCATCCCACGCATTTTTAGCCTGCAAACACGTTTTCACTACCTTTTATTACTTTAAAACCACATGAAACTATATCTCCTACTCTTCCTACACTAAGACCATTCGCAAACACTGTTTTTGATCCTTCAGTTAATGCTCTTCCTTCACTAAAACTGTCTCCTTGTCTACACATTGACTTACCGTTTACAAAAACATTATTACTGCCGCTAATGCAGAAATGTGGTATAGCTTCTCCACAGTAGTCTCCTAACCTCACTATTCCTTTGTTCAATTTAAGTCGATCCTTTCTGCTTTCAGTTTTATTCCACTTTTTGTCATTTCTATGCTCGATTCCCCAGCTTTCAGTGTTATTTTATCTACTACTTCAATCTCTAAATGATGTCTTTCTTTATCATATAACAATCTTGTTCCATCTTGAAATTTTATACTATTTATTTCTTTTTTATTCTCTGGTGCATGGTATTTTTCCTGATATATTCCTGCTAACACCACTCCTAATGATAGTTCACCAAGAGGAGAAAATACCATAACCTGTCCATCAATATCTGGCGGAGACCAATCTCTATCTTTTCCTGCTTTACTTGTTATCCATGGCAGATAATCTGTTACAATATCTCCTATTTTAACTCTTACTTTTGCTTTTTCATAATCTATTTCTTTTACAACTCCTATACGAATGATATTCGCTAATTTTCTACTTAGCTCTGAAATTGCAAAATTATGATCCAACATTTATATTTCCCACGTTTATGGTATGTGGCTTAATCTTATTTTCTGTCCATATCGATTTACCTAAATGAAGCTGATGACTCCAATCAACCATCCACACCAAATATGCATCTAATTCGGGTCTAAATCCATCAGGCTCTGCAGAGAGAAATTCAGCAGGAGAAATATTTTTTACGTTCCAAGTATTTTTATTTACTACTCTTGCTACTTCTGCTGCTAATGACCTTACAACTAACGAGGAATACTCGACTGTTCCATCAACTACAATTCTCGCTTCAAATCTTGCTTTCAGGGCTAATTCCTCTGTTCCAGGATCTTTTCCCGATTCTAAACTCACAAGCTCTACAAATACCGCTGGCGCTACTAATTCTTTCCTTATTGCTGGATATACTTCGCATGTTTGTATCACAGAAATTTCTTTCTTCAGCGTAGTGCAGATTGCGTTATGCAAATCTTTGAAATTCATACACTTTCTGTAATATAACTTAATTCACGTTCAAAAAATTTTGTAAATACTTTCTCAACCTCATAATTAACAAGATTTCCTATTATCCTTGAAGCCTCTGGTTCCAGCGGTAGTTTTACTTCCTTTATTGGCAATGCTGCTCTTCCTTCACGTTTAAACATACCGCTATTTCCTTTTGGCATAACTGCTGCAAATCCTCCTATAAATTGGTGCTTTCCTACTTTCGATCCTCTTCTTGTTTTTTGTATTTTGCCAATTGTCGATGCTCTAATGTCATAGAGATTTGCTCTAATTAACACTTCTAATCTGCTTGTTTTTGCTTTAAAAATTCTTAATCTCTTTCTTATCAAACTTAATTTTATCTTCTTTTCCTCACTGATTTCCTTAGCTGCTTGCGCTTTTAACCATAGTGCCGTTTTGTTTAACGCTTTTATAGTTGCCAGTTTTATTTTCTGCTCTTTTCTTTCAATATTGGAGATTATTTCATTAATATTGTTACTAATCAAACACTTTCTATTGCCTCAATTTTCCATATTTCACTCGAAGAATCTTTTAACGGTGGTTCAAAAATCTTGTAGAACCTTTTTTCAATCTTGATATAATCACCTATGCTAAAGGAAGTAACGTCCTGATCACGTATTTCTACAGAAGCAATTTGCTGAGTTAATGCTCCATCTGCACCTAGAGAGTACGTAGTCTCAGGACGTTTAATTAGCACTTTTATTTTACGAATACCTTCCTTATTTCGATTACAATATATGGCTTCCACTCCTAGATGATCAAAACAATCTTCTAATAATCTCCCTATATTCATCAACTAGAACTAATTTTTACCAAAACTGCCGGACGATGGCACATTGGCAGAGGATTTGACTGTGTATGTAAATCAGTTCCTCTATCAAACCTCCTTGGCTCTTGTTTTGCATATAGTGGCTGTCCAAGAGTATTTACTGTCTCATTAAAGTCTGCTGGTGCAAAATATGTTGTAAATGTGCTCGCTGTTCCTAGTGGAAAACAGTGCCCTGTATCTCTTTCTATAAATCTTCTTACGGTTCCTTCAGGGTCAGTTGCTTGCCCTCTATATTCCTCAAACGTTATTCCACAGAACGTAAACCCTGACCTCATATCATTCCGAAGCGCTGCTCCTTCTTGCCATCTCTCATATGCTTCTTTCACTTTAGTATGAGAAGTAAGTGCATCAAAAAACTCAGGGCTTATGAGTGCATGAATTCCCGTCATATATTCACCACTTAAGTTGTCTTCAATATGTCGCAATACTTCCAGACACTTACGCTTTACATCTGTTGTTGCTGTTCCAAGGGCAAAATTTACTACTTTTGGCGTGATTTCAAATTCGTTGTACAGATTTAATAATTCTGACCCATCAGCATCTAAAATTATTCCTTTGAGCGCTCCCATTCGCAAATGCTCCAACGTTATTGCATGTTTGTTTCTCATTAGCTGCAAATGATCAGTTATTACATCTGCAAGCGCTTTAAGTTCACTCTCTGATCCAAATGCCCTTATTCCTTGTACTTCCTCTGGTAACACTACATCATCATGTGGAATATGTGGAATCGTAAATGTTCTTACCTTTCTTTTTCCTCTTTTTCCTACTGTTGCTGGTGCTCCTGGAACTTGTGTTGGCAATAGACTTAAAACTCCATTATGCTCTTCTATGGTAATATGTCTAAATCTTACTGACCTATTTGGAAATAAATTTAGATTTTCAACTCGTCCATAATTTATCGGCAATATATTCATCGCATTTGTTAGTGCCGTCATGCTAAATGCTGTATTTGTAAATGGATTTTGCATTTTTTCTCTCCCTTTTTTCCTATTAATTTTAGTTAAACTCCCTTGCGAAGGATGATCCCTCGTCCTTCAAGTTGCTTTATTGCTTCAGCCTTTTGCTCCTCAGTGATATTTGCTGGCCACACCACTGCATGATCTGCTAGCATTGCTATACGAGTAATGATTACTGCTTTGGTGTTTTCCGTTGCGTTTACATCACTTGTTATTACACCTATTGCTGTTTGTGTGCCATCTGTTCCAATGGGATTAAGTACTCTAATAAAACCATCGTCCGTCTTTTTGGCAACTACTGTACCAAGCTTTAGGTTCTGCCCTTTTGCTACTGTTATCTGATCTCTTGAATATAGACTTGATGCCTCATACTTTAATAAGTCACCCAGATTATTTTGTTCGCTTATACAACTCATAAATTTCTCTCCTTAACTGCTTACCGCCGCTTTTATCAATGCTATATACGGCGGTTATAAAAATACTTTAACTCCTACGACTTCTTGCTACCTGTATCATTAAATCTTCTCCTGAATTCTGTGGTATTGCACTCAGTATCTCTGTCTTCTTCGTTCTCTCTGCAAGTAATTCCATTAAAACTTCCCTGGCTTGCTCAACACTTACGCCTTGCTCAATAAATTCTTCTATCTTTTCTGGTACCTTCGATAAATTACATAAACGTATTAATTCAAGAACTTCAGTACGATACTTGGTTAAATTATCAGTTTCTAGGTCATTTGTAGTTTGTTCATTCATAGTAATACTCCTGTTTTTATTAATAGATGAAAGAATTGTAATTCCGTCTGCAAGGCCTATTTCTACTGCTTTCTCCCCAAAATATAGCCCTGCCTCTGTTGATCGAATCTTTTCAATTGAAAGACCTCTGTTCCTTGCTATTAGCTGCAAAAACATTTCATATAGTCGGTCTACTTCTTTTTGTAAGCTTTCCAGACTTTCAGACGTCATTGGCTCATGTGGGTTTAAATCATTCTTTCGACTACCAGCAAAGATTGTGGTGTACTTAATACCTTGCTTTTCATCAAATCTACTTTGATCTATATGACTTGCTATTACTCCAATACTGCCAACACCAGAAGTTCTGCTCACAAATACCTTCTCAGCGCTAGAAGCTATAGCATATGCAGCAGAGTATGCATCATCATTTGCTATTGCGATAATTCTCTTTTTTGCTCTTGATTCATAAATAAAATCAGCTAGGTCAAACACTCCATTTACTTCCCCTCCTGGGCTGTCTATTTCCAGCATAATTGTCTCTATGCTACTATCTGCTAATGCTTGTGTAATTTGTTCTTCTATTTGCTCATATGATGTCATTCCGAGCATTTCATCAAATGCACCAGGTTTTTTAGTTAAAATGCCATGTATCGGTATTATTCCTCTTTCACTATTTCTTACTGCATGTTTTATATTTTTAAAGATAGGCTGCTTTCCTGTTTGTAGTGACAGTAACTCAAAACTCCTTGGTTCTACCATTACACATCTGTTTAGCCATTGTTGTTTCATATCACCTCTTGATTTGCAGTAACCTCAGAATCAAAACTTAAGCCCAGTTCGCTTGCACGTCTTTGATCTTCTGCTATTTCTTGGTCAATTTCTTCTACATCGTAACCCATTTCTGATACTACTTCTGCTCGACTCTTAAATCCATTCCTTACTGCCATTTGCTGTGCTTGCTGGTCTTTCAGTGGATCCACCCAATCAAATCCCTGTGGTATCCATTTTACTTCTTCTTTCGCTGCTTTTACTACTTTTTCATCTATACAGAGTTCTCCACAAAGTACTGCTAACTCTAGCCATCTACTCCATACTGGTCTGCAAAACTGAAATACTATAATGTTATGTTGCAGCATAGCGCATCGACGACGAAACTCTATTAATCCCGCTCTGATTGATGAATAATTAACACCGGTTAAATCTCCTGTTAGCTGCTCATATGTTATCCCTGTGCCTATTGCTATTGCCCTTAGCTGCTGTCTCATGAATGCTTCATAACTTCCTCCAACATCAGATGGCTCTGAAAACTTTATATCCTCACCTGGATCAAGTAGTTGCATAGTACCAGGTTCTAGGCCTGATAGTGCTACTCCATGCTCATTTGCCTCACTTTCACCTAAAATATTTGCTTCTGGGTCAAGTCTTGTAATAAATCCAGCAAACATTGCTGCAGTTTTCTTTCTCACCAGCTCTGCATCATCGTATTGATCAAGCTCATAAAGCTTTAGTAGTATATTAGAAAGCCATGGCTCTCCTCTAATTTGCCCAGGTCTTAGTGGTCTATAGATATGTAAAACATCATTTGCTGGCACTCTTACTGACTCTCCAAAGGTACTTTCACCAGGGTGTTCTCTAAATAAGTAATATGCTTCTCTCTGCCCAATTCTATTGAACTCAATCCCGTTTCTTATTACATTACCATTTGCTAAAGTTTGATTTGTTTTATTATCTAAATGTTCAGACTCAAGTACTTGCAGTTGCAATGGTACAGAAAATCTATCCTCTAGCTTTCTCGTTCTTAAACGTACAAAACATTCTCCTCCCTCTATCATACTTCTGCATACTAGAGCTTGTAATCCATAAAAATCACTTACTCCGCCACTGTCTGCTTCATCTGTCCATTTCAGCCATAATTCTTGTACTTTCTTTCGAAATTCTCCATCTCTTGCTTTTGATTGCGGTTTTATTCCTGTTCCAATAGAGTTACTTACTATTGTATCAATGATATTTGCTGCATATGGATTTTTTCTCACCATATCACGTGATCGACTACGTAAGTGCTCAAGGCTTTGAGACAGCAAATTGTTTATGCTTCCTGTTTCTTCTTGCCAATACATTATCCTTCTTCCTGATCCTGCAGCGTCCCATGCAGAACTTTTTGGTTTTGGTTTATTGAATAGTTGCTTGAATGATTTGAGTAGCATTACTTTTCTTTATCTGAAACTTTGGATAACTCAGCCTCTAGCTCTTCTACTGTTGGTAAAGCTGCCTTTATATTCTTTGGTAGATTTTCAGTAATTTTATATTCTGCCAACCCTATCGGTTTATTTATGTCTTTCAGTGTATACTTAGCTAGTACGTTATCCTTTGACTTGCATAAAATTAATCCTATAGATGGTTGATCTGTTTCGTGCTTTAGTAAATCATCAACGGCTGAAAGATAAAAATTCATTTTACCTGCATACTCTGGCTTGAAATCTTTGTCTTTTAGCTCGATTACTACAAAGCAACGTAACTTTAAATGGTAAAACAATAAATCAATATAAAAGTCTTTATTTCCAACATCTAAGTGAAATTGCCTACCAACAAATGCAAATCCTTCCCCTAGCTCTAGCAGAAATTTTTCCACATGGCCTACAAGACCTTTTTCTACTTCTCTTTCGTGAGCATCGTCTCCTATACTCAAAAAATCAAAAATATATGGATCTTTTAATGTATAATGTGCTAAATCTGACTGCGGAGAAGGTAATTTATCTTTGAAGTTAGTAACAGCTTTTCCTTGACGTTTGTGCAATTCACGTTCGATTTGCATCACCATTATACTACGTGACCAACCGTGCTCTATAGCCTTTTGAAAATAGAATAGTCTTTCTTTTCGATCTTTTACTTTATCTAAAATAACTACAATATGAAACCAAGGCAATTGTGCAGCAACCTGCTGCGTAAATTCAGTATCTTGATATTCTGCAGCAAATTGGCGCATATACGTAAGATTCCTAGCACTAAACCCCTTCATTTCTGGAAATGCGCTTCTTAAATCCTTACTTAGCTGATCTATGATTTTAGCACCCCAACCATGTTCTTTTTGGCGCCTTAAGATCTCTGTACCAATATAGTGATAAAGCACAATGAGTTTGCTATTTACTGCTAATGCTGCTTTATAACGACTAGTAGCAATCTGCTCTTTTAGCTGCTCTAAAAATTCTGTGTATTCTTTTGCTATAACTTTTGTCATAAAATTCCTTTCAACGATTTTTATTATTATATGATCCCTTTACTCGTTGAAAAAATAATCTTTCTTTTGGCTACGGTTTTCAGTTCAGCTTTAATACGTTGTCTTAAGCTTAGTAAATCATTTATATCTACTTCTGCATAACGGACAACATGGTCACCATATGCAATTGATACTACTCTTTCTCCGCTTTGCAGTTTTTGAATTGCTTTCTCAACTTGAGTTAAATATTCTTCACTGTACATTTTGATTACCAAGCCACTTACTCTGTCTTACTTTTTTAGGCTTTTTACTTTCTGGTTTTTCACTTAAACTATTCCATTTACTCTCTGGCCAACGATCGATTCCAAGCGCAATAGATGCAGCTCTTGCATAAATCCTACAGTCTAATACTTCATTTCTTTCTCTTACCTTTTGCCACTCCTGTTTGGTGTATCCTTTCACCACTTTGCTAACCAATTGCTCTGCCGTTAACTGCTTAAAATATTCAGGTGCATATTCTGGAAAATGACAATATCCAGGTAGAGATTTTCCCTCTTCTTCTTTTAAAATATTAAGTAATTGAAAAAGCTCTGACTTTAATATCGATACTCCTACTGGCCAGAGCTTTATTCCTCTCTTTAGCTTTTGACCACCAACTGTTATATCTACTCTACTTGGGCTGCTAAGTGGTACTAGTGCTTTATTTACACCTTTCACTGCCATTACTCTTCCAGAGCCTTGATGACTCCTTACCCAATTATACACTTCCTGCGTTGCATACCCTGCATCAACCGCCATCATACTTATCATATATTCAAGACCATTTTCACCAATAAAATGATGATTGAGGAGCTCCGAAAGCTTTCCCCATACTTCTCCTCCTCCTGTATCTCCTTCAAATACTCGGTAGTCTATTGACCAACTTTCACGGCTTTTTCCCCATGCTACAACTTCTACTTCTAACCGATCTTTTTGGACATCTACTCCTGCTGTGAGAACCACTTCACCTTTTGGTACTGTGCCTACGGGAAAAAATTCTCTCCTGTTAAATAATTGCTTCCAATCTGGTACTTCTCCTTTATCTACCCAGGTTTCTCCAAGCGTAGTATTTATCCAAACCTTCAGTAATTGTTCGCTTTCCTTTGCATGGAGAAAGTCCTCTACTGCTTGTTGCCAACTATACCAGCCTACTGGACTATAAAGACTTGAAAGATGAAATCCTTTTTTCTCCCCTTCTTTTGCCCCTGTAGCTCTCCATTCTCCACGGTCTAGCATCTCTGTCTTTTGATGATTTTCTATCTTTTCACCACATTCTATACACATATAGTGTGCTGTATTTGGATTTTTATCTTCCCATTTTATTTGTGACCACTTTAAAATTTGGTAATAATTACAATGCGGACATGGTACAAAAAAATATCTCTTGTCTGTAGCTTCAAATTCTTTCTCAATTCTGCTTATTCCATGAATCGTTGGTGTTGATACTAAAAAAATCTTTCGTCGTGCAAATGTATTAGTTCGGGCTATGCTGAGTAAAACTGGATCTCCTTCTCCTCCTGAATCTCCTGGGTAGGCATCTATTTCATCAAGAAAGAGATATTTTACTGGCATAGATCTCAGTGCTACACTGCTATTTGCTCCGGTTATTACTACTATTCCACCTGGAAACTCCTTACTTTGCACAGTATTGCCCGAATCTCTTGACCTTGGGTCTTTTACTTTACTTTTTAAACATGGCGTACTCTCTATTAACGGTGCAAATCTTCCCTTCGACCAACGTTTTCCCATTTCAACTGTTGGCTGTACTACTAGCATTGGCCCTGGTGTTTGATCGATGATATAGCCTATCCAATTGTTACCAGCTTCTGTTCCCCCAATCTGCGCTCCTTTCATGAATACTATTTTCTCCGCTGGAGAAGATGGAGATAGTGAATCCATGATTTCTTTTAAATAAGGAGTTCTTTCCGTTCTCCATTTACCTGGCTCTGATGCTGCAGTTGGTGCTAGAACTCGATACTCATTCGCCCACTCTGATACTTTAAGCTGGGGATCTGGTCTTAAACCTTCAGAAAATGATGTGGCGTATATCATTGTCTGCATCTACTCACAATTGCAACATCATTAACAGTAGAACTACACTCCTCCAATTCCATAAACATCTTTTTCTGAAATTCGTTTTCTATATATCTTTTGCTCATCTCACTTATCATTAGTGCTATAATAATCGCAAATATCCCTGTTGTTGTTGCAAAAATGATTGCACTGCTTATTGTTGTTGCTGTTAACCCTATATATACCGCTATTGCTACTGCACTTACTGAGGTAAAAACACAGATCACACTATTGTATTTTCTTACTTTTGCATCTCTATGTTCTATACACCTATAATAAACTGGTACAGACTTGCCTATCTCGTCTGGTAATTTGATGCTCTTTTCTTTAAATAAAGTTTTTAGCAATTCTAAATTATTTGACTTGATTGCTAAGTGCAGAACATGTGTATAATTTGCTCCTTTTTTCAGCAATAACTTTACTACATGTAAATGCCCTTTTTCCGCAGCAAGGTAAATCGGTGATAGACCTTTATTATTTACAATATCAATATTGATTTCTTCTTTTAAAATTGCATCTACAATCTCAATTTCTCCCATTTGTGCAGCTAAATGGAGTAGACTATTCTTTTCAAAACCGTATTTATTACTCACCAAAGCCTTCTTTATCTCAGGTTTAGCGTAATCAAATGGTGTCTTGCCGCTATCGTCTTTTACCAGAGGGTCTATATCTTCTCGCGTTAGTAAGACCTCTATTGTTTTAAGTCTTTCAGCGTAATGTAGAGGTGTTCTATTTTCGTAGTCCTGCAAATTGACTTGAGCATTAGGCTCCTTTATTAAGCATTTGAGAATATCAAGACATAAATCCCTTTCATCGTAATTAGTATTACTTACAGCTATATGCACAGGTGATAATTTCATCGAGTTTTGTCCTACACGTGCGCTATTTACATCTGCTCCTAGCTCCAGTAATAACTTTACTATCTCCAACTTCTTGTTATTAACTGCATAGTGCATTGGTGTCTGATTTCGTCCATCAAAGACATCTATTTCAGCTTTTCCTTCTCTTATCAAGATCTTTACAACTTCTGCATGTCCTATTCCTGCTGCTAGATGTAATGGAGTATGATGCAAAGCATTTCGTACATTAACGTCAATACCTTTTCCTATCAAATATCTAACTGCATTAACTTCACCTATCATTGCAGCTAAATGAAGTAAGTTATCTTGTTCTGATCCGTATTTGTTATTAATTAGTGCTTGTAATATTTCTGCTTTTTTCCCCTCTTTGGCGTAATCAAGAGATGTTTTACCATCATTATCTTCTACAAAAGGATTAATGTTCTTCTTCGTGAGTAACAAGTCCACCATACTTAATTCGTCAAATTCTATAGCGCAATGTAGTGGTGTTTTTCCGTTTAACCCTCTAACATTAACATCTAATCCAGGTTGATTAATGAGGCATTTTATTAGTTCTAAACTTAAGTTAGCAGACATTATTAAAATTTAGCGTTAGATAATTCTTCAAGTGAGTTTGTAATCTCTTCAGTTAGCGTCATATGAATCTTTTCAGTGTCACTCAGTGATGCAAGCAGTGCTGAAACTCTATTTGGAATATTAAGCAAATTATTACGGACAACTCTTGCTACATTAAATGCTTCGCGCTTTACTTCCTCTACTGCTACAAGTTCACCAATCTCAGCTTTTGCCTTTGCCTCAAGCAATTTGCCACGTTCCATTTCATTTTTTATTCGCGTTTTAAGCAACATCGTGGAAAGTTTTTCTCCGTTTTCTGAATAGTTTTTTCTTCTCAGTGGTTGACTTGGATCTCTTATTGCTGCCACTGCTTCATTTGCTTGTTCTCTACTTACCAAACCATCCTCCAACTCAACTATTCCTTTTTTTACTAAATAACAGACATATTGCTTTGAAAATCCTTGTTCTCTTGCCCATTCTGTTTGCGTTATCTTTTCCACTTTTTTTGCCCCTTTATTTCTTCTTGAATTTGTGCAAAAGTTTTGCCAGTACCGGCTAAAATGGCATCTCTTCTGGTATATATTTGCCAACGTTTTATGGTTACATCTACAAATTTTGAATCTAGCTCTATTGTCCTACAAATTCTTCCTGTTCTCTCACATGCAATCAGTGTACTTCCAGAGCCGCTAAATGGATCAAGAACTATGTCTCCAGATCTACTACTATTAACTATTGCTCTCTCCATTAGCTCTACTGGCTTCATTGTTGGGTGCAGTGAGTTATGTATTGGCTTATCATAAAACCATAGATCACTTTGATTTCTTCCTCCATGCCACTCACGTTTATTGCCGCTTTTCCATCCATAGAGCATTGCTTCGTATTGTCTTTGATAATCTGATCTACCTAGCGTAAAGTGATTCTTTGCCCAAATGATAAATGTTGACCATTTTCCTCCTGCCTCCTCAAATGCTTTTTGCAACGTTGAAAACTCTGATGATGATATGCAGATGTAAATTGCACCTTTCGTATATGCTAAAATATGGGAACAGATGTCATAGAGAAAAAGTTCGTACTTTTCACCTTGATTATCATTTAATATCTTTTTGTCTTGGCTATTACCATAATCAACGTTATATGGAGGATCACAAACAGTAATATCTGCCATTTTACCATCTAAAAGCGCTTTATATGATTCAACTACAGAGCTATCACCACAATAGATTCGATGATCACCTAAAATCCATAGATCACCTGGTTTTGTTATTTCTACCTTTTTGTCATCAATAGCTAAGTCAGAAAGATCTTCTTTTTCACCATCAAAATCATCGAGAAACCGTTGAACTTTTTCCAATTCAAATCCTGTCATTTTAAGATCAAACTGCAAATCTTCTAGCTCTTGAATTTCTACCTTTAAAAGATCATCATCCCACTTTGCCCAATTAGCTGATTGATTGGCAAGTAACCGAAAAGCTTTAGTTTGTGGTTCAGTGTGTCCAGAGAAGGTGAAGATGTTCAGTGGGAGTCAGACCCACCAGGATAAAAGTCGGAGTCCTGTAGCTAGGGTAGCAATGTGGAGGGAAACCAAAATGTTGAAGCCTACCGACAACGTTATCGTAGGATAATGGCGAATTACCAGGCCGCAGTGAAAACGAACACATGGGTGGCCCCGAAAAACTCTAAGTACTAAAGGCCGAGCCCACTGAACCAGGGCGAAAGCAATATAGGAGGCTGAAACACGAATGATACAGCATACCTACTTTAGCGGGGTGATAGTGGCAGCATGGTAATAAGGACATATAAAGCAACTGGAGAAACCCTCCTCATCCCAAGGAGAAAAACCTTGGAGTGGTAGGTTCTATAACTGGAAAACAGGAAATGAACCGAAGATGAAAGGGTGGCGGATGGGTGTGTAGTAGCGAAGAAGTGGGGTAACGCCCATGGAGCAAAGGCACCCTACTAGTAGAGATCTTTTAACAAAAGGAAGGTAAAGGTAAAAATGACAAAAATGCCAATAAAATTACAAGACCTGAGAAGAAAGATATATATCAAAGCGAAAGCAGAACCGGAATGGCGATTCTGGGGAATCTATGTACACGTCTGCAAGATGGAGACACTAGAAGAAGCATATAAGCTAACAAAGAAAAGCAATGGGGCACCAGGAATTGATGGGGTAACATTCAAATCGATAGAGGCAGAAGGCTTAGAAAAGTATCTTCAGCAAATAAGACATGAACTAATAACCAAAACCTATAGCCCAAATAGGAACCGGAGAAAGGAAATACCAAAAGTTGGGGGAAAACTCAGAACGTTGAACATACCCTGCATCCGGGATAGAATAGTGCAAAGTGCACTAAAGCTAATAATTGAACCGATATATGAATCTGACTTTCAGGACGGATCATATGGATATAGACCCAAGAGAAAAGCGCATGAAGCAGTAAGCAGAGTAGCGAAAGCAGCAATCAAAGGCAATACAAAATGTATTGATGTAGACCTGAAATCCTATTTTGATAACGTACGACATCATATTCTCATGGAGAAAATTGCCAAGAGAATAAATGATAAAGAAATCATGCACTTGATCAAGCTAATCCTTAAGGTAGGAGGAAAACGAGGAATAGCGCAAGGGTCGCCGATCTCACCGTTGTTGAGCAATATATACCTCAATGAGGTAGACAAAATGCTAGAGAGAGCAAAAGAGGTGACCAGGGAAGAAAAATATCAACGTATAGAATACGCCAGATGGGCAGACGATTTAGTGATACTGATAGATGGGCACCAGAGATGGGAATGGCTCGAGAAATTAGTGTACAAAAGGTTACAAGAAGAATTAGCAAAACTAGAAGTAAGTGTAAATGAAGAAAAGACAAAAATTGCCAATCTAAAGAGAGGAGAAACATTCGGCTTTCTAGGATTTGACTTTCGAAAGAAAATTACAAAACAAGGAAAGTGGAGAGTACAGATAACACCACAGATGAAAACACGAACAAGCCTACTTCAAAAGTTGAAGAAGGTATTCAGTAACTATAAATCGCAACCAATAAGGAGAGTGATTCAGATCATCAATCCAATATTGAGAGGGTGGGTAAACTACTTTAGAATAGGAAACTCAAGTCGAAGCTTCAGCTACGTTAAACAGTGGGTAGAGAAGAAAACAAGACGCAATATGATGCAAGCCAGAAAAGCAAAAGGATTTGGTTGGGAAAGGTGGAGTAGCGAATGTATATATGAGACCCTTGGTCTATATTCGGACTATAGAATAAGATATTACGTTCCGAAAGCCTTACCAGCACAATATGTTATAAACTTTGGTAAGAATCTACTAGGAAAGCGTAGTGCGGGAAATCCGCATGCTGCGTTTGATGAGGCGGGAATTGGAAACGTAAACATGGGAATTTTGGATTGAGGACCAACATGAAAATAATGGATCAGCCACCAAAGGGAGTGTTAAATAAACTGTGTCAAACCGAGAAGTAAAGTAATAAATTGATATAAAAAATGGAGGTTTGACATGAGTCAAAAAATAGCAAATAGAACTACCGGTTTGGTAGACTATAAAGAATTAGAAACAAATATCTTATCATCTATACGAGAAGGAAGACCATTGACAGGAAGAGATGGTGCATTAACACCATTTATAAAAAAACTGCTAGAGGTGAGCCTGGAAGGTGAGATAGAAAACCATTTGTCAACTGAAAGCGAAGAAAACAACCGAAGAAATGGTAGAAATTCAAAGACTTTGAATACAAGTTCAGGATCATTTGAACTCTTCACGCCAAGAGATAGAAATGGGAGTTTTGAACCTCAGGCGGTTAAGAAAAGGCAAACTAATCTACATCCTGAGCTTGAAAAAAAGATCCTGAGTATGTTTGCAAGTGGCATGGGCTACAAAGATATAGCATCGCATGTTGAAGAAATTTATGACCACAAAATATCAGCGGCAGAGATATCAAGCATTACCGACAAATTACTGCCAGTGATAAATGAATGGCGCAGTCGACCGCTGCAGTCTGTATATCCGATAGTTTTCATGGACGGCATGTTCTTCAAAGTCAAAGAAGACGGACGGTGTGTAAGCAAATGCATGTATAACATATTAGGTGTAGATCAAGAAGGCAAAAAGGAGGTTTTGGGCTTCTATTTGGCTGAAAGTGAGGGAGCTAACTTTTGGCTCGGTGTGTTAAATGACCTCAAAGAAAGGGGTGTAGAGGATATTCTAATTGCTTGTGTAGATGGGCTGAAAAGCTTTCCTACGGCTATAAATAGCGTGTTCCCTAATGCAGAGGTGCAGCTATGTATAGTGCATCAGATAAGGAACTCGCTGAAATATGTGTCTAGCAAAGATGTGAAAAGTTTTATGAGCGATTTGAAGAAAATATATCAGGCTTCAAACAAGGAAATTGCTGAAAATTATTTGCTGGAGCTGGATGAAAAATGGGGCACGAAATATCCAATGGTTATAAAGTCTTGGCAGAATAATTGGGAAAATTTGTCTGGCTATTTTAAGTATTCTGACCCAGTGAAAAGGCTGGTTTACACTACAAATCCAATTGAGGGCCTGCATAGACAAATCAGAAAATTTACCAAAACCAAGGGCTCATTTACCAGCATAAGTGCCTTGTACAAACAGGTATATTGTGCTATAAAAAAGGTGGAAGAGAAATGGACAATGTCTGTACAAAATTGGGCATTAACCGTGTCTCAACTTGATATTTTCTTTCCGAACAGATTGAAAATTGAGTTGAATTAAAAATGCGGTTTGACACAGTTTATTTAACACTCCCCCACCAAACCCTAAAGAGGCGCGCCAGTTCTCGACCCTACTAACAGCTCTCTTTCCTTAAAACTGCAATATCCTTTGTCTGTCATAATAATGTGATCCTCTAGTTCAATTCCCACTCCTTGACATGCTGATACTAATTCTCTAGTCATAACCTTATCATCTTCTGACGGTTCCAAACTCCCTCCTGGATGATTATGAGCTAATATTATTGATGCTGCTTCCATTGATAACGCCTTTTTTACCACTTTCCTTTCAGATAGGTGTACTTCGTCTATTGTACCAAAATAAACTTCATCTCTTATCAAACGGTTCTGTTTATCCAAATATATTATCTGAACAGCTTCTTTTGCTGAAAAGCCTATGTTTACCCTTACATACTCTATCAGCTTTTCTTGACTATCCATTACCGGGCCTCTCTTTAACCCTTCTCTTAGTGCCCTCTTGTAAGCTTCTTTAACACATTCAATTGCTGCGGCTGCATGTTCGGTCATTCCTTCTATCATTTTCAGATCATCGATTTCTCGTCCTAAAATTTCTCCTATTCCTGGGCAATTATCCATTAAAGTTTTAGTAACATCTTGTGCTTGCTTTCTGTCATGAACTGCTCCTAGAAGCACTGCCATTATTTCACGATCAAACAGAGCACTTCCTCCTCCACTCTGTAATACTCTCTCTATTTCTTCTGTAAGTTTTTCACTATTATTCATAAAATATACTCCTCGTTAATAACAAATTGTTTTTAATTGTTTACTGCTGTTTTTTATCAGCATTGGCATAGAGCCATAGCTTCCGAGTGAAGTCAAATCAATTTTTCAATCTTTTTTACTTATTTTTTCATGAATAGGTAAAGATATTAATACATATTTATTTTCAAGTTATGTAAAAAGGTTGTTGTTAATCAATTATTTTAGAAATAACATCAGTAGAAAAACCTAACTGAAGTAAATTATTTGCAACTTTCATTCCCTCTATTTTATCAATCTTCTCTTTGTAAATTTGCTTTCTTTGCAATAGAAATTCTACCCATATATTTAGCTCATCTCGTGATTCTTGATTGTCAATTTTTCTATATTCTCTTGCCAAACCTAATAACTCATTTTCTGCTTCACCATCCTTGCAATCATTTTTTTTGTATTCCTTTATCAGATCTTCAGTATCCACTGATAATTCTCTTGCTATCTCCCACAACCTTTCACTTAAAAGAGTAACGCTACCTTGCTCATAATGATGTATTTGCGAGGGTCCCACATTAAGCTTTTTTGCTAACTCTTCTTGTGTATATCCTCTGATTATTCTCCACTTCTTGATCTCTTGCCCTCTGTTTGGCTCGTATCTCTCTTTATCAGCATATTCTTCAATTGATAAGCCTGTTGCTCGATAGATAATCTCAGTAGCAAACCCTGCCTTAACTAGATCTTTTGCAATTCTTATTCTTGCTGCTTTTATATTACTTTCTTCCTCAGTTCGGATAGATTTGGTTAATGCATAAATTGCTTTTCGTCCTTCTATTCTTTTGTATTTTTCTATAAAATTATACATTTCCTGGCTCCTAGCTTCATCAAAACAACTGCTCTCTTTTAGCACTTTTCGTCTTGGAAAGAGATTTCTAATAGGAATTGATAACGCCTCTGCTAGGATTTTTAACTTTTCAGTTGGAATGCCACATGTTCCTTGCTCGTATCTTATCAGTGTATGATAGTTTATGTTTGCTTTGCCTGCTAAATCTTTTAGGGTATATTTTCTTTTTAACCTCCAGCTCCTTACTTTTTGCGCTATTTGGTACCTTATCGAGATATTTGCCATAAATATTATATAGGTTAATACTACAAAATAAAGATATACAAAATGTTTGCATTTTAGTTGAATATTTCTTCACAATTGTGTATAATCATTAATGCTTTTTATCTTACTTTCTCATGGCTTTTTCTAAATTTCTTGATGCACGCAACGATTATGCCTTCAAAAGAATATTTGGCACCGAGAAGAATAAAGATATTCTTATTCATTTCTTGAACGATATTTTAGGCTTTACTGGCTTGGCTGCTATTCACGATGTTGAATTCTTAGCTACCATTTTAGACCCTGAAATTGCCGCTAAAAAACAGAGTATTGTCGATGTTCTTTGTAAAGACTCTCAAGGTTCAAGATATATTATAGAAATGCAGTTCACTAAGACCAAGGGCTTCGAAAAACGTGCTCAATATTATGCTGCCAAAGCCTACTCAAGTCAAGCTGATCAAGGTGATGATTATCATAACCTCAAAGAAATTATCTTTATTGCTGTTGCTGATTGTATTATTTTTCCAGATAAGGCTGAGTACAAATCTAATCATGTCATTTTAGATCAAAATAGCTTTGAACATGACTTAAAGGATTTTTACTTCGTATTCATAGAACTACCAAAATTTATAAAGACAAAAGAAGACCAACTAGAAAATATAGTAGAAAAATGGTGTTACTTTTTTAGATATGCAGGAGAAACAAGGGAAGAGGATCTAGATAAGATAGTTGGTAGTGACGTAATAATAAAACGAGCTTATGAAGAGATGAATAAGTTTAATTGGTCAGAAGAAGAGTTACTAGCATACGAGCAAAGGAAAAAACGTCTAATGGATGAAGTGGCTGCTTTTGCTCAAAAATTTGATGAAGGTGTTAGGGTTGGAGAAGAAAAAGGCATTCTAATCGGCCATCAAAAAGGTAAAATTGAAGGTAAAATTGAAGGTAAAATTGAAGGTAAAATTGAAGGTAAAATTGAAGTTGCAAAAAACTCACTCAAGGCCGGTGTCTCTATAGATGTTATAGCTCAAATTACCGGTCTCTCTCATTCTGAAATTTCACAACTCAAAGAAAAAACATAATATTCCTACTTATTCACTTCAACATTTATGAAAACCTTCTCTAAGTTAGAAATATCCCCTCATTAAGAATCTAGTGAACTGTCTAAAATGGCTATAAAGATTGCACATAGAATTATATAAATTACTATCATAACGTTACCCAAACTTCTATATCAAAGCTATGTGCTGTAAGTTCAATATGGAAAACACATTAACCACTTAGCATTTAATGTCTACTTCATCCATTTTAGTATTAAGACTATCAAACTTGCTACTGGTTTCCCTAATTATTTTGGCTACCCTCACTTTAAATTTTCCACTACTTGGCATATTATAGCTCCACCCCTTATATTATAACTCACCTATTGAGATTACCCCTAAGCTTGGTTACTCCTATCTCAGAAAGAAAAGTTGATACTTTTGAATGGCTGTGAACTGAAGCATTACTTAAATAACTTTGAGGCTCTAAACTCATTTGCTTTGCATCATCAACTTCTAATCTACCATCCCTGTTGTGTAATATCTGCTCTATTGATTGATTTAGCAGACCCTTATTAAATTGAGCTATAAACTTGTCAAATTTCTTCGGACTTAATTTACCAGCTTCTTCATCAGGACATGCTTTCTCTACATACAATTTTAAAATCCCTGAAATTTCATTAAATTTACCACTCATGACTTTTCTAGTAATCTCTTTCTGCATTCCTATATAATCAATATTTAATCGATGCATTGATACACCACTTTTTAATCCAGCTTGCTCTACTACTTTCTCAAATCCCTTTGTAATATTGAGTGCATAACCTCTTGCTTCTAATAAAGGTACAGATTGATCTGCTCCAGATATATATTTTTTACCCGTAAACTTTCTTACAAGCACGTCAAGCAACATTATTGTACCATTTACATCCATTTTTGCATCAACTTGTGAGATTGAACTCTTAGTATTTGACGTTCCCTCAGATTTAGAACTTAATAATCCACTTATTGAGCTTTTTACCCAACCAAATAAATCATTTATCCATGAAGATGGTCTTGTACCATTACTTGTAATATTCTCACTGCGACGATGACGAGTTTGCTGTCTGCGTCTGCTATGTCTATGCTTGTGAGCCATAGGTTGGTCAGATAACATAATAACTTCTGGACTACTTTTTGTATGATTGAAGACATCATTATAGACTTGATCCTTATATTCTTTTTTCACAACATTCACGTCTCTTGCACTACTTATTTCTTCCTGATGCTCTTTCAAGACTACTTCTTTATCAGCAAACTTTATTGATAATGTTCCCATTTTAGGTTCTTCATAAAACTTACTGAGTGTAATACTACATAGGTCATTCTTAGTAATACTAGCATCAAAAGCATTCGTTATCATTAGATCATTACTATTACTACGAACAAACGTATAGTTTCCTCCTTTTCTAGGTGTTATTAATTCTGTATTTTCTTCTACATCTTGACTTGTTACAATAATAACTTCTTTATCCTTTTCAAATACTAAAGGTAATGGTTTTAAACTCCACTCATTGTTATCAAGGTTAATTCTCATAGGAACATTGTCCATAATCACATGAGTCTTGTTATACCAATTAATCCCATCTTTTAATCTCACAGTAAAATACTCATGTTTTATTATTTTATTGACAGGCAAATCTTCAGTTGGCTTTACTTCAGTTACTGTTGCTTTTAATAACAAATCATTTGCAGATTTTAGAACTTGTAATTCAAAACTATTTGAGAACTTACCTTTTGCTTGTTGTACTAAATTTTTCAAGTCAATTGTATCTACTGAACTTTCTACATCAAGGTCATAAATAACCACTTCAGGTAGAGGAATTTCAAACCTTTTAGAATCAATCACATATACATTTTCACCACCATTGCCCACTAAGTGACTCTTTTGTAGTGGATTATTATGTATTACCTCGTAATTTCCACTTCCTATTGCAACAGTTTCATTGCTTAATAGTGATTGTATAAAGAATGACATTCTATTTAGTCGATTTGCTACAACTAAGTAATCCTTTATAATTTCATCAACTGATTTATTAATGTTCTCAAGCATATACAGGTTGCCCCTATTTCCTACTTTTATTTCAGTATTATTACCTAGTCTATAAGAAGGATTAGATGCACCAGAGATTGTTATATTAAATTCCTTGTCTGACATTGGTGAAAAATTGAACGTGATTATATGTGAAGTCTTATTTAGTACATTTATATTTCTCACGTCGACATTTTTTATCTGAGCAGGCTCATACTCAAATGCAAAAGTATTATTTAAGTTCAATGCTTCAGCAGTATAAATGAAATCAACTTTAGCGCTACCAAGTGCATATGGTACAATATAGTGAAAATCTCCTTTCAATGCTCGATTGTATATAACGGTATTAGGCCTTACCACTATTTGCATCTCATAAGCGCAATCCTTGTCATGTATGTTTATGTGATCTACAAATCCTTCACTACCACTTTGGCCATCTACAAACTTAATATCACTAGTATCACTATCGCATGTAATAAACACTTGATCTGCTTTAGCTTTTCTACCTAAGAACTTATTTATTCCACTCATTCCAAAAAAGTTTTTTCGATAATAATCTTCAACCTGTCCTATATGTAATTTTACATCTATAGATTCTTTTTCTGGAGCAAATGATGTAAGATCTAAAGTGTTCACTCCACCTTCTCCATAAAAATATCCTGTTATAGAGCTTCCCTGTAAAATAAATATATCGTCTTTATTACCACCGAAATATCTTTTAGATCCATTATTCACTACAAAGATATTCGGACTATCTATAAATCCTTTTGCATGATCTGTACCTTCTCCCAAGTTAATGAGAGTATGATTCCCTGTTTTAGTAGATAAACCAATTGCATTTTCACATAAATAAGATCCATAACTTGGAACACGTTCATGATTTCCTCGAGGTAAACAAAACAATTCTCCACCACTTGGATTATCTGGCTTTGCTCTGCTCCATTTTATATCAGTTCTTTTTCTATCAAGCTGTACTGTATTGTCTAAATCTACCTCAAACTTGGTTGTACATTCCTCAGCATAACGTGTAACTGTACGTGTTTTTAAACATCTACCTCCCAATCCACCGCTGTCACATATACTTGTTTTATATGATACTTTACGACAAGAATCTACAACCGACTTACCAGTAGGAAAGACATAGCTTTGAATATCACTATGTTGTTTTAAATACTCAAGTCCTTGTTTAACTAATTGATTATAAAGTTGTTTTTCTTCTATTAACTCTTCTATATGTTTTTCAGGTTGCATACCAATAAATGCACGCAACCCTTCAATAAATCTTTCATTTCCCTTAAGATGAATAATCTGGTCAATTTTATCAACTCTTTTTACTGCCATGTAAATATCAGTACCAACAAATACTACAGCGCCAATTGTAGCTCCTATAGGTCCAGTAATAGATGATACTCCTTCTAATACCTCAAAAGCTTCAGCAATTTCTATACCAATCTCTGCAGCATCAACACCTAAGTAAATACTATCTCCTACTACGCCAACCAATGCTTCTTCAGTACCATTTTTAAATGCTTTTACCTGATTTACTAGGTCATAGACAACAAAGGCAGAAGTGCCACGAGCAAGGAAAGGAGATGCTGCTCTTAAAGATCTACCAAGTAATAACTTTCCTTCTGAAGCTAATTTAAGCCCTTTGAGAGATGCAGCTTCAGCAACTTTAGCAAATCCTTGACCACCTGCTATAAAACCAACATTAATTGCTACACCTTGATAATCTCCATTTAAAAAGTCAGCTAATACATTTTTAGCCATCATGCCATGCATAGTCATGCCTGAGATTCTTCCAACTCTACTCAGATGACTCATAACTTTTTGATTACTGATAAGCTTACTCACAAGGCCTTGAGAATTACCTCCAATTTTAACCTCACTTGCTAATTGAATAAGCTGAGAACGTTTTTCCTCTGGTAGATTTTCAAGATAACGAATGAACTTCTTACTATCTATATTAATCTTACTGAGATCTCTTATTTCATCTTTTTCTTCGTTAAACTCATCTACATCTTCCCACGTAAATAAACATTCATTTTCAGCGTTTCTTTTCTTCCTATGACTTGAGCCTGGTAAACATTCTTTTAGAGAGTAACCAACTTGTACAGTTAAATCACGAGCAAGTAGAAAAAAAATATCTTCATGTTTACGTTGATTAGCATAGTATAATGGTCCCCTATCATCTTTATCAGTAATGCGTATATTGGCACCTTTTACCAGTAGAATTTTCACTGCTTCTTCGTGACCATTCATAGCAGCATAGTGTAACGGACTTCTGCCATCTTTTTTATCAGCAATATTTATATTAGCATTATTTTTTAGTAGCACTTCAATTATTTCTTTGTTACCACTCATAGCAGCATAGTGCATAGATGCCTTACCATGACCATCAATAAAATTAACGTTTGCTCCTTGATCAATAAAATTTCGAGTACCACTGGCATCTTTTTCTTTTACAGCCTTAAGTAATCCCTCATCTTTTGCTTTTTGATCATCAACTTGATTCAATACTTTGCTCCCTCCTTGCTGGCTCTGTTGCTGATAATCTGTGGGAATGAGCTTTAAATAATCCTGCCACTTATTGGCTTTTTTTAATTCATTAACTAAATTCTGCCGCTCTTGACTCAGCATATCTATCTGATTGTTTTTAATTTTAACAGGATCTATATCCTCTCCGATTAATGCACAAAGAGCATTAATTGATTTTTCATCCTCAGTAAATGTTAAAGCCTTAGAGATTAGTTCTGTTGGTAAATCATTTGAATCTAATACATTACCAACTATCTCAAGCAAGGGATTACCATGCTCTAAGATATTACGCAAATTAATCTCGGCCAGCAACTTAGAAATTTTATTCAGTGATTTCTTTTGCTTACTTTCTTTCAAAATATTCATTAAATCAATAAGAAGTAATTCTACTAGTGCTCGAAACTTTTTGTCATGCATGTAGCGTAATACTAGTTGATTTTTTGGTGTCTCATTCGTGTTTAATAAAACTTTTTTTAATAGAGTTACCCTATTACTTAAACACTCAAGAAGCTTAGGATCTCGCTTTTCTCCAATAACTAGGTTCAACAGTATTTTTTCTGATTTATTATTCAGTTTAAGTGATGTAACAAATTTTGTGTGATCTTTTCTATCAATAGGAACATTTTCATTTAGCTTCTGTAATAGGCTTTCATAATTACTATGGGAGTCTTTTACTACACTCTGATGACTTATAAAATTTTCTGTATCACTATAACCAGATTTTAATTCCCCTTTACTTTGTTTTTTGATCTCCAATATATTGACTAACCTTTCGTATTCATCTCTTTCCAAGGTAACTTTCTTATTATAATGGCTAATCAATCTTAATTTTGCAGAACCAACCTCTTTTTTTTCAGCGGAAATATTATTTAATACAATATCTTTTTCCTCTTTAGTGACATAGTTATTCTTATTTAGCATATTTTCTAACTCTTTTATTCCTTTAAATTCATCGCTTTCAAGTAATAATACAGTTTTTGGAGGTACACTATGACTATGACCATTTCTATACAACTCTCCCTCTATCATTTCCAAGAGGAGATTAATACTCCTCACCCCTTCTTTGCTAGGGAAACTGTTAATAATGCTATGTTCAAAATAACCTGTATAGTAACTACCTTTTATTTCAAGAGGGTTAGAATCAAAAAAATCAACCTCTTTCACTATAAACTCTAGTAATCTTTTAATAAAGTTCCACTGCGGCTTTAAATCTCCAACTAGCTTCAATTTTTCCCTTATAGGTGATAAGGTTCCTTCCTTATTCTCCAACGTTATGTCACCACCCTTCAATTCCTTCCTGATTTTATTTACATCTTCTTCGTTGGGATAATCCAGTGTACTAATGTTAACTTTTAATTGAAGTAACAAACCTTTAATATGATCCCAATTGTTATTATGATTGTCAATACGTTGTAGTATGTGTTGTATAGTTTTGATATATTGTGTAAACTTACTCATCATAATACCGTTAATACTTTTCCTAGCACTCTCTCTTTTTTTTACCAGCATGTTTTGATTAACCGAGATTAACGTAACTTCTTTCAGAAGTTGCATTGAAAGACCAGTGTGACTCCAAGTGCGCCTGAAAAAACCATCCTGAAACATCTTAAAAAAATAACCATAATTATTTATTATATCTCCTACCATGCTAGAATAAATAAGCACCTCAGGCTTCCGTACTTCTTCAGGCATTTCCTTAATCCTTTCATTTAGAAGATCTATCCCTTTTTGAATTAATGCCTTATCTACTCTCGGTTTATGAATCTTAATAACTTCATTAATTCCTTTTTTTATTTTCTGTAAGTCCTCATGAACTTTATCAAAAATATCACCTTTGTTTTTTTCAATCTCTATCCTTGTGAGTAATTGTCCTTTATCCACATGAGATAACAAATCTCTTAAGCTTTTTAGCTGTCTAATTGTTTCTATAGGTATTTCTACTTGAAGTAACGCTTCTGTAGCAGGTGATAAATGAAGAGATTCATCAGTACTCTTAAGAAATTCTCCAATTACTTGCAAAATTCTCTCAATAATTAACTGACCAAATTCCTTTTCCATTTTTAAGTCTACTGATGATAGTTCTTTCATATAATATAAAATTTTCTTAAGAGAAAAATCATCTCTCATATATGGCAACAGCGTCAAACTGTTCGTTTCCTCATCAGGCATCTTAGTTACTTTTTCTCTGATATTATCTATAATACTAGTCTTCTCAAGCTCATCTTTAAATTTATATAAGCATTTTTGAAAATCTCTTTTTTCGAGATATATTACTGCACTATAACCTAATCTGTCTTGATCAATAGTTGATTTTACACCAACAAAAAAACCTTTATGAAGCCCTATATCTATACTTGTTAATTTTTCTCTTCTCTTAGGTAAGTAAAAGCCCCAACCCTCACTAACGTGATAAATAAAATGGTATAGCTTAGATTCTATTTTTTGATATGACCTACCTGGCATTTTTAACCTTTGCTTTAGCAAGTATAAATTATCTAAAATTAGTAAGGATACGTTAAAATCTAGTTTGCGAAAGTATAATTCATACATTGTGTATAACATGTATTTCGAGTATAATGTGCTTTTATCTAGCAAAAGCTCTTTTATTCCTGCTTCATCTTTAAGTGAAGATTTTCGTAACCTAGCCTCGTCTTCATTTGAATATTTTTCATACACACGGAAAATAGTAAGAATCATGTTTTTTATAGCTTCAATCTCATGTTTTCTAGTGATAGCCTCAGAAGGATCCGTGGTACCAATCTTACTATTAGCTCTTAACTTGCTAAGTTCACTATATAGCTCAATTTGAAAAGAATTAAATTTAATTATACTGTAAATATCAACTAACATTTGTTGAGGTAATCCTTTTCTAATCTCTAATTGTTTCTCATAATCATCACGAGCATTAATTAGTAATTGATTCAATACTTTTAAATTTTCAACTACATGACTTTCATCATATCTTGTTTTATGTCCTAACCAATGAAGGTCACCAGACCAGTAATCGTAAAGCATTTCAAGCAATTTAACATCACCAGAACACATAGCGTGATAGAATGCTGTCTTCTTCATATCAACTTGTTTTATATGGCCTTCACTAGATAAATAATGTAAAATTTGAGATTGATTGAGCAGATAATCAAGCAATTTAGGCTGATTATATTTACATGCTAAAATGATCAAATTGGTATTTCTAATTGGGTTACTGTCATCATTATAAAATGTTTTTATCAATGTCTTATCTTCTATTCCATGTATGAAGCTAATTAATTTACTTAAATTTCTTAATCTATTAATATCTCCTGCTTGTATCGTTTTTTCAAGCTCACTTAAAGTTTGAAGATAAAGATTTTTTCTTTTTTTATAACCAATGTCTTTTACATCTATGTCAACTTTTCCTTGATTATTAATATAATAATACTTCTTCCTCTCTGTATCATAATGAATAATTTTTTCATTTTTAGTATGAAGTTTCTGATACTCATTCTCGAATGATTCCCTAGATGACAGCAGTAAAAATCTATTTAATTCTATATTTTCATGACTATTGGTATTAACTTGTGACACGTAAGATTTTCTTTGATTATCAATGTTTGGCTGATTGGGTTGACTATCAAGGGAAGTTTGTTGACTAGGAATTCCTGGTTGAGAAGAATCAGCTCTATTATTAATAGAATCAACAGGCTGGTAATTATAAGAAGAAGATAGATGATTTTCTTGCTGGATTGCATTTCTTATTTTTGCTTTATTAAGTACTGGTTCAAAATGTGCATTACCTCCGTTTACTACGTGTATAGTATTTTCTTCATTATAATTCATACTATTTACAGGCTTAGAACTTTCACTATCTATGATTTGATCTGTACGTACCTCTTCTCCATCTACATTATGCTTCTCAATAACATGTAGCTTTACTCTATATTTTTTACAAAGTATTCTACCTTCAACTTCAGGATCACCCCATCTATTGCTATTTAGAATATTTCCTGTATAAGAATCTGGAGTTTCCTTACGCACCACACCATTATTATCATGACTGTTAGCAATAGCATTTATGAACCATTCTGGTGGATTATTTTGTGCAAACTCTTTACAATGTTGCCGCAGTTGTTTAACGGTAACTTTTATTCCTAATTGTTGTTCTAGTCCTTGTCTAAACGAATCAAAGAAACAGTTTCCATCTGCAATCGCTTGTCCTACCTTAAAATTCTTTGGTAACTTTAAGTTATCATCTGAACGTTTAAAGCGCTTTAAGCTAGGCCTACTATCAAGTTGCTGCTGTAAATCTTGCTCCTGGCTATATTGAGAAGATCTTTTAACTTGTCTTATACGCTGTTCTTCCTCCAGTGGCTTAACGACCTGTGAATTCACCCCTTCTTTTTTTGAATAATCTATTTGGTGTTCTACCTTCAGCATAAAAACCCCCGCTTGTTTTACATAAAAATCTAACTATATCAAGCTTCTCATATAGTAATTAGTCAAGATCGGCAAAGCAAGTTATAATGCATATTTTGGTATTTTATTTTTAGGCTGCTTTATTTACAGTTTTGGGCTTCCAGTGCTGTGACAAAGCTTGCCCATTTTGTTTTTAGATTTTATTTCTGCTATAAATTTACTCTGATTTTCTTTACGATTTTCGAATGGATTAGCGCTAATTTGACAATATATTTTATTAAGAACTTAAATAATATAGCCATTTCCAGCACCAAAAACCAGCTAGCGTGTTATCTAAGTGGAGAAAGTCACCTCTCCCCACTCGACTTCAAAACCGGACTTGATAGTTTCCCATCATCCGGCTTCTCTCTAATTTGGTATGCATACTTCCATGTAATTGATCGTGGCAGTGCTTATGAAGCAAGGATAGATTTTTCATGTTATTATTGCAATCTTGATGATGTACATGTGTTAAACCTAAACCAAAGATAACAATAATTACATTTACCTTGCTGTAACTTCAGTAATTTTATTACTCGTGATCTGGTAGTTTACTTAAACGATTCCCCCAGTATGGCCAATCTCCATCATACGGAGACCTATTTCCATTTACTTTGATATATCGTTTAATAGCATGATCCCTATGTCTAATAAGATATAGCTTGTTACTTACCATATACCTCCAATTGTCGCTACCATACTTTTTAAAGTATTTTCTTTTGACCCAACACCTTCTTTTGTCATGGTGTCTATAGACAGCCCATTTCCAAAGTTTGTTATGCATAGAGTAGTCTAGTAAGTTAAAGACTTTACTTGAGACTACAGAGGTGTAATATTGGCTCCAACCCCTTATTATTGGATTAAGTTCTTTTATTACAGCTTCTTGTGGTGCTGCTCGCAACTCTTTAAGCTTATGTTTAATAGATAACAAGTGTTGGCTTATAGATTTACGACTTGGTTTAATCAATAACTTGTAACCACTCTTATTTTGACGTGTTTGATAATGCCTTATTGAAAATCCAAGAAAATCAAATCCTGGCTTTTCCCCATTTAGGGATTTTAGTGTATGTGCAATTCTTGTCTTTGATGACTTTAATTCTAATCCGACGGGTTTTAGCCATTTTTCGATTAGAACCTTTGCCTTCAAGACAAGTTCTTCGCTCTCGTGTAAAACCACAAAATCATCGGCGTACGTAATTACACTAACTGAATTTTGTGCCTGTTTGCGAGATACTCTACCATATTTCTTTTTCGCATATTGGAAAAGTTCTTCCTTAAGTTCTTCTTTGATATTTTGTTCTAGTCCATATAGTGCTACACATGCAAGTAATGGAGAAATTGTTCCACCTTGAATTGTGCCACGTTTAGTGGGATTAAACTTTTTATCTTTCATAATGCCTGCTTTCAACCATCCTTTTATAATTCTCTTTAGAGTTGGTGTGGTATTAAGTTTTTCGAGCAGTGCAGAATGTTTAATATTATCAAAGCATCCGGAAATATCAGCATCCAATATAAATGCTGTTTTCTGACCAAGTGCGATAAATATAGCTGCTATTGCATCATGACACGATCTACCAGATCTAAAACCGTAAGTGTTAGGCTCAAACTTTGCTTCCCATTCCGGTTCTAGTGCCATTTTGACAAGTGTTTGCTTTGCTCTATCTGCTATTGTAGAAATACCGAGCGGGCGATACTCCGATGGCCTACCAGATTTTGGGATCCATACCCTTCTTGATGGCTTTGCCTTTTCTCTTATATTTAAAGAATTTGCTAATAGCAATCTTTCCTTTTTATTAAGATTAGACTTTCCATCAATACCTGCAGTCTTTTTCCCTCTGTTATCCTGAGTTACCCTCCTAACAGCGAGCATTCTTGCACTTGTTGATTTTAGTAATAATCTCTGAAGTTTATGCATCTTCTTGATATCATTACATTTAGAAGCTCGGTAAATTCGTTTTTGTAGCTTAAATGAAGATTTCTCCAGCTTACGCCAGGGAGTTTCATTCCATTCATACCTAACATTTTGTTGGCTCATAACATATTCACTACTATTCACAACTTTACCTTCCAAACTACAGTGTTTACGTCTGCATATCCCAAATATTACTTTAGGCATTAGCTTCTTAAACAATCCCTCCACATAGAAGCATTCAGTGGGCCACCTTCTTAGTTATCCTTTTTAAACAAAGGATAATAAGAGCTTCCATGTGGTTACTCCGTTCCATGAAATCGTTTCACGTTAGACTTAGGTTCTTACTATTTGCCGGGAGATTGAAAACATCTTAATTAGACCTTCTCATTCCAATTATTCATTCCTCCGTACCTTTTGGTTTATGCGTATCAACTTTATTTCGCATATCACGAATAACGACAATTCAGACATAAGTTCCTTTCGTAACCATATCTAACTTTCTTAGGGGGATTTATTACAAAGTTTAATATTACCCCTTTTTAATCCATGCTTGCACCCTAGAAAGTCGCCACTTTTCTAAAGTGTGGATTATGCTTTCAACCCGATGTTAGGGCGGATGGAATTTAACCATCACGATTTCATGACTTTCGGGTCGCACGAGAAGAGTTTGTTTTGGGATCTTATGGTCTACCGCTTGTTCTGTGCGAACTTTTTTTATAGTAATTCTATTATACGCTAAAATCATCTATATTGGCTTACTTTAGCTAAATCTACATACGAACTGTTTTGCCTAACCTCATTATAAAGATTTCAAGCTTCTATTTTTACAACCCTACCTTTACGTGGCTTGTTCTCATAAACATATGCACTATTTTTAGTGTTTTGAAAAAGTAAACATTCAAGATTTTTATGACGCTACAGGGTTTAGTATTTTCTATAAATTTTCATTTAATTTATTAATAGATTGACAACTATTACAATATTTGCTAATATAATAATCAATGAGGTATAAAAATGAATTTCAATAAGCATGTTAATGACAATAAATTATTGTTGGTGAAGAAAAGAGTAGATATCAAGAAATTACTAAGCTTTTTGCAAGAGAACAAAAATATCACAGAACTTTCTATCAACCATTGTGGTATTGGTAAAGAAGGAGCAGAGGCTTTAGCTAATAGTGAGAACCTTAAAAATTTTACTACGCTTAATTTAAGAGGGAACAATATTGGTAAAGAAGGAGCAGAGGCTTTAGCTAATAGTGAGAACCTTAAAAATCTTACTACGCTTAATTTAATAGGGAACAATATTGGTAAAGAAGGAGCAGAGGCTTTAGCTAATAGTGAGAACCTTAAAAATCTTACTACGCTTGATTTAGGATGGAACAATATTGATCTTCAAGGTGCAAAAGCATTATTAAAAAGTGATAACTTTCCAAATCTTAAATTGCTTAGTTTTCATTCAGGGAACAAATTTTATAGTGGAAATAAGATAGATCTTTTACAACAGATAGAAAATGATCAATCACGTCGTAGTAAAGCAATAATAACAGGTAGTGTTTGTGGTGTTATAGCTGCACTGACAGTAGGTATTGGATGCGGTGTTATTGGTATTGAATTATCAATATTAGCTATAGCTGGCATAGCTGTAGCAGCTGCGTTAGTAATAGGAGTTATTGCTGGTTGTATTACATATTCAGTATCAAAGCCCAGTGATAAGCTAGATAAACCTGACTTAGAAGTAGCTAACCAACAAGTAAATGGAGTTTCCTAACAAAAGCCCAAGCAGAAGATCTTTTACCTTCCTTCTGTATTTTTTTGTTGAGAAAACTCTATTAAGTTAATAGCTTAAGATAATTTCTAAAAAAGTCATTTCTATGCTTATGATTTTTGGAGTATAATGAGTTTTTCTTCTGCAGTATTACATATCAGCTGAATAGGGGTCATTGGAAGCATTTGGTGTTTCTGTTGGAGCATTTTTTTGCTAGTTTTTTACATAGGTTGAATATATTAAGATTCTTATTATTTTCATTGATATATTTACATTAATTGAGTGTCAGTTTCTATGTGTAATAGTTTAGCTTGATTCCTCCATAGCAGCTTCTTTTGCAATACTTTTAATTTTCTGGCACATCGATCTCCTATTGCTTTTGTAAATTAAGATGCCAGTACGTAGAATTTCTCCAGTTGGTCACTCCATAATATCGGTATTTCCCTCAAATCAACTAGCCTCAAACTCCTTGGCTGCCTCCCATTTACTATATCTTCTTTTATCTTTGGTGCTAAATAATTCAGCCTCAAAATTTGCTGTATACGTCTTGTACCTATATTAATTTTGGCACTCAGCTCCTTCACACTTTCGTATTTTCCCTCTTCTAGTTGCCGTTTCCAGGCATGGGCTCTTACCACTGCTTTCAGTAGCGCATTATTTGTTTTTCCTTCTGGTTCTACTATTGTGCATTTGTTTCCTTTTTTCTTCATTGGTATAAATTTTTCCTCTGATTCAGAATGCACCTCTATTCCATCTTCTTTTACCATTACTCCCTTTATTAACTTTTTCACCACTTCTTTCTGCTTTCCAAAACTTAAATTTTCCCATTTTTCTTCGGTCTTTTCTCTCCAATTTTCATATATCTGCTCCGCTTTCCTCATCACTTCTTTTTCTACTTCTCCTGCTATTACATTTCGGTTTTCTGATTCACAACCTTTTCCCCTTAAATGATTGTTGCATACGTAATATCGATATCTCTTATTCTCCTTTTTTGCATATGTCAGTGTCATATTTACACCGCAGCTCTTGCACTTAATTATTCCCCTAAGCAGCGCTTCCTCATATTTTGCTTTTCTATATGGCTGATTCTTTATCAATTCCTGTGCTTTTTGCCATTTTTCCTCTTTTATTATTGCTTCATGTTTTCCCTCATACTCTTTCTCATAATGCCTTATTTTTCCCATATATATTGGGTTTGTTATTATTCTTCTCACCGTCGCTTTTTTAAAAATATCTGCTTTTGTTCTGTAACCTTGACTATTCAATTCCCTTGCCAGTTCTGCCATTGACTTCAGCTCCAAATATCTTTCAAATATATGCTTCACTGTCTTTGCTTCTTTCTCATTTATTATTAATTCTTTATCTTTTATATCATACCCTAGCGGCACAGTTCCACCCATCCATAATCCTTGTTCTTTTGATGTTGCTATTTTATTTTTTACTCTCTCTACTATCATTTCTCTTTCTAGCTGTGCTGCTCCTGACAACACTGTTTGTACAAACTTTCCCATTGGCGTATTATTGTCAAATATCTGCGTTACTGCTACAAAATTTACTCGATGCCTTCTAAAAAATGATGTTACTTCTATGCTGTCTTTTGTTTCCCTTGATAGCCTATCCAGAGTATATACTACTACACAATCTACTTCTCCTTTTTTTACATCTTCAAATAATTCCTTTATCGCTGGTCTTTCTAAATTCTTTCCTGAATATCCTCCATCGTCGTACTTTTTTGCCAATGCTACCCAGCCTTCTTTGCTCTTTATATATTTTTCACATGCTACCCTTTGCGCATCAAGACTGTTAAACTTTTGTTCTAGTCCATCCTCATTTGATTTTCTTGTATATATCGCGCACCTTACTTCTTTTAGCATTTTATTCTCTTCAATTTTCATTTTTATCACGCATACCGAATAATAAAGGTCCGTTGTAGCTCATTCCCATTATTTTTCCGGCTACTGCTGATAATGATGTGAAAAATTCTTCTCGGTAGATTAAACCCTTATCTGTTACCATTACTGCATGCGTCTCTTCTCCTCTCTCTAATATTAGCTCTGTTCCCTCTACTGGCAGTTTATCGCTACTTATTCTTTTTCCCTTCTCTAGCCGATCTGCCAGATACTCTAGTCTTTTTAATCCTTTTCTTGACATTTTTCCATATACTTTTTCCTGCATTCTATAAGCTAATCTTGGTATCAGATATTTCTTTGAGTATCTAGGCGCTTCTTTTCCATATACCTTCTTCCATATTTTTCTCAGTTCTGATAACGATTTTCTCTCTAATAACAACACTTCCTTTTCTACCATTTTCTTCCTTTTCTCAATCAACTTCCATAACCTTCTACTAATTCTCTCATGATCTCTTCGCTATTTCCCATATATGCCAAATCTATCGGTGTATATCCTTTATCATCTTTCTCATTTACATCTCCCCTGGCTTCTAATATTGCTCTTACGTTCTTTATCTCCCTCATAAATACTGCTCCGTGTAGTGGCGTCCTTCCTATATAATTTCTAGTATTTACATCTGATCCTGCTTTTATTAGCTCCCTTACCGTTTTTTCACAGCTCATCATGCTTGCACAATGTAATGCCGTATATCCTCCATCATTTTTAGCATTTACTTCTCCTCCTCCTTTTATCAGTGCCTTAATATTTTTTACCTTTCCCAGAAATGCTGCTAGGTGTAACGGTGTATCTCCGCTATTATTTTCTATATTTATTTCTGCTCCCCTTTCTATCAGTAACTTGACTACTTTTTCATCAGAGAATTGTGCTGCTAGATGCAATACTGTATCACCACCTTCGTCTTTTTCATTTATTACATAAAATGAATTCTTCTTTAATTTTTCCAATCTCTTATTTAAATTGAACATCTTAGTTACCCCACCCATTTACCACCTTAAGTCTGTCTCATTAATCATTTCATTCACTTGGCTTATTATCTTGCTTGCTAAATTTTGACATTCCTCCTTTATTAGTGATTTGTCTCTCTTCCTTATTTCTTCTATCTCTATTATTTTTAACTCTGGTAAATAACTCCCATTCAACATGTCTGCTATTTCTCCCACTAGCCTCTCTATTCCATAGCACGTCAGTTCTCTACTTTTTGTTACTCCACCTTTTTCTCTCAGAAATTTACTCGCCTTTTCACTCTCTTTGCTATCACATAGACAATGCTTTTCACTTTCCCAGATGTAATACATTGGTGTTGCACCATATTTATTCAGTTGATTAACCTCAGCTCCTGCTTTTACTAGCTCTTTTATTATTTCAACTCCTCCTATTTTGCACGCAGAGTGTAGTGGCGTACATCCACTGACATATTGAGTAGCATTTACTTCTGCTCCCGACCTTAGCAGTACTTTTACATTTTCTAAACTTTTTGCGAATACTGCACAGTGTAGTGGCGTATAACCATCAACTATGTTTTTTAAAATTTTTTGAGTTTAGTCTCATTTGTTCATAATTTTGCATTTTTATTCAATTGAAAAATGTATTTTGGCAACAAAGATCCCAGTTTATACAGAAAGAAATTTATATCAAACAGCAACCACTGCTTAGATTTTATGGTTAACGAATATGTGCTTTAAATGTGTGTAGACGCACATATCCGTTAACCTATTTTCTATGCAGATTTTTTTATTTCATATTAATTGCTTCTTTAAGTCTTGCATTGGCAATTACTATGATTTTTCGCATTAGAGCTGTTATAGCTACCATCTTCTTTTTACCTCTACCAATAAGATTAGAGTAAAAAGCACCAAGTGCAGATTTAGATCTTGCAGCGGCCATAGCAGCTGTAAAAAGCTTTGCACGAACATTGCTTCTACCACCTGTTATCCTTCGGTAACCAATAGTTTTACCGCTTTCTTTTGGATGTGGAGCAACCCCAGCAAGACTTGCAACTTCTTTTTTGTTTAGGTAGCCAAGTTCTGGCATTAGACACACAAAAACTTGAGATAGCTTGAGACCTATTCCTGGCACTGTTCTCAGGATCTTTTGACGCTTTTGTAACTCTGGATTTTTATCAATAATTCTTTGTATGGCATCGTTGAACTCATTTATCTGATTGGTAAAAAAGTCTATTGTTTTTTGGCAACTTTCCTTTATATAGTCGTTTTCAGGTGCTGCAAGCCTACATTTCTCTTGAGTTCTCATTTGCGTAATGTCATCACGACGTTGACAGAGTGCAACTAAGGCAGTTTGTTCTTTTGACATAGGCACAAATAGAGATAGAGCACTATAGCGTTCAAAACCATATTGAGCAAGGGCTTTTGCATCTGATTGATCAGTTTTTGCTAAAGTTCCATGTGATATGATAAAACTTTTTACTTTACGAGTATTAGCTCGATGCACAGCAACATTCATATCAACAAGAGAACGTGCTAAACCAAGCTCATATTTTCCTGTATTTTCTAAAGTTACAAAAGAATTAGGTAGAATATTTGAAAATTCTTGAAACAATTGTTGCCAACCAGCATCATTATTATTGAACTTGATAGTGTTTTTTTGGTTGTACACTGCAGCAACATTTTTGAATTTTCCAATATCAATGCCAATAAAATTTTGATAAGATGCAATCATAATAACCTCGATAGTTTAATTAATTTAAGATTGTAAACGGGTGCACATATATGTCCCACACAACTATTCAAACGTATCGAGGGATAGGGCTAGTGTACCTTGATGGCTACGGTTGTAATACCAATTTTCATTCGGTCGCACACGCCCGTGATAGCCCTATTCCTATAGTGAGTAGGGTTATCTTTCCCTCTTATCTCTTTTATATCACATTTTTAACTTACAATTTTCATAATTGCTTACTTCTTTATATGCTAATCCGATTTTACTTGCTAACTCCGCTTGAGTACACCTTTGCATTAATCTACAATCTTCTATTTTTTGCCCTATTTTGTAGTGTATAGAACTAACATCTCTTACAGAAACAAACATATATACCTTACTTAGAAATAAATTTTCATGCAATTTGATCAGCGGATAAACCAACTATTTGCAAAATAATATCAATAGAAATTCCCCCTTTTACTAGATCTCTTGCAACTTTAATCCTTTCTATCTCTCTCACTTTCTCCTCACAAATCCGTATCCCTTCAAACAAAGATTTTATTAGTGCATTACGTAGTTCTTGGCTCTCAATTTCTTTGTATTCTTTAATCAAATTCGGTAGCTCATTTTCCACTTTACTACCTTCATCTTCCTCTGTTAGTAGATCTGTAATACTAATCGATAATGTTTCTGCTATCTCATATAATTTTCCCAGTGGAGTAGCTACGCGTCCTTGTTCATAGTTGCTTATTTCGTCACGTGTTGTACTCATTTTCTCCGCTAAATCCTTTTGAGTATACTCTCTCACTAGTCTCCATTCCTTTATCTTTTTGCCTATTTGGTAGTAGATAGAACCAACTTTTTCTTCAACACATTCATCAGCAGAGAGACCAATTGTTTTCGAAACAACGTCAACAGAAACTCCTGCTTTAACCAGACTCTTTGCAATTTTTATTTTTTCCGATTTTCTACTACTTTTCTCACTAACTTGGACAAATTTGGTTAGCAAACAAAACATCTTACGTAACTCCTGATCGTTAATCTTTTTATATTCTCTTACTAGATTTAATATTTCTCCTTCCTCATTCTTAAAGCCGATTTTCTCCTTTGATGCAGGAATGAGATCAGTGATACTTACTGACAATGCTTCTGCTATAGCGTACAACCTTTCGATTGAAATTCTACGGTTCCCTTTCTCATATTGCAGTATTACCCAGTACTTTACACCAATTTTCTCAGCTAAATCCTTCTGAGTATAACCTCTCTCTAACCTCCAATTTTTCACTTTTTCCCCTACTTCACAGTCTAGACTTTTTTCCACGAAAACAACCATGCGTATAATATTTTCTACTATAGCTCAATTTTGTTAAGGCTCCAGATATAATGGTAAGAAAAAACCTCTGGAACCTTAAAGTTGACTGTAGACACATTAAAGTTTTCTAAAAGTTTCTTTACTACCTTCACGTATCCTATTTACCCACGGAGACAATACTTCATCATTACTAATCTCTTTTATAGCATATTTTTCATTCCATATGCCACATCTAGTGAAATTACCTCTTTCTACCACTTCCTTAAGCTTCACTCCCCCAAAGAGGCAATTTTTTCCTATTTCTTCGCCTCTTTTTTGTAACTCAGCCCACATTTCCTTGTTTTCTACTCTGACTTGTACTTGATCATATTTTTTTACATCGTGGTACAATATAACATTTAGCTTACCAATGCTTGTAGGAAATTGTAAGATGGAAATGTGATATAAAAGAGATAAGAGAGAAAGATAACCCTGCTCACTAGGAATAGGGTTACCACGGGCGTGTGCGACCGGGAGGAAATTGGTATTACAACCGTTAGAATCAAGGTACACTAGCCCTATCTCTCGATACGTTTGAATAGTTGTTTGGGACATATATATGCACCCGTTTACAATCTTAAATTAACTAAAACTATCGAGGTTTATTATGGTTACATCTTATCAAAATTTTATTGGCATTGACATCGGAAAATTTAAAAATGTCGTTGCAATTCACAAACAGAAAAATGCTGTCGAATTTGACAATAATGCTTCTGGCTGGCAACAATTGTTCCAAGAGTTTTCAGATGTCCTACCTAATTCTTTAGTGACTTTAGAAAATACAGGGAAATATGAGCTTGGCTTATCACATTTTCTTACCGACAAAAATATTGCTGTGCACCGAGCTAATACTCGTAAAGTAAAAAGCTTTATTTTATCTCATGGAACTTTGGCGAAGTCTGATAGATCAGATGCAAGAGCTCTTGCTCAATATGGATGTGAACGCCATAGAACTCTCTCTCTATTTGCACCTACGTCAAAAGAACAATCAACTCTAGCTGCACTTTGTCAACGTCGTGACGACATTACGCAAATGAGAGCTCAGGAAAAGTGTAGACTGGAAGCTCCTGAAAATGACCAGATAAAGGAAAGTTGCCAGAAGACCATTGAATTTTTCAATAGTCAAATAAACGAACTCAATGACACTATGCAAAAAATTATTGATGAAAGCCATGAGCTACAACAACATCAAAAAATCCTTAAAACAGTTCCTGGAATAGGCAAAAAGTTATCACAAGATTTTTTGTGTTTAATGCCAGAGCTTGGTTACTTAAACAGAAGAGAAGTAGCAAGTCTTGCCGGAGTAGCACCTCATCCTAAGGAAAGTGGTAAAGCTATTGGTTATCGAAGGATTATAGGTGGTAGAAGTAACATTCGTTCAAAGCTCTTTACAGCTGCTATGGCTGCAGCAAAGTCCAAATCTGTACTTGGTGCGTTTTATTCTAAGCTTGTTGAAAGTGGTAAGAAGAAGATGGTGGCTATAACAGCTCTAATGCGAAAAATTATAGTAATTGCTAATGCAAGACTTAAAGCAGCGATTATTTCACACAGTAGTAACTGACAATGAATATTGTGAATAATACACAAACTTAAAGTACTTATTCACATATTCATTGGCTTAAGCAGAAATTTCTGTGGTAGCTGTTTGATATAAAATTCTATTTCTATGACAAACGGGTTTTTATTGCCCATATAATTTGCAAAATTACACAAATAAAAAATTTTTAAAAAACATAGTTGATTCTAATATAATAGAGCTTTCATCTGACATATCGATATAGTTTCTTATACCTCCCTTCTCACTTTTAACCTCTACTGCATTATTGCCCATTCTTAAAATTAAACCTCTGTTTGCTTCCAGTATTTTGGCTACCTCTACCTTGCTATTATCAGAAAATTCTATATATGATGTTGTATTGTCTATCTCGAGATCTATTAAGGATCCTTCTTGAACAGCACTTTCGCCAGCTTTTTCTAGTTCTTCTAGTTGCTTATCTATCTGTGGTTGAACTTCTGGCTGTAGCTCATTATAGATTTCACCTATCAGTTTATTCTGTAGTAGAGTATCATGAAACTCTGCACCGCTTAACATTAATTTACGTATTACCTTTTTACGATCAACCTTATCAAATTTATGAAAATGTGTACCTAATACTACATACTCTGCGAAACTCCATTCCCCATCATTACATGCATTTAGCCTTGCTCCAGCAGCTAGTGCTTCGTCTACAGCCTTGTGCAGTTCATTTGGACTTTTTGCTCTTACCACAGCACTCTTAAACCAGCTCAACTTTTCACTTTCGCTTACACTTGGTTTTATTTTTTGCAAGTTTGAAGCAAATGGATTTAAATCTTCTGCTTGATCATTTAAAGGTTTTGTTCCATAAACATAGTCAAGGCTTTTCCCGTAGTTGATTTGAATGTTTCTGCTAGGGGAAGTCTCCCGGTTTATCTCCTTCTGGTTATTAATTTTACTCACAAATTTAGACTGCTCTATATCAACGCTTTCAAGAGCACCAAATATTTTCTTCAATAACTTGTCTTTACTAGTCATATAACCCCCATATTAAAAATACTTTTTAAGTATATAAATCTTAGTTTATACACTCTATTACTCAGTATAAATTATAATGAGTAGATTTGCAAATACTTTCTGCTATAACAATCCGTTTTCTCTAAAGCTAAAATAGCCACCACTTGTGATGATAATGTGATCAAATAACCTAACGCTTACAGTACTACATGCTGCTGCTAAGCTCTTCGTTACTTCTTGATCTTCTTCTGAAGGCTCTAAACTTCCCCCAGGGTGGTTGTGTGACATTATTATTAATGTTGCATTTTTTATTAATGCTTTTCTTATAATCTCCTTTATATATACTGGTGCTTTTTCCATTTCACCAATATAGGATTCTTCTCCAATTAATTGGCGTCTTTTATTCAAGTACAGTATTTTTACACATTCCCTTTCTGAGTGGCCTATACTTACGTTTAAGTACTCTACTAGCCCTTGTAAGTCCATTATTGGCTCACTCTTGAGCTTTTCTCTCAGTACCCTTTCTAGTGTTTCCTTAACGCACATAATCATTGCTACTGCAGAATCAGTTACTCCTTCTATAACTTTCAGGTCATCCATTTCTCTACCTAAAATCCTTCCTACTCCCGTATAAGTATTCACCAGATTTTTAGCAATTTCTTGAGCTTGTGGCCTTTCATGTACTGCACTTAGAAACGTTTCCATTATTTCACGATCAAGTAGTGCTTTACCTTTGCTTTCTAATATTCTGAATTCGATTTCTTCTTTACTTTTATTCATATAATTTACCCTTCACTAACAACAAACTTTTTTTAAATATTTACTGCTGTTTTTTTATCAGCATTGGCATAAAGCCATAGCTTTCGAGTGAAGTCAAATCAATTTCTCAATCTTTTTTATTTATTTTTTTATGAATAAATTAATATATTAATAGATACTGATTTCCTTAAGCGATGTCGTTGTAGATTCGTGTTTTTATACACCAATTTGATGTCTCCCACAGCTTTAAATTCATGATATCCATTTGCTGGTCTTTTAAGGCACTTTACAGAAGGGTGATAAAAAGATATAGAAAGGGACCGTCTAAGATGCGTAGTAGCATTCTAGGGTCATTTATGAAGGTAGTTTTTTGCCGACTCTTGAAATTTAGCTAACCTTAATAGACTTTAGCACAAAAACGTTGAACATTTCTTCACAATTGTGTATAATTATTAATGTTTTCTAGGTTAACTTGTCATGGCTCTCTCAAAATTTTTAGATCCTAAGCTTGATTTAACATTTAAGAAAATTTTTGGTACTGAAAAAAATAAGAATATCCTTATCCACTTCTTGAATGATATCTTAGGTTTTACTGGAGTCAATACTATTCAGGATGTTGAGTTCCTCAGCACCATTATGAATCCTGAGATTGCTTCTGATAAACAAAGCATCGTTGATGTCCTCTGTAAGGATTCTCTCGGAAATAGGTATATTGCGGAAATGCAGCTTGCTCGTGATAAAGGCTTTGAAAAACGTGCTCAACTTTATGCTGCTAAGGCTTACTCAAGGCAGGCTGATAAAGGTGGTAAGTACATTGATTTAAAGAAGGTTTTCTTTATTGCTATTTCTAATTGTAATTTATTTCCTGATAAGCTTGATTATATATCTAGCCATACCATAAGAGATGAAAAAACTAATGAGCATGATTTAAAAGATTTCCAATTTGTTTTCATTGAGTTGCCAAAGTTTCCTAAGAGTAAAGAAGAGCAGCTAGAAAATGTAGTAGATCGTTGGCTATTTTTCTTTAAATATGCAGAAGAAACTACGGATGAAGATTTAAGAAAAATAGCAGAAAAGTCACCGATAATAAAGTTAGCGTATGACGAGTTAGATAAATTTCATTGGAATGAGAAAGATCTTGTAGCTTATGAAGAAAGGGTAATGGATTTACAAAAAGAAGCTGCTATCTTGGAACAAAAACTTGATGATGCTAAACATGAAGGTAGACAAGAAGGTAGACAAGAAGGTAGACAAGAAGGCATCCTCATCGGCCATCAAAAAGGTAAAGTTGAAGGTAAAATTGAAGTTGCAAAAAATTCACTTAAGGCCGGTGTCTCTATAGATGTTATAGCTCAAATTACCGGTCTCTCTCATTCTGAAATTTTACAACTCAAGGAAAAAACATAATATTCCTACTTATTCACTTCAACATTTATAAAAACCTTTTCTAAGTTAGACATATCCCCTAATTAAGAATCTAGTGAGCTGTCTAAAATGGCTATAAAGATTGCACATAGAATTATATAAATTACTATCATAACGTTACCCAAACTTCTATATCAAAGCTACGTGCTGTAAGTTCAATATGGAAAACACATTAACCACTTAGCATTTAATGTCTACTTCATCCATGTTAGTATTAGGACCATCAAACTTGGTCTGGTATCCCTAATTATTTTGGCTAATTTTGCTACCTTCACTTTAAATTTTCCACTACTTGGCATATTACCTCTTATATTATAACCTACCTATTGATATTACCTCCAAGCTTGGTTACTCCTATCTCAGAAAGACAAGTTGATACTTCTGAATGGCTGTGAACTGAAGCATTACTTAAATAACTTTGAGGCTCTAAACTCGTCTGCTGTTTTTTTGCACCATCAACTTCTAATGTACCATTTTTGGTGTGTAATATCTGCTCTATTGATTGATTTAGCAGACCCTTATTAAATTGAGCTATAAACTTGTTAAACTTTTTAGAACTTAACTTACCAGCTTCTTCACCAGGACATGCTTTCTCTACATATGATTTTAAAATCCCTGAAATCTCATTAAATTTACCACTCATGATTTTTCCTGTAACTTCTTTCTGTATTCCCACAAAATCAATATTTAGTCGATGCATTGATATTTTACTATCCTTTGCAGCTTGCTCTACTACTTTCTCAAATTTCCCTGTAATATTTAATGCATATCCCTGTGCTTCTAGTGGAGATATAGGCTGATCTACTGTAGAAATATACTTTTGACCTGTAACTTTTCTAATAAACACGTCAAGTAACATTATCGTACCATTTACATCCACTCTTGCATCTACTTGTGAGATAGAACTTGGAGTGCTCTCAGGTTTAGAACTTAACAATCCACTTATTGAGCTTCTTACCCAACCAAATAAATCATTTATCCATCCAGTCGGCCTAATACCGCTACTTGTACTACGACGATGACGAGTTTGCTCTCTGTGTCCACTATGCCTATGTCTATGCGTTACAGGTTGATCAGATAACATAATAACTTCTGGACTGCTTTTTGTATGATTGAAGACACCATTATAGACTTGATCCTTATATTCTTTTTTCACAACATTCACGTCTCTTGCACTACTTATTTCTTCCTGATGCTCTTTTAGAATTATTTCCTTATCAGCAAACTTTATTGATAATGTTGCCATTTTAGGTTTTTCATAAAACTTACTTAATACTATCGTACATAGATCATTTTTAGCTACATTAACATCAAAAGCATTCGTTACTATTAGATCATTACCATGATCACTAACAAAGCTATAGTTTCCTGCTCTTTTAGGTGTTATTAGTTCAGTGTTTTCTTCTATATCTTGACTTGTTACAATAATAACTTCTTTATCCTTTTCAAATTTTAAAGGTAATGGTTTCAAACTCCACTCATTATTATCAAGGTTGATTTTCATAGGAGCATTATCCACAATCACATGAGTTTTGTTATACCAATTAACCCCATCTTTTAATCTCACAGTACAATACTCATGTTTTCTCATCTTACTTACAGATGAATCTTCTGTTGGCTTCACTTCAACTATTGTTGCTTTTAATAACAAATCATTTGCAGATTTTAGAACTTTTAATTGAAAATGATCTTGATTTGAGAGTTTACCTCTTACCTGCCTTACTAAATTTCTCAGGTCAATCGTATCCACTGAACTTTCTACATCAAGGTCATAAATAACCACTTCAGGTAGAGGAATTTCAAACCTTTTAGAATCAATCACATATACATTTTCACCACCATTGCCCACTAAGTGACTCCTATACGCTGGATTATTATGTATTACTTCATGATTTCCACTTCCTATTACCACTGTCTCATTACTTAAAAGTGATTGTATAAAAAATGACATTTTATTTAGTCGATTTGCTACAACTAAGTAATCCTTTATAATTTCATTAACTGATTTATTAGTGTTCTCAAGCATGTACAGGTTACCCTTATTTCCTACTTTTATTTCAGTATTATTACCTAGTCTATAAGAAGGATTAGATGCACCAGAGATTGTTATATTAAATTCCTTGTCTGACATTGGTGAAAAATTGAACGTGATTATATGTGAAGTCTTATTTAGTACATTTATATTTCTCACGTCGACATTTTTTATCTGAGCAGGCTCATACTCAAATGCAAAAGTATTATTTAAGTTCAATGCTTCAGCAGTATAAATGAAATCAACTTTAGCGCTACCAAGTGCATATGGTACAATATAGTGAAAATCTCCTTTCAATGCTCGATTGTATATAACGGTATTAGGCCTTACCACTATTTGCATCTCATAAGCGCAATCCTTGTCATGTATGTTTATGTGATCTACAAATCCTTCACTACCACTTTGGCCATCTACAAACTTAATATCACTAGTATCACTATCGCATGTAATAAACACTTGATCTGCTTTAGCTTTTCTACCTAAGAACTTATTTATTCCACTCATTCCAAAAAAGTTTTTTCGATAATAATCTTCAACCTGTCCTATATGTAATTTTACATCTATAGATTCTTTTTCTGGAGCAAATGATGTAAGATCTAAAGTGTTCACTCCACCTTCTCCATAAAAATATCCTGTTATAGAGCTTCCCTGTAAAATAAATATATCGTCTTTATTACCACCGAAATATCTTTTAGATCCATTATTCACTACAAAGATATTCGGACTATCTATAAATCCTTTTGCATGATCTGTACCTTCTCCCAAGTTAATGAGAGTATGATTCCCTGTTTTAGTAGATAAACCAATTGCATTTTCACATAAATAAGATCCATAACTTGGAACACGTTCATGATTTCCTCGAGGTAAACAAAACAATTCTCCACCACTTGGATTATCTGGCTTTGCTCTGCTCCATTTTATATCAGTTCTTTTTCTATCAAGCTGTACTGTATTGTCTAAATCTACCTCAAACTTGGTTGTACATTCCTCAGCATAACGTGTAACTGTACGTGTTTTTAAACATCTACCTCCCAATCCACCGCTGTCACATATACTTGTTTTATATGATACTTTACGACAAGAATCTACAACCGACTTACCAGTAGGAAAGACATAGCTTTGAATATCACTATGTTGTTTTAAATACTCAAGTCCTTGTTTAACTAATTGATTATAAAGTTGTTTTTCTTCTATTAACTCTTCTATATGTTTTTCAGGTTGCATACCAATAAATGCACGCAACCCTTCAATAAATCTTTCATTTCCCTTAAGATGAATAATCTGGTCAATTTTATCAACTCTTTTTACTGCCATGTAAATATCAGTACCAACAAATACTACAGCGCCAATTGTAGCTCCTATAGGTCCAGTAATAGATGATACTCCTTCTAATACCTCAAAAGCTTCAGCAATTTCTATACCAATCTCTGCAGCATCAACACCTAAGTAAATACTATCTCCTACTACGCCAACCAATGCTTCTTCAGTACCATTTTTAAATGCTTTTACCTGATTTACTAGGTCATAGACAACAAAGGCAGAAGTGCCACGAGCAAGGAAAGGAGATGCTGCTCTTAAAGATCTACCAAGTAATAACTTTCCTTCTGAAGCTAATTTAAGCCCTTTGAGAGATGCAGCTTCAGCAACTTTAGCAAATCCTTGACCACCTGCTATAAAACCAACATTAATTGCTACACCTTGATAATCTCCATTTAAAAAGTCAGCTAATACATTTTTAGCCATCATGCCATGCATAGTCATGCCTGAGATTCTTCCAACTCTACTCAGATGACTCATAACTTTTTGATTACTAATGAGCTTATTAACCAAACTTTGAGATTCACCAGTAACTTTTACCCCACTGGCCAATTGAATTAGCTGACTCTGCTTTTCTTTCGGCAAATCTTTAATGTAACTGACAAACTTTTCGCTATCTATCTTAATCTTATCAAAATCTCTTTTTTCATCCTTCTCCTCATTAAATTCATCCACGTCTTCCCAGGTGAATAAACATTCACCTTTAGCTTCTCTTTTCCTCCTATTTCCTGAACTTGGACCTGGTAAACATTCTTCAGACGAAACTTCACCTCCTTGATTTATAGGATCAGTTTTTTGCTGTTGATTAATAGATTCAGTAAGAATCTTTATAATTTCTTGATAAACTTGTGGATTTTGAGATGATTTTTCCTGAGCTAAATCAAGTGGTGTTTTTCTATCACTATTTTGAACAGTAGGATCCGCTCGGTGGTCTAGCAGCAATTTTACAATGTCTAAGTGGCCGTCTTGGGCAGTATAATGTAGCGGTGTCCAACCATCCTCGTCAGCAACGTTAACATCAGGTTTTTTTCCCAACAATAATACCACAATATCTAAATTTCCTCCGGAAACAGCATAATGCAACGATGTTAAGCGACTAGTATCAGAAAAATAATTAATCACTGCCCCATCTTCAAGCAATCGTTGTACGTCAGATTTATTGTGCTTTCGTCTAATTGCATTAGGTAATTGTTTAGTTGATAAAAGAACTTTATTTATAAAGTCTGGTATCATGTTATGCTTATTAACAGCATCAATGTTAGCTCCTCCCTCTAGTAAAATCTTTACAACATCCAAGTGTTTATAGTATGCCGCTATATACAAAGGTGTTAGACCATCAATATTAGTAGCTTCAATGTCTGCACCATTTTTCAATAGCAGTTCTACAATCTTGGTATGACCTTCTTGTGCAGCAAAGTGCAGTGGCCTAAAAAGTGCATTATCATAACAATTGACATCAGCATCTCCTTTTAGTAAAGCATTAACAACATCCAGATAATTTCTGTGTGCTGCTATGTGCAACGCTGTTGATCCGTTTATATCTTTAGCATTAACGTCAGCCTCTCCTTCCAATAGCTTCTCGACAACTCTAGCGTGATCATTTTGTGCTGCAAAGTGTAATGGTGTAACACCTTCATCAGCAGTTTGAACATTAACCTCAACACCTTTGCTTAATAATTCATTAACAACCTCTAATTGACCTTTTTGTGCTGCAGAGAACAATTCTCGATCCACGATCTTAAAATTAATATCAGCACCATTATCTCGAGCTCGACGTACTTTACTTATTGCATCCTCAGTTTGTAAAATATCTGGATGATTAGGTTTTAATATCCTTTTTCTTTCTTCAAGAACCTCATTAAGCTCTTTGAGAGCCTTATCATATTTACGCTGTTTTGCAAATTTTAAAGCTAAACCATACCAAGCATCCAAAGTAGTCAAAGTATCTGGATGATTTGGCCCCAAAACTTCTTTTCTTTTCTCATAAACCTTTTTACACTTCTCAAGTGCCTTGTCATACTTACCTTGAGCACCTAAAATTTCAACTATAAGTAACTTTCCTTTAAGTGTACGTGGATGATTTGGAAATAACTTTTCCCTCTCTTTCTCAACTTCATTTGCAATTTTTAAAGCCTCATCGTATCTACTTAATTTAGTTAATGAGAGAGCAATATTACCATAAGTAGTTAAAGTATTTGGATGATTTGGCCCCAAATTTTTTTTTCTTTTCTCATAAATCTCCCAATGCATCTTAAGCACATCTTCATATTTACCCTGCCTTTCTAACACTGCAGCTATGCTATTCTTCGTATTTAAAGTGCTTTCATGATCAGGCCCTAATACTTCTTCCTTTTGCTTGAGAGCATTCTTGAACATCTCCATAGCGTCATTAAGTTTACCTTGTTCTGATAGTGTGAGGCCTATATTATGCTCTATGCTACCGTCAGAATTGATTTTGCCTTCCTTAACTAGACTATATAGGTGGGAAAATATTTCTAATGCTTCATCATATTTACCCTGCCTGTTCAGTATTAGTCCTATATAATTATCAAAAAGAAACACACGTTTTGGCATTACTAATTTGTTAATGATGTATGATTTCTCCTTTAGTTTTCGATAAATTTCCAATGCATCATCATCTTTACCTTGAGTATACAATACAGACGCTATGTTATTCATCATTGATAGAACAGAAGGATGATTATCACCCAATATTTTTTCTAATAATTTTAATGCATTGCTACCAAACAAGTAAGCCTCTTGATATCTTAGGCTAGCATTTAGTTCGCTAACAATCAAGACAGGTAAACTACTAAATTCCCTCACCAATTCTTTATGGTTATTTGCATACCTCCAAACAGATATGGCATGATCTACATTATTTAGGCGGAAATTATCGTCAAATAGATTGATTTGACTACTATCACCTTGAAATAATTCCAGTGCTTTCCTTAAAACCTCTTTTTCTCTATCTTTTAAATTTATCCTTGTTACTTCTTGCACTAATCTATGAATACTTAATACACTTTGCTTTTGCTCACCATTTACCATAGAATACTTCACAAGTAACCTAGAAGCTGACTTTAACTTTTCTTCATCACCTTCTGCTAAACTTAAAAATATTTCTCTACTAATGTTTTCAGGTGCAAAGTAAGAAATAGTATCCAAAATCTTTAAAGCTAATTTTCCATGTTGTTCATTACTAGCTATTTTATCAATTGTAATTTTCCAAGTTGTAAAAGTTGTTCTGGCGTAGCAATTATCGATTCCTCTAAATAATTTTGAGTCAAGTAAATCTTTTGTCTTTTTTTCATATTCTTTCAAATAATCATTAATTCCAAATTCTCCTGTTACTCTCTGGTATTCAATATATGCTATTGCTTGTTGTATAGCTAAAGGAAAACGCTGTAGTTTTTCTACTAAATTTTTTATCTCTTGGTCTTGCGATTCATCTTCTTCAGATATACCTAGCCCTTTCCTCACAAACTCTATAGCATTCTCTAGTTTCAATTCATTCAAATCCATAACTTCTATTCCTTTTTCCCATTCTCGATTACGAGAAGTAATTAAAATGTAAGGCTTATTAACATCAGGCGCTAAAGAACGCAGCGGTAAGAATCTATTTAGATATTCATTATTTTCAGCATTATCAAAAATAAATAAACTTTTCCTCTTTGCAAAAAAACCATATATCTCTTTAACAGTAGCTTCTACTGTCTTTTCTTTTCCATCTCTATCTTTTGTAGGAATACCTAATCTATTATCTCTAGCTAAATTAAGAAAAGAGTCTTCAAGAGTACCATAATTTTCAGCATTTATCCATATAACATTGCCATCATAATCATTCTCATGATCATAAGCATACTTTCTAGCCAATTCACTTTTACCTATTCCTCCCAAACCACTAATAGAGGTCATCTGTGATATTACTGTAAACTTATCTTTACCTTGGTTTCGCTGCAATGCTTTATGTAAATCACTTAACTCTCTTTTTCTTCCAGTGAATAACGTTACTGGATCTTTCATATTAAACCAAATTGTCCCTAAAATCTCTTTCCTTATTCCTTCAAAAAAATTCTTTCCTTCCTCGTGTGTGAAAAACTTTCCTTCTTTATCTTTCATCCAATCCAGCATTTTCTCCAAGAACCTACCATAAACATTCTTCCTATCAATCGTGTTAAATTCTTTACCCAACTCGTCTTTAATCATTTCACCAAGCTTATCTTCATTTGGCTGATTGACTGCAAACCTTAATTCTTTTAAAAAATCTTTTATATTTTCTTCTATTTCTTTGATACTATCATTTGGCAAACTAAATTTAGGAAAATTACCGATATAAAATTTATACTCTTTAAGTACGTTCCAATCAAAATTAAGCTCCTTAAGTTTAGCTTTTAATTGAGATCTAAAATCATTTAAATTACCTGGTAGTTGAGTATCGCTCAAAAATTCTGAGCTAAATCGAATCTCATCTTTCTCTTCAATCAATACGTGTTGGGCTAATTTATCGATATTTTTGCTAATAATTTTGTCTGTTCTTTTTATTTTTACAACTCGATTTTCTTTAGATTCACTTTCTTCTAGCAAAGAAACAAATTTTTCTACAAATTTTCCTGTAGATTCGAGATTAGTATCTAGCTTCCCAAAATCCTTAAACAACTTTAATTCTTTTTCCTTTATTTTTTCCCAAAAATTATCCTTATCTACATATATTTCCTCACAAGTTTTGAAGTCTTTATAAATTTTAAACTCGCATTGACCAAGGTCAAAATTCGGAAGCTTACTTTGTAACTCTCTTCTAAAAATATTTAAATTACCTGGCAATTCATCATTATTTAAAAATCCTGTGCTAAACTTTATCTTGTTATCTTTTTTTATTAATGCATAACCAGCTAACTTATCAAAATTATCCTTTATAACACGCTTTCTTTTCTCAACTTCAACGACATTATTAGGTTGATTTTTTATTAGTGTAGCAACTTCAGAAGCAAAGCTTTCTAAATTTTTTATAATAGGTGTATCATCTAATTTAAAAGACTCTCTCCGATCATTAAATACTTCTTCAAAGGCAACTCGAAGATTTTCAGTCTCTGAAGATAGTTGCTGTCCTTCCACAAAATCAACACTTAGTTTGTGACTTTCTTTATTAATAACCTTGTCTATCAACGCACTTTGATATGATTTAAAATGATTGCCTTTTAGATCATTTTTGGACTTATCATTGCTTATAGACTTACCATCTAATACACATTCAGCAAGTTCCTTTGCTAGCTTAGTTAAATCAGGAGCGTTTCTTAATACTGAAAATATCTCCTCCCTTCCGGTGAATTCATCCTTAAATTGAAAAAGCTTAGTGTTTAAGATTTCATTTTCATCCGTCTCGTGATCAAAAATATCTTCACTTAGCTCCAGATTGCTTCTTTTATCACCAAATTTAAAACCAATATTCGTACAGATAATAAAACCTTTATATTGTAAATTACTATTCTTAAACTCCAGATTTTGTTGGATTTTACGATAAGAAATAAAGTATTTTTGTAGACTAAATTCTCCATTTGTTTCTGTAAGTAAATCATTAACAGAGATCTTTTTATCCTCATCTTGTTTATGTTTAGCCTGCAAAAATCTCCCTACCTTTTCTTCCGTTCCATCTGCGTTATTCTTTTCATATTGAAAAACCAAATCATCAAACTTTTCAGCTACATCCATTTCTGTTGCTAATTCAAAAAGATACCCTCTATCTAATCCTCTTTTCACAAACAGCATTAATAACTTTAGCTGATAAATATCTCCATGTAAGGTATGCACCAATCCAGATTTAGAATATTTTTGAGACGAAGGTTTTACTTTTTTGTTTGGTACTTCTTGATCATTATTTGGCCTCTTCACTGCTTTAGGTTTTTGTATTTCCGTTGAACTTGATTTTTTAGCACTACTATCATTTAGCGTACTTCCTTCATAATCAAGCTTAGCTTTTTGCTGTTGTAATTCTTCTGCAAATTCTTTCCTCTTGTTCTTTAAATCATCTGAAGTTAGTTCATAACCTTTCAATGCCTGTTCAATTTCTAGGTTAGTCTTGCCAGACTTTATTTTATCATTAATTATTCTCGCATTCTCTAAAGCAAATATTCCACAATTATAACCATCTTCTTGCTGCTTAAATTTGGGATTACTGATCTGAATTCCTGGCATTGCTGAGTTTAATTTATCACGAATATCACTTGTTATTTCATCACCAAAAGAGTTAATGTAGTAAGCAGAAAATTGCTGATTTTGATGAATAATAACCAGTGTTACCCAATGATTACTATTTAAATTGATAATAAATATCAGTGATTGTTTACTAGGTGCTTTTGGTATTTCTTTATGTCGTTTTAACTCAACATCTAATTGTCCTACTGATCCAATCACTTCAAACAGTACATTACTATTTTCTCCGTACCACCCATATTTAATCCTTGCAATATTAGCAACATCTTCCTGCGTCAGCCATACTTGATAATCTTGTTGATTTAATGTTTTCTCAGCAAATTGAAAGCTATTGTCCTGATCAAATTTTTGCCTTTTATTAGGATCAGATGGAGGTTGTTTACGTTTCCTTTTATCATCCTTTTGCCAAGATTGATCTAGCATTTGAATGATACTTTGTTTATTAGGATTTCTATTATCAAGCTCATTAGCTAAGCTTAGTGGTGTTTTACCTGCATTATTTTCGATGTCAATCCTTGCCCTTTTTTCTAGTATGAGTTTAACAACATCTTGATGTTCTTCTTGTATAGCAGCATGTAAAAACGTATCACCATCTTTATCTCTATAATTAATGTCTACCTTATTGAGTAAACCTTTAATATCATTTATTAAAGCAGGATCCTGTTTATATCGAGCTATTAAAGAAAGTAATTGCAAGTTATTATCATTAGGACTATATTGCCGCCGTATTCTAGGTTTAGGCTGAAAAGATTTACTGCTTTGTTGTGTATTTTGCTCTTCTTCTATCGGCTCAGTAATTTCTAAACTAGCTCCTTTTAGATAATCTGTTGAACGCTCCACTTTCAGCATAAAACCCCTGCCTATTTCACATAAAAACCTAAGATTATATTAGATTTAGTTATATGCTAATAAATAAATTTGGCAATGCAAGTAATTTTTATACATATTTTGACATTTTATTTTCACGCTGTTTTATTTAAGTTTTTGTGTTGAGCTTTATTCCATCTTAAAATTTTGTTTTACTATAAATTAGTTCAATTCTTCTTTTTACTATCAAATAAATTACTATTAATCTAGCAATATATTTCACTAATAACTTAAATAAAATAACTATTTCCAGCACTAAAAATCAAGGACGGTGAGAACATTTTTCTTTGGGATGAGTTGGTCTACCACGTAATCCATACGAACTTTTTTATATGGTGATTTTATTATACGCTGAAATCAGCTATATTGGCTCACTTTTACTAAATCTACGTACGAACTGTTTTGCCCAACTTTGTTGTAACAATTTCATGCTTTTATTTTTACAACGCCGCTTTTGTTTTAATTGTTCTCACAAAGGTAGGTACTTTTTTGCGGTTTTGGGAAAAGTAAATAATTAAAACTTTTGTAGTGCTAATGAACTTGTGTTTTTATAAAAATAATTCTTTGGTATCTTCTACGATAAAAAAACTATATAAAAGCTATCCACTTTCAAATCTTCCATTATAAAAACTTCAAAACCCTTATATCTGCCAAGAAGGTCCTGCAACTTGTTCATTAGTTACGCTGTTAATTGATTGCATGTATCCATTTTGATAATTACTTGCTGATGTTTGTGAAAGCATAACTTTAACCTCATGATAAATTTCAGTATAACGATCAATACGTCTTGCAAAGTGCAAAAATGAATGCAAAACATATCCTGAGAGAAAGGATAGGCTAAGCAATCCTAATACTCTATATCTCTCATACAAAGAACAAGCAACTGCTCCTGTTAAAAGCAGCACTGCAACCACTTGCCCATGAGAGAACTTTTTGCCTCTTGCACTTTCAGCCACCGATGGCATCCAACACACTATCTTTAGCTTGCCAAACTCATCAAATAACTGATTTATTTCCCCATGGCTTTCTGGCTCTTGACATTTTAATCTTTCATACAGAACGCTTTTTAATCTTTCGCGCTCCAAGAATTTTATAAACTTCTTTGTTCTCATATTCGCCAAGAAGGCCCTGCAACTGATTCATGACTTACACTACTGAATGCAGAGCTTGGTGTTTGCACTGAATCTGACATTTGTAATTGCATCACTATTTCTTCAACTGCATTTTTTTCCTCTATCAATGCTTTTCTTTCTTGCTCTGTAGCTTTTCTTGCTTGCTTTGTTTCTGCAATTACATGGAATCTTAATTCATTAATAGCCTCATCATCGAATTTTCTTGCAGGTTCATTCTCTTTATGCTCACGCTGAACAAAGTTTTTGCTTAATCTATCAATTTCATCATTTAATTTTGCCAACTTACCCATAACATGCTTTTTTTCTTCCTTATCGAATACATATTTTTCTTGTTCATCATCAAGTCTAAGCTGTTTACTCTTTAACTCTTCTTTGAGGTTTCTATATTCATTGCAAATACCCTTAAATTTTTCTTTATAGTCTTTATTTAGAACTAGAAAAGTATATTGTTGTTCTAAGGATTCCTCCACAGCCTGATTACATCTGATCTTCTTTCTAGATATATTGAATAAATCTTCTGCTTCATCATACAATAAACCAACAGCTTTTTTTCCTGCCTGTGCCTCTTCTCTTCCTTGTCTTTCCTCCTCCTTATCCTGTGCCATTCTTTTTACTTCCGCATTTGATAAATCTATCAACATATCCGAAATTTCACGTGCTACTGCACTTAGCTTCTTTGTTGTGTCATTTTGTTCATCTACCATACTCTGCGTTTTTAAACACCTAATATAGTTTTCTCTACTTCTGATTATATTCATTGCAAGATCTCCAAATGTTACTTCCTTTACTTTACTTGATTCAGCAACAGCTTTATTAAACTCACGCTCAAAATCTTCAAGCAGTAACATAATGAGTTCTATATCTTTCCACTTTTTTTCTTTTATCTCTGAAATAAGCTTACCAACTCCTGGTATTTTCTTGCATACCCTTTTCATAACATCTGAAATACGCGAGAGATTTATAAACTTCTCTTTACTTTTATTTATTTCTTCTTTCTCTTGTCTCAATTCTTCTAAGAAAGTATTACTTATTCCTGAAGGAACATTTTGTTTTAATAAGTCTATAAAAAGATCAATTGCTTTATTTAAGTCTTGAAGATTGTCACGACTTATTTCAAGATCACCTTGTTTGTTTATAAGTATATGTACACCAGAAGCAAGCAAACTAACCGTTATAGAGCCAACAGCAACACCGGCAAAAACAAGAGCAGCAATTGGAGGAGCAAGAAAGAAAAAAGCACAAGCTCCCCCAACTCCTCCAAGACCTGCCCCACCTAGAGACCAATTACGTAATAATTTATTACGTTCCTTTTTTTCTAGGTACTGCGCTACAAGTTCTAAATTCTCTGTTTTATTCTCTTGCTCTGAATCTTTTTTACCTTCAGTTCTTTTTAATTTTCCGCTTGATATTTTTTCATTGTAACTCATTGTGATATCACTCCCCACTTTTAATAGAGATCCTTCAGGGAATAACTCACTTAGTTCTTTTAAGTTGAAAATCTCACAAATTTCTAGTACTTCTTCGTCATCATTTTCCTGATTCCTATCAAGAGGGCTTTTTACAGTAAAATCTATTATTTCTAACTCCCTATTTATTCTTGATTCTCCTTCTTTTATTTTTTTGCACTTTACCCCAATTATAGGCATTTTACTGTATAAACGCGCAACTTGTTCCACTCCTTTTGTTCCTAATAACTCATCACCTAATTTTGCAATAACAGTAGGCGACACAATAATACTAGCTCCGTTACATATCAAAAGTAATGCCATATCTCTTCTATCTTTTTCTATAGCTTCAAGCAACATAGTATTTAAAATATCCTGTTCTGCTTTCACTATATCATGAGGTTTTGTCAGCTGGGTAATTAACATCAATGCTAAACTATGGTATTGTTTTCTCTTCAATATATTAACAAGAATTTTCTCTGTGAAACTATCATCATAAACATTATTTTTATTCTTACCTAATATATCAGATACTCTATCGTGCAAGCCCTTCAGTAGAACCTTGTGGTCGCGTTGCGGTTGCTGTAAACTTAACCTATTTCTTTTACTAAGTTCTAATTCTACAATCTCTTGACCCAATACCTTTAACAGCATTATTAGAAAATCCTTAATCTTTAACTCACTACTTTCGCTTTCTTTCCAGGCCTTGGTTGCTCTTGGCAATGCATCTTTTAAAGCTCTATTCTCTTCATTGGTAAGTCCTTCTATAGACCAAACCGTAACCTCACTTAGTTTCTCCTTTTCACTTTTAACCTTATAATCTGGAACACTTTGCATTGCATTAATAAGTTTCTTGGGATTAAGCACATTGACACTAGATTTTTCTAGTACTTCCCTCTTTAAATAATTCTTACCTACATCATATTCAATACTTACTTCCTCCAGCTGGTATTTCTCTTTTAATTCTTTCAGTTTATTATCTAAGACTTTATCAAAAACTTTGCTGATTAACCAATTACTTACATCCGTATCTAACTGAGACCTATTATAATTACGCAGTATGTGTACCATCCCCTCATCTGACTTGTCTGAATCTTTCTTTACTTGCTCTAGTAGTACACTGCACCAATCTGACAAAAGAGTGCGATTTTCTATTTTTTTTATAAAATCATAGAACTTATTAATCTCTTCACTATATTGCTTATACTTTCTTTTGCACTCTGCTAATTCTTCATTTATTTTTCTTCTTCCTTCATCAAAGTGTTTATTATTCCTAACTATATCTATGATCTTTTGGTCAGTTTCCTCTATTGTTTTCTTTGCAGTATTGTCATAAGCTTCTAAAACTTGCTCACAACCTATAAGACATAACCATGCTGTGTCTATACTGTACACATGCTCTACATTTTCTCCATTACCTGGCTTCAGTATTACCTTCTTTAAACTTTCTCTAATACCACCTTTAATTAGATCACCTTTCCCGTTTAAAAACTTTCTCAATTCTACTTCACCTATCTTATTACTTACATTATAAAAATACTCAAAAATTTCCTTGTATTGTTCAAGACATAGCTTTTGCAGTCTACATTCACCATAACGCCTTACATTAAGAATATTAATTTTAGCAGTTATAAAACTCGAGTAATATTTTATGAATGCATCAGGATTTCTCACACCAATTAATGCCTGTAGTAACCTTAAACTTTCTGCATTTTCAGTTTTTGTTATTTCTTCTACTTGTTCTTCAAACGGTTTATCAAAAAAACTTGGCACATTACCTCTCTAGCTATACAATAAGCATAGCTTAATTGTCATGAGGTTACAAGTCAATACCTTTTACATAATCTCTTGATATCTCAAGCTTCTTGTTATTAAATGGCATAATTAAAACCGTAAAACTTCTCCAATTGCTCACTCCATAACATCGGTATTTCCCTTAAGTGTATTAAACAAGATTTGATCTGACACTTTAAAAAAGTAAGTTATAAAATAATAAGAACAAGGAGTGTTAGAAATGAGAAACAAAAATATTAAAACCAAAACTAGGTTTATTAGAGCTAGCAAAACAGCTCGGCAATGTATCTCAAGCGTGCAAGGTAATGAAGAGATACGTTTTAAGATTTAAGGAGTTATATGAAAATGGAGGAGAAGAGGCATTACACGAAATCAGCAAGAAAAAACCACTGTTTGCAAACAGAGTTTCCGAAGATATAGAAAGAGCAGTAGTGAATATTGCTACCGAATTTCCAGCATACGGACAACAAAGATCTGCAAACGAACTTAGAAAAAGAGATCTCCGAAGGTGGTGTGAGGTCTGTATGGCTGAGAAATGACCTAGAGACCTTCAAAAAAAGGCTTAAGGCTCTTGAAACAAAAGTTATGCAAGACGGAATAATTCTGACAGAAGAACAGCTTGCAGCGTTAGAAAAAGTGAAAGAACAAAGAGAAGCTCACGGTGAAATTGACACAGAACACCCAGGTTATTTGGGATCTCAAGATACTTACTATGTAGGCAATATCAAGGGTGTTGTGCTCATTTACCAGCAGACTTTTATTGATACATATTCGAGAGTAGCGTTTGCTAAGCTTTATGTAGATAAGACAGCTATTACTTCTGCTGACTTGCTAAATGATAGAGTGATGCCGTTTTTTGATGGACAAAATATTCCTTTATTGCGAATTCTCACGGATCGAGGTACAGAATATTGTGGTAAACCAGAAAATCACGCTTATCAGCTTTATTTGGGAATTGAAAACATTGATCATTCAAGAACTAAGGCCAATTCTCCACAAACTAATGGCATATGCGAGAGGTTTCATAAAACTATGCAAGATGAGTGTTACAATATTATCTTTAGAAAGAAAATCTACAGCTCTTTGAAAGATTTGCAGATTGATGTTGATCATTGGCTGCGTTCTTACAATGAGACAAGGCCTCATTCAGGCAAATATTGCTTTGCCTATGCAAACTTTTCTTGATAGCAAACAAATTGCTTTTCAGAAAAATATTAGTAACATTAAACAAAAGACTGATATTAGTTTTCAATTCTTCTGTCAGTTAATTCTCACCTGTCAGATTAAGTTGTGTCTAGTACAGTTAATGGGTATTCAGAAATAATTATTAAAACTTAAATTTATTTACTGAATGCACTGTAGTATTAGGTTTGATAACAATGGTATATCTTCTTCTTTTATACCTTCATGAGTTGGAAGAATTAATAAACGTGAAATAAGTTTCCTAGCATTAACGAAGTCATTCGATAACTTATTTTGCATACCTTGTGAAAAAACAGGATATTCTGGTAATATTTTATATTTATATCTATAAATATCCGTAATAACATTATGTTGAGCTAAAATGCTCGATAGTTTTGTTGCGTCTTTTCCCTTAAACTTTGATATTATTAAAACTAAGCTATAATAACTAGGTATTGACATTGCATTATAATTTATTTCCGCAATGTCACCGATACATAAATATTTTTTCCACAAAGAAGCTATGTATAATCTACGTTCTAATTTATTTGATAGTCTAGCTAATTGTTGAATGCCTAAACCAGCAGATAAGGGAGATAGTTTATAGTTTAATCCTTTCCGACACCCAAAACTTTTTTCTATTGTACAAAAACCAATTTTGGAGAAAGACTTCATTTTCATAGCAAGCTTTTCATCTGAAGTTAAGATAAAGCCACCTTCGCTAGTGCTGATTAACTTTAACTCATGCGTACTAAAACACCCTACTTTACCTAAAGTACCTTCGTATTTTATACCATTCTTAGTTCCTATGGCTTGAGCTGCATCTTCAATGATAGGGATGTTATATTTTTTAGATATCCTATCTAACTGTTTGCTATAAGTAGAATAGCCTCACATTGGCACAGAGATAATGGCTTTAGTTTTACAATTTATCTTTTGCTCTAATTCCTTTATGTTAATTTCGAAGCTATTTGGCTCAATATCAACAAATATAGGAGTAGCTTTACTTATAATTATAGGCATAGCTGACATCACAGCACCTGTCACAGGTACAATTATTTCATCTTCTGGTTTTGTATCTACAGCTTCTAAAGCTATATGTAAGGCTGCTGTACCTGAAGATGTGGCAACTGCATGTTTCACACCAAAAAAATTTGCTAACTTTCCTTCGTACTCCCTAACAACACTGTGATTTCCTGATAACTCTTCCCCTTTAAATAAAATTCTTTGCAACATATCCAAGTCTTCTTGGGTTCTATTTTCAGCGTTGCGCGAGGAGATAGTTATATTGCTGTTAAAAGCCATATTCCCCATACCGCTCTCCTATTCTAATTCTATCTAAAGAATACTTAATGTATGGAATAGTATTTTCAGGTAATTCCTTAACATTAAAGAACTCCAATTTTTCACATTTGTGTGGCTCGGTGTTGGTAATAGCTCCTTCATATTTCTTAATTCTAAAGAAAAAATCAAGTATAGTTAACGCCTTCTCTTTTCTTTGTAGTACATAAGCAAGATCCAAATTCTCACTATTAAGTACAATGCCTGCTTCTTCATGCCCTTCTCTGACACACGCTTCGTTTATGCTTTCATTTTCTTCCACATTTCCAGATACTAACCCAAACAGTCCATCTGCATAACCTGTATTTTTTCTTAAAAGAAGGAGAGTTTTGTTGCCTTGTTCTACTATTAAATAAACTGCAACTATACTTTTAAACCTTATTTTATTTGACATATAGATTCATTGGAGCTTAATTTTTCAATAGCATTTTCATTTATATTACTATTTATGTCTATACTTGCAAATTGTCTTTTTATTACTCCAACAATAGGAGCAGTAATATTATAAAAATTTTCTATTCTTTCGGTAGATTTATTCAAATTATCTTCTGGACGTTTTATTAAGGTACCACAGCAGTGATCACATTTAAGAGCTTTTTTAGGTTTTTTACTTATTTCATTATAAACTTTTGTACAATTTTGACATGTTAATCTTCCCTGTATACGTTGTAAAGCTAAACTTTTATCAACTCTAAAAATAAAAAATTGTACAGTATTAACTAACTTATTATCTTTTAAAAAAGTTTTAAGTAACTCCAATTTACCAAGATTTTGAGGGAAGGCATCTAGAGTAAATTTTTGCTTGCTTTTGATAGCATTATTTAAAGATGGTAAGATACTCTCCCAAACATCCTGATCAGAGATAAAAATTCCCTCATTTAGATCTTTTTGTATTTTAATTCCAAGAGAAGTATTGTTATTTACTTCAGATCTCAAGCAATCCCCTGTGTTAATTTTTAAATAACCATATTTTGACATCTCATCTGCAAGAGTACCTTTTCCACTTCCAGGGCAACCTATCAGAATATAATTATTTATTGATTGACTTCCTAACACATTGCAACACTTTTTGATTTAATTTTATTTAGTGACTTGGCCAAAGCAGCAACATCTTGTTCACTATTTCCTTCTCCTAAACTTACACGTACAATATTTTAAATTAATTAATAAACTAGATCTGCAGATTCAAAGGAAAACAGTTTTCACGATCTTTGGTTTTTATTGCTATCAATGGTTATATTATTTGGGTTTTTACTAATGTACATTAAAGAGTTCATACTAATTCATTTGGAAATAATAGAAAAATTTATGATTATTTTGTAATTCATTAATTAAATATATTGATTAATTATTTAATTTCCTATATTATTAAAAGATTAACACTGTATTTTAAAGGTAAAAACATGGTACATTCATCTGCGCAAATATTCACAAAGTTTGATGACGATTCAAAAAAGAGAAATATAGAAGGGCTAGAAAAGACTTACTTGGGAGTCTTGCTGTCAATTGAATTAAATAGCAAAACTTCTCAAATTGCGAAGGGCATTAAAGAAAAAATAGAAAGTTTGTTAAGTAGCAATAAAGATGAAATAAATGATAAAGTAACAATAGGTGAAAGACAAATTGGTGTAACTTTAACGAAGAAGGAAGAAGGTACATACAATGTTAAATTTGATGAAAGTGCTTCTTCTTCGGTAGATATTAAAGATACGACAGATTACACTGACGAATATCTACTTACTTTGTGCACACAGCATGAGTTGACAATCAGCAGAGATAAGAAAGGTAATCACCATTATAGTGTAACAATCAAAGGTAAAGAAAAAAGTGCAACAATAGGTGGGCTTGGTAAAATTGTAATATTTCCACAACATTTATCTTACATCAAAGAAACAATAGAACACTTAAAAGAAGGTAAGAGTCCAACTAAAGAGTTTGCGCTTGCAACAGGAACTGGAAAAACATTTATAGAACTGCTTGTTGAATATCTACCAGCTAGGCTAATGGGTGTACCTTACATATCTCTAGCACCTAGTAAAGATCTTGTAACACAGAAACGTGATGACTGGAAAAAAGTATTATCTGACTCTGATATTGAAGATATTGAGTTGAAAGAGATAAGCGATAATAAAGGGTGCTATATATTGAGCAGCGAAAGCTTAATGAAAAATTGGGATCAATTTTTAGAGGTAATAGGTCTTGAACAGCTTCCTGATATTATAAAAGCTCTCAACATTGGAGATAAAGAATTTAAAATAAAGAATGGGAAAATAAATATAGATGAGAAAGATTTTTTAATTCTTGCAGATAAAATTCAATTTGGAGATAAGGAATATAAAATTCAAGATGGTAAAGTTACAATTAATAATCAAGAATTTGAACTAAATATTGAAAAATCTATATCTCTGTCCTTTGATGAAGAGCACCGAGTAGCAGAGCAGGAGTTGTGTAAACACCGTATGGGACTCTTATCTGTACTTATGCCTACGCTGTTTTTAAGTGCAACGCCTTCAATAAGCACTCATAAATATATCAAAGAAAATGATGGTTTACTTAAAACTCTTTCTTTGACAGATAAAATGAAGTCTGGTGTATACGGGGATTTAAATCTACAAGTTCATACCAAAGTAAAAAGTAAAAATCTAGCAAAAGAATATTCTAATGGCGTTGAAGAGTATGTGGATTTTAAGCCGGAAGAAAACAATAAATATAGCGATGCAAGTTTAACAGACGATGAATTAAAAAAAGAAGTAGAGAATTATTTATATAGAAATGTTCAAAGCGTAATTGGTGAACCAGCATTGATTTTAGCTGAGTCAAATAAGCAGATAGAGAATCTGAAAAAAATATTGCAATATGGTAGAAACAAAACCTTACCAAAGTTTAATGAATCAAAGATTCTTGATTTCTTGGAGCGAACGTTCGAACCCCAACCAGAATATAAGTTAATAACTCAATCAAAAAAAATTGTTCTCATAACAGAGCAAGTTGCTAAGCGGTTCAATATTACAAAAGAAAAAGCATCAGGAATCGTAAAAGAATATTATGACTTCAGTGGTATTGCTGATTATTCTGCATTCCGTGTAATGCATGGAATAATTGAGAATACACTTTCATACTTAACAGGTCTAAATAGACACGAGCTTGATGAGAAGAGGTGTGCAGATTTGGAAGGTTTAGTAGCAGAAGTTAAAAAAGCGTTAGACAAGAATTGTGATTTAAAAACATACGTTGAAGATCAAGGGATTAAAAGCGATAAATTAAAGAAAAACCTTGTTAAGCATATGCGATCTGTAATTAACCTTCTAAAGGAAAATAAAGACCGTGATTTATTTATAAGATTAATAAGGAATTGGAACCAAGATAAAGAACTTCATCTCTTGATGTCATCTGAGGGATTAGAACAAGTTCCTACAAAGCTAGTAGATTTGCTAAGTAGAGGCTATTACGATGTAGTGAGAGACTACCTTGAATATTATGGAGTAGAAGAAGGTAAAATGGATGACTTTTGTGACCTGTTCAAAAGAGTAGCTGCTGAAAGAAGAAAGTTTGCCTCTTCTTTAAGAGGATTGAGAGATAAAGAACAAGATGAGAAAAAAGGATCTACACGCCTAGGAGAAAATGAGAAAAAGCTACTTGAAGATCTCGGGAAAGCACTTGGAATGACATTACAAGATGGTAGTAAGCTAACTTATTCAAGATATTCTAGTCCTTGTTATTCTTGTAATAAAAAAGAATATCCATTAGGAGCACTACAAGATTTTTGTTACGAAAATAAGTACAAAGTAAAATTAGTAATGTTAGATAGCTCAGCCAATTTATCTACAGAAGATCTTAAAAGTAAGCTTTCGGACTATATAAGTGGTCAACCATTAGAAGAATTAGAGCTTGTAAAAGAGCTTGTAAAAAAGAAATTGTCCCCGAGTGATAATCAAAGCGTATGTGAAGATCTAATTAACCTAGATACATATCATGCTAAGGAACTCAAGAAAGCAATAAATGAGAAGAATAATTTGTCTATCAACCATCATAAAAAAAGAATTTTACAAGACTTAAATCAGGAACAGTTAGCTAAGTTAGCAATAGACCATTTATCAGAAGCTAAGCTAAAAGATTTATATGAAGATCTATTGAAAGAAGAAAAGGATTATCATGCTTTGTGCCGCATGGGATTAGTTGGTAATGATGTAAATCCTACCAAGGTACAGGGATACAATGATATCAATTTACAACATGTTGGAATGCTAATAGATCCAATATCTACTGATCTCAACAAGCCTGCACAGCTTATTCAAGCTCCAGGTAGACTTAGATGCCTAAACTCTAATAGAAAGTCTGCATTCTTTTGCTATTCGAGTGGTGAATTGAGCTTTGACATAAATCTACTCAAGAAAGGAGGAGAGTATATTGATGCTTATAATAAATCAGTAGTAAGATTATCAAATCAACAAGCTTATGGAAATAAACTTGCAACAGAGATAATAGATTATATTAACCAGGAAATAAAAAGCCTGAAAAGAATTGACGATCTGGCTGATCAAAGTATTGAAATTGCCTTAAATTTGTTTATAGAAGTTTACAATACCAATGAGCATGATTTCAATAAAAGTAAGAAGGAATTTATTGGTGTATTAAAACATGCACGAAGAAAGCTTAATAATTATGAAAAAGAATTGAGAGATAATTATGGTGGTACTTTGTTTACAATGCTAAGAAATGCTTTTATAACAGTTGTGTATCTTCTTAATCGTTTCGAGTATTACTTAAAAACAAAAAGTACTTACAATAGCTTTTCAGAGAAAGTTAATAAGTTAAGGAATAATCCTAGTGTGGATACTTATGCTCATATTATAGCAGAATATAGCGTTAAAAGTGTCACAGAGATTAATTTGTTAAGTGAGAAATTTAATGAAGTTTATCAACAGAGAAAAAAAACACAGGACGAAAATGACACTAAAAGCTTCAATAATTACTTAGAGCATATCAATGCATGTTTGAAACATCCAGTACATCTAAAATTATTTGATAAAATAACATCACCGTTGAAAAAAGGTGATTATTTGCTTAAGTTACTTGATCAAATTTATCCAGGAGGAAGAAATCAAGATAAAGTGGAAAGTTTGAGAAAATTCAGGAAAAATTTAAAAGATAAATCTTTTAAATTCACAAAAGATGACTTACAAAACATAGAACAGGTGCAATCTTATCTGCAGAATATAATTCAAAGGATTAACATTTATAATAGTCATTATTATAGAGTAGAAGAGCATGATGACTCTACTATTCCTTCTGCGGTATCGCAATATAGGATTAATAGTAGGTCTGATATTGGAGAGAGTGAAGAATCAAAAGGTGATAGAGAGTACTACATAAAATCACAACAAGGTAAAGCTGGAATTACATGTGAAAGTGACTTAAATGAGCTAGAGATTTTGTCACAAAGGGAAAATATAAAATTGGCAAAAGAAGCTGCAGATTATGTTATCTCTCCACTGCTTGGTGACTCTTCTTGTGCAACAAAAAATAAGCAAAGCTCAGAAGAAGATAAAAAAATTATCAATAGTGTTGTTGATAAAGCAAATGAAGTTAAAAATGATCTTGAGAAAAACGTCAAGCCTTTTACTACTGAAGAAATTGTTTCGCCAAGCACCGAGTTTATTAATCCTATAGCAAAATTGAAAGACACTTCGAGAAGTTTATAGGAGGTAAGAAAAAGGGAGGAAAGCTAAATAAAGAGCGATTGCTCTATTATGCAACGAATATTTTAGAAAGCACAGATGATGAAAGTTAGTAATCACAAAAATGTAAGGTGTGCCAAGAAGTATAGCCTTTCTTATAATAGTTCGAACGTGATAAGATATGTATTTATGTCGATAGTAGGCCAGTAGCGTATTACGATACGTTCGGATTATTGTAAAAAGAGCTATACGTACGGAACAGATTAATGATGGGCGAATAAATTCAAGACCTCAAAGTAATTTTACTCAGGATAGAAGTTTAAGGTTAAATTAACTTCTTAATTTTTGAATCTCATCCAAAGAAAGGCCAGTTATTTCAGCGATAACATCAATAGAGACACCGGCCTTGAGTGAGTTTTTGGCAACTTCAATTTTACCTTCAATTTTACCTTCAATTTTACCTTTTTGATGGCCGATTTGGATGCCTTCATGAAGTTTTTCTTCAAGACTAGATAAATAATCATCGGTACGTTTCTTAGCTTGATCGTAAGCAAGACGTTCTTCTTTACTCCAATTATATTGGTTCAGCTCATCATAAGCCCTGCCAATAATTAAATCACTTCCTATTATTTTTTTTAGATCCTCTTCACTTGTTTCACCGGCGTGTTTAAAAAAATAACACCATTTCTCTACTATATTTTCTAATTGATCTTCTCTTTTTTTAAATTTAGGTAACTCTATAAAAGTAAAACTAAAGTCTTTGAGATCATGTTCAAAAGTTATCTTATCAAAAGTAACATGATCAGACTTATAAGCCAGCTTATTAGGAAATAAGATAAAATCGGCAATGGCAATAAAGATAACGCCTTTAAGATCATGATACTGGTCACCTACATCAGCTTGACTTGAATAGGCCTTAGCGGCATAATATTGGGCACGTTTTTCAAAGCCAGTAGTTTTAGCGACTTGCATCTCAATGATGGTTTTGACCCCTGTAGAATCAACACAGAGAACATCAACAATACTTTGCTTTTGAGAGGCGATGACAGGGTCTTGAATGGGACTGAGAAAGGAGACATCTTTAATCTTGTTGTCATCGGTAAGACCTAGTATATCATTAAGAAAGTGAATAAGAATATCTTTATTTTTTTCGGTACCAAAGATACGACGAAAAGCTATATCATTGCGAGCATCAAGGAACTTCGAAAGAGCCATGAGAAAGTAAGATAAAAAGCACTAATAATTATACACAATTCTGAAGAAATATTCAACTAAATTCCAACATGTTAATCAGAGAATGATCTTCATGAAAGGGCTTATTTAATAGAGAACTTGATTCGCATTGATATTCAAGCTATATCCTGATCAGACTGAGAGTTGTAAACATGGCAATAATTCTTTTAGACACAAAAACTATAAATCGTATAGCAGCGGGAGAGGTAATAGAGAGGCCAGCAAAAGGAATTAGTAGAAAATGCAATAGATGCTAGAAATAGAGATCAAAATAGAAAGTGGTGGGCGTAACCTTATAATTGTGACAGATGATGGAAATGGAATAGAAAAGAGCGATCTAGAACTAGCATTTATGAGGCATGCCACTTCAAAATTAAGCGATAGTGAGTTAATAGAAATCTTGGCTTTAGGGGGGAATTCAATTGCAGCAGTAAGTAGAATATCTAAGGCAAGTGGAGCAAAGGAAGCATGGTCTATAAGGTATGAGGGAGGAGAAAAAATAAGAGAGATTACACCTTGTTCTTTGCTAAAGGGTACATATATTGAAGTTCGTGACTTATTTTTTGCCACACCAAATAGACTAAAATTTCTAAAAACCGAAAGGGCAGAAACACAAAGCATTGTTGATATTGTAAATAACTTAGCAATAATTAACTATAGTATTGGGTTTACTCTCACTTCCGGTAATAAAAAGCTTTTGAAATATGCTAAGCAGGCCTCGTTATTTAGTAGACTATGTGAAGTAGAGAAGGAATTTCAGAATAATTCTCTGGGCATTAATGAAGAAGAAGACGGTATTAGACTTACAGGACACATCTGCAAGTCAACTGTCAATCGTGGTAAGTCTGATATGATCTATACATTTGTTAGTGGTAGGCCAATTAAGGATAATCTGCTTATTGGTGATCCGTTATGCGTATCATGACCTTATTCCAAGCAATAGATATCCTTTTGCAGCGTTGCACTTAGAGATACCGTATGATCAAGTGGACGTAAATGTGCATCCAAATAAATCAGAAGTAAGATTTCAGAATAAAAGGTTAATATATGAAATAGTGAGAAGAGAAAGCATTATCGATGAGAATAGGCACATTCGCAGCAAGTGATCAAAGTATTGAAGAGTTTGATGCTAGTAAAAGTCAAGAGCAAGTCAATAGTAAAGAGAAAAAAAATCAAAAAGAGTTTTATGAGAAGAGACCAAGTCTTTTAAAAACTTTTACGTCTTTAATGGGATGGTGATCAAGCTTGATTTCGTTATCAGCTGCAAAAGTTTTTTTTCTACTTTATGATTGCTTTCCCAATTAGCATCACCACTGCCCCAAGCAAGATGGATAGATTGCTTTTTTATGCTTGCTGCTCTTCCTGATTGTGTAAGAATTGACACCTGTGATGAGTTTGAAAGGCTTATATAATATATATTCAGGATTTGGAAAATTTTTGTCCAAAAAAAATCTAATTTTTTATTGCAGTATTATTTAAAAATCGAACTGTACTATTCTCGAAAAAAACAATATAATATCAATAGGTTAGAAATTGCATCTGTATTATTTATTTTTGCTCCTGTCCTACAAAGTGCACCTATAAGTTCTCATCCTTAAAGCATTAATTGTTTTAGGGAAAAGTTATGAAACTAAAAACTGCCATAGTTGTTCAAAATATACGGTATCAAGCTAAGAGATTAAAACTTTTTGAATGCTTTACTCATGAAACCCATGAAGATCTTGAGCAAGAACTTTTCTGTGAAATTTGGACTTATCTTGATAGATATGATGAAAGTAAAGGTAGCTTTAACACTTTTGTAGCAAGATTAACCGAACGTCGTGCCAATAACTTATTGGAGAAACAACTATGTATGAAGCGCAATATTAATAACTATGTCAATATTGAGAAAACAGAAGCTTTTGAAGATGAAGTAGCGAAACGTACTGATGTAGATTACATGATTTCAATACTACCAAGAAAGATGCAAAAGATATGCGAACAACTCAAGTACTTTAACTTATATGAAGTTGCTAAGATGAACAACATATCAAGAACTACTTTAAATACTATGGTAAGAAAAATACGTATAAAACTCTCTTCCATCTACTACAAGAGCAAAAAGAAAAATTGAACATAAATTCTACCTTTCCTGAATATATAACATATACCATTGAGGTGAATAAATGACTTTTAAAATTTTAAACAATAATGAAAGATTGAAAACAACTACAGGCATAAAAGTAGTAATTTTTGGTCCTTACGGTATTGGTAAAACCAGTCTCTTAAAGACTATAAGTGAACCAACACTATGTCTTGACTTTGAAGCAGGTCTGCTTGCTGTTCAAGATTGGCAGGGAGATTCAATCATTATTCGCACTTGGAATGAGGCAAGAGATGTAGCTTGTCTTATTGGTGGTCCAAACCCTGCGCTGAAATCTGACCAAGCATACAGCCAAAAACACCATGAACATGTATCTGGCAAATATAAAGATCTTCTTTCTGAAGTTTCTAAATACCGATGCATCTTTGTAGATAGTATAACCGTTGCTTCACGTTTATGTCTCTTATGGGCAAGGATGCAACCTGAGTGTTTTTCTGATAGATCGGGAAAAGAAGATAAAAGAGCTGCTTATGGGTTACTTGCTCAAGAGATGATGGCATGGCTCAATCAATTTCAACATATCAGAGATAAAGACATCATCATAGTTGGCACATTAGGCCAATATCTTGATGATTGCAATCGCTCAACCTGGCTTCCTCAATGTGAAGGAGCAAAAACTGCTAGTGAAATTCCAGGTATTGTTGATGAAGTAATTAGTATGGTTGGAATCAAGAAAGATGATGGTACAGAGAAACGTTTATTTGTCTGTCAGACTATTATGAGAAGAGCTATAATTAGAGCAAATCTCTACGACATTAGAGCATCGACAATTGGCAAGATACAAAAAACAAGAAGAGGATCGAAAGTAGGAAAGCATGAGTTTATAGGAGGATTTGCAGCAGTTATGCCAAAAGGAAATAGCGGTATTTTTAAACGTGAAGGAAGAGCAGCATTACCAATAAAGGAAGTTAAGTTGCCACTAGAACCTGAGGCTTCAAGGATAATATTGTTAATTATGAAGTTGAAAAGGTATTTGAAAAATATTTTATACATTACATGAGTTAAATTATATGCATGACAAAGTTCTGGAAAGATTTACATCAAGCAATTTGCACCACACTGAAGGAAGAAATACCGGCTATACAGACATATGAAATTTATCCAGCAATAAGAAAAGAATTATTAGCGCCAGCGTTATTTGTAGAGCTTGTGAGTTTAGAATCGGGAAAAGATCCTGGAACAGAGGAATTAGCGCTGAAAGCAAGATTTGAAGCACGAATTGTGATTGATAGCACAATAGAAAATGCCCCTATTATTGTCAGAACATTAGCTGCTGAGGTTGCAAAAGTTGTGAATAAAAGCACTTTTAGTATGAACATTTCACCAGGTGAATTTCTCTCTGCAGAACCTGATGGATTTAGGCCAGAATTGGATGCATATTTAGTGTGGATGGTTGAATGGGTGCATACAATACACGTAGGGCGATCTATTTGGGAAGAAGGAAAAATTAAGCCACATACCATAAACGTAGGAAATATAAATGTTGGATCATAGTTTTGCGATTTCAGAGCTGAATAGGAAGCTAGCAAACGTTATTCGTATAGGAGTTGTAAAAGAAATAGATTATGAAAAAGCAAAAGTAAGAGTTAAAATAGGAGAATTTTTAACAGATTATTTACCATGGATAACGAGCAAAGCAGGAAAAGATAGAAATTGGTCTTCACCAGATATTGATGAGCAAGTAGTTATACTTTCCCCGCTGGGAGAATTATCTTTAGGAGTAGTACTTCCTGGAATATATCAACAAAAGTACGCTGCACTAGAAAATAAAAAAGAAATAAATAGTGTGAAGTTTCAAGATAGAACAAGATTGTTATATGATAAGGAAAAACATCATTTAGAGATTGAAGTAGTAGACAAAATAACACTGAAAGCTGGGGGATCGAGAATAGAGATGACAAAAAGTGGAATAAAATTGAAAGCAGATAGAATAAACCTTAATTAAATGAATAAATCGGTTGTACGATTAGGAGACTATTGTGGAGAAGTAACACCGCATTTCTGCATTAGTGGGAGTAACAATGTTTTTGTAAATGGAAAGTCAATATGCAGACAAGGAGACAGTTTTAGTGAAGGAAAAGTAATGATTCAAGGATCAAAAACAGTGTTTGCGAATAGCTATGGAGTGGGAAGAGTTGGTGACATTGTTTCTTGTTCTAATACAATGAAGAGAGGTAGTAATAATGTTTTCTCAGAATGACTAAAATTGATAGAAATTGAGATAAAGTGTACTAGACACAACTTAATCTGACAGGTGAGAATTAACTGACAGAAGAATTGAAAACTAATATCAGTCTTTTGTTTAATGTTACTAATATTTTTCTGAAAAGCAATTTGTTTGCTATCAAGAAAAGTTTGCATAGGCAAAGCAATATTTGCCTGAATGAGGCCTTGTCTCATTGTAAGAACGCAGCCAATGATCAACATCAATCTGCAAATCTGGGAGTGTTAAATAAACTGTGTCAAACCGCATTTTTAATTCAACTCAATTTTCAATCTGTTCGGAAAGAAAATATCAAGTTGAGACACGGTTAATGCCCAATTTTGTACAGACATTGTCCATTTCTCTTCCACCTTTTTTATAGCACAATATACCTGTTTGTACAAGGCACTTATGCTGGTAAATGAGCCCTTGGTTTTGGTAAATTTTCTGATTTGTCTATGCAGGCCCTCAATTGGATTTGTAGTGTAAACCAGCCTTTTCACTGGGTCAGAATACTTAAAATAGCCAGACAAATTTTCCCAATTATTCTGCCAAGACTTTATAACCATTGGATATTTCGTGCCCCATTTTTCATCCAGCTCCAGCAAATAATTTTCAGCAATTTCCTTGTTTGAAGCCTGATATATTTTCTTCAAATCGCTCATAAAACTTTTCACATCTTTGCTAGACACATATTTCAGCGAGTTCCTTATCTGATGCACTATACATAGCTGCACCTCTGCATTAGGGAACACGCTATTTATAGCCGTAGGAAAGCTTTTCAGCCCATCTACACAAGCAATTAGAATATCCTCTACACCCCTTTCTTTGAGGTCATTTAACACACCGAGCCAAAAGTTAGCTCCCTCACTTTCAGCCAAATAGAAGCCCAAAACCTCCTTTTTGCCTTCTTGATCTACACCTAATATGTTATACATGCATTTGCTTACACACCGTCCGTCTTCTTTGACTTTGAAGAACATGCCGTCCATGAAAACTATCGGATATACAGACTGCAGCGGTCGACTGCGCCATTCATTTATCACTGGCAGTAATTTGTCGGTAATGCTTGATATCTCTGCCGCTGATATTTTGTGGTCATAAATTTCTTCAACATGCGATGCTATATCTTTGTAGCCCATGCCACTTGCAAACATACTCAGGATCTTTTTTTCAAGCTCAGGATGTAGATTAGTTTGCCTTTTCTTAACCGCCTGAGGTTCAAAACTCCCATTTCTATCTCTTGGCGTGAAGAGTTCAAATGATCCTGAACTTGTATTCAAAGTCTTTGAATTTCTACCATTTCTTCGGTTGTTTTCTTCGCTTTCAGTTGACAAATGGTTTTCTATCTCACCTTCCAGGCTCACCTCTAGCAGTTTTTTTATAAATGGTGTTAATGCACCATCTCTTCCTGTCAATGGTCTTCCTTCTCGTATAGATGATAAGATATTTGTTTCTAATTCTTTATAGTCTACCAAACCGGTAGTTCTATTTGCTATTTTTTGACTCATGTCAAACCTCCATTTTTTATATCAATTTATTACTTTACTTCTCGGTTTGACACAGTTTATTTAACACTCCCGCAAATCTTTCAAAGAGCTGTAGATTTTCTTTCTAAAGATAATATTGTAACACTCATCTTGCATAGTTTTATGAAACCTCTCGCATATGCCATTAGTTTGTGGAGAATTGGCCTTAGTTCTTGAATGATCAATGTTTTCAATTCCCAAATAAAGCTGATAAGCGTGATTTTCTGGTTTACCACAATATTCTGTACCTCGATCCGTGAGAATTCGCAATAAAGGAATATTTTGTCCATCAAAAAACGGCATCACTCTATCATTTAGCAAGTCAGCAGAAGTAATAGCTGTCTTATCTACATAAAGCTTAGCAAACGCTACTCTCGAATATGTATCAATAAAAGTCTGCTGGTAAATGAGCACAACACCCTTGATATTGCCTACATAGTAAGTATCTTGAGATCCCAAATAACCTGGGTGTTCTGTGTCAATTTCACCGTGAGCTTCTCTTTGTTCTTTCACTTTTTCTAACGCTGCAAGCTGTTCTTCTGTCAGAATTATTCCGTCTTGCATAACTTTTGTTTCAAGAGCCTTAAGCCTTTTTTTGAAGGTCTCTAGGTCATTTCTCAGCCATACAGACCTCACACCACCTTCGGAGATCTCTTTTTCTAAGTTCGTTTGCAGATCTTTGTTGTCCGTATGCTGGAAATTCGGTAGCAATATTCACTACTGCTCTTTCTATATCTTCGGAAACTCTGTTTGCAAACAGTGGTTTTTTCTTGCTGATTTCGTGTAATGCCTCTTCTCCTCCATTTTCATATAACTCCTTAAATCTTAAAACGTATCTCTTCATTACCTTGCACGCTTGAGATACATTGCCGAGCTGTTTTGCTAGCTCTAATAAACCTAGTTTTGGTTTTAATATTTTTGTTTCTCATTTCTAACACTCCTTGTTCTTATTATTTTATAACTTACTTTTTTAAAGTGTCAGATCAAATCTTGTTTAATACAGTTCATCTCTCTATTTCATACATGACGCATAATTGCGCCTTTTCCATAACGCTCACCACCTTAGAGCTTGACTTTATCTAATTGTTATATTGATGCTCAGTGCGGAGAAGTTTTAAATGAAGCATTAGACAATATTAATCTTCCAAATATTACTGAGTGTAAATTAACTTCTAGCATTATTGGCGCAGAAGGCTCAATAGCGATCACTAAATTGTTAAAGAATGGGTAACTTTCCAAATCTTGTTAAACTTGATTTAATTTCTAATGATATTGATGTTGAAAGTGGAATAATATTAATGAGTGCGCTAAGGGGTGGTAGTTTTTCAAATATTAAAGAATTTAATTTACTTTATGACAACGTTTGCAACGAAGGCATAGCAGCATTACGTGAATCATAGAACAACAATATGCTTCCAAATCTTATTAAGTTTAGTTTTCCCTTTAGTATTACTAATGATAACAAAGATATGGAAATGTCAAGCGAATACCTATTAGGTTAATAGCATCATATAGAAAAAGGCAAGTTACATTTATTTGTTGCTGCTCATAGAACATCCAAATTCAACTATAGACCTGCTAAAGGGTGTAGGAAATCTTACTGCTATTGACATTATTGCGAAAATTCCATCAATTGATAACTTCCTATTCTGTGTAAAAAAATAAGAAAGGAGAGGAAAAAAGGATTAGTTTCTTTTATGATTATCCAAGAAGTCTAGTCTAAATTCAAGTTTTGTGAATAGGCCTAGCGCTTAAATTTTTGATCAAAAAGGGACAAGTTTAGTAAAAAATAATGATATTATAAGTGGAACATAAAATAGTCCCACTGCAGTACTAATTAGGAGCAATAAAGTAGCTTTATCTGGTTGGTAATTTAAAATATTAGCAAGTATTATACTGGATCCAGAAATCGGAATAATAGCCAGTAACATCAGTGCTTTATAGATGCTTTCATCGTATATACCTGTAACATGCTTGTCTAGCAAGACAATTCCCAAAACAAATAACGGCCAGAATATGTACTTTGCTACAATAGTGGTCAAGGCAAGCTTCCAATCTACTTTAAAATTTGTAATTTGTGCAATACTTACTCCAAGCAGCACCATTCCTAATGTGATAAATGTACTTCTGATATTTATCATAACATCTGTCAACAAAGTGGGTATTTGTATATCATATATACTTAAAAAGAAACCTAGAATCATTGCATATAATGAGGGAAGTTTGAGTAACTTTAATACGCATTCTTTTGCAGTATAGATACCATTTGCAGCTATATAAAATCCCAAGCTATTTTCAAATAGTACCATTCCTATGTAACAGACAACATACACAGACACTGAATCTTCATCAAATAAAGCCATGGCAATCGGTAGACCAAAATAACCCATACTTGTGCTGCCCGAGCTAAACGCTAATATGTTTCTCGTGTTGTCCTTAAATAAAAAAGAAGAAAGATAATACACTGATAAGGACATAGTACTACCTATAAACCATATCAAAATCGGCAGAGAAATTACTTTTAAATTAACTTCTGTATGAGATACTCCGTATAAAATCACTATTGGATTAGCTATATAAAAGAGTATTTGAGATATAGTATTTCTATCAATTTTAAGATATCTTCCTGCTAAGTAACCAATAAGTATTGTAATGTAAATAGGTAATATTTTGAGGAAAAGAGTAAAGAACATACTAGCCTATTGTGATATCTTTGCTGATAAAGTGATATTAGATTTTAAGGTATTGTAAAAGTAAGTAAAATTTATTTTCCAATTAATCAAGTTCATAGTTAGTTAAAAAAGATTCACTGAGTGCCAAAATTTGTTCTTATATAGGACTTAATAGTGATATTTTTATGATTAAATTATGTTAAGTTTGTATAAAGCTCCTTGTATATTTTTATAAACCACTTGTAGTAATTTAGGTAGATTGTTGAAAAAACACTCATCTTGAATGGTTCTCAGGAATTCTTGCCTTAATCATTAAAATCGCATCATTACTTTCCATAATTTTTTTAAAGCCAACTTTTTCGTAAACACGGATTGCACAAGCATTTGCTATACCTGGGTCGACAAAGGCATTCTCATAAACTTTAAAGACAAATTTGTTTAAAAATATATTCAAAGCTTGTGAACCAACTCCTTTACCTACATAATTCAGCTCTCCGATATACCAGTCTATAGCAGCACAACTTTCTGGAAGCTCTGAAGTATCGTAGCCTTGTTCAGGTGGAAAATCTTGCCTATTATAGTATTGAATATAACCAATATCAACTGCGTCACAATTAATAATGAATGCATACATCGGTTTTTCAATAATTTGCGTCTCAAACTTCAAACGTTTGAACCCCTTAATGTAGGTACTATATTTTTTCTCAATTAACTCTGGTGTCCAATTTATATCTGCATCCCACCATAGCTTTACGTGAGGTGTTTCTAACCATTTTAATAACAGTAAAAAATGTTCTTCTTTCAACGCTTTAAATGTGATATTTTTATTCATTAATGAAAAATCTCAAATGTTACTACCATTTCTGTTAATCCTGTCTCTAATTGCCAAGTTCATTGAGATTGACATTTCCGTACCTAGTTTTCCTGATATGGTGCGCTATTTTAACGTATCAGAAGGAACAATTCAATTAACTATTGCTTATAATTTCCTAGGCTTTTGCATAGGAGGGTTATTTTTTGGTCCATTGTCTGAATGTTATGGCAGAAGAAGGATTATGATCATAGGTAACACTTTGTTATTAATTGGCGCTGTTGGTTGTGTTTTTGCACCGTCGGTTTTTTCTCTTTTAATTTCTCGTTTTATTCAAGGTATTGGTGCAAGCACATCTGTAGTTGTGTTTGCAATCGTTGCAGACAGTTATCAGGGTGACAAAGCAATAAAATTTATTGGAATCATGAATTCTGTTCTAACAGTTGTCATGGCAATTGCGCCAGTGTTAGGCAGTTTCATCAATGAAATTGTAGGGTGGCGTGGTAATTATGCAACTGTTGCAATACTTTGTTTAATCTCCTGGGTTTTACTGCTTTTTCTGTTACCAGAAACAAAAAAGGACCGCGATATTTTCAGTTTGAAAAAAATGATGAAAGATTACAGAAAACTACTATCTAGTCCGAGATTTGTTACGTTGTCTTTGGTACCGAGTCTCTTTTCTGCCGCTTATATGTCATTCATCACTTGTGGACCTTTTCTGTATATGAAGACTTTTGGTTTATCTAGCACTATTTATGCACTACATCAAGGTGCAATAGTTGGGTCCTTCTCACTTATTAGCCTGTTTTCCAGTAAGATCTTAAAGAAACTTGGAGCAATATGGTGTGTAATTTCTGGTACAAGCGTGGGTGCTATTGGGTCTCTATTGCTTGTAATACTCAGTTTAATCATGCCCCATTCTTCCTACTTAGTAACACTATCTATGATTATTTTTTCTATCGGTTGTGCAATATGCCAGCCAGTGATTTTTAACGCATCAATAAACGTTTTTCCTGAAATTAAAGGTACGGCTTCTTCTGCACTCTCGTTCATTAGAGCTTTTGTTATGGCTATTTTTATCAGCTTAACAAGCTACGTTTACAACGGTCAGGCAATCAATATATCTCTTCTTGTTCTATCTGCAGTAGCGCTAGAACTTATTTTTACTGCCTATTTATTGTTTTCAAGATCTGGAGAAAATCTATAATCACCATATAGATCCTTCTCATTTCTAGTTATTGCGGTAATATGTATTGCAATTTTGCCGGCTGCTCTAAATGTATCTCTTCCACATCACCTAGTCTATATTAGTTAACAAGTATGAGCTTGCTCATGCGTCTAAAATTTGAGAGCCAACTTTCAACAATCCAATCAAATTCTAACTTTCTTTAAAATACTGTTTCTTGCTGTTTTTATACCCTAAAAAATTTAGCTTACTTTTGTGCTAGTTCGTTCAAATAGCATTAGTACGATTTACTTTTTTTTGGGATGTAGAGATTTTCTAGGGATTGTCTTCTTGAGTTCTATAGTATTTTGTTCAACATTGAAACGAGAGTCCCGTTTCAAGCATTGAAGTGACGAATCAAGAGCTGCTTTTATCCCATCCCTATCAACTATTTGAGTAGTTGACAATGGAATCCAGTTATTTTCGTTTATACTAATCAATACATCAAATTCTATGCTATTATTGTGTTGTTTGACGTTGCTGGCTCTAATCTTATCATTCCCAAACCCAAACGTTATAGAATTATTCTCATCATAATTGACGCTTGCAGAATCAGGTAAAACCGCAAAATCCGCGTTGTTTACAAATCGAGAAAATGCATTTTTGATTTCGTTAAATGTACCGTAATGGTCTATATGGTCGTCATTAATACTTGTTACAACAGCAATATTTGCAGGAATTTTTAACATAGTTCCATCAGACTCATCAGCCTCGATTAAAAAAATGTCACTCTTGCCAAGTTTTGAATTACTCTGATAGGAGTTTAATACTCCTCCCACAATTACAGTAGCATCAGTACCAGAATGATCAAAAATGGAAGCAATCATAGATGTTGTTGTTGTCTTGCCACTTGAACCAGAAACCGCTATCACATATTTACCTTTCATAATTTTAGCCAGCATGTCTGACCTATGCAAAACTGTTTTATTGTTATTTCTTGCTGCAACTAGCTCCACATTATCAGGTTTTATTGCGGAAGAATGTACAACTATTTGAGCTTGTCTAATACTACTTGCATCGTGACCAATATAGACCTCTATACCTAATTTTTGTAACCTATCTATATTGTCGTTTGATCGCGTATCACTGCCTTGAATTTTATAACTGGAATTATGAAGAATTTCAGCAATTGCGCTCATTCCAATTCCACCTATACCGATTATATGTATTACTTCTTTTTTAGGGTTCTGTCGCATTTGTAGGGAAGTAGAAAGAAGAATGATATAATTGTCTAAAAAAAAAGCAAAGATGTTTCGTATCAATCAAAAATTGTTGCCATATTTCAAAGGATTTAGCTTTTCAGAGGATGTTATCTGTATACATGAAATGTCGATTCTCTTTGAGCTATCGAGATTTGGAAGAAATGATGAGTATAAGGGGAGCAAAATGCTACGTTACAAAGGTGGGTTATCACCACTGATAGATGAGGCAGTAAGGAAAAGAAAGAAGCAGGTTGGTAGTAGTTGGAGAGACTTACATTAAATTAAACGGTAAATGGGTTTATTTATATACTGTACTCTTGTGTGTTAGTAGAGACAAGTCTGCAGCACTTGCATTCTTTCGTAAAGCCTTCAGGAGTAACTATCTTCCTGAGAAAATTGTAATTGATAAAAGCGGCAGTAATACTGCTGCTCTTGATGATTTGAATGCAGAAATTTCTGAAGATTACAGTTCTTCAAATAAAATATCTAAATAATATTGTTGATAGATTTATCAAAAAACTAATAAAGCCAATGCTTGGGTTTAAAAGCTTCCATTCCGCAAAGATTACCATCACAGGCATAGAAAATATTCGTATGATTCAAAAAAGACAAATTATTAAAATAATGTTTCTACTTTTGAGAATTTTGCTATATTAATGGCTTCATAACTCCTATAATCCCACCTTTAATGATCTTCTTTCCTATGGTTTATAGATGCGACAGAACCGTTTTTATACGTTAGCTACAGTTAAAACATAATTGACTTTGCCTAGTTAATATTTCAAATTATAAAAAAGGCAAATAATTCTATGATATTGCAGGGTAAAAAAGGGTTAGTAACCGGAATAATAAATAAGAGGTCAATAGCATATGGTATAGCAAAGACTCTATCAGAACATGGAGCTGAGCTTGCAATCACTTATCAAAATGAAACAATAAAAGAGAAATTATTACCAATAGCAAGTGAATTAAATGTAGAGTTAATATTGCACTGTAATGTTTCAAATGAGGAAACTATAGATAATGCTTTTAAGGAAATAAAGGAGAAGTGGGGTGCTATTGATTTTTTGGTACATGCAATAGCATTCTCCGATAAAAATGAGCTAAATGGTAAATATGTCAATACTTCACTAAACAACTTTATTAATGCAATGCATATATCGTGCTATTCTTTTACTGCTTTAGCGCAAAGGGCGGAAAAAATGATGTTAAATGGCGGTAGTTTACTTACTTTATCTTACTATGGTGCTGAAAAAGTTATGCCAAATTATAATGTGATGGGTTTATGTAAAGCAGCACTTGAAGCAAGTGTAAAATATATAGCATGTGATCTCGGACCACAGAACATCAGAGTAAATGCAATTTCTGCTGGTCCAATCAGAACTTTGGCATCTTCTGGAATAAGTGATTTTCACTCCATATCGGAATGGAATAGAAGTAATTCTCCACTTAGACGCAATGTTACAATAGAAGATGTTGGCAAGGCAGCACTATACTTATTAAGCGACCTGAGTAGTGGTACAACTGGAGAAATTTTACATGTTGATTCAGGGTATAATGTTGTGGGAATGAAGATAGTAGACTAATACAGTAATGCAGATGCATGTGAAGCCTGTGTTTTTTTGTTATCCGAGTAATTGACATTGGAGTCCAGTATCAGCTACTAGAATGACAACATTTTTTAATTAAATCTTCGCATATTAACCATAGGGTTATTATTTTACAAGTATTTGTTGCCGCTGATCTTCTATTTTTACTTCTTCCATTTGGGTTAAGAGATTGTGCGTGAGGGTTGCTCTTGAAGTTGCCTTGCAAGGAAAAGTCTTTTTCCTTCCGATCTTGGAGTTGCTTTGCAAGCAAGAAATCCTATTGTTCTTGTGTTTGTTTTGCTAAGACTTTATTCTTATTAAGCAGTGGTTAAAAATGAGCATGGCTTTTATTATAGAATGCCCCCCTATAGAAGTATATAGACTATGAAGACTTATCTTACAGGTTGTGGTACTTGTTGTTGATAAAATGTTTTTTCTACACGTGCTTCTTCCACACTGCACCTTCTTGATAAGACTGGCTCCTCAAGGCATTTTATACGTTGCTGTACATCATTAATGCACTGCCCTATAACATCACCAATTTTTCCATCAGCATTTTTTGCCAATAACTCATCAAACTCCCTCTCAATCTCTACTCTCTCAGAGATATCCTTTGAAAGATCACAATATTCCAAAATTTCATCTATCTGAAGTTGTTTTGCTAATAGAAAGTCTTGCTCCTGCTGCTGTTTTATTAACTCTTGAGTTACAATTTTAGCCCTAGAGTAATGATTTCCTTCAAGATATATTGTTTCTCTCTCTTTACTACCCCATAACTCGTCATTTAATTTATAACTCTCACGATCAAACATCTGATTTAGTTGATCATCATTTATTATTTCAGGATTTGGTTCAAACTTTTGTTGTTTCTCTCTGCCGCTAACTTTACAATGGACATTAATTTCAATGTTAGCTAAAGAAGCTAATAATTGAATTTCTTCAATAAAAGGAAAATAACTTTTACTTTCTATTGCTTCTAGATAGGATTGATAGAGTTCAGGTTTGTCAAGAAATGAGCGTGTAATAAAATCACTGTTATATTCGGCATTATATTCACTCTCACCAATGCCATCAAGAGCCTCTGCATATTCACTGAGATTAAGCACAGCTTGATTATGCGATATATTAAATTTGCTAACAGCTCTACTTACTAACCTCTTCACATTACCTTCAGCATTTTCAATTTTCCTATTTGTTTGCTTAACCAGACCCTTTATTTTATCAGACTTGCCAGTTAAATCCCCTGGCTTATTAAAAAACATATTAAAAACCTTTTCTAGCTGATCCTTTAAAGGAGCTGGCATACTTGGATCATCTAAAGACGTAAATCGACTTAAAAATTTGTGCCATTCCATTCTCATATCTTGCGCTCTTTCAGCTTTATATGTACCAGAACTGTTATCACCAAACACTGCATGAAAAAAGCAATTGCCATCACCTGCAGTATCATATTTAACTACTTGGTTATTAGAAGGTTCTTTTTCTACATTACTCTCTGAAGTCTTGCGTACTTTAGCATTTTCAATACTGTCAAAACCATTTGGTAATTTCCGTTTTCTAAGCCCAACCATAATTTCTACCTTAATTCAAGCTATATGTTATTATATTAACTAACTTATTAATAAGTAACTAATTAGGTATAGCAAAAATTTTTTAATTATGCAATAATTAAGGCTTTAAATAGCAAATATGAGCTTTAACTGTGGTATAGTTGGGTTACCAAATATAGGAAAATCAACTTTATTTAATGCACTTACAGAGTCAAGTGCAGCTGAAGCTGCAAATTATCCTTTTTGCACAATCGAGCCAAATGTTGGCAAAGTGCCAATACGAGATCAGCGTTTGAAACAAATTGCCGCGATTGCTCACTCAGGGAAAATAATCTACAATCAACTGGAAGTTGTCGATATTGCCGGCTTGGTTAAGGGTGCGAGCAAGGGTGAAGGACTAGGAAATAAATTTTTGAGTCATATCAGAGAAGTTGATGCCATTGTTCATCTGCTCAGGTGCTTTACGGATGACGATATCAGCCATGTAAACAGTAAAATAGATCCAATATCAGATGCTGAAATAGTGGAAATGGAATTAATTCTAGCTGATATTGATAGCATAGAAAAAAGGCTTCCTCAATTAGAAAAGAAAGCAAAGCAAGGTGGTAAAGAGCTAAAAAAGCAGCTTGAGTTGATGCAAGAGGTTTTAGCTACTTTAAAACTTGGCAAGCCTGCAAGAAGCTTAGAGCATATTGATGAAGATGAAATGAAGTTGCTTCAATTGCTAACAACAAAGCCTGTTATGTATGTATGCAATGTTGAAGATACGAATATCATAACTGGTAATGAACTATCTAAAAGGGTGGAAAAAATGGCGGAAGAAAATAAAAGCAAATTTTATTGTATTTCAGCGAAACTTGAAGCAGATATTGCAAATCTTGATAGTGAAGAGGAAAAACAGAATTTTTTATCAGAATTTGGCTTACAAGAATCAGGACTTGATGGAGTAGCACGTATTATGTATGAAGTGCTAAGTATGATAACTTTTTTTACTGTGGGCCCCAAAGAAGCACGTGCATGGCCAATAAAGATAGGATCAACAGCTGACAAAGCAGCAGGTGTAATTCACACTGATTTTGAAAAGGGCTTTATAAAAGCAGAAACCATAAGCTTTGAAGACTATATAAAATATGGAAGCGAATTAGCTTGCAAAGATGCAGGGAAAATTCGCTTCGAAGGCAGAGATTATATCGTGCAAGATGGCGATATAATGCACTTTAGGTTTAATGTGTAGTATACATCTAACTACCAAAGTACCCGGGAGTCCAGCCTTTCTTTATGGCTTCCTCTTCGCTGATCTCATCTAGTTCCACGTCATGGAGAATGGAGCTAGGTGTTGTAACAACTTCTTTCCCCTGTGGTTGTATATTCTTCTCCTCCTCACATAATACGTTCTCCAGACATTCTTCTAAAAATTCATATAAAGCTTGATTTTCTATAAGCATATCCTTATTTTGCTTAGCTAATTCTAAAATTTCCCTTACTTGAACATCTTTACCATTAATAGTTACCTGACCAATCTCAATATTACTAGGATTTGCATTTAAACTAATAAAGCAGTCAACAGAATTACCTTTCTCATCTTCTGCACTCCACCTAATTTTCATATCGCATGTTGCATCTTTTGCAAAGCGGTAATTTCTTTGTTGCTTATCATTCTTTTCAATCGTTACAATTAGTTTACCATCGCTGTATATTTTTGCTCTTTTTACCTCATTTTTATTTCTTTCCATCCTTTCAATTTTGTCAGTGAAAAGACGGCTTGTTTCTAAACTCTTTTCAGGTTTAATAATATTTACACTAAGATTATCATAATGATTAACTTCTGCATTTTCGCCTGGCCAATAACGTCCATCAAAAAAGCCTACTAGACCATCTTCTTTTAGAAATTCTTTTGCATCATTCATCCCTTCTTCAATTCGAATAAGATATCTACCTAACCTATTTTCAAAATTCTTTTTCTGATCTTCATTAGTAAACTTCTTATCTAATATATTCATTATTTCTTTTTGCTGACTCAATATCGCATAGTTAAAAAGAAAAATATCCCTTTTTCTTCGATAATAATTTGCTATTTTATCAAATGGATCTGCCGGCCGGCCGCTATTATAATTTACATAATCATTAGGGTCTTCACATTTATTATCCTTAAAATCGAATCTCAAATTTTTAAAATCTGATAATACTTCTTCTGCCCTACCTTTAAGAAACTGAAGTGTACTTTGGAGATTTTCTCCATAACTCATTCCATCTTTAATCCTAGAATAAATATACTCATCCAATCTTTTTCTAAACTCTTCTTGTCTTTTGAGATCAGGAAGCTTATTATCTAATATATTGATTATCTCCTTTTGCTTGCTTAACACTACATAGTCAAAAAGGTCTCTCTCTTTTTTATACTTCTCTGCTATTTTGTTAAAACACTTACTATCATTATAATCCAATTTTTCGAAGTCTTGGAGCACGTTTTTTACATCATCCTCACTAAATTGAAGATTTGTTTGAGGAGATGCGTCAGTTCTACTTTGATCATCAAGTTGAGGATTTTTTTTAGTAGATTGGACTAATAAACTTTCTGTGCTGTTAGAGAAAGAATGATTATTTTCTTCAGATTGAGAACTTTTCTTTTTAGACGTATTCGTAAAAAAATTAGTTAGTGAACTAAACATTAAGCACCTCTTAGTATTACTATTTAACTATAACTTAATGCCAAATGTTGTAAAGCTAAAATTAATATGTAAATTCATTTTTTTAAGACAATTATAAGTATCTTCCTTCTATAAAATTTTATAATTAGCATATAACAAATGTTTAAGATATTGATTTTGTTTGTATTTTTATTACTTTACCAGGCAATATTATTAATGAATTAGTCAGACAAATATCTTGGCCAAACTTTACTCCATCCACAAACTCTCCATTTGTTACTCCAGTTGCAATGAACACTGATTCACTTCTTGCCATGTCTTTCACGGTGTAGATTTTTTCTGGGTCAGTGATATTCAAATTTTTTGCTCTTTCTTTTAATTGATCCGTGTCAAATATTAATCTTCCTTCTATCTGCCCACCGATTGAGCTTAGCGCTGCTGCTGCAAGCACTCCTTCTGGAGCTCCTCCTGTGCCGATATACATATCGTGATTGCCATTTATTAGCGAAACTATGGCTGCAACATCACCATCATCTATTAATTTCACTTTTGCTCCTAGCTTCCTAATTTTTGCTATTAATTCATCATGTCTTTCACGTTTAAGTACAGTTACTATAAGATCACTTGCTTTACATCCTTTTGCCTTGGCTAAATTGTCCAGATTCTTCTCAATCCTATTTTTTAGTGAGACTACACCCTCTGGGAGATTTTTTCCCACTGCTATCTTTTCCATATAAACATCAGGTGCATGTAAAAAATTACCTTTTTTTGTTGCAGCAAGAACAGACATTGCCCCTTGTTTATAATGAGCGCAAATCGTAGTGCCTTCAAGTGGATCAACAGCAATGTCAATCTCAGGGCCACTTCCTGTGCCAACTTTTTCTCCGATATATAGCATCGGTGCTTCGTCCCTCTCCCCTTCCCCAATCACAATTGTACCATTTATTTCAATTGAGTTTAGCACCGTACGCATTGCATCAACTGCAACCTGATCGGCCTTTTTTTCATTACCAAGGCCTGCCAATTTATATGCAGCAAGTGCTGCAGCTTCGGTTACTTTCACTAACTTATAGGCTAAATCTTCTATCATTTGCTCGAGAATCATAAATCAATATATATCATGCCATTTGATACTGCAAGATTACTTGACGGAATAATGAAAAAGTTGATATAATAAGCGTATAGCAATAATAGTAAGATTTGAATATGATCGGTAATTTAACTTATGAAGATGTAAAGAAATTTGTAACTGATAATCCTAATATAGCTGCTCAGGAATTTGGTGAGAAGCTAAAACAAAGTGGGCCAACAGATGCAAAGATTTGTGATTTGTTTATGGATATTCTCCGCTCAGGGACAAGCAGTATTTTAAATGATTATGATACATTTCTAAAAATTGTTGAATTGCTCGCAAAGTCAAATATTAAAATTGATATTGGAGATACTACTTCTAAAACTGTATTAGATTACGCTGTGTCAGGTGAAAAACCTAACGTTATAAAGATATTTTTGGATAGCGATAAATTTGATCAAGAAAGAAAATCGAATGCTTTGTTGACCGCCGTTAATGAAGGTAAAGTTCAAGAGTTTGAGATATTTTTAGATTACATAGATCATACGAAAATACTAGAGGTTCTTAACACAGCTCCTCACAATGAGAGCACTGAAGTTATGAAGGTACTCTTGGATAACAAAAGATTTACTGGAGAAGAAAAAGTTCAGGCTCTGAGTCATGCCTCTATAGGTGGTGAACTAACAAAAGTTAGGTTACTTTTAAAGTATATGAAAGGCGTACCAGAAGATGGCATAAGAAATCTTTTAGGAATAATTGAAGAGAAAAAATTATCACTTAGAAAAGAACTTAAAATAGATTCTGAATTTAAAGTCGATTTCAGCAATTCTGATCACAATAAATATCTCTCAAGCTGTGTAATAATTGCACTGCTTAGATCAGCAATAAACAAGAAGCAAAACACACCTGATGGAGCGGAGTCCAATGTCAGTAATACAAGCACTGGTCTCACGCTAAATAATGATGACATTAGGAATCTGTGTCTTGATATAGATAGGGTTACAAAACAGGATAGCACAGTTACTAGTTTTGAAGATTTGCAAAAAAGGTTAAAAAGGAAGGGAATTAATCTTCAGAGCAAATGTGAAAAAAATGCTGTACTAGAATATGCAATTAAAGATCAAAATTTGAACGTTATAAAATTTCTCTTACAAAATGGAATGACCATCATCAATGCAATCGGTCAAGAAGGAAGGTATTACGTTAGCAAAATTGAAGGAGAAAAATCTATATTATGCTTTGTTGTCTCTTACACTGATGATGACAATGCTGAGATTCTGAGCACGTTACTGCAAAGTGTTAATGCAGAGCAATCAAAACTAGATCCTGAAAGTGAATTGTACAGATTATATCAACAGTTAAAGGATGATGCATTCTGCACTGCTATTGCAGAAAATAATTCTGTAGCAGCGACAGTGCTAATACAGAACGATCAAGAAACACGCGCATCAGCAGTAAACAAGGATGAAACACCTGTAGTAACAGGGACTGACCAGGTTGTTACTACGCCAAGCGTAGAAGAAAATAGAACAGAACCTAACAAAAATATTAGTAATAAACCTACGGCAACAGCGCCTCCAGTTAGTACTAATGGTAATAATAACAAAAATGAAGCACCTGTATCAACAAGGACTGGCCCAACTGTCACACCAAATAATGATAAGAAAGCTAACGGCTTTGTAGAGGCTCAATTTTCTCCACCACATGAAAAAGAAACTAAATACAAAAAAAGTAAGGAGAGTTTTTACGCCTCATTAAGGAGTGATGTTGTTGGAGTTGTTATTGCAGGATTGTTTGTTGCTGCTGCTGTGACGGTTCCATCTTTAGCTGGTGCATTAGTTTGCAGTGTCCTAGCTATTTTAGTTGTAATGGTAACTGGATTACATGTAAAAAATTTTACACTTCCAAGTTACAGCGAAATGAGAGAAAATAAGGTTGAACCTGTAAATTCAAGCTTGAGAAACCATGCAATCTAGCTCCTAGAATCACTTTTCAAACCAATTATAATTTCTTGATTGTTAAACCACTTTATCAAAATTAAGTGGGACTAGTGCGATTCGAACGCACGGCCTTCGGATTAGGAATCCAACGCTCTATCCTACTGAGCTATAGTCCCATGTCTTCTGCTATTTATGCAAAATTATAGCAAAAAGTCTCGCATTTTTCTAGGCACCCTGTACAATTAATTCACAATAATAAAAAATATTTCTGTATTTCTTGAATGTAATACTGTTATATTTAATAATACGATTCCAATTGAAAGATTAATGCTAGTTAACAATATTAGTTACTTTTATAGTAATCAAGATGGCTTTGCTTTAAGCAACATCAACATTCAAGTGAAGAAAGGAAGTGTTGCCTGTTTACTAGGTCATTCTGGCTGTGGCAAGTCAACAATTCTAAAATTAATCGCAGGAATAGAAAATCCAAAATCTGGAACCATTGTTATAAATGATAAATTAGTTGCAAGTAACAAAGTGTCAATTGCTATAGAGCGTAGAAATATCGGATTGATTTTTCAGCATTCTGCATTATTTCCTCATAAAACAGTAATAGAAAATATAACTTTTGCTATTTGCAGTACTTCTAAGAAAGAAAAATACCTTACTGCATTGGAAATCTTAAAGCTATTTAATATAGAAAAATATGAAAACACGTACCCTCATGCTTTATCAGGAGGACAGCAACAATTAGTTGCAATAGCAAGAGTAATGGCGCAAAATCCTGATGTTGTTTTGCTCGATGAACCATTTTCTAATTTAGATATACTGCTCAAATATCGAATAAGGCACCATATATTGTCACTTTTTAGAAGCAAAAATATTCCTGTACTCATGGTAACTCATGATCCGCAAGAAGCGTTGAAAGTTGCAGATTTTATTTACGTGATGAAAAATGGTAAAATTATTCAATCAGGAGTTCCTAGCTACATATACCACAGACCTAAAGATGATACGTTAGCAAAATTTTTTAGTGAGCTTCCTTTTACTCTACAGCTAAACTAAACTTAATGTTAGGCTAAAACTATTATAAGATAATTAAAAACTCTTGATTTATAATTCAATAAAAGTGATATAATTTATGTATCACTTGGCTTCAGTCAAGTTTTAATACCTAAAAGTTAATATTTTCAACGGAGGTACAAATGAGTTTAGGTCCATGGCAGCTGTTTCTAGTCTTAATAATAATCTTAGTTCTGTTTGGTGCAGGTAGGTTACCACAAGTTATGGGTGATTTAGGCAAAGGCATTAAAAACCTTAAACAAGAACTTAAGGATTCAGAGAAACTATCATCTAATGAACCAGATCGTTAGCTTCCTTATGTTTCGTGACACGCACTAAAGTGCGTGTCATTTGTTTAAACAAGGCTAAAGAATTGAAGAGGTATGATTGAAGTACAGTAATAATTATGTTAGTTAGAATGTTATTAAAGGTTAATCGTGGAAGAAAGTGAGAAATTGACTGAAGATAAAAAATTGGCCTCTGATATTCTAAAAGAGGTTGCAGATACCAATAACAACGATAGTGATAAAGTAACATTGTTCGACATCAAAACAGCTTTACATGAGCGCGGTTTTGGTATTTTAATAATCATCTTCTCTTTACCGCTATCAGTACCTATACCTGTTCCACCTGGCTATACAACCATTCTTTCTATACCTTTAATCTTATTTTCACTGCAGCTTCTATTTGGGTTTGATTCTCCTTGGATGCCTAATTGGCTAGAAAGGAAATCTTTTCAACGTTCAACACTAGCTCTCGTGGTAGAGAAAACTTCACCTATATTAAAAAAAATAGAAAAGTTCATGAAACCAAGAATGTCTTTTATTTTTCTTGGTCCAGGTGAAAAGATTCTAGCTTTTATGATGTTGCTTTGTGCAATAATAATAGCTCTTCCATTACCTTTTACTCACTTCCTTCCTGCAATTGGTATAACTCTTATTTCACTCGGCATTATGGGTAAAGATGGATTTTTATCTACGCTGGGAGTGTTAGTTTCATTCTGTGCGTTATTGGTTACCCTTATTGTAATAGTTAAAGGACCAAAACTTATAGCCGGAACACTTTCTCTTCTTAAAAGCCTTATAACTTAAAAGCTTTACAACACTTTAATAAAAGAATGAAGTACAGCATGAAATGAATAATCGATATTGAAATATAGCAATAACTATGTTAGTTAGAAGTTATATTGTTATTAAAGGGTAACTGTGGAAAAAAGTGTGAAATTGACTGAAGATAAAAAATTGGCCTCTGATATTCTAAAAGAGGTTGCAGATACTAATAATAACGATAATGATAAAGTAACATTATTTGATATTAAAACAGCTTTACATGAGCGTGGTTTTGGTATTTTAATAATCATCTTCTCTTTACCGCTATCAGTACCTATACCTGTTCCACCTGGCTATACAACCATTCTTTCTATACCTTTAATCTTATTTTCACTGCAGCTTCTATTTGGGTTTGATTCTCCTTGGATGCCTAATTGGCTAGAAAGGAAATCTTTTCAACGTTCAACACTAGCTCTCGTGGTAGAGAAAACTTCACCTACATTAAAAAAAATAGAAAAGTTCATGAAACCAAGAATGTCTTTCATTTTTCGTGGTCCTGGTGAAAATATTTTAGCATTTATAATGCTGCTTTGTGCATTATCGATAGCAATCCCACTTCCTTTAACTAACTTCATTCCTGCAATTGGTACAACTCTCATTTCACTGGGTATCATGAGCAAAGATGGATTTCTCTCTATAATGGGAGTATTAGTATCATTGTGTGGGTTATTACTTACTCTTGTCGTAATAGTTAAAGGACCACAGCTTATATTTGGAGCATTTTCTTTTCTAAAAAGCTTTGTATATGGTTAAGCTTTACAACACTTTAACAAAAAAAAAAGAGCCCTTTACACCGATCGATAAAGATCATATAAAAATGTACGTTTGTGGGCCAACAGTATATGATACAGCACATATAGGTAATGCACGTTCTATTGTTGTTTACGATGTATTATTTCGACTGCTTAAATTTTGTTATGGAAAAGTTACTTATGTGCGTAATATAACCGACATCGATGACAAGATAATCAATGCAGCAAATGAGAAAAATAGTAATATAGAAAGCATTAGCAAATATTACACTAAAACTTTTCATGAAGACATGGAAAGCATAAATTGTGCAGAACCAACATATGAACCAAAAGCAACGGAAAACATAGATAACATTATCAAGTTAATTGAGTCTTTGCTGCAAGCTGGTCATGCTTATGAATCCAATAAACATGTATATTTTAGTGTAGAATCTTACCCTGAATACGGCGTTTTATCAGGAAAAAAAATTGATGAATTAAACTACGGTAGTAGAGTTGAAGTTGGTGAAAATAAAAAACACCCAGGAGACTTCGTACTTTGGAAACCTGCAAACGAAACTGACTATAAACTTTCAAGTCACTGGAATAGTCCATGGGGAGAGGGAAGACCAGGGTGGCATATAGAATGTTCAGCAATGTCATATGCTTACCTTGGCAAAGATTTTGACATTCACGGTGGGGGTATAGACTTGCAATTTCCTCATCATGAGAATGAAATTGCACAGAGTAAATCTGCATTTGCTGAGTCAACGTTTGCAAAATATTGGGTACACAACGGGTTTCTTACGGTAAATGAAGAGAAAATGAGCAAATCCTTATTTAATATAGTCAAAGTAAGGGATTTGTTAGATAGTGGAATAAAGGGTGAAGTAATACGTTATGCGCTGCTTAAAACTCACTACAGAAAACCACTTGATTGGACAGAAAATGTTATCTCTGAGTCGCAAGAAACTTTAAACAAGTTTTATCGGTTATTACGTAGTACATGTATTGAGGAAAGTGATGCAGAAGTCTCTAAAGATTTTATAGAGGCTTTGAAAAACGATTTAAACATTCCTGAAGCTGTAGCCATATTGCATGAAATGGCTACAGAAATCAATAAGACAAGTAATGAATGTGAGAGGCTCAAATTAACTAAGAAGTTTGTTAAAAGCGCAAGGTTCATTGGTATTCTTGAGTCAAGTTATCAAGAGTGGTTTGCAAGTGGTGTGAGTCATCAAGAAATAGAAAGGTTGATAGACTTAAGAAAAGTAGCAAAACAAAATAAAGATTATGATACTGCAGACAAAATAAGAGAGCAATTGAAACAAATGGGGGTTACAATTTCTGACAACGAAGATGGTACAACAACTTGGTATGGAAAATTATCTCCTATTGTTTATAGATAGCCTAGTATCATCGCTTATCTTACCCATACATCAAGGTTTTGTACTTTACACTATGTTATGCTTTAGGTCAAACTACGATCAACTACTTATATTACTTTTTGGAGTATTAGGATCCAGTCTTGGTGGAATAGCTAACTGGTATTTAGGTAGAATAACAATTTTTATCAGAAGATCACATCACAAATTAGAGAATGAAGACAAAACACCAAAAATTGTAAGGCACCTACTGATTTGTGCAGTTGCATTGCTTTCGTGGGTACCAGCACTTGGAAGTGTGACTCAGATTTTATCCGGTTACTTCAAGTTAAACCTTTATATTCTTGTTCCCTTAATTATTTTATCTAACTTCCTCTGTTTGTTGTATCTAACGTTTACCATCTAACTAAACATCAATAAATAACTTTTCTTCTGGTCATATTGAGCTAAATTTCTTCTTTAAACTACCTTTTAAAATGCTTTTATTAGTTTTTGTCATAATACGATCAAATACTCCTAATAACCTCTTAAGTAAGCTTGGGGTTAGCGAAGAGATAGGATTAACAGATACGTTGTTGTTTTTATCATCACCATTTGCTTTGTAGTCTATTGAAATAATCCCCCTACTCTTCCCACCAGTCAGAAGTTTTCCGATTATAGGGATTTTCAACAAAGATTTGTTAATTGAATATGCTGGTATTACTTGTCCTTCAACCTGAAATTTATAACCCTTAATATCGAGTGTACCACTAGTGCTAATGCCTAGTTCCGCTCCTTCGAGCCAAGTTTCCTCAATTTCAATAGTGCCATCTTTATATGAAAAAGGTGCATTATACTTATAAAAATGCACACCTTCGTTCTTTATAGCATTTACAATACCAGGAAGTGAGGACATTGATAATAAAGTAGTAAGTAGTGGAGCATCTTTGATATAGAAATTGTTGATAGATAACATACCATAATGTTCTCCATTTTCTCTCTTAGAAGATAGATAAAGAGATAATTTGCCGTTTTTAATTGACTTACCAACACCGAAAGAACGTAAAAGCATACCTGAATTATCCGAATATACTTCTAGCCCTATTTCACTATATTCTACTAGTATATTACTGTTATCTTCTAAAAACTGTCCTGTGAATTGACTTCCACTACAATCACCTTTAGCACAAGTTACATTTAGCTTAGCATCTTTTATGATAATTCCTTCTTTCATAATTATATTGTCAACATTCATAGTAACTTCTATGTTGTTATTTAATCGATTACTATCTTTGCCAAGTAAACCTAAAACATCACTTAAGTTGATTTTCTCACCATGAATAGTTATGGCATTTTTCTCCTTACCTGACTCAATCTCTATACTAAAATTATTATCAGGTAATTTAAAGTTGCTAGAATTTAAATATAGATTTCCATTTTCTACTCTTCCGCTGAATTTTATGTCTAGATCATTTCCTACAACGTCTAGTTTGTCTATTAGCAACTCACCTACTCCTTTTAGCCTTGTAGAAAATAAAACTTTATTGTGATCTTCAAAATGGTTTTTCCACCCTAAGTAGGTTGAACGTGACTCAAGCTCTGATAAATCTATATTACCATTAATATATCCCGTCTTATCTTGATATACCACTGATTCTATATTTGCATTGATGTAACCATCACCGAAATTAAGTATTTGAGCAGGCAAATCTCCAGTCAAATTCCAGGCAAAATTTTCATTTTTATTGCTACTTTTGAGGTCAAATAGAAGCTGTGTATTATTCACCATACCACTACCATTTAAATCTATAAAGTCACTCCCAAAATCGAGCTTAATATCATACTTACCAAAACTTCCATTATACACCACCAAATTATCAATTTCAGAATGAAATTTGGCCGAAAAATCTACTTTTTTATCACTAGAGTTTAGATTAAAAATACGAAAATTGAATACAGACTTTGCTATTCCACCTACTTTATCTCTTTCAAGTTTTACCACATCATCCAGCTTAAATCTTATAGGCTCATATAACCCATAAGCATCACTTACAGCCTGACCGTTAATGGTAAGAACTGAATCTTCCTTATTTAGAGAGTTCATTTCAATATCACTACTATCGATAGTGAAATTCTGGAACTTGGCACTATTTACAATAATTTTGAGATTGTTATCCTTAAGAGTTAACTCACCGTTCAACTTCTCCACTCGTTCAAAATCTTCATCAAATTTAACGCTGCAATTTTCTATATCAGCAACAATTACAATGTCTGATAGATCGTCATTAACCAAATTGTTAATTTTGCCATTGAAACTTACAATGGTATTTAGAACATCCCCATCAATATTATTACAATACCAGCTTTTAAATTTACTATTTACTACACCATCTGGTACATAAGTACATAAATCTTTTGCAACAAGTTTACTAATATTAACTCTAAGCAAAGCATGATTTGTGCCAAAGTTCATTTTGCCAATCAAAGAAAGGTAAGTATCATTTAACTTAAAATGAAAGTTTTTTACGCTAATGATTTCATCACTATATGTCAAATTTACATTTACATTAGTCAAGGCTAAGTTTTTACCTGAGTGACTCTCTGTATTTAACACGTATATGTTTCCATCCATAACTTCATCCTTTCCATTAATCCTCATTGAGAAGTTCCCTTTGAACCCTATTTCTTTGTCCAAATTGTAACTTTTAACTAGTGTGGAAAACTCGTTAAATAGCCCCAACTTTAGGTTATAAAATGTTCCATACAAATTTAACAAATTATTGCGATTTTTTATCATAATAGATAAATCATCTAGAATCCCCTTTTTATCTTTTGTATGAACACGAATATCCAAAACATTGAAATCTTCCCCCTTCCCTGCATATACTTTATCGATGAAAAACTCACCTTCCGTGCTTTTATTGACAGCAATGTTAGTAATTTCAATCCTTGAGTCTGCATTTAAGTAGAAAAAAATTTTTCTTATTGTCTTCAGCAGATTTTTTGTACTACTCATCTTATCTGTCATTACAGATGTTGTTATTCCTCTGGTCTCTTCCTTCTTGATATATATGTGTACATTACCAGCTAAAACCTGAGAGAACTTTTTGGAACTTAACTTAAAGTGTACGAAAAGCTCAGGAACTTCTATGGTAAAGTCAGGATTTGTTATTTTTAAATCTGTAATGACTAGCTTGCCATCTTTCTGCCAAATAACCGAGGTACTCTCCATGCTGACATCCGAATTGGTAAATATCTTTAATATTTTTTTCTTTATATAAAAATTAATATAACTAATATTGATTTCTAAAGGACCTTCCCCTTTAAAAGGGATAAAGAAGCAGAATATAAATAATAAAATTATAGAAAATGATAGAGCTATTTTTTTAAGCATCGATTATTGCTTTTCTTGCTAAGCTGTCGGCTTCTTCATTGTATTTATCACCATTATGCGCTTTCACCCACTTCCAGTTAATCTCATGTTGCAAAGCAACATCGTCTAATTCTTTCCATAATTCTATATTTTTTACTGACTTCTTATTACTTGTCTTCCAGCCGTTCATTTTCCACTTATTTATCCATTCTGTTATACCGTATTTAATATAGAGGCTATCCGTATACAAACTGATATTACAAGGAAATTTTAATACCTTCAGTCCATTGATCACTGCTGTTAACTCCATTTTATTATTTGTAGTATTTTCTTCTCTACCACAGATGTTCTTTATATGATTTTGAAATAATATGATTGCTGCCCACCCTCCTGTCCCTGGGTTACCAGAGCATGCTCCATCTGTGTATATTGTCACTTCCTTTTTCTTCATCTTTAACTGTAGTGAATTAATAAAGTATATCGTTGCTTCTATAAAATCACAATTTTTATAGATATAGAGGCAATTTAAGCCGCACCTTTAAATTTTATTATGGAAATAAAAAAAAGTGCTACAACGAGCATTATTAGAAGAGAAAGTAAAAGATAGTTTTTATGTTCTTTCATGGTTAAAATAAATCAATAGAGCAGTAAATAACGCTGGCAAACAGAGAAAATAGATAAGAAATCGAATAAGAAAACATTTTTTTCTGCGAGCTATGACTTTTAAGCCTTATAACGGATGCAGCAAACCAAATAAAAACACACCCTTCAATAATTGCCATACTGAGGTAAAATAGAGCCTTTTTCAAAAATAGTGCTGGAAGTAAGCTAGTTAATACGAGTAACACGCTATAGATTAATATATATTTCCTCGTTTTTTCTGGACCATAAACGATATTGAACATTGGAATCGATGCTTTTGTATAATCTTCAGATCTATTTAAAGATAGAGCCCAAAAATGTGGTGGAGTCCACATAAAAATTATTAAAAATAGAATACAACTTTCCCAGCTTACAGAGTCAGTTACAACCGCCCAGCCAATCATTGGAGGAAAAGCACCTGCTGCACCACCAATAACAATATTCTGCGGAGTACGCCTTTTGAGCCAAATTGTATACACAAAAACATAAAATAATATGCTAATTGCAAGCAAAGCAGCAGAAACATAGTTCACTGCTATTGCCATGATAAATACTGACAATATTCCAAGAGTTATGCCAAATTCAAGCGCGCTTTCTGCAGAAACTCTACCTGAAGGTATAGGGCGGTTTTTTGTTCTCTCCATAAGCAAGTCTATATCTCTGTCATACCACATATTTATCGCACCTGCAGATCCTGAACCAAGAGCAATGCATACCAGAGATATTAGTACAAGAAAAGGATGAATACTACCCGGCGCAGCAACCATTCCAGCAACTGCAGTAAACACTACAAGGTACATTATCCTTGGCTTTAGCAAATGCCAAAAATCCAGTATTGTTGATTCAACATTTAGCAAAACACTTGTGTACATTCTATTTTATCACTGGTGGTTTTTCAAAAGTATGAAAAGGCGGTGGTGAAGATACTGTCCATTCTAAAGTGTCACCTTCCCAAGGATTATCTCCAGCTTTCTTGCCCCATTTGAAGAGATGTATAACTATAAACACAAAAAACATAACTGAAACAAAGGACATATATGAGCCAACTGAGGATATATAATTCCAAGGGATAAACGCGTCGGGATAATCAGGTATACGCCTTGGCATGCCGGCTAATCCCAGGAAATGCTGAGGTAAGAAAGTAACATTGGTGCTAATAAAAGTGAGCCAAAAGTGTACCTTTCCTAAACACTCGTTATATTGCTTACCTGACATTTTGCCTATCCAATAATAAAAACCAGCGAAGGCTCCAAATAATGCAGCAAGCGACATGACATAGTGAAAGTGAGCAACGACATAATAGGTATCGTGTAAAAGTTTATCTATTCCACCGTGAGAAAGAATTATTCCGGTTATACCCCCACCAACAAACATAAAAATAAAACCTAGCGCAAATAGCATAGGGGTTTTAAATTCAATTGCCCCACCCCACATAGTTGCAATCCAGCTAAAAACTTTTACACCAGTTATAACACCAATAAAAATTGTTGTAGTGCTAAAAAACACAGCAGCATCTTCGCTAAGCCCAACAGTAAACATATGATGAGCCCAAACCATAAAACCAAATGCTGCTATACCTATCATAGCATAAACCATCCCTTTATAGCCAAATACTGGCCTATGGGAAAAAGTTGATACGACTTGACTTATGATGCCAAATGCAGGGAAAATAATTATGTAAACTTCTGGATGACCAAAAAACCAAAACAGGTGTTGAAATAACACAGGATCACCGCCACCAGCAGGATCAAAAAAGGAAGTACCAATATTGCGATCAGTTAGCAGCATAGTTATAGCACCAGCAAGTACCGGTAAGGCAACAATTAACATAAATGACGTTAGTAAAACAGACCAAACAAATAGTGGCATTTTAGTGAGTGACATACCTTTTGCACGCATATTGAATATAGTGACTATAAAGTTGATCGCCCCAACAATTGATGACATACCAGCAACATGAAGTGCAAGTATAGCAAGATCAACTCCTGCACTTGGGTGGGACATAATTTGCGACAAAGGTGGGTATAAAGTCCATCCTGTTCCAGGACCTTCGCCAGCAAATACAGAGAGGATAAGCAAAATAAAAGATGATACTAATAACCAAAAACTTAAATTATTCATACGAGGAAATGCCATATCTGGTGAACCAATCATGAGAGGTACGAACCAATTACCAAATCCTCCCATTAAGGCTGGCATTATCATAAAAAACACCATTATTACCGCATGCCCTGTAATCATTACGTTATATAGCTGGTAATTATTGTTCAGTATATTAATGTGCATTAGCTGAGTACGAATAATTACCGATAATAATCCACCAATAATTCCAGCTAATATGGAAAAAATAATGTATAGTGTCCCTATATCTTTGTGATTAGTAGAAAACAGCCAACGTCTTATACCTTTTGGTACATCACTCATATCTATACTCCAAACTTAACTTACTAATTTTTTATCTTCAATCCACTTATTAAAATCTTCTTTACTCACTGCTTCAACAACAATTGGCATAAATCCATGACCTTGACCACATAGTTCATAACATTGCCCATAATAAATACCGGGCTTTGTAACGTTAAACCATGCTTCATTCAGCCTACCTGGTATTGCATCAATTTTTATACCAAAAGCCGGTATTCCCCAGCTATGTATTACATCTCCTGCTGTCACTTGTAAACGAATATTAGTATTGATAGGTAAAATAACGTTATTATCAACAGAGAATAGTTTTAAATCTCTTTCGGTAAAGTCTTCTTTTCCTTTTATATAGCTGTCAAATGAAATACCTTGATATTCTGGGTACTGGTAACTCCAATACCATTGATGACCAATAACTTTTAGTGTTATGTCAGCTTTTGGCACTTTCTCCTGTAGTTTAATTAATTCAGCATTTTTAAAAGCCAATACCCCAACAATAATCGTTGGTATAACAAACCAGATAATTTCTACAAAGATATTATGAGTTATTTTACTGACATTTTTCACTTTGCCCTTACGAAAGCGAAATACTACATAAGCAAGCAGGGCCCATACAAAAAGCATAATTGCAATCATTACACTCATCACAAACGAATGTGACTTAACTACAACCTCCATTATCTCAGTTGCAGGCGCAGGAAATCCAAATTGCCAAGAAGTAGGAGCAGAAGCAATTGATATGTTTGAGTAAAACATTATCAATAATGCAAATAACTTCACCATATTTTTTGCTGTAAAACTAACTGTATAATAATATATATACACTTACTATGCAAACAGAGATTATAGAATGTACACAAGTGTTTTGCTAAATATTGAATCAAAAGTAAATGATGATTAATGTTTTTTTAGCATTTAATAAATATACTAATACGATACTAACTTGAGGAAAAAGCATTTACATGAATCTATTTTAAGTTAAAATATTATAATATTTTAAGTTAAGTATTTACTTTAAGGAAGTTCTATAATAAGTTTAATAGTGTCTGTTATTGCTAATAACCCTCTAGCCTCACACCTAAAAGCAGTAACAGACACTATTAAACTTTAGGTAAGTTTGCCTATTTATAATTCATTGAGGTAAAAATCTTACTAATTCCTTTAATTCTATTATACAGCTGAGTTTACTAATTAACCTTTAATTTTTACGTTAGCATTTGCATCTTAAATCAAAGATTTACATATTATAGAAAATAATTATAAAATAATACACTACTTGTGTGTAAATTTTTTTGCATATCAAACTCTGTAAACAAATTTTTTAGAAAAGCAAAATAAATTATCTCTCTATGAAAGATCTATCGAATGTTGCAATTATAGGTGTAAACAAGAACGATAAAAGAGTGCGGGATTGAGTAACTATATATACTTCTGCTGGCATACCAGGATATAGGTATACGTTTTTAAATTGAGCAAGTTCTGATTTTGGTATCACCACTCGCACTGAATAATAACGCCCCATCCTTGGATCATCAAGAGCATCAGGGGAAATATGGTTTACTATACCGTTAATTAAACTTAAGCGACGTGCACTATAAGCGCTCAGCCTTACTTTAACTTTCAGCCCTTCTAGTCCGTCGATAGAGACTATATTGCTATCTTTCTTTTTTGCTGACAGTATCTCTTCTATGTTTCTGGTTAGAACTTTAGCATCTATTATTAGATCATCATCTGATGGTACTATACTCATGATTGGAACTCCAGATTGTATAACACCACCTTCAGTGTGGTATCTTATATCTGTAACTATACCATCTTGAGGTGATTTAATTATTGTACGTGCTAACGAATCTTCAGCAACCATCAGCCTCTCTTTTAAGTCTGCAATAGATGTATTAACTTCCTTAAGCTCAGCATTTGCTCTTTCTTGAGCATCATTCTTCACATTTATAATCTCTAACTCATTTTCTCCAATCTTTTGCTGTACTTGAGATATTGCAGAACGGTAATGTCCAACTCTACCCTCAATTTCAGCAAACTGTTTTTCTAAAGCTAAAATGTGTGGTTTGCTTATATGGCCACTATCAAGTAATTGTCTTTTTGTTTCTAACTCCTCAGTTATCAAGTCATATTGCTTATGGGCTGCATTTAGTTGAAAATTTAGCCCTGCTAATTCATCATTTAACTGCTTTATACGTTGTTGCAGTATGTCAGTTTTTCCTAATATACTCTTTCTCTGAGAGTTGAACAACTTTACCTGATTCTTTATCGCTTTATTTACAAGTTCATCGTTAGATAATCTTTTAACCTCATCAGAAAATTCTAGCGTATCTAAGTCTCCCCTAATTGCAATAAGTCTTGCTTCAGTTGCCAAAAATGATAAGAGTTTTTCTTTAATTATACTCAAATTTGCCTTTTCGTTAACATCACTTAATAAAACTAAAGGCTCATCTTTTTTAACTGTTTGACCTTCTTTTACTAAAATTTTGCTTATTATTCCCCCACCCAAGTGTTGCACTATTTTTCTATTTGAAGAGACAATAACTTCTCCACTTGCATGCACTGCTCCGTCAATTGGAGCTATAGCTGACCAAATACCACCTATTCCAAAAAAGATGAATATCACCACTAAACCAAAAAATAGTGGTCCCCATGTGACTTTTAGGACTTCATTTACGTTATTACTCTCACGTTTAAAAATAAAATTTATCATCGCATCAATCCATGCGAACGTCTTATCCAAAAATTGATATTTCTTCTTTCTATTTCCTGCCCTTTGCATATCTATATCATCACTACCAATCAGGCCTGTCAAAGAAAGTCCAGCACTAAGCTTTTTTAACTTACTCATTATAATACTACTGCGAATTCTTGTTAACCAGGATAACACACAAAAACAAAGAATCTATACCTTAAGTACTTTACTTAGACTACGGAACATCAGAATAAACTATTTAGTAACAATTCTTATACTCCATTCAATGGCTCAGCATTAGGCTAGAAAATCAAAAAGGTTTTACAATAACCATAATAACTATAATTATTATTAACACTGTTACTGCTTCGTTTAAAACACGAAAATAAACGTGAGTTTTCTTATTCAAGCCCACTGCAAAATTTTTCCTATGCTTTGCAAGTAGGCCATGAATAGCAAACATTAAGAATAATGCTAGCGCTTTTATATGAAACCACCCTTCGCGATATGCTTCCCTAATAATCATTAGCATAATTCCAAAACTAAGGGAGAAAAGCATTGCAGGGTTTATGATATATCTAAGGAGTCTCTTCTCCATTATTTGAAGTAAGCTGTCATTTTCTGACCCTGGTTTTACAGATGCATGGTAAACATAAAGCCTTGGCAAATAGAGCATACCTGCCACCCACATAATTACAGAGATAACGTGAAAAGCTTCAAGCCAGTGATAGTAGTCCATATAGATAGTATTATAAAATGTTAAAAATTTCTGGTATGATCTCAATTTAATAAAAGAAAGTCAATATGAAAGCAGAAAATTTCACTAAAGAACAGGTGATTGGATTCTACAGAAAAATGCTTCTCATACGCAGATTTGAGGAAAAAGCAGGACAATTATACGGAATGGGATTAATAGGCGGATTCTGTCACTTATCAATAGGGCAAGAAGCAGTTGCAGTTGGGACTCAAGCTGCATCAAAATCTGGTGATGCTTTTATCACAAGCTATAGAGACCATGGCTTAATGCTTGCATGTAATTCTGATCCGAATGTTGTGATGGCAGAACTAACCGGCAAAGAAACAGGGTGTTCAAAAGGCAAAGGTGGCTCCATGCACATATTTGATGTTGAAAAAAATTTCTTTGGTGGACATGGAATAGTAGGTGCACAAGTCCCAATTGGCACAGGAATAGCATTTGCTAATAAATACAAGAAAAAAGATAACGTTGTATTCACATATTTTGGTGACGGTGCTGCAAATCAAGGACAAGTATATGAATCATTTAATATGGCATCTTTGTGGAAGTTACCTGTGGTTTATATCATAGAAAATAACGAATACGCAATGGGAACTTCTGTACAAAGATCAACTTTAGTAACTGAACTATATAAAAGAGGAGAGAGTTTTGGTATTCCTGGAAAACAAGTTGATGGAATGGATTTTTTCTCTGTCTATGAGTTAACAAGTGAAATAGCTGAGCACGTACGTGGGGGAAAAGGACCTCTCTTGCTTGAAATGAAGACATATCGATATCGTGGACATTCAATGTCAGATCCTGCTACTTATCGTTCAAAAGAAGAAGTTGAAGATATGAAGCAAAATCATGATCCTATAAGCACCCTAAAACAGTATATAACAGACAATAAAATCGCTTCTGATGAAGAATGCAAAGCTATTGATAAGGAAATACGAGATTTAGTAAAAAAGTCAGAAGATTTTGCTAAAAATAGTAAAGAGCCAGGCATTGATGAACTATATACTGATGTTTATAAATTTGTTAGCTAATCAGTTGCCATCAAAATTATGTTTTGGCCTACTATAGATATTTTTTGGCAGCACTTAACTTTATTATATAACAGCCTAGTCAATAGAAACTGTAGTAACTCTTATATTATTGATATACACCGCTCTTGGATCATAGGTTAAATGAGTTTTATTTGACTTTTTGTGCTAGTTTGCAGAATATAAAGTTATTAATTGAATAAAATACATGACAAAAGAAAACTGGGAGACAGTAATTGGACTTGAGGTACACGCTCAGGTTTCTTCTAAGACAAAGCTATTTTCTAGTTCACTAACGGAATTTGGCACTGAGCACAATACTCAAGTTTCTCTAGTTGATGCAGCAATGCCAGGTACATTGCCAATATTAAATTATTTCTGCATAGAGCAAGCAATATGTACCGGTCTTGCACTTTCTGCAGAAATTAATAAGTGCTCTTACTTTGATCGTAAAAATTATTTTTATCCCGATTTACCACAAGGTTACCAAATAACCCAGTTCTTTGAGCCGATAGTTAAAAATGGTAAAGTGTTTATCAATAATAATGAAAAAGAAATAAGAATCGCAAGAATTCACTTAGAGCAAGATGCAGGAAAGAGTATTCATGAAGAAAGCAAAACTTACATAGATTTAAATCGTGCAGGTGTTGCTTTAATGGAAATTGTTTCAGAGCCAGATCTTCGTTCATCTGCAGAAGCTGCAGAATTCATGAAAAAATTGAGGCAGATTTTGCGTTACATCGGTTCATGTGATGGTGATATGGAAAAGGGGTCACTTCGCTGTGATGCAAATGTTTCTGTTCGCCCAAAGGGTAGTAGCACATTTGGCACTCGTTGTGAAATAAAAAACTTAAATTCAATACGTTATATTGTACAAGCTATAGATTATGAAGCACAAAGGCAGATCAAAATTTTGGAAAGCGGAGGAGAAATAAGTCAAGATACCTTATTGTTTGATGTCACTTTAGGAAAAACAAAAGTGATGAGAAGCAAAGAAGATTCAAGTGACTATAGATATTTCCCTGAACCTGATTTGCTACCTGTTGAAATAAGCCAAGACAAAATTGATTCTATTAAATCATCTTTACCCGAGTTGCCAGATCAAAAAAAACTTCGATACATAGAGGAATTAGGTATCAATGAATATGATGCAGACGTTCTCACTTCTGATAAAGAAATTGCCGATTATTTTGAAAAATTAGCAAAAAAGCATGATTCAAAGATTGCAGTTACCTGGTTAACCGTCGAGCTTTTCGGTCGTTTAAATAAAACAAATATTGATATTGTTAGCTCTCCAATTAAAGCAGATGCTTTATCCGAACTCCTCGACTTTATCGTCGATGGAACGATCTCTGCTAAACTTGGTAAACAAGTTTTTGATATTATGTTTGAAACTGGAAAGCCTGCATCCCTTATTATAGAAGAGCAGAATCTCAAGCAAATAACTGACACATGTCAAATCTCAGAGGTAATAGATAAAATCATCAATGACAACCAAGATAAAGTTCAAGAATATAAGGGTGGTAAAACAAGATTGTATGGGTTCTTTGTTGGTGAAGTCATGAAATCCACCAAAGGAAAAGCCAGCCCTGATGTCGTAAACTTGGTTTTGAGTGAAAAATTAAAATTGAGTGCCTAGGTGTACGGTCCCAGATCTTTTGCTATTTGCTTGACTTGTTTCTTTACATAGCTTCTAATTTAAATTCTGCTGTCTATTCTCTTTCATTCATAACCTTTTGCAAAACGTTTTTGCTTTCTTCTCTGCTGGTCACTATTGCTTATATAAAGCAGGTACAGTACTGAATGATGTTGCAAGCACTCAGTTCGGCAATATTATCGATTTAAGACGAAGTTAAGATTTCGATTTTTTATTCAAACTCTTCTGAAAGTTTTTATACATATTGAAGACATCTTGATAATTTAGGTGAGTGTAAACTTGAGTAGTTTCAAGGCTTGAGTGGCCAAGCAGCTGTTGTATTGATCTTATGTCAATATCTTCCTGAAGCAAATGAGTAGCAAAACTATGGCGAAATGCATGTGGAGATAAAATTTCTGGTAAGTTTAAAAATCTTCTTATTTTTTGCAAACGATTAGCAACATAAGTTCTTCCCAATTTTTTTCCTCTTACCCCCACAAAAAGATGTCCCGCTTCGTCAAAGTGGGGACAAGCTTTTATATATTTTTGTATACACTTTTTTACTACTGGAAGAATAAATACCTGCCTTTGTTTATCTCCCTTACCTGTTACTATTAAACTTTCATTGCTAATATCACTAACCTTAAGATTCAGTGCTTCAGTGATTCTTAAGCCCGTACCATATAGCAGAACGACAATTGCAATTTCTCTTTTTACCACCCAAGGCTCGCCTAGATCAGGCAATTTCATTTCTTTCAATAGAGTTTCTATGTTAGATATTGAAAGTGCTTTAGGTAGAGTTCTTCTCTGAATTGGCCTTGATAAAGAAAATACCGCTTCATTATTTATTTCATAATTGTTTTTTATATATTTGAAAAAATTTCTGATTACTGACAATGCGCGAGTGTTAGATCTCGCATTTACACCTCTTGCATAACGAGAGGTAAACCAACTTCTCAGTTCAGGTATGCTTAATTTTTCTAAAGAGCCAACATTTACTTCTTCACCAATGTGAGTATTTAGGAAATTTATAAGATCTTTGAGGTCCCTCATGTATGACTCCAAAGTGTTTGGTGAGTAAGACCTGTTGTACTTTAGCCAATCATACCATTTTTCAATGATTGAACCGAGGTCCACAGTTACTTTTTAAAGAAAGCATCGATGCACGCATCCCTAAAGGCTTCATTTATATCAGGATGAGAGTGACAAATTCTGTATATATCCTCTGCTGCTGCACCATATGCCATTGCAACCGCTGCTTCATTGATTAGCGTATCAGCGTATGCTCCTATGATATGTACACCGAGTATTGTATCTGCTTTGCTACAAGTCAGAACTTTCACGAATCCCTCAGCATCGTCAGTGACTTTTGCTCTACCATTTGCAGCAAATTGACATTTACCAACTTTATACTTTCGACCAACACTTTTCAGTTCATCTTCGGTTTTACCGATTGAAGAAACTGCAGGGTGGGTGTAAATGACTGACGGTATGATTTCATAATCAACGTGAGGTAATTGTCCTGCTATTATTTCCGCAACTGCAACTCCCTCTTCCTCTGCTTTATGAGCAAGCATTGCTCCACCAATCACATCACCAATAGCAAATATTCCTTTCACATTAGTTTCATATCTGTTGTTAACTTGAACGAAACCACGACTGTCTTTCTCTATTTTTTCAAGACCCTCAGTGCATGGTTTGCGTCCTACTGCAACCAGCACCTTATCTGCCTCTATAATGTTTGTTTGGTTGTCTTGAGCAGAGCAAACTTCCACACTCAAAGAATTACTACTTTGTTTTATCTCCTCAACTTTAGTGCTAAGTAAAAATTTTATTCCTTGTTTTTGTAGACTAGAAAGTAGAGACTTACTTAATTCTCCATCCATTGCTGCAGCGATTCTGTCAAAAAATTCTACTACAGTGACTTCAGACCCTAGCCTCCTCCATACAGAAGACATTTCAAGCCCTATTGCCCCGGCTCCGATTACGACAAGTTTTTTTGGTACTTCAGTTAAAGATAATGCACCAGTAGACGAAATAATGTCTTTCTCATCAATATTAATTCCTGGCAGAGAGCTAACATCAGAACCAGTTGCAATTACTATATTTTTTGCCTTCAGCACCTTACCTTCAACTGAAACTTCAAGATTACCTTGGTCAAAAGAAGCAAGCCCATTGATTTTAGTGATTTTGTGAAGGTTAAACAGATATTCTATGCCTTTTCCAAGTTCCTGAACCCTAGCGTCTTTATAGCCTATCATTTCTCTCAAATCGAGACTTACATCCTTAACTTTTATGCCAAGTTTTGATAGATTATTTTTCGCGCTAGCATAATGATAAGAGGAATGGAGTAATGCTTTTGATGGTATACACCCAACTCGCAAACACGTGCCACCAAAAATGCTATTTTTGTCTATACAAGCAACTTTGAGTTCGAGTTTTGCAGCAGCGATAGCGCATTTGTAACCACCTGGACCACCACCTATAATAATCAAATCATAATCAGTCATAAAAAACAAACCTATTTTCTAAAGAATAAACACCATTTCCTTCAGTCGTTATATACATCTTACCATGGGTAAATACTGGAGCATGAAACACATTACCGGGTATTTTAATTACCCTTCCTGTACTTTCAGATCCAGGAAAAGCAAATATTGAACCTTTATTACTTGTTACCCAAAGCGTATGGGCATACATAATTGGAACAAACAATTGCACATTCTCTATAAAATCAGATGTCCAAACTGTTTTTCCACTTTGTATGTCGATGCCAATTACCTTATTACCTTTAGTCACCATGAAAATTCTTCCGCCTTCTTTTTGTTTCTCTGCAGGAATAAGAGGGCTATAATATGACTCAATGTTTGATATACTTTTTACTTGTAGTGGCCTTGACCATAAAATATTTCCTGAGTTTACGTCAATGCTATAAATATAAGAGTTGCTCGTAGCTATTAAGATATTATCGTGTACTCTAGGTGTAGTAGTTACATCTGTAAGCTGTGTGTCTAAAAGATTTGTAGCTAATTTTTGGCTCCATAGTTTTTTACCTTCTTCATTAAAAGCTATTAACTCGCCATTTGAAAATGGTGCCATTATTTTATCATTAGAGACTGCTGGTGAGATGGAATATAAACCTCGAACCTCATTTATACCATTTTGATAAGCCCAAATGGGGCTGCCATCTTTTATATCAAATACATGTAGATAGTTATCAATAGTCAATACTACCAACTTATTGTTTATTACTATTGCTTTCCCTCTTGCCGGAGCTCTTAATTCTTTTTCCCATTGAATCTCCCCTGTTTTCGCATCTATTGTGTGTAGAATGTTATCCACTACAAAGAAAACATTTTCTTTGTAGCTCGATAAACTCATATTACCAATTTTTTTCCTACTTGAGAGGTATAATTTCCAATTTATAACTCTTGGGTTATCGATATCAAAGGAATATAAGGTACCGTGCTTGTCTGGTAAAATAACGCTATTTTCTGTAAGTATTGGAGCTACATATCCTTGAGATAATTTTTTATCTACTAAACTTATTCGTTCGCTTGCCATTGTATAGTTACTATACAATAACATTATCATGACAATTATTATTTTCATTATTTAGTGAAAACAAGATTCATTAATATACATACTAGAAACGTAAATCACAACGAAAATGTTCTTAATTGTGGATCAAAAGCATTAACGTAATGTCATGCCATTATGTAAAGATTCTCTTACTGTAATAATTTTTATCAAGTATTGATTAAAACACATTTCGATAGCCCAGACTAACGCTGTCAGTAATATTACCATAATATGAAATGGAAATGGACGCAGCATTTTCACGATGAAAGATATTGTTGTAATGTCATTCATTTAAACTATGCATATCAATTTGAAAAATGTACATTGTCTTATGCTATAGTACCTAAAAGTAAATGCTCAACATACAAAATAACGCTTCACTTTGCAGGCAATGGATATTCTTGGCAGTACTTGCTCTTGCTTGTTCTGGACTGCTGTCAATAATTGTTATTTTTCTACGATTGCCTTTTATTTCTTCTCTCATTCCTTCTGCACAATATATCTTTGATAATGCACTGGTGATACACGTAAATTTGTCAATTTTGGTATGGATGTGCTCTATAATATCTCTGCTCTTCATCATAAACTTAAAAAACACCAATCATTGGTTTAACTTCTCATGGACTCTCTCAATCCTTTCCATGCTGCTAATGTTTATATCTGCATTTGTTCCAAATACTGAAGTTATCAAAAGTAACTATATACCTGTATTACAAAACAAATTATTTTTACTTGGACTCAGTCTTTTCATTACCAGCATATTGATAAATACAGCTCTAGCCTACATATCAAATAAACAAGACTCATATCTTTCAATCGGACAAATTGGCCTGGTCATTATACTTGTGTCATCATTTCTTTGTGTTGTTTTAGCACATAAAAATATGCCTCCAGGTCTATATCACTCAGACAAGAATTTATTTTATGAATATCTCTTTTGGGGAGGCGGACATTTACTGCAGTTTGCCTTTGCTCAAGCAATGTTTTTAGTTTATTTGATCATACTGAATGCTCGCTATATTAGTCTAAATAAAATTACCATTTTACCACTATTTATAAACACAGTTTTGACCGTAGGTGCGCCGTTTATATACTTTATTTATTCGGCGGATAGTGCTGAATTGATACAGTTTTTTACCTGGCATATGAGAATTGCTGGAGCAGTTCTGCCGTGCTTTTTAACAATATTAGTGTATTGCAACATAAAAACTCTGCTCAATGATAAGGGCAATTATCTTCTTCACTCGTTTGTATTGTTCATTTATGGAGGTGTGCTTGGAGTGCTAACTATTGAAGGAAATGTCACTATTCCTGCGCATTATCATGGTTCTGTAGTTGGTATTACTATAGCTTTTATGAATTTTGTCTACTGGCTGTTACCAAAATTGGGCTGTAAAGAAATAAAAAGCTCCATAGTAAGATTACAGATTTATGCATATAGCTTGGGACATTTTCTCCACATTACTGGACTTGTTTGGCTTGGTGGATATGGTGCCTTAAGAAAAGTTGCAGATCTGCCAAGTATTTCATCAATGTTGGCACGTGCTTGTTTTATTACGGGTGGAGCTATATCAGTTATTGGTGGAATGTTATTCGTAATAATTGTGATTTTACATCTTCTTAAAGGCAAGGCTCGTACCAACTAACCCACAGAAACAAAACTAAAAATTTTAGTGTAAAATTACTATATTTACTTTGTACTATGGCTCAAACAACCTGCTTCAAATTTGGAAAGGCAGTGAAATGAAAAAAACTATATCAAGCTACACTGAATTCTTATTTGCCACTCCTTGTGGTTCTTGTGTTCCATTTACTTGAGAGCTAGGTTTCATTATTAAATCACCAGCTAAGAATGCAGATACTGTTGCTATAACAACGATTAACCACATGTCCAATTTAGTTGTATGTTCAAGTGTAATATACACTACTAACCCAACAGCAAGACCAGTACTAGCAGTAGCGATGTATGTTGCTTTTTCTTTTAGTTGTTTATTTGCTTCATTTTTGACTTCTAATATTTTCTTTTCTTGCTGTGAATGCTGGATTTGAGTATTTAGTTTATTTTTTTCAGCTTTTAATTCTATATTTTCGTTCTGAGCTGTCTTCCTTGCATATTCTAAGGATCTATTTAACCCTTTAGCTCTATCCTTTTTAGTTTGTAAGTCTTTATTTTCCGCCTCTAGCTGCTCAAGTTTATTTATTTTTTGTTTCATTTCACTTTTCATTTCATTTTTTAATTCATTTCTTATTTTATCTTTCAATGTAGCTATTGCATCTTCTGAGCTTTTTTTAACTTCTAGTTCCAACACGTCCTCAAGCAATTCTGCTAGTTTTATTTTTTCGTTGGAGGGCAGATAGTATGGATCATATAGAGCATTAACAAGATCTTGTAAATCAGAAAATTTAAAATCAGGCATAATAAACCTCAATACTAAAAATTTATCGTGTAATACATAAAAAACTAAAATCAAGAAATTTTGTATTATAAACTCAACAACCATCACCTACAAGGTGAAGGGTTAAATTTTAATCAATTTGAAATTGATCATTGTCATGAAGTGGCTCGCCTTCCTGGATAGATATGTACTCTTGTATAACCTCGTCTGTCAGAACTTACGGCTCAATATCCACGTGCCCAAAGGTGCCTGCCCCAAAATTGCTTACTTAGACTTGCAAAATCTTGCATCAGCAACCTTGAACTTGTTCCTTTCAAAAGTTGTACAATTTTACTAACATTTTGCTGTGGTTTATATGATATAAACATATGAATATGATCTACTGCAACTTTGCCTGAGATAATTTGGATCTCATTTTCCATAGTAACCTGCCTTAGCAGCTCCCTAACTCTAACAGCAATTTGGCCTATTAGCACCCTTTTCGATATTTGGGAATCCATACCAAGTGTACTCTCATATCGTACTTAGAGTGTGCATTATACCCATAACGTCGCATACGCGACTATTGTAACTTGCCCTTCGCCTCAAGGCGGGACAATCCCCGAAGGGGGACACTAAAATGTCAGACATTAAAATTGCTGTATTTGCTCAATTGTGCTAACTTAAAGCTTAAAACTGAAAAATATTTATGTTAGAAGAAAAATACAGCTTTAGAGAAATTGAAAATAAATACAACATATTATGGGAAGGAAGTAAAGTTTATAAATGGAATGGTGAAGAGAATAACACTTTTACTATAGACACTCCTCCACCAACGATATCAGGAAAGCTGCACATCGGCCATATATTTAGCTATTGCCATACGGATTTTATTGCAAGGTTTCAACGCATGCTGGGAAAAGATGTGTTTTATCCAATTGGGTTTGATGATAATGGTCTTCCGACTGAAAGGTTAGTCGAGCAAACCTATAAAACCCGTGCAAAAGAAGTTGGCAGAGAAAAATTTATAGAGATGTGCCATGAAGTTATTGAGAAGTCAAAACAAGAATTCAAGGAATTGTTTAAATCAGTTGGCATTAGCTATGACTGGGATTTGGAATACCACACGATCAGCAAGGAAGCTGTGGCACTTTCTCAAATGTCATTCATTGATCTATATAATAAAGAGTATGCATACAGGAAAATGCAACCTATTCTTTGGGACCCAATCGATAAAACTGCAATTGCACAAGCAGAAATAGAGGATAAAGTCTTTGAGTCATTTTTGAACACGATAGTTTTTTCCACTGAAAAAAATGAGCAGATTCATATTGCAACTACGCGACCTGAGTTACTTCCTGCATGTGTTGCAGTTTTTTGTCATCCAGAAGATGCACGATATGCCCATCTGATTGGAAAAATAGCCGTAGTGCCAATTACAGAGGCAAAAGTTCCAATAATAGCTGATGATAAGGTCAAAATAGATAAAGGCACTGGGCTTGTTATGTGCTGTACATTCGGTGATGAGCTCGACATATATTGGCAGCAAAAGCATAATCTGCCGGTGACAATTATAATTGATCAGGATGGAAGGATAAACCTGCATGCAGTGTGTGATCAAAAATGGATCCCAGTGTCACGCACTGGGATGACAGGGGAGAAAGATGCCCAGTATCAAGCTACTCAGGTGACAGAGGAGACACATGCCAGCGTCATCCGAGTAGCTGACACTGGGATCCATGGACTAAAAGTTAAAGAAGCAAGAAAGAGGATCATTGAAATCCTCAGTGGAAAAGGACTTTTAATAGAAAGCACTAGCATTTCTCATTCTGTTAAATGTGCTGAAAGATCTGGTGCGCCGCTTGAAATATTACCTACTTATCAATGGTTTGTCAAGACTTTAGAGCAAAAAACTCAAGTATTAGATAAAGTGAGTAAATGTAATTGGCATCCAGAATCTATGCGTAAACGTATGGAGGTGTGGATAGAAGGGCTAAGTTGGGATTGGTGCATCTCAAGACAGCGTTATTTTGGTGTACCATTTCCAGTTTGGTATTCAAAACGTAAGGGAGAAGAAGGCAAAATCATTCTAGCTGAAGTAAAGGATTTACCTATCGATCCATTAAAAGGTTTGCCGAAAAGCTATAGCAGAGAAGAAGTTACTCCAGATCAAGATGTGATGGATACTTGGGCAACAAGTGCGATCACTCCTCAACTAAGTGCACTGGCAGTAAACAGTGAGCTCGGTTTACCAAGCCATCGGTATGATAAGATATTTCCTGCAGATCTGCGCAGCCAAAGCCATGAGATAATAAGAACTTGGGCTTTTTATACGATTTTGAAGGCACATTATCATGCAGATTCACTGCCGTGGAAAAATATCATGATTAGTGGTTGGTGTTTGGCTGACGATAAAAAAAAGATGAGTAAATCAAAAGGTAATATCATCACTCCTCATGTAATGCTTGAAACCTATGGAGCTGACGTAGTACGCTATTGGGCAGCAAACTCAAGACTTGGAGTTGACACAGTCTACTCTGAAAATATCTTCAAAATTGGCAAACGACTTGTTACGAAACTTTGGAATGCTAGCAAATTTGTTTCCATGTTTATGGAAAAACATCAAGCATTGAGCATAAATTCCATCAGTGAGACGATGGATAAGTGGATATTGTCCAAATTATATAAAGTGATAGAAAAAACGACGAACAACCTATTACAGTTTGAATACTGCGAAGCTTTGAGCGCAATAGAAGAATTTTTTTGGAAAGATTTTTGTGATAATTACTTAGAGTTAGTTAAAAAACGTGCATATGGAGATGCATTGGACAGCGAGGCAAACATGAGTGCGAAACAGAGTTTGGCATATGTACTAAATATTATTTTGCGGTTATTTGCACCATTTTTGCCATATATTACAGAGGAAATATATCATCAGTTGTATAGTTATAACTCTGTTCACAATAAAAGTAATTGGCCTAACAAGGAAGAACTTATCTATGATAAGTATTCTGAAGAAATGGGAGATAATTTCGTGCAGATATTAAACCTTGTGAGAAAAATAAAAGCAGATAATAACGTATCAGTTAAGCATCTTATACAAAAGTTGATGATAAAAGCGAGTGTAAAAGAGGATGAGTTAAATTATTCTGCTCAGCATGATTTGCAGTCAGTTTGCAATGCTGAAGTGATAGAATGGGTTGAGAGTACAGAAGCAGAGCTTATAACTGAGAATGGAAAATTTACTGTAAGTTTATTGATTGATGTAACTTAGCATTCGTATTACTATACTAATTATTTAGTTGTGAGGTAATAATGATTGGTAATTCATATAATAATAAAATTGAAGAACAAAAAGATGATTATCATGACTTCATTCAAAGGTTTTTGTTTTTGCTCGGTAAGATAAAAGAAAAGAATAAATCAATTCACACTGCTGTAGCTAGTTTTCACATATTATCTTTTTTAATAAAATACAATGCCAATTTTAATAAAGATGAAGTGTATAAAGCCGTTATCCAAGATTTCAATAATGTAAAGGAGGCGAGACTAGAGCTTCAAGATAAGGCTAAAAAAGTATTGAATGGGTATATTGAAAGTGGTGTTGAAACGGTGTCAATATATGGTAGTTGTGCAGAAGTTAAATTGGGAGCTAATAAAAACAAATTCAAAGTCAGTGAGTTTTTGAATAGTAATTTCTGTCAAGATAATGGAATTTCAGGATTTTCAACTCTGCATAGCAATGGAAAAAATGGAATGCACGGTTTTGTTTCTGAAGAAGGAATAAGGCACTATGTTGTAACTGATGGTGCATACGAAATGACTCTGAATTGGTGTGATGAGGACGGAAAAAAGTGCACTATTATAATTAATATTGATGCTAATGGTATAGAACTTATCGAGCGTAATCGTGTTACTGATGATCAATTGAAAGCAAATAAAGATGTAAAAATAGGTAACTTATTCTTGTATCAAATAAAATTTAGAAATAAGGAGAAAGGCAATCATAAATCATCTGAGATTGTGATAGAAAATAGTAATAGAAATATTAACATTCAAACAACTCAAGAAATTGAGCGTGGCATCAAAGAAGCTCAAATAGGTAGTACTAAAATGCAAGACAAAATTGCACAAGTTGTAGATGACAGCTTAAACGAAAGAATTAATAAATTGGAAAAAGAAAATACAAGATTGACTGAAGATAAAGAAACTATGTCAGAACAATTGCAGCAGAAAGTGAGAGAGATAGAGGAGTTAAATGGAAAGGTAAGGCAATTAAATGAGGTTTTGGCTGAAATAACACAAAAATTCGGGCAGCTAAGTGATTCGGTAGAGAGTGAATTTGAGGAGAAAAGAATAGAGAAGGAAAAGTTAAATAAGAAGTTAAGGGAAATGCAAGAAAAGATACAACAGTTAAGTAAAGAAAAGCAAAATTTGGAAGAATATGCTGAAGGTCGAGATGTCAGAGTAAAAAGACTAAAGGATCAAATAAGGAAATCAGAGTACGGACTGGCTAAATCAATGAATGAAAATAAAAGGTTAGAACAAGAACTGAATGATGCTCAAAAAAAGTTAAGTAATAAGGACAATGAAATCCAGAGATTAAAAAATCAATCACATGAATTAGAATCTAAAAAAGTAACAGAATTGATGACATGTTTAGAAAAGAAAGAGAAAAAAATAGCAGAGTTAGAAGCGCAGTTGCAAAAAGAAAGTTCTGAAACTTATGATTTAATACTTAAATCATCGGATTTAGAAGAAGAAAAAAGACGATTACAAGAAAAGTTAAATGAAAAAACTCAAGAAGTGATTAAACTAACTGTAGATTTAGAAGAACTAAGTAAGCAATCGGAAGAGAAAGAAACTAAATATTTCAGTAGGATTAAAGAGTTAGAAAAAATTCTTAATAAAGAAAGAAAAAACAGTGAAGAGTTGGAAAATTATAGCATCAATCTGGAGGAAGAAAGTCACATTCAACATGAAAAGTACAAAGAGTTACTATTTGAGAAGCATTCTATAAAAGAAGAAATTTCAGATTTGAATGATCAATCTTCATTAGTTCATCAGAATCGTGTGAGCTTAGCACAAGATTTGGCAAAAAACATGATATATTTGTTCAAAGAGAATGTAAGAGAAGGAGATAAAGTGATTATATCGCAGGAAACTGTATTAGAGATTTTGAATAGATTGGAGGAATTAATCAAGAATGTTGGAGTCAGTGATCAAGAAATAAAAGGAGTAATTGAAGAAATATCTGTACAAACTAATGATAGCCTTCCTCCTTCAGATATAAGTAATGGAGATTTATCAGCACTACCAAATAAAGAGCTGGATGAAGCTTCATATTCAGAAGATTTTGGATATTCTAGTAGATGTTCTACTCCTAGATGTTCTACTCCTGTCTGATGCCACCTTGCATTTTGAGTTTAGTTAGAATATCAACTAAAGTTTATCACTGGTAAAATTGTGATAAGTGTTCTCCTCTACAGGTAAGACAATTTTAATCAATATATACAAGACTGCTGCAGTTTTGTGTATAGGTGATGAGCAATTTACTTAATAAATATAATACATTTTATTTTATAGCTAGTTCTCTGGCTACTCTCACGTTACTTACATATTTAGCGCTTATTAATGTACCTAGTTCTTTAATTCTCGCTTTAGCTGTATTATCTGTTTTGGCTTTTATGATTTTGTATAAAATAATTATTGACACTAGGAAAGTGGGAAAGGAATTTGCTCACAAAGAGCGTGAGTTGACTCAAGAAAAGCACAATTTATACGAGGAAGAAAGAAAATTTGGTCAAAAAATAGAAGCTGAGAGGAAATCTTTTCTTAAAGAAAAAAAATCTTTGGAGGAGAAATTAGAAGCAAAAATGATCCATATAATTGGAATAACAGACGAATTAGAAAAAGTAACGAAGGAGAAAGATGAGCTTGCTGCACAAGAAAAAGAACTACTCCATAAAATCTCATATTTGTGTAAACAGTTACAGGAAAAAGAAGCTAATCTAACTGAGAGGAAAAAACTTATAATCGAATTGAAAAGAAAAATAGACAATGATAAATATGAGGAATTATATAAGGAAGTAGAGAAATTATCTAAAGAAAAAGAGGAGTTATCTAAGGAAATAGACAAATTACGTAAAGAGAAACATATACTGTATATGAAAAAAGAAGAATTACATAAAAGAAAAGAAGAACTTTGTGTGAAATTAGATGAATTACAATGTAAATTTAAAGAAATTGATCAGAAAAATAAAAACTTATCTCAAGAGTTAAAAAGGAAATTTGAAGAGCTAGATAAAGCAGACGGTTTAATTAAAAATCAATCTTTTGAGTTAGACAGAATAAGACAAGATTGTAATAACGAAGTGAAAAATTTAAGAAATTCACTTTTAGAGCGAGACAGTCAAATAAAACAACTTCAATATGTGATAGATAAGATAGAAGAATCGATAAGAGAAAATGAAACAATTAAAGATTATAGCAAAAAAATAATATTAGGGGAGACTCAGAAAATAAAATTTATATTAGGGCAGCTTGTGCAATTCAAGCCAATGAAAGGTTCCAAAACATCGGAGGAAACGTCTGATTCTTTACAGGAAGATCTTGGATATGCCAGTCGTTCACCCACTCCGACCAGATTATCGTGTTCAGTGTCTGTACAAAGCATTGCAAGTGGACCAATCCCTGAATATGGATTGTAAAATGCAACAATTACTCTTATTATAAAAAAAATTATACAAGATAATGAACCCAATAATATGCGCACTGGATACACAAGATTTGAATGAAGCCATATCTTGGGCTAATGGTCTGCGTGATAAGGTTGGCATGGTAAAACTTGGGTTAGAATTTTTTGCTGCACATGGTCCTTCTGGAGTGAGAGAAGTTGCAAAATGCAATGTACCAATTTTTTTAGATCTAAAATTGTATGATATTCCAAACACTGTAGCTAGAACAGTTGAAGCAATAAAAGCTCTAGATGTTGAAATGCTAACATTGCATATCAGTGGTGGAACAAAAATGCTTAAAGAAGCACTAAGTATAGTGCAAGGAAAGAAAATAAAGCTAATTGGAGTAACAGTACTAACTAGTATGGGCAATGAAGATCTGAGTGAACTCGGAGTAGCAAGGGAAGCAAAATCACAGGTAATTTTGCTAGCAAAGCTTGCAAAAAAGATTGGACTACATGGAGTAGTTTGCTCTGCACTAGAAGCTCAAGAAGTGCGCCAAGAATGTGGTAAAGACTTTAAAATTATTACTCCAGGAATCCGTATGAATCGAGGTCATGATGATCAAAAAAGGACAGCAACACCAAAAGAAGCAATAAATTCAGGAGCTGATTATATCGTAATTGGCAGACCCATTACAGAGAGTAGCAATCCCGCAAGTAGTGCAGAGTTAATATTGAAATCCCTTACTGATTGAAGCAGGGCAGATAAGGTAGCATAGAGTAAAAGCAACAAACGGTATGTATCCGTTCAGCAGGGTGGCAAAACAAGGTAGACGAGAAAAGATAACTAAATGGGTGTCATCCCAGTGCTTGACCATTTTTCTTTTTTTTCTGGATTCCAGCGTCACGCGCTGGAATGACAGGGCTGTGAGTGTCATCGAAGTAGCCGATACAGGCCTTTTTCTTCTGTCATCCCAGTGCCCTGACACTGGGATCCAGTTAAATTTACAGGTATAAAAGTAATCAACGTTTCTGGTGATGATAGAAAAATGGATCCCAGCACAGGATACCATTTATTGTTTTGGCAAATTTGTACGGCTACGTACTTTATTTGCACATTCTCCTGAATAGATACTCAGTGAAAAAAAGTGCTTGACACAAAAAAATGGATGCTGTATAGTACTGACAATTAAGTATAATACTTAGCGTGGTGTAATACTACACTGCTTTTTTTACTTCAACAAGTAATCATTATCATTTTTCTCTCGTTACCAAGCAGCTTACATTCATTTGTATCTACCATGAAGCCAATGCTAGAATCCAGAAAAAAGACCGGTGAATGGCAGGTACGAGCATTATACGTATACAGTTGTATGAACGTTGTTTACCATGAGGGCGCCTCCCAGCACTGGGATCCATATTGTAAACAAGCGTTTGAGTTATACTAAGCTGCCATTCACCGGTCTTTTTTCTGAATGCAGTTTGCATGACAACAAAAAGGTACTGAGATTACTGATAAAGATTACCTTCAAACTACAATACTATTCTAATTTTATTTTTAAAGGAGGCTATTATGTCACTTACTGATATCGCTCACCGTGTTAATGAACTCGCTTCATCATGGGAGCAATTTAAATTAATAAATGATCGCAAACTAAAAGAAATCGAAAGCAAAGGACCTGAGCAGCTATGCAAGATAAATAGTAATATTGATAATTGCAAAGAGCGCTTAGATTTTATTGAAACTTCAGCTCAACGCCCAGAGATTAGCACAGATTTTAATACAGGTGATAAATATTTTTCTGATTATATTCGCAAAGGAATGGAAAGTAGGTTATCACACAAAACCCTAAGTGGAGATGACAATGATATTGGAGGGTATTTAGTTACTCCTCACATTGTAAAACGGATAAACAAGCGTATAGCTGATTCATCTCCAATGCGGCAAATATGTTCCAATCAAAGAATCTCTACTGAAACGCTGGATTATATTATAGAAGATTGTGACCGTGCTGGTGCAGGTTGGAGTGGTGAAACAGTAGAAGATGAAGATGGTGGCTATAAATCCAAGTATGATTTTGCAAAAGACACAAGTACACCTAAAATTCAAAAGATTTCCATCACAACTTACGAGCTCTATGCTCAGCCGCAAATATCACAAAAATTGCTCGATGATGCATTTGTCAATGTTGAAAGTTGGCTTGTGGAAAAGGTTGCCGAAACTTTCAGTAAGAAAGAGAATGAAGCCTTCATTAAAGGTGATGGCACTTTTCAGCCTAAAGGAATTTTAGCTTACGAAGATAAAATAGAGCAAATCAAAGCTGATAAGCTAGACAGCGATGCCATAATGATATTGTACTACTCTCTAAATGAACATTACTCTAAAAATGCATCATTTTTGATGAACAGGAGTACGTTAAAGGACGTGAGGCTACTAAAATCTGAAACAGGTCAATATCTCTGGCAGCCGAGTTTATCGCTTGAAACTCCAGATACTTTGATGGGAATACCGGTATATCAATCTGCTGATATGCCACCTACAATGATTGCAGTAGCGGATTTCAAACAAGCTTATAAGATCGTAGATAACAGAGGAATGAGAATATTGAGAGACCCTTATACAAACAAACCTTATGTTAGATTTTTTGTTACTAAGCGTGTCGGTGGGGAGGTTGTCAACACCAGTGCTATTAAATTATTGAAAATTGCAAGCAAGTACTAAAATTTTTATGAAATAGTTGACATATTATACTTTTTATGTAATAATTAAATTATTGTTAATTTAAGGAGTAAAATATGTTAGAAAAAATAAAAGAGTTTTTTAAGTCGATTGCAAAAAAAATTGCATCAGGCTGGAAGTGGTTGTTTGGTGGTAAATCAAGTAATGCTAAACAAAATTTATCATTAGAGCAAGAAAAGTTTTCAAGCAATACATTAACAAAAACTTTGGATAATACAGTTAATCATGAGAAGCCAGTAGTTGCAGATTATCCAATCCATAGCAATGGTAATGACGGTCGAGCTGATATTACGCAATCTAAGGAACATGATAAACTACCTATTATTGCCAGTATTTCTGAAAACATATCTGGAACGCTGGAACTATTTGTAGATGTAGATAAAGAGCATACAAACAAAGCTTTTGATGATGATATAGATCTTAATTCCATTGAGACTTCTGATCATTTAAAAGTAAACAATTTATACGTCCAGTCCGAAGAAGGAAAAGTATTCCAAATTACTTGTGATAAACCTGAAGTTGTTAATAAAGATGGTGTGTTCTTGAATATAAAGTCAGTAGTTACGGATAATCAAACTGTGTCTAACGAATTGGTAGCAATGAAGAAGATCTTAGGTTTGAGTGAGAAAAAAGCAGTCATTAACGTAACTCAGATATCTAAAGATCCGATTATAGTTCCTCAATCAGAAATTGCTAGTTCTACAACAACACCAGCCGCTAGTAATGGTCTATGTGTTAGTGCATAATAATTGCTATAAACCCTTCAAAAGGAGCATCTTCTTTGGTGCTCTTTTTTCTTTATAAGTTTTCTCCACAGGGAAAATTGACAAATTAAACTTTATATATAATAATTAAATTATTAATTTAAGGAGTAAAGTATGTGGGAAAGTATAAAAAAATTTTTTAAGTGGATTGCTGATCGTACAGGAATTTCATGGATTGCAAGAAAAATTTCATCAGGTTGGAATTGGCTGTTGAGTAGTAAAAAAAATACTACTCAAGAAAATACATCACCAGAAAGACCTTCAGGTGAGAATAAAAATAAAAGTAATACAATTCCAATTGTTAGCACCCCTATGCAAAATGAGACTGAAGAATCTGTATCTAAAACAGATATAAACGTCGAGCCAGCAGAAAATTTTCCAGAAAGATTAAATGATGAACCTAAAGCAGTAGGTGAGATTAAATTTAAGGATAACCAATTCTTTCTTTCATTAAATAAACCTTTAGCAGAAGGAGAGTATACAAATCTCAATCGTCTCAGTGCTCAATCTAGTTCATTGATTAAACTACTTGTATATGTAAAGTGCGGTAAAAATGAATATAAAATCGTTGGTAATGATAATGGCTTGAGTGAGATCAAAAATGTACTTATAGAAGAAGTAACAAAAAAGAATGAAAATGGTGTGTATTTAAATCTTAATAAAATTCAGAGTAAAAAAGATAACACCTACCGTATAGAAGAAATATTAGGATTGGAGAATGGTGTAACAAAGGTTAAAGTAGATGATATATCTAATCAGCCGTTTGAAGGTACAGCGTTGGAGCAGCATAATCTCAATCCTACTACGGCACAACAAGATGAAAAAGGTACAAAACCAAGTCCAACAATTGGAGTACCAGAAGCACAAACACATTGTACCTCTAATCCGAGCAAAGTAGGAAGCGGTATTATTAATTAGTAAACAAATCCTTCACAAAAGAGCACCTCCTTTGGTGCTCTTTTTCTTTATAAGTTTTCTCCATAGGGAAAATTGACTAATTACAATTTTTCGTATCAATTTTCAATAGATTCATCGATGTATAGCTATAGTTTTATCAGTGTAAGGCTAAATATGCTAAGCTTATAAAGATGACAAAGCTTCAAAAAAAGCCTAACATAGTGGAAAAAGCTTTATGAAAATCAAAGTTGGAGTAATAGGCTGCTTAGGCAGAATGGGTAAGAAAATACTCAATGAATTAATTACGAATACCAAAGTGGAAATAGCAGGTGCTGTTGCTCGCTTGGGCAGTGAGTATATAGGCTTAGATATTGGGCCTATTGTAGGCAATAATTGCAATTTAGGAATCAAAATTACAAGTTCTATTAGTGAGGTATTTGAATCGTCCGATGTTGTAATAGATTTTACAACTAAAGAATGTATGCTAGAATGCCTTAAGGCGGCCGTGAAATTTAAAAAACCGCTAGTTAGTGGCACAACTGGAATAGAAGGTCTAAATTTAAAAGAATATGCTGCTAAAGTTCCAATATTATGGTCAGCAAATATGAGTATAGGAGTTAATGTGTTGCTGAAATTGGTAAAAGAAGCTGCCAAACTTTTAGGTAATGAGTATGACGTTGAAATTTGGGAAATGCATCACAATTTAAAAAAGGATTCACCATCTGGAACAGCTATAGAGTTTGGTAAAGCAGTTGCTAACGCTGCAAAAGTGGATTTTGAGCTCAATCAATATTCACATAATAATTCAAATATAAGAGGGAAAGGAGGAATAGGCTTTGCAGTATCTCGTGGAGGTGGAGTAATAGGAGATCACAGTGTCATGTTTGTCAATTCCGATGAACGAGTAGAATTAAATCACAAGGCAATTGACCGCACAACGTTTGCTAGAGGGGCTATTCAAGCAGCAATATGGTTGTGCGAGAATAAAACTCCAGGACTTTATTCAATGCAGGATTTAGTATGAGCGATAAATACGCTTTCGTTAAAAATTTAAATCTTTGGTATGGCTCTAAACAAGTTTTATTCGATATAAATTTGAATATTTGCAAAAAGAAAGTCACAACTTTTATCGGACCTTCTGGGTGCGGTAAATCGACATTTTTGCGTTGTTTTAATCGTATGAATGATTACGTACCTGGATGTAGAGCGACTGGTGAACTGGTAATCGATGGGCTGGGTAATATATATTCACGTGATATGGATGTTGTATTGCTCAGAGCAAAAGTTGGTATGGTATTTCAAAAACCCAATCCTTTTCCAAAGTCAATATATGATAATGTTGCTTATGGACCTAAATTGCATGGCATGGTGAAAAATAAGCAAAAATTAGATGAAATAGTAGAAAGTAGTTTAACTAAGGTTGGTTTATGGGAAGAGTTGAAAGATAGATTGCAAGATAGTGCACTAAATTTATCTGGTGGCCAGCAACAAAGATTATGCATTGCTCGTGCAATTGCAGTAAAGCCAACTATTTTATTAATGGATGAACCATGCTCTGCTCTTGATCCAATGGCAACCAATGCAATCGAAAATCTTATACAAGAATTGAAATTGAGGTTCACCATAATTATGGTAACTCATTCGATGAAGCAAGCTAAAAAATTATCTGACAGCATAGTTTTCTTTTGCAATGGCAAGATTGTTGAATTCGGAAGTACTCAAGAAATATTTGAAAATGCTCAATCTCCCTTAACGAAGGAGTATATTCTGGATCATTAGCTTAATAGTTGATATTTTAATTTTTTCTATGTATAATTTTATCAAGTTTGTTGTGATAGGGGGTTAAAATGTTTAGTACAAGTGAAGCAACAAAAAAGTTGTTTAAAGCTATTGAATTTCAAAATGCTAGTGGTGAAAGAATAACACCTGAGGAAGCTTGGAATCATTTTCAACAAGCATTGAAAGAAGGAGCGAATGTTAACGCTTTTGAGGATGGGATGACACCTTTGATGTGCATTGCTTCAGCTTTTGTTACTAGTAATAACGAGGAACATCAATATTTAGAGCTTATGGCTAAGTTGCTTGTAGAGCATAAAAAAATTGATGTAAATATTAAAAGCAAGCAAGCTGTTATTAAGAGAAAACCAAAGGAACATGATGGTTATCCAGTTTACGAATTTGAGGGGAGAGAAGTAGTAGATAAGGATATAAGGGGTTGTGTATACCTTGACAATTTACAACCTGTTAATGAAGGATTTATACCTCAAAATTATGCTCGTGCAGAGGAGGAAATTAAGACCGGCAAGAAGGAAAAAAATACAGCTCTACACATTGCTTGCAAGTTGGGAAATGTAAACATGATAGAAATATTACTTACACATCCAAATATCAAACCTAATATTAAAAACTATGAAAACAAAAGTCCAAGAAATTGTATTGCAGGACATGTCAAGAAAGCAATAGAACCAGAATTCCTAAAGATAGAAGCAGTCGCTCAAAAAAGGAAACAAACTAATTATGCTTGTGCTTTTTTGTTATCTGGAGTACTTGCTGTTGGTCTATGTTTCACAGTTTATAACCCAGTTCCGTTTGCTGCAACTTCGTTGCTTTTTTTGCAATAGGATGTGGTTGTCTGTATAGAGCAAATACAGTTCTTAACGATGTAAATTTCTCTCAGGTTGATTTCGAACATGCTAAGTGATTTATCTGTTCAGGTAAGGTGTAATTCCAGCACTTGATGCTGGTTTTCATTTAATCTCATTGAATTTAGCATAAGCTCAGTTTACTTGTAAATTTTTCTGGATCCCAGTGTCAGCTACTAGGATGACAGGAGTATGAAATGGGTCTACTTGACCATTTAGTTGTCTTTTCTCGTCTACCTTATTTTATCACTCTGCTGAACGGATACCTTTATTTTCAATAATTTTGTTAGCAATAATACGGCTTTCAAAATCGATACTTGTTATGTCAGATAGTGATTTAATATCAGAGTACTTGTCAAAATTTTCTATTGTTGATTTTACTACCTCTAATATTTCTAAGAAACCGATTCGTGATTTCAAAAATTCGTTAACAGCCATCTCATTTGCAGCATTGAAAACAATACTGTTTGTATGTGGAGAAGAAGAATTTAACACTTCCATACTGAGCTTTAGTGCAGGAAAACATTTGTGGTCTGGTTCTTGAAAGGTCAATTTTCCTTGCTTTGTTAAATCTAATTTATGATTTAAAGTTGATCTTTCTGGCCAAGATAAAGCATATGCAATGGGAATTTCCATATCAGTTTCTGCAAGCACAGCAAAGCTGAACCCATCTTGATAAACTACAACTCCGTGTACTATCGACTCAGGGTGCACTACTGCTTCAATTCTATTTGGACTAATATTAAACAAATGATGTGCTTCTATTATTTCTAGTGCTTTATTCATCATTGTTGCACTATCAACTGAGATTTTCTTTCCCATTTTCCAAGTAGGGTGACTTAGTGCCTGATTTACTGTGATATTTCTTAATTGTTCAAGGCTATAATTTAAAAATGGTCCACCAGAGGCAGTGAGTATAATCTTTTCTACACATTTATCATCGTTTTGCAAAACTTGAAAAATTGCGTTGTGTTCAGAGTCAATAGGGATTATTTGTACGCTCCTTTCTTTAGCTTTTTTAAGTAGTAACTTACCACCGCAAACAATACTCTCTTTGTTTGCTAGAGCAATAACTTTAGTACCGCTTTCTATAACCTTTATAACTGGATCAAGGCCTGCAATGCCAACTATTGCAATAACTGAGAGATCAACAGGTAGAGAAGCAACATTTGCTAGACCTGGAGCACCAACTTCTACTTTGACGTTTGTACCAAGTAGATCTTCTTTTAAATCTTTGTAGAACCTTTCATCAGAAATGGCAGCATATTTTGCATTAAGCAGTTTTGCTTGGTGTGCTAGTAGAGCAAAGTTAGAATTGGCACTTAGTGCTTCCACCTGATATTCTTCCTTTCTCTTTGAGAGCAAATCTACAGTCTTTTTTCCAATGCTTCCTGTTGATCCTAAAACTGAAACTTTTTTCACTAATTACAATAAAATCTTCTTAGTTATTTAGTAACCAAGCTCATGATCATCACCAACAGATGGTGAAGGACCAGGTGAAAAAGATTGGCCATGATGATCACCTGCATCATGCATATCATGCAAACCATCAGCACTTTGAGCCATTTCATTGCTAGCGTGGGGATAATCATCCGGATGATGCCCCTCATCACCGTAGTCCATACCCATTCCTTCTGATGGCATATCTTCTCCACCACCACCTGAAAAATATTCTGCAAGACTTTCAAGAAATTTTATGCCAAACATATTACCTGATTTCCCAAATAACGTTACTAGACTGCTACCACTGACCAACCCTTCAAACACATTATTATAAGCAGCAATTGCTCCTTCATGAAAGTTGAACATCCACTTCATTCCATCCACAATTGTTGCAACAGAGTCACTATGACCAAGACCGAAACCACTTTTCTCACTAGCGGCTTCCTGGTGTTGCTGCTGTGCCTGCCATTCTGCAATATTTGGACCTTGTGCTTCACTCATAAACTTTTATTCTAAGCCTTAAGCTATTATTTTACCAAAAACACTGTAAAATATCAATTGTTTAAGAGAGGTTATCATAAAAATAGCTAACACTAAGCTATTTTTATGATTCTGATTACTCTATACCAAAACATCGATGATGTGCTGTGGTAACAAAGTGATGACTTGAGGTTTAAGACAGCTTCTATTTCTTCTTAGAAGACTGCTCCTCTCTCTTTCCTTTTTATTTTATTATCTTAATATTAATTTACTCATAAATTATTGACAAGTACTAATAATTTAATCATCATTAATATAATATTAATAATAAGGAAGAAAAATGCTTACTAATAATAACACACCATCATCAGCTCCGCCACCACCCCCACCTCTACCACCTGCAGATTGGGGAGAAAATTGGAAGCCAGCGAAAAATAACGATAAAAATGAAAACACTCTTGGTAGTACTCCATCAAAAACCAGCAATAGCACTCAATTAAAAAGAGGTCCATCTGAGGTTACTAATCCAAATTTGCTTGAAGATTTGAAAAATAAGATAAAACACAGGAAAGAAGAAGAAAAAGAAAATAATGCGAGTGACAAAACTGCAAATAAAGGAAGCAAGAATAGTATTCATGTTAAGAATCCAGAAACCAGAAATAGCGCTCAGTCAAAAGAAGAAGATAATGCGAGTGACAAAACTAAAAATGACAGAAGCAATACTAAACAGGTTGTGCCGAAAAAACCTATGACTGAACAACATAATGGTGTACAGTCTGATAGTGAAAATCAAAAGTCATCTGTAGCAGAACAAAAAAAGGCAACTGCCTTAAAATATTCAATTGCTATTTTGTTATTGTGTACATCCGGTCCTGTAGCTGGAGTATACACGTATTTTATCATTTCAGCGGTATTAAGTAATGATGCAGTGCCAGTGTCTTCTGCAGTTATTGCTTCTGTTTCTGCATCGGTTATGTTGAGCTTAGCTGCATATCTTATCAATTCACATCTTTCTGCAATAAACAGCGAGAAAGGAGTTGATCCTGGTAGAAAACAATCACAAGATTTACAGAAAGCAAAAGGACTTGAACATAGCAATACTCCTACACCATCATTTCCAGTAATGTCTGGAATACCCATTGTACCACTACTACCTCCACCACCTCCTCCATTGCCACAAAATGCTGCACCACTACCATCTCCGCCGCCTCCTCCTACAGCTTCCAAGTATACGGAGAAACCTAAGAATGGTGCACCGAAAAAGGCTAATGAATCTAAGCATGATCGTTCTGATCTGCTTGAACAGATAAGAAAAGGTACGAAGTTAAAACCTATTAATGATGGTGCACCGGAGAAGGCTATTGATTCTGAACAAAACAAGTCATTACCTGCGGGTGCCAAACAAGAAACAAAAGAAGAGTATTTTGCAAGAATTGAGAAGTTGCGAGAAGAGAATAAGCAACGTACAATGAGGAATGCTCAATGTCATGATTCTGGGATAGCTAATATCCTGAAGAGGAGACCAGCAATAGAATTTTCTAGTAGTGAAAGTGAAGTTTCTGACCACAGTGACAGTGATGATTGGAGCAATGATAAATCGAAAAAACCGAAAGAGAAAAAGCTGACAAAATCCAGGAAAAAACCTACGCCTTCAAACTCCCAACCAGAAGATGAAAGAGGAAGCAAGAGTCCTGACAGTGGTCATGAATCTGATGATAATGTAAAACCTAAATCCACAACTCCACCACGTTCTACACTAAAGGCAGAGAAGCCACCGATATCGCCTAAGCCTGTTAATTCAAAAACGAAATATGAAGCTTCTCCTGCAGCACAAGCAAATAATGTTGACTCAGTGAATAGTGAGGTGCAAAAACCATTTCAAGTTCAAAGTGTCGTAGATCGAGGTAAGAGAAAGTAGTACACTCTTCTTAAAATAAGTTTACCTACAGGCCTGATTGTATTAAGATTACTTAGTACAATCAGATTTATCAAATGCGTTTATCTCAATATTACCTGCCAACTTTAAAAGAAACCCCGGCTGGTGCTGAAATTATTTCTCATCAATATTTGTTACGTGCGGGCTTAATCAAGCAGACAGCATCTGGAATTTATTCTTGGCTGCCGCTTGGTCTTTTGGTACTTAAAAATATTGAAAATATTATCAGAGATGAAATTGGTGCGATTGAAGTGTTGATGCCTTGTGTGCAGCCAGCAAGTCTTTGGCGAGAGTCAGGACGTTACGATGATTACGGCAAAGAAATGCTACGTATTAAAGATAGGCATGAAAGCGATATGCTTTTTGGTCCAACACATGAGGAGGTGGTAACTGATTTGATTAGAAATACGGTAAAAAGTTACAAAGATTTACCACTTTGTTTATATCAAATTCAGTGGAAGTTTCGTGACGAAGTAAGACCTCGTTATGGCGTTATGAGAGGCAGAGAATTTCTGATGAAGGATGCATACAGTTTTGATGTAGATTACGAAGGTGCACTGAATTCATATAATTTGATGTATAAAACTTACATAAAAATCTTCAAACGCATGGGACTTACTCCAATTGGAGTGAGGGCAGATACAGGACCAATTGGAGGAAATTTAAGTCATGAATTTCATATATTGGCAAACACCGGTGAGAGCACTCTATATTATGACAATAAACTTTTTGAATTACTAGAGAGTGAAGATATTGAAAGTCTGAAGAGCATATATGCAGTTGCAGACGATATGCATGATCCTGAAAGTTGTCCTATACCGCAAGAACAGTTAAATGTTAGCAAGGGTATTGAAATAGGGCATATTTTTTATTTTGGTGATAAATATTCGAAACCTATGAAGGCAAGTGTTACTTCTCAAGATGGAAAAAATGTTAACATGCATATGGGTTCGTATGGTATTGGAGTTTCAAGGCTTGTTGGCGCAATAATAGAAGCTTTCCATGATGATAAAGGAATTATCTGGCCAGAGACAGTAGCTCCTTTTAAAGTTGGTTTGATCAATTTACAAACAAAAGTAACGGAGGCTGCAGATAAAATATACAAAGCTTTGAAAAGCGATGAAGTGCTTTATGATGATACGGACGAAAGTGTAGGAGTGAAATTTGCCAGAATGGATCTGATAGGCTTGCCGTGGCAAATAATTGTTGGAAAAAAAGTAGTAAGTGAAAATACAGTTGAAGTAAAAAATAGAGCAACTGGAGAGGTAGAGGAAATACAAGTTGAAGAAGCAATAAATCGTTTTAGCGCAAAATGATATACGGTATTGGCACTGACATAGTATATATACCCAGAATATTGAGGATATCACAAAAATACGGGGAAAAATTTCTCAATAAAGTCTATACTAAGAAGGAGATAGAGATAAGCAAAAAATATAATAGCCAAGAAGTAAGGGCAAAATATTTTGCTAAACGCTTTGCTGCAAAGGAAGCTTTTGTTAAAGCGCTAGGCACTGGATTCAGCCAAGGAATTATAATGAAAGATATAGAAATATACAGTAATATCAGGGGAAAACCACATCTTGCTATCACAAAGGATTTCATCTCGAAAGACTACAAGATACACCTTTCTCTAAGTGATGATCAAGATTATGCTACTGCGTTTGTTGTAATTTGCGTTGAGTAGATATTGTTTAATACACATACTACATAACATGCTATTTTAATAATAAATTTACTAATAAGTATTAAAATATTAATTTATTAGGAGAAATTTTATGTTTGGAGAAACCAGCAAACTCAACGCAGTAGATACAAAAATTAAATTTAGAGACTTTATTGAAAACACTAACGTGGTAGATTTATGTAAAAAGGAATATTGCATAAGTACATTACATGCAGCACCAAAACGTATAATATTAAATAAGACCATTGAAGAAATATTAGAGAAATTTAACTCAGGCGAAGCATTAGGAAATGACCTTTCATCATGCCAAAGAGAATGCTCGGATTTGAGAAATGCAAAAGCTATCCCAGGTAAAAAAAAATCATCATGCGATAGCCGTTGTAATAAACATTATAACTTAAAAGATAAAGATGAAGGTAAAGATTGGTATAAAGAACTCATTAAACCAAAAGTTGAACTTGATTTTTGTAAAAAAAAATGTATCAAAAATGAAGAAGCTATAAAAAGTGCAGCTAAAGAATACTATGAAAATAAAAAAGAAGAAATAGCACAAAAATTATCAGATGATGAGATTGAAAAACATAAAACCCATATAAAGTCATTAATATATAAGAAGTACAATAAATCAATTGAAGAAGCGAATGTAATCAAAGAAGAGCAAGAAAGAAAAATAGACTCATCAGCAAAAGAAACGTTAGTAGTAACTCAAAATGTTGATGCTGAGAAAATGAAACAAGAATTGCTTGATAAAATAAAAGAGCTTATGAGTCCAAAACAAGAATTTTTAAATTTACTTGTTAAAGAGAATTACGTGGTAGATAAAGTATGTAAAAATTATTATTGCAATAAACAAGAAGAAAAAGAACTTTCTAAATGCAATTCAGAATGCGAGGATAGCAAGGAATTTGAGATTCTCAACGACAGAGAGTATAAAGAATGTAAAACAAATTGTCAAAAAGAAAAAGAATCTAAAAAATACGAATGTGAAGGAAGATGTTATTTAAAACAAGAAGATATAAAGAGTGCAGCTAAGGAATACTATCAGGAAATAAAAAATAACACATCAAAAGAAAAATTTGATACCAGTAAAATGGAACAAGGGTTTCTTGATAAAGTACAAATAATTATGGAAAATACATTTCCTTCAGAGTTAGAGTATTCTGTATTATAGTACTGAACTTTGATTAGGTGGGGAATGTAAGAAGTATAGTTTCAAAAATTTTTTTGAAACTATACTTTGACCTACACAGATCGACCTTTCTGTGAATCCTGGTTTCTGCTTTCTTCAACTTGTTTTGCAAAAGACGTCTCTTGTGTGTCCATATGTTGAAGTGGTTTAGCAATTTCGCGCACAACAGCAGCAACTGCAGTTAAAAACGCCTTGAATAATCCACCTAAAACTCCACCAACTGCTTCTCTACCGTACATACGAGCTTGCTTTTCATTGTCATCAGCAGTTTCCCCTGCCCTCCTTCTTGGATCCATTCTATGAGCAATAACTGAAAACAACACCCCCCTAATTGAAGACTTCACTCGTGCTTTTGCCTTCTGAACATCTTCATCACTTGCTACTTCATGTTTTTCCCTACTATTCATTAGCTCCTTTTGTTGTTGAAAACTTAAGATCTCTTCCATCAGTTGTTTCTTTCTCTTTTCCAGAACTCTTTTCTTGGACTCTGATTTATCGCGAGTGTGTTTTGTGGTTTCAAGTTCTACATCAATATCCTCAGATGCTGCTTGGCTATATAAGGTTTCTATGAGCCTATCTATACTTCGCTTTACTTGCATAGTCCTTTCGTAACTATCTAAATTATCAACTCCTTCATCAATTTGACTTAAAATATCCTCGAAAGGTTTTAAATACTCTTTGCACTGCTCTTCCAGCTGATCTTCATTCTTCAAATTCCTTTCTCTTCTGTCATCGCTATTCTCTTCAATATTATCATCGTCTTCTTCGAAAAGATCCTCATCGTTCATAATTTTTTTTAATTTATTCCCACTTATTATTATTGTATATGAAAAAATTAAATTAACACTAATGAAAAGTGTTCACAACTTCAGCACTGGCTAAAACTACAGTGAAGCTGTCAAAAGTGGCAGGATCATAATATCTCTCATACAATTCAACCGAACACCTGAGTTTTATCTTCTCCTTAGCATTAAAACTAATCTCATAATCATTATTAGAGTTTAACATTGCAGAATTACGCAATAATTCATCAGCCAATACTGAATTTAAAATGCCATTAATTTTTATTGTAATCTTTCTACTTCCAACACAATCAAGCACTTTTCTCCAGCCAAAAGAGGAAATATCTTTCATCTCCTCTTTGTTATTACGCAAAGTAAACCTTAAGTTTCGTATATTATTCAGCACAACAAAATTATTGTCATGACCTTTAATTTTCAGCTGTAATTTGCTCATCGCTACCTCCTTGTATTAAAATATCAAAATTAATTGTTGAATGTAAAACTTCATCATGCTGATTCATAGCACAATTACTTTCAAAAATGGTCTCACTACTAATGCTCTTTACCACCAAGCTAACATGCTTTATAGCAGCAAGCATGCTGCTTATATGATAAGTATATATGTCGCATGAAAATCTTACTTTTGTAGCAAAATTAGATAGCATATGCAGGTTAACATAATTTACTATGCGCAATCTCAGATAAGGAATAGTAACCTGCTTAGGCAGGTAATCATAGATGTTAGTAACATATTTCTTTAAATCAGAGTTTGCTTTTAATGCTGCATAAATACTATTATACAACTCATTTATAATTTGAATTTTTTCCATCTCACAGATACGGCTAAGAACATTGCAATTTGTAGGTACAACAGATGGTGTCATCACATGCCCAGACACTGGTTCACTTTATAATGATGTCATTCCAGTAGCTCTTTCTTGTCATCCTAGTACTGGGATCCAGGAATTTTATTAAGTTGGTAAGCATAAAAGTAGCCGTTTTATTTTAAAATACAACGTTTTGATGATCATGAAAAAACTGGATCCCAGTACTGGGATGACATCGAAGGGGCTACTCGGATGACACCATCTGTTGTATCTGCTATTGAATGACAAACAGGAACTACAAAACAACCTTTGGTTCGCGAAATGGAGAATACACCTTCTTTACCTCAGATAAATGGCTACTTACTTCTGATTCACGATTTTTATAGAGAGCAGAAACATGCTGTATAATACCTAGCTTTATTTGCTCAGGAACGCTGTCATAGCCAGCTTCGTATACAACATCAGCCCTTATTATGTTCAAATAATTGAAAAATTCAATATAGCTTCCTATATCACTAAAATAATAACTAAGTTTTCTATTCTTATCAGTAGCCAATATTATTTTATTCACAGGACCATAGCTTAAATAGATTCTACGAGGTATATAACCTTCATATGAAACTTGCCACGTTTGCTTTACTAGAGACTTTTCCATATGCCACTGAGCATAATCAGTTGCCATAAAAATAAAACTTGAAATCAACTTATCATCTTGATCATTTTCAATTCGTAAAAAAGATTTAACCTCTCCTAAAGTTACTGGAAAAGATTTAGGCTTAGACTTACGTTGTATATTTATAATTGGATACTCTAGTCTTGTTGACATAACAACCCTCCTTTTCTATATATAGCTAAAATAAGTAAGACTTATCCATAAAAAATCTTACTTATTTTAGTTATCACTTAATATTAAATTGCAGCAGCAACTCTATCGTACAAGTATATTGAGAAGAGAACGTATTAACGCTGTTTCTCCTTTTTTATTGATCAAGTTTACTAAGCCGGATTTTAGTAGATTGACATTCTGAGAATGAATGTTATTGAAAGTGGAGTTTATTTCTTTAGCAAGTAGACTGCGAAATTTCTGCACACTTTCATATGCGATATTTTCAAGTTCATGTGCAAACTTATCTTGAGCTACAGCTGATATGTCTTCAACTTTCTCATTGAACTCTTCTAGCTTTCTTTCCTTACCTTTAAAATTTTTCGTAAAAGTTTTCATATTAATTGGCCTCAACTATTCTTATAATTATAATGACAATAAAAAGACTACCGAAGTAAAAAATTAGCACTACAATACTGCAAACAACAGCAGCACACCAAACCGGTTCACTTTATAGCGTAAATTCAAGTATGTCATTCAAGTAGCCCTTTTTTGTCATCCCAGTACTGGGATCCAAGTTGCTCACAAGCAAACTAGCATAGAAAGTGGTACAACGTTTTCGATGAGATTGCAGAAAGGCTGGATTCCAGCATCAAGTGCTGGAATGACATCTCTATAAGACTCCTAACTAATCCAAAATATTATTACTAATTGCAAAAAAGGCAAAAGAACCCACACGTAGTGAGTTTTAATAATTTAAGTTGGCGCTGTAATAATGTGCTAACAAGCGCGATTTGGCTGAATGTAGAAAAAATAAAAAAGACATGCAGCCACTATAATTTCGCCAATAAGTACCTTAAGTTTTTTACTGAGTTTTTGTCTGCAGGTCAAAAACAAGTTTTGAGTCATAAACACCCTTAGTGTCATGATAAGGAAAGCTCGCAACATTTGTCAAGTAGTTTTCTTATCTTTTACAGGCATAATTTACATGCTACAATCAAATTTTCATAACTGGTGAACAAAAATGCAAAGAGATAAAATTAAAGTAGAAATAAAAAAGTTATCACATGGCGAAAGCCTGCCTCTTCCCTGTTATGCAACTATGCAGAGTGCTGGCATGGATCTTTATGCTGCATTGGACGACTCTGTTATTTTAAATCCACTTGAAAGGTTACTTATTCCAACTGGCATTGTAATTGCAATACCAAACGGTTTTGAAGGGCAAGTTCGCCCACGTTCTGGACTTGCTGCAAAACATGGAATCACTGTCTTAAATTCTCCGGGCACTATAGACTCCGATTATCGAGGTGAAGTTAAAGTTTGCCTAATCAATCTAAGTAATCAGCCATATGAAATAAAAAGAGGAGATAGAATTGCACAAATCCTTATTTCTCCTGTATCTCAGGTAATTTGGGATGACAGAGAAGAATTCTGCACAGAAGAAACCGTCCGCAATGAAGGGGGCTTTGGATCAAGCGGTAGGTAGTTTTTTATATGTAAGTTAACTGTATTGATTTTTTTATATATAATATTAATATATTATTAACTTATTTTAAGAGGAAATTATGTCAATTTTAAAAACCCACCGTCATAAAACAAACATTGCAATTGTAGCGTTTACTTCTCTGTATGTTATAGGCACAGCAGTAGCACTTTCAACACCGTATTGGGTGTCTTCAACTTCGATTTTAGCGCAGCGCCAATTGCAGTTTTTGCAGCTACACCACTTGGAATAAGTGTTTTAGCATTTGCTGCTGTTGCACTGGCTAGTTTAGCAATATATTCCATCATCAAAAACAATGAAATATCTGAGCTTAAAGCTCCAAGAATTGTTATTGGTAGCTCTCAAAGATATCCGATGTTGCAAGTAACAGATAAAGATTATAGATTTATTGAAGAGAACTATAAGAACAAAAATGGTGAATATACAATAGATTTTACTAACTTAAAAGGTGAAGTATTTCAAGCGGAGAGTAATGGTCAAATTAAATACAATAATAATTCTGATCCGATCTTGCTTGGCAACACTAAACTCCTTGCTGTATGTAAGCTATACAAGAAGAATAGTCATGGTTCAATTCAAGATATAAATCGTGGAGAGAATTTAGAAATGTCAGTTTTAGGCGCTGAAGAAAATGATGCTAAAGAACTAATCATTAGATTTGCGCCAAGCTCAATTGTTAAAGCACCAGAAACTGAACAAGGGAACAACGGAATAAATAAATAATTAAGCGAAATAAAAATGGTAGACTAAGTCTACCGTTTTTTTAATGTCAGTTACTCAAATTCACTATGGGAATTCCCTTAACTTTTATATAGTTGTGAGAAGCTGCTAAGGATTTTTATTTAATTTAACTGCATCTTTTGCCTTATCCAATAACCCATTAATAAAACCAATTTCGCTTGGTTTATCAAGTAAATCAGATGCAATATTAGTATACTCATTGATAACAACTGGAACTGGTGTATCGCAATTAATCAACTCACATATTGCAACACGCAAAATAGATAAGCTTATAAGATTTAACCGTGAAAGGGACCAGCTTGGGTGTAAGTAAGACTCTATTATTTTATCATATTCTTCACTGCTTTTTATAACCTTATATAACAAGTTTTCTAAGAACTGATGTTCAAATTCTTCACATTCAAATATATCTTTCAACTTACTTATGTAGTCCTTAAGCTCACAATTTTCCAGTTTAAAGGTGCTTTTGTTGTAACCTACGAAAATATTTGAATAAGCAATTTGTACAGCAAGAAATCTTGCCGTACTTCTTTTTATACGCCACTTTTTATCTACTGGTTTTTCCTCCATTATTTTAATTTATTGTGTAGATCTATCATATGCAAAACAGTTGAGGCTGCATGGCCACCAACGTTCTTTTTATTTTTGTCAGCTCTAATTAGTGCTTTATCTTTACTATCTGCTGTGATTATTCCCATACCAAGAGGTATTGCATGATGCATAACAATTGCATTTAAGCCTTCGATTACTCCTTTACAAACGTATTTATAATGATCAGTTTCACCACGAATTACACATCCAAGAGCTAAATAACCATCATAATTAGTATTCTTGCCTTTGACCGCAAAAAGAATTGCAGCTGGTATCTCAAACGTACCAGGCGCTTTAATTATCTCGTAACCAATATTATTTCCTTTGAATTTATCAGTTGCACCCTCAAGCAAAAGGTTTGCTATTTCAGTATAATAAACTGAATTAACTATTAGTATTTTCGACATTCATTCCTACTTTTCTTGTTAAAAGCAACTTTATTAATGATTGTTGAACCAGAGTTATAATATTACTAAATATCCAATATATTACCAGGCCGGCAGGAAAAGAAGAAAAAATAAAGACAGAAATGTAAGGTAAAAACTTCATAACATTTACTTGAATATCATCTTTACTGGTTTGATCTTTCTCACTTAGCTTCTGCTGAATTATCATGGTAGCGCCGAAAATTATAGGTAAAATGCCTATAGAAATAGGAAAGTTATAATTAAACAACCCAAATAATGTAAAAATGTTTGTTGGATCAGAAGCTGAAAGATCCTTAATCCATAAATAAAAAGGGGCGTGTCTCATCTCTATAGTAACAAATAATACTTTATACAGAGCAAAAAATACTGGTATTTGTATGAGCATAGGGAAAATGCTCGACATTGGATTTACATTGTTTCTCTTGAACAACGCTATTGTCTCTTTATGCTGCTTTAAGCTGTCACTTTTATACAACTCTTTTATACGAGTTAATTCAGGCTGAAGGCTTTTTACCTTAAACATTGAAATATATGATCTATTAGACAAGGGAAGCATCAAAAGTTTGATTACTAAAGTTAGCAATAATATTGCTAAGCCAAAATTTTTCAAAACAAAGTTAAAATATTCAAGCAGTAAAAACACTGGCTTGGTTATAAAATAAAGTACACCAAAATCTACAGCCTTATCAAATAAAGGTATATTAAGAGTGTCTTTATAAGAATCAAGTAAATTCAATTTCTTTGCCCCAGCAAAAAAGTAGTTCAGAGTAGAAACACTTGCACCAGGGAGTATGTGTTTGTAAGGTTTAACAAAATCTACTTGAAACTTATCAACGTTATTAACATTCGTATGCTTAATACTTACATTTATTTGATCAGATTTCTCAGGTATGATGGCTGTAAGCCAGTATTTATCAGCAAAACCAAACCAATTTTTTTCACTCGTGCTTGCCTTTATTAAACGCTTCTTAGAAATATCCTTATATGTCCACTCCTCTAGCTTATTGTTAAATGCACCTAGTACTCCTTCATGTGATATCCAATAGGATTCGTTAATATTATCACGTTTACGATTGATTTTACCATAGGGAACCAAAACTACATTATCTTTTGTATTGTTTTCAATAATTTGCTCAACTTTAAACATGTAGTTATCGTCAAGGCTAATTTTCATTCTAAATAAAATGCCATTTTCATTATCCCAAAATAAATTGACCTCTTTTTGATTGAGTTTATCTGCTTGCCATACTGTTTTAGAATCTGGAACTTTAATCTTTTCATTCGGATCGAGCCACCCAAATTCTGCGAAATATACATCTTTTGATTCTGCAGGTGACAGTAACACCACTTGTGGAGAAGAAGAACTCGGTTCTAAGTGGTAGTTAGTTAAGATTAAGTCATCAAACCTTGCACCTTTTAGAGAAATTGATCCTTCAAGCATGTTATTGGTTAAATTAACTCTCTGTTCTCTAGTAGAATTAATAATTTCAGAACGATTTTGGTATATCATAGGAGCAAGGTCGTTAGAAGATTCGATATGTTCAATATTTTCAATCGATGGTTGGCTTTGACTCGTGTTAAGAAAATTATCATAAATAATATGCCATAATACTATAATCAATATAGAAAGAATTGTTGCTAAAATTAAATTTTTTGCTTCTGACATGAAATTAAATCGAACATACCTCCTTAAAGTATATATTAAATATTGTACTAAAACAATAAAGTTTACTTGTTTTTAATAATAGCTTTTAACGCTAATCTTAAAAATCTACTCTTATGGCTTCAAATTTTAATAATATGAATGCAGCAAAAAATCTAGTTATTTGGCTACTGATAATAGTCATTACTGCAATGTTTATTGATTCACAAGGGGATAAACTAAGCAATAGGTTTCTGAGCACTTTTCTACCGTACAAAGGAAGGGTTCAAAATGGCGGAAGTATTGAATTTACAAAGTCATACGATGGACACTTTTATATTCAAGCTCAAGTCAATGATCGTAATATAACGTTTTTGCTTGATACCGGAGCAACTGATATTGTTCTATCGCAAAAAGATGCGTTACATGCTGGTATTAACTTACAAAACATTCAAGACTTTAAAATATATGAAACTGCAAAAGGTCAAATAAAAGCTGGAGTGGTTCAAATACCTCAAGTTAAAATAGGAAATTTTTTAATTAATGATGTGCACGCTAGTGTTAATACTCACTCTATGTCCCATTCATTACTTGGTATGAGCTTTTTGAGATATTTTCATTTCACTATTAGGGATAACAAGCTAATATTATATCGTAGTTAAACGTTCTATACTCTACTTATCAACGCTCTGCAGGTCAATATAGGAGCAGAGATAAATATTGCGGAACAGGTGCCGATTGCAATGCCAAAAGAAATGATTAAGCAGAAGTCTCTGACCACACCTGTACAAATCAGCACTAAAGGAAGAGCGGCAAGAAGAGTAGTACCTGAAGTTAACATAGTGCGAAATAGCGTCGAATTAATGCTGGCATCAACTACTTCACCTATTTTTGCATTTTTTCCACTTTTTTGATACTCTCGAATCCGATCATATATAACCACTGAGTTATTGATTGAGTAGCCAATTACGGTAAGGAGAGCTGCAACTGATGAAATATTAAACTCAATACTCGTTAAACTGATAAAGCCAAGAGTTAAAATCACATCATGGATCAGTGCCATTATTCCACCAAGTCCACACTGCCAGTTAAATCTAAGCCAAACATAAAAAAATATTCCAATAATTGCAATTAACATGGCTGATATCCCTTCAAATATCTGCGTTGAGCCTATTTGTGGACCAACATAATCTATTTTGCGATAAGTTACTAAATTACCTAATTTGCTCTCTAATATACTTTTAACCTTTTTAATTTTATCTTCATCTCCCTCATCTTTAAACCGCACAACTAAGTTATCACCAGCTTTTGAACTCTGTATCGTAAATCCACTCTCTTTTAATATACCGAGAATAGCATCATCCTTGCTTGAAGATTTTATCTCTATCAAAATTCCACCTGTAAAGTCTATACCCAAATTCATTCCTCGCAGCATAAAAGTAAGCATTGAAAAAATGATAAGAATAACGCTAACAAGTGCTGTCAAATTTCTATATTTACTAAATTTTATATCAAGATTATCTGGAATAAGTCTAATTGCCATATTTACTACTTAAATTGTGATTTTATATACTTTTTAAGCAATCGACTAGCTATTTTCTCTTAGCTTATACTAATAATGATCTTTGATTTACTTAATCTACTTGAAAAAGATATTTGATCAAAAAAATGAAAACAGCCTGGTTGTCATTAATAAAGTGCTACTTAAACATCTTTTTTAATCGATTGATTTCATCAGCAAATTTTGGGTCAGTTCTTATGAAATTTTCCACTTGTTTGACTGCGTGTATAACAGTAGCATGATCTCTACCACCAAAATTTCTTCCAATATCTGGTAAACTTTTTTGCGTAAACTTCTTTGCGAAATACATAGCTATTTGTCTCGGCCTCGCAAGACTGCGGAGCCTTCTATTAGATTGCATATCTGCAATCTTTATATTGAAAAATTCAGCTATTTTTTTCTGTATTTCTTCTATTGTGATTGACCTATGATTTGACCTAAGAAGATCAATTAGGGTCTCACTAGCTGATTCTACTGTCATGCTTCTTCCAATTAAAGAGGTATGAGCAACCTTATTTAATGCTCCTTCTAGTTCTCTTATATTGGATTTTATATTCCTTGCCAAAAATTCTAGGACATCCTTTGGAACATACATATTCATTCGTTCCACTTTCGCCTGCAATATACCAAGTCTTAATTCAAAAGTTGTTTCATTAATATCTGCAACTAATCCCCAACCAAGTCGTGATTTTATTCTTTCTTCTACTCCATCAAGATCACTAGGAGACCTATCAGCTGATATAACCAATTGTTTATTTTGGTCTATCAATGCATTGAAAGTGTGAAAAAATTCTTCTTGTGTACTATCTTTACCACTGATAAATTGCACATCATCTACCATCAATACATCTACTGATCTAAATTGCTCTTTAAATAACATAATATCTTTGCTCCGCAGCGCCGTAATATATTGATACATAAATTTCTCTGCTGATAAATATACCACTTTTCTTTTTGCTGACGGAGAATTGACTATGTCCCAAGCTATAGCATGCATTAAATGTGTTTTACCAAGTCCCACTCCACCATATAGAAATAAAGGGTTGCTTCCTGATATTGGATCTATAGATTCCGCTACACGCTTTGCCGCTGTAAATGCTAACTCATTTGACTTTCCTACCACAAAATTATCAAAAGTGAATCTGGTATCTAGTGGTGAACCAAGATTATGATTATTTTCCTCTCTATTTTTTAGTATCGTATTAGAATTTGAATTTCTTTCTTCAATTAATTGAATATCAATAGAACATACACTTTGATCTTCGCTTTGCCATAATGACAATATTTTTTCCATGTAGTGAACTGTAATCCACTCCTTTATAAATCTTGTTGGTACAGACAACAAAACTTCTCCATTTCTGTTGCTGATAAATCTTAGTGAACTCAGCCAGCTGTTATATGTTGCTTCTCCATAGAGATTATGGAGATAATTTTGGATTTTTTCCCAAGTAACATTGTGGTCCGTTACTGTAATAATCTGATCAAAAAACATAGTAGAAACCTTAGGGTTAGTTAAGTTCATATACCACACCAAGAAAGAACAATAATCAGAAAGATGCAAGATAATCAATAGCTTACTGTAAGATAAAAAGCTAACACTACTTAATACATATCTAAAATTATGAGGATTTTTTGACGAGTTGTAAAGAGTATAAAAGCACTAAAATTGATCATTTTTTTGAAATAAAAACAATCAATTTGTAAATGTCGCTTGTACCGAGGATTAGAAGTATGTTATTAAAAAATAGTAATATATTATGTATAAATAAGATATTAAATTTACTGATAAATAAGTAAAGTACTTGTATAAATATAGCTGATTTAGTATAAATTTATTGAAGTAAATTTGTGATTATATTAAGTAATTTGAGTCATAATACTGTATTCGGTATTGAACTGGAGTTTTACACTGAGGGAATAAAAAAAGAATATTTATTTCTGAATAGCATCAAAAATAAAATAGCTTCTCTTGGATTTTTTTGCGAGAAAGAGAGTTCTTTAAACCAATACGAGATAAAAAGTGATTGTTATACGAGTCCTGATAATTTAATTATGCATTTTGAGTTAGTAAAAAAATTACTGATTGGAACAGCACAAGAGTTCGATGGTAATGTTTCTTTTAAAGCAAAACCTTATTTGGATAGAGCAGGCAGCGCACTAAATGTACATGTTAGCCTCATGGATTCAAATAATAATAACTTATTTTATGGCAATAAGCAAAAATATAGTGACCACCTGATTCACAGCATAGGTGGATTATGTGCAATGATGAAAAAACATATGTTGTTTTTTGCTCCAAATGATGATTCATATTTAAGATTTCAGTACCCAGATATTCATACTCCAACTACGATTAGTTGGGGAGTGAATAACAGAACTGCTGCGATAAGAATTCCCTATTTTGGCAACGATTCCAAAAGATGCCGCCTAGAGCACCGTGTTCCTGGAGCAGATTGCAACCTTGAAAAGGTGCTTGCAGCAATAGTTGAAGGCATGGCTTTCGGTATAGAGAACAAAATCATTCCACCAAGTAGAGTCTACGGCATTGCATCTGATTCTCAATACAAGATGGAGAGTTTGATATAAACTCTAACCACGTTGTTTAACAATATCTTCCATAGTTAGCCGCTCTGGTACTATCATTGGATAATTATTTACAGAAGTTCTCAGAGCATTAACCTCTTTGATTTCTCGGTAATATCCATCCATATGCATAGGAGGGGGTAGCATTAAATCCATATAATTCGTTGCGCATTTAGTCTGACTTGTATCATCAGCCCCAGCAAGTGAGTTACCGTCAAGGTCCATATGTTCAGGTAGTCCACTTTTCATTTCTTCTTCTGCTCTTTTATTTTTTAATTCTTCTTCTAACTCAGTTTCAGTTCTTTCTGGTGCTTTTACGGTATCTTTTTCTTCACCTTCATCAACACTGCTATACCCTTCATCTTCTGAAACTTTATCTCCTGAAACACCAGTAATTTCAGCAGGCTGTTCTTTTTTAGTTCTTATTTTATGAATCAGCAAAAGTAATAAGTAAGTAACTGCAGCAGCAGTAACTATAATGGCTATTTTTGCAGCAATGTGAATCACTGTCAAAAATACTAAGGTTGATGAAAGCCCAATCAACCCAGATACGATCACTTTATTCTTGCCTTCTGTCACACTTAAAACTGCTACCATAATAATCCCTCAAATACCATACTAAAGTCATATTATATAGAAATTTTCTTACGCTTGCAAAACTGTAAAAATTTTAATCATTTACATAAAGACATATAAGGATTAATTAATATATAATTTATCTTAGCTATAATATGATATAAATACGTATAATGTTTGGCATGAAAAGCTTACTTGTAGAGAGGAATAGAACAGTAATATTATTGCTTATCGTGATTTTTACCTTCGGCTCATACACTTATATAAAGATGCCAAGAGAAAGCAATCCTGATATACAGATTCCTATAATTAGTGTATTTGTCGGGTTTCCTGGTATTTCTGTCGAGGATAGTGAAAAGCTATTAGTGCTTCCTATAGAAAATGAACTAAGATCCATCGAAGGTGTAAAAGAATTGAGAGCTTTTGCAACTAATGATGGTGCTCACATGATACTCGAATTTAGAACAGAGTATGATAATAAAGAAGTGCTCGATAATGTCCGTTCAAAGCTTTTAAACATAAAATCAAAATTACCTATTGAAGCAGAATCTCCAATAATCAATGAAATAAACTTGAGCTTATTTCCGATACTAAACGTTGGCTTGATTGGTAATTTGCCGGAAAGAACTTTAACTGAAATAGCACGCAAACTAAAGAAAGAAATAGAATCTCTGCCAAATGTTCTTAAAGTTGAAGTAGCAGGTATGCGTAAAGAAACAGTGGAAGTTATAATTGAGCCCACAGTTCTAACAAAATATAACATTCAATCAAATGAGATATTTCAAGCTATATCAAACAACAACAGATTGGTAGGAGCCGGATCACTAGAAAATGATACCGGTAAATATTCGATTAAAATATCAGGGTTATTAAAAGACATAGAAGATATTATGAATATTCCTATTAGATCTCAAAGTGATGCAGTTTTGAGAATCAAAGATATAGCAAAAGTATACCTTGGGTTTGAGGATCACCAAGGATTTGCTCGTATTAATGGACTACCTAGCATTGTACTAGAAATTTCAAAACGTAATGGAAAAAACATAATAGACACGGTAAATCAAGTAAAATACTTAATAGACAAAGCAAAAGATCAATTACCTGAAAATTTAAAAGTAGTTTATTTGAATGACCAGTCAAAAAATGTACGTGATGTGCTTGACGACTTGGAAAATGGTATAATATTTGCCGTATTACTAATATTAACCATAATAATGCTCTTTATGGGAACAAGGGCTGCTATTCTTGTTGCACTATCAATACCTGGCTCCTTTCTAATAGGAATAATGGCTCTTTACCTCATGGGTATTACTCTAAATATAGTTGTGCTCTTCAGTTTAATTATGGCAGTTGGCATGCTGGTTGATGATGCAATTGTAATCAGCGAATATGCTGATAGAAAGATGATTTGTGGCATGGATAAAGTAGAAGCCTTTTGCACCTCAGTTCATGATATGTTCTATCCAGTTTTATCATCAACATTGACTAAATTAGCAGTGTTTTTCCCTCTGTTACTCTGGCCCGATACAGTCGGTAAATTTATGCAGTACATACCAATTACAATAATTCTAACTTTAACTGGATCGCTAATTATGGCTTTGGTTTTTATACCAACACTTGGTGCAATATTTGGTAAACCTTCCATAACTTCAAAAAAAGAAATAATAAGAATGAGTGCTATAGAAAGTGGTGAGATAAAAAATACTGGGCTTATAATAAGAACTTATGTACGTATGTTAGAGAAAGTCTTAGATCACCCCAAAAAATTTGTATGTGTTGTTGTGTTTGTTTTATTTTTGTCTAGTATATTATATTTTACTTTTGGTCCTGGATTAAAGTTCTTTCCGAATGTAGATTCAGATAACATTTTAATCAGCGTTAAAGTAAAAGAAAGCTTATCAGCCAAAGAACGAGATTTGATACTTAAGAAAGTAGAAGAACGTATTTTGGGTGTTGAAAAGGAAATTTATGTTTTTTATGCTCGATCAGGAAAATTTTCAGACAACGTTATTGCCAAAATTCAATTGGAACTTGTAGATTGGCGCTGCAGGCGCAAAGCTACGCAAATACTAAATGATATAAGGAGTAGTGTACAAAACATAAAAGGAGTAATAATTGATGTACAGGAACAAAAGTCAGGACCATCAGCTGACAAGCCAATACAAATTAACTTAAGCGGAAGTGCATCCAACTTGAATTCAGTAGCAGAGAAAATCCTAAAAATTATGGACCAACCTTCATCTGGATTTATAAATATTCAAGATAGTAGATCAGCACCTGAAATAGAGTGGAATATGAGTATTGATAAGAGTAAGGCTACAAGCTCTGGAGTAAGTGTTGCAACCATCGGTGATTTTATAAAGATGGTTACAAATGGAGTATTAATTGGAAAATATAGACCAAATAACGCAGATGAAGAAATTGATATTGTACTACGCTTTCCCAGAAAGAATCGCAACATGAAAACTATAGATAACCTTTTTATTAATACAGCAAATGGACCATATTCTATGAGTAGCATAGTGAAATACGTTCCCGAAAAAAAGGCAAATAAACTAAGTAGGATTGATGGATCACGCACAGTAACAATCTCTGCTGACGTTGATACTGGCTATCTTGTTGATGAAAGAGTTAAGTTCATTCAAAATTCGATTACTCAAGACTGTAGTAAAGGAGTAAAGATTGATTTCAAAGGTGATAAGGAAGATCAACAAAAATCAGGAGCATTTTTATTAAAGGCTTTTATATTAGCAATTACATTGATGATATTGGTGCTAGTGGCACAGTTTAACAACATATACTATACATTTATCGTAATGACAGCAGTGTTTTTATCAACGACATGTGTATTTTTCATTTTCTTTCTTATTCAGAAAGTTTTTGTAGTTGTCATGTGTGGAGTGGGGATAATTGCTTTAGCAGGAATTATAGTGAATAATAATATACTATTGCTTGATGCCTTTCATCAGCAAATTAAGGTGCGCAAAAATAACATTAAGCAATGTATAATAAACGCTTCAATTTCTCGCATCAGGCCAATACTACTTACCGTTGCAACTACAGTTCTTGGTTTAATACCGATGATTACTAGGTTAAATATCAGTTTTTTTACGCTACAAATCACATATGATGCTCCATCAAGCCAGTGGTGGGTTGATATTTCAGCAACCATAGCAAGTGGAATATTGGCTGCAACGGTCTTAACTTTACTCTTTACTCCGGCATTGCTTATCATACAAAGACATGAAAAAACTTGACTTAAATTAGCAATCATTTAACATTTAAGATAGCGTTCTTTACCTGTTGAAGCTATAATTATAACTAATTAAATTGGATTTATTTATATGATTGCTAATCGTAAAAGCAGTGTTAAGCAGAAAAGCAACAAGAATAACATAGTTGGAAGCCTTGATGTAATAAAAACAGCGGGAGAGCTCTCACTTCAAAAAGGTTTGGATTTTAATATTATAATAAATGCACTTAAAAGTGCTATCGAAGCAGTAGCTCAACAAAAGTATGGTAGCAAAAGTAAAATTGTAGTTAATATAGATAGAAACACAGGCAAAGTTACCTCATATAGACAACTAAAAGTCATTAATGATGAATCAAATGAAAATGAGTGTGACTTAATTAAGTTGACACAAGCTAAGTTAATAAAAGAAGATGCAAAAGTTGGAGATACTATTAGTGAGTTGATTTCTCTTAACACTGATCTTGTTTCAGCAAGAATTGCCCAGCAAAAGATTTCTGAAATAATCAAAAATGAAGAGTTAAAAAAGCAATATGAGGAATTTAAAGATAAGGTAGGAGAAATGAGGTATGGCATCGTTAAACAAGTAGAATATTCAGATCTTATTATAGACATAAACGGAATTGGAGCATACCTCCCTTTACGAAACTTAATTGGTGGTGAGTCATTTCGTGAAGGCGATAAGGTTAAAGCTTACATACAGGCTGTTAAGCGCTCTGACGATGGACGTCAAATCATTCTTTCTAGGGCTCATGAAGGCTTTTTAGAGGCATTGTTGAATCAAGAAGTACCAGAAGTTGCTGACGGATTGATAACAATTAAAGGTATAGCTAGAGACGCTGGTTCAAGATCTAAAGTTGCTGTTTTTTCATCTGATAAGAATATCGATCCAGTAGGTGCTTGCGTTGGAGTTAAAGGAGATAGAATAAAAACTATTATACACGAATTAAACGGTGAAAAAATCGACGTCATACATTACTCATCAGATTTGGGTCAATTTGTTATTAAAGCCATTACTCCTGCAGAAGTATCAAAGGTCATTATTGACGAAAATGAAAATTGTATAGAGTTAATAGTTGCTGAAGATCAATTGAGTTTAGCTATAGGAAAAAAGGGTCAGAATGTAAGATTAGCTTCAGAGCTTGTTGGATGGAAAATTGAGATATTAAGCACTCAGCAAGAATCAGAAAGAAGAAATAAAGAATTTAGTCAATGTTCAGTTTTATTTGCTGAAGCTTTAAACTTAGAAGAGATTATGGGCCAATTATTGGTAACAGAAGGTTTTTCAAGTGTAGAAGATATATCTAACACTTCAATTAAGGAACTTGCTTCAATAGAGGGCTTCAATGAAGATATTGCAAATGAACTTCATAATAGAGCAAATAATTACCTGAAAGCAGAGAATGATAGAAAAATAGAAGAGCTAAAAAATTTAGGTATGGAAGACGATGTAATCAACTTAGCCTTATCAATAGATAATAAAATTGCTCTTAGTAAACATAATATTAAAACTTTAGAGGACATAGCAGATTTATCAAATTATGAGTTTTGTAGCATACTCTCTTCCTCAACTAATAATAAAGACAATCTAAAAGATACAGCAGATTTAATAATCATAGAAGCACGTAAAAAGCTTGGATTAATATAAAAACAATATGAATAATGAAGATATCAGTAATAAAAAATTAACCCTACAAGGCTTAAGCAAGCTTAAATTAGACATTAATTTAAACTCTTTAGATAGTCAAAGTACTGGTACTACAATAGTAAAAAAAAGAAGAAAAATTCATTCTGCAGAAGAATATAGTTTATTTGACGAGAGTAAATTAGGCTCTTTAACTGAAAAAGAACAAATTTCCCGCATTAATGCTGTACAGAATGCTACTTTGCTGAAAGAAAGGAATCAGAGAGAACAAGAAGAGAAAATAAAAAAAGAAGAAAGCAATCAAGAAGCTGAAGATAAAAATGAATCACACTCTGTACCTAAAGAAATAAATAAGGAAGTTTTAAGTAATACTAACTCAGTTGAACAAAAAGAAGATAGTATTGAATATGAGAACAATGATAAAAAGTCTTTTAAAGCTAGCAAAGATATATACTCTAAGCATTCTAAGCTAGTAATTACACAGGCAATAGATGAAAGAAATGAACACCTCCCTGTATTTAAGCAAAAATTTGGTATAAGAAGTAAACAATCAAAGTTTACTAAGGGTAAAAATATAGCAAGAGAAGTTATTATACCAGACAAAATAACTATCAGGGAGTTATCTATTCGTATGGCAGAAGATAGCAAGAGTGTGCTAAAAATGCTCAAAGAAGAAGTTGGGGAGAGCTATAGAGTAGATGATCTAGTAGATCCAGATATAGCATGCGAAATAGCAAAAAAATTTAATCATACGGCTAAACGAGTAAGTGATGCTGATAAAGAAAAGAATTTACTCTTCATAAGCAACAGAGAAAACTTACCTAAAAGACCAAAACCACCTATCGTTACTTTTATGGGACATGTGGATCATGGTAAAACATCATTGCTTGATGCATTTCGTGAATCCAATGTTGCAGAAAAAGAGTCAGGTGGCATCACTCAACATATAGGTGCTTATCAATTAACGACAAAAAATAAGCAAAAAATTACTTTCATTGATACACCAGGGCATGAGGCGTTTACTGCAATGCGTGCACGTGGTGCCAATATTACTAATATAGTTGTGATAGTAGTTGCAGCTGATGATGGAATCATGAAACAAACAGTTGAAGCAATAAACCATGCAAAAGCAGCAAATGTCTCTATTATAGTTGCCATTAATAAAATTGATAAATCACAACCTGGCGATGTAGAAAGAATAATTAATAGTTTGCCTCAGTATGACCTCATCCCCGAAGAACTTGGTGGTGATGTTATAATTGTGCCAGTATCAGCAAAAAAGAAAATCAACTTAGATAAACTAGAAGAGGCAATTTTATTAATTGCTGAATTAATGACGCTAGAAGGAATAGAGGATTGTCGAGCACTTGGATGGGTAATAGAGTCCAAAATAGATAAAGCTAAAGGAATATCAGCTACATTAATAGTTGAAGAAGGAACATTAAAGATTGGTGACATATTGATAGTTGGTACAACATACAGCAAAGTACGCAGTATGATTAATCACCTTGGTCAAAGAGAAAAAGCGTCACTACCTTCTACTCCAGTTGAAGTTACTGGTTTAAATGGTGTACCAAATGCTGGAGATAAATTTGTTGTTGTAAACTCTGAAAGGCAGGCTCGTGAAATTGTTGAATACAGGTTAGAATTAATCAAGAAAAAGCAAGAAGATTTAGACGACAGTAATTTAGATATATTCAGTCGTAATGATAGTGAAACAGAAGAACTATCTGTAGTTTTAAAGTGCGATGTCACTGGTTCTATTGAAGCAATATCAAGCTCAATTGATAAGCTTGGTAAAGAGCAAGTGAAATTAAATATTCTACACAAAGCAGTAGGAGGAGTAACAGATTCAGATGTGCTGCTTGCAGAAGCATCAAGCGCAGTAATTTTAGCTTTTAATGTAAAAGTGGATTCAAAAATAAGAGAATTAGCAAAACAAAAAGGTATAGAAATACATACTTACAATATAATATATGAGCTTATTGAAGACATGAGGATGTATCTAACTAAAATGTTAAAGCCTGTTACACGAGAGGTTCGTGTTGGTTCTGCATCTGTAAGGCAAATATTTAATGCATCCAAAGCCGGTAATATAATCGGATGTTATGTCACTGATGGAGTTATAAAAAAAGATTCTTTAATTAAGGTAGTACGTGGCAGCAAATTGGTGCATGAAGGAAAGTTAAAAGCACTACGTAGATTTAAAGATGATGTTAAAGAAGTGGGTGTAAATTTTGAATGCGGAATATCGCTAGAGGGTAATATCGATATTAAAGTTGGAGACATTTTGGAAGCTTATCAATTAGTGCAAGAAGAAAGGACGTTATAGTAGTTGAATATGAAAAAGGAAATTAGAAACCTAAAAGTAGCATCGGTATTACATAGGGCAATATCAAAAGTCTTAATGGAAAGTAATGTGCTTAATGAAAAAGTAGTAGTATCTGATGTAAAGCTAAGCAAAGATTTGAAGAAAGCAGATGTATATATTGTGTTATCTTCATTGAACATCCAAAATGATAATGATGATATCAGCACTGTTGTTAATGAAATGAACCAATCTGCATGGTCAATACGTAAATCTATATTGTGTTATGTTGATTTGCGATTTATACCTGAGTTAGTTTTTAAGCCTGATTTAGCATTCGATAATTTTGTCAATGTAAGCAAAATATTACATAATCACACTTAATTAATGTATTTCAACCATTATTTCTCATTAATGAGAATACACAGTTTAACAGGTTTATGGCTTGTGCTATTTTCTAGCTTAAGCGGCATTCTTTTAGCCTCAACTTCTCTATCGTATCAGGCTCTTTTTCTCCTTGTTTTGTTTACTATAGGTGCATTTTTAATGAGACCCGCAGGGTGCATAATCAATGATATCTTCGATAGAGAAATAGATGCACATGTTGAACGAACAAAATATAGGCCACTTGCAAGTGGTGCATTAAACATAAAGCAGGCTTTGGCTTTACTTTCACTGTTACTGTCTATTGCCCTGGTAATCTTATTATTAACCAATAAAACTACTCTTATACTTGGAATAATTTCAATGTGCATGATAGTTATCTATCCCTTGCTAAAGCGTTACGTTTGGTGGCCACAATTGTTTTTAGGGTTTACTTTCAACATGGGATCACTCATGGGTTCAGCAGCAATAACAAACCAGATTAGCATAGAATCCTTGCTATTTTATATAGGATGCGTCTTTTGGACGCTTAGTTATGATACTATATACGCTCATCAAGATAAAAAAGATGATGAGAAATTAGGAATGAAATCTACTGCATTATATTTTGGCAATACAACAAAATCTTGGTTGAAAAGATTTTATTTAATATCCTTAATGGCATGGTTGTACGCTGGTATACTATCATCATTAAATAACATCTTTTATATTGCTTTACTTGCCATAGGATTCATATTTCACCACCAACACAAAAATTTCAATCCAGACGATTCTAATCAATGCATGTCCATATTTAAAAATAATTCCCAGATAGGACTCCTGCTCTTTTTCGGTATCCTTTTAGATAGAATTCTAAATTCTACTTTTGTATCCGTTCAGATGCATGGCTAATGTGTAAATATCGAAGCAAAAATGTTGTCATTCCAGTGTCAAGTACTGGGATGACAGAGAAAGCATCATATTGAAATGACACCATTTATTTCTATGGCTGTCTTTTCTATCTTATTTTGTCACCCTGCTGAACGGATTCTACTTTTTAGAACATATCTTGAAAGGAAATCAGGAAGATAATATGATAGGATCAGTAAAAAATATATCCAGGTGATGTAAGTGACAAAGAATGGAAATTTCTTGAGCCAAGAGTTGCACAAGGTGTGGCCAAGAAAGCACAAAATAAGCAATTATTAATGTTATACAATACATAATGAAAGGTATTTGCCAGTAGAGCAAAAGATTTTCCTCTATGGAAGACAGTGTATGATTATTTTTTTAGGTGGCGTAATAGTCACACATTGCTTGAATGCATACAAAACAAAGGCTGGTGTGCCCATTGATGTTATAAGATCAAATTACCGACCTTTTACTAGATGAAATCAAAAAGCTAAGGAATTAAGCCTTACCTTGATTTATTAAACCTCTATCCTGAATTAAATGACCTTGAACAGAAGTATTACTTAAATAACTTTGAGGCTCTAAGTTTATTTGCTGTTCTTCAACTTCTAATGTACTATCTCTATTGTGTAATATCTGCTCTATTGATTGATTTACTATTAAATCTAGTTCCTTATTAAATACAACCATAAATTTGTTAAACTTCTTTGGACTTAACTTACCTGTTTCTCTATCGTGGCATGCTTGCTCTACATATGAGTTTAAAACTCCTGAAATGTCATTAAACTTACCACCCGTGATTTTTGCAGTAACCTCTTTCTGCATTTCTACACAATCAATATTTAACCGATGCATTGATATCCCAATTTTTAATGCAGCTTGCTCTACTACTTTCTCAAATTCCTCTATAATATTTAATGCATAGCCCTGTGCTTCTAATGGTGATATAGACTGAACTACTGTGGAAATATAATTCTGACCTGTGATTTTCCTTATAAATACATCTAATAAAAGAAGTATACCGTTGTTATCAATACCTTGAACTGTAATAGCTTGAGAAGGTTCCATACTTATAGCTGCCTTAAAAGGAGAAGAAACAAACTGAAAAATACCTTTAATAGTATCTACCGTAGTGTAAGCAAAAATATTGATAAATGAAGATGGCTTACTTGTTCCGCTTGTAACTCCTATTTTATCAGGACCTATCTTATCATTTTGCAACGAATTTTCATCTTCTTGTGCAATACTGAGGCGATTATGGACACGTGTTGATAGGGAGCTGCTTTCTTCTTGCAAGTTAAGATGTTGGGTGATTTCTTCATTTCTTCTTATTCTTTCTTCTAGAAGGTTTCGTATTTCTAAGCTGTTTTCTTCATTAAGCGTATTTGCTACGGCTAAAGCTCCTCTAGCATCAACATAATCACTTTTATCAAGAATGAGCTTAACTACACCCAAATTGCCACGAGCAGCTGCAGTATGCAAAGGTGTCCAACCATTCTCATCTTTAGCGTTAACATTAGCACGCTTATTTATAAAAAGACCAGCTACTTGTAAATTATCATGAAGAGCAGCCCAGTGCAGAGGAGTAGCGCCATCATTGTTCTTAGCATTAACATTGGCTCCTTTCTCTATAAGCTTTTCTGCTGTACCTAAGCAACCATTAAAAAAAGCAGCATAGTGCAGAGGGACATTGTCATATTTATTCTTCTCATTAACATTAGCCCCTTTCTCTATAAGCTTTTCTACTATACTGACATTCTGATTAAGAGCAGCCCAGTGCAGAGGAGTAGCGCCATGATTATTCTTAGCATTAATATCAGCTCCTCTCTCTATAAGCTTTTCTACTACCTGTAATTTATCTGCAAGAACAGCTAAATGTAGAGGAGTATTGCCTCTATTGTCCCTGGCATTAACATCATCCCCTTTATTGATAAGATCCGCAACTTGATTAGCATCTCCACTACGTACAGCAGCAAATAATTCATTAATCATTTAACCCTCGATAAAAACCACTCAATTTCAAAGTAAGAAAAAAATCTTTTTCTGAATAAAACAGCTACCTCATAATATAAAGAAAAATATTTTCACTATCATATTTATTATACATAAAAAATTAATAGCTCAATATACTTTTCATAAAATACTCCATCTCTAAAACTTGTCAATCCCTATTTAGAAGTTTTTTTGATAATCTTTAATGAAAGTTCTTAACGAATTAATACTGACTTAATAGTATATATTACTAAAAATTTAAATAAAACAACCATTCCCAACAACTAAAACCGGCTAGTGAGAGAAGAGTTCGTTTTGGGATGGATTGGTCTGTTGCTGGAACTCAAGAACTGCTGCAAAAGGAAAGCCCCAGTTTTCATAGTAATTATGATATTAAAAAATCACGTTTAAAAATACTTTATACAAGTGAGAAACACCTCTTTTTGTTTTTGCAGCAGGTTTCCATGCATCCCTCCTTTAATTAAGAGACTGACTAGCTCCTTGAGTTTGTTCAGTGTTTGGGTGATGAAGATTGCTGTTTACACCCTCGTTTCCAATTGTCTCTACAAACGCCTGTAATTTTAGTTTAGGAGCGTACCTCTTTTCAACATTAAAGTCTACAAAGTAAAATAGTGTATTATTTCGGACTCCTACTCTTTCTTCTTTAAAGTCATTTTTGTGCACCTCAAAAAATCTCTCCATGCCAAAGAATTTCGCCTTTTGAAAATCATATCTATAATGTGTTGATAGAAAATCCACCAATGGTTTATTATTGTGCAGGAAAATTTCTTTTTTTACTTCATCAGCCTTATTAATTAAAATATGTGCATATTCTGGATATAGCTTTTTTAAATTCTCTTCATTATCAAATTCATTACGTACGTTTTCATTTTGCTCCCATATGCCAGCCATTTTATTAACGTCATTTTCCCTCAAAAAGTCATATAGTGACTTATTTCTTTCTTTAATCTTTTTAACTTCTTCTTCACAATTTTTAAGATGCTGTAAATAATTGTTATACCTCTCGGTTGAAGTGGTTATAAATTCATTTTTCTTTTGTAAATTTTCCTCACTTACATATAAGCCAGCAACTTCTAGTCTTGCTATGTGATTTAGTATAACCTCACAAATATCTGTAAAGCCTATTTCAGTAGCCCGATGCAAAGGAGTTTTTTTATTCTTATCTTTTGCATTAATATCTGCTCCTAAGTCTATTAGAACTTTTACTATCTCTGTATAACCCTTTACAGCAGCTATATGCAAAGGAGTTCGTTCATCCTCATCTTTTGCATTAATATCTGCTCCAGCTTCTATTAGAACTTTTACTGCCTTTGTAGAGGAATGTTCAGCAGCAGCATGCAAAGGAGTTCGTTCATTCTTATCTTTTGCATTAATATCTGCTCCAGCTTCTATTAGAACTTTTGTTGTCTCACTTTCATCTCGAAATGCAGCTATATGCAAAGGAGTCCATCTCGTTTTGTCTACTGCATTCGCATTAGCTTCAGCTTCTATTAGAACTTTTACTATCTCTGTATAACCCTTTACAGCAGCTATATGCAAAGGAGTTCGTTCATTCTTATCTTTTGCATTAATATCTGCTCCAGCTTCTATTAGAACTTTTACTGCCTTTGTAGAGGAATGTTCAGCAGCAGCATGCAAAGGAGTTCGTTCATTCTTATCTTTTGCATTAATATATGCTCCAGCTTCTATTAGAACTTTTTTTGTCTCACTTTCATCTCGAAATGCATCCATATGCAAAGGAGTTCGTTCATTCTTATCTTTTGCATTAATATCTGCTCCTAAGTCTATTAGAACTTTTACTGCCTTTGTAGAGGAATATTCAGCAGCAGTATGCAAAGGAGTTCGTTCATTCTTATCTTTTGCATTAATATATGCTCCAGCTTCTATTAGAACTTTTGTTGTCTCACTTTCATCTCGAAATGCAGCTATATGCAAAGGAGTCCATCTCGTTTTGTCTACTGCATTCACATTAGCTTCAGCTTCTATTAGAACTTTTACTATCTCTGTATAACCCTTTACAGCAGCTATATGCAAAGGAGTTTGTTCATCCTTATCTTTTGCATTAATATCTGCTCCAGCTTCTATTAGAACTTTTACTGCCTTTGTAGAGGAATGTTCAGCAGCAGCATGCAAAGGAGTTCGTTCATTCTTATCTTTTGCATTAATATCTGCTCCAGCTTCTATTAGAACTTTTTTTGTCTCACTTTCATCTCGAAATGCATCCATATGCAAAGGAGTTCGTTCATCCTCATCTTTTGCATTAATATATGCTCCAGCTTCTATTAGAACTTTTACTGCCTTTGTAGAGGAATATTCAGCAGCAGTATGCAAAGGAGTTCGTTTACTCTGATCTGTTACATTAATATATGCTCCAGCTTCTATTAGAACTTTTGTTCTCTCACTTTCATCTCGAAATGCAGCTATATGCAAAGGAGTTCGTTCATACTTATCTTTTGCATTAATATCTGCTCCAGCTTTTATCAATCTCACAATTTCCTTCATATTTAGTGTTCTAACAGCATCCAAAAGTTCTGTTGATTTCGTTTCTTCTAGTTGTGGCATAAATTACCTCTAAAATGATTAATATTTAGTATAAATATATTAATAATAAATGTCAATAAGTTTGCTTGACTTTTCTTTACTATTCCTAAATAAATTATTACTAATTTAGTATATCTTTTTGTTAAGAATTTAAACGATATATCTACTTTCAGCAGCCAAAATCAAGGGCTGTGAGAAGTGTTTTCTTTGGAATCGTATGGTCTACCACTTGTTCTACGCGAATTTATATCAATTTATTACTTTATTTCTCTGTTTTTTTGAAATTCCCCTCATAAAATTAAATAGCTTACTGTAAAATTATAGTCTTAAGTCCTTGTTTGCAGGTTGTACAGAGACGCTGTTAAATGAAGATATAGGTGACCTATGAGTTAAGTTAACCGTGCTTTTATCTTCAAATTGCAATGCTTCACTTATATTTTCTAATTTTCTTTTTTTAGGTAGTGTATGTTCATCAAATGTCTCTAGGTTTCTTTTATGTGATTGTGTTTTTAAGTATGGAGCTGAGTACACAGTAGATTGAGGTTGATAGCAACAAATACTACTTGGGTAATAATTGTTAGTATAATGGTACAAATCATCGTTGAGTTCAAGTTTCACATTAGCTCCTTGTTCTAAAGAAAAAAGGGACCTAGCGCTGTCGTAGCAATGAAACTTAACATCGTAGTTCTGAGAAATATTATTACTAATATCCTCTAGATTCGTATTAACGTTATTCATTACAAGGTAGCGAACAGTGCTTGAGTGACCATATACATCAGCAAGGTACAAAGGAGTCATATGATCTTCATTCTGTAAATTTATATCAGCCCCATGCTCTACGAGGTAGCGAACAATTCCTAGGTAACCATACATAGCAGCAAAATGCAAAGGAGTCATACCATTCTTATCCTGTAGATCTACTGTAGCCCCGTACGCTAAAAGGTACTCAGAAATCTCTAAGGAACTATGTTCAACAGCATAGTGCAAATAACCTTTACCTTCTCCGTCCTTTAAATTTATATAAATCTTTTTTTCCTCTATAAAGTATCTAACGACCTCTAAGCAATTATTTTCAATAGCATAGTATAAAACAGTACTATCAAACTGAAAATATTCGTTATCAATAAAATACCTAACTATTTCTAGTCGATTATGGAGAGCAGCACAGTCTAAAAGGGTAAGGCTCGGGTCATCATTTACCTTAAAATCAGCCCCTTTTCCTATAAAGTATTTAACTAACGCTAAGTGACCATATATAACAGCATATTCTAAAGGAGTAGATCCATCTTTATCACCGATATTAACAATTTTACTTAATTTACTTAGATCTACATTCTCGAATATAAGCTTAATAACTTCTTCATTATCATCTATGGCCAGAAAATGTAAGATATTCATTCCATAATAATCAGATTCAATAAATTCATTAACTAACTTTTTATATTCACTTGCATAATTCCAAATGGATATGATATGGCTTACATTTTTACAGTTATTATTCATCAATGATGTCATTATTTTTCTTAAAAATTCTTCTTCTCTTTTTTCTTTTCTTTGCTCTAACCTTATAATTTTTTGTACTTCTTGATGAATTTTTGCTATCCCTTTCTCTAATCCAATCAATGAGAACTGATTAAGTAGATCAAGTGCATCCAAAACCCTTTGTTGATTTTCTTTTGATTCCCCCTTGAAAAAAATTTCTTTTGTATTAATTTGATTAGGGTCCAGGTAAGCCATGAATACTAAAATAACATACGCTTGCTGCCCAACATTTTTTTCTTCTTTTATTTTATCAATGTTAATCTTCAAAGCTTTAAAAGATTTTTTATTAACAACTTGTGTCTCCAAAAAATCAGGTTTTGATTGCTGAGCTACTCTATATTCCTCCAGATATTCTCTAATACTAAGACCTTTTTGTTTAATGCATGATGTTGCTGCTTTCAAATCTAATGGAAAACAATTAAACTCTTCTATTAACTCTGATATAGATTTACCTTGTGATTCATCTTCCCCTAAGGCTTTTCGAGTAAATTCCTCGGCTTCTTCTTTTTTTAAATTACCCAACTTTATTTCTTCTATATCTTCTATTTCTTCTTTCCAATTCTTGTTAGGAGAAGTAATTAAAACGTAAGGTTTTTCTCTATTAGAAAAAACAGGGAAGCTGGATGGTAAAAAACTCTCAATCTCCTTATAACTACTAGCATCATCGAAAACAAACAAACTTTTTGTGTCTTGAAGATACTCATATACATCCTCGACAATAGATTTAATGTTTCTCTCTCTCCTTTGCTCACTTTTTCTAGAAACCCCTAACCTTTCAGCCAACCCATGAAATGAATTTGAAAGATTGGTACATGACGAGGCATCTATCCACATAATCCTTGCCCAAGTAGCCTTACGCCTTTCACTAAACCCATAGCCTCTAGCAAGTTCGCTTTTTCCTATTCCAGACTTCCCACTAATTAAGACTACTCGTGACATTTTTACTTCTTGACTACTACTATGTAACCTTAGGTTCAAATTTTTTACCACCTCTTTTCTTTCAATGAAATTTTCTGGTGTCTTGCCAAAACTATAGGAAAATTGACGCCTATCTTCATCTTGCTTTCTAAGATGTTCTTTTACATCTTCTATATCTTTCCTTTTCACAGGATCTTGTTCATTAATCTCCTTTAATATAAAACGAGCTAATTCTTCTTTTTTTTCATCATTTAAAATATACACATATCTTTCTATGGGTACTTCACTAGATACATACTTTTGTTTTACCTCCTCCCACTTTCTTAACTCCCATTCAAAGGGAAGCCGATAGCCGTATTTTTCAGCACAGTTATATTCCTCTAGATTATGTTCCTCAGAATTATATTGATAATAATTAACAGTTTCATCTTCTTCTTTTTTCTTTATTCCTACCCATTCATACAATTCTGAGGTTACTAAACTTTCACCACTTTGCTCATCTTTTACTTCATATCCAGGACGCGTAAAATATCCTTTCTTTTTTGACTTACCTAGAACAACACCTTGTGTTATAAGATCAACAGAAAAGTCTTGTTCCTCAGAAGTTAAAAGGTAATTCATTGTTCTATGTACAGCATCTATTGCTAACTTCTTAACTTTCCTATGATAAAAAGAGGGATTGATATCTACAACTTTTATGAATGGTACCTCAAACCTGTGAAAAATTTCTAAGCCAGCTTTTACTAAAATCTCTCTCATTTCAGCTTTGTAGCAAGGCGTAGTTATTGTAAAAATATTTTTCGCTCCTTTCTTATGCCGTTTTCCTGTAACACAATGATTGATACTCTCATTAACTTTAACACTAAATAATTTTAGTGGACTTGCTGGAATAGTATTATTCAAAAAAGAACTAAAGCTGGCTGAAGCTTTGCTTATTTTTTGTATATTTGAATCTGGTTCTGCCTCCTCAAAATATTTAGATAATTTTTCCTCGAATTCTTTAACAAAAGTCTTAACAAAAAAAGTTGCTTTTTTCACTATTTCATCACTTGTAATGCTTATACAGCTAAACATTTCTTCATCATCAGTCGATGTACTACTGCTGCCTATAGATGAAGATCTTGTTACTCTAGGGCTCTCTTGACTTCGTCCACGCTGAAGTTCTTCACTAGATGATCTATCTTCATGATTAAGACCTCCTTTTGCTCCTATTGTTGACTCATCATCTACATAATCCATTTGATTATCTATTACTTGTCCCTTTGTATTTTCTTTACCTAACATAAAGCCCCCTATATTTTAATATTCATATTTTGATTGTTTTGTCGTAAACCTCTTTTCTGAAGATTGGTTTCAACATTTGATTCTTATGCAGTTGTACCAAAGCAATTTACTGTAGAAAGTTTATAGTAACCCTAAGTAACTTTAATTGCTGAGTAACAGTGTGTTTTTCTTTTTATTTCTTACTAAACTAGATATATGCCTAAAAAAGCTAGTATTGCTTTCCGAATGACATACATAATACAGTGCATCTAACACCATACCCCACATATTGATTACATTAAATTGTACTATAGCTAAAAAGATTTAGCAGAGCAAGGACTTTTTTGCATATTCTAGCATTTTATTTTAAAACTAAAGCAGCTCAGTTTCATGTACTTTTATTTCTTTATCGACTCTTATTTTCTTCTTCAATGCACCTGTGAGTAATGATAACGTGGCAGTTAAAGCTTGTAAAGCAATTTTTATATAGCAAGATTCAGCTATTTAATAAAAAGATCGTGGCTAGACCAAAAAATATAAGAGCTGAGAGAATATCAGTTGTTGCTGATGTTAGAATTGAAGACGAAACAGCAGGATCGGATCTTAAACGATGAAGCATTATAGGAATAAAAGTGCCGATAAATGTTGCAATGATCGACATTGCAATCATGGAAACTACGAAAATGATCTCTACTTTTAAACTATGGAACCTTATTGCTAATACTACGAGTGAAATTGTAGATAAAATCACTCCATTTATAAGACCTATTAAAAATTCTTTCATCAGTATTCTTTTTGCATTTTGCTCAGTTAGATATTTTGTTGCGATTGCCCGGATAGTTAGTGTTACTGTTTGGGATCCTGCATTTCCGCTCATTGATGCAATTATTGGCATAATTATTGGCAGTACTATAAAACTTTCTATTACGTTATCGAAAAAGCCAACTACTATAGAACATATTGTTGCAGCTAAGAGGTTAAATAATAACCAAGGTAGCCTTTTAATTATAGTTTTATGTATAGGAGCATTTATATCAGATTTAGATGATACACCGCTTATTTTAAGCACATCCTCTTCTGCTTCTTGTTGAACAATTTTGATTACATCTTCAATAAGGATTACACCTATAATTTTACCATTCTTATTTACTACTGGAGCTGATAATAGAGCGTAATCTTTAAATATTCTTGCTACTTCTTCTTGGTCCATTCCAGTTTTAATTATTTTTATATCTTGACTCATTATCTCTTTTATTATTGTTTCTCCTGAGTGAGATATTACCTTATTTAAGTTGAAAATGCCTATGGGTTCTAATTTTGAGTTAATGATGAAAATTTGATAAAATGTTTCTGGTATTTTTTTATAGTTGCGTAAGAATTCCATTAGCTGATTTATCGTCCAATAATATGGAGCTATAACCATATTTTTATGTATCAACCTTCCTGCACTTTCTTCTGGGTATGATAACAATTCCTCTACTAATTTTTGAGTTGCATTGGGTAAGTAGTTAAGTATATTTTCTATAGACTTTCTATCTAAATCTTTCACTATAGCTACTATGTCTTCTATATCAAGAAGCATTAGTAACTTTGCTGTATTTTCTATTCCCAATATTTCTATGATCTCTACTTGTAAATCTGGTACTACATGTACTAAGGCATCACTTAACAAATGTTGATCGAGGATATTAACTAATTTCTCCCTGTGATCACTGATCGAAGTAGATAAAAAATAAGCTAACTGAACGCTATCTATCGTTTTTACAATATTACGAACATTCTCTAATTCTTGATTATCAAGAGACTCTATTAAATCATCAATAGCCTTTTTGTCTAAACCATAATGAGAACTTGTTTTAATATTCATTACTTTACCTTATTTTTTTAATAAATATACACACTTGATTTTATTGAACATTCAAGTATAATAAAATTATTTTGAATTAACTATTATATGGTTAAATTTCTATTTTGTTTGCTGTTATTGTTAGTGATAATAAATATATTAAAGTCTAAAGTATAATGAAAACCCATCCAGAAATCCTTGAATACTTTCAAGGCTTAAATAAAAGTATTTCTCTTATCAGGAGGTGTCTTTGACATAGAAAAATTGAAGTTGCGTCTTGAAGAGCTGGATTCTCAAGCGTTGAATGATAATCTGTGGCAAGACAATCAAAAAGCACAAGAAATTTTAAAAGAACGCTCTAAAATTAAGCATGACATAGAATTGTTTTCAAAGCTAGAAAGCGATTACAACGATTCTATCAGCTTGATGAAATCTGCTATTGATGAGAATGATGAAGAATTTTTTTCTGAAGTTAAAGGTGAGTTAGTAAAGCTAGAGAAATTAATCAAACTTAAAGAGACAGAATCCTTATTTACTGGTGAAGCAGATAACAATAACTGCTTTTTAGAAATCCACTCAGGAGCTGGTGGAACAGAGAGCAATGATTGGACTGAGATGCTCATGCGCATGTATACAAGATGGGCAGAAATTTATCACAATTTTAAAGTTGAAGTTGTAGAAAAATTAGATGGTGATGCAGTTGGTATAAAATCTACAACAATAAAGATCATCGGAGAAAAAGCTTACGGGTGGGCAAAAAGCGAAAGTGGAGTTCATAGATTGGTTAGAATATCACCATTTGATGCAAATGGTAAACGTCATACCAGTTTTGCAAGTGTAGGAGTAACTCCAGTGATTGAAGATTCAATAGATATTGTTGTGGATGAAAAGGATTTAAAGATCGACACTTACCGTGCTTCTGGAGCAGGTGGTCAGCATGTAAATAAGACTGAAAGCGCGGTACGTATTACGCATATTCCAACAGGCGTTGTAGCTCAATGCCAAAATGGTCGTTCTCAACATAAAAATAAAGATGAAGCACTTAAACTACTTAAAGGACGTTTATATCAAATTGAATTGGAAAAAAAAGAACAGAAAATGGCCGAAGAATATGGCAAGAAATGCGATATAGGTTGGGGCAGTCAGATCAGATCGTATGTTATGCATCCGTATCAAATGGTAAAGGATTTAAGGACTGGATATGAAGTTGGCAATATAAATTCCGTTTTTGATGGCAATATAGATTGTTTCATAGTTAGTGTATTGGAGTTAAAATGAGATTTATTAAAAAGCTAAGTTTTATGCTCTGCTAATAAGGGGAAAAGAAAACCAAAACCTATTGAGAAAAATGGAACAATTTTGTGAATATATCTATTATCCAAGTAGCTGATGAAAATTGTAAGTTAAAAATGTGATATAAAAGAGATAAGAGGGAAAGATAACCCTACTCACTATAGGAATAGGGCTATCACGGGCGTGTGCGACCGAATGAAAATTGGTATTACAACCGTAGCCATCAAGGTACACTAGCCCTATCCCTCGATACGTTTGAATAGTTGTGTGGGACATATATGTGCACCCGTTTACAATCTTAAATTAATTAAACTATCGAGGTTATTATGATTGCATCTTATCAAAATTTTATTGGCATTGATATTGGAAAATTCAAAAATGTTGCTGCAGTGTACAACCAAAAAAACACTATCAAGTTCAATAATAATGATGCTGGTTGGCAACAATTGTTTCAAGAATTTTCAAATATTCTACCTAATTCTTTTGTAACTTTAGAAAATACAGGAAAATATGAGCTTGGTTTAGCACGTTCTCTTGTTGATATGAATGTTGCTGTGCATCGAGCTAATACTCGTAAAGTAAAAAGTTTTATCATATCACATGGAACTTTAGCAAAAACTGATCAATCAGATGCAAAAGCCCTTGCTCAATATGGTTTTGAACGCTATAGTGCTCTATCTCTATTTGTGCCTATGTCAAAAGAACAAACTGCCTTAGTTGCACTCTGTCAACGTCGTGATGACATTACGCAAATGAGAACTCAAGAGAAATGTAGGCTTGCAGCACCTGAAAACGACTATATAAAGGAAAGTTGCCAAAAAACAATAGACTTTTTTACCAATCAGATAAATGAGTTCAACGATGCCATACAAAGAATTATTGATAAAAATCCAGAGTTACAAAAGCGTCAAAAGATCCTGAGAACAGTGCCAGGAATAGGTCTCAAGCTATCTCAAGTTTTTGTGTGTCTAATGCCAGAACTTGGCTACCTAAACAAAAAAGAAGTTGCAAGTCTTGCTGGGGTTGCTCCACATCCAAAAGAAAGCGGTAAAACTATTGGTTACCGAAGGATAACAGGTGGTAGAAGCAATGTTCGTGCAAAGCTTTTTACAGCTGCTATGGCCGCTGCAAGATCTAAATCTGCACTTGGTGCTTTTTACTCTAATCTTATTGGTAGAGGTAAAAAGAAGATGGTAGCTATAACAGCTCTAATGCGAAAAATCATAGTAATTGCCAATGCAAGACTTAAAGAAGCAATTAATATGAAATAAAAAAATCTGCATAGAAAATAGGTTAACGGATATGTGCGTCTACACACATTTAAAGCACATATTCGTTAACCATAAAATCTAAGCAGTGGTTGCTGTTTGATATAAATTTCTTTCTGTATAAACTGGGATCTTTGTTGCCAAAATACATTTTTCAATTGAATAAAAATGCAAAATTATGAACAAATGAGACTAAACTCAAAAAATTTTAAAAAACATAGTTGATGGCATGAAAGAATGGAAAAAGAAGTAAATTATGGGAAAAGATCTTATATTGAAGGGTTTTTCTCAAGATTAAAGCAAATATTCGGATTTAGTTTTAGGAATAAATCTGAGATAAATCGAGAAAAAGAACTAAATGCTATTTGCTTAATAAATTCGCTGATATTGGTATGGCTAAATTTGAGATAGTTACATGAATTTACCATAAATCACCATCTCATAAAGTGATGGGGAGTGTTAAATAAACTGTGTCAAATCGCATTTTTAGTTCAACTCGATTTTTAACCTACCAGGAAAAAAGATATCAAGTTGAGAGATAGTTAAAGCCCAATCATGTATAGGCATAGTCCATTTCTCTCCTGCCTTCTTTATAGCACAATATGCCTGTTTATACAAGGCATTTGTGCTAGTAAATGAGCCCTTGGTTTTAGTAAATTCTCGGCTATTTCTCTACTTGATATGTTTTTTTCAAATCATTCATGAAAACTTTTGCTCGATACATATTTCAGTGAATTTCTTATCTGATGTACTATACATTTCTGCTTTAGGAAATACGCTATTTATAGCTTTAGGAAAGCTTTTTAACACAAAGCTATCAGAATATCATCTACTCCTCTCTCCTTTAGGTCATTTAGTACTCCCAACCAGAACTTCACTTTCAGCCAAATAAAAACCCAAAACTTCTTTTCTGCCATTTTGCTAATATGTTATACATACATTTGCTTACACAATGCCCGTCCTCCTTGACCTTAAAAAACCATGAACACTATTGGATATACAGATTGCAGCGGACGACTGCGCCATTCGTTGATTACCGGTAACAATTTGTCAGTAATACTTGATATCTCTGCTGCAGATATTTTATATTTCTTCTACATGCGATGCTATATCCCATGCCACTGGCATATGTACTTAAAACCTTTGCTTCAAGTTCGGTTGTTTGCCTTTTTCTGACTACTTGTGGCTCGAAACTTCCTTCTCTATCTCTTGGTGTCAATAGTTCAAATACTTGTCCGTAAAGTCTTTGAATTTCTTCGGTTGTTTTCTTCGCTTTCAGCCGACAAATGGTTTTCTATCTCGCCTTCCCTCTAGCAGTTTTTTTATAAATGGTGTTAATGCTCCATCTCTTCCTGTCAATGGTTTTCCTTCTCGTATAGATGATAAGATATTTGTTTCTAATTCTTTATAGTCTACCAAACCGGTAGTTCTGTTTGCTTGACTCATTGTCAAACCTCCATTTTTTTATCAATTTATTACTTTACTTCTCGGTTTGACACAGTTTATTTAACACTCCCGGGCCACTTGAAACTGATTTTTCTTTGCATTCCAGTTATGCAAGAAATCTATTATATAATATTATGATCACCCTCTTGATAGTTTGTTAGCTCCTCTCCTCCTGAGTTACTTGGTGCAATTATTTGATCAGATTCAGTTGATGGTTCATCAGATCCAAACAACCATGAAAAGAAATTACCAAAAAATGACCCTATTAAAGAAAAAGGCTTCATAAGTATACTAAACAAGTTACTAAAAAAAGAGCTTGGCTGTTCTTCATTTGTTGATGATTCACTTCGTGGACTAACACCATTTTGTGTAAGTGTTATGTCAATAGAATGTCCGTTATCAGCAGCTCCAATTTTTACATCACTTTCTTCTTCTACACTGATCTCCTGTTGTTCTTCCTTTGGGTCTTGCTCTTGTGTAACTGGTTGGACATTACCTTCTTGTCCAACATCTTCCTCTTGACCTACTTCATTATCTTTTGATGCTATACTGTCATCAATTTTTTTGGGGGGTTTTAGTAATAGAGTTTTTATTTCTTCTGTGCTAGCTAAATCTAAAGGAGTCTTTCCATATTTATCTTGTGCATTAACATTTGCTTCTGCGTTTATTAGAGCTTTTACTATCTCTTTTCTACCATATCCTGCAGCCCAATGTAAAGGAGTCCTCTCATCCTTATCTACTGCATTAACATTTGCCTTCATTTCTATTAGAATATCGACCATCTTTTCACGGCTCCACGATACATTAGGTAATGTATTCCAGTTGTTTTTTTCAATTACCAGGTGTAAAGGAGTCTTTCCATCTATATTTTGTAAATTAACATTGATACTTTCTACTTTCAGTAGATCGTCCAATTCAGGTATCTCCATCGCTTTCTTTTAAAAAAAAAAATGCAAAGGAGTCTCTTTATTTTTATCTGTTAGATTAACATTGATGCCTTTTTTGTTCAGTAGAGTGTAGAATTTATCTGTATCTATATCTAGGTCTATTTTTTGAAGAATTAAATGTAAAGGGGTTTCTCCTGCATTATTTTGTGCATTAACGTCTGCTCCTTTATCAAGTAGAAATTCTACTATCCTTTCTGTATCTTTATATCTACTTTTAGCAGCAAAATGCAGAGGAGTCTCTTCAAATTCATTTTTTACATCAACCTTTGCTCCTTTGCTGAGTAGAAATTCCACTACGTCTTTATGTCCATATTTAGCAGCAAAATGTAAAGGGGTATTTAGATCATCACTTTTTGCATCAACCTTTGCTCCTTTGCTGAGTAGAAATTCTACTACACCTTTATGTCCATTTTGAGCAGCCAAATGTAGAGGAGTCTCTTCAAATTCATTTTTTGCATCAATTTTTGCTCCTTTGCTGAGTAGAAATTCCACTACGTCTTTATGTCCATTTTGAGCAGATAAGTGTAGAGGGGTCTCTTCAAATTCATTTTCTGCGTTAACCTGTACTTTTTCTTCTCTATTTAACAGATTTTCTACATCATCAATATTACCGCTTTTAGCAGCTTCAAGCAATTTGTCATTGGCATCTTTTATGCTTTGTAATAGATTTTTTATTTCTTCTGTCTTAGCTAAATCTAAAGGAGTCTGTCCTTTATCATTTTTTGTATTAACATTTGCTTCTTTCTTTAATAGGTCTTCTACTGCTTTCAAGTCGCCAAGTCTGGCAGCCAGATGTAGAGAAACCTTACAATGCTCAGCTTTTACTTCTTCGTATTTATTTAACACGTGGCGTTCTCGAGAAGAGTCATAAGCAATAAAATCTGCTCCATTATCTAATAGAACTTTTGCTATATCAGAATGATTATTTTTAACAGCCCAATATAGAGAATTACCTCGAGATCCATCATATGCATTAACATCAGCTTCTTCACTTATTAGGCGCTTTGCTTCATTAAGATCACCTCTTTTAGCAGCATCAAGTAAAGCAGCATCTATATTTCTGATTGAATAATTCATTTAACACTTCTCTATAAAATTGCATTACTATAGTAAGGTAGTTAATAATTCATGAACTCTTGGTTGTAGAAATAATGATTATCCTTCGTGTTTTTCAGTGTATTTAAGTAAACTATATATAAGAATTGCAATTATAGAACATACAACTGTTAATAGTAAATTTGGTAAAATGCCATAAGAAAAGAATTTTCCTACTATGTATATTCCAACAGCCCCAAACATCATATTGCAAAATGAGAGAACTGCACTACCAAGCCCTATACTTTTGACCGTTTCTAAAGCAGAAGTTACGTTATTGCTGATTACGAGTGCAAGTCCTATATTGCTTGGAATCCAAAGAACTTGAAGAATAAGTACGTTCAATTTGTTCATGAAATAAAAATATACCAATAAACCATCAGATATTATTGGTAATACCAAACCTATGATTAGCATCTTGCTCACTCCTATTTTTGGTACGTACCTTCTGTTAATTAAAGTGCCGATTACGTAAAATATGACTATGATTGATATGAGATAGCCAAAATATTGTACTTCAATACCCATTGATTCAAATATGAACGGATAGTTAGCAATGTATGCCCAAAGCCACATGAAAGTTAATCCATGAATGGCTGAAAACCCAAGGAAACGATAATTCCTGAATATTGATATATATTGCTTGAAGATATTGATGGCTATGTTGGTTTGATTTTTATTTACAGTGAGCGTTTCTTGCAGCTTCAAGTAAATAAAAATGAGCATAACAATTGCTGCAAATGATATGATAAAAAACAAAAATTTCCAACTATATCCATGTGAAATCATATAACTGCCTATTACTGGAGCTATTCCAGGTGAAAGCGCTACTACCATATTTAACTTTGAGATTACTCTTGAGTATTCACTACCTGAGTACATATCCCTGATTGCTGCATATCCGACAACGCCTGCAACACCAGCTCCAGCTCCTTGTATAAAACGGATTAATATTAAAAGTATAATATTATCAGCTATGCAACATACAATACTTGCCAAAGTAAAAATTGTCATACCAATAAGCATTATTAGGCGCCTACCATAATAGTCTGACAATGGGCCATAAATTAATCCAGATATTGCAATTCCTAATAAATTTAAACTGATCGTAAGCTGCGCTATATTACCTTTCACCTTAAAATAGTTGGCAATACTTGGCAATGCAACTGAGTATAAGTCTGTTGCCATATCAACAACTGCTACAGATAATATCATAATAAGAGAGATGATATTTTGTGAAAAAGCTGTCGACACTAATGATTTACTGGATTAAATATGTTTAATTGTAGTATATTTTTCTCATTAGTATATTAATTTAACTGCTAAAGTTTAAAATAATTATGTAAGCAATCTCTATATAAAATATGGATAAATCACAACTAGTTAAAGAGGTTTTCGATTCTGTAGCAAATTGCTACGACATCATGAATGATATAATGAGTCTTGGAATGCACAGGCTATGGAAAGAGAAGATGGTAAGTAGTGTGCATTTTAAAAAGAACTCCAAGGTTTTGGATATTGCTGGAGGAACCGGAGATATAGCTATAAGAATAGCAAGAGGTGAACCAAGTGCTCAAGTTACAGTATGTGATATAAATCAAAACATGCTGGACAAAGGGCGTGATAAAGCAATAAATTCAAATCAGCTAAATTTCAATTGGGTATGTGCAAATGCAGAGAGCTTACCATTTGAAGATTCTGAATTTGATTATTATACAGTAGCTTTTGGTATTCGAAACTTTTCTGACCGTAAAAAGGCTTTAAGTGAAGCATATAGGGTATTGAAGCAAAATGGACAATTTGTCTGCTTGGAATTTGCCCCTATGCATTATCAAAATGAGATATTCACCAAATTTTATGACTTATACTCATTTAAAGTAATTCCTAAAATTGGTAGCATAGTTGCTAAAGATAAGGGTTCTTATGAATATTTAGTGAAAAGCATCAGAGAATTTCCAACTCAAACTAATTTTAAAATGGAAATTGAAGAGATAGGCTTTAAGAATGTTGAGTTCTATAATATGAGCTATGGAATAGTAGCATTACATATTGGAACAAAATGAATATTAAACTCTGGTCTATTCAGTAGTTTTTTTTGCTAACTTTCTGTAATTTCGCAGCGTTTTTCCTTCAGTAGAAATCAAGCTAAAGTTTCTTGAACGTATTGCTCTAACGAAGTACACTGTAAACTAATATTGTAACTTTTTCCTGAAGCTAAAATCTATATAATTAACTTAAAAATAAAATGCGATCTAACATTAAGCAGTTATTTTATTATATAAAACCTAATCTACATTATTTTACCGTAGCTTTTATTGCAGTTCTATTTTCAGCTTTAACGATTCTTCTTTTTGGTAGGGGCTTAAGCAACATAATTGATTCTGGCGCAGAGCATAACTTTACTACCAAGCTCGTAGTTTCAATACTGATAGTTTTAGGCATTTCTTTCACTGCATTTATTCGGTTATATTTCATTGGCATTGGCAGCGAAAAAGTTATTGCAAGAATCAGATACGACTTATATAGCAGTATCACTGACTTGCAACCAAGTTTCTTTGAAAACACAGGCGTACAAGATGTTATCTCAGCACTCATTACTGATACCTCTGCGTTGCAATCAATAATAAATAGCAGCCTACTCACCATATTGCGAAATTTTGTAATATTAATTGGCAGTGTTGCCATGTTATTATATACAAATCTACATTTAACCGCATATGCAGCTGCAATAATACCCATACTGCTCATTATCATGACTTCACTTGGAAAAAAAGTTCGCAATTATGCACGCTTTGCTCAGGATAAATTAAGTGAGCTTGCATCATTTAGTGAGGAAAATTTTAGATCTATAGTAACCATTAAATCATTTGTACTAGAAGAAAATGAAAAAATTCGTTTTCAGAAACATCTAAACTCAGTATCAAAATCATACGTAAAATTAGTACTCTTGCGTGCTATTTTAGTAACTCTAGTTATCACGTGTGTGATAGGTTCGCTAGTTATTTTGCTTTTTTTTGGAATAAAAGAAGTCTTAAGTAATAATATGACCATTGGAGAACTCTCCTCATTTGTGTTTTATTCAGCGCTTGCTTCAGGGGCTGTAAACAATCTAAGCGATAACATCAGTGATTTGCAACGAGGTCTTGGAATTGCAGAGCGTTTATTTGAATTTATGAACATGAAAAGCTCTATATTAGATAGTGATAATCCTATAAGGATCAATAGTGTTCAAAAAGGAATTTCGTTTAATGATGTAACATTTTTTTATGCTGATAAGCCAGCATTAAATAACGTATCATTTTCTATAGAGGCAGGCCAATCAGTATCAATTGTTGGACCATCTGGCAGTGGCAAGAGTACCATTTTAAAGCTTTTGCTCCGTTTTCACGATCCAAGTGAAGGCAGTATTACTATCGATGGACAGAATATTAAGACAATTGCGCTAAATGATCTAAGATCGCTGTTTGGCTTAGTACCACAAGATCACATGATATTTTCTTGCTCAATAATGGAAAATATACTATATGGTAAACCAGATGCTGAATATGAAGAGGTGAAGCAAGCAGCTATCAGTGCGTATGCAATGGAATTTATTGATAAGCTGCCGGATAAATTTGATACATTTGTAGGAAAAAGAGGACTAAAGCTTTCCGAAGGACAAAAGCAACGTATTATAATAGCAAGAGCAATACTGAAAAATCCTCAGGTTTTAATACTGGATGAAGCAACCTCTGCCCTTGATTATAAAAGTGAGAACCTCGTGCAAAAAGCACTGAGCAAATTAATGCAAAACAGAACAACAATTATAATCACACACAGACTATCAACCGCACTCAAAACTGACAAGATTATAGTGATCAATCATGGAAGAGTAGAGGAAGTAGGAACTCATGACTCTCTAATGAGTAAAGATGGGCTGTATGCAAAATTGGTGAAGATATAGTAAAAACTGAAGGAAAATTTAAATCGTAACATTAGTCTCTATACTAGATTTAGCAATTAAGTTATTAAATCTTTAATGATTTTAACTTATAATAATATCATAGTATTTTTTAAGGATCGTTATGTTTTACAATAATCTGCCAAAGCTACAATCTATGGTTCATAGTTTACCAGTACCAGTATTGAACACAGCTTATAATTCGCCAGTACCAGGCTTACAAGCACCGGTATCAAGTATGGCTTATAATTTACCACCAGCTTTACAAGCACCAGTATCGAATTGTGCACAATCTTGTCCACCTACATTTGTACCTTGTGCTACTAATTCGTGCCATAATCATTTTAACTCATATAATAGCCATTATGACATATATCATAACCCTTATTGTGAGACATTTGATTATTTTTGCTAAGTTTGGATCACTTACAAATATATGTGCTGCCACTCTTGCTACACGTACTTCGAATAGCACATGGGAAACCATGTGCTTCACATTTTGCTTAAAAATATAATAAACAGATGCTTGCTTGTCATTTGCAGTGGCTATAGCAGTTCTACCAAAATTAACACAACTAATTTGACTACTGACAGCTTTTTCTTGAAATCTTAGCATTATTTTGCTGGCAAAGCTTTTTAGTTTCAATATCTCCTATGTTAAAGTCGTATTTTAAATGTATTATATTTGTATATGCTAATTTAGCATTAAAGTTATGAAATCGTTAACTTTTTTATCTTATAATAATAAGATAGTTATTTTTTTTAGGATTTTTATGACTTACAATTTTTCTTCATGTATAGACCCTTGTACTTCCGCACGTAAGGGCTGGATGATTGATCCACGACATCATCATAAATTCAATCCATGGTATCATAACTTTGATCCATGTGACCATAATCGATTTAACCCGTACGATAATGGACTTGAGTTAAATATACAGCTTCCCGATATAAATATACCATCTTGTCCACCTGCTCCTGCTTGTCCACCTGCTCCTGCTTGTCCACCTGCTCCTACTTGTCCACCTTGTCCACAAGTTAAACCTGAACCTGAATCTAAAACAGTCGTTGATTTTTCAAAGCTTGCAATAACGGTTAACCCAATAACTGATGATATCCTTGATGTTAAGACCAAAGATCCAACAGGCTACAAGTTTAAAGAGTGTGCAAAGATTATTCAGAATTCTAAAAATAATCTTAAGGTTGTAGATGGTAAACTTGCGGGTAGCTGTGAAGACAATTCTGAATGTGATAAATGTGTAGAAGTAATAAACGGTTCTATAGTAGATTCTCAAAGTGCTGCAGCCTTTCTTTCTACCTACAATACACCAGCAGAAGGAAATATTTATTTTCTATAAAAGTAATACAATGTGTGTATTGTTAGTACACACATTATTCTATGTTTAATTGTTTGATAAATTTATTTACTGATGGAGTTATTTTATGTTTAAAAGCGTCTATACTCATCCAATGCCAAATAATACATGTTATGTAAATGATATGGTAAGAGTTAATTTGTTTACAAAGTTGGATGATTGTAAAATTAATAAGAATAAGTTGATTCATGATAAATGTGGTAAAGATCTTGAGTGTAAGATTGATGATAACACTATGAATGAACTGAAAAAATGTTTTAAGTTTGAGATTGATGATAAGACTAAAAATGAACTGATAGAAAATATTAAGAATGAACTAGAAAAAGGTCTTAAGTTTGAGATTGGTGATAAGACTAAGAATGAGCTAAAAGAAAGTAAAGAAAGTATTAAGAATGAACTAGAGAAAAGTCTTAAGTTTGAGATTAGTGGTAAGACTAAGAATGAGATAAAAGAAAGTATTAAGAATGAACTAGAGAAAAGTCTTAAGTTTAAGATTAGTGATGATACTAAGGATGATCTAAAACAAACTATTAAGGATGAACTGAGGAAAGAGCTTGATACTAAGAATAAACTAGAGAAACCTGATCCTGAGAATAAACTAGAGAAACCTGATCCTGAGAATAAACTAGAGAAACCTGATCCTGAGAATAAACTAGAGAAACCTGATCCTGAGAATAAACTAGAGAAACCTGATACTAAGAATGAACTAGAGAAACCTGAGACTGATAATAATGATCTTGGTTACAGCGAAGGTATGGCTTTCCCTCACTATAGTGACAGCAACGACTTAATGTAAACTATAGTTTTTCTGGGTTTCAAAAGACCCAGAAAAGGTTGCCTTACATCAAACAAAGAGTGGAGAGAAAATCATAACTTCAACTTCCCCCACTTATTCGCTATACTGCTACAGATTTTATAGCTTTTTAGTTAATGAACATTTTCAAGCAGGTTTCCTCTCTAATTTCCAGCAAGTTAAATGAGTTGAAGCAAAGGGGTATTATAAGCACGAATGCAACAAACTTTATTGTAGAACCTCCGAGCAATAGAGCGCATGGAGATATTTACACAAATGTTGCTATGGTGCTTGCAAAGCATGAAAAAAAGAATCCAGTTGAGATTGCAGAGGTTTTAGTCAAAGAATTTGAACTTTTTGATGAAGTTAAAAAAGTAGAAATAGCAAGCCCCGGTTTTATCAATATGCACTTAAAAATAGAAGTGTGGCATGGGATTTTAAAACAAATAAATGAGCTAAAAACGGAGTTTGGCACTCTCAACATTGGAAACAATCAGGCCATCAATGTTGAATTTGTATCTGCAAATCCAACAGGTCCTCTGCATATTGGTCATGCAAGAGGAGCAGTGTTTGGTGATGTTCTGGCAAATTTGCTGAAGAAAGTTGGTTATAAAGTTACTAAGGAATACTATATTAATGATGCTGGAGCGCAGATAGATACACTAATAAAGTCAGTATATTTGCGGTATAAGGAAGCTCTGGGAGAAAAAATTAGCATCGAAAAAGGTTTATACCCAGGTGAATATTTAAAACCAATAGGGAAGGGGCTAGCTAAAAAATATGGCAAGGAGCTTAGAGAAGAGGAAGATAATCGAGTAATTATAGAATATACTTTAAGTTCTATTTTAGAACTCATAAAGGAGGACATGAGCTTGCTTGGAGTCAATCATGATATTTTTACTTCAGAGTATGAGCTACAAAAAAATGGCAAAATCGAAGAGAGTATAAAGATATTATCTGATAAGGGTCTTGTGTATGAAGGATACTTGGAGAAACCAAAAGGCAAAGAAAGTGAAAGTTGGACTTCCAGAAAAGAAATGTTATTTCGCTCTACAACATTTGGTGATGATGTTGACCGCGCACTAAAAAAAGAGGATGGTAGCTGGACTTATTTTGCATCGGATATTGCTTACCATTTTGATAAGATATCACGTGGTTTTAACAATATGATCGTAGAGCTCGGCAGTGACCATGGCGGTTATATTAAAAGGCTTAGAGCAGTTGTCTCTGCGCTCAGTGATGATCAAGCAAAGATAGAGGTAAAACTGCATAATATTGTGAATTTCTTCGAAAATGGCAAACCTGTTAAGATGTCGAAAAGATCAGGAAATTTTCTTACAGCTAGGGATGTAGTGGAAGAGGTTGGCAGGGATATAACTCGTTTTATAATGTTAACACGCAAGAATGATATGGTCTTGGACTTTGATTTTGCTAAAGTTAAAGAACAGTCAAAAGACAACCCTATTTTTTATGTGCAATATGCGCACGCCCGTGCTCATTCGTTAATGCGTAATGCTCCAAAAGAGCTCCCAACAGCAGACCCTTCACTTTTAAAGACAGATGGGGAGCTATTCCTCATAAAAACCTTAGCAAAGTGGCCAGATGTGGTAGAAATATCTGCAAGGCTTTGTGAGCCACATAGAATTACTTTCTACTTACTTGAAGTTGCAGAAGCGTTTCACGTTTTATGGGGATATGGCAAAAGTGATTTAAATATGAGGTTTATACTGGAGAATAACTTAAATCTCACCGCTGCAAGAATGTTTCTCGTCCAAGCCTTAGCACACGTCATTGCTTCTGGACTTTCGATTTTTAATATAGAGCCTTTGAAAGAGATGAGTTAATTTTAATGCGTAATATTAAATGTGATAATAAATTATTGATGTAAGTACAATAAGGCCAAAAATTATACAAGAGGTCTGTTAAAATCACGTATGTCGATTGTCTTGAAGTCACACAATTGTTCTGTAGAGCTATGTCCTGTAATAATTACTGTACCGTTCTGCTCAGAGCGTATTGAGATTAGGTTCAATACTAATTCACATGTTGTGCTATCAAGATTACAGAAAGGTTCATCTATCAGCCAGATATTTGCATTAGAAATTAAAAGGCGGGCAAGCGCAACTCTTCTTTTCCAGCCTGCAGAAAGTTCACCATATCTAATGTTAAATACAGGTTGCAACTCTAAACAATAAGCAGCTGCCATAACTGATTCTCTAGTGTTCCGTATTCTTGCCCAGAATTCTATGTTTTCACCAATTGTTAAGCTATCTTTACAGGCGTTTTTATGTCCTACGTAAACCATGGAAGATATAAAGGATTTTGGATCATCATATATGTCTTTTCCGCAGTATCTTATATTGCCTGATACTGGCGGTAAGAGTCCAGATAAACTTCTGATTAAGCTGGTTTTGCCGCTACCATTTGGACCAGTGATTAAGATTTTTGATTTTGGCTCAGCTTTTAAATTGAGGTTTTTAAATAATACTTTGTTATTACGAGCACAGGATAGATTTTTACATTCAAGCATGGATTATCTGCCTTTTCCTTTATATTTACCCTTAGTTGAAGACTGAGCTTTTATAAATAGCTCCCAAAATCCTTTCTTATCACCTTCTCTGTGTATCAATTGTGCAAAATGTTTCATTAAACTATTACCCATCATAACCATCTTTGTCCATTTACCTAACGGTTTTGCTATATCAACTATTTCTAGATCTTCTTTGTAAACTTGCATATTCTTTTGTTTCTCCCTTAGCATTTCCTGTTGTTTCATCAACTCTTTTTGCTTATTTTTTTGATATAATTCGTTAAATCTTCTATTTTCTTCCCACTCTTCTTTGAGAACTTTTAGAGGAAATATAATTTTTCTAATATGATTTTTGTATATTTTTCTCAAAAAGAGAAATACTGCAATTATAGTAAGTAATATCGTGCTATATGTAATGATTTGTCCGAATGGCATTTTTATACTCAGCTTATTGGCAAGCGGTATTTACAATTATACCATAACTATAGAAATTTTACAATTTTTTTCTGGATAAAGATAGTAGACTAAAAATTTCTAAAGAACACAAGCAACGTATTTACGTACAGGCTATCAACTACTACACTCAAAACTGACAAGTGATTAATCATTGGAGAGTAGAGGAATCACGGCTCTCTAATGAATAAAGGTGGACTGTGTCAAGCTGGTGAGTAAGGTGGAAATTGAAGAAAATCTAATTGTTGGTTATCATGCTAGATCTACAATATAAGTTATAAAATTTTTAATCATTTTGGCTTATAATAATTTCTGAGTTAACCTTAGATTTCCTGAGCTGTGGTTTCTTTTACCCATGTTGAATTCCTAGCTTTTATACTCTAATTTAATTCCAGTTTTGACTATATAGGAGGTCACAATGTCAAACAATATCTATAGCGATCAAGTTGATAATAGTAATTTATATGCCAACAAACTTTTTTATGATGAAGAGGGTGAGCAAGTCGAAAATCTAGGAGATCAGGTTGCGGAAAAAGAGGATGATAAATCAGAAGAAGATTTACTTCGTGACTGTAGAGATGAAACTAAGAAGGAAAAAGATAAGTTAATACAGTGTAAAAAAGATGCTGTGGAATCACAAAGAGAAATTACACAATTAGAAGCAGAAGCTAGTGAATTAAAGTCACAGGTTCAAGAAGAGAAAGGGAAGGTAGAACAAACTAAGAATGAAGCTAAAGCAGCAAAGGCAGAAGTTGATGAGTTAAAATTACAGGTTCAAGAAGAGAAAGGGAAGGTAGAACAAACTAAGAATGAAGCTAAAGCAGCAAAGGCAGAAGTTGATGAGTTAAAATTACAGGTTCAAAAAGAAAGGGAGAAGGTAGAACAAACTAAGAATGAAACTGAGGCAGCAAAAGCAGAAGTTGATGAGTTAAAATTACAGATTCAAGAAGAGAAAGGGAAGGTAGAACAAACTAAGAATGAAGCTGAGGCAGCAAAAGCAGAAGTTGATGAGTTAAAATTACAGGTTCAAGAAGAGAAAGGGAAGGTAGAACAAACTAAGAATGAAGCTGAGGCAGCAAAAGCAGAAGTTGATGAGTTAAAATTACAGATTCAAGAAGAGAAAGGGAAGGTAGAACAAACTAAGAATGAAGCTGAGGCAGCAAAAGCAGAAGTTGATGAGTTAAAATTACAGGTTCAAGAAGAGAAAGGGAAGGTAGAACAAACTAAGAATGAAGCTGAGGCAGCAAAAGATGAGTTAATACAGTGTAAAAAAGATGCTGAGAAGATGAAAGAAGGCTCTGAACAGGCAATTAATCAGGCAAAGTATGATGATGCTCAAGCAGAAGCTAAACAAGCAAAATTGGAAGCTAAGCAAGCAAAATTGGAAGCTAAGCAAGCAAAATTGGAAGCTGAGCAAGCAAAATTGGAAGCTGAGCAAGCAAAATTGGAAGCTGAGCAAGCAAGAATAGAAGCTTTGAGGTGCGAAATTGGACAAGAGAGAGAAGAAGTTATGCGGTGTAAAATTGACAAGGTAAAAGAAGAACTTATGCAGTATAAAATTGACATGGCAAAAGCAGAGAATAAGTGTTATAAAAAAGCAGCTGAAGAATGTAAAAAAGAGAAAGGAAGTGATAAAGAAGAACTTATACAGTGTAAAATTGACACGGCAAAAGCAGAGACTGAGTGGTATAAAAAAGCAGCTGAAGAATGTAAAAAAGAGAAAGGAAGTGGTACAGATAAACCTTGTCCCAATGGAGGAGGTGGAACTAATGTAGTCAAACCTGTTACTAATGGAGGAGGAGATGAAACTAATGTAGTCAAACCTGTTACTAATGGAGGAGGAGATGAAACTAATGTAGTCAAACCTGTTACTAATGGAGGAAGGGATGAAAATAGAGAAATTACGTCTCAAAAAATAACCCCAGATTGTAGCAAGGAAGAAATTTGTGGATCTTATGCTCGTTTTTATGGAGAAAATGGAAAGATAGGTTATCAAGGTTTTAATACATCTGATTTATTAAAGAATTTGTATTCTGAGATGTACGGTAATCCTAAAATTGCACCATATATAGAAAAGGGAGCAGAGGGTAGTTATGGTGCAGTAAATTTTAAATTTGCCTTTACTGATACTCTTAGTTCAATAGGCCACTTTAGTGATATAAAATGTGATAAATGCATTAATAGTCCACAAGAGTTAGCGTGTCAAGAAGAAGGGATTAAGAGTTTCTGCTACTCTAACGACTACTATTATACTAAAGAATGCAACAAGAATTTTTTTTCTAGAGAATCATGTCCTGATCTCGTTAAAGAGTTCGGTGAAATAAGTGTTATGAAAGCAAAACAAGTTGCACCATTGATACTTGTTAATAACTCAGGACAAATGATAGATAAAGAGGGCAATAACACTCAAATAAACTATAGTTCATTAAAGCCTTATCTAAAGGCTAATGGTAAAATCAAGGACTGTGGAGCTGACCAAAAGTGTAAGGATTATATTCCAATCATGAAGAAAGTTGCATGGGATACTGATAAGGAAGTACTGTTAAAAACTGTTTTTGATGATATGCAAAGAGCGAGTCCTTACTATGAAGATAATCCTGTTTCTGATGATACTAATTTTATATAAGACTAAATGTTTTCTGGGCTTTTCAGCTCAGAAAACACTTTTTTAGAAAAATAGAATTGGTGACCTTACTCAAAAAAAAGTAGAGAAGAAGTTTTTGTTGTGAGAATAAATTTAGCAGAGTTTATAATATAATATTTAAGTTATTTATGATAAAAAATAGATTTCTTGCATAACTAAGCGTCATCCCAGCTGGGATTTAGCAAGAAAATCTAGATTCCAGCGTTACGCGCTGGAACTCTTTAAATTCCAGTAGTGCAAGAAATCTAATTTCTACGTGTTTAAATATGGAAGTTCTAGTTTGTTGAACAGAACGTTGATAAGTATCAATAAGAAGCTCCCTTTTGAGTAAACTTTTCTGCAACGGAGTTATCGTAATAACACCCCTTATGTACGTTGCATGAGCAAATTGGTCAAATATACGAAAGAGTTATAATACAGATTTTACTCAAAAAATATTGAAGGGAGTGTTAAATAAACTGTGTCAAACCGCATTTTTAATTCAACTCAATTTTCAATCTGTTCGGAAAGAAAATATCAAGTTGAGACACGGTTAATGCCCAATTTTGTACAGACATTGTCCATTTCTCTTCCACCTTTTTTATAGCACAATATACCTGTTTGTACAAGGCACTTATGCTGGTAAATGAGCCCTTGGTTTTGGTAAATTTTCTGATTTGTCTATGCAGGCCCTCAATTGGATTTGTAGTGTAAACCAGCCTTTTCACTGGGTCAGAATACTTAAAATAGCCAGACAAATTTTCCCAATTATTCTGCCAAGACTTTATAACCATTGGATATTTCGTGCCCCATTTTTCATCCAGCTCCAGCAAATAATTTTCAGCAATTTCCTTGTTTGAAGCCTGATATATTTTCTTCAAATCGCTCATAAAACTTTTCACATCTTTGCTAGACACATATTTCAGCGAGTTCCTTATCTGATGCACTATACATAGCTGCACCTCTGCATTAGGGAACACGCTATTTATAGCCGTAGGAAAGCTTTTCAGCCCATCTACACAAGCAATTAGAATATCCTCTACACCCCTTTCTTTGAGGTCATTTAACACACCGAGCCAAAAGTTAGCTCCCTCACTTTCAGCCAAATAGAAGCCCAAAACCTCCTTTTTGCCTTCTTGATCTACACCTAATATGTTATACATGCATTTGCTTACACACCGTCCGTCTTCTTTGACTTTGAAGAACATGCCGTCCATGAAAACTATCGGATATACAGACTGCAGCGGTCGACTGCGCCATTCATTTATCACTGGCAGTAATTTGTCGGTAATGCTTGATATCTCTGCCGCTGATATTTTGTGGTCATAAATTTCTTCAACATGCGATGCTATATCTTTGTAGCCCATGCCACTTGCAAACATACTCAGGATCTTTTTTTCAAGCTCAGGATGTAGATTAGTTTGCCTTTTCTTAACCGCCTGAGGTTCAAAACTCCCATTTCTATCTCTTGGCGTGAAGAGTTCAAATGATCCTGAACTTGTATTCAAAGTCTTTGAATTTCTACCATTTCTTCGGTTGTTTTCTTCGCTTTCAGTTGACAAATGGTTTTCTATCTCACCTTCCAGGCTCACCTCTAGCAGTTTTTTTATAAATGGTGTTAATGCACCATCTCTTCCTGTCAATGGTCTTCCTTCTCGTATAGATGATAAGATATTTGTTTCTAATTCTTTATAGTCTACCAAACCGGTAGTTCTATTTGCTATTTTTTGACTCATGTCAAACCTCCATTTTTTATATCAATTTATTACTTTACTTCTCGGTTTGACACAGTTTATTTAACACTCCCATATTGAAACAATCTCACACATCTTAAACTAAGTTCTCAATTTCTCAAAGAAATCTTTTAACAAAAGAGAACATTTTGTTTCTAATATTCCACCATAAACTTCAGGTATGTGGTTACAGAATTGAAATATTCTAGTGCCGTTTTCAACTCCTCCACCTTTGGGATTGTAAGCCCCGAAGTACAGACGTTTAATTTTTGCAAAAGAGATAGCTTGAGCGCACATCGGGCACGGCTCTAACGTTACGTACATTTCAGCTTCATAAAGCGTGGAAGTTGAAAATGCTTTTCTAATTGTTAACATTTCTGCATGTGCAGTTGGATCATTAGATATATTGTGTGCAGAGGAGATGATATTGTTTCCATTAACTATTACAGCACCTATTGGCACTTCGCCATCTTTCTGAGCAAGTTTTGCTTGCTCTATGGCAAGTTCCATGTATTGGTACTTAAACATTAGGTGCTTGGGTAAATATAATTTTCTTTTCTTGGCTTTTCTATTTTTTCTAGGTTATAGAATTCACTAAGGACTATTGTCCTTTTTACAAGGCTATCTATTTCTCGCTTTAAATATTTTTTTATTTCTTCTACCGATTTTAGTTCGTTTATAGCTACAACTACTTCTTCCATTATATCCTCTATAATTTGATCCTCCTCTAATTTATATATTATTTGTTCTACATGCCTATTCAATTCCTCGAAGGTCGCAGATCCATATGTAATGCTATCTTTACTATTTCTTAGTAACATTTTTTACCTCTCTATTAGAATATAGTTTATTAAGTTCTATTAAACTCTATTGTCAATAGCTGCCTTAATAAATGATGTAAAGAGAGGATGAGGAGAAAATGGTCTTGATTGAAATTCTGGATGAAATTGCACACCAATAAACCATGAGTGATTTTTTAGCTCCACTGCCTCTATGCATGTTTTATCTTCTGATATACCACTGCATATCATTCCATTCTCTTCTAAGTTATTTTTATAATCTAAATTAACTATATATCTGTGTCTGTGTCTTTCTGAAATAGTGACACTACTATACACATTTGCCATTTTTGAATTTGGACTTACATTACACGTGTATGTTCCAAGTCTCATGGTTCCACCAAGATCAACGTTCTTACCATCAGCGAGCTTGATGATTGGGTGTTTGCAAGTATAAAATTCTTCAGAGTGTACATCTTCAAGCTTAATAACGTTACGAGCAAATTCAATCACTGCAAGCTGCATACCAAGACATATTCCTAAAAAAGGAATGTTATTTACACGGGCATAGTTTATTGCTAATATTTTACCTTCTATTCCATTATCACCAAATCCTCCTGGAACAAGGACTGAATTAGAGCTTTGTAATTTTTCTCTGATAAACTTTGCATCTATAGATTTTCCATTCTCTTCTCTTGAGTTGACCCAATTTATCTTCACTCTAGCTTTATTACTAATTGCACCATGGTTTAATGCTTCAATCAGTGATTTATATGCGTCAGGAAATTCAGTATATTTTCCTACTATGGAAACGATAACTTCTTGTGTTGGATGTCTCATAGAGTGTACTATTTGGTCCCATTCAGGTAAGCTTGGTTTTGGCTTACTTAAGTGAAAGTGATCCAAAATTTGTGTCCCGAGCCCACATTGATTATACAAGGACGGTAACTCGTATATATGGTTTACATCAGGAGCAGGTATTACGTTAGATAAAGAAACATTGCAAAGATTGGCTATCTTTTCTTTTTGATTATCGGAAATTTCTTTTTCACTGCGACATAATATAATATCTGGTTGTAACCCCGCAGAGTTTAACTCTCGAACTGAATGCTGTGTCGGTTTTGTCTTTAATTCTTGTGCTGCAGTGAGATATGGTATTAAAGTTAAGTGAATAAGGATAACTTTTTGCTTTCCTAGTTTATAATTAACTTGGCGTATAGCTTCCAAAAACGGTTGGCTTTCAATATCACCTACGGTTCCGCCTATTTCGCATATTACAAAATCTAAATCTTCTGTACCATTAAAAATGAAAGATTTGATTAAATCTGTCACATGAGGAATGATTTGCACAGTTTTGCCTAGATAATCACCACACCTTTCCTTCTTTAATAATTTATTATATACTTTACCAGTTGTTATATTGTCGTCCTTGGTTGCTTTAATTTTAGTAAAACGCTCGTAATGTCCAAGGTCTAAATCAGTTTCAGCACCATCCTCAGTAACAAATACTTCCCCGTGCTGAGCTGGGCTCATTGTTCCAGGATCAATGTTGAGATATGGGTCAAGCTTTCTGATGCGAACATTGAATCCATGAGCTTGAAGAAGTGCTCCCACACTTGAAGCAACTAAACCCTTACCAAGTGATGAAACAACTCCACCTGTAACAAAGATAAACTTGGTTTCTTTCATTAATTTTCAAATGGAACAGAAGTTGATTGGCCTTCTTGCTTCTTTTCTGATATAATCTTCTCTGCAATTGATTTTTTATGTACATCTTTTGAACATAATCCTGATAGTAACAGTGTATTTATAATGAACAGCCCAGCAACTATAGAAGTTATTCTACTGAGTGGATTTTCAGAAGACTTTACCGGAATTATTGAATTCATTCCCTGTTGTGAATTACTAAAGCCACTTAATGAACTACTTCCAGGTGGCTGCAGGAGCACTAAAATTACCAATACAACAACTAATATTATTTGAAGTACACTAAGTACTGTTACTGACATTATGAATAGAGCTAAAAATGAAGATTTTAGGAGCATAAGGATCATAAGTCAAGAATATCTTTACCCGAGTAACTTGACTACTGGAACCCAAGTATGTATTAAACCTTATTTAAATTATGAGCTATCAAATTTTAAAATACAAAGATTATGAACCAAAAATGGATGAAAGTTCTTTTATCGCAGATGGTGTGCGTATCATAGGTAACGTTGAAATAGGAAGGAATGCGAGTATCTGGTTTAATTGTGTGATCAGAGGAGATGTTGGATCAATCAAAATAGGTGATGAAACGAATATTCAAGATGGCACCGTAATTCATGTAGATAGAAATCCAGGCGGTGACACGATTATTGGTAGTATAGTGACGGTTGGACATTTTTGTGTGTTACATGCATGCACGATACATGATAAAGCATTTATTGGTATGGGCTCTGTTATAATGGATCATGCGATTGTCGAGTCTGGAGCTATGGTAGCTGCTGGCTCACTGGTGACACATGGAAAAGTGATAAAAAGTGGTGAAGTATGGGCTGGCAGGCCAGCACAATTCTTCAAAAAAATGTCAGATGAGGAAATAAAACATATTACACAATCTGCACAAAATTATATCATGCTGATGAAAGAATATAAGGCTATATGCTAGGTTGAGAAATCTTCAGCTCTGATGCACATTCTACGTTAACTACTTCAAAAGTTTCTTCAACTATATAATGCTTATCAATATAAGCTTCTTCAACTCTAGGAATATGCTGATTAATAAAACTACCTCTGACTAGAATATCCTTTACTGGCCAGTTTGTTTCTATCTGAGTACCTGATGATTTAGCTGCACATTTTGTCCATGCTGACGTTAGAAAAAGAGATATAGTATTGTTTGAGTTAAGAAAGAAATTTACACGACTCCTGTAGTATTCAAGCGATTTGCCCACTGGATAATCTGGTATTTCACCTACAACCTTTCTTATTAACCAATTGCACTCTTTGGTAAATATGCTTGCTTCTTTTGGAACTTGTAGCGGTATTATAATATCATTGCTAATTCTATTTTCTTCTTGAGAAAAAAGTTCGGTGTAAGCTCCTTTTTTACTGTGTTTCTCAAAATACTTAGGAAAATAAATATTGAGATATTCAGAGTGTAATTCTATTCGACTTTTCTGATCATTTTCTAAGATAAACGTATATTTATCACCATTTTGCTTAAGTTCGCATAACTTAAATTTACTAAGGTCAGAGTCTGGAAATGGCTTTTCAATTTCAAAAGCAAGTGTAAGAGTGTGCGTTGTGTGATCAAATTCATTTTTTTCTTGTAGACCATCTTGTAGACTATAGTATTTATTTTTTTCATACTCTTTTCCTTCTATGTTAGCACTCACTTCCTCTTCATCCAAATTTTCAATAGCATCAAAAAATTCTTCTTCATCCAGATCTCTTTCTTTTTCACCTGGCTCTTGTTCTTTCAGAGAATCATACCATACATCCTCTTCATTAACTTTCTCCTCTATTGTATTTTCTACACTTATTTTTCTTGTATGATCATTTCCATTGCTAGCAGTTGTTTGATGATGTGTATCGTTAGTTTGAAAAAAGCTCTTTACTTTTGATATTAAGCTAATCCATGAAAGTCTGACTTGATTAAGTAGCCATTTAAAACTCTTCATTGTTTTACCCCAACCTAATTACTAAAAATTGTAACAGAATAAATTAAATATGTCAATAAGATACACAAATTGTACTAACTGGGAATTAGTGGCAGCACTTAACATCTGTGTAAATTTTGACATAGGCGTTTTCTGCATTTTAACCAAATCAGTAAGGAGAACACCATTGATATTCTCCTTTTAGAAGCAACTTGAATAAAACTGATAAAGTTTGAATTAAAGTGTGATTAGGAAAGTGAGTGATGAGAACTCTTTATTTGGACTTCTTTTGATTCATCTATTTTAGTATTAGGTCTTAGTGCTTCATATGTAGCACCACCAGCTACGAGTGCAGATGCTGTAGCTATGCCAATTATTGCTAATATACTTAGTCTAGTTGTATGTTCAAGTATAGTACTTGCTACCAGCCCAACAGCAAGACCAACACCAATAACAGCAGTGTACAACATTCTAGGATTATTTGAATTAGGCATATAGCTCACTAACTCTCTGCAACACTTTTCTGATTCTTTCTTTATATCCTCGAGCTTATTTAGATCTTCTTCTTCTATTTTAGCATTTAATTCTAGTTTCTTACATAATTCTTGCATTTCTTTTACTTGTTTTTCTAATTTTTTTAAAAAATTTATTATTTTTGTTCCTTGTAATTTTATTATTGTTTCCTTAAGTAGTAACGTTGATATTGGCATTGCTATTTCTTCTATCTCTTTTTCTGTTTTCCTTTCCAATTCCACTACTTTTTCTATTCCTTCGTCTGATATTTCAGTGTCTTTTTTTAGTTCTATTTCAAATTTTCTTTTTTTCAACTCTGATTTTGCTTCTTCTAATGATTCTAATGCATTCCATAGCTTTTCACCAGAATTCTGACTCCGTTTTGGTGACATAGACTGACTGCCTTTGAACTTTTTTGGTGATATGGGCTGATTTTTACCATCTTTAAGCTTTTTTGAGTTTTCACCAGCACTTACTTTAGCCATAATAAACCTCGCATATTAAATAATGCTATTACATAATATCTTTAAAGCTCAAGGTCAAATAGTATCTTTACATAATATAAATCATAAACAGAAAATTTTAGTGTAAATTGCCATATTTACTTTGTGCTACGGTTTGAGATAGAATAACAACTTGCTTCAAATATGGAAAGGCAGTACAACTCTATAATCAAGTTACTGAACTCTCATTTACTCCTCTTTTTTTGTAAAACAATCTACAATTCATTAGAAGATCTTCAGATAGACGTTGATCATTGGTTGTGTTTTTACAATGAGACAAGACCTCATTCTAGTAAATATTGTTATGGCGATGTAGACTTTCCTGAATAGAAAACATATTAGAAAAATATTAGTAGCATTACATAAGAGACTGATATTAGTTTTCAATTTTTCTGTTAGTTAATTCTTGCTTGCTAGGTTAAGTTGTGTCTGGTAACCATAATGGCAAATCTTGTTAATTTGAGGCGTGGATTTTAGCCTCTCTCATCCTTACATTAGTTACATATTCTTTCGCAGAGGGCTAATGATAGCAATGAATTTATTAGTAAAATTCAGTAATTTATAACTGACAATTAGAGCTGTTAATTAGCAACTCACTTTAAATAAGTTACTCAACTGTGACAGATTTAGCTAAATTTCTCGGACAATCTACATCTAACCCTTTTTTTTCTGCAATAGAATAAGCAAGAAATTGCATAGCAACACTGTAGATAATTGGAGAAACAAAATTGTCAACTTCTGGAAGTTGCACCACATCTATGCAAATTCCCTTTAAGAGCGGTGCTCCTTGCTTATCACTAAAGGCAATTACTTTACCTTTTCTTGCAATAATCTCTTGTATATTGGATAGCGTTTTAAAGAATAAATTATCGTAAGGAATAATTGCGATAACAAGTACAGTAGAGTCTATCAAGGCGATAGAACCGTGCTTCATTTCTCCCGCTGCAATACCAATTGTGTTGATATATGAAAGCTCTTTTATCTTCAATGCACCTTCCATTGCAACTCCATATGAGCTTCCTCTCCCAATTATAATTATATTATTGTGCTCTAATATACTGCCTGATATATGTTGTATTTCCATCACATTCAAAACATGCTCTACATGTTCGGGAATGGAATTAATAGCACCGCTTAGTTCCTTTATCCTCTCTCTACCCAGTATACCTTTTATTTTTCCAAGCTCTACAGCAAAGCATGCTAAAATTGCAAGCTGCGTAGAAAAGGTTTTTGTCGAAGCAACACCAATCTCAGGTCCAGCAAGAGTATGCAATACAATATCTGAGGCTTTTTCTATGCTGCTATTAAATGTATTAATTATGCTAATGATCATTTGTTTCTGCAATCTCGCATAACGTAGTGCTTCCATAGTATCTGCAGTTTCACCAGATTGAGAAATGAATAAGCCAATACTACCTTCTTCGAGCTTGACGCTGCTATACCTAAATTCTGACGAGATTTCTAGATATACCCGAATTTGAGCAATACTTTCCAGCCAACACTTTGCTATTAGTCCAGCAAAATAGGATGAACCGCATCCAACTATAGTAATGTAACCTAGTTCAGAAAATAATTCTTTGTTGATTTCTTTATATTGTTTATAAAATTGATTTATTGTTTTGTTTAATGCATACGGTTGCTCAAAAATTTCTTTTAGCATAAAGCTAGGGTAACCATTTTTACTAATTAGAAAATTTCTTGGACTGCTATTTTCTGTTCTGCGTTTAACTTGTATACCATTATTATATATACTGAATTCGTTAGATTTTATTACTGCAATATCATTATCTTCTAAATGCAATATTTTTTCTACAAATGAATTCAAAGTATTAGTATCAGAAGCAGCAAACACTTTATTACAGTTATATCCTATTGCTAAAGGCAAATTTCTTTTTGCAACAAATAAAGTATCTGGATATTCTGCAAATAATAAAGCCAAAGCAAGTGAACCTTGTAAATTGTTTAGACACTGTAATATAGAATCAACTGGTGACAATCCTTCATTAAGATATGCAGTTAATATGTTTGGTATTACTTCTGTATCAGTGTCGGTATGAAAAGATACTCCCTTTTCCTCCAGATCCTTTTTTAATATATTGTAATTTTCAATTATGCCATTATGAGCAACAACAACATTATTTATATAAATGGGATGAGCATTTTTAAGATTTGGAGCTCCATGTGTAGCCCAACGAGTATGTGCTATACCAACTTTGCTACTAGATATCTTGCTCTCATGAACAACTTCACACAATCTTTCAACTTTACCTTCTGATTTTTTTACTTCTATCTTACCTCTATTATTTATAATTGCTATACCTGAAGAGTCATACCCTCTGTATTCCAATTTTTGCAACGCGGTTAGTAAAGTTGGTATTACTGAATCACCGCTACTTACTATACCTAATATTCCACACACTTCTTAAATTATGAAGCATTTTTGTCTTTTTTACTTTCCTCTAGTTTATTTTTCTTGCCATTCTTTTCAATTTTGCTTTTTTCAATAGATTTAGCTACTGGCTTTTGAATTTCTTTATTTAAGATTTCAGATATAGCAGACTTTAGGATTTTTATTTCAATTTTTGGTGCTATTTCTAGTATTAGTTGTGCATTTACTTCGTCAACTTTGTTTACTTCACCTATTATTCCACTAGAAGTAATAACCGTATCACCACGTTTTATTTGATCTATCATCCTTCTATGTTCTTTTAGTTTTTTGTGATTGGGGCGAATAATGAGAAAATAAAATACTACAAATATTAAAATGAGTGGAATAAAGTTAGCAACAGATGCTGATACATTATTAGTCGCATCTGCCGCAAAAACCTCAGAAATGAACATATTTAATCCCAATTATTAATAAAATTAAATAGATTAAGCAGCAATTACAATATCATGTCAAGTCTCTGAAAGAAATTAATTCAAATTAATAAGAAACTTAAAGAATTTTAAGGTGTTTCTGCTGTAATGGCGGGAGTGATGAGACTTGAACTCACGACCTCATGCGTGACAGGCATGCGCTCTAACCAACTGAGCTACACCCCCCATTGCTTTTTAACGTTTGCAACCTTAAAGCTAATCAACGTGTTGCCACTTGTCAATATTTTTTGTTTGCGCTTTTTTGTCTTTTTTATTACCATGTAAATAACTTAATTTCACACATGGCTTATGCAAGTAGTCCCGTTAGGGTTATGCCATGGAGGATAAACTATTTGGAGGAGTAAATATGACAAATTTGCCTAAAGTTACTATACGTGATTTAGCTGAATCTGGTGTGCATTTTGGCCATAAAGTTAGTCGCTGGAATGCGAAAATGGCCCCATATATATATGGTATACATCAACAGAATCGTATACACATAATAGACTTACGAAAAACATTACCATTGTTAGAGGCGGCGATGAAAGCTTTATACGATGTTGCATCTCAAGATGGTCGCATTTTATTTGTTGGTACGAAATTTCAAGCTTTAGATATTGTTGCAAGTGAAGCAGTTCGTTGTGGTCAGTATTATGTAAATGATCGATGGCTTGGTGGTATGCTTACTAATTGGAACACTGTTTCTTTTTCGATAAAAACTTTGATACAATATGAGAAAATATCCAATGATGAAGATAGCATCTTAACAAAAAAAGAATTAGGAAACATTGAAAAGAAAAGAAAAAAGCTTGATAAAGAATTGGGTGGAATTAGAGAAATGGGAGCAGTTCCTGATATTTTATTTATTATTGATACTAACAAAGAGCATATAGCGGTTAAAGAGGCCAAAAAACTGGGTATTCCTGTAGTTGGAGTACTTGATACCAATTCTGACCCAGATGGTATTGCCTATCCTATACCAGGAAATGATGATTCAAGAAAATCAATAGAGCTCTATTGTAAATTAGTTGCTGATTCTATATTAGCTGGAATAGAGTCTAGTTTGACAAGGTCTAGAGTTAAGGATGATGAGCTTATTCAAGAAAAAGAAGAGGATATTGTGCAAACTAAAAAGAAGCGTATTAAGGTTGAAACAGAAAGGGAGGTAATAGTAAGTAAATGAAGATGGATTCAAGTAGTATAAGGGAATTACGCGATAGAACAGGGCTTGGCTTAAGCGATTGTAAGAAAGCGTTAGAAGAGTGTGATGGTGATATTAAGAAAGCCGTTGATAGGTTACGTACAATAGGATTTGCTAAAGCTGACAAAAAGTCTGATAGAGTAGCTTCGGATGGGCTTATTGCTATGTGCTTGGCTAAAAATTATGGTGTATTGGTTAAAGTCAATTGTGAAACTGATTTTGTTGCTAGAAATGAGAAGTTCATAGCATTAGTTTCAAATTTAGCATCAATTGCTTGTCAAGAACGTTGTACTAGTCTTGATGAGTTAAAAAATGCCAAATATGAAGATGTTGGTACAGTGCAGGAAGCTATTATGAGTGGTACATCGGTTCTTGGTGAGAAGTTAGAGTTAAGCAATCTTTGCTACCTAGAGACTAAAGATGGGATTATTTCTGGATACGTACATGGTGATATGCCTGGCTTAGGTAAGATTGGTGCTTTAGTAGCATTGCAGTCATCTGGTGATAAAAAAGAGATTGGAAAGCAAATAGCTATGCATGTAGTTGCTATGAAACCTGAAGCTTTATCTATAAATGATTTAGATCAAGAAAAATTAAAAAATGAGCGTTCTATAATCGAGGAGCAAGTAAAGAGCTTAAATAAACCTGAAGAGGTAGCGAAAAAAATAGTAGATGGACGAATGGCTAAATACTATGAAGAAGTTGTTCTGCTAGAGCAGAAGTTTATAAAAGATGATAAAATGAAGATTGCTGATTTTATAGAATCAAGTGCTGTTAAATTAGCTAATTATAAGTTACTTACTTTGGATGGTGCAAATAAGTAACAAAACTTCAGAAGTAAAGTACCCCAGAGTGTTATTCAAAATCTCTGGGGAGGCTTTGATGGGATCAAAGCTATTTGGCCATGATATGGAAGTTATAGATAAACTATCCAAAGACATAGTTGAAGTTTGTAATCTCGGGGTTCAAGTTTGTATTGTTGTTGGTGGTGGGAATATTTTTCGTGGTGCATCAGCGTCTTTAAGTGGCTGTGAAAGAGCAAGCAGTGATTATATTGGAATGCTTGGTACTGTCATTAATGCTTTAATTTTGCAAAATTTTTTAGAAAAAAGCTCTATAGTCTCTAGGGTGTTGTCTGCTATACCCATGACTACTATATGTGAGCCTTATATAAGAAGGAAGGCTATTCATCATTTAGAGAAAGGTAGAGTGGTCATTTTTGCAGCAGGCACAGGTAACCCATTTTTTACTACAGATACAGCTGCAGCTTTACGTGCTGTTGAAATGAATTGTGATGTTATTTTAAAAGGTACTCAAGTAAGTGGTGTATATTCTGCCGATCCAAAAAAAAATGAGAATGCTGTGATGTATGATAGGCTTTCTTATACAGATCTGCTAACTCGTGATTTAAAAGTTATGGATGCATCAGCAATTTCACTTGCTCGTGAGAATTCTATCCCAATTGTAGTTTTTTCTTTAAAAAGAGAAAAAATGGTTGATATTATTAAGGGTCAAGGCACTTATACTATAGTTTCAGATTGTAAACATTAGGTAATTTATGTTAAACGAAATAAAAGCTAAAACAAAAGAAAGAATGCTAAAAACTATTCAGTCTTTTCACGATGATATGAAAGGTGTACGTACTGGTAGAGCTAACGCATCATTACTTGATGGTATAGTTGTAAATATCTATGGTGGACATCAAAAACTGAACCAAGTTGCAGGAGTTTCAGCTATAGATAACAAAACTCTATCAGTTAAAGTTTGGGATGCTACTGTTATCGGTGAAGTAAAAAATGCGATAATCAATGCTAACCTGAATTTAAATCCTGTTGTTGAAGGAAATACTATACGTATAGTTCTTCCAGACTTAACACAAGAAACTCGTGAAAAATTAGTGAAATTATTGCATCAATTTTCTGAAAATGCACGAGTTGCAATTAGAAATATACGCAGAGATGTTATGGAAGAAATAGAGGAAATGAAGAAAAATAAGGAAATCTCAGAAGATGATTTTCATGTTGCCAAAAAGGAAATACAAAACATTACTGATGATAATGTAAAAAAAGTCGATGATGACTTATCTATTAAAGAAAAGGATATATTGCATCATTAAGTTAATATGAAAGAATTTTTCAGTATTGAAAAACATAAGAGGATTCGATATAGATACAGTTGTATGAATGCTGTGATTCAGATCTCATCATTACGCACACATTTGATCGTTATACCTTTTGAAATCTAGAAAAAAAGCTTTTCAGTTTGATTTTTTATTACGATAATTAAGTTTACACTCTTGAGCGAAAACGATGCTGAAACGCCTTTTCCTTATTTTTGCATTTGTATTACTCATCCCACTGTCAAATGTTGATGCCAGAAGATATATCAGAATTGTTGGATCTTCAACTGTTTTTCCTTTTATCTCATTTATATCTGAAGAATTCAGCCGTATATTTTCCTTTAAAACTCCAGTTGTAGAATCGATAGGAAGTGGATCAGGGTTCAAAATGTTTTGTTCAGGAATAGGGGAAGGCACACCAGATATCACTACTTCATCTCGCCCTATGAAGGAAGTAGAGAGAGAATTATGTAAAAGAAATAAAGTGAATGAAGTAATAGAGATCATAATTGGCTATGATGGAATTGTTATTGCAAATTCAAATCAAAGCCATAGATTTGATTTTACAAAAAATGACCTGTTTGAAACTTTATCTTCATATTCTGAAGACAATGATAGATTAGTAAAGAATAACAAGAAATTTTGGTCTGATGTAAATCAAGCTCTACCAAAAACAGAAATTAAAATCTATGGCCCACATCAAAATACAGGTACACATGAAACTTTGATTAATTTTATTATGCTTGATCAATATTCATGTATGAACTCAAGGATTTTCAAAGAGAATTATCAAGACCAAGAAAAAAGAAAGAAAGCATGTAGTAATATCAGAGATGATGGAAGATATATAGAAGTTGGAATTAATGAAAACATAATAATACAAAAATTGAAGAGCAATAAAAATGCTTTAGGAATATTTAGCTTCAGCTTTTTAGCGAAAAACCAAGATGAGATTCAAGGAAGCACAATCGCAGGAATTGAGCCAACTTATAAAAATATATCATCGGGGGAGTATATGTTAGCAAGGCCTTTATATCTTTATATAAAGAAAGAACACTTAGATACTGTTGATGGATTAAGGGAATTCATTAGAGAAGTTGTAGACTCTATTAGTACTGAAGGTGGATATTTATCTAGGCTTGGCTTAATTCCACTTTCAAGCGAAAATATGAAAAAAGTCTTGGAAAAGGTTCGTGATATAATATGATGACTTTGATATTTTTTTATTGGAAGTGTTAAATAAACTGTGTCAAACCGAGAAGTAAAGTAATAAATTGATAAAAAAATGGAGGTTTGACAATGAGTCAAGCAAACAGAACTACCGGTTTGGTAGACTATAAAGAATTAGAAACAAATATCTTATCATCTATACGAGAAGGAAAACCATTGACAGGAAGAGATGGAGCATTAACACCATTTATAAAAAAACTGCTAGAGGGAAGGCGAGATAGAAAACCATTTGTCGGCTGAAAGCGAAGAAAACAACCGAAGAAATTCAAAGACTTTACGGACAAGTATTTGAACTATTGACACCAAGAGATAGAGAAGGAAGTTTCGAGCCACAAGTAGTCAGAAAAAGGCAAACAACCGAACTTGAAGCAAAGGTTTTAAGTACATATGCCAGTGGCATGGGATATAGCATCGCATGTAGAAGAAATATAAAATATCTGCAGCAGAGATATCAAGTATTACTGACAAATTGTTACCGGTAATCAACGAATGGCGCAGTCGTCCGCTGCAATCTGTATATCCAATAGTGTTCATGGTTTTTTAAGGTCAAGGAGGACGGGCATTGTGTAAGCAAATGTATGTATAACATATTAGCAAAATGGCAGAAAAGAAGTTTTGGGTTTTTATTTGGCTGAAAGTGAAGTTCTGGTTGGGAGTACTAAATGACCTAAAGGAGAGAGGAGTAGATGATATTCTGATAGCTTTGTGTTAAAAAGCTTTCCTAAAGCTATAAATAGCGTATTTCCTAAAGCAGAAATGTATAGTACATCAGATAAGAAATTCACTGAAATATGTATCGAGCAAAAGTTTTCATGAATGATTTGAAAAAAACATATCAAGTAGAGAAATAGCCGAGAATTTACTAAAACCAAGGGCTCATTTACTAGCACAAATGCCTTGTATAAACAGGCATATTGTGCTATAAAGAAGGCAGGAGAGAAATGGACTATGCCTATACATGATTGGGCTTTAACTATCTCTCAACTTGATATCTTTTTTCCTGGTAGGTTAAAAATCGAGTTGAACTAAAAATGCGATTTGACACAGTTTATTTAACACTCCCTCTCAAAGAGGTGCTTTTAAAATGCTATTTGATTAATAACTTTACTGATATAGGCCTATTTTCAAATTTGCCTCGTAAATTCCTTTCATTACTCCTCCTCATTCCTTGCCATTCAACAAAGCCTCCCAGAAGCACCATAAATACGCTTTTCAACACATATTTAATAGAGTTTGTGAAGAAAATGACACTGAACATCGTTTGACAAAAGTCTTGGACAAATGGGCAAGTTGAACGTATGAATAAAACTTTTAAAAATGCTACAGTTAAAAAATATTACCACCGCTCACATCAGCAGCTCAAAAAGCATCTTTACAATTTTATGATGGCTTACAATTATGCTAGAAGAATTAAAACTCTTAATGGTCTTACACCTTTCGAATTTATATGTTTACAGTGCTCCTCATTTATTTACACTACCATCACACTCTGGAACCATGTATCTAAACTTCTGCTGAAACCTTACTGTAATTGTCCTTAGATTATCATTAAATAATATTAAAAATTTAAGCATCTAGACCCATCTGTTGTAAGAAGATAATGTTTTGCCAGTCAATATTATAAATTGACTATAGCATCTTGCTGACGGCTAAGATTTACGTTGACATCGTTAAGATAAATCTTACTGGCTGGCTGGTTATCTATTTTTCTCCTTTTAGTTTTTGTACTCTCTGTGTCTAGAAACCTTTTGTTTCCTAGCAGTAACTCTTCACTTGATACTGAAGAAGAACTTTCCCTATTTTTTTCTACATAAAGCTCTTTTAAGATTGAAACACCCTTAGCATTCAAATCAGATTTTTCAAATTGTAAGAGCGATTCTCTTTTTTCTACCTCATTTTTTAAATATGTTGATTTATCTTCATCTCTAGTAAACAACTTTTGTATAGCATATACAGTATCTAAAGTATCAAGATGATTTATCCCTATAACCTTCTCTTGTAATTCTTGCAATCGTTGAAGTTCTTGTAATGCTTTTTCTTTATCCTCTAAGCAACTATGTAAAACAGCTATATAAAACTTCACAGATAGTACGTTAGGATGATTATCTAAAAATCCATAATTTTTTTGTAGCTTCAGCACTTTCTCAAAATATTGCAATGCTTTCTCTCTTAATTCTCTTTGAATTACTTTTCCTACCTCTATTGCAACAAAATAAGGAGCCGGTTGTAAGTACTGACTACTCTCTTGATTTATCAGAATATCTTGTAGCTGCCTAAATAAAGCTTTTATACTCAATTCACGAGGTAAATCTTCTTTATGTGGTAACGCTTCTTCATTTATAGTTACTTTTTTTCTTTCTTGACTCATAAAGAAATATGCTAAGGCATAGATATATTTTGTATCTAAATTATAAAATTCATACACCTCGGAAGGATCAAGATAAGGATCATCATCGGAGTTAAAATCACTTATTTTAAGGAAAATTTCATTTCTCAGTTGTCTTACATAGTACAAAGTTGTAAATGCATCAGTATATCTTTTTTGCATTACAAATACTTCAGCTATAATAACTGCCATATCTAGATGTTCTTCTATAAGTTCCATGATTTCTTCGTTAAATGAACTAGTAAATATAAAGTTATTGTATTTACTGTACGACAATGCTTTTTTATAATTTTTTTGTTTGAGATAAATAGAAAGTATTTTTTTATCCAAAGCAAGAGAAGGAAATACATCATTTACCTTCTCTAATTTTTTCAAATCTAGAAAGACTTTTAATGCTTTATCATACCATCCCAAACCAGCTCGCGCACAGGCAAACTCATATTTGATCAACCTTGAATATCCATCATCTACAGCAAGTAATTGATATAATTGCGACGTAAGATTGATAACTTTTTGATACTCATATAACTCATTTAAGCCACTTAAAATTAAACAAGGAAGATTCTTATTTTCTTCTATTAGATAGTCATATTTTTGACCATGATCAAACAAAGATAAGAGGTGAACTACATCTAAAAACCCTCCTTCAGTTTCAGATACCAATTCTATTATACAACTTAATATGTATTTTTCCTCATCTATGGTAAACTGTGAACGTATTACTTTTTTTATTAATTCATGCATAGTATAGACCTTGTATTTACCTTCCTTTTTTGGATAAATTATCGAATATTGTTCTAGCAATTTAAAAATGGAGTATAGCCTATCCTCATATCTAATCCAGGGAAGAAATAAATTGGGATCAATTGTACCATGACCAAAATAAGCCATAGCATTTAAAATTTTTAGAACTTTCTCTCCAGAACTCATCTTTTCTATTGTTTCCATCGAGATTAGTAATGTTATTTGCAGTATTCTATCGTATTCATTTTGTCTAGTGTTTCGTGGAAATTTCTGATTAAAACTTTCGTATTGTATTAAATATTCAAAAATTCCAAATGCTTCGCTCAAAGAGCTTGATCCTTTGTTTTTAATACATGCTACTGCTAGATTTATAGCTAATGGAAAACCTTCGAGTTTTCTTATTAGTGCTTTTATTTTTTCATCTTGCGACTTATCTGCTATCTCTAAAATTCTTTTTACAAGTTGTATAGCTTCTTTTTCTCCAAGACTATCTAAAGACACTTCTGCTATATCTTGATAACCTTGATCAGAAGAAGTAAATAAGCAGTCAAAACCACCTCTTTTACCTCTGATCTTTAAAATTCTCTCTAGATCTTCTTTTTTAACTCCCTGAAAAAGGAATAGGCATTTTTCCTCTCCTTTATTTCTTTCTCTTTCCATACACATGCTTAGCCTATCTCGGACAAGGGAATCAAAAGAACTTTCTATGGACAATATATCTTGAGTATTTACCTCATAGATATGAAGATAAACTCCTTTGTTTTCTTCAACAAATTTTCTAGCTAGTTGAGTTTTGCCAATTCCAGATGGACCTACTATTATTACTTCTCCCCCATGTAATTTTGTATATATCTCCTCTATTTGTTTCTTTCTTCCAGTGAATTCTTCTACTGGAGCACATACATCCTTAAAATTCATTTTCCCAAGTAGAGATGATAATCTTTTTATATCTGATACTTTTATACTAGGCCAAAAACTCCTAGATCTTGCTGTATTACCATGCTCTGATTCAAGTAGGTTGCTATAGTTTTGAGAGACTGTTTCAGCATGATTTACAAATGCTTCTTTTACTTTTAGATAATAAAACGAATTTGGAATTGTTTTTAAATTTTTTTCCATCAAAGATACAACATCACTATTTTTTTCAGTTCTTCCTATTAACTCTTTGCCTCCTATTATATGTTGTTCTTTTTTTCCTTCTTCTTTAACTAAGTATTTCAAATTCATATCTAAATTTTGTTTGCGCTCTTGACAACAAAATAAGATATGCTCGTTTAAAAAGCTTACCTCTTGTTCAATATGGGATTTAATTTTTACTATAAGATCCTCAATTATCTTTTTGCTTGGAATTTGGATTTCTTTATTGACAATATAAAATATCTTCTCCACTTTAGCCTTAAATTCTTGTATATTTAAGGCATCTAAAGTATACACATAGTTTTCAAGTTCTACGTTTGTAGCTTCTACTCTAATATATCTTGTATCATATGTTCTTTTCGACTTTTCACCCATAAGGGAACGGCGATAACCATACTGACTAGATTTATCCTCACTTTTCTTTCTATAATAGACGAAAGAGCCTTCACTGCCTTCTGCAATTCCGATATTTTCATATAGGTCTCTAAGATTATAACTTATTTCTCCATACTGCGCAGACATACCTTGAAAGTATGTATTTAGAACAAGGGTTTCAGCTATTCTTATATTGCTCAAATCTCCCTTGTATTCTTTCTGAATGTAATATTCAATTATCTTATCTACGATATCATCTGCTATCTTTGAAATATGATCAAAGCCTATTTTCTCAAACTGCATTTCAAAACTTTGAAAAATATTGCATCCAGCATCCATTAATATTTTTCTAAAGCCCAGTTTATATTCATTAAACGTTCCTATTAAGTCTGATAGATTAATAAAACTTTTTGTCGCTTTTGTTACATTACCTTCTCTCAAAGATGCTTTCATACCAAACATCTCCCAATCATCATGTGTTGAACATCCAAAAATACTTTGCACAAACCTGTTAATGCTCACCCCATCCGAAAATATTCTGTTTCCCTCTCTCAGTGTACTTGCAAGTATATCATATATAATAAGCCTCGTTTCAAATGATTGAATGAAACTCAGAACAAACTTCATCAAATTTGAATACTCTACTTGATAAAATTGATAATGATTATTTTCTTTATAAGACAAGCGTATTTTGTTACAGTATTTTTTCTTTTCATTGTATATAAGATCTTTTGAATCTTTCTCAGACACTATTATCGCTGTATTTAGTAGATCAGACATTGCATTTATTTCATGCTTTCCACCCCAAGTTTGAGTCATTTCCATGCATTTCAAGTATGTATCAAATATAAATTCCTGAACTTGATCACGTTTTTTTATCTTATTAAGTTCAGTACAAATTTCCTTTATTGCACTTTCATCAAAAAAATTGGGTTGGAGTTTACTAGTGTCAATATTATACTGCTCAATTTTTTCAGCACCGAATTCATGTTCAAACTCTTTTTTAAAGGTACCTCCTGTAAAATAACTTCCACTGTGACTCTCAAAAAGATCCATAATTTCAACCTTATTTTCAAATCTTCTTTGGCTGAAACATACTTCATCAGCAACCTCACAACGAAATTTCTTCGTTACCAACCGCCTCATTACACTATCCTCATAAATATTTGCATTACTTTGTATTAGCCTTTGAATTGAATGTACATCATGGTCGCTCGCAAATAATTCTTTAAACCTTTCATGGAAGGCATAATCATCAAATTTTACGGGAGTTAAGTAAGCTAAAGCAACAGACCAAAATAAGCAACTGCCATCTCCTGGTATATCAACTTCTTTATATGAAATAAGCGGTTGCAGTATCTTAGCGATATCTTTTCTGTTATTATCTTTAGCAATATCTATAGGAGTCTTTCCCTCTCCATTTACAACATCAACTTGCGTTCCTATCTTTAGCAAAAACCTAACAATTTTTGATTCTCCAGCACGAACAGCAATATGTATCGGTGTATCATTATATTGATTCACCTGAAAATTAACGTTTAGACTCGGATATGCTTCAAAAAAACTTTTTAGCTTTTTAAGCTTTCTATCTTCTATAAGATTAGAACCCTCTAGAATACTAGTAAATTCTTTCTGTATTTCACTTATTAATAGTGTCTCGCTCAAGATTGGCTCAAAATGAAAATCTCCTTTATTTATTATATGTATAGTATCTTTTTCATTATAATCTGTACTTACAAATTTGGATCCTAATCCATCAATAAGAGACCCTGACCATTCATATATGGGAAGATATTCAATAACATGCAGCTTAACATTATATTCATTACAAATCATGCTTCCCTCAATTTTAGGTCTGCCACATATAGGAACCTGCAACGTATTTCCATACTTTAAATCAGTTAATGATGAAGCCACTTCTTTATTGTCCTTCTGCATTCTTTCTATATCTTCATTACTGTATTCTATACCAACCAAATAAGTCTTCCATAATTCATCATCATCAATACCAGGCCCTGGAGGTATTACTGTAGAATCTTCACGGTTTCTAGCATCGGCTATAATCTTTTCTTTCATTTCTTGACTAATTAAAGCTTGCTTCCTACAAATTTCTCTCAAAGATTTCACAGTAACACTTGTTCCTGGCTTTAATTGCTTAAGTCCTTGTACAACCGCGTGAAAGAAACCATCCCCTCCTCCAACTGTTTTCCCTATTGTAAAACCTTCTGGCAGCTGTAATATTTGCTGACTACTAGATGACAATGTGTCTTCTTTTTGCGTTCTTATTAACCTAGATTGATTATCTGTTACTTGTTCCTTTGTATTTTCTTTACCTAACATAAAGTCCCCTATATTTTAATATTCATATTTTGATTGTTTTGTCGTAAACCTCTTTTCTGAAGATTGGTTTTGACATCTAATTCATTTGATTCTTATGCAGCTGTACCAAACCAATTTGCTGTAGAAACTTTACGGTAATCCTAAGTAACTTTGATTACAGTGTGCCTTTCTTTTGATTTCTTACTAAACTAGATATATTCTTAAAAAAGCCAGGATTGCTTTCTGAATGATGTACATAATACAATTCATCTAACACCCCATGTATTCTTTACATTGAATCACATTATAGCTAAAAAGATCTAGCAGAGCAAGAAATTTTTAGCATTTTATTTTAGTTTGTATTTTTAAAACTAAAGCCAGTACTTGCAAAAACACTTCTGTTTTTTTACTGCAATGTACTCTTTCTATTTTTAAGTACTAATTCAACTTTATATATTACTCAAAACTGAAACAATACAGCCATTTCCGATAACTAAAATCAGCAAGCGTGAGAGCTTTTTGTTTTGGGATCCATTGGTCTACCATGTGTACCATACGAACTTTTTAATATAGTGATTTCATTATACGCTAAAACTAGCCACATTAGCACATTTCATCCATATCTACATACGAACTGTTTTGCCTAAGATTATGGAAATAATTTAAATTTTCTATTTTTATAACCCTATTTTACGTGGCTTGTTCTCGCAAATGTATGACCTTTTTTGAAGGAGTAAATAATTGAAATCCTTATGACACTAAGTTGAGTGTTTTTCTATCCAATTTGAAATAAAAGATATTTTTCTACACCTATATACAACAAATTTGCTGTTCTAAAAAATAAACTCTTGCTAATTATATCAAGTGTATAATAATCAAAACATGGATTTTTAGAGTGAGGTAAATTATGTATCCTAATGTATACGAAAGTAATGGTAATACTGAGTTACATTGTGCTGCTAAAGATGACAACTTAGAAGCAGTTCAAGCTTTACTAAACAAAGGTGCTGATGTTGAGGTACAAAACGACAATGGCGATACTGCTTTACATATAGCTGCTCAAGAAGGCCACTTAGAAGTAGTTCAATTTCTGTTAGAAAAAGGGGCTAGTGTTGGAGAACAAAATAGCGAAGGCTGCACTGCTCTTCATTGTGCTACTGAAAATGGTTGCTTAGCAGTAGTTAAGTACTTTATAAATGAAAAAAGAATCAATATTAACCAAAAGAACGATGATAATGACACTCCTTTACATATAGCTGCTGAAGATGGCCACTTAGAAGTAGTTCAATTTCTGTTAGAAAAAGGGGCTAGTGTTGAGGAACCAGGCAGCGAAGGATGTACTGCTTTGCATTATGCTGCTAGAGGAGGTCACTTAGGAATAGTTCAAGCTCTATTAGATAAAGATGCTGATATTGATGCACAAAACAACAATGGCGATACTGCTTTGCATCTTGCTGCTGAAAACGGTTGCTTAGCAATAGTTAAATACTTTGTAGACGAAAAAGGAATTAATATTAACCAAGAGAACGATGATAATGAAACTCCTTTGCATATTGCTGCTAGCGAGGGACGCTTAGAAGTAGTTAAATTTCTGTTGGAAAAAGGAGCCGTTTTTGAGGCAAAAGAAAATGATGACTTAACTGCTTTGCATTATGCTGCTACAAATAGTCACTTAGAAGTAGTTCAAGCTCTATTAGATAAAATGGATAATGCTGACATACTAAAGAAGAGTTTCAAATATGTCTTGCATATTGCTGCTCGAGAGGGTTACTTAAAAATAGTACAAGCTCTACTAGACAAAGGTGCTGATATTGATGCACAAAACAAGGATGGCGATACTGCTTTGAATGAAGCTGCTGGACGTGGTCATTTGCAAGTAGTTCAATGTCTGTTAGAAAAGGGTGCTAGTTTTGAAACACGAAACAACGAAGGCTGTACTGCTTTGCATATTGCTGCTGAAACTGGTCACTTAGAAGTAGTTCAAGCTCTGTTAGACAAAGGGGCTAACGTTGAAGCAAAAAGCAAAAATGGCAGTACTGCGTTGCATGAAGCTGCTAGAATGGGTCGCTCAGACATAGTTCAATATCTTGTAGAGGAAAAAAAGGCTACTATTGATGTAAAGGACGTTGATTGTAATACTCCCCTGGATTTAGCTGATAGAAGCGGCCACAAAAATATTGTTGAGTATCTTAATTTTCAAAAAAAGAAGCATTCTGAAACTTCAAGAGCAATAAAGACCGGTTTCTCTGTAGGTGTAATAGCCACGTTGACAGTAACCATTGGATGTATTGTTACTCATATAAGTTTATCAATATTAGTTATTGCTGCATTGATAGTTGGAGCCATTGCTAGTGGCATTACATATGCAATATTAAAGCCTAGTACTAAGCTAAATGAATATGAAATAGGGAGACAAAATTTACCAGAACCAGTTACACCTTAAGAGTAAGTGTTACATAGCTCTTGTTTTTTATGTCAAGTATATAATAATAAAATATGGAGTTTTAAAATGAGGAGAGTTATGAGTTTTGATAAGTTGGAAGAAATACTAGCTTCTATTGATACTGACGTTGGTTTAAGTGAGAGTAATGTGTTCAGAAAAGTAGAAGAGAAGCTAAAACAAATAGATACATCTGGCCTATTACAGCTTGCTGTTTTGAAAAATAATAAACGAATGGTAGAGACTCTTATACAAAAAGAGGCTGATGTTAATGGAATGGATATATACGATCGTGATCCATTATATTATGCTATCTTGCATAGAAATACACGAATGGTAGAGGTCCTGATAAAGAATGGGGCAAGTGTTAGGAAGAAATATAATGATGGAAGTACTCCTTTGCATTATGCTATATTGGGTAACAAAACAAAAATAGTAGAGCACCTAATAAATAATGGGGCTGATGTTAATGCAGTAGATGAAAAAGGTAGGACTCCATTATACTTGGCTGGCCGAAATACAAAAATGATCTCGATTCTTATGAAGAATGGAGCATGTTCCTTACTGGAAAATAGAAATGTTGAATTTTTGAAGTATTTAATTGCACTCATTAAAGATGGTGATATAGATAATTTGGAGAAGAGAGAAGCGAAACAGAAAGAAGAGCAAGTAGATGATGAATATGAATCACTTAAATACTCATTGCTGCTTAGTGATAACAGCTCTTTGATCTCTATTATAAAAAGGGAAGAATTCAATAATTTAATATCTGAGTGGTCTTCAGGTGCACCTGACTTATTAAAAGAGGGCCAAAAAAATTTGAATAAGGCGTTGTTAAGTCTCCTAAAAGACTTTCCATTTTGTAACATTACAAGGTTTGAGAATTTTTTACAAGACAACAAAAGTAATGATGATCTAAAGATTGTTCTCAATCTTCAAAGAGGAAAGTCCAAGTTGACAATACTGCATGTAATACAAAGTATGGAGCGTTTGGCAGTAGAAAAAGATATGGCCTGGGCAGTTGGAGCATTTATAACTTTACTTTTAAAGGCTGGAGCTGATCCTAACATAGTTGACAGTGAAGGACAAACACCTTTGCACTATGCTGCTTATTATAATACTTTAAATATACCTTTACTTCTGAACAAAGGAGCACGTAATCAACCTGATAAACAAGGAAAAACTCCTCTAGATATTGTAATTATTAACAAAAAACCTTTTGAAGTGAATATTTTAGAACAAATCTTTTTAACTCAGGAGCAAATGAGAGCAAAAAGCCATTTAGAAGATATTTGCGGTCATAGCCTTGACACTAATCAACTAAGAGAGTTTTTAAATCAGCACAGAGGAAATGAAGGTCTTAAAGAGATTTTAAATCTTCGTGATTGCAAAGGAAAGTCTCGTATTTTTCAAAAGATTAGAGATGCTTGTTATGGTGATAAAATTCGTTTTAAAGAAGCAGAAAGGTTACTGTTAGAAGCAGGAGCAATTGATTACAAAGGATGGAAGGACAAAGAACATTTACCTAAAGCTTCCACTTTATGGGACATTTTAATATTAAACCAACGGGAGGAATTGAAAACTTTTTTAGATATGGCCAATGCAGCCGAAAACATGAACGAGTTAGAGCAAGTTGTAAAAAGAGCTATAGAAGCAGGAGTAATGCTGAACTTTGCTGTGTCAGGAAGTTTATATGACAAGAAATATGAGAGTAAATATGGCTTTGCAGATTGTATAATAAGAAAAATTAGTGAATTAAAAAAGAACTCTAGAATTGCAAGTGATGTAGAGGTTGCTAGTCGTATAGTATGTAACTTAGTATCAAAAGGAGTAGTACTACATACTATAAGCAGCATCCTTGTCATTGATGAACTAGAAGAGTTTAAAAGCCACAAAGCTAATATGGTAAAAGCCTATGAAAGTTATGCAAAGCGTAGTTTGAAATTTATGGAAATTGTTAAAAATGCAACTACTGGCAAGGTGAAAAATGTAAAAGTGGATAACTCTATTCTCTATTTGGAATATTCAGAAAATAGTGTAGTTGAGGTTGCGAAAATCATAAATGAAGCAAATTTAACTCATGGAAGTATAGAATCTAGAAGAGATGTAATAGCAATCGGTGAAAGTGAGGTAGAAATTATAACGGAAGATGGGATAAGAAATTATACTAACCTTACGGGCAATATAGTACTGACTTTCTATACTAGTTTGGGAAAGATAGACGTTAAACTGTATCCTGACGTACAAGATAAAAGCAAAATTATAGTAGAAGCGAGTAATAAAGAGGAAGTATTGGAAAAATTCAAAGGTTATGAAGAAGAATTAGGTGAGAGTTGCTTACTTGGTGGAGATAGGGTCTACGATGCTATTGAGCAAGGATATTTTGAAAGATCTGGTGGATATTTAATACGTCCTGAAGTAATAAGCGAGTCTAACAACAAATGGACAGAACGTGAAGAGTTAAGAAGGACTTCTGATCCTAGGAGAGAAGTTTCTAGGTAGATTGATTTGCTAAAAAAGTTGAAGATTATTATTTAAATATAAACTACTATAATTTATAGGTTAAGGAGTTCGTACCAATGTCTTCTAAGAATACTCTTTTATGTTGTTTTTAAGCTGGCTACAAAATGAGGATATGGAACATACAATTGGCTGGGCTGCCTTTTACACTCCAGGTCTACTATTAAAATATGCAGCTAAAATTGGATCATTTTCTACCATTATTGCATCTAACATACTAAGATCTTCATTATTTATATTGATATTTTCACATAATTGATTCTGTAACATTGACTTACTTTTCTATATCAATTTCAGCATCTTTTGTGTGGCTCTTTGTAGTAGCTCCTTTTGCAATAACCTTTTTTAATTTTCTGGCACATACTTTTTTCGATGTTTTTTCATATTGTTGTTTTTATAAACGTTACGATGCTGAGCCGTAAAACTTCTCTAATTGTTCACTCCACAGCATCGGTATTTCTCTCAAATCAACTAACTTCAAACCCCTTGGCTGTCTCCCATTTACTATGTCTTCCTTAATCTTCGGAGCTAAATAATTTAACCTTAAAATTTGCTGTATACGTCTTGTACCTATATTAATTTTGGCACTCAGCTCCTTCACACTTTCGTATTTTCCCTCTTCTAGTTGCCGTTTCCACAGATGGGCTCTTACCACTGCTTTCAGTAGTGCATTGTTTGTTTTGCCTTCTGGCTCAGTTACTGTGCATTTCTTTCCTTTCTTTTTTATTGGTATAAATTCCACCTTATCCTCTAAACTCACCTCTATTCCATCTTCTTTTATCATTACTCCTTTTATTAACTTTTTCACTACTTCTTTCTGCTTTCCAAAATTTAAATTTTCCCATTTTTCTTCGGTCTTTTCTCTCCAATTTTCATATATCTGCTCCGCTTTTCTCATCACTTCTTTTTCTACTTCTCCTGCTACTATTGTTCGATTTACTGATTCACAATTCTTTCCCCTTAAGTGATTGTTGCATACATAATATCGGTACCTTTTATTTTCTTTTTTTGAGTATGTCAGTGTCATATTTACACTACAGCTCTTACACTTAATTATTCCCCTAAGCAGCGCTTCCTCATATTTTGCTTTTCTATATGGCTGATTACTTATCAATTCCTGCGCTTTTTGCCATTTTTCTTCCTCTATTATTGCTTCATGCTTTCCCTCATACTGTTTGTCATAATGTCTTATCTTTCCCACATATATTGGATTTGTTATTATTCTTCTCACCGTTGCTTTTTTAAAGATATCCGTTTTTGCTTTTGTTCGGTATCCTTCCCTGTTTAACTCTCTTGCCAACTCTGCCATTGACTTCAGCTCCAAATATCTTTCAAATATATGCTGCACTGTTTTTGCTTCTTTTTCATTTATTATTAATTCCTTATCTTTTACATCATACCCAAGCGGTAAAGTTCCTGGAGAGTAGACCGGCGGAACTTCCCCAGCCAGTCTCTCGCAAAACTGTACGTAAATCTCTCGATTTATACAGCTTCCATTATTCAGCCTTTTGACCTAACCCTACTGTCCAGTGGTAGAAAGTCTTTGGATTCTCTTCTTTTATTTTTCCTAGAAGTTGCCTTGCTAGTCTTTTTCCAAGTTTCGGATATTTCTTTCTTGTCCACTTTTCTAGATGTTGCTCTACATTGTTAAGAGGTTTATACACCTCCGATTGGTAAAACCTGCCATAGTACTGATACCAGCCTCTGACTATTGGATTTACTTTCTTTGATATCTCCTCTAATGTTATGTGTGTTTTTCGTAGTATTTTCCATGACCTTATGGTTGTAGTAATCTTTTTCTTAACCTTATTGCTAATTGCTGGAAGAAATGCAACGAAATATTTCCCTATCTTGCTCTTTGCTTTTCTAGGTCTAAAAGTATATCCTAGGTAATCAAAGCTTTGTGTAGGAAACATATTCTTCCTGTTGCCATCCTTACAATACACAATTTGTGTTTTATCAGGATGTAACTTTAGCTTATATTTGGCTAATCTTTCTTCGATCATTACTCTCATAAATTCTGCCTGTTTTTGCGTCTTGCAGTGCACTATTGCATCATCTACATACCTCTCAAATGGTACTGTAGGGTAGTTCTGTTTCATCCATATATCAAATACGTGATGCATGAATATATTCGAAATGATTGGGCTAACTGAACCTCCTTGCGGAACTCCCTTTTCCCTAACTACCTTACTGCCATCTTCTAGCTGAATAGCGGCTTTCATCCACCTTTCAACATACAGTATGATCCATTTGCAGTTTGTATGCTTCTTGATAGCTTGCAATGCCAACTCGTGATCCAAATTGTCGAAAAACCCGGATATATCTAGATCTATCGTCCAATCATACCTCCAGCATCTTTTCCTTGCAGTATCTACCGCATCCAGTGCTGATTTATTTGGTCTATAACCATATGAATCTTCATGGAATTTTGGCTCTACTAGCAGCTCAAGATACATAGAAGCAGCCGTTTGCCCTATCCTGTCGAATACTGAAGGAACACCTAAAATTCTTTGTCCCCCTCCCGTATCTTTCGGTATTGCTACAGCTTTTACAGGCTCTGGAAAATAACTTCCTGATGACATCCGATTCCATAGTTTGTACAGATTATCCTTCAGGTTCTCTTCAAACTTTGTTATCGATACCTCATCCACACCAGCCGCACCTTTATTTTTCGATACTTGTTTATAAGCCCTCCAAATAAGTTGCTTTGGTATATCAAAAGACTTTGTTTTATTCATTAACTCCTCCCTTTCGGTTGATACATAATTAAAACTGAATAACTCAGCTCCTTCGCTCCCTTTCCATTACAGAAACTTCTTCACTACTACAAGCTGATCCGCCCCTGTTCTTCGCATCGGTACTCTCATCCTTGAAGTTTAGCTTCTTGGATTTCTCCCTTGTCATCGAAACGACAGGTTCCCGCAGTTCTACACAATAGCCTATAATAGTTTTCACGCCACCTATATGCCGGACGCCACCTACCCAGTAAGCAAGTTCCTTGTAGATCTATCCCAGGAGAGATGGGAGCTCCTGGTTTTGACGTCGTCTCAGCCCTTTCGACACTTCATCAGTGGTTCATTTTCATTCGCCTCTCTATTTCGTACATGACACGTATTTGTGCCTTTTCCATAACGCTCACTACCTTGACTCTTTATCAAAGCAGCTTATGGTTGTTTAAAGCCTGCTCTTGCAAGCCGACTTTGAGGGACCTTCCCTCATCTATTGTGCAGCTTAAGCACTTAGTTTGCTCATTTCTGATCATTCTTTGTGTCTCTACGGCACACCCCATCCATAAACCTTGTTCTTTTGATGTTGCTATTTTATTTTTTACTCTCTCTACTATCATCTCTCTTTCTAGTTGTGCTGCTCCTGATAATACTGTCTGTACGAATTTTCCCATTGGCGTATTATTGTCAAATATCTGTGTTACTGCTACAAAATTTACTCGGTGCCTTCTAAAAAATGACGTTACTTCTATGCTGTCTTTTGTTTCTCTTGATAACCTATCTAGTGTATATACTACTACACAGTCTATCTCTCCTCCTCTGACATCTTCAAATAATTCCTTTATCGCTGGTCTTTCTAAATTTTTTCCTGAATATCCTCCATCATCGTACTTTTTTGCCAATGCTACCCAGCCTTCTTTGCTCTTTATATACTTTTCACATGCTACTCGTTGCGCATCAAGACTGTTAAACTTTTGTTCTAGTCCATCCTCATTTGACTTTCTCGTATATATTGCACATCTTACTTCTTTTAGCATTTTCAACTTCCATTTTTTTCACGCATTCCAAATAATAAAGGGCCGTTGTAACTCATTCCCATTATTTTTCCGGCTACTGCTGACAATGACGTAAAAAATTCTTCTCTGTAGATTAAACCCTTATCTGTTACTATTACCGCATGCGTCTCTTCCCCTCTCTCTAATATTAGCTCTGTTCCTGCTACTGGCAATTTATCGCTACTTATTCTTTTTCCCTTCTCTAGCCGATCTGCCAGATACTCTAGTCTTTTTAATCCTTTTCTTGACATTTCTCCATACGCTTTTTCCTGCATTCTATAAGCTAATCTTGGTATCAGATATTTCTTTGAGTATCTAGGCGCTTCTTCCCCAAATACCTTCTTCCACGTTTTTCTCAGCTCACCCAAAGGTTTTCTCTCTAAATTCATTACTTTCTTTTCTGTTTCTCTTTCCATATTTTCAGCCTCTCATAGAAGGTTCTATTTGTTCAAATAACTTTTCAATTCTGTCCGTTTCTTTCTTCAATATCTCGGTTATCTCTTTGCTATTTTTCGCATAATCCATTGCTGTCATTCCAAATTTATCTGCTTACTCTATTTCAGCCCCTGCTTTTACTAGCTCCTCCACTATTTCCACTTTCCCCACCATACATGCAAGGTGCAATGGAGTGCATTTATTTCCATATTCTTCCGCATTTACATTCCCTCCTGATTTTATCAATTCTCTCACGGTTTCTAGACGTTTCTCCGTTACCGCTAGATGCAGTGCTGTATATCCTTCCGCATCTGCTACATTCACATTCGCTCCTTTTTCAACTAATAACTTCACTGTTTTTGCGTCTACCGCGTAATGCAGAGCTATTCTGTCTCTTGCATAAATATTTTTAAATGAGTTCTCTAATAGTGACTCCTCTTTTCCTTTTTTACTCATGACCTACCTCACCTTTTCTCTGAATTTAAACCCCTTCTTTAAGCCCTCCTTTTCACCACCTCATCTATCATTTCACTTACTTGGCTCATTATTTTGCTTGCTAAATTTTCACATTCTTCCTTTATTAGTGATTTATCTTTCTTCCTTATTTCTCCTATCTCTATTATTTTTAGCTCCGGCATGTAGCTTCCATTCAACATGTCTGCTATTTCTCCCACTAGCCCCTCTATTCCATAGCACGTCAGTTCTCTACTTTTTGTTATTCCTCCTTTTTCTCTCAAAAATTTACTCGCCTTTTCACTCTCTTTGCTATCACATAGACGATACTTTTCACTTTCCCAGATGTAATACATTGGCGTTGCGCCGTACTTATTCAGTTGATTAACTTCAGCTCCTGCTTTTACTAGCTCTTTTATTATTTCAACTCCTGCTCCTTTGCACGCAGAGTGGAGTGGCGTACATCCAGTGACATATTGAGTGGCATTTACTTCTGCTCCTTCTCTTAGCAGCACTTTTACATTTTCTAAACTTTTTGCGAATACTGCACAGTGCAGAGGTGTATAACCATTTTTATCTCTTGCATTAACCTCTGCCCCTTTTTTTATTAATAACCTCACTGTTGTGTAATCGGAGATTTCTACTGCTTGGTGCAATATCGTCTCTCCTTCTTCATTTCTTTTATTAATATCGTTACTTGATACTTCTTTAAAAAACTTACTCTTGCTAAAACTCATTTCATACCTCACAAAATTAGCTTTTCTAGCGTCAGATAAATTTCTTATATTTACCTGCTGCTATTCAAGTCATGTCCATTTTAGCATGAGAAAGCAAGTCTTTTTCTTTTTATTTCATACACTTTTACCTATTATTAATATAATATATGAGGATCTCAATATAAATACTTAACTTATTAGAGATATTACTTGACTATTTTTCCAACTTCTGTGCAAATGTCGATGTTCGTGCCACTTCAGTATTCCCGGGTAAAATACTAAAATGTGCTTTTCTAATTCGTGTATCGAATCTTCTTTTCCTGAACTTCTATCATTTTCGCAACTAACGTGATATTCCGTTAAATTAGCTTTCGCAACCTTTTGATCAGTAAGATTCTTTGCTTCATATTCATAGCTGATATTAAATCTTTCCAAAATTGGTTTGTATTCCAAGTTCCATAGCTGATCAGAAAGTTTATCATTACCAAGGAAAAGTGTGCCTCCTATCTCTTCTTGATAACAAAGAGGAAAACAGCTATTTATTTCTCCTAATTTCCAGCTATCTGACAGTACAATCTGTGCTTTGACAAACTTAATTGCTGGTAATAAACTTTGTGGTAATGGATATAGTGCTTTTAAGTTGTACCACAAATGATTTCTTTCATAAATACCGTTATAATTCTTTGTGTGAGGCTCGGTTTCTCCAAGTATTGCTACATCTAGGCGATATATATCATTGCTTAAAGCTCGTTCATAATGATCGCGTAGATAGTTTTCTATAATCCTAATAACTGGACCACTAGACCTGAAAAAATTTACTCTTCCAAATGATAACACTGGTCCATCTTTTTCTATTTTTACCCCTGAATAATCAGAAAGAAGATCTCCAAATAAACTCTCATCCAATATAAATCTCTGCACATTATAATAATCGTTAAAAATCCTCATTAATCTGGATCTTACAGGCAGTGATAGTTTTGCCAGCTCTACTACTGCATCTACGAAGAAGTCATTTGGTACCTCTTTTATCCCTACTTGCAACTCAAAAAAGTGTTTACCGGGTGGCTCTTCAATAATTGTAATATCTTCTATATTTGCCCACTTTAGTGCTATTTTTAGTGATGCTGGAGTTCCTCTCAGTCTTTGAAATTTTACTCCTTCTACTACGGCTTTTCTTTTATCCTTTACCCAACGCAGTATCTCTTCTAAACCATATTCTTCTATTATCCACGGCAATGTTTCTTCTTTAAGACTAAACTTAAATCCTCTGATACAGTTTGGATCTACTTTATAATCTATCGCATCTACTAGCGCTCTTTCCTGCCTTGTTGCATTTGGTGGCAGTAACATTAATTCAACTCAATCTTTAAATTTCTCAAATTTGCACATTCATTTCCCAGAACCACAACATCCTCTTTTGGCTCGATTAATTCTACGTTTTCTACACCATCTACAAATAAATTCGCTATTATCCATGATCTTGTAACATTCCATCCCAGCCTTCTACTTGCTTCAAACTTCTTGATGAACTGTTCCTTAATTTCCTCCTTTGATATTACAGAACTTATGCTCATTCTGCTGTCAATATCTATTTCCGTAATATTGCAACCAATTACTGTTACTGTATCTGTTAAAACCCTTATATCATCTCTAGTAACTTGCTTTCTTACAATTTCAAGTAGCTCTTCTAATGCTATGCCAGTTTGTGTTGATAAAATTGAAATTTGTACTTTTCCTGGTATAGGTGATTCTACTAATGCATCTTTTACTCTACTATCTGCTGACAGTGCATAATACCTATAATGTTCCTTGCTCCCACATGTGCTCCAGCCTTTTACTTTTGCTTTTACCCTCTTTCTAAATCGTTCGTCATCTTCTTCTTTTTCTCTCTCTACTCCATAAAATTCAGCCAAATTATCAAGATCTTCTCCTGTCGCAAATTTAAGTAAATTACCCTTTACAGCTTCGTTTATCCTTTGTCTGAGTAAAAGTTCTCGCCATGCTGCTACCTCCAGAATCTTTATTGCTGGATCGGATTCTACTAACGCTGAAAAGGTTTCATCTCTACACACTAATTCCTCCTTCATTCTGGAAAAGATTTCCTCATAGCTTAGTTTTTCAATAATATTAGATGTCTGCATTTCTAAACAACTACTCCACTAATACCTATGAATTTGCCTTCTGAAAGATACATACCTTCAAGTACAAGAGTCATTTTTCCTTCTTTAGCTTCAGCAATCTTTACTTTTTCTAACTTAAATCTCTTCTCAAATTTCCCCAGTGCTTCTGCTGTTGCTGCATAGATTTCCATAGTTAAATCTCTATTTATTGGCTTATCTACTAATTCAAATAATCGAGAACCATACTCTCTTCTCATAATACGTGATCCAATAGGAGTGGTTAAAATATCAGTAATTGATTGTTTTAAATGTTCTATTCCTTCCAATTCCTTTCCCGTGCTAGCATTCATGCCTCTCATTCTGCAAATACATTTTTGCTAACACCTATCACTTTAAAACTACACGATACCAAGTCTCCTGTTCTTGTTACTCCCATACCGTTCACAAATACGCTGTTTGACCCTTGCGTTAGTGTCTCCCCTATAGTCAAGATATCATCCCTACGACACACAGATCTACTATTTACAAATACGTCTTCACTTCCACTCATACAAACATGAACCGGTATTCCTGTACAATTATCCCCTACACAAACGATTGCTTTACCCATATGCTAGTTTAGATCTATTCTCCTTCCCTTAAGTTTTATTCTTTCTTTTGTCATTTCTATACTCGATTCTCCAGCTTTCAGTGTTATTTTATCTACTACTTCAATCTCTAAATGATGTTTATCTTTATCGTATGATAACTTTGTTCCATCTTGAAATGTTAAGCTACTCACCTCTTTTTTATTCTCTGATGCAGGGTATTTTTCCTGGTATATCCCTCCTAACACCACTCCTAACGATAATTCGCCAAGAGGAGAAAATATCATAACCTGTTCACCGATATCTGGTGGAGACCAATCTCTATCTTTTCCTGCTTTACTTGTTATCCACGGTAAATAATCTGTTAAAAATTCGCCTATTTTCACTCTTACTTTTGCTTTTTCATAATCTATTTCTTTTACAATTCCTATACGAATAACGTTTGCTAGCTTCCTATTCAGCTCTGAAATTGCAAAACTATGGTCTAACATGCACTTCACCTATCTCAATAACATGTGGCATTATGCCAGTTGACCATACTGATTTACCCGAGTGTACCTCATGAACCCATTCAACTAGCCACACAAGATAAGCATCTAGCTCTGGCCTAAATCCGTCAACTTCCGCAGAGATAAATTCAGCAGGTGAAACATTTTCCACATTCCAAGTATTTTTATTTACTACTCTTGCTACTTCTGCTGCTAATGACCTTACAACTAACGAGGAATACTCGACTGTTCCATCAACTACAATCCTTGCCTCAAATCTTACTTTTAGTGCTAACTCTTCTGTTCCAGGATCATGTCCCTTTTCAAATCCGCTAAGCTCCACAAAAACCGCTGGTGCTACTAATTCTTTTCTTATTGCTGGATATACTTCGCATGTCTGTATCGATGATATTTCTCTCTTCAGCGTAGTGCAGATTGCATTATGCAAATCTTTAAAATTCATACATTTCTTGTAATATAGTTCAATTCACGTTCAAAGAACTTTCCAAACATCCTTTCAAACTCATAATTAACTAGCTCCTTTATTATTTTTGATGCTTCTGGCTCCAGTCCTAATTTTACCTCTTGTATTGGCAAAGCTTTTCTTCCTTCACGCCTAAAAACACCACTATTTCCTCTTGGCATTGTTGCAGTAAACGCTCCTATAAACTTATGTTTTCCTATTTTTGTACCTCTTTTTGTTTGTCTCATCTTGCCCATTGCTGATACTCTAATATCATACAAATTTGCTCTAATTAACACGTCTAATCTGCTAGTTTTTGCCTTAAAAATTCTTAATCTCTTTCTTATCAAACTTAATTTTATCTGCTTTTCCTCACTGATTTCCTTAGCTGCTTGCGCTTTTAACCATAGTGCCGTTTTGTTTAATGCCTTTACCGTTGCTAATTCTACTTTTCTTCTTTTAGCATTTACATTTTCTATTACCTCAACTTCTATATGAACAGGTCTGGTAGAGACTTATGACCTTGAAATCAGCGATTTGGTCTCATAACCATAGTCTCCCCAAAAGAACCGTGCTTGCGGATTTCCCGCACACGGCTCCACAATACAGCGTTCACACTAGTGCTCCTGTGTATAAAGAAACATATACCTTTGGTTTTGGTAATGGATTTACTTTTAAATAGTGTATAAATTGTTCCCAATCGATACTTTTCTTTTGACTACGTCGGTTTATCCACTTAAATGCTAACTTTGTTGCCAGTCGATTGAATTGAATCAAACACCGATAATTTCCGCTAACTCCGAAGTAGTTATAGTGTCCTGTTAGTTTGGCTTTAAGTTTCTGCCACCAATCTTTGAGACAGATACGACTTCGTACCATCTTCAACCACTCTTTGATTTCTTTAATCTTTCTAGCTAGGCTTATTTTTGAAGTTTTCTGCTTCATCATAAGTTTACCATTACGACTTTTTCCACAATAATGTGTAAATCCTAGAAAGTTGAAGCTAGCCGTCCTACGTTTCTCTCTTTCTGCTTGATACCATTCTTTCTTACCAAACTTTACTATTTTTGTTTTATTTTCAGCTATTTCCAATCCAAATTTACTTAGTCTTTGTTTCAGTAATTCTAGAAATTCTTTTGCGTCTTCTTCCCTCTCGCAGCCAACTACAAAATCGTCGCAAAACCTTATTAGCTGTATATATCCTCTGGCTTTTGGCTTAAATTTCTTTTCAAACCATAAGTCCAGCACATAGTGTAAGTATATATTAGCTAATACAGGGCTTACTATACCACCTTGTGGTGTGCCTTGATCGGTTGCTTTGTAACATCCAACTTCGACTATTCCTGCCTTTAGAAATCGTTTTATTAACCACAATAAATTTGGGTCAGCTATTCGTTCCCTTAGACAATTCATTAGCCATTTATGTTGAACATTATCAAAGAACTTCTTGATATCCACTTCTACAATATAGTTAATTGGTTTGTGCATAACTGCTTTATCTAGAGCGTTTATCGCCTGATGACAATTTCTTCCTGGTCGAAATCCATACGAGCTGTCCATAAAGTTTGCTTCATAAATATTTTCTAATATCTTCTTTAGCATTACCTGTACCAACTTTTCTTCTGTTGATGGTATTCCGAGACCGCGTTTTTCCTTGCTTCCAATTTTGGGTATGTATACCCTTTTCACTGGTTGCGGTCGGTATTGCTTTCTCTTCATACTATCCACTAGCGTTCTAAGTTTCTCTTCTAGATTTTCTCCATAAGCTTCCACTGTCACACGATCTATACCGCAAGCCTTGTTGCGTTTTAGTTCCTTGTAACACTCTGCAAGATTCTCTTCATTAATCAAATGAACTAGCGATGTAAATTTTACTCGCTTATCTTGCTTAGCCCTTACTGCTATCTGGTTTAGTTTTCCTTGCATACTCCTCCAATCTCTGTTGTATTGGTATAGCAATCCCTATACCAGTCACTATATTGCTAACCGCTTCCCCTTGTATGTGGCTTTCCCACACTCCGAGTACTATCAGTTAGTCCGACTTCCTTTGCATCTTCCTCCAGTCCTTGCCTTTATTGACTTGTTCCAGAGTACCCTTACAGGAATACAAAGGATCTCCCAAGTTCACGTAAGGTCCATCTCAACACATGACGCGGCCTTCGATCCCGATGGGGTGAGTAATATCTTTCCTTAGCGTTATTACCCATGTTGCCTTCCACCAAATGTAAAGTGTCGGCCCCCATGACGCGTGAATTACGGAACTCAATACCTTCACTTTCGTTGCACCCTATGTTGTCCATTCCATTAGCTTTACTACGCTCGTTACCTTACGCAGCATAATGGTTTGTTCCAGGTTGCTGGCTAAGCTTTACCCGTGTTGGATTTTCACCAACTGTTCCTTACGCACTTCTTGGCGCACACATTTTACACCCCAGACGCTTTTATTTTCCACGTTATTCCAGACTTGTCTCTAAGTGGCGGTGAGTGTACTTTATATCTTCGATCACCTATAACAAAAACATCTCCTACTATTGGCCTTAACACATCAAACGCACTTACTTCTAACGCTAAAGTTTCTTCCACAAATTGTCCTTCACCAATCTCGTATAATTTATCTGGCTGTTGCTTTAATACTTGTACCATATATGACTTATCCTTTGACTCATATAAAGCTATCTCCCCTAAATGGATAAGACAATCTTTCAATAACCTCTTTACATTTTCCTGCATACCATTTTCTATTCATTCAAATTCACTTCTAAAGGCTTCTAAAAATATATTGCATCCTTATATTTTTTTAGCATACTCAACACATATTAAAACCATAAGTAGAGTTTTCTACGTGAGGGCTCTACTATGTTGTTACTATTTTTACCAAAACGGACGGACGGTGGCACATTGGCAATGGATTCGACTGCGTATGTAAATCAGTTCCTCTATCAAATCTCCTTGGTTCTTGTTTTGCATATAGTGGCTGTCCAAGAGTATTTACTGTTTCATTAAAATCTGCTGGTGCAAAATATGTTGTAAATGTGCTTGCTGTTCCTAGTGGAAAACAGTGCCCTGTATCTTTCTCAATAAATCTTCTTACGGTTCCTTCAGGATCAGTTGCTTGCCCTCTATATTCCTCAAATGTAATTCCACAGAACGTAAATCCTGATCTCATATCATTTCGAAGTGCTGCTCCTTCTTGCCATCAACTATGTTTTTTAAAATTTTTTGAGTTTAGTCTCATTTGTTCATAATTTTGCATTTTTATTCAATTGAAAAATGTATTTTGGCAACAAAGATCCCAGTTTATACAGAAAGAAATTTATATCAAACAGCAACCACTGCTTAGATTTTATGGTTAACGAATATGTGCTTTAAATGTGTGTAGACGCACATATCCGTTAACCTATTTTCTATGCAGATTTTTTTATTTCATATTAATTGCTTCTTTAAGTCTTGCATTGGCAATTACTATGATTTTTCGCATTAGAGCTGTTATAGCTACCATCTTCTTTTTACCTCTACCAATAAGATTAGAGTAAAAAGCACCAAGTGCAGATTTAGATCTTGCAGCGGCCATAGCAGCTGTAAAAAGCTTTGCACGAACATTGCTTCTACCACCTGTTATCCTTCGGTAACCAATAGTTTTACCGCTTTCTTTTGGATGTGGAGCAACCCCAGCAAGACTTGCAACTTCTTTTTTGTTTAGGTAGCCAAGTTCTGGCATTAGACACACAAAAACTTGAGATAGCTTGAGACCTATTCCTGGCACTGTTCTCAGGATCTTTTGACGCTTTTGTAACTCTGGATTTTTATCAATAATTCTTTGTATGGCATCGTTGAACTCATTTATCTGATTGGTAAAAAAGTCTATTGTTTTTTGGCAACTTTCCTTTATATAGTCGTTTTCAGGTGCTGCAAGCCTACATTTCTCTTGAGTTCTCATTTGCGTAATGTCATCACGACGTTGACAGAGTGCAACTAAGGCAGTTTGTTCTTTTGACATAGGCACAAATAGAGATAGAGCACTATAGCGTTCAAAACCATATTGAGCAAGGGCTTTTGCATCTGATTGATCAGTTTTTGCTAAAGTTCCATGTGATATGATAAAACTTTTTACTTTACGAGTATTAGCTCGATGCACAGCAACATTCATATCAACAAGAGAACGTGCTAAACCAAGCTCATATTTTCCTGTATTTTCTAAAGTTACAAAAGAATTAGGTAGAATATTTGAAAATTCTTGAAACAATTGTTGCCAACCAGCATCATTATTATTGAACTTGATAGTGTTTTTTTGGTTGTACACTGCAGCAACATTTTTGAATTTTCCAATATCAATGCCAATAAAATTTTGATAAGATGCAATCATAATAACCTCGATAGTTTAATTAATTTAAGATTGTAAACGGGTGCACATATATGTCCCACACAACTATTCAAACGTATCGAGGGATAGGGCTAGTGTACCTTGATGGCTACGGTTGTAATACCAATTTTCATTCGGTCGCACACGCCCGTGATAGCCCTATTCCTATAGTGAGTAGGGTTATCTTTCCCTCTTATCTCTTTTATATCACATTTTTAACTTACAATCTTTCATATGCTTCTTTTACTTTTTGGTGAGAGGTTAATGCATCAAAAAATTCAGGACTTACCAGAGCATGTACTCTTTCCATATACTCGCCACTTAAATTATCTTCAATATGCCTTAGTACTTCCATGCACTTTCGCTTTACATCTGTCGTTGCTGTGCCAAGAGCAAAGTTTACTGTTTTTGCTGTAATTCCAAACTCTGTGTACAGGTTAAGTAATTCAGACCCATCTGCATCTAAAATTATTCCCTTTAAAGCTCCCATACGCAGATGTTCTAGCGTGATTGAATGTTTATTTCTCATTGTTTGCAAGTGATCAGTGATAACGTCAGCAAGCGCTACAAGTTCGTTTTCTGAGCCAAAAGCACGGATTCCTTGAACTTCTTCAGGTAAAACTACATCATCATGAGGAATATGTGGTATTGTAAACGTTCTTACTCTTCTTTTTCCTCTTTTTCCTACTGTTGCTGGTGCTCCTGGAACTTGCGTTGGCAATAAACTTAATACACCGTTTTGCTCTTCTATAGTAATATGACGAAACCTTACTGACTTGCCTGGAAATAACTTTAAACTTTCAGTTCTACCAAAATTACTCGGCAATATGTTAATAGCACCAGTTAAAGCTGTCATACTGAATGCTGTATTTGAAAATGGATTTTGCATTATGTTACGCTCCTTTACGAATAATAATACCACGTGTTTCTAGTTGTTTTATTGCTGCTGCTTTTTGCTCTTCAGTTATATTTGCTGGCCATACAACAGCGTTATCAGCAAGTAAAGCTATTCGTGTAATTATCACTGCTTTTGAGTTTTCTTTTGCATTTACATCACTTGCAATAACACCTATTGCTGTCTGTGTGCCATCTGTTCCAGCAGGATTAAGTACTCTAATAAAACCATCTTCCGTCTTTTTGGCAACTACTGCACCAAGCTTAAGATTTTGACCTTTAGCTACTGTTATTTGGTCTCTTGAATATAGGTTGGACACTTCATATTTCAGAAGATCGCCTAAATTATTTCCTTCAGTTATACTTATCATGTCTTTTTCTCTCCTTTTTTTATTTTTTTTACCACCGTGTTTATAACTGCTATACACTGCGGTTATTACCTTATAATTAGCCATTATGGCGCATTTTGGACACTTATTTACCGCAGAGCACTATATATGGCGGTTATAAAATTTAAATGCACCGACTTTTCGCTACCTGTGTCATCAAATCTTCCTGCGAATTCTGTGGTATTGCACTCAGTATCTCTGTCTTCTTCGTTCTCTCTGCAAGTAATTCCATTAAAACCTCCCTTGCTTGCTCAACACTTACGCCCTGCTCAATAAATTTTCCTATTTTCTCTGGCATTCGTGATAAGTTACATAAACGTATTAATTCAACAACTTCAGTACGATACTTAGTTAAATTATCAGTTTCTAGGTCAGTTGTAGTTTGTTTATTCATAGTATTTTCTCCTTTGTTAATAAATTCAAAAAATGTTGTAACTCCATCTGCAAGACCTATTTCTACTGCTTTCTCGCCAAAATATAGACCTGCTTCTGTTGATCGAATCTTTTCAATTGAAAGACCTCTGTTTCTTGCTATTAGCTGCACAAACATTTCATATAGTCGGTCTACTTCTTTTTGTAAGCTTTCCAGACTTTCAGACGTCATTGGCTCATGTGGATTTAAATCATTCTTTCGACTACCAGCAAAGATTGTGGTGTACTTAATACCTTGCTTTTCATCAAAACCGCTTTGGTCAATGTGACTTGCAATAACACCTATACTTCCAACACCAGAGGTTCTACACACAAAAACCTTTTCAGCGCTTGAAGCTATAGCATATGCAGCAGAGTACGCATCATCATTTGCTATCGCTATTATCCTCTTTTTTCCTCTTACACCGTAGATAAAATCAGCTAGATCAAACACTCCATTTACTTCTCCACCTGGACTATCTATGTCAAGTAGAATCGTCTCTATGCTTTTATCTTCTAAAGCGCTCTCTATCTCTTCATGAATATTTTCATACGAAGTCATATCTAAAATATGATCAAAAGCTTCTGTTTTTTTTGTCAACACTCCATAAATACGTATTACTGCTATTCCTTTTGGGTTTATATGAAAATGCTTTAAGTTCTTAAAGATAGGTTGTTTGCTATTATATAATGATAATAGTTCAAAGCTTCTTCTCTCTACCATTACTGGTTTATTTATCCACATCACCTTCCTTCCCTTTTATGATTAATGTCAGAATCGAAACAAAGTCCAAAAGAATCAGCTCGCTTTTGATCTTCGGCAATCTCTTGATCAATTTCTTCAACATCGTAACCCAATTCTGAAACAACTTCTGAGCGACTCTTGAAGCCATTTCTTACTGCCATTTGCTGTGCTTGTTGGTCTTTTAAAGGATCAACCCAATCAAACCCTTGTGGTACCCATTTTACTTCTTTCAGCGTTTGATCATCTGTTGTAGAAAGTTTTCCAGATAAAAGAGCAAGCTCTAGCCATCTATTCCATATAGGTCTGCAAAACTGATATACCATAATATTATGCTGCAACATTGAGCATCTTCTTCTGAACTCTATTAACCCTGCACGAATAGATGAATAATTAACACCTGTTAAATCTCCTGTTAGTTGCTCATATGTTATTCCTGTGCCTATTGCAATAGCTCTCAGTTGCTGTCTCATGAATGCTTCATAACTTCCTCCAACATCAGATGGCTCTGAAAACTTTATATCCTCACCTGGATCAAGTAGTTGCATAGTACCAGGTTCTAGGCCAGATAGTGCTACTCCTTGCTCATTACTTTCACCTTCTCCCATGATATTTGCTTCAGGATCGAGTCTCGTAATGAATCCCGCAAACATTGCAGCAGTCTTTTTTCGTACTAATTCTGCATCATCATATTGGTCAAGTTCGTAAAGTTTTAAAAGCACGTTAGAAAGCCATGGTTCCCCTCTAATTTGTCCAGGTCTTAATGGTCTATAAATATGTAAAACATCATTTGCTGGTACTCTCACTGATTCACCAAACAAACCTTCACCTGGGTGCTCTCTAAATAAGTAATATGCTTCTCTTTGACCAAGTCGGTTAAATTCAATGCCATTACGGATTATGTTACCATTTGCTAAAGTTTGATTTGTTTTATTATCTAAATGTTCAGACTCAAGTACTTGCAGTTGCAATGGTACAGAAAATCCATCTTCAGGCTTGCGATTTCTAAGTCTGACAAAACACTCTCCACCTTCTATCATACTTCTGCATACTAAAGCCTGTAATCCATAAAAATCACTTATTCCACAGCTATCTGCTTCGTCTGTCCAACGTAGCCATAATTCTTGTACTTTCTTTCGAAATTCTCCATCTTTTGATTGTGGTTTTATTCCTGTTCCAATAGAGTTACTTACTATCGTATCAATTATATTTGCAGCGTAAGGATTTTTTCTCACCATATCACGTGATCTACTACGTAAAGTTTCAAGGCTTTGAGACAGCAAATTGTTTATACTTCCTAACTCTGGTTGAAAGTGAAAAAATCTTCTTCCTGAGCCTGCTGCATCCCACGCTGAGCTTTTGATTTTTGGCTTACTAAATAGTTGTTTGAACGATTTTAATAGCATTTTGCCTCTTTGATTATGCAGCAGTTTGTTGCGCAATTTGACATTAAAAAATTACAGCAAGCTGCTGGAGAGTCTGGCTGTTAACACTTTATAAATTATGCATGAGGCTCTTGCACAAATACCAACGCTTATTCTGGGCTGCGTTCATAAATGTCCTTCCGATGTCCCATTGCAGTAATAGTTACTGTGTGTTTTGAGTAATTTATCCTATAAATTACACGATAATCACTTACTCGTATCCTAAAATACCCTTTGAATTCATGCGATAATGCTTTACCTATTGCTTTAGGGTTGGTTGCAAGACGACTATCTACAGCTCTTCTCACTCTAGATCTTATCGTTTGTGGTAATGCAAGAAAGTCCTCCTCAAGAACTCTTTTTGAATAGATAATATCGTATCCCAGCTTGTATCTCCACCTTTAGACTGTTTTTGCAGATAATATTCTATTCCAATCTACATCCTCACTTCTAATTTCTTCATCACCTCTAGCATCACGCTCAAGAGAAAGCTTAGCCAACTTTATATCTACTTCATCTATTTCATCATCTTCTTCAGATAATTTGCTTGCTTCAATTTCTTCTTCCACTAGGTCCTTTACAACTTCTCCTATAGTTCTATTTTGAACTTTTGCCATTTCTATAAGGTAGTGAGCAAATTCCCCCTCAAAATTTACATTAACATTAAGCCTTTCTTGACTTTGATCCATATTTTAACTAGAAAATACCAATCTTAAACTATAACATTTTTACACAATTTTGTCAATCCCCTTACTTGTCGCAATCACAATTCTTCTCTTCGGTCTCACACCTGCAACTTTCAGTTCAGCTTTAATACGTTGTCTTAAGTTTAGTAAATCATTTATCTGAACTTCAGCATATCTCACAACATGGTCACCATATGCAATTGATACTACTCTCTCTCCATTTTGTAGTTTCTTTATCGCTTCTTCGACTTGAATTAAATATTCTGCGTTATACATTTACTACTTGCTGATCCACTTGCTTTTGACTATTTTCTTTGATTTTTTGCTTTCTGGTTTTTCACTTAAACTATTCCATTTACTCTCTGGCCAACGATCAATTCCAAGCGCAATAGATGCTGCTCTCGCATAAATTCGGCAATCCAGTACTTCATTTCTTTCTCTTACCTTCTGCCACTCTTGTTTGGTGTATCCTTTTACCACTTTGCTGACTAATTGCTCTGCTGTTAGCTGCTTAAAATATTCAGGTGCATATTCGGGAAAATGACAATATCCTGCTGGAGCTTCTTCACCTTCTTTTAAAACATTAAGTAATTGAAAAAGCTCTGACTTTAATATCGATACTCCTACTGGCCATAGCTTTATTCCTCTCTTTAGCTTTTGACCACCAACTGTTATATCTACTCTACTTGGGCTGCTAAGTGGCACTAGTGCTTTATTTACACCTTTTACTGCCATTACTCTTCCAGAGCCTTGATGACTCCTTACCCAATTATACACTTCCTGCGTTGCATACCCTGCATCAACCGCCATCATACTTATCATATATTCAAGACCATTTTCACCGATAAAATGATGATTGAGGAGCTCCGAAAGCTTTCCCCATACTTCTCCTCCTCCTGTATCTCCTTCAAATACTCGGTAGTCTATTGACCAACTTTCACGGCTTTTTCCCCATGCTACAACTTCTACTTCTAACCGATCTTTTTGGACATCTACTCCTGCTGTGAGAACCACTTCACCTTTTGGTACTGTGCCTACGGGAAAAAATTCTCTCCTGTTAAATAATTGCTTCCAATCTGGTACTTCTCCTTTATCTACCCAGGTTTCTCCAAGCGTAGTATTTATCCAAACCTTCAGTAATTGTTCGCTTTCCTTTGCATGGAGAAAGTCCTCTACTGCTTGTTGCCAACTATACCAGCCTACTGGACTATAAAGACTTGAAAGATGAAATCCTTTTTTCTCCCCTTCTTTTGCCCCTGTAGCTCTCCATTCTCCACGGTCTAGCATCTCTGTCTTTTGATGATTTTCTATCTTTTCACCACATTCTATACACATATAGTGTGCTGTATTTGGATTTTTATCTTCCCATTTTATTTGTGACCACTTTAAAATTTGGTAATAATTACAATGCGGACATGGTACAAAAAAATATCTCTTGTCTGTAGCTTCAAATTCCTTCTCAATTCTGCTTATTCCATGAATCGTTGGCGTTGATACTAAAAAAATCTTTCGCCGTGCAAATGTATTAGTACGGGCTATGCTGAGTAAAACTGGATCTCCTTCACCTCCCGAATCTCCTGGATAGGCATCTATTTCATCAAGAAAGAGATATTTTACTGGCATAGATCGGAGGCCTACACTGCTATTTGCTCCGGTTATTACTACTATTCCACCTGGAAATTCCTTACTTTGTACAGTATTCCCTGAATCTCTTGATCTTGGGTCTTTTACTTTACTTTTTAAACATGGTGTACTTTCAATCAGTGGCGCAAATCTTCCTTTTGACCAACGTTTTCCCATTTCAACTGTTGGCTGTACTACTAGCATTGGCCCTGGTGTTTGATCGATGATATAGCCTATCCAATTGTTACCAGCTTCTGTTCCCCCAATCTGCGCTCCTTTCATGAATACTACTTTTTCTGCAGGTGAAGAAGGAGAAAGTGAATCCATTATTTCTTTTAAATAAGGAGTTCTTTCTGTTCTCCATTTCCCTGGCTCTGATGCTGCAGTTGGTGCTAGAACTCGATACTCATTTGCCCACTCTGATACTTTAAGCTCTGGATCTGGTCTTAAACCTTCAGAAAAAGCTCTAGCGTATATCATTGTCTGCATCTACTCATAATTGACTCTATCTCAACATCATTAACAGTAGAACTACACTCTTCCAGTTCCATAAACATCTTTTTCTGAAATTCCTTTTCTATGTATCTTTTGCTCATCTCACTTATCATTATTGCTATAATAAGCGCAAGTATTCCTGTTGTTGTTGCAAAAATGATTGTACTGCTTATTGTTGTTGCTGTTAAACCTATATATGCTGCCATTGCTACTGCGCTAACTGTAATACAGATGCAGATAATATTATTATGTTTTTTCATCCTTTTATCTGCTATTTCTCTCTGTGCTATATATTTATTATGAAGGGTTGGAAAATTAACAACGGTATCTCTGCAGAGTAACGCTCCATTTTTTTCAGTAAATAAAACTTTAAGTAACTCTAAATTATTTGACTTGATTGCTAAGTGCAAAACAGGTGTATAGTTTGCTCCTTTTTTCAGTAGTAATTTTACTACATGTAAATGTCCTTTTTCTGCAGCAAGGTAAATAGGTGATAAACCTTTATTATTTACAATATCAATATCAATTTCTTCCTTTAAGATTGCATCTACAAGCTCAATTTCTCCTCTTTGTGCAGCTAAATGGAGTAGACTATTCTTTTCAGAACCGTATTTATTACTCATCAAAGCCTTCTTTATCTCAGGTTTAGCGTAATCAAATGGTGTCTTGCCCCTATCGTCTTTTACCAGAGGGTCTATATCTTCTCGCGTTAGTAAGACCTCTATTGTTTTAAGTCTTTCAGCGTAATGTAGAGGTGTTCTATTTTCGTAGTCCTGCAAATTGACTTGAGCATTAGGCTCCTTTATTAAGCATTTGAGAATATCAAGACATAAATCCCTTTCATCGTAATTAGTATTACTTACAGCTATATGCACAGGTGATAATTTCATCGAGTTTTGTCCTACACGTGCGCTATTTACATCTGCTCCTAGCTCCAGTAATAACTTTACTATCTCCAACTTCTTGTTATTAACTGCATAGTGCATTGGTGTCTGATTTCGTGCATCAAAGACATCTATTTCAGCGCTTCCTTCTTCCACTAAAATTTTGACAACATTTTCATGTCCTATGCCTGCTGCTAGATGTAATGGAGTATGATGCAGAGCATTTCGTACATTAACGTCAATACCTTTTCTGATCAAATATCTAACTGCATTAATTTCACCTATCATTGCAGCTAAATGAAGTAAGCTATCTTGTTCTGATCCGTATTTGTGATTGATTAATGCTTGTAATATTTCTGCTTTTTTACCTTCTTTGGCATAATCTAAGGAGGTTTTGCCTTCATTGTCCTCAACAAAAGGATTAATGTTCTTTTTCGTGAGTAACAGATCTACCATACTTAATTCATCAAACTCTATAGCGCAATGCAGTGGAGTTTTTCCGTTTAACCCTCTGACATTAACATCTAATCCAGGTTGATTAATGAGGCATTTTATTAACTCTAAACTTAAGTTATCAGCCATTTTATATTCAAAATCTTTTTTATATTTGAAATTTAGTATTAGATAATTCTTGTAATGAGTTTGTAATCTCTTCGGTTAGCGCAATATGAATCTTTTCAGTGTCGCTCAGTGATGCAAGCAGTGCTGAAACTCTATTTGGAATATTAAGCAAATTATTACGGACAACTCTTGCTACGTTAAATGCATCGCGCTTTACTTCCTCTACTGCTACAAGTTCTCCTATTTCAGCCTTAGCTTTTGCCTCAAGCAATTTACCACGTTCCATCTCATTTTTTATTCGCGTTTTTAGCAACATTGTGGAAAGCTTTTCTCCGTTTTCTGAATAGTTTTTTCTTCTCAGCGGTTGACTTGGATCTCTGATTGTTTCTATAGCCCTATTTGCTTGTTCTCGGTCAATGAGTCCATTCTCCAGCTCAACTATTCCTTTCTTTACTAAATAACAGACGTATTGCTTTGAAAATCCTTGTTCTCTCGCCCACTCTGTTTGTGTGATTTTTTCCACTCTTTTCCTCCTCTCTTTATTGCTCCTTTTTACGAATTTTCTTCTTGAATTTCTGCAAAAGTTTTACCAGTACTGGCTAAAAGGGCATCTCTTCCGGTATATATTTGCCAACGTTTTATGGTTACATCTACAAATTTTGAATCTAACTCTATTGTCCTACAAATTCTTCCTGTTCTCTCACATGCAATCAGTGTACTTCCAGAGCCGCTAAATGGATCAAGAACTATGTCTCCTGATCTGCTGCTGTTTACTATTGCTCTCTCCATTAGCTCTACTGGCTTCATCGTTGGGTGTAGTGTATTGTGCGTTGGCTTATCATAAAACCACAGATCACTTTGATTTCTTCCTCCATGCCACTCACGTTTATTGCCATTTTTCCAACCGTAGAGCATTGCTTCGTATTGTCTTTGATAATCTGATCTGCCTAGTGTAAAATGATTCTTTGCCCAAATGATAAATGTTGACCAACGACCACCTGCTTCTTCAAATACTTTTTGCAACGTTGAAAACTCTGATGATGATATGCAGATGTAAATTGCACCTTTCGTATATGCTAAAATATTGGAACAGATGTCGTAGAGAAAAAGTTCGTACTTTTCACCTTGATTATCATTTAATATTTTTTTATCTTCTCTCTCCTGACTGCTACCATAATCAACATTATATGGAGGATCACACACAGTAATATCTGCCATTTTATCATCTAACAGCGCTTTATATGATTCCACTACAGAGCTATCACCACAATAGATTCGATGATCACCTAAAATCCATAGATCAGCTGGTTTTGTTATTTCTACTTTTTTGTCATCAACAACTAAGTCAGAAAGATCTTCTTTTTCACTATCTAAATCATCAAGGAAATGTTGAACTTTTTCTAATTCAAATCCTGTCATTTTAAGGTCAAACTGCAAATCTTCTAGCTCTTGAATTTCTACCTTTAAAAGATCATCATCCCACTTTGCCCAATTAGCTGATTGATTTGCCAGTAATCGAAAAGCTTTGGTTTGTGGTTCAGTGTGTCCAGAGAAGGTGAAGATGTTCAGTGGGAGTCAGACCCACCAGGATAAAAGTCGGAGTCCTGTAGCTAGGGTAGCAATGTGGAGGGAAACCAAAATGTTGAAGCCTACCGACAACGTTATCGTAGGATAATGGCGAATTACTAGGCCGCAGCGAAAACGAACACATAGGTGGCCCCGAAAAGATCTAAGTACTAAAGGCCGAGCCCACTGAACCAGGGCGAAAGCAATATAGGAGGCTGAAACACGAATGATACAGCATACCTACTTTAGCGGGGTGGTAGTGGCAGCATGGTAATAAGGACATATCAAGCAACTGGAGAAACCCTCCTCATCCCAAGGAGAAAAACCTTGGAGTGGTAGGTTCTATAACTGGAAAACAGGAAATGAACCGAAGATGAAAGGGTGGCGGATGGGTGTGTAGTAGCGAAGAAGTGGGGTAACGCCCATGGAGCAAAGGCACCCTACTAGTAGAGATCTTTTAACAAAAGGAAGGTAAAGGTAAAAATGACAAAAATGCCAATAAAATTACAAGACCTGAGAAGAAAGATATATATCAAAGCGAAAGCAGAACCGGAATGGCGATTCTGGGGAATCTATGTACACGTCTGCAAGATGGAGACACTAGAAGAAGCATATAAGCTAACAAAGAAAAGCAATGGGGCACCAGGAATTGATGGGGTAACATTCAAATCGATAGAGGCAGAAGGCTTAGAAAAGTATCTTCAGCAAATAAGACATGAACTAATAACCAAAACCTATAGCCCAAATAGGAACCGGAGAAAGGAAATACCAAAAGTTGGGGGAAAACTCAGAACGTTGAACATACCCTGCATCCGGGATAGAATAGTGCAAAGTGCACTAAAGCTAATAATTGAACCGATATATGAATCTGACTTTCAGGACGGATCATATGGATATAGACCCAAGAGAAAAGCGCATGAAGCAGTAAGCAGAGTAGCGAAAGCAGCAATCAAAGGCAATACAAAATGTATTGATGTAGACCTGAAATCCTATTTTGATAACGTACGACATCATATTCTCATGGAGAAAATTGCCAAGAGAATAAATGATAAAGAAATCATGCACTTGATCAAGCTAATCCTTAAGGTAGGAGGAAAACGAGGAATAGCGCAAGGGTCGCCGATCTCACCGTTGTTGAGCAATATATACCTCAATGAGGTAGACAAAATGCTAGAGAGAGCAAAAGAGGTGACCAGGGAAGAAAAATATCAACGTATAGAATACGCCAGATGGGCAGACGATTTAGTGATACTGATAGATGGGCACCAGAGATGGGAATGGCTCGAGAAATTAGTGTACAAAAGGTTACAAGAAGAATTAGCAAAACTAGAAGTAAGTGTAAATGAAGAAAAGACAAAAATTGCCAATCTAAAGAGAGGAGAAACATTCGGCTTTCTAGGATTTGACTTTCGAAAGAAAATTACAAAACAAGGAAAGTGGAGAGTACAGATAACACCACAGATGAAAACACGAACAAGCCTACTTCAAAAGTTGAAGAAGGTATTCAGTAACTATAAATCGCAACCAATACGGAGAGTGATTCAGATCATCAATCCGATATTGAGAGGGTGGGTAAACTACTTTAGAATAGGAAACTCAAGTCGAAGCTTCAGCTACGTTAAACAGTGGGTAGAGAAGAAAACAAGACGCAATATGATGCAAGCCAGAAAAGCAAAAGGATTTGGTTGGAAAAGGTGGAGTAGCGAATGTATATATGAGACCCTTGGTCTATATTCGGACTATAGAATAAGATATTACGTTCCGAAAGCCTTACCAGCACAATATGTTATAAACTTTGGTAAGAATCTACTAGGAAAGCGTAGTGCGGGAAATCCGCATGCTGCGTTTGATGAGGCGGGAATTGGAAACGTAAACATGGGAATTTTGGATTGAGGACCAACATGAAAATAATGGATCAGCCACCAAACCCTAAAGAGGCGCGCCAGTTCTCGACCCTACTAAATAGAGGCAAAAAACGTGTTGCTGTGCAGATTAGAGAAACAGCAGTGGGAATGCCCTCACAAACTGTCATTGCTGAAAGCTATATTGAGCCAAAAGATATAAAGATAGATGGCATAGCAACACGTATTACTTGGTTACCAGTGTTTTGCCATGCAGGACAAGAGTATGCAATAGTTCTACTCACTGATGATGCAGATACTGCAGTAAAAATAGCAGAGCTTGGCAAATATGATGCAGTAAATAGCCGTTGGGTAACAAGTCAGCCATATCAAGTAGGAGTATTACTTTCATCTAGCAACGCAAGTACTTGGACACCACATCAAAATTTAGATCTAACTTTTAGGCTTTTAGCAACGAAGTTCACTGAAAATTCTCACGTTATTGATCTTGGTAAAGTTACTGCAAATAACGTATCAGATTTAATTGTTTTGACGAACGTCGAAAAAGTAGCATTTGATACCAATGTAGAATTTATTCTGACAGATGAAGAAGGAAAAGAAAATTTTCTATCTGATAACTTGCCGCTCGCGCTGCGTGAAAGACTATCTGGAGAGTTAACAGTAAAGGCAAATTTAAAAGGGTCAAAAGAAAAAAGTCCAGTGCTATATCCTGGGTTACAGCTAGTTCTAGGTAATCTTTCAGAGTCTGGAGATTATGTTACAAGAAGTATTACAGCAGGAGCTAACACTAAAATTACCATAACGTATGATGCGCTAATACCTGGCACTGCAGATGTAAAAGCATATGTGCAAAAAAATGTGGATTGGCAATTAGTAAATTTAACATCAGGAAAACCAATTGGGGAAAATTGGGTGGAGAGAACTCATGTACTATCAAATTTTAATGGCAATGAGACTAGGGTAAAATTAGTTTTAAGTGGAACAGTTGTTTATCGCCCTAAGGTAAAAAATCTCAGAGTGATTGTCACATAATGACTGTTGACCAAACCAAACGAGGATATCCACTGCCTCATCCAGAAAATATTGCAGTTCAAGATGTGGTACGTATTCGAAGAGCTATAGAAAAAATAGATGAAGATATTACCGAAAGAGAAGATGAGCATAATCAACTTAAGAGTAATTTTGAGCGGTTTAATTTTGAGACTTTTTTAAATTTTTGGAAATGAAAGAAGTAATATACCAAAGGATAAAGGATTTAGCAGCAAGTAGCACACCTGATCAACTGGCATATCTTGCAAAATCGCTGGAATTGATAGCAGATAAAAAAGCTATTTCCAACGTTGTGCAGATGACTGAAGTAAAAGGAATAATTGATGCACTACAAAAGAGGCTTAAGGATTTAGCAGCAAACAGTACACCAGATCAATTAGCATATCTTGCTAAAGCATTGGAATCAATAGTCGACAAAAGTGCAGTTTCTGAAATTGTACAGATGACTGATGGTAAGCTAAAAGAGCTTCTTGATAGTGCAAAAAAACACTTAACTGATCTGGATAATAAAAAAGCTAGTTCTTTAGCAGTGATCTCTGAATCAGAGAAGCAGTTATTAAAGAGAATTGATGAAAAAGGAACAACAAATTTATCGCTACTTGATACGAGAAAGAATGCCAATATTGCAGCAATAAATAGCATTAGTAATAGTCATAAAGATGGTCTTAAAGGTTTAGTAGAAGATTTTCGTGCTGTTAATAATGTACCATCTGGCTCATCAATTATTGGGGAAATAGAAACTCGTGATAACCAATTAAAAACATCCCTGATAAATGAGGTAAAAACTCGGGATGAACAGTTAAAAGTGTCTCTTATAAATGAAATAAGAAAGCGCAACATGGTTGAACCAGGGTCATTACCTTTCTTATTTGGTGTACTTGGCAGAAAAAATAATTATTTTGGCCACGGAACTTTTACGACAGAGCTTGGAAAGTGGAGTAGTGATATAACAAAAACTGACTATATGTTACAACTACTAGCAGGTAGCCATACGTACAATACAGATTACGTTAGTTTTTATCGGCCAAGACAACTCAGTTTTATAGAGGGAAGTAAAGGAACATTTATTTACGGAGAGTTATGCACAAAAAGTTTTTCTGGTAGTTATGATGAGATATACTATTATCCGTATGCTGCACTTGGAGTAGTATTTGTAAAAAATACAACCAATGTGAACATAAATAAGACAATAGAATTTGTTGGATCATCGTATTCGAGTACGGAGTATGGGGGAGCAGGATTATTTGTGGGAACACCAGATAATACCAATTCTAATAAATCAAGTATTTCAAGAATAATATGGAAAAATGTTTACCAATACACGAGTTCTGATAGCAAGTTAGCTGGATCTGGTAATGTGGAGATTCCAGCAGGAAAAACAGTTGCAATATTACTTTACACATCATCTTACCTGTATTCCAGGACACAAGTTAGTCAAGGTATGCTTGCATCAAATTATGTACATAACTATGGTCAATTTATTCAGTGGGGGATTTATAACATACGTAGCAATGTTCTAACTACAGGACTTGAAGTAGATGTGGAGAGAACGCTAAAAGCTTGGCAATGTCCAGGATTAGAACGAACTAATCAAATATGGCAATGAGGAGGAATTTATGACTATTTATATACGTTTTGAAAACCACAAGCAGATTGAAACAACAACACTTGAAAACAAGCCAACTGGAAATGATTGGTATGAAGCACCAGAAGATTTTGATTGGCAAAAAAGCTATTGTCTAACAGAAGGGGAGAAAATTGTTGAAAGGAATAAGGAAGATATTGAGCTGGAATTATTGGAAAATGCAAAACTTTCTGCACTTTCTAGTCTCCGTACTTATTATAATAACTATACTCACCAATACGCAGGATATTCTCATCAGAAGCTTAAGTCGTACGAAATACAAGCAAAAGCCGCAGAAAACATTCTAGCAGCACCAGAATCTATAGACGAAAAAGATGCAGAAATTATAGAGCCATTAGCAAAAGTACGTGGTATTACAGTTACTGAAATGGCAAGAATCATTGAAGAAAAAGTAAAAAAAGCAGTAAAAGAAATAATGAAATGTGAAGAGTTGGAAGACATTACCAAGAAGAAAATTGCAGAAGCCAAAAGTGTAGAGAACTTACTAAACGATTTTAAACAAAAGATGCAAAGAAATGGCTGAAGAATTTTTGCACGGAGTAAATGTTATTGAGGTAACCTCAGGGGCCAAAGCAGTACGTACAGCTAAATCATCAGTGATAGGTGTAATTGGTACTGCACCTGAAGCAGATGAGCAAAAATTTCCGCTAAATAAACCAGTGTTAGTTGCAGGAAGCTTAAAGGAAGCAGTAAAGCTCGGAAAGAGTGGAAGTTTACCTTCTGCAGTAAATGGAATATTTTCCCAGATTGGTGCAACAGTTATAGTAATTAGAGTTGAAGAGAGTGAAAACAGCGATCCAAAATTAAAAGAAGAAGAGACGCTGAAGAATATAATTGGCGGTGTTGATAAAGAGACTGGAGAGTATCAAGGGATAGAGGCATTCCTCAACAGTGAAAGTATAGTTCATGTTGCTCCAAGAATATTAATTGCGCCTCAATTTACTCATCAATTGCCTGAATCTAAAAACCCAGTAGTAGCAGCTTTGATAGGAGTAGCAGAAAAGCTAAGAAGCATAATAGTAGCAGATGGTCCAAATACCAATGATGAAGAAGTAATAAAATGGAGAAAAAGTGTAGGCAGCTCAAGAGTTTACGTAGTTGATCCTTGGGTTAAGGTATTTATTGAAGGAAAAGAAGAAATTTTGCCAGCAAGCCCATTTGTAGCTGGTTTAATAGCGAAAGTAGATAGTGAGCAAGGATTTTGGCATTCACCTTCAAACAAAGAGATAAATGGTATTGTTGGAACAAGCAGGCCTATTGATTTTACGCTCGGTGATACAAGTTGTAGAGCAAACCACTTGAATGAAAATGAAGTAACAACGATAATTCATCAAAACGGCTACAAACTTTGGGGCAATAGAACATGTTCAAATGACTCAAAATGGGCTTTTTTATCAGTGAGAAGGACTGCAGATTTAATCAATGATAGTTTACTTCGAGCTCATCTCTGGGCAGTTGATCGAAATATTACCAAAACTTATATAGATGATGTAATTGAGGGGGTGAATTCTTATTTGGCCAATTTAAAAGCACAAGGAGCTATTATTAGCGGAAAATGTTATGCAACACCTGAACTCAATACACCGGCAAATATTGCAAGCGGGAAAGTATATTTTGATTTCGAATTTACACCACCATATCCAGCAGAACAGATTACTTTCAGGTCACATCTTGTGAGTGGTACAATATTATAAAAATGGGAGAAAGAGATGTTACCGAAGATTTTAAAGAATTTTAATGTATTCGTAGATGGTCGGGGTTATGCAGGAAAAATTGATGAGATAACGTTACCAAAGCTCACCATAAAAACCGAAGAATATCGTGCTGGTGGTATGGATATCCCAATAAATATTGACATGGGCATGGAAAAGCTTGAAGCAGACTTTACTTTCGCTGAGTATGATTCAGAACTATTTAGACTTTTTGGCTTGATAGATGGAAATTCAGTATCTTTAACGCTCCGTGGAGGAATGCAAGGAAGTGGTAGCAATGATATTGAAGGAGTAATAATCAATTTAAGGGGCATATTCAAAGAATTTGATTTTGGTAGCTGGAAACCTGCTGAAAAAGCAACGCTGAAGTGTACTGTAGCTGCCCATTACTATAAACTTACTATCGGTGGTAATGAATTAATAGAAATCGATGCTGAGAACATGATCCGTAAGATTAACGGTGTTGATCAAATGGCCTTGCTGCAAACGGTTTTAGGTATTTAGGTTTAGTTTTAAAAAGATTTTAGAATTTTATTTTTTAGGAGAAAGTATGACAACAGTAAAACTTGATAATCCAATAACAGTTGATGGTATTTCTATCTCAGAGCTTACCATTAGACGTCCAAAAGTTAGAGATTATCTAGCTATTGAGAGACTTAATGGTAGTGATCTAAGTAAGGAAGTAACTTTGACTGCCAACCTGACATCAGTTGCAAAAGAAGCAATTGAAGAGTTGGATATTGCTGATTATGTGAAAGTGCAAGAGGTATTAAAGGATTTTTTTTCACCGATTATCCAAAAAACTTGAGATTAGAAATACTAGTACTTGGCTCTATCATAGGTGGTGGAGTTGAGCACATTCTTGATATGGAGATTAGTGAGTTTATTTTATGGAGCAAATTAGCTAGGAAGTTCAAATGTCAGTATTATCGATAAAAATAGGTGCGGTACTTGATGGCAGTTTTAATACTGTAATAAAGGGCAGTAGTAATCAACTTACTTATCTTGGTGAGAATATAAGAAAGCTTGATTCATCTTTAAAATCAGTATCAAAGTTTAAGCAGTTGGGTAGTGATGTTTTGACTAGCAGGAGGTCGTGGAAGGGCTTTGAAGATCAGGTAAAATCTTTAGCTAAACAAATGAAAGCAATAGAGAAACCAAGCAAAACTTTAAAAGCTGAGTTTGATAAAGCTAAGTTTTCTGCAACAAAAGCAAAAGAAGCATATTTGAAAAAGAGAGATGCTTTGCATTCATTTAATGAAGAAGTAAGAAAAAGTGGAAGAAATATTAAGTCATTAGTAAGTAATCAATATAAACTTGGCTCATCTGTTGAAGCGCTAAAAGGTAAGTATGGTAAGCTTGGGTCTGCAATACGTAATCACCAAAGTTTTTTAGCAAGCAAAGCACATTTTAAGTCACAAATTATAGAGACTATTGGACTAGGTCTTTCGCTTGCAGCTCCGATCAAGGTTGCGATTGATTTTGAAAGTGCTATGGCTGATGTAAAAAAAGTAGTAAAATTTGTGCAAAATGATACTAAAGATGAAGCATCAAAGTTTGCTAAAGAATTAAAGAAATTATCTCGTGAAATACCCTTGTCAGCTGCAGAATTAGCACAAATAGCTGCAAGTGGTGGTCAACTTGGTATTGACAAAGATGATCTTATGAAGTTTACAACAGTAGTTGCTAAAATGACCACAGCGTTTGACATGTCTTCAGAAGAAGCTGGTAATGCTATTGCGAAAATATCCAATGTCTATGGAATTAAAGTTGATGGTATGGAAAATGTAGGTAACATAATAAACCATCTTTCAGATAATACTGCTGCCAAAGCTAAGGAAATGGTTCTTACACTGAATAGAATTGGTGGTAATGCTAAACAGTTTGGTTTAGAAATTGATCAAGCAAGTAGCTTAGCAAGTGCGTTCATAAGCTTAGGTAAACAACCTGAAAAAGCAGCAACTGCTATAAATAACTTTCTTAGTAAACTACAGACTGCAAGAGAGCAAAGTCCTGAATTTCATGATGCATTAGATGAGATGGGAACAAGTATAGAAGAGCTTGAACAAACCATTAAAAAAATCCTCAAGAGGCAATATTGCAATTTCTTGAAACTTTAAAAGAAATAGATGATCAAGAGCGTGCCGGTATTCTTATGAATCTATTTGGTGCTGGGTTTCAAGATGACATTGCTCTTTTAGTAGGAAGCTTAGACATTTACAAGAAAGCTATTGAACATTTAGCTGATAAAGAAAAATATAACGCTTCAATGCAGGACGAATTTAACAATCGGGCAAATACTACAGCTAATAAATTACAATTACTTAAAAATGCAGTATTTGAAGCTGGCATGAATCTAGGGTCAGTAATGTTACCTACTTTAAATTATGTAGCTGGAAGTTTGAAAACAATAACAGAGCGTATAGCTTCTTTTGCAGAAAAACATCCAACTTTAACTACGGCAATCATGAGTACTTTAGCAGCTTTGATAAGTTTAAAAATTGCAGCAGTAGGACTAGGATACGGATTTACATTGCTAGGAAGTACGATTTTTGGTCTGAAAGCAAACCTACTTGGAGTATTTTCATTTTTATCAGCTACAGTTTTTCCTGCAGTAATAACAGGACTAAGAGCAATAACGTTTGCTGTAATGAGTAACCCGATTGGACTTTTAGTAGCAAGTCTTGTCACTGGTGCAGCTCTTGTTATCACTAACTGGCAAAAAGTGAAAGACTTTTTCTCTAGCTTTTGGAAATCACTCATTAAACCTATAGGAGAAGCTTTTTCATGGATGGGAAATACAGTAAGTAGTATATTTGCTGAGAATAGTCCGATTAGAAAATTTGAAAATAATGGAAATGTTGTTAATGAGCTTTCTAAAAATAGCATTTTCAGTAACGGAACCTCATTGACAAATAATAGTGCTATTAAACAATTTTCAGAAAATAGCAAAAGCAATTTTGAGAATTTTAAAATTAAAAGTGTTATAGAAGAAAAAAGAGCTATAGAACAAGAAGAAGTTGAGAAAGCATTCAAGAAAAGTAGATATGAAAATAGGGAATCGAAAGTATATAACCAAGCATTCTATCAAACGTTTAATATCAACATTAAGTCTGAAGATGTGCGCAGTGTTGCTGATGCAGTAATAGAAAGGTTTAGAGAACAAGCACGTGGAGCACTTTTTGATATAGTTGAAGAGTTGCATTAATGTTGCTTGGGAAATGTAAGCTTGAACTAACAAGCCTAAGATACATTAAAGAAGAAAGGTGGTATACAATTGAATGTATTGAAAAAACGTCGCTACAAAACATTGGCTCAGGAATTGAATGTATTGATTTGACAGGAGTGATTTATCCACATTATCAGAGTAATGGCTTAGAACAGCTAAAAAATATACGTGATACTCAAGAACCACACGTTCTAGTTGATAATTCAGGAAATGTGCTTGGAAATTTTGTCACTACTAATGTAGAAGAAAAACAGATATTATTTTTTCCTGATGGAAAACCAAGAAAAGTTGAGTTTATTTTGAAGTTAAAAAGTTACAGCAAGTGATTTATTATTACACTAAAGAAAACGAAATGTTAGATGAAATTTGCTGGAAACATTATGGATACAGTAGTGGAGCAGTGGAGGAAGTATTGCTTGAAAATCCAGGACTTGTAGAACATGGAAGTTTTTTGCCCGCTGGATTAAAAATTAAGCTTCCTAAAATTCAGAGAATATTGAAAGAATCTGTTATAAATATTTTAGATGAATGACACCAGATTTTGATATAGTAGCAAAAAATAACCCAGTAACAGAGGTTTTAAAAAAGAGTTTAATATCACTACGTGTAACTGATGGATCCGGTACTACAAGTGACGAAGCCGAGATATATATTAGTTATAGCTCTAGCGCTTTAGAACTTAAGGGTAATTTACAAATTTTTCTCGGATATAAAGAAACAGGTTTACTACCTATGGGAGTATATAAGGCAAATCAAATTACAATACAAAGTCCACCACAAACTTTAAGAATAAAATGTGATGCTGCAAGTTTAAGAGGATCATTAAAGGAAAGAAAATCAAAGGAATGGAAGGACATTACCTTAGGAGATTTAATTAAAGAAATAGCACAAAAGCATGGGTATGAAAGTAAAGTCGCTGAAAGATTTGAAAATATATTTGTACCACATATCATCCAAGCAGAAGAAAGCGACATGAGTTTTTTGGAAGGATTAGGGAAAAAATATGATGCACTAGTAAAACCAGCAGGAGGATATATAATTTTTATTCCAAAGGGAGAAGCAAGATCAGCAACTGGAAAGATGTTAGGCACAACAGTACTTACACCTAAAGATGTTATAAATTGGGAGGTAAATTTTAATGTGCGTAACAAATATGGATCTGTTATTGCAAAATGGCACAGTTATGAAAAGGGAGAAACTATAGAAGAGGAAGTGGGAAATGAGGGTCCAAGTTATACTCTGCAAACGCTTTACTCTACTGCAGAATCAGCAATTAGTGCAGCAGCAGCTAAGTTAAGACAATTAAAACGTAGTACATCAAATTTAAATGTAACTGTTCCTGGTAATCCAGAATTATTTGCAGAAGCTAAGATCAGTCTTTCAGGATTTTGTCAGGAAATTGAAGGTGAATGGATAATTAGCAAGGCAGAACATATTCTCAATAATAGGGGATATCAAACTATAGTAGAGGCAACAGTGAGCAAAGCTGTTTAAGTGAAACTTAAGCAAATGATTATTTAATTCTAGATGGGTATAATTATTGCAGTACTACATGAGCAGAAATGTAAGAAGGCTTTTTCATAAAAATTCAATTATACGTCAAGGAGAATTTGATGGATTAATTTTTCTTATAGTGCTAACGGTGTGTATTGTGGTTATATATTTTTCCTTGTTTAAAAAAGGAGATGAGAGTTACAGCGCCACATTAGAAATCGCAGCTAAGAACTGTGACTTAGAAACTGTGAAATCCTTGATAAAAGATAATATAAGTATTGGTGAAAAATCATTACGTTATGTTGCAGGAGAAGGATGTTTAGAAATCGTAAGGTTTTTAGTAGAAGATGGTATTGATATTAATGCTACTAATAAATTTAAATGGACAGCGCTACATTCTGCTGCAGATCAAGGCTATTTAGAAATCGTTGAGTTTCTATTAGAAAAAGGAGCGAATCCTAACATAAAGGATAGCAATGGAAAAAGCCCTAGAAGAATAGCTGTAATGGCATCAAGGCACAACAAAGATAAACCTTACAGAGAAATAATAAAGCTACTTGCAGAAGCAGAGGATCGATACAAATCAATAGAAAGAAATCACTAAAGCTGTAAGTTTTCTATAATCTGTATATAAACTTCTAAAACTATCCATAACAAGTTAATATCTTCACATGAAAAAGCAAAAAATCCCAATCACAGTAATAGTAACGATAGTAATACAGACCATAGCAACAATTTGGTGGCTCGCTAAGCTTGATTTAAAAGTACAAATTCATGATCAATTTATAGAACGAAATCACGAACTAATGGAAACAGTTTATCGCCTTGAGGAGCGGGTAAAAAACCTCATTGAAGAAGTTAATGAGCTTGAGCAAAAACACAAATAAATTTCACAGTGGCAAAATACATCCTTTCAGTTGACGGCGGAGGCATAAGGGGCATAATACCAGCCATTATTCTAGCAGAAATAGAAAAAAGAACAAGAAAGAGGGTAGCTGAAATCTTTCACTTAATGGCAGGAACCTCAACTGGTGGAATTGTTATTGCTGGATTATGTAAAAAAGATAAACCTCAATATTCTGCTAATGATTTAGTCGAGTTCTATCGGGAATATGGACCATATATTTTTAAGTCTTCATTCTTTAGGCGATCAATATTATCTTGGTTTAATTGCACACAATACCCACATAAAAATATTGAATTTGTACTGGATAAATATTTTGGAGAGGATATTCTAAAAAACACATTAAGTAAGGTACTGATAACAAGTTATGATATTCACAATAATCGTCCATTTTTCTTTAAAAACTGGAAAGAAGGTAATATTAAGCTGAAAGATGCACTTAGAGCTGCAACGGCTGCACCTACTTATTTCATACCAAAACATCTAAAAATTGACCAGATAGATAGAGTATTAGTGGATGGAGGGGTTTTTGCTAATAATCCAGCGGCTTGTGCATATGCAAGTGGTAAGAGGTTATTTCCAAATGATGATATTCTACTGTTATCGATAGGTACTGGAAGAACAGATAGAAGCATAGAGTATGCCAATTCAAAGAGATTTGGAAAAATAGGCTGGATAAAACCTTTGTTAAATGTGATGTTTGCCTCTGGATTGGACTGCGTAAATTATCAGATGAATCAAGTAATAGGCAATAGATACGTAAGAATACAATCGCAATTGAAGCTAGCGTCGGCTGACATGGATAACATTACATCAAAAAATATCAAATCTCTTCAACAAGAGGCAAAGGCAATGATAGAGGACAATCAGAAATTAATAGATAAACTTTGCGATTTCATATCTTAATTTATACCAAGCAAAATTCAACTGAGCCAAAAAAGTTGGTTAGCAAATTCTGCTGGTTAAATCATTAACTAACTTTACTTATATCTTAAACACATTCAATTTTCACACTCATCAGCAGTTAGGCCACTTGCTCGCACAATAATATCAATAGCAACACCTTCCTTAACTAGATCTTTTGCAATCTTGATTTTCTCTGCTTTTTTAACCTTTTCTTTACCAGTTTGCATTCCTTCAGATAAAGATCTGGCTACCGTATCCAGTAATTCTTGATCCTCAATTTTTTCGCATTTACCTATAAACCCAAAAACTGGCTCATTTTCATATTCTGTTAGTCCAAGAGCTTTAATGTTAACTGATAATGTCTTTGCTATCTTATATAATATTTCAATTGGAATGTCTGTATATCCTCGTTCATAGTCGTGTATTTCTTTAGGTGTTGAACCTATTTTATTTGCCAAGTCCTCCTGAGTGTATTCCCGTATTAATCTCTGCTCTTTTATCCTTTTCCCCACTTTGTAGAGTATAGAATCAGTACAAATTTCTTTCTCTATATCATCATATTCATAAGTAGATAAGCGAGTCACTTGGGAAATAATATCAACTGAAACTCCTTCTTTCACTAGATTCTTTGCTACTTCTATTTTCGCTTCTTCTTGGCTAATTTTCTCGCTAATATATACAAACCTTACTAATGGATACAGCTTCTTGCGTAATTCCTGATCCTTAATTTCTCTATGTATTTTTGTTAGATAGACTATTTCTTTATCCTCATCTTCATACCAACTGTTTTCTCTTAGTACTGTTGGTTCTGGAAGTAGATCTATAACATTAACTGACAATGCTCCTGCTATTATATACGATTCTTTGATTGTAATAGCCTTGCACCCTAGTTCAAAGTTATGTATTTCCTTATGTGTTAAACCAATTTTGCTTGCTAATTTTGCCTGAGTATACCCTTGTACTATCCTACAACCTTCTATTTTTTTCCCCAGCTCGTAGCTTGCTGAGCCAATATGCTCTGAATTATCATAGATAAATCCTCTAAAAGCTGTTTTTCCTACAGAAGCAAACATATATTCTATCACAAAAAAATCCACTATTGGCTAAGTTTTTATGAAATCACAAAAATTTCTCAATCATATAATTTGATAAGCCTGTCGTTTGCAAGATAATATCAACAGAAATTCCCTCTTTCACTAAATTCCTTGCAACTTCAATCTTCTTTTCCTCTCTGACCTTTTCTCTACAAACATGTATACCTTCAAATAAAGACTTGATTAGCATATCGCGTAATTCCCGACTCTCAATCTTTTTGTATTCTTCTATCAAGTTTGATAGCTTTTCTTCCGCTTCACTATCCTCATCTGATTCGGGAAGTAGATCTATGATACTGATTGATAATACCTTTGCTATTTCATCTAACATTTCAAGTGAGACAGCAGCTCTCCCTTGTTCATACTCGTATATTCCTTGATTTGTTATGCCAACTTTATTCGCTAAATCTTTTTGAGTATATCCTCGTATCAATCTCCACTCCTTTATCCTTTGCCCTACTTTGTATGGAATGGGAATTTTGTTCTCCTCATACTCACCAATAGATAAGTTAGTTGTTCGAGAGATAACATGAGCAGAAACTCCTACTTTCATCAAACCCCTTGCTACTTCCATTTTTACCGCTTTTCTGCTTCTTTCCTCACTCAAACGAATAAATTTGGTTAATAAATAAAATACCTCGCTTAATTCTTTATCCTTATACCCCTTTACTAAATTTAATATTTCTTCATCTTCAAAATATCTTTTTTCATTTGGTAGCATCTCCCCACAAACTAGACCTTTAACATTTACTGATAACGCTTCTGCTATAGCATATAATTTCTTAATTGGAATTTTACGACTCCCTTTTTCATATTGCAGTATTGCCCAGTACTTTACACCAACCTTCTCCGCTAAATCCTTCTGAGTATACCCTCTCTCTAACCTCCAACTTTTCACTTTTTGCCCTACTTCATAGTCTAGACTTTTTTCCATACAAAGAACCATATATAATATTTTCTACTATAGCTCAGATATAACGGCAAGAAAAAACCTCTGGAACCTTAAAGTTGGCTGTAGACGGATTAAAGTTCTCTAAAGGTTTCTTTACTACCTTTACGTATTCTATTTACCCACGGAGACAATACTTCATTATTGCTAACCTCTTTTATAGCATACTTTTCACTCCATATGCCACATCTAGTGAAATTACCTTTCTCTACTGCTTCTTGAAGTTTCACTCCTCCAAAAAGGCAGTTTTTTCCTATTTCTTCGCCTCTTTTTTGTAACTCAGCCCACATTTCTTTGTTTTCTACTCTCACTTGTACTTGATCATATTTTTTTACATCGTGGTACAATATAATATTTAGCTGACCAATGCTTGTAGGAAATTCTAATATAATAGAGCTTTCATCTGACATATCGATATAGTTTCTTATACCTCCCTTCTCACTTTTAACCTCAACTGCATCATTGCCAATTTTTAAAATATTACTTCCTAAATCTCTCAGTATTTTGGCAACCTCTACTTTACTGTCCTCAGAAAATTCTATATATAATGTTGCATTGTCTATCTCGATATCTATTAATTCTCCTTCTTGAAGAGCACTTTCGCCAGCTTTCTCTAGTTCTTCTAGTCTCTCATCTATCTGTGGCTGAACTTCTGGCTGTAGCTCATTATAGATTTCACCTATCAATTTATTCTCCAATAAAGTATCATGAAACTCTGCACCGTTTAGCATTAGTTTACGTATTAGCTTTTTACGATCAGCCTTATCAAATTTATGAAAATGTGTACCCAATATTACATACTCAGCAAAGCTCCACTCCCCATCATTACATGCATTTAGCCTTCCTCCAGATGCTAATACTTGGTCTATGGCTTTATGCAATTCATTTACGCTTTTTGCCTCTACTACAGAACTCTTAAACCAGCTTAACTTTTCACTTTCGCTTGCACTTGGCTTTATTTTTTTCAAAGCTGAAGTAAATGGATTTAAATATTCTGCTTGATCGTTTAAAGGTTTTGTACCATATATATAATCAAGCCCTTTTCCATAGTTGATTTGAACGTCTCTATTAGAGGAGGGCACTTCTCCAGGTTTTTTAGCCTTATTAATTTTGCCTACAAAGGTGTTAGTACGACCAATTCCTATAATCGCATTTGATATTTCACCCTTTGATAATCTATCAAGATCAACATTTAATTCGTAAACACCTCCTTCTTGATCATCAAAAGGTACAATTATTTTATTAACCATATTAGCCTCCGCTATTAAATATACTTTACTAAGTCTACAACCGACTTTATTACTTTATTATTAATTCAATATATACTTTCTCATTAATTATAAGCAATGATTAATGCACTTGCAAATACTTTTTCATTCAAGTAGTTAAACAACTCATGAAAATCTTCAAACATCTGCTTTATAACAGTCCTTGCTCTTTAAAGCTAAAATACCCAATACTTGTGATGATAATGTGATCCATTAACCTAATCCCTATAGTCTGACAAGCTTTAGCCAAGTCTTTAGTTACAGCTTCATCCTCATCAGATGGCTTTAACCTTCCTTCTGGGTGGTTATGCGATATTATTATTGACGTCGCTTTTCTTATTAATGCCTTTCTTGTTACTTCTCTTATGTAAAAAGGTACCTTATCTACTGTACCAGTAAACACTTCTTCCCCCTTTAAACGGCACTTTTGATCAAAATATATTATTTTCATCTTTTCCTCCTCTGAATAACCAATACTCACCCTTAAATATTTTACTATGGTTTCCAAGTTATCCATTACAGGTCCTTTCTTTAACTCCTCTCTTGGTACTCTCTTTGCAGCTTCCTTTAGACATAAAATTACTGCTACTGTAGAGTCGGTTATCCCTTCTATAGTTTTCAAGTCATCTATTTCCTGGCCTAAAACTCCTCCTATTCCAAAATTATCTATTAGCTTTCTAGCAATAATTCGAGCTTCTTCCCTGTCATGCACTGCACTTAGAAACGTTTCTATTACTTCACGATCAAGTAGTGCTTTACCGTTGCTTTCTAATGCTCTGAATTCTATTTCTTCTCTACGATCTTTACTGTTTTCCTTATTATTCATAAAAATTACCCTTCACTAATAACAAAATATTTTTAATTATTTACTGCTGTTTTTTATCAGCATTGGCATAAAGCCATAGCTTTTGAGTGAAGTCAAATCAATTTTTCAATCTTTTTTACTTATTTTTTCATCAAAAAGTAAAAATGTTAATAGATACTGATTTTTTTATTTTAAATTTGTTGAATTTCGTCTAAAGAGATACCTACTGTTTTTAAAATAATATTGATAGAAATTCCTTCCTTAACTAAATTCTTTGCAATTTTCATCCTTTCTACTCTCTCCACTTTCTCTTTGCAAACTTGTATGCTTTCAAACAGAGATTTTATTAGTACATGACGTAATTCTTGGCTTTTAATCTTTTTGTATTCTTTTATTAACCTTGATAGTTCCACTTCACTATTCTCATTTTCTCTTGTTTCTGGAAGCAGATCTGTAATATTAATTAATAGTACCTTTGCTATTTCATCTAACATTTCAAGTGAAACAGCAGATCGTCCTTGTTCATATTCATATATTCTTTGATTTATTATGCCCACTTTACTTGCTAAATCTTCTTGTGTGTATCCTCTTCTCAACCTCCATTCTTTTATTCTTCGACCTACTTTATACGGAATAGAAATTTTTTTTTCATCATTATCATATTCATCAATAGATAAACTGGTCGTTTGAGAGATAACATGAGCAGAAACTCCTTCCTTAACCAAACCCTTTGCTACTTCTATTTTTACCGCCTTTCCACTTTCTTCCTCACTAATACGGATGAATTTAGTTAATAAATAAAACGTTTCACGTAATTCTTGATCCTTAATCTCTTTATGTCTTCTTACTAGATTTAGTACCTCCTCTTCCTCATACCTTTTTTCATTTGATACTTCTTGTATGCAAGCTAGATCTCTAGCAGTTGTTGATAATGCTTCTGCTAATTCATATAACTTCTTAATTGAAATTCTGCGCGTTCCTTTTTCATATTGCAGTATTACCTGATATGTTGTATCGATTTTTTTTGCTAAATCTTTTTGAGTATACCCCTTTGCTATCCTACAACTTCTTACTTTCTGTCCTACTACTTTATAATATAAAAAATTAGAGTAATTATTCTCTTTTTTCAAATTTTATACTCCATAACCAGAAGAGCTGTTATGTATACTTAATTGGGAACCTTTTTGACAAACTGAACTCATCTCCTTTCAAACAATTTTTCTATATCACTTAGTTTCATTTCTATATACGTTGGTCCTCCGTGATCAGAATATGGAGTTTTCTCAATTTGTCTTAGTATCTCATTCATCTCTTCCAATTTCATTTTTCTTCCTGCTCCATGGCAAGCGATTGTGGCTGATATTTTATTCACCTTATCCTCTATTGGTAGCGTATCTTCTATTTCCATTAACTTATCTACTATATCAACTAGCATCTCTTTTATATCTATTGTTCCCAAGATTGCAGGTATTTCTTTTACCCTTACTTTATCTTCTGATTATATTTCAATACCAAAACCCATTTCAAAAAGCTCATCTTTATAAGTTTCAATCATCCCCATTCCAGCTTGGTTTTTGATTTTAACTGTTTCAGGAAGAAGAAGCTTTTGCCTTTTTATGCTTGATTTTTGTTTTAAGCACTCATAGATCAACCTCTCATGAGCTGCGTGCTGGTCTACTATAATTAATTTGCCTTTAGCCTCAGCAATAATGTAAGTATTGTAGACCTGACAGCGTGCATATCCCAGAGGATAATCCTCTATTAAATCAATTTGCTTCCTTTCTAAAACCATCGTTCCCTTTTGGGGTGGAGATTCTCCATATTTAAACGTTTCTGGTAAGCTTTGCCTTCTTTCATCTGGTGCATTGAATTCTTTCATTAGACGATTTTCTAAAAGACTTGGCCTCCTTTCGTAAAATTCTTTTTGACCCTTTACTTCTCTGCTTTTTCCATTATTAACACGCTCATTATTCCTTTGACTTTCACTAACATCAAAAGGCGAACCACCCAGTTCTTCTCCAATACCTTGACACCTAGATCCATCAATATCACTCACTGAAGAGGTACCTATTCTCATTGACAACGCTTTTATTAGCCCTCTTCTCACTATTTCATATATTAACCTTTTATTTTGAAATCTTACTTCCGATTTATTTGGATGCACATTTACATCTACTTGGTCATATGGTACTTCTAAATGCAACACTGCAAAAGGGTACCTATTGTTTGGAATAAAATCGTGATACGCATATCTAATTGCACCAACAAGTAGATTGTCTTTTATTGGCCTTCCATTAACAAACGTATAAATCTGAGTTGAGTTACCACGATTGACATTAGGTTTACAGATGTGTCCCTTAAGTTTGATGCCTTCTTCTTCCTCTTTAACTTCCAACGAATTGCTCTGAAATTCTTCTTCTGTTTCACATAATCTGTTAAATAATGAAGTTTGCTTAACATATTTTAAGAGCTTTTTATTGCCGGAAGTGAGAGTAAACCCAATACTATAATTAATCATCGCTAAGTTATTCACAATATCAACAATACTTTGTGTTTCTGCTCTTTCGGTTTTTAAAAATTTTAGTCTATTTGGTGTCGCAAAAAATAAGTCACGAATTTCAATGTATGTACCTTGCAACAAAGAACAAGGGGTAATCTCTCTTATTTTTTCTCCTCCCTCATATCTTATAGACCATGCTTCCTTTGCTCCACTTGCCTTGGATGATAATTTCATTCTGCTTACTGCTGCAATTGAAGGCAGAGCCTCTCCTCTAAAGCCAAGATGTCTGATCTCTATTAACTCACTATCGCTTAATTTTGAAGTAGCGTGGCGCATAAACGCAAGTTCCAAATCTTCCTTTTCTATTCCATTTCCATCGTCTGTTACAGTTATAAGATTACGCCCACCACTTTCTATTTTGATCTCTATCTCTGAACTTCCAGCATCTATTGCATTTTCTACTAATTCCTTTACTACACTTGCTGGCCTCTCTATTACCTCTCCCGCTGCTATACGATTTATTGTTTTTGTATCTAAAAGAATTATTGCCATAATACTCCACCCAATCTATGAAACTTAGAGTTCCCTCTATTTTTTGGTGATTTCTTGACCTCACAATCTCTATATTTTAGCTTTTTAGATTCCTTTCTAGCAAGTCTATCTGCCTCTTCATTATAGGTATTACCACTATGAGCCTTAACCCACTTCCAGTTAATATCATGCTGCAAGACAATTTCATCCAATTCCTTCCATAACTCAACGTTTTTTACTGATTTTTTATTGGCTGTCTTCCAACCATTTGTTCTCCACTTATTGATCCACTCTGTTATACCTTGTTTAATATACTGACTATCAGTGTGTAAAACAACTTTGCAAGAAACTTTCAACATCTTTAGCCCGTTAATCACAGCCTTTAACTCCATCTTATTGTTCGTTGTGTTTTCTTCACCTCCAGAGATACGTTTTTTGATAAAGACACTTTTATTTTCATACATCATCACAGCTGCCCATCCACCAGGACCTGGATTTCCGGAACATGCTCCATCTGTATATATTGTAACCTTCTTTTTTTCGCCCATACTTACAGGATATAGATTCAACGTAAATTTGCTACCGAAATATGTTGATATTATTTTTTGAATATTTTAAAATGTAAGGTGTGAGAGATTGACAAACCTGTCCTTGTATCTTGAAAAAAGCATCTAATGTTTTAAGCTTAAATATTAGATGGAGGAGGAAGAACTCTGAAACCTGTCCAAGATTAAGAATCTGCTCGTGAGATAAGAGCTTCCTCCTCAAAAGTATAGGCTGGACGGTATCATAGAAAAACCTAAGTGGTTCTAATTCTGTATTCACAAGGTAAGCCTTACTTTTCATTTTAATAGTAACGTACGGGGTTATATATGATCAACAATTTTTTAGGCATAGACATTTCAAAAGAACGTTTTGATGTCTTTCTTTCATTCATAAGCAAAAAAGGAAAACGTGAAGCTAGGAAAAGGAGCTTTAAGAACGATGATAATGGGTTTCAAGGTCTACTGAGCTTTCTACAAAAACATAACGTAGAACAAGTGAAAGCTTGTATGGAAGCTACTGGTTGTTATAGCGGAGCTTTGGCTGAATTTCTGCACAATACTGGGCATTTTGTTAGTGTTATAAATCCTTATTGTATTAAATCTTATGCGAGGAGTAAGCTTGTACGACAAAAGAATGATCAGACTGATGCAGAAATTATTGCTGATTATTGCCAAAGACAGGAACCTTCTCGCTGGACACCGCCTTCTTCTGAATTGAAAAAACTAAAACATCTTTATCGCTGCTCGGCTGCGTTAAAAGATGAATTGACATTAGTAAATAACCACTTAGAAAAAAAAGAGAGACTGCCAAAAGAAGTTGCAAATGCTTGGGAAGACCTTGCAATGAACATAGAACAAAAAATAGAAACAATAAAAAACTCTGTACGTGAACTACTAAAACAGCACAAAGAATTGTTGGAAAATTTTCAACTTTTATTAACTATTCCAGGAATAGGAGAGGAATCAGCAATAGCTATTTTAGCTGAAGTTCCTGACATAAAGGCTTTTAGAGATGCCAGGCAATTGGCAGCATATGCAGGAGTTATACCACGAAACATAACGTCAGGTTCATCTGTACATGCCAAGCCCAGATTAAGTAAAGTTGGTTCGCGAACATTATGTAAGGCACTTTTCTTTCCTGCTATAGTAGCTAAGAATCACAATCCTATCATTATGAGCTTTTGCCAAAGATTAAAGGAAAAGGGTAAGCATAATATGGCCATCGTTGGTGCTGCAATGCGTAAACTACTCCATACTATTTTTGGTATCCTGAGATCCAAAAGTGCTTTTAATCCTGACCATATTAAAAACTACAGGGCTAGGAGGTTGACTGAAGTTTTAGTAATTTAAGATGCTACCATCTAATATAAAATAGTATTTTATATAAATTCGTTTAATGTAGTTGGTTAATGTATATGTTGATAAGTAAATTCCTGCTGTCTTATATATAAAACTAATTTACTTATCAACATATACATTAACTATAATAATCTTTATACCACTAAACAGTTGGCAGTATTTTGTGATTTTACAATACAGCTTAAGGTTCAATTTTTATAATTTTTTTGTTGACTGACGAGACGGTATCTCACGATGTTAGGTAAATCGTAATTGAGCTTTTAGGCTCGTATTTTTATTAGGAGGTTAGTCTCTCATACCCATACCCAAAATAATTGTTTTTAAAGCTCTTTATAGCTCATGAATTCATTTGCTGGGGTTTATAGAGGGAGTTGTAAAAGATGATAAAATAAACATTAAGGTGCGTGGTAGCATCCTATGGTCATCTATGAAGGTAATTTTTTGCCAACTCTTGAAATTTAGCTAACTTTAATAGACTTTAGCACAAAAACGTTGAATATTTCTTCACAATTGTGTATAATTATTAATGCTTTTTATCTTACTTTCTCATGGCTCTTTCTAAGTTTCTCGATCCAAAAAATGATATATCGTTCAAGCGCATCTTTGGCACTGAAAAAAATAAAGATATCCTTATTCACTTTCTTAATGATATTCTTGGCTTCACCGGCAAAAGTGCAATAAAGGATATAGAGTTTTTAAGTACTATTCAAGACCCTGATATTGCCTCTAAAAAACAAAGCATTGTCGATGTTCTTTGTAGAGATGAAAATGGGCTGCAAGTGATAGTCGAAATGCAGGTCGCTAAAACCAAAGGCTTTGAAAAACGTGCCCAATACTATGCTGCTAAAGCTTATTCAAGACAGGCTAGTAAGGGTGATCAATATCATGACCTTAAGGAAATTATCTTTATTGCTATAGCAGATTGTATTTTATTTCCTGATAAGTCTGAGTACAAATCAAAGCACACTATTCGCGATGAAGATACTAATGAACATGATCTAAAAGATTTTTACTTTATATTTATTGAGTTGCCTAAATTTCCAAAAACCAAAGAAGATCAGCTTTCAAGTATAGTTGAAAAATGGGTATACTTTTTCAGATATGCAGACGAAACTAGTGAAGAAGAGCTAGAGAGAATAATAGGAAGTGATCTAATAATTAAAAGAGCTTATGAAGAACTAAATAGGTTCAACTGGTCAGAAAAAGAATTTATAGCCTATGAACAAGAGATCAAGCGTATTCGTGATGAACAGGCTGTCCTTGCTCAAAAACTCGATGATGCTAAACATGAAGGTAGACAAGAAGGTAGACAAGAAGGCATCCAAATCGGCCATCAAAAAGGTAAAATTGAAGGTAAAATTGAAGTTGCAAAAAATTCACTCAAGGCCGGTGTCCCTATAGATGTTATAGCTCAAATTACCGGTCTCTCTCATTCTGAAATTTTACAACTCAGGGAAAAAACATAAATACTACAACTTATTTACTTCAACATTTATGAAAATCTTTCCTCAGTTAAACATATCCTATAATTAAGAGTCTAATGAACTGTCTAAAACAGCTATAAAGATTGCACATAGAATTATATAAATTACTATCATAACGTTACCCAAACTTCTATATCAAAGCTACGTGCTGTAAGTTTAATACGGATAGTATATTAACCATTTATTCCCCAACTCTAGTCTTGTATTCCTACTTCATTCATGTTAGCATTAGAACCATCAAACTTGCTACTGGTATACCTAATTATTTTGTGGCTAATTTTGCCACCTTCACTTTAAATTTTCCACTACTTGGCATATTATAGCTCCACCTCTTATATTATAACCTACCTATTGAGATTACCTCCAAGTTTGGTTACTCCTACATCAGAAAGACAAGTTGATACTTTGTCCTTTGAATGGCTTTGAATAGAAGCATTACTTAAATAACTTTGAGGCTCTAAACTCATTTGCTTTGCACCATCAACTTCTAATGTACCATCTCTGTTGTGTAATATCTGCTCTATTGATTGATTTAGCAGACCCTTATTAAATTGAGCTATAAACTTTTCAAATTTCTTCGGACTTAATTTACCAGCTTCTTCACCAGGACATGCTTTCTCTACATACGATTTTAAAATCCCCGAAATCTCATTAAATTTACCACTCATGACTTTTCTAGTAATCTCTTTCTGCATTCCCATATAATCAATATTTAATCGATGCATTGATACACCACTTTTTAATCCAGCTTGCTCTACTACTCTCTCAAATCCCTCTGTAATATTTAATGCATAGCCCTGTGCTTCTAGTGGGGATATAGACTGATCTACTGTAGAAATATACTTCTGACCTGTAACTTTTCTAATTAATAAATCAAGTAACATTATTGTACCATTTACATCGATTGGTGCACTAATTTGTGAGATTGAACTTTGAGTGAATGTTTTCTCAGGTAAAGCAGCTCTAAAACCTAATAACCCACCTATAGAGCTCTTTACCCAACCAAATAAATCATTTATCCATGAAGATGGTCTTGTGCCACTACTTGCTGCTATCTCAGGTTGATTACCTGAATCTTCAGTAAGAAGTTTACGTGATGAATGATTTTTATCGGTAATATTGACATCAACATAGAGACCAGCATTTAAACTCATTTTACTTTCTAGTTCTTGTATATCACGTCTCTTGCGAATAGATCCAAAATCTTCAACCTTCCACATACCTTGCTTATCGTTACCGCATGAACCAGGAGGATTGTTTTTCTTCGATGAAACCCAGGTAAATACTCGTCTTCTCTCTTTATCATAATTCAACCTATCTGCAGCAGCATACAAGTACTCATTACTATAAACACTTGTGATACAAAGATTATCGCCATAAGGTTGAACCTTCCACATACCTTGCTTATCGCCACCACATGAACCAGGAGGATTGTTTTTCTTCGATGAAACCCAGGTAAATACTTGTCTTCTCTCTTTATCATAATTCAACCTATCTGCAGCAGCGTACAAGTACTCATTACTATAAACACTTGTGATACAAAGATTATCGCCATAAGGTTGAACCTTCCACATACCTTGCTTATCGCCACCGCATGAACCGGGCGGATTGTTTTTCTTCGATGAAACCCAGGTAAATACTTGTCTTCTCTCTTTATCATAATTCAACCTATCTGCAGCAGCATACAAGTACTCATTACTATAAACACTTGTGATACATACTTTTGACGCAAATACCAAATTCTTCACTGACTTCGGTAACTTATTCTTCAATTTTTCAAAGTCAGGTGGTACATTATTGTTTGTTTTGTCTATAACCCCTTTTATACAATAGGCTAGCTTAAGTACTGTATTATCATGAAAGTCACTTGCTTCAATATTAGTGCCTCTATCTAACAGAAAATTGATCATATCTACCTTGTTATGTTGATTAGCTGTGCATAGAGGTATTTCACCTTTCTTATTTTTAGCTTTAATGTTAGCACCTTTTTCGCAAAGAAGCCTTGTCATATTCAATGTACTATAGCTAACAGCATGATGCAGAGGAGTTCGGCCATATATATCCTCAGTTTCAATATTAGCATTCTTATCCAAGAAAAATTCAACCATTCCAGTTCTATTGTAATAGACGGCAACATTTAAAGGAGCATATCCATACTTTCCATCCCTAACATTAATGTCCTTATTACTTTCATTGAAAAGCAATTCAAATATCTTCTGCACTATACCTACATTATTATTGTAGGCAGCATAATGTAGAGGTTTCCAAGATTTTAACCAAACTTTATTACTATCGCTAACATCCTTACCACTACCCTTAAGAAAGAGATTAACGAAATCTAAAGGCGTTTCACCATTTTTATCTTTAGCTTTAAAGTTAGCACCTTTTTGATAGAAAAGGTTAACTATATCTAACCTAGCACATTTAGCAGCATAATGAGAAGGAGTTCTTCCATACTTGTCCTTAATTTCAACACTAATATTTTTACTTAATAAATTTTCAATATCACGTAAACAATTTTCCTTAACAAGTAAGAAATAATCTTCTTTTTGTTTTTGTATAGCAAAGCTTCTTCGAGACACAGGCGGAAGACATATTGAGCTATGATCTAACTGAAAAGCATAAAACTCACTGCGTGTTTCAATTAACAATTTAGGCTCATTAGCACCTTTGTGAAACACTGCCCAAAACAGTCTTGCCTCCTCGCTATCTATTAAGGATTTTATATTATTTGGTTGTTTTTTATAACGCTCTAACTGACTTTCAGCTTCCTTAGCTTTGGTTGTTAATTCTTCTCCCTCAGGTACTATGCCTCCAGTTTTATCAAATTTTAATTCTATACCAGTAAATATTTCCCCTCCAACCACCCCGATATCAATACGCTTCCCACCACCAGTTTGAACCTCTGAAATAACACCTACAAGCTTTTTACTACTAGTAGACTCTTGATAATACATAAGTAAACCATGTAGCATGGATTGAAAATCTACTTCACTATCAATTAACTCCTTGAAGGGTAATAAAACTTGACTAACTTCTTTAAATAACCCTATATGGTGCTCTGCATCAGATTGTGCACCATCTACTTTCTTATTTACTACCTTATTTAGTAGGCCATTCAACTTATTTACATCAACATCCAATTTGACACATTTTCCATCAAAGCTCTGAGTCTTTTTTTCGTTATAGTCATCTAAATTGCTGTAAGAATTCACTTGAACTTTCCTGCACCAGTTCTCAAATTCACCTATGTTTGCTTTTTTTGTTTTTAGTAATAAATTAACTTCTTTTATTTTTAAATTTCTACTACTCTGAATCGACTCATCCATATTAAGCTTTATATTAGCTTCTTCATCTTTTTCAATTATCCCATCTATATTAATTTTCTTATTTCTTGAATCACTTCTAATTACATTAAGTAATACCAACTGATCTTTACCTGAATTTAAAAATCCAAATGATGTGATATCATTAGAAACACCCTTATCGTGTTGAAAAATATACTTATTCCATATTCCATTTTCTGCTTTAGCTGGCATTAATTCCCCTAATAGTATCTTACTAGTATACATATAGTAATTGTCAGATAAATTTGGTATGGTATAATAAAGATACTTTAATTGTTCATATATAATACCTTTATCATCAGATTCTAATAGTAACTGTAAAAAAGGGCTGAGATGTTGACTATCTCTAGCTGTTGTACCTATTTCAATTCTATCATGAGACAAATCAAAGTTAAGCACTGCGTAGATAACATTATTGTTATTTGTGATCATCCTCCGTGGACCATACTTAAATGCCTCGGCGTATTTTTTTGCTTGCTCAAAAGGATCACCTTGAATAGCTAAACTTTTACCAGCTTTAAGCTCTACTATTATAGGAATAACATTATTTAACCGCTCTTGTGATCGAACTAATACAACAATATCACTATAGCCTTCACCTAAAGATAATTCAGGATAAAGCTTAAGATTATATCGATACTTAAATAACATTACAAAGAAACCAGACAACAGCCCATGGTAGTCAGATTCGTGGTCAAAGTTTCCGCTCTTCTCGATTATGTAATCTTGAACTACTTGATCAAAATAATTCAATGTATCCTTAAAACTTTTGAAAACTTCTTCTTCATCAGAGAGAGAATATTTAGTAATTAACCTTTCTAAATTTCCTCTTTCCACTCTTTTCTTTAAAACAAATAATTCACCTTTATGAGAAGCAGATTTGTCGGGGAATAAGTCATCATCACATTTATCATATACTACTATACCAACCTTATCCTCATGCTTTATTTGAATAGAGTGCCATGTTTCCTCAGTATCATAGCTATTTAACTTAGATTTAATATACTCTACTTCCTTTCGATCAAATACTATAGGATTCTTTTCATAAACTACAATAAATAGTAACTTATCTTTCTTATTTTGTTCCTTTATTAAAAGGGCAAATTTAACCCCATTAACATAAGATTTATTATTTTTTTTATACTTTTCAACACGAAAAAATACTTGCTTAACTCCTAAACTTTCCCCCAATTCAGTATCTGGCAAAGCTAAAAACCCACCTAATACAAATAAAGGAAAAAAACCTTCTTTATTTACAGAACGCTTATTATCAGGGAGCTGCTCAATAAATGATTGTAATCTATCCCTAAAAGTTAGAGTATCACCTTCTATCAACATTCTAATTAATTCATAGTTATCCATATTGATCACCTACTAATACCTTCTTTTAACTATTTAACAATAAAGTGCTCACTTAATGTATATGTTCTTTGCTACTTTGTCCTGGAGATATGCTATCTACTTCTATACTTGTGTTTTGAACTTGTACATTTTGAGTATTGCGATCAAGTGCTTCAATTAATTTTGGCAAAGTTTTTTTAATTTCATCATGTACTACCCAACCGCGATTAATTTTATCTAAGCTAGCATCATCAGTAGACACGTAGCTGTTAAGTGCACTATCTAGATTAGAGATAAAGCTATCAATATCTTTTAACATCGCTTCATTGTTGTTAGCGTAGTGAAGTAAAAATTCTTTTAATAACTCTCGATTACCATTAAGGTAAAGTAAATTGCAAATAACTTTGCCTTTTCCAGATAGAAAAACATGCTGACATTCCTCATTATTATAAGCTTGCCATAGTTCCTTAAAAGCTTCGCTACAGCTATTTTCTGCAAACCCTCTCAATAGGGAACTATAGTTATCACAATCAAACGAGGGTAATTCCCTCCAGAACCTTTCTTTTCCTAACTCGATAATGTTATGTAAAAGACTTGCACGAGATTTATTGGATTTCCAACTAGCAGCTGACAATAGAGTACTATAATTCTCCACAGAGTAAAATTGAGACCATACTGAAAACAATTGACAGACTGTATCAAAGTAACCTTCACCAATTAATAGATGTAAAACGTTACATTTCTTGAGAAATTTTTCCAAGTGCTGTTCATTATCCATGACCTTTTGTAAACAAAAGATAGTAGTATCTACATCATTAGTTCCACTCATAGAATACAAAGCAGCTTCCATCAATAAATTTAGCTTAACCTCTTCTGATGTATTTTGCTCTTCTAATCGTTTGTAGAAAAAAGCAACAGCTTCACGTTCACAATCATGATAAGCTACTTTAAACCCATAAATATCAAGGTTAGTATCATAATACTCAGCATATTCCTCCTTTACCCGTTCTAGTTTATCAGTAATAAAATGACCCCAAAATTTCTCCAATTCTCTAGATCTTTCTTCTAATACATCATCTTCAGATAAATTATGCACTTCTTCTGCTTGCTTTTTGTATAGTGTGAATAAATTACGAACTAATTGTTCATCTAAACAGTTCAAACAAGCTAATGTATAGCATTCACCAACATATGGGTGATTATCATAGCTATTTTTTGAGGAGATATCTATTAACTCTTGAACGAAAAAACGCCTATCTAACCTTTTTCCATAAACATTATCATTAACCCAACAATCACCTTTAGAGAAAATATCTGAAACTATATCATAGTTTACATAATAGATTATCCTGCTATTACTACCAATGTATCTTCTTAATTGCTTTGCTTTAGATTCTTTAAAAGGATCATCATGCTTTATTACTCTCCTTAAAATTTCTTTACAGTAATGCGAATCGTCTGATTTAATTAAACTTTCTTGTTCCATTATAATTACCCATTAAAAAATACACTATATTTGAAGCTCTACTACTGTAATAAGGAGCACCTCACCAATAGATAAAAATAGAACTTCTGAATTTCGATGCTCCATAATTACCCCCTCTTTGATAAATAAATGAAAAAATATTGTACCTTATCAAGTACCATAATGAATTAGTCTCCATTACACTTTAGACATATTACTCCACCTTTAAAACATGTCAATCACTATTTTAGAAAATTTTTTTAGGCTTGAATAACTTTCGACAAAAGCCTATTAATAGGCTCAATACAGGGTCTTTTGTTTGCTTTCAAATTTTGTTTTTATCATAAGTTTGCCTAATTCTTCCATAAGCAAGCTAATATTAATTTAGCAAAATATATTATTAAGATCTCAAGCAAAATAACCATCAACTATGTTTTTTAAAATTTTTTGAGTTTAGTCTCATTTGTTCATAATTTTGCATTTTTATTCAATTGAAAAATGTATTTTGGCAACAAAGATCCCAGTTTATACAGAAAGAAATTTATATCAAACAGCAACCACTGCTTAGATTTTATGGTTAACGAATATGTGCTTTAAATGTGTGTAGACGCACATATCCGTTAACCTATTTTCTATGCAGATTTTTTTATTTCATATTAATTGCTTCTTTAAGTCTTGCATTGGCAATTACTATGATTTTTCGCATTAGAGCTGTTATAGCTACCATCTTCTTTTTACCTCTACCAATAAGATTAGAGTAAAAAGCACCAAGTGCAGATTTAGATCTTGCAGCGGCCATAGCAGCTGTAAAAAGCTTTGCACGAACATTGCTTCTACCACCTGTTATCCTTCGGTAACCAATAGTTTTACCGCTTTCTTTTGGATGTGGAGCAACCCCAGCAAGACTTGCAACTTCTTTTTTGTTTAGGTAGCCAAGTTCTGGCATTAGACACACAAAAACTTGAGATAGCTTGAGACCTATTCCTGGCACTGTTCTCAGGATCTTTTGACGCTTTTGTAACTCTGGATTTTTATCAATAATTCTTTGTATGGCATCGTTGAACTCATTTATCTGATTGGTAAAAAAGTCTATTGTTTTTTGGCAACTTTCCTTTATATAGTCGTTTTCAGGTGCTGCAAGCCTACATTTCTCTTGAGTTCTCATTTGCGTAATGTCATCACGACGTTGACAGAGTGCAACTAAGGCAGTTTGTTCTTTTGACATAGGCACAAATAGAGATAGAGCACTATAGCGTTCAAAACCATATTGAGCAAGGGCTTTTGCATCTGATTGATCAGTTTTTGCTAAAGTTCCATGTGATATGATAAAACTTTTTACTTTACGAGTATTAGCTCGATGCACAGCAACATTCATATCAACAAGAGAACGTGCTAAACCAAGCTCATATTTTCCTGTATTTTCTAAAGTTACAAAAGAATTAGGTAGAATATTTGAAAATTCTTGAAACAATTGTTGCCAACCAGCATCATTATTATTGAACTTGATAGTGTTTTTTTGGTTGTACACTGCAGCAACATTTTTGAATTTTCCAATATCAATGCCAATAAAATTTTGATAAGATGCAATCATAATAACCTCGATAGTTTAATTAATTTAAGATTGTAAACGGGTGCACATATATGTCCCACACAACTATTCAAACGTATCGAGGGATAGGGCTAGTGTACCTTGATGGCTACGGTTGTAATACCAATTTTCATTCGGTCGCACACGCCCGTGATAGCCCTATTCCTATAGTGAGTAGGGTTATCTTTCCCTCTTATCTCTTTTATATCACATTTTTAACTTACAATCTTCACCGTATAATTTTATTAACCTAATAGCAGCATTCCTGTCAGACATATAATCTATTTCTGGATGTTCTGCCGCATTGTTTATTGGTGGAATTTTTGTCTTTATATCATATTCGTTACACAACTTATAAAACTTGTGCCTATCACATGCTCTATCTGCATATAGTGCTTTTATGGCATGCTGAAAATCAACTTCTTTTAGCAAATCACAAGTGATCAGAGTAGACACCGTTACTGTATTTTACAGCTATGGCTTTTTTGTTGTTTATATTCAACATTACGTGCAATTTTCTCGTTTGCTCATAGCCACTCTGTCAGTGCTATTTTCCTTGCTGTGTGTTGTTGTATATACTAATTCCTATACTGTCTATAGTAATTTCGATATCTTCTATATTATTTTCTGCAATCATTTATCTTAATATTAAGTTTTTTTTGATGCTTGTGAATAGCTGCAAATCTCTTCCTATTTGTTGCAGATATCCTTTTATAAACCCTACCGTTTGTCTTAAGCCAATTCTAAAAAGATTAACGATTATATGCACTAAAATCACAACTTTATCACTATAAATATAGTTGCCGCCCTGCATTTTTGGACTATTTTCATACCAATTTTCGATAGCTTCATCGATGTAACGAAAAATATTCCCCCTTTTTTCAAGGAATTTGTTATATTCGTTTTGGTTACTGACTTTCATTTTCTGTGGCATATTTTTTCTTCAACAGTTAAATGGCTATTTATAATGAATTTTGTCAGTAACTGCCAGTTCTTTTCACTTGAGCGATGCAACAAAGCCCACTGGGATCCAGAAATTTTAGGTACAAAAGTAATCCCAAGTTGATGAGATGACGAAAAGAGTGGATTCCATCGTCACACGCTGGAATAACACCTATTTGCTTTCATTGGTTCCTTTCTTATCATCCGACTGGCCTTTTCTTGTCATTCAAGTAGCCGCGCTGTAGAATAAAATTTTTTATTTTAATGAAAAAATTGCTTCCGCATACTCAAGATGCCATTATAATGATGGTAGAGATATTTAGAGAGCTCAAAATCTATCTCGGTCTGCAGACCTTTTAACCAATTTTTCAATAAAAATTCAGCCACATCTGTTGTGTGTACATTCTGAATCTTTTTTATACAGGAGGATTTTATGTCCAGAATTCCAGATATTTGACCTTTACTTTAGCTAACAACAGGCGCCTGCAGTTTTTAGAATTAGTGTTAACACGGTTTTTCTACTTTTTTTTTCTTAATGTTTTAACTCAATACACACCATCATCATTTACTGCTTCTAAATATATCATTGCTAAACACACGCCGCTGTGTATTTCTATAGATAACTCATTGCCTAAACTTCGATTAAAGCAAGAATTCTTTCCTGGAAAAGCAAGGTTACTAAGGTACAGTTCCCATTGTAATCCTTTAGTTGATATTTGAGCTTTCGGTATACCAAGTAAAGATATTTTAGTATTTTTTAGCAAAGAGGAAAAATAGCTAATACCTTTTTGTAAGGCGTACCCCACCATGGGAGGCGAAGGCATATAAAAGATACTATCTATACTTAAAAAAAAGTTAATATTTTGTAGTATATGATCAATTGCTCCTCCAGTAATACCCGTTACTATTGATGGCAATAACTTTACTGTTTTTAAGTGAACCATTGCTTTAGAAAAGTCGCAATAATCTTGATCAGGTAGATATACTGTATTTAAATTAGCACGTAAATTCGGATTTATACTATCCAAATCTCCTATTACAAGATCAGGTTTTACGCCAATTGATAGAAGCTTATTTGCTCCTCCATCTACAGCAATAACAGGTATATCTTGTTTAAAAAACGATGAATCAGGTATTTCTCCATTTAGTACTACAATAGAACGATATTCTTGCTCCACGCTACAATGTAGCATATGGTTATAAAACGCTCCGTGCAGTTTTTGCATCGTAGTAACATTTTTGAACAATTGATATTATACTGATCACTAATCCAGCAATATCACTGAGTATCACAAAAGTTAAACCCTGACAAATACCGTAAATAAGCCAAGATGATGAAAAAATAAGATAATTCACCAACATTAGCATCGATACGTCACGAGTAAGTTTTGTGATATATGCTCTATATACTTGAGGCAATAACCCAATGAGAGATGTAATGAACGCGATGAAGCCAAAGCATTCTTCAATATTTATATACATACATTTTCCTACGTTTGTTTTAACAAGATCAGGTTCAAAGGGTTGTACTTTATGTACTCTCAGCTTTTTTAGAGCACCCCTAATGCGTGTAATTTATAACATCATTTAGTCTATTAATCAAGAAATTAACAGTGACTTGCATTCATGAAACCCAATCGGCTTCTATGCTAATTATTATCCAAACTAATAGTCGGCTGTGCATCCTGCTCAGAGATCAGAGCAACTAGCAAATTGTTTATCAATTGAACCTTTTGTTTTCCATCCAATTGTAAGCTTTTATTTTTTTCAAAATGGGCTATTACTTCTTCGATAATTCCTATTGCATTTTGCACTATATGCCTTCTTGCAGAGGTGATGGCATGTGCTTGTTGACGTCTCAGCATTGCTTGTGCAATCTCAGATGAATACGCCAAATGCGATATTCTCGCTTCTGCAATTTCAATTCCAGCAATATTCAATCTTTGTTGTAGCATTGACCGCAATTCATTTGAAATTTTGTCAGAGTTTTTACGCAAAGATTCTTCATCGTTTTCGCTATCATACGGATAATTACTTGCCAGTTCTCTAATTACCGAGTCACTTTGCACAAAAACAAAATCATGATAATTATTAACATTATAATATGCCTTCGCAGGACTGCTCACTCTCCAAACAATTACTACTGAAATCTCTATCGGACTTCCATTAGCATCATTAACTTTAATTTTTTCTGTATTGATATTCTGAAATTTCAAAGAAACTCTATATTTACTCGAAAATGGAAGCGTTACGCATATTCCAGACTTAAAATAAGTTCCAATATAATGACCAAAAAACTCTATCACTCTTGCTTCATTAGGATCATTAACGAAAAATCCTTGAGAAAAAGTCAATATTGAAACAGCAGCAACTCCAAGTGCAATTGTGCTGTCATACACAAAAAGTACCAATAAAATTAACCCTAGCGCTATTAGTACAGGAAAAGCCCGAATTTTACTTAGATTTCTATCATTTATTGTATTTTTATCTGTACTGTCTTCATCAGATTGCTTTTTCACTTGCACCCTCTCTGCTGATTATTTCATCTACCTTACTTACAAATAATTTAAACTCTCTTAATTCACGATCAGGCAACTTTATCTCATTGCCATGAGCTATCGTAAGCGGATCAATATGTTTACCATTATATATAACTTCATAATGTAAATGAGGTCCTGTTGCAACACCAGTGCTGCCAACATAAGCAATGATTTGTCCCTGCTTTACTTTAGAGCCTAACTTTACATCGCTACTAAATTTGCTTATATGTGCGTAACAAGTTGAATATTTATTGTTGTGCTTTATTTTGATGTAATTCCCATAGCCACCATTCTTTCCTATATATTCTATTACACCTTCTGCAGTGGCGTGTATAGGAGTGCCAAGTTTAGCTGCATAATCTACTCCTTTATGAAAAGCAATTTTACCATGAATGGGATGATTTCTATTACCAAAATTCGAGGATATACGAAAATCTCCGTTTAAAGGACTTACAAAAATTTCGCTACTCTTCAAGCTTACACCCTCTTTATTAAAATACTCTTCTTTGCTGTTTTGTGACTCATAATAATATAAACTTATAGCTTTATTGCTTGTTGTGAGTGAAGTATATAAAATTTTTTCTTCAGCCTTCTGATCACTCTCACACAGAACTTCCAACTTGCTTTTGGGCACAATGTCTTTTTTAAAATCTACACCATAATCTTTATATATGCTGATTAATCTCATTATTGTATCTGGCGCCAAACCTCCTGCATCAAAAAAAGAGGATTTTATGTCACTGGATATGAATAACAACTTTCTATCACTTTCTGTCACCAAAGCAGCTTTTTTTTTTCTGATCCCGTCTTGGAATAACACTGGAGAGTGGGTTAGTGTCATTCCAATGCTTGACCAGTCTTTATTATACAATCGCTTGGTGTGTCCATTTGCAATTGAATTCTCTGGATCCCAGTGTCTAGACACTGGGATGACATCTTTCTTGGCACTCATATCACAATGTTCGTACAGTTGTTTGTTTGACACTGGCTCTTTTTTCCTGATCCCATGCTGAAGCGGCACTGCAGATGTTTCAGTCGCATATGCTGGTAAAATACAAAGCAGTAGAAATATTACCAGCCTCATAGTTTATCAGCAAAAATAAAATTACCTTCAACATACTGCACATCATCATTATCTTCTAGCTCTTCAACTAATGTAGATAATTTATCAATTAATTCTTTGTCGCTAACTTCAATCAGGTCCTTTGGTTGCCATGAAAGACGAGCAAGCTCTGGTTCTCCAAATTTTGTATAGAAAGCGTCACGTACTTTACCAAAGTCTTTTACTGCACAAGTTATAACATATAATTCTTCCTTGTTATTTTCCTCAACATTCAATACTTCTAATTCAATTCCATAGTTAAATAAATCTTCAAAATTTATACCCTCTGCTTTATAGACAATTAAGCCTACATGATCGAAAAGGTAACTCACACATCCTGTTTCTCCCAAATTACCGCCTTTGCGAGAAAAGATATAACGTATCTCAGAAGCAGTTCGGTTGCGATTATTTGTCAGAGCATGGACAATAAGTGCAGCACCAGAAGGTCCGCAGCCTTCATATTGTATTTCTTCATAACTTTCTCCAGCAACGTTACCAGCTGCATTTTTTATTGCTGTTTCTATTTTATCTTTTGGTAGATTTTCCTTTCGCGCAGCAAAGATAGCAGAGCGAAGACGTGGATTAAGCTCGGGATCAGGTAGCCCTTGTTTTGCAGCAACTGTTATTTCCCTAATGAGCTTCGTAAATTTTTGCGAGCGCTTTGCATCCTGAGCACCTTTTCGATGTTTTATATTTGAAAACTGTGAATGACCAGCCATAAGAAAACTAATTCACCCCTTCTACTAACATATTTTCATACTGCTCAGCTTCTAAGTCAAGGCCAAGAGCTAAGTGAGCTGTTATTAAATAACTAATAACTCTAGAAGAATATTTAGAATCTTTATTGCTTATCATATCTTGAAAACGCTTAATTGCTGCTAAATATTCACCACGCTTTAGGTAAAATTCACCAATAGAATACTCTTTTTTTGATATATGTTCTGTGATTAATTTTTCTTTTTCTTTGATCTCTTCTATATATTCGCTATTCGGAAAAAGATTAATATATTCAGTAGCTAGCTCTAAAGTTTTATATGCAATTTGTTGCCCAAGCTGCACTTTGTTAATTTGCATGTAATAAGATAATACTCTTAAGTAATATACATATGGCAAATCTTCACCATTTGGATAAACGTATATATAATCATCCATATCACTTGCAGCACCGCTGTATTTACCCATATTATAGTGAGAAACCCCAGACAATAATTTGGCTTTCATTGCCCAATAAGATAAAGGATACAAATCCTCTATCTTTTGAAATGCTCTAATAGCTTGCTTATATTTTTTCTGATCATAAAGCTTAACTGCCTCCTCATATAGTTCAGTTTCAGTGTGTTCAAGATCATTCGCATACGACTGCGTGAAGGGGCAAGTCAGAAGAAAAAAGCATATGATTAAAGTCTTATACATAAGATTTTTTTTGATCAAAATAAAGTATAGACTAAATATTACCTAAATAAACAAATTTTTGGCATTATCATCGAACGAAAAGCGGCTCTTGGCCACCATTACCTATATTGCTCGCACCACCACCTATTGCAACACCCTTTCCACTCACTTCTACGTTCTCTAGCTTTCTACTATAAGAATGTGTGATCAATCCACTTCCTACCATCAAAAGAGCAATACCTACCAGACCTAAAGCAGGCCCAACAGCAGATGATGCTAATGCTACTCCAGAAATCAATATTATTCTCCTGATTAGTAATAAAGAAGAACCAGCGAGCATTAACTTAGCTGCAGACATATTGCTTGTCTTTTTTTCAGATTTCTCATCAAAATCTTGCTCTTTTTCTACTTCATATTTTTTACTTTTCTTGTACTCGCGATAGCAGAAAGTAGCACTCGCTACAAAGTAAAATAGACTAGAAATTGAAAAAGCTACGTCTCCTATTATTCCTTGCTCCAATGCTTCACCTACTATGCTAGCCACAATAACTAATGTAACTAAAGCAGCATCAGCATAGTTAAAGTAATCATCAACGGTACAAGGAAGGTCTCTCTTTTCTTTTTCTACTGTTTTCCCACTTTCAATATTCTCCAATTCTCGTTCTTTTTCTGCTATTTTTCTATTATTATAAATTAAATATAGCGTGCAAATAAGAGATAAGACTGTGAAAGGTAATATAATATGGCCTAATGCACCGCTTATAAGGCCAAGTAATACCTGATCGCTACATGTTTTTTCGAGCTCAATTGCCATCAGCAATGCAAATGGAACCATTGTTACCAATGATACACATTTCCTATGTAGCTCTCTTTTTTTTAGTGTTAATAGTTCTTGTTCGAGCTTTTTGCTTTTTTCTTCCTCTCTTTCTTTTCTGACTTCTTCATCAACTGTTGGCCAAAAATCCCAGAAAAAATCTTCCATTTTAGCACCTTTTTTACCTTTGGATCTTTTTAAAAAAAACTTAGTGCCTGTAATACTAGTCATATGAACAGACCAACTTATGAACTAATACATTATATAGGATTTTAATTACTAAGTCAATGTTATGAAATTATTAACTTTCTTTGTATACTCTTAAGCAATTTAGTCAATCTGTTTGATGCCAGCTAGAACGTAATTATAGCCTGACCACATAGTCATAACAGCCGCAGCCCATAAGCAAACCACACCTATATATTTAGTTGCTTCATAATCACTCATTATTAACGCTACTATAGCAACCATCTGCAAAAATGTTTTAATTTTCCCAGCCTTACTCACAGGTAAACTAACGTTTGTAGCTATCAAGAACTCCCGCAAGCCTGAAACTAATATCTCCCTACAAACAATTATAACTGACGGTATAATTGTAATATCATCTATCTTATGCTTATAAACTAGCATGATTATTGTTGAAGCTACTACTAACTTGTCGGCAATTGGATCAAATAACTTGCCAAAATTCGATTGGACTTTCCATGCACGCGCTAAATAACCATCAAAAAAATCTGTAATGCACGCAAACATAAAGATCAATATTGTTATTAGACTTGCATACTTACTTTCTATATAAAAGCTTGATATTATTGCCGGTATTGCGAGCGCACGAGAAATTGTTAGCAAGTTAGGCACGTTTTTCTTAAACATGTACATCACCCTACGTAGTAGATAAATTTATACAGAAGTACAATAGAGTTCACAAGCTAATAGTTGAACATTCATAAAAACCCCATATACTTAAAAAAATACTTAAAAAATTACTAATAATAAGCTCAAAGCATAAGAATGAATAATGATTTAGATAACACCACAAAACAAGAAGCACTGAAGTATCATAATAGGGGTGGTAAACCTGGTAAGGTATCGGTTATACCAACAAAACCCTTATCCACACAGCATGACCTATCACTTGCTTATTCCCCTGGCGTTGCAGCTCCATGCCTTGAAATAGCTAAAAATCCTGAGGCTATTTATGATTACACGGCAAAAAGCAATTATGTGGCTGTCATTTCAAATGGCACCGCAGTGCTGGGACTTGGCAATATCGGTCCTCTTGCTTCCAAACCCGTCATGGAAGGCAAAGCTGTTTTATTTAAGCGTTTTGCTGACATTGATGCAGTCGATATAGAAGTTGACACAGAAGATATAGAAAATTTCATCAATGCAGTAAGGTATCTTGGGCCAAGTTGGGGGGGAATAAATTTAGAAGATATAAAATCTCCTGATTGTTTCATAATAGAAAAACGTCTAAATGAATTGATGGATATTCCGGTTTTTCACGATGATCAACATGGAACTGCAGTAGTTGTTGCAGCTGGTATAGAAAATGCCCTCGATATTGCTGAAAAGAAATTAGAGAATGTCAAGATCATCATGAATGGAGCTGGAGCAGCTGGTATTGCGTGTTTGGAAATACTAAAGTCCATGGGCGCTAAAAACATAGTACTATGTGACAAACAAGGAGTAATACACAAAGACAGAAAAGAGGACATGAATGAGTGGAAGGGAAAATATGCAATTGACACTAAAGAACGTTCTCTACTTGATGCCATAAAAGGCGCTGATGTATTCATCGGACTCTCTGCAAAGGATGTGCTCAGCGAAGAGATGTTAAAAAGCATGGATAAAGACCCAATCATTTTTGCTCTTGCTAATCCTGATCCAGAAGTAAGGCCTGAATTTGCAAAGTCTGTCAGGCCAGATGCAATAATTGCAACTGGCAGATCAGACTATAACAACCAAGTCAATAACGTAATGGGATTTCCTTATATATTCAGAGGAGCACTTGATGTACATGCAACGACAATAAATGAAGAAATGAAAATTGCCGCTGCAGATGCAATAGCAAAGCTTGCCCGCGAATCAGTGCCAAATGAGATATCTGCAGCCTATGGCGGTCGTAAAATGAGCTATGGACGTGAATATATAATACCCACTCCATTTGATCCAAGATTAATTTCTATAGTATCTCCTGCTGTTGCAAAAGCTGCAGTTACCTCAGGCGTTGCAAGAAAGGAAATAGAGGACTGGAATGAGTATGCAAGTCAACTAAAATCTCGTCTTGCTAGTGCTCTCAATACGCTCAATTTATTGTCTTCACAATAATCAATTGCATATTTTAGGCTTATAATTAAAATAAACTGATGACTATTACAATTCATGAATTAGAGAAAATTATCAAACAGTCATTCCCTGACGCTGATATAAAGATTAAGGACCTTGCTGGAGATGATGATCATTACCATTTAAAAATAACTTCCAAGTGTTTTTCCGGAAAGACAAAAATAGAACAACATAGAATGATATATAAAGCTCTTGAAGGTCAGTCTATACATGCATTGCAACTAGAAACTGGAGCTTAAAATTAAGGTGATATTTATGAATAACTTTGAAGAAATAAAAAAAGACATAGCAGAAAATGACGTAGTGCTGTATATGAAAGGCACCTTTGATTTTCCTCAATGCGGATTCTCTGGACTTGTCGTGTCAATTCTCAAAAACTTAAATGTAAAGTTTAAATGCATCAACGTACTTGAGAATGATGAAATACGTCAGTCCATAAAAAGTTTCTCTGATTGGCCAACAATTCCACAATTATATATAAAGGGAGAGTTTGTTGGTGGCTGTGACATAACCCGCGAGATGTATGAAAAAGGTGAGTTACAAAATTTGCTAAAAGAAAAAAAGGTTATTGCAGAGTAAGTTTACACAGCAGAGTGGCAAAATAAGATAGATAAAAACATAGTGTTAGTGTCCAGACACTGCCTTCTTTTCTCGATTTCAGTGTCAGCTACTTGAATGACATCCTTTTAGTAGCACACACACAACTGTACAAATATTGTGATTTATACCTCAAAAATGCGAGTAGCTCATTTGGTGTCATCCCAGGTGGGGTCCAGGAATTTTGAGTTTTTGATGAGATTATGACCACGCACTGGGATGACAGGATTCGTTGTCATGTTACATTCGAGTTATACCTTATCACCAGGCTTAACAGATAGATGACCCAATGTTATTAAATTTATAGGCTTATTTTCGTTATTTGCTACTATCCAAACCCCATCTTCTTCATGGTCAACAATTTCTATTGGTGTAAATACTACATAATTATTGTCATCAACAATCTTTATTCCAAGAACACCATCGTCACTTAAGCTCAAGGCTGAAGAAGGAATTTTATATGCAAATTTTTCACCTGAAGGTAGGCTTACACTAGCAGTCAGTCCTTGCAAGGATATAATTTCATTATCAGTTACCTTGACCTCCACTCTATAAGATCCAGTTTTAGGCTCAGCAATTTTACTAATAAAACTCACTTCACCTACTAATTCCCTTCCGTCTAGCAAATTAATTTGCGCTGCACTACCCAGTTTTATTTTATTTACTTCATTTTCTGAAACATACAACACTACAAGAACCTGATCAAAATTAACTATGTCAGTTATCTTATGTCCAAGATTAACAAAATCCCCTTCATTTACGTTGATCTTATCTACATAACCATCAATAGGGGATTTAATCGCAGTATTTTCTAAATCCAACTCTAGCCTTTTTAGGTCAGCTTTTGCACTCTGCAATGCAGTAAAAGCTGCTTCCACTCTTATCTGTGCTCCATAGCCTTTTTTATTCAATTTTTTAGAGGAATCATACTCAATTTCACGCTGATTTAACAAAGCTTTGGCTTTCTCAACTTGTGCAACTCTGTCATAATCTTCTATCTTTAAAATTACATCGCCTCTTTTTACTTTTTCACCATCAGACAAATAAATAGCAATAACTTGACCACTTGTTCTTGAGACAAGGCTTGCCCTATGCAAGGGATTTACTGTACCAGAAAAATTTAAATATACAGTGCGATTTTGTGGAGTATAATCCTGAGTTTTTACTGAAAAACTACTAATTGGATTATCACTATGAACCGCCTGATCTTTTTTTAAAAATGTACTATTGATAAAGAACAGTAGAATAAGAGCAATACTAGAAACGATGATTACTTTGTTTCTCATCCTTAAACAGTAAAATTTATTGACCAATCTTGTTAGAAATAACTGCATAAATTTTCGAATCAGAAGTGTAAGTATAACACAGCTATTGTCACTCTATAAATAGTTTTATATGAGCAAGTTTTCTTACAATAAATAAGTTTTTATTGCAAAAATGCAATTTTTAATCAAATAAAAAAGTTGTGCATAAAATTTCCATCATATTATATGATGAAAATAAGAATATTGTAACAAAACTAAATATATATTTAAACAGAGCTTTAGCCCATCACCAAACTGGTACTCAATTGTTCAACACTATCAATTTTAATTTGTAAAGTGCCCTTTATAAATTTATTAGCCTGGTCTGTACTCATAAAAACTGTATGTTTATTGGGCATTAATTTTTCCATATCGGCTCTATTTTTTTTATCTTGCAAATGAGGTTCGCAAATATAGCTATACTTTTTAAAATCTAGAAGTTTAGCAAAGCCATCACGATCATTCTCATGGTGAAAAGCAACATTTATACCTACTATTTCGTCCGTTTCTTGCAGCTTTCCATCTTTATCTATTACCTGTGCCTTAGCAAGCGCAACTGTAGGTTTATGGCCATAATTTGCTCCAATAACCCTTCTTATTGAATGTTCTATTGCTATTTTTTGCACTTCAGGATTTTCATCAAACTCTTTCAAAAAATTAAGGTGTAAGTTAATATATTCAGAGTATTTCAATCTGTGTTTTTTATGTATAGTTGGTTTGTAGGACAGTTCATTTGTAGGTGACTTATAGTTTGCAAGAAGCAATTTTTGTTCATACTGCTCATTAAATTCCTTTATCTTTTCAAAATGTCTTTCATATTGAGTCAATCCATCTTTCCCTTTTTTCTTCATCCTTTCCAAGAATTTCTCTACAGGTTCTCGTTTGGCTAGACTAATTTTGCGTATAAGCGGAATTTGTTTTTTCAAGCTAATCCAATATGGTAGGCAAACAACTTTTGCATCTTCCGAAAATAGACCTTCTAACTTTTTCACTGCATTGTATAAGTTTGCTGATTCTGGTTTATAATGCCCGCTATTATTGTCTATATAAGTTATTTTACCATTTACCACTTTCATTAAACCAGAACATAAAATCGGCTTACCGCCTGCAAGAGTTGAATGACGATAAGCCCATTCGCTTTTGTTAACATTAATATGTTCATGAGTTACTAATTTTCCATCAAGCGTGATAACATAAGCTACACAACCTTTTTTACCCTTACTAATTTTATCAGTTGTATCATATAGTTTGCCTTTAAAGCCTTTTAACTTGTTACCTTCCACTTCTGGCATTAAGTCCACGTATAATTTTCCTTCATGAGGAATTTTAGTATATTCTGCTTGGTCATCTGGAGTAAAATACTTAACCCTTGTATTAGTTCCAGGAATTTTTCTTCCTTCAACTCCAACTTCTGGAAACAAATTATATCGTGGAAAAAAATAAGTAAAATTATTCTCTATCCAATACAGAATCTTATTTATGATACCAAAAACTTTTCTATTACCTAAATCAATAGAGAGTTGCTGTTCCTTTGGTACTGCTAGATGATTGGACTTTGTACCAGACTTGCCAAATTCTTTGGCAGCATATTTAAACTTTTCTAGTAAATATTCCTTACGTTCTTTTGATATTGACATTTTTACCTCACTCACTATTACTTTATCCTATATTATTTTAGACAAAAAGTCAATCTTTCTTAAGATATTAAGAAAAAAAGTAGCAGCAAAATAGCTAAACTGACTTAGATTTATCGACAATTTGAAAAATCATCATTCCGCTACTTGTTAGCGAAATCTATGTTCGTACAGTTGTGCTACCCAACAAACTTATGCTAAACTGTGCTGCCACTAACTTTGCAACCGGTACTCTATAGGGCGAGCATGACACATAATCAACCCCTGATTTGATGAAAAACTCTATGGACTGTGGATTCGCTCCATGCTCTCCACATATACCAAGTTTAATTTCTTTTCTGGTTTTTTTGCCCCTTTCGATAGCTATTCTGATTAATTCCCCTACCCCTTCAACATCTAGCACTTCAAATGGATCGTTTTCAAATATGTTGCTTTCCTTATAAGAATCGAGGAAATTAACTGAATCATCTCGTGAAAGTCCCATAGTTGTTTGTGTTAAATCATTAGTGCCAAAACTAAAAAATTCTGCGTGTTTTGCCAATTTATCAGCAATCAGTGCTGCTCGTGGCAGTTCTATCATCGTTCCGATTGAATAGTTCACATCGAAATTTTCGGCTTCTTTCTTTATTAACTCGCATATCAGAATAAACTCTTTCTCACTCATGATAAAAGGAATCATGATTTCAGGTTTCACTTCTATCTTCTTTTCTTTCCTTAATTCACTTGCAGCACTGAGTATTGCCCTAATTTGCATGCCATATATTTCAGGATGAGAAATGGCAAGTCTACAACCTCGATGGCCAAGCATTGGATTTTTTTCTGATAACTGTGCTATTTTATTTTTTACTGATTCAACTGACTTATTCAGTGATTTGGCAATTTTCTCTATAATAGATTGATTGTGGGGCAAAAACTCATGTAGAGGTGGATCAAGCAAACGTATAGTAACCTCCCTGCCCTCCATAATAGAAAATATTTCTTTGAAATCAGACTTTTGCATTTCTTCGAGTTTATTTAATGCATTTGCCCTTTCATTTTCATCATCAGCTATTATCAATTTTTGAATGAATTCGATTCTATCACTAGCAAAAAACATATGTTCTGTGCGACATAATCCTATACCTTCTGAACCGAATTCTTTTGCAATTTTTGCATCTTTTGGAGTATCAGCATTCGCTCTCACCTTCACTGTTTTGATTTCATCTACCCAGTTAATTATCGTTTTGAATTCTTGAGATAATTCAGGCAAAATTGTAGGAAGAATACCAAGCATAACCTCTCCTGTTCCTCCATTGATGGTGATTGATTCACCTTTATTTACTTTTATATCCCCCATAGAAAGAAATTTTTCATCTTTATCAATATAAAGTCCATTTAGACTACAAATGCATGGTTTACCCATTCCACGAGTTACAACAGCGGCATGGGAGGTCATACCTCCCCTCGCTGTTACTATTCCACTTGCAGCATTCATTCCATTAATATCTTCAGGGCTCGTCTCTGATCTTACCAAAATTACTTTTTTACCCTGCTCTGCAGCTTTTTCAGCATCACTTGCACTGAATACTACATATCCAGAAGCAACACCTGGAGAAGCTGGTAACCCTCTTCCTACTACTTCTTGATCAATTTTAACATCAAGAACTGGATGTAATAAATTGTCAAAGGTTTTTGGATCAATTCTCAATATTCCTTCCTCTTTTGTAATCACTCCTTCGTTTACCATATCAACTATTATGCGAATAGCAGCTTCGGCTGTGCGCTTGCCAGACCTAGTCTGCAAAATCCATAACTTACCGTCTTGTACAGTAAATTCGATATCCTGCATGTCCTTATTATGCCTTTCAAGTTTTTCACATACCGCGCATAATTCTCGGTAGATGCTTGGTAGCAACTTCTCTATGGTGTTTTCTTGCTCGCCGTTAACTGGCATAGGAGTATAAACACCAGAAACCACATCCTCACCCTGAGCATTAACTAAAAACTCACCAAAAAGCTTTTTTTCTCCAGTTGAAGGATTACGTGTAAATATCACGCCGGTTGCAGAATTATCGTTCAGATTGCCAAAAACCATTGCTTGTACATTAACTGCAGTTCCAAGGTTTTCAGAAATACTATGTATTCTTCTATAGGAAACAGCCCTATCGTTTTTCCAAGAGGCAAATACTGCATTAACCGAGTTTAACAATTGCTCTTCAACGTTCTGCGGGAAATGCTTTCCAGTTTTTTCATATACTATCTCTTTGAAATCATTAACAATTTTCTTTAAAACATCAACATTAAGATCAGCTAAGCTTTTTGCTCCACTTTTTTGCTGTTCACTATCAACAATGTCTTGAAATAAGTGATGGTCAAGCTGTAGTACAACACTCGAGTACATCATGATGAAACGACAGTAGCTATCATAGGCAAAACGTTCTCCACTTTTTTTTGCAAGACCAACAACGGTTGCATCATTTAGGCCAACATTTAGAACTGTATCGAGCATGCCCGGCATTGAATTCACACTACCAGAGCGTATGGAAACTAATAAAGGATTATTTGAATCCCCGAATTTACAACCGATGTCATTTTCGAGCATCGCCATGTAGTTTTTTATCTCGTTACGTAGATCACAAGACAATTCATTATCTTGACAATAGGCCTGACAAACAGCAGTGGAAATTGTAAAACCAGGTGGAACAGGAATGCCAATGTTACACATCTCTGCCAGATTTGCTCCCTTCCCTCCTAGTAGATTTCTCATTGCTGCATTACCTTCACAGTTGCTTTGGCTAAAGTAATATATTAACTTTTCTTGCATTTTTTTCGGATTTTCACTAATAAACATACTATACATACTATTCTAATGAATTTGTCAGGCAGGAGTAATAAATTTTGTAAAATTCAGCACAATTAAATAGCCTCTTTTCCTTTCATTCTAGTGTCCCTATTGTCATTCAAGTCTGTCATCTCAATGACCTCTATGATGTCATACCTGTTGGAGTATGAATGTAGCCTTATCTCACACTCCTGTCATTCCAGTACTGGGATCCAGAAGACTGATCAAGTAATAAGAACTAGTCACGCGCTGGCTCTCTTAAATTACTTTAGCTATAAGTGTTAAGAAATTTACCAATCAAAAAAAAGGCAAAAGAATCCACATGGTGCTGATTTTATTACTGTAATTGATAATGTGCTAACGCTTAAACGAAGCGTGTTTAGGCTGAATAGAAAAAAATAAAAAAAGGCATGCAGCCGCCATAATTTCGCCAATAAACACAAGATTTGTCAAGAAGCTTCTATTAAATGAAAGTTATGAAAAAAATCTATTGCAAGTCTTTTAATATTCTGTTAAGAGCTGGGATAATATAAAAATTATCATGTTCGGATTAGAAGACAGGAAATTTCTGATTACTGGTGCATCAGGCGGGATAGGGCAAGCAATTGTAGAAATTATGCATAAGGCCAGAGCAACTTTATGTATTTCTAGTACAAAAAAAGAAGTACTCGAAGAAGTTGCTAAAAAATATGAAAAAAACATTCACGTACTTCCTTGCGACTTATCAAATCCTGAAGAGGTAAATCAACTAATAAATAAAGCAAGTGAGTTGATGAAAGGCTTTGATGGACTCATATGCAATGCAGGAATTACACAAGACAGCTTATTGTTGAGAATGACAGATGAAGCATGGCAAAAGGTAATTGATATTAATTTGAACTCTACATTTAAACTAAATAGAGAAGCATGCAGAAAATTAATTAAAAACAACTGGGGAAGAATCATAAATATTTCCTCAATAGTAGGATTGACAGGAAATGCCGGGCAAGTAAATTATGCAGCATCAAAAGCTGGAATAATAGCTATGAGCAAATCTATAGCAAAAGAAGTTGCAAGTCGCGGTGTAACAGTAAATTGCATTGCTCCTGGGTTTATAGATACTAAGATGACTGAAGTTTTAAATGAAAAACAAAAAGAAAAAATATTAGATAATATTCCAATGAAAAGAATGGGAACAGGAGAAGAAATAGCAGCAGGGGTATTGTTTTTAGCAAGCGACGAAGCAAGATATATAACGGGGCATGTGCTTAACATCAATGGTGGGCTATTTATGTAGCAACACTTATTTATGGACAAACTATGAGTTTTACCTTAAAATAAATATATATAAATTTAGATTCACACTAGTTTATTACTTGGAGGCAAAAGAATGAGCTATATAATAAAAAAATTTTTTAATGCTTTATGTATAGTGCTGTTTCTCTCTTTTTCAGATTACGCAAGTGCTGCTAGCGACATAGAAGATACAACTGCCCAAGTAATATGCAACATTATTGGTTACGTTTGGGGAATAGGCGGACCACTTATGACTGTAGTCATAATAGGTGCAGCTTTGCTTGCAATATTTGGTAGAATGCCATGGCCAGCTCTCTTTGCCTTAGGTATGTTTTGTGGTGTATTTTTTGGCGCCAAAACGATTATAATGAAAATTATACCCAATATAAGTACTGAAGTAAAAGATATGTTGGATAAGTGTGGAAAATAATCCTAAAAGTAAGCGTGTTTTTGTGTGTATTGTTGTTTCATATCTTCAATTTGTAGCAAGTAAGAGCTATCTTTTGGTAAGCTTTTAACAGCTAAATCGGCGTATTTCATAAATTTCTCTAAATTACCTTCAATACAAGCCTTTTTCGTCAAAGCAAAATAATACATTGCCATATCAGCGCTACGTTTATATGCAATACTTAAATACTTCCAGACAAAGGCGTTATTTGTTTCTACGTTTGCAACCTGCTCTAGGTAAAAAATTGCCTTCTCTATTTCACCGTGTAATAATAAAGTATGAGATAACGCAAGTTTCACTAAATAGTTATTCTTCTCAGATAAATATCTAAGTGATTCTTCATACATTTTTATTGCTTCACTTAAATTTCCAGCTTTGTATAACATCTCCGCTTTTAATTCATATAAATAAGGATCATTGCGTGACTCTTGAATCAATGAATTAACTTTAGTAATAGCCTCTTCTATCTTTCCTTGCCTATAGTGAATTACAGCATTTACATACTTAGAACTACCTTCATATTTATTAGATAACACATGAATAGGAGCAAAGAAAGAGTCTAGCTTTGCAACCATACGCTCAAACTTCAGCAATTTATCTGCAAGGATTGGTTTTATATTGTTTTTAACCTTATAATTCTGTACAGCAAATATACGCTTATCACTAAGTGGGTGAGTGCGGAAATACTCTTCAGTGTTTTCATGCTCAATACTCTTAAAATAGTCAAAAATCTCTTTCATACCCAAATTATCATAGCCAGATTCATCTAGGTATCTTAAAGCATAGCTATCTGCTACACTCTCTTGCTCTTGAGAATAGTTAAAAAACAACCTTGAACTAAGCGTTACACCACTAAGCAAGATTGCACTCGCAACCTGAGGGTTAATGACAATACTAGAAACTAATCCTACCATATAACTAATCATTGCTATTGATTGAAAATAACCTACAGCACTACTCATTTGTAATACATGACCAGCAGATATATGAGCAATTTCATGTGCTAATATACCAAGTAAGACATAAGGTTCAGTCGAATATTGTAAAAGCCCTAAATGAATGAAAATGCTATTATTGTTAATTACAAAAGCATTAATCGATCTATCATCAACTATAAAAACTTTTATTTTATCATTATCAATACCCGCAGCAGAAAATAAAGGTTGCGCTAGATCCTTAACTACCGCTTCCACTTCACTATCTCTAATAATACTAACAGAGTAAGCGCTATTACAGTATACGAAAAAAAATAGTAAAACAAAAAGCTTAGACATGGAAATTCCTTGTTTGTATAACTTTGAGGAATTTTGTATTTTAACACTTAAACTATACGAATCTATAAACGCTAGTTTAAATTTTGAACGTAACTGATAAGTTTATCAATGGTAGTTAACTTAATATTATGTTGTTCAGCAAATTCAAGCAACTGGGGTAAGCGCATCATAGAGCCATCATCATTCACTAATTCACAAATAACTGCAGAATGATTACATCCCACTAACTTAGCTATCTCAACACTTGCTTCAGTATGACCAGCACGTTGCTCTACTCCACCCTCATGTGCAATCACAGGAAAAATATGACCGGGAGTTATAATGTCATCCTGAGTTCTATTTTTATCAATAGCAACATGTATAGTTTTTGTTCTATCCTCAGCTGAAACACCCGTAGTAATACCATAACGTGCATCAATTGATGTAGTAAAAGCAGTATGATTTTCACCAACATTTTTTTTTTCCATGAAACTAAGGCCTAACCTTTTCATGTGAACTTTAGTCATTGCTAAACAAACAATCCCTGTACCGTATCTAACCATAAAAGCCACATGTTCTGGCTCTAATTTCTCAGCTAATACAATCAGATCACCTTCATTCTCTCTGTTTTCATCGTCAACTAAAATGAATAATTTACCAGAACTAGCATCCCTCAATACATCTTCCACAGAAGAAATACCGGGTAGACTAATTGAAGGATAAGTTACTTGTACCATGATTTACTTAAACTCAATCTTAACTATTTTATACAATTTCTCTCCATTTGGCACTATCACTTCCACATACTCACCAACTTTTTTGCCAATTAAAGCACTACCGAGTGGTGAATCCGTAGAGATCAACTGCTTTGAAGCATCAGCTTCATACCCACCTACAATCTTATAAACATATTCTATTTCACTGTTATCATCACCGAGCATGCTTACCGTAACAGTTGCACCAAACATTACTGTATCACCAGACAAATTTTTTACTTCTATCACTTCTGCATGTGAAAGTTTACTCTCTACCTCAATTATGCGGCCTTCAATAAAACTTAATCTTTCCCGTGCTGCATGATATTCTGCATTTTCAGATAAATCGCCTTGATCACGAGCATCAGAAATAGCCTGTATGATAGAAGGTTTTTCTTCCTTTAATTTCTCAAGTTCGACTTGCATACTCTCAAAACCTTCCCTTGTAATAGGAAACTTGTTAACAATGGATGAAGTCATAATCACCGCCTAAACGCAATTAAATTGAGTGACAAAATCACTCACAATACCAAGAATATCATCTTTTATATCATCATTCATGTCACCTGACAACTTTTTTAAAACTCTAGGGTGAACAGTTTGAAAATAATTGATAAGATCACACTCGAACCTATTGATGTTGCTCACCTGTACCTTATTTAATTGACCATACAGATTAGAAAAGATATACATAAGCAATACTTGCTCTTCTATTTGCATAGGTGAATACTGTTTTTGCTTTAATAATTCAATAAGGTATTTACCTTTGTTTAAGGACAATTGAACAGTAGCATCAAGATCAGAACCAAATTTAGCAAAGTCTTCCAGTTCTCTATATTGGGCCAAACTCAGCTTTATAGAACCAGCAACTTTTTTCACAGATTTCAATTGTGCAGCAGAGCCAACCCGAGAAACCGATAAACCTATATTCACTGCAGGGCGAAATCCTTTGTGAAACAATTCAGACTCAAGAAAAATTTGTCCATCGGTAATTGAAATCACATTAGTTGGAACATATGCAGATACATCGCCAGCCTGAGTCTCAATAATCGGCAAAGCAGTCAAAGATCCCTGTCCTTTTTCATCAGACATTTTGGCAGCTCTTTCAAGCAAGCGAGAGTGTACATAGAATATATCTCCAGGATAAGCTTCACGACCAGGAGGACGTCTGAGCAATAAGGACATCTGCCTATATGCCACAGCATGCTTAGATAAATCATCATATACCACCAAGCAATGCATTCCATTATCACGGAAAAATTCTCCAATAGTGCAACCGGTATAAGGTGCTAAAAATTGCATAGGCGCGCAGTCAGATGCGCTAGCCACAACTACGGTTGTATACTCTAATGCTCCACTTTCTTTTAGCTTATTCACCACTTTTGCTACTGTCGAAATTTTTTGTCCAATAGCAACATAAACACAGTAAATTTTTTGATTTTCGTTTACCTCATCATTAATCTTCTTCTGATTGATAATAGTATCAATCGCAATAGTGGTTTTACCAATTTGTCTATCGCCAATAATTAATTCACGTTGCCCTCTACCTATAGGAATCAACAAATCTATAATTTTAATTCCTGTCTGCAGAGGTTCATGCACAGATTTACGGTCAATAATACCTGGCGCTTTAGATTCTATATACATTTTGTTCTTGGCTCTAATTTCTCCGCCATCGTCTATAGGATCGCCTAATGCATTTACAACTCTCCCTAATAATTCATGACCTACAGGCACCTGTACAACATCACCACTACATTTTACAACGTCCCCTTCTTTTACATCACGGTCATTGCCAAGCACAACTATTCCAGCTGTATCATGATCTAAATCAAGAACTATTCCTTCTACACCGCTTGCAAAAGATACCTTTTCACCAAACTTTGCTTTTTCCAGCCCATAGACCAATGTGATACCATCCGTTACTGAAATTACTTCACCTATATTTTCTCGTTTTATAGGATTATCAAATGTCTCAACCTTCTCTTTTATTATGTTTACTACTTCAGAGGCATTTATGCTATTCTTCATATACAATTCCTTATTTTCAACATTTCCACTTTACTCAAATCAACCAATCTATCCAAATAACTCTTAAGCGAAGCATCAATCAAGTTAAAACCATACCTAACTACAAAGCCACCTAGTATAGAAGGATCAACCACATGACTGACTTTTATTATTTTACCAAGAAAGTTCAAAGATTCAGTAATTATTTTTATATCAGGTTTCTTTAAAATCTCTGCTGATTTTATAGTAATTTCCAATTCATTTTCACTTTCCCTTACAAGATTTAAGAATTTTTCTAATATAAGGATTAATAAACGGGAGCGCTTGTTTGCAAGTGTAACCATAATAAATTTGACTAAGTTTTCACTCAAGTTCTCCTTTATAGAAAGTATCGCTTCTTTTTTGTGCAAAAGAGAAACCATAGGATGAGATAGATACACAAAAACATCTTGATCTTTAAAAAAAGCTAACAAAAATTCTACTTCTTTTCTTATAATACCTAATCTGCTTCCTGAAACATGAAACAGTGCTCTAGCATAAGATGAAACTAAATTATTGTTTTTCATATTCAATTACCTGTTCTAGTAAATCTAAATTATTTTAGCTACCATTGTTCAATCCAAGCATTTTTTATATAAATAGGTCTTCTCCTTAAGGAAAGAAAACATAAATCATATCTGACTGAATAATCTAAAAAATCAAGATTTTTACTTAAGAAATATTTAGAAGAATTTATAATAGACTGACACTGAAAATGAGATATCGGTACTTCTTTTCCAAATAAACTTGTTTTAACTTCTATAAAAATCAGCTCCCTTTTTTTAGATACAATTAAGTCAATTTCACCCAACTTACAACGGAAGCGACGTTTTATAACATTATAGAATTTCAGCTTTAAATATATCGAAACTAACAATTCTCCAAAGTAACCTACAAAATAGCGTAACCTACTTACCATAAAAAGAATAATTAGCTTTGTGTAACTACTTTGCTTCCTTTTTTATTTTTACTATAAATCTCACCTTTTGCTGAAATATCTCTATCAACTAGCTCTATCACTGCCATTGGAGCGCAATCACCCTTTCGAGTACCAAATTTTATTATTCTAGAATATCCACCTTTACGGTCTTGATAACGATTAGCTAGAACGCTTAATAATTTATCAACTACTAACTTACTATTATGAAGACGTGAAAGCAAAAGCCTTCTACCATGTAAAGAATCGTTATTCTTAGCAATTGTAATAAACTTTTCCACATATGGACGAAGTGCTTTAGCCTTTGGTAAAGTAGTTACAATCTGCTCATGATTAATTAATGAGATAGATAGATTCTTTAACATTGATAACCTATGCTCGGTACAACGAGACAGTTTATTTTTCTTTATTCCATGTTTCATATACTACCTAATCCTCATCAGTATGTTGTTTAGCCAGTTCATCTATATCCTTAGGAGGCCAATTTGGTATATTCATACCCAAAGACAAACCTGAATTATTTAAAATTGCCTTGATTTCATTCAAAGACTTTCGGCCAAAATTAGCAGTTCTTAACATTTCAACTTCCGTCTTTTGCACAAGATCACCTATATAAGTGATATTTTCATTTTTCAGACAGTTATGAGATCTAACAGATAATTCCATTTCATCTACTTTACGCAATAGAACAGGATCATAGCCCAAATCTTTAGCACCACTAGACAAAGAAACCTGCGATTTTTTATAACTCATATCAGAACTAATAAAAGGCTGAAATTGCTCCTGTAATATTCTTGCAGCATAGTCAACAGCTTGACTTGGAGAGATTGTACCATCAGTTTCAATTGACAATATTAGCTTATCTTTATCAGTAACTTGACCAACACGACTATTCTCTACTCTATACGAAACCCTCTCGACAGGACTATATAAAGCATTAACTGGAATGAAACCAATTAAATCTTGTTCATTCATAAGCTTTAAAAATTCATTTTCTTTATATTTATTTACAGGAAGATAACCTTTTCCGCTAGCAACATATATAGTAATGTTAAGCTCCACATCTTGACCTAGTGTACATATCACCAAATCTTTATTAACAATAGAGCATTGGTCATCAGTTTCTATCATTCCAGCTAATACTTGACAAGGCCCTTTAGCGCTCAAATTTAAGCACTTATTAGACGTGTTATTTAGCTTACATCTCAACATGCCCATATTTAATGCTATATCAGTTATGTCTTCCCTAACTCCTTGGATCGAAGTAAATTCATGATTCACGCCTTCAATTTTTATTCCATAAACAGCACTACCGCGAAGAGAAGACAACATTACACGCCTTAATGCATGACCCAACGTTAAAGCAAAACCACTTTCCAAAGGTTCTAGAACTATATCACCTTTTTTACTTGAATCACCTGATATTACCTTAATCGCATTAGGCTTAGTTAATCTATCTAAATTTCCACAGAAAGAGACATTATCACTATAATACATACAAAAACCTTCCAAATATCCTATACTCTTCTTTTTTTCCTTAGTCTACACCCATTATGAGGTATCGCCGTTTTATCTGCAATTGAAGTGACAGTCAATCCACAATTCCTAAGTGCTTTAACTGCAGCTTCTGCACCAAAACCAGGACCACGAATTATTACAGAAACAACCTTCATACCAAATCTCTCTATTACTTTCTTCGCAGCAGAATCGGCAACCTTACCTGCAGCATAAGGTGTGGATTTTCTCGAACCAGAAAAACCACATGCACCAACAGAAGTCTGGTAAAGCGTATTACCACAAACATCAGTCACATTTACAAAAGTATTATTAAAAGTTGCACGAATATGGACAATACCAGTAATAGAACTTTTTCTATTCTTACCAACCGTTTTAACTTTTTTCATAAAAACTCACGATAATAACAAATTTTATTTTTTTCCAGCAATAGGCAATTTAGATCTGCCTTTACGAGTTTTAGCATTAGTATGGGTTCTTTGTCCCCTCACAGGCAAACCTTTTCTATGCCTTAATCCTCTATAGCAACCGATTTCTATTAAAGATTTTATATCCATAGCCACTTTTTTTCTGAGCTCACCCTCTATGACATATTTTTGCCTAATAAAACTACTAATTTTCTCTATATCTTCATCTTGTAATTCTGAAACACGCTTACGCTCATCAATTTTACAGCTACGACAAATTATATTCGCAGTAGTAATACCTATACCATGTATATAAGTTAATGCAAAAGGAATACACTTCTTCACCGGAACATTTATGCCTGCAATACGTGCCACTGATACCTCGATACTTTATTAATAATAACTCTTAATTTATACCATAAAACAACTTATAGTCAAATCAAATTACAAGAAATTTTACTTTCAATCTCTTGCATTACTCTATCAACACTCAAATTAGCGTTAATTGTTAACAACTTGTCCTTATAATACTCGCGCAAACCCTTTATCTGAGAATGATATTCTCTTATCCTCTTATTAATTGCAAGCATATTAGCATCATCAATTCTCTTCTCCAATCTCGTACTTTTACATTTAGCACAAGTAGTATTCTTAAAAGAAGATATACTATATATACTTTTACAATCCAAACAAGTAAGACGATCTTTTAATCTATCAATTGCAATATTATCGTCAAGCTGCAACTCAATTACAAGATCAACATCCCTATTGCATCTTTTTTGCAAAACTTGAGTTAAAAAATGAGCTTGATTTAAATTTCTTGGAAAACCATCTAACAAAAAATCACCATCTATTAATGCAAGCTGGTCACACAATAATTTACATATAACTTCATCTTGAATTAAATTACCAGATTCAACAGTATCCTTTATTCCTTTACCTAATTTACTCCCACTAGATATAATATTCCTTAATAAATCTCCTACTGAAACTAATTTAAAATTATACTTTGCTATTAACAAACTGGACTGAGTACCCTTACCAGAGCCAGGAGGACCAAAAATTGTAATAATCACTTTAGTCTCCTTGTTTTAGACTCATATTTCTTTATCCAACTATCGTACCTATTTGAAAAAACATAAGATTGTACTTGCATAATAGTATCAGTAATAACGTTAACTATAATCAGCAAGCTCGTCCCACCAAAAATAAATGGTATATCATAATGATACCTCATAATTTCAGGTATAGTACATATTACCACCAAATACGCAGACCCAATAAATGTTAATTTAAAAACTATATCTTGAAGATAATCAGAAGTATGTTTTCCAGGCCCTCTACCAGGAATAAAACCACCATTTTTCCTAAGAAAATCAGCATTTTCCTCTGGATTAAATATAAAATTGGTATAGAAAAAATTAAAAAGTACTATGAGTATTAAGTAAGTTATAATGTACATCACTTTATTTGCCATAAAGTAGTTTAAAATAAAATCAGCAATGGCATGACCTTTATAGAAATTTGCAATTGAAATAGGCGTTAATAGAATTGCGTTAGCAAAAATAGTTGGTATTACACCAGATAAATTGATCTTCAATGGAATGTAAGTAAAATCATCATTATGTAATTTTTTAAACTGTTTTTTGGGATATTGAACAATTACCTTTCTATAAGAAGATTCTGTAAAAATGACTAAAAGGAGCAGTAAAAAAAACAATGCTATAACAAAAAGGGTAATGAAAAACGACATACTACCATTTTTATTTAATGTTAGCAGAGATGATAAAGCATTATGTAATTCAGATGTTATGCCAGTAAAAATGATTAATGAGATACCATTGCCTATACCGCTCACACTGATCCGCTCACCAAGCCATATTAAAAATATAGTTCCACCTAAAAGGCTAAAGACACCTATAGTACGAAACATAATACCAGGTTCAACTACAACTAATACCCCTTCCCTATTCATTCTTTCTAACCCTATTAAGATCGTAATTGATTGAAAGATACAAAACACTATAGTCATATAGCGTATATAAGAGTTCATCTTTCGACGTCCTAACTCTCCTTCATTTTTAATTTCATTGATTCCTTTAACGGCAGAAGATAATAATTGCATAACTATGGATGCAACTATGTATGGCATAACGTTTAACGCCAAGATCGTCATTCTAGCTAAAGCGCCACCAGAAAATAAATTAAATACTCCAAAAACACCAGAACTCTCTTTTGGAAATATATCATTGATTATATCAAGATTAACTCCAGGAATAGGAACATAAGTACCTAAACGATAACAAACTAAAGCCATTAGCGTAAAAAATATACGCTTTAGTAAATCACTTTTATATAACAACGTAGAATCCAAACTATTAAATGCAAATTTACTGCTCATGATTTACGATAGTATTTCTACACTACCACCAACTGAAGCTACAGATCTTTTTGCAGCTTCTGATGCAAAATCAACATGAAACACAAATTTTTCGCTTAATTTACCCTTATTAAGAAGTTTGATTTTACTTTTAACAGATCTGATAAAACCTAATTTATGCAGTAGCTCCTTATCTATGATAGAATCCTTGACTATTTTTTTAGCTTCCATTAAGCACTGTACATCACCAACATTAAATATAGAGTATAAGTTTTTGCGTATAGGCTTAAAACCTCTTTTAGGTAAACGAGTATATATAGACTGCTGTCCACCTTCAAAACCATTTATAGAAACGCCACTTCTCGCTTTTTGCCCTTTATGACCCCTACCGGATGTTTTACCTTTACCACAACCAATACCTCTACCTAATAATTTAGGCTTCTTTTTCTTAGATAATTTGGTAAACACAGAATTTAATTTTACAGCATCATTCATACTTTACCTATTTCCAACTATCTCACTAATCTTTTTACCCCTCTTACTTGCCACTTGGCGAGGAGATAACATAACATCAAAAGCCTTAAATACTGCACATATAATATTATGGGGATCATTTGATCTAGTAGACTTAGCTACCACATCCTTTATACCTAATACCTCAAAAACCGACCTCATTGCTCCACCAGCAATAATACCTGTTCCAGTTCTTGCAGCTCTTAAAACTATCTCACCAGAACAAAATTTAGCTTTAATATCATGATGTAAAGTTCTACCTTCACGTAAGTGCACCCTAATCATCGACTTCTTTGCAGCATTTACAGCTTTCACTCTTGCTTCAGCAACCTCTGCGTGTTTACCTATTCCACATCCTACCCTACCCTTACCATCACCAACAACAACCAAAGTTGAAAATGAAAATCTTCTACCACCTTTAGTAACCGTTGTTACCCTTCGCACTGAAACCAAAAGTTCTGATAAATCATTATTATTTTGTAAATTCTTTACAGCCATATTTAAAACCTTCTAAAATTTAAATCCAGAGCTTCTTAAAGCCTCAGCAAATTGAGAAATCAATCCTGTATACTTATATGCTCCCCGATCAAAGACGAACCGCTGCTGCAATTTTGTACTAGGCAGACGCTCAATCACTAAAGAAGAAACCTGTTTTATAGTTTCAGCATTGACCCTACCTTTACATACATTCCTAATTTTATCATCCAAAGTAGAAGCAGAAGCTAGGGTTATTCCTTTTGCATCGTTAATCAACTGAACGTAAAAATGTTTATTAGACTTAAATACGGATATACGTAAACGTCCAGCGCTCTTATCGAGCTTCGCTCTATTACGAAGTTTCCTTTTTTCATAGCTACTTAAAAAATTATACAATCTTTTCATTTTAATTACTTCTTTTTATTTACAATCTTACGCAGCATAAATTTGCCTTTTATTACAATACCCTTACCTTTATAAGGATCATATTTTCTAATTTTGCATATATCAGAAGCCACCATATAGACTTTTTGCTTATCCATACCGCGAATCACTAAATGAGTTGGCTTTATACACTTAATCTCAACGTCTTTAGGCACTTTATACTTAATATTATGACTATAACCAAGATATAAAGTCAAATACTTATCATCACATTCTGCTTTATACCCCACACCATTAATCTCAAGATCAACAGAAAAATCATTAACCATACCGTTAATCATGTTATTAATATTACTTCTATAAGTGCCCCATATAGATTTTATTTTATCATAATCATCCCTGCCTTGATCAACAGAAAGTAACAATTGATTATCAACTATCTGACACAGAATGCCACTACACAAGTTCAGCTCTTTTTCTGCCCTAACACTTCTTATTAATACCCTACCATCATTATATTCAACTGAAAGATCAGCAGGAATATTGATAGGTGCGGCACCTATACGAGACATACATTTCTCCTATCATTTAAAATACACGACACAAAACTTCTCCACCAACTTTTAATCTACGTGCATTATAATCGGTCATCACTCCTTTCGGTGTAGATATAATAAAAATTCCAAGACCATTATATGCTTTAGAAATGTCCTTACACTTAGAATAATAACGACAACCGGGCTTTGATACCCTAGCTATATCATTAATCACAGGTGATTTATCATAATACTTCAACTGCACAACAAGCGAAGGGATACTACCTCTCTCTTGCTTTTCATAATTAAGAATATACCCTTCCTCTTTTAAGATCTTCAATATAGAAGAATTCACTTTAGAGAATAGGACTCTTGTTTCCCTATGCATTGCCAATTGAGCATTACGTATTCTTGTTAAAAAATCACCAATACCATCAGATAACGACACTATTACACTCCTTATATCACATTTACCAACTAGATTTTGTAACCCCTGGAACTTGTCCAAAAGAACACAAATCACGTAAAACAATCCTACATAAACCAAATTTTCTATATACTCCTCTCGGCCTACCAGTTAAAGCGCATCTATTCCTAATTCTGATTTTAGAAGAATCTCTAGGCAATTTTTTAATCAGCTTACTTTGAGCTGCAAACCTTTTTGCAATAGATAAATCCTTATTATTCATTATAGATTTTAATTCTTCCCTTCTCTTACTATACTGATCGCATAACTTTATTCTACGAAGATTCTTCTGTATCATGGATTTTTTTGCCATATATATTTTCTCTCAATTATCAAAAAAAGGGAATTTAAGAGCCAGTAATAATTCCTTTGCTTCCTTATCACTAACTGCACTTGTTATAATATTAATATCCATACCTCTAATTTTACTTATTTTATCATAGTCTATTTCTAAAAATGATATATGCTCCTTGATACCAAGGGAAAAATTACCATGACCATCAAATTGCTTCACACTAAACCCTCTAAAATCTTTTTCCCTTGGCAAAGCAATATATATTAATCTTTCTAAGAATTCATACATTTTATTTCTACGCAAAGTCACTTTACAACCTACAGTTGCACCTTTTCTAATTTTGAAACCAGAAATAGATTTTTTTGCAAAGGTTAACACAGGCTTTTGCCCAGCAATCAAATGTAGATTATCAAATGGCTCATTTATCGCTTTATTGTCCGTAGCAGCATCTCCAACGCCCATATTGATACACACCTTGACAAGTTTAGGCACTTGCATTACATTGCCGTAATTAAACTTATCCTTTAAGGATTTTACTATATTATCTTTATACAATTGTTTAAACATATCAACCTAATCTATCACTTCTCCAGAAACTTTTGCAAAACGCACTTTTCTACCATCTATAATCTTAAATCCTACTTTAGTTGGAGTTTTACACTTAGGATCCAATATTGCAACATTGGATACATCAATAGCTAACTCTTTATTCAATATACCACCACCACCAGCTCTTGGTTTAGTATGTCTCTTACACACATTTACGCCAGAAACAACTACTTTCTTTTTAGCATCACGTATTATAACTTTGATTACCTTACCAATTTTTCTCTTATCTTTACCAGTTAAAACTATAATATCATCACCACTTTTTATTTTAGCACTCATTATAAAACCTCATCAGCTAATGACATTATTTTCATAAAAGAACCAGATAATAACTTTTTTACTGGACCAAACACCCGAGTGCCAAGTGGTTCACCTTGATCATTAATTAAAACCACAGCATTGCTAGAAAAACGAATTACAGAACCATCAGATTTCTTAACACTATTTTTTACTCTAACAACAACTGCTTTATACACTTTTCCTTTTTCAACTTTACCTTTTGGGTTAATGGACTTAGTAGATATAATAATCGTATCACCTACAGATGCAGATTTCCTACCACCTAACAAGCCAATACAAAGCACTGCACGCGCACCAGAATTATCAGCTACTTCTAACAATGTATTTTTTTGAATCATATAAATACCTATTCCTTTTTAGCTATTGATAACAACCCATTTTTTAGTAACAGAAATAGGCTTATGTTCCTTTATTAAAACCCTATCTCCCTTTTTGCAACTATTATTCTCATCATGTGCTGTATACTTCTTGTATTTTTTAATAACTTTTTTATACAGCCTATCCTTATACACTTGTAACACCGAAACCTTTACAGTCTTATCAGACTCAGCATTAGTTACGACACCACAAAAAACCTTCTTAGGCATTTTTCCCCTCTCTCTTTCTTCTATTTAATACAGTTAGACTACGAGCTATGCTCTTTCTTATTAAGCTAAAACGCGAAAAATTGTTGCACTGGCCCAGCTTTTTTTGAAAAGCCAAATTAACAAATTCTTTCCTAAAACTCACAAGAACTTCATGCAATTCTTTTGAAGATTTTGATTCAATTTCAACTATATCCATTGCAACTCCATTCAATTATGATTAGATATAAATTTACACTTCATAGGAAGCTTGGCAGTCGCCTTTTCAAGTGCCAACCTTGCTAAATGCATGGGAACATCACTGCTAATTTCAAACAAAACCCTGCCAGGCTTAGCTTTAAACACCCAAAATTCAACACTACCTTTCCCTTTACCCATACGTACATCTGCCGGCTTTTTACTAACCGGGGTATCAGGAAAAATTCTTATCCACACTTTACCAGAGCGTTTTAACGTTCTAGATATTACGCGCCTTGCAGTTTCAATATGCTTAGACTGAACCTTACCTACTTCCATAGCTTTTAATCCATAATCTCCAAAAGACAGCGTGCTACCACCCTTAGCATTACCCTTGATTCTCCCCTTAAATACCTTTTTATATTTACTCTTTTTGGGAACAAACATTTCAATATACCTTAACTACCAACATAAACCCAAACTTTAACTCCTATAATACCACATATAGTCTTCGCTTCACAAAAAGCATAATCTATATTAGCACGCAAAGTGTGTAAAGGCAAACGACCTTCTTTGTACCATTCAGTACGAGCTATTTCAGCTCCGCCAAGACGCCCAGAGCAACTTACTTTAATACCCTCAGCACCCATCTTCAAACAATTTTGAATAGCTTTTTTCATCGCTCTTCTACATGAAATCCTTTTTTCTAGCTGATGTGTAATACTCCTTGATATTAAAACTGCATCTATTTCAGACTTTTTAACTCCTACTACATTCACTTCGACACTACTTTCTACTTTTTTAGCTATTTTTTGCTTTATCTTCTCAACATCTAAACCTTTCTTACCTATTATAACTCCAGGCTTAGAAGAATGTATTATTACAGACACTAAATTAACTTTACGCTCTACAATTACTTTAGAAATACCAGCATGCTTAAAGGATTCATTTATATAACTGCGAATAAATAGATCGTGATGCAATTTCTGTTTATAATCGTCTGTAGCAAACCAAACAGAATCCCAGGTATTACTATTTACTCGTAATCTAAATACTTTAGGATTAACCTTCTGTCCCATATTTTTACACTTTCCCTATTAACTTTCCATTTCTATAAATCATACAATTTCTTTCAATTTTATAGTAATATTACTATAAAATTTACTCATTCTATTAGCCCTACCCATAGCTTTTGGATATACTCTACGCAAAGTAAGGGACTTACCTATTAAAATTTCCTTTATATATAAATTATCAATGTTCAATCCATAATTATTTTGAGCATTAGCAATTGCAGAATTCAACACCTTCATTATAAAACTAGCAGCTTTTTTTTCACAAAATCTTAATTGTACATTAGCAAAAGAAACTTTTTTATTACGTACTAAATCAGCAACCAAATTCAATTTGCGAGGAGTCGATCTTAAAACCCTAGAACCAGCCTCAACTATTATATCCCTATTTTTCATATCAATTACCTATCTTCTTGTTGCCTTTTTATCACCACCGTGCCCAGTAAATTTACGAGTAGGTGAAAATTCACCAAATTTATGACCTATCATATTCTGATTATCAACACTAACAGGAATGTAATCTTTACCATTATAAACAGCAAACTTTAAACCCAAAAAATTAGGAAGAATTACAGAAGCCCTGGAATGAATTTTTATCACCTTATTAATAGAATCCTCTTTTGAAGCCCTCTGAACTAATCTTAGTACAGATGGATGTAAAAAAGGTGGTTTCCATACAGATCTACTCATAAATTAACCTTTCAATTTTTTTATATACTTATCACTAGATTTATTTTTTTTCCTAGTTTTCTTTCCTTTTGTTGCAACACCCCAAGGAGTAACAGGATGACGACCGCCAGAAGTTTTTCCCTCTCCACCTCCATGAGGGTGATCAATCGGATTCATTGCAACTCCACGCACAGCAGGTCTAATTCCAAGCCACCTACTTCTCCCAGCCTTACCCAACTTTCTATTCTTATGATCAAGATTAGACACTACACCAATAGTAGCTTTACAAGAAGATAAAATCAACCTAACTTGACCAGATCTAAGCCGCAATAAAACATACTGACCATCACGACCAACAATTTGTGCACAACAACCCGCAGCTCTAGCAATTACAGCACCACCACCTGGCTTCAATTCAACGTTATGAACAAAAGAACCAACAGGTATATATTTCAACAACAAACAATTACCTGGCAGAATATCAGCATCATCTCCAGCTGTCACAACATCACCAGGCTTCATACCTTGAGGAGCTAATATATAAGATTTAATATCATCTTCCTTATATGATATTAATGCTAAAAACCCACTTCTATTTGGATCATACTCTATTTTCTCAACTATACCTTGATCACTTCTATTACGTTTAAAATCTATAACTCTATACTTCTTCTTGTGACCACCACCCCTGTGACGAGTTGTAATTCTACCATGATTATTTCTTCCACCACTGGATTTCTTACCAAATACAAGAGACTTCTCTGGCTTATCTTTTGATAAACCAATTTTACTTATTAATATAGTCCCACGAGAAGACGGAGTAACAGGATTAAAAAATTTCATACCCATATTAAACGCTCATTATATCTAATTTTTGACCATCTATCAAAGAAAAATAAACCTTTTTTCTCTGTTTTTTACAACCAATCACACCCCTGAAACGTCTATATTTAGGTTTAACTCTAATAACATTTATAGAAGAAGTTCTGACATTAAATAAAGACTCTATTGCCGATTTTATTTGACGCTTATTTACATTTACAGAAACATACAAAGAGTATTTATTAAACTTCTCTCTTAAAAGAGAAGCCTTTTCTGTGATTACAGGAGATTTTATTATATTATTATATTTAATCATAACAATCTACCTTCAAGATGCTTTAAAGTGTCTTTTGTTAACATCACGCATTCATGATTCAATATATCAAAAACATTTAACCCAATAGGTTTGATTAAATCTACATAATGCAAATTTTTAGCAGCACGTAACAAATCATCTCCATAATCACCAACTATTAAAAAAGAAGAAAATTTAAAATTTTTAATATATTCACACATTTTAGATGTTTTCTTCACATCAACATCTAAACTATCAAGAACAATAACTTGATTATTTAAATATTTTAGAGATAAAGCAATTTTCAAACCAAATTTACGTACTTTTTTATTAAGAGAATAAGCATGACTCCTCACAACAGGACCAAAAATAATTCCACCACCTCTAAACTGAGGAGATCGCAAGCTCCCCTGTCTCGCCCTACCGGTACGTTTTTGACCATACGGCTTAGCTGTTGTACCAGAAACATTACTGATACCCTTTGTTTTATGAGCACCAACTCTTCTCTTTGCTAATTGCCATCTCACTATATCATGCAAAATACTCAATTTTTGCTTGGCAGAAAATATCAAGGGATTAAGCTCAACACTACCTACATTATTATTAGATAGATCAACTAATTCACATTCCATAACTAACTCACCAAATTATTAGCATCATCACTCATATTCAACAGCAGACCTGCTGGAAAAGGAACATCTTTATGTAAAGGCTTTTTAACTGCATCTCTCACAAAAACATAAGAGTTTTTAAACCCAGGAACATTATTACCCTTTACAGCAATTATGCTATTTTCATAATCAATGGATAATATTTTCATATTCTGTACAGTTACTCTGCTATTACCTAAATGACCAGCCATTTTCTTCCCCTTGAATACTCTACCAGGATCTTGACATTGACCAGTAGAACCTTGTGATCTATGAGCAATAGAAACACCATGAGATGCCCTAAGCCCACTGAAGTTATGCCGCTTCATCACACCAGCAAACCCTTTACCTAAAGAATAACCCGTAATGTCAAGATATTGACCAACTACAAAATGATTAACCCCCACCTTTTTACCACATTCTATTCCGAATAGATCAGTTAATCTACTTTCGTATAATTTACATTTACTATTTATACCCTTTTTCTTTAAATATTCCAACTGAGGTTTTGCTATTTTTTTTAAATCCCCCGTGCCTAAAATGACTGAATTGTAGCCACATTCATCTTGTCCTTTTATATCGATAATATAAGTTTCGCTGAGATGCAATAGGGTTACAGCCATGCGACTATTATCAAAATACATAGCAGTATGGCCAACATTCATCATTAACAAACCAATTCTCCTAAGCGAATTTATTCTCTTCATTTTCTTTTCCTAAATATTAACCTTCCTTAACCTTTAAATCCACTTCTACACCAGCAGAAAAAGATAAATCTGCAAGCATCTGCATCATAGTAGGAGTAGGATTATGTACAATAATTAACCGCTTGGAAATTCTCATTTCAAATTGCTCACGAGATTTTTTATCAACATGAGGAGACCTATTAACAGTAAATTTAGAATCTTTTCTTGGCAACGCAATCGGACCAGATAAATCTGCATTAAACTGCTTTAATTGATCAATAAACTCGCGAATACACTTTTCCAGCAAGGAACAATCGAAAGCTTTGATTTTAATATATATATCTTGCTTCATCTTAGTTATTATACTCATTCTAAAATTTCCGAAACAACGCCAGAACCAACAGTTCTACCACCTTCTCTTATCGCAAAACGTAATCCTTTATCCATTGCTATTGGTACTTTCAACTCCACTTCTATACTTACATTGTCCCCTGGCATTACCATCTCCTTTCCATCTAGCAATTTTATGCTCCCAGTTACATCCGTTGTCCTTAAATAAAACTGTGGCTGATAATTTCCAAAAAATGGTGTATGCCTTCCTCCTTCTTCTTTCTTCAATATATACACCTCCGCATTAAATTTCTTATGCGGGGTTATTGTCCCTGGTTTTGCCAATACTTGCCCTCTCTCCACTTCTTCTCTCTTTGTTCCTCTTAGTAGTATTCCCACATTGAGTCCTGCACTTCCCTTATCTAGCAACTTCTTAAACATCTCAACACCAGTACATATCGTCTTTTGCGTCGCTTTCAGACCTATTATCTCTATCTCATCCCCTGTCTTTATCTCCCCCTTCTCTATTCTTCCTGTTACTACCGTTCCTCGGCCCGATATTGAAAATACATCTTCTATTGGCAATAAAAACGGCAAATCTATAGGCCTTTCAGGTGCTACCACATACTCATCTAACTTCTCCATCAATTTATCTATTGATTTCTTTCCATACTCACTACTATCATCCTCTAATGCTTTTAACGCAGACCCAACTATCACAGGCACTTCATCACCTGGAAATTTATACTTACTCAGCAACTCTCTCACTTCCATTTCCACCAAATCTATCATATCAGCATCAGCAACATCAGCTTTATTTATATATACCACGATATATCCAACACCCACCTGTTTTGCCAGCAATATATGCTCTCTCGTTTGTGGCATCGGCCCATCAACCCCTGAGACTACCAATATCGCTGCATCCATCTGTGCTGCACCTACTATCATATTCTTTACATAATCAGCATGTCCAGGGCAATCAACGTGTGCATAGTGTCTCTTTTCTGTTTGATATTCAACATGCGCTGTTGCTATTGTTATCCCTCTCTTTCTTTCTTCTGGCGCTTTATCTATTTGATCATATGCTACAAAATTACCATAATGCTTTGTTATCGCCGCTGTTAACGTTGTCTTCCCATGATCCACATGTCCTATCGTTCCCACGTTTACATGCGGCTTTCCAAATGCTTCTACTATCGCTGTCATAATTTTAACTCTTCTACCTAAAATACAAATACATCAACAAATAATATGTTGATTTTATATAAATACAACAAAAAAAGAGCGGATAGTGGGAATCGAACCCACGTCACTAGCTTGGAAGGCTAGAGCTCTACCATTGAGCTATACCCGCACAATGGAGGAGGTAGGATTCGAACCTACGTACGCAATGCGGACAGATTTACAGTCTGTTACCTTTAACCACTCGGTCACTCCTCCACAAAAATCTGTTAAGAGAACACTACCTTAACTTAAGTTTTATTATTCCTAATATTAAACATCCAAATCCAAAAGATCAAGTAATAAAAGCTAATCTAACTGATTTCAGTTAGATTTTACTTTTATATAACAAAATATTGTCAATAAAACGCCCAAACAAGTAATGTGAATCATGTGTACCTGGCGCTTCTTCTGGATGGTATTGAGTAGAAAAGACTGGGTAATCCTTCATCATTATCCCCTCTACACTATTATCAAATAGAGAAATATGAGTAACTTCAACGTTACTTGGAAGAGAAGCTGAATCAACAACAAAACCATGATTTTGGCTAGTTATCTCAACTTTTTTACTCTCCAGATCATAAACTGGATGATTACTCCCTCGATGACCAATATCCATCTTGACAGTCTTTGCTCCCAAAGTAACTGCAAGTAATTGATGGCCCAGGCATATGCCAAAAACTGGTATTTTAGATTTCACAATAATTTCTATTTCTGAAATTACACTCTCTCCTATCTCTTGTGGATCACCAGGGCCATTTGAAAGCACTATACCATCTGGATTCATGCTTAATATTTTGTGAGCAAAACCTGTATCTGGTTTGACTAATTCAACCGTACAATCAAGTTCTACTAAGCGTGAGATTATACTATTTTTTATACCGAAATCAACAATTACAATCCTATATTTTGCATTAAGAGCGCTTTGAAAGTTATTACTTAAACTGACTTTCTTAGTTATTTCTATTCCATTTACAGATTTGTATTTCTTCAATTCATCTAATATATGTGCCTCACTTGACGGACATATCATTCCATTTTGAGATCCATGTTTTCTCAAATATCTCGTCAAAGCTCTAGTATCAATTCCCGATATCCCAACTACATTATTTTTCTCCAACCAATCATTTAAACTAATATATGAAGAAGAGTGAGACATAGGAGAAAGTTCACGCATAACCACACCACTTGCAAAAACTTTTTCTCCTTCATTATCTTTGTGATTTATTCCAACATTACCAATATGAGGAAAAGTGAACGCTATTATTTGATCAGCAAAAGAAGGATCTGTTATAGTATGCTGATAACCTGTCATACCAGTGGTAAAACAAACTTCACCTATACATTTGCCTCTTTTACCTACCGATTTTCCCAAAAAGCACTTGCCATCTTGTAAAACTAAAGCTGCATCCTGCATTTAATTCTCTCAACTCATTTAAAATATTATATAAGAATTTTAAATTACAAGTAAGCAAATACTAAACTTCCCTTTAAGTTTATATAAAATTCAAAATTATAAGTAGCTTTCTTTTTTTATTATTTAGCAAAATTATAGCAAACTTAACTTGTGTGAATAGGCAATAGTCATTACATTCATACTTCACGTTATGTAAATTCACATGGATAGAAAAACTTGTCTCATTACAGGAGCATCATCTGGCATTGGAGAAAGTCTAGCACGGTTGCTCATTAAAGATGGATGGTTTGTGGTTGGCATTGCAAGGCGCACTGAAAAACTGGAAAAATTAAAAGAAGAATTAGGTAGTAATTTTTTACCTATAACATGTGATGTAAGCAAAAGTGAAAATATTAAAAACTCGTCTGATTTTTTAAAAAAGCAAAATATTATACCAAATCTCTTTTTTCTTAATGCAGGATGTGGCGAAATAGAAGATAAGTTTCATACCAACATTCATAGAAAAACATTTGAAACCAATTATTTTGGCGTTATCAACTGGATTGAAGAATGGATTCATCATAATTCCTTGGCAACTTTTGCGGTTATATCTTCTCTTGTTGCTATGCATGCAACACCACATGCTTCTGCATACTGTGCCAGCAAAGCAGCACTAAAAAGTTGTTTTCAATCACTAAAAATCCAATATGCTAACAGTAGCACAAAGTTTATCACCATAATGCCAGGGCCAGTAAAAACAGATATGTTTAAGTCTAATAAACCACTTCCCTTCATATGGGAGCCAGAAAAAGCTGCAGCATATATTTTAAAAAGTATATTTAAAGGAAAGAAAGTTATAGCGTTTCCAATTTTCTGGCGGTTATTTTTTAATATTTTACAAATTCTTCCCACTAAAATGACTGCAAGAATCTTACGATAATCACCAAATCTACCATCTTGTAAAGCTAAAGCTCTTCAAAACTCAATCGCAAGCTTCTCCACACAAAAACATCTTGACTATCGCATGTTTCATATTATATGAATAAACTGTTAATGAAAGTGGAGGGTTGCAATGCCTAATAATACAGATCAGTCTAAAAAAATAAATGAGAAATGGTTATTTATAGGAGGTGCTTCACTGTTTCTTGTAATAATGCTACCATCAATTTTTCTCTTAGCAAAAATAGCTATGATGTTTGTTATAATCTCAACTACAGCAATAGCAATAAAAATTGCCTCAAAAGCAATATCAAACGTTTTAGAGGATAAAGAGAATCAATCAACACAAAATAAAATTATAAACCTAGCTATTGGAGCAGTGTCCATACTTGCAGGTGGGATATCATTACTTATTACAGCAAAAGTTGGTTTCATCGCAATATGTTCAACTATAGCTATTTTAGCTCTGTATGAATATATTAAAGATGAAAAAATAGGTAAGGATATAAATGATAAATTCGATGAAATAGCTAATAATACAACTGAGTTTTGCGTCAACAGCATTGAAAAACTTATTCCATCACAAAGTTGTGAAGTGTAATCTTTTGTTTATAAATTTTTAGATGCATGGCTAACCAGTGCTTCTTCTCTTGTCATCCCAGTGCTTGACACTGGGATCCATCATCACTAGAAGCATTGCATTTTAACATTACTTTTATAGTCATAAATTTAACTAGATTCCAGTGTCAAGCACTGGAATGACATTGTTTATTATATGCCGTATTGCAATATTCGTACAGCTGTGTACGTAAAACTGGAATGACACGTTCGTAAAATTACGATAAAAAATTACTTGACAAACTCTAATAGTTTTGTTATCATGCACAGTGAAGGTGTTCTAGAGCTCGGAATCTATCTTCGTCTGCAGACTTTTCAATTCAATTAATCTATAATCTTCAGTTAAAATATATTTTAGCTATACTTCGGTCGTAGCTGTATACATTTTTCTCAATCTTTTTTATTAGTGGAGGACTATCATGTTTAAAACACTGAATTACGCATATCATTGACCTACATGTCTTTAAAGGACAGATGGTACCTATGTCCTTTTTATATAAATTATTGTGTTTTTATGTCTTTTTTAGCAATGTCATTTATTGTTTTACGCCCCAGTCTTTTTCAAATATTGCGAGCCCTTGATCAGTAAGTGGATGATTAATTAACTGTCTAAGTATTTTTGCTGGCACAGTAATTGAATGAGCACCAAGCCGTGCAGCTTCTATTACATGTGCTGGACTTCTTACTGATGCAACAAGAACTTTTGTCTTAAAATTATAATTAGAATATATAGTGCATATATCTTCTATTAGCGATAAGCCATCATAGCTTATATCATCAAGGCGACCAACAAAGGGAGAAATAAAACAAGCACCGGCCTTAGCGGCAAACAGTGCTTGTCCAGGAGAAAAACATAATGTGATATTAGCAGGTATTTTATGTTCTGTCCACAACTTTTTACAAGAAATTAATCCTTCATGTGTAAGGGGTAACTTTACTACGATATTACTAGCGATTTTCGCTAACTTAAGGCCTTCCTTAACCATATCTTCATGGCTATCTGCAACAACTTCAACACTAACAGGTCCTTTTATAATAGAACATATTTCGCTTACTAAATCTTCGTACTTATCTTTATGTCCAGATTTTGCTATTAAAGAAGGATTTGTTGTTATACCATCAATGAACTCTTTTAGCTCCTTAATTTCATTCAAATCAACACTATCAAGAAAAATTTCCATATTATTGTCCTATTAAAAACCTATTTTTACAAAATATTGTCATCTTTGAAAAGTATTAAATAAAATCGGATTTTTAACTCAACTCAATTTTCAGTCCGTTAGGAAAGAAAATATTGCACTGAGAAACAGTATAGCGCTTTCCTTAATTGGTTGCATTTTATTAACAAAATTAGCATAACCAATTTCTGAAGTTTACTAGCTTTACGTTCAATAGAAATTCTTGCATAGCCTAAAACTTAGTGCTACTATTAGTATAGTAACACAAATAGGTAGTGAGGAACAATAAACAAAATGACTAAGTTCGAGTTTAACGCTCGCAATTAAATTCAACTAAAAAGGTTAATATAAAAGGAGTTAATCACTCCTAAAGTAAATATATTATCAGAACAATAGTAATAAGGGGTATATTATGTCAACAAATTTCCCGACATTGAAAAACATATTAGCAGAGCTGAAAAGAAAAAATAGCATTACTGTTTTAGAAGAACATTGTCAGGAAAAATGGGAGGTTTATGACTTGCTCATGGATTTAACAAATGATGAAAATTTTAAGCAAGCATATATAGATCTATCTTTCAACAAGAGCTTTAAAAAAAACTTTATAGAATTAGCAAATCAGGCAAAAAAAGCTGTAAGTAAGTATTTTAGAGACAAAGACATAGACCTTCGAGCTTTTTATGTAGAAACTAACAATTCTGATAAAGTGTTAAACATTAATCTTATTAATTACAATAGAAGTGAGCCAATAAGAATTAGTGATATCTTACAGCAAGAAAGGGATATTAGCACATTGAATATCTATTGCGATAAAAAGCATGACATATACGCTTACCGAAAAGGTAAGGAAAGACATTATGAATTTAAAGAGGGTGCATATTATGAAATGACAAGCACTTGGCCTGTGCAGGACAAGGATGGGAAAACTTTTACCTGTACTATGGTTATGAATGTAAGTAATTCTGGTATAACTGAAGTACTGCAATTTAATGGTCAAGATTTTGAATCGCCACCTGAGGAGTTTTGGGAATTAATAAGACAAAATGAGGAATTATATATTCAAGGCCTCTCTCTACATGATGCTGTAAAAGCATTATTGAAAAAGAACAAAAATGCTAACATTGCACCGGCTGTTAGTAATCTGCAAAATAACGAACATATCGTAATCAATCAAGACGAAAAGCTGAAAGATCTTGAAAATGATGCTAAAAACAATCCTATTCTTTCTTTCACTAGCAACAATGTATCAGAGGTTAATCCACAGCAGATTGCAACTCAAGCAATTGCAACTCAAACAGAAGTTAATTCACAACAACTAGATCAAAAGCTTACAAAAGCTGAGCAAGAAATTAGAGAATTAAATGAGCAGAGGAACGAATTACGATATAGGTTCGACAAGGCTGAACAAGAACTTGAAGAGTTAGAAAAGCACAATAGTGACTTACAGAATGAACTTGGAGAAGAAAAGCAAGAAAATGCAAAATTACAAACTGAACTGACACAAAAAAATGAAAAACTAGCAAATATGTCAACAGAGCTGCAAGAAAGAGCGCAAAAACTTGAGAGTGTGTATGAAGAAGAAAAAGAAGATCTAAAGAAGAGGCTGGAAGTTGCTAATGTAGAAAAAGAAGAGTTGACAAGTGAGGTAAGAAAATTGCAAGAGGAATTAGACCAGCTGTTAAGTAATTGCATAATAAAGCAAAAAAAATCAGAACAGGAACTCATGGAGGCTAAGCAAGAAATTGAAGAATTAGAAAAGTGCAATAGTGATTTACAGAATAAACTTGAAGAAGAAAAGCAAAAAAACGTAAAATTGCAAATTGGACTAACACAAAAAGATGAGAAGCTAGAAAATATATCAACAGAGCTGCAAGAGAAAATACAAGAACTTGAAAGTGCACATGAAGGAAAGAAAGATCTAGAGAAAAAGTTAACAATTGCTAATGCAAAAAATGAAAAACTGGAAGATAAATTGAAACAGTTTAAAAAAGCGGAAGAGGAAGCAGAAGATATATTAAATGAAAATTGGAAAGATATACAGAATTTAAAATTTACAATTCTACGCTTAGATGATAAGTACAACACAAATCTGGAATCTTATAAACAAGAGGTAGATCAGCTAAAGCAGGAATATGAAGGGTTAAAGAACGAGGTAGAGCTTAAAGATGAGCAAATTAAGAAGTATAAGCAACAGTTGTCGCAGAAGAGAGAAGAAACAAAAGAGAATCAATTACTGACAAAGATTAAAGAATTGGAAGAATGTAATGAGCACTTGACAGAAATAATTGGAAATAAAGCTCTGGAAATTGAAAGAATAACTGGAGAAAGAAAAGAGCTAAACGGTACAGTGCAATACTTAAATAGCCAAGTAGAACTGTTAAGTCCAGTAATTGATCAAGTACTTGTTAATAAAAAGGAAGTTTTTGATAATAATTCAAAAATGTTTTACCAGCTTACAGAGGAAATTGATGATTCAGAAAAAAAATCTAGGTCTTTAAGCCTTGATAGCGCATTTCATAGCGATCACTGTAATTCACTTCTAGACTTAATCAGCAGTCCCTCAAAGGTGTGTAGCCAAAGTCAGCGTGGAAATGTTTAAAGATGCACATGAGACCAGCGGCTTCTTTATTCAAGTAGCCCCTAAAGAGATTTGACATCAAGATAACTTAAATATATACCAACTCTCTTATCTTTTAATGATTCCTCATCATGAGTCAAATGATCAAAAACCTGAATTTGATTCGTTATAATGCTACAATTATTATTTGCAACCTCTAATATACCATTATCAATTACAACTTTTTCCTTTGTCTGGTTACTCATTTGAGCAGTAATTATACCAGGCAATAAATAAATTAAGTAAGGAGAATGGTAAGCTAAAATCACTAGCTCTCCTTCAAGCCCATTCACTGAAAGCGAAACCACTTCATCGAATGAAATTCGATTATCAGGAGAAAAAAATTGCACCTTAAAAGTGTTCATAATCTTTAATGTCCGGCTCCAACTTCAGCTTTTATTGATTCAGCCTTTTCTATTGCTTCACTTATACTTCCCACCATATAAAAAGCAGCTTCTGGCAGGTGATCATATTTACCTTCAATAATTCCTTTAAAACTAGAAATAGTATCAGAAAGTGAAACAAATTTGCCAGACATGCCAGTAAATACCTCCGCAACATGAAAAGGTTGAGAAAGAAACTTCTGAATTTTACGAGCTCTATCAACAATAATTTTATCTTCATCAGATAGTTCATCCATACCAAGTATTGCGATAATATCTTGCAGCGACTTATAAGTTTGCAATATACGTTTCACTTCAGAAGCCACATTATAATGCTCTTCACCAATGATTTCAGCAGATAAAGACTGAGAAGTTGAGTCAAGTGGATCAACAGCAGGATATATACCCATTTCAGCTATCTGCCTTGACAACACTGTGGTTGCATCAAGATGAGAGAATGTAGTTGCTGGAGCTGGATCGGTCAAATCGTCTGCAGGAACATATATAGCCTGTACAGAAGTAATAGAACCAGCAGTAGTTGAGGCTATTCTCTCTTGCATAGCGCCCATATCAGTCGCAAGAGTTGGCTGATAACCAACAGCCGACGGTATTCTTCCAAGCAAAGCAGAAATTTCAGAGCCAGCTTGAGTAAAACGGAAGATATTATCTACAAAAAATAGAACATCTTGATTTTCATGATCACGAAAATACTCCGCCATAGTTAGTGCTGTTAAAGCAACCCTAGCCCTTGCTCCAGGAGGTTCATTCATTTGACCATAAACCAAAACGGCTTGAGATTTTTCGTGCTCATTTATATCTATTACATTCGAAGTAATCATCTCGTTATAAAGATCATTACCTTCACGCGTTCTCTCTCCTACTCCAGCAAACACAGAAAATCCTTTATGAGCTTTTGCTATGTTGTTAATCAGCTCCATTATCAGAACTGTTTTACCAACACCAGCTCCACCAAATAAGCCAATTTTTCCTCCTTTAAGATAAGGAGCAAGAAGATCTATAACCTTTATTCCTGTAACTAAAACTTCTTCCTGTATCTTCTGCTCAGTAAAACTTGGAGGTGATCTATGTATAGGTTCTAAATTATACTTTCCTTTTAAAGGACCACACTCATCTATAAGCTCTCCTACAACATTAAAAATCCTTCCTAAAGTTGAGCGTCCAACCGGAACTGATATTGGTGCACCTGTATCAACAAACTCATCACCTCTTGACATACCATCTGTGCTATCCATAGCAATACAACGAACTACATTGTCACCTATATGTTGTGAAACCTCTAAAACTAGCTCCTTGCCCTTACATTTTAGTTTGCTTTTTAAAGCATTAAATATCTTAGGCAACCCGTCTTCAAATTTTAAATCAACAACTGCTTGAGTTATTTTAACTACTTTACCTGTACTCATCTCTTTCATCACCTAACACTAAATTCTATAAAAGAACTTCTAAAGAAAATAAATCCTATATTATTAACAGAAATTTTGCAATATTAAAACACTTACTAGTTACGTTTCATTATAAATAGTGCAAATGCATTTAATAGCCAAGTAATAACAAACAGCACCAAACTAAGCGCATAAGCAGCAAGAGTTTGCACACTATTGAAATCCTGATCTCCGGTAAGTAATGTAGCAATTTGTACAGTGATAGTAGTAACTGAATTGAGAGGATTAAAGGTCAAATTTGCATTGATTCCCACAGCCATTAGTACAATCATTGTTTCACCTATCACTCTTGAAATTGATAATAAAATTGCACTTAAAATTGTAGGCATTGCATAAGGTATTGTTATATGCCATATAGTTTCCGCTGGAGTTGCACCAAGCGCCATAAAACCATAACGCAAACTTTTTGGAACAGATCTTATAGCATCTTCAAGCAAAGAAATAATAAAAGGAAGAATCATTACCCCGATCGATAAACCAGCAATCAAAGCACTTTCTGAGTGTATACTTAAATTAAAAAAATTTGCTACCTGCTTTATAAAAAAAGACAAAAATACAACTGAGAAGTATCCATATACAACAGTAGGAATAGCAGACAAAACCTGTAAGGCTGTATTAATAACATAACGCACTTTTTCACTCGCATACTCACTAATATATATTGCAGAAAATAAACCAAGCGGCACCGCAACTAACATTGCTACAATAGTTATAAGTAATGTCCCCACTAAAAGTGGCGCTATACCAAAACATCCCACCTCTCCTTCGCCAATAATAGCTACATTATGCTTCCATTTTAAGCAAAATAAGAATTCTGAAATAGCTACTTTATTAAAAAAAGAAATGGACTGAACAAAAATAGATAGCATTATAAATAAAGTGATAAAAAGTGATATTGCTAAAGCCATAAATAACAAAAATTTTACCATCTTATTTCTTTTACCTTTAAAGATAAAAATCAGCATAAAAAAAAGTAACGCTATAGAAATAGAAGTTATAAAATAACCATCATAGAATGCTAACAAACAAGGTAGCATCCACATACAACTCAAATATATATAAGACTTAACTTTACTTACTGCTTGAAACTTACTCAAACAAAATAAAAGGATTAGTAAAACAGGTACGCCTATAATTAAATTCATTTTTCCATATATCAAATTTTATTCAATAAGAATGCCATAGAAGTTGACCATTATTTGACAATAGAGAAAAATAATTTAAAATAAATAGTTATATTAATATAAAAACAATGAAAAGAACATTTCAACCAAAAAATTTAAAAAAAAAGCACAAACATGGATTTCGTTCACGTATGTCAACAAAAGCTGGAAGAAAAATTCTTAATAAGCGTCGCTCATTAGGGTGTAATAAATTATGCGCATAGTAAGCATAAAAAAAAAGAGTTTTCCTTTGCTTTTAAAAACAGATTAGCACCTGACAGTCTTTTTTATCGAGGGGTATATATATCACTATATGCTATAAAAGAAAGAGAACCTGAAAAGTATATTCATGTTATTAGAGTAGGTCTGGCTATCAGTAAAAAAGTCGGAAAAGCAGCAAAAAGAAATAAAATAAAAAGGCAATTACGAATGCTAGCTAAAGTTAGCATTTCTAATATAAGTAATGTAGGATACTATTACATAATACTAACCCATAAAAACATTATGCAAGCAGGCTATAAAAATTTACAAAAAGACCTCAATATTTGCTTAAAGAAAGATAAAATAAGAAGAAATTTTCACTAAAGTATTTACAGATATATTTTTTATGATAAGATAAGTAAACTTTTTAAAATAAATTAATAGATGTGGGTGCTTGATGGTAGAGAGTATAAGAAAAGAAGATAAAAAGCTCGATACAAATAATGCTGAAGAGAGTTTTTATGAATATAGAAAGTCTAGCTATCGTACACAATGGGGAATGGCATTTGAACAAAGCCAATACTTAGAACAAAATAAGGATAATCCTAGAGGGAAGTTGCTAAATTTAAATATAGAAGCAACTTATTACAATAAGAGAATAGTTTGATAAAAGTAAAAGTACCCGTTCAAGGGAGTGGTTCAAGAAACGATAGGCAGGGGATTGTATAATTCTCTTTGTTTCCATGTTAAGTATAATGAAATTATCCTTTCAAATTCCTAGCTCTGATTACGTAAAATATGAGCTTTTACAGTAAATGATATAATGCCTAATTTGCTGTTCAGCGCGATAGTGGAATACTTTCTGGTTTACTTAAAAAATTTCACACCATTCTTTCAGATTTTAAAATATTTTTCGCAACTTGAAAAGCTCCAGTTGCTTCAGATAGGTAGCTTCAAGTAATACCTTATACGTTTTGCAACTTTCTTACACTTCTGTTTCATTTTTTAATAAAGCTTTTTTTTAGCATAAATAATTCAGTGGATGCGTTTTTTAAGTAACAGCCCAGAATTTTAACTTCAATAGTCCAGCTATGTTTCAAAGTACCTGTCAGCGACTATTACGATTGCAACATACACTGTCTTTTAAATCTTCTTTCCCTTTAAAACTTGCAGTATTGCTTCAGCACTAACCAAGTTTACCTTTATTATAACACGTTGATGCGCAAAACCTCACTTTTCTTATTCGATTTGCTCATACACCTTTTTGCATTTTGAGGGAATTCTATATTCACTATTTGATACGCTTTCAATTCACATTAAAAACATCACTTATAATTTTCACGTTTTGAATTTTTATAAAATCCACTGAGTGCTACAATTATCACCTAACTATTGGACCAAATGTATCTGCTTTTTGGTAGTTTGCTACTTCTTCTTTCTCCTCATCTCCAACAACTTAATTAATATTCAATTATATAAAGTTTGATTTTCGGAAGATCAATTGTTTGATGATTTGTTAAATGTTACTATCTCTCCTCCTCATTTGCAAATAGGTGACAAATTCTACTTTTAAATTTTCTACTTTTATTTTAAAGTTTTCGCAAAGTTCTAAAAGATTAGTTATATTACCTCACAGCTACTCTATGTTTACCTTGTTTCATCGCTCTACTGAACAGATATAGATAAAAAGAAATTTTTATAAGCTTGGCAACGACCTACTTTCCCTTTTTAAGTATCATCGGCGCTAAAAAGTTTCACTTCCGAGTTCGAAATGAGATCGGGTGGTTCATTTTTGCTATAGTCACCAAGTCAATAAAAATTTCTGACTTAACAAATTTCAATTTAATATTTAACACTGCATATGCACATATAGAAAGGAAATAAATCAATCAGGCTATTAGTACTAGTTAGCTTCACATGTTACCATGCTTCCACACCTAGCCTATCAACGTGGTAGTCTTCCACGGCCTTAATTGGGAAATCTTTTTGAAGAGGGTTTCTTGCTTATATGCTTTCAGCAATTATCCCATCTATACATAGCTACCCAGCGATGCTATTGGCATAACAGCTGGTACACCAGAGGTATATCCATCTCGGTCCTCTCGTACTAGAGTCAGATCTTCTCAAATTTCCTTCACCCACGGCAGATAGAAACCGAACTGTCTCACGACGTTCTAAACCCAACTCACGTAACACTTTAATCGGCGAACAGCCGAACCCTTGGGACCTTCTCCAGCCCCAGGATGTGATGAGTCGACATCGAGGTGCCAAACGGTGTCGTCGATATGAACTCTCGAACACCATCAGCCTGTTATCCCCGGCGTACCTTTTATCCGTTGAGCGATGACCCTTCCATACAGAATCACCGGATCACTATGACCGACTTTCGTCTCTGCTTGGCTTGTCAGCCTCGCAGTCAGGCAAGCTTATGCCATTGTACTATCAAGCTGATTTCCGACCAGCTCTAGCTTACCTTCGCACGCCTCCGTTACTTTTTAGGAGGCGACCGCCCCAGTCAAACTACCCACCATACAATGTCCTAGTTCCAGATAATGAAACGTAGTTAGATATCAAAAGTGTAAAGGGTGGTATCTCAAGGTTGACTCCATTATAGCTAGCGCCATAACTTCAAAGTCTCCCACCTATCCTGCACATCACACTTTTAATAGCAATGTAAAGCTATAGTAAAGGTGCACGGGGTCTCTTCGTCTAACCGCGGGTACCCCGCATCTGCACGGGGAATTCAATTTCGCTGAAGTGATGTTGGAGACAGTGGAGAAATCGTTACGCCATTCGTGCGGGTCGGAACTTACCCGACAAGGAATTTCGCTACCTTAGGACCGTCAGTGTTACGGCCGCCGTTTACTGGGGCTTCAATTCAGAGCTTGCACCCCTCCTATTAACCTTCCAGCACTGGGCAGGCGTCAGACCCTATACTTCCACTTACGTGTTTGCAGAGTCCTGTGTTTTTAGTAAACAGTCGCTACTCCCTATTTTGTGCCACCTACTCATAGTTGCCTAAAAGCAGGTTACCCTTCTTCCGAAGTTACAGGTATAATTTGCCGAGTTCCTTCAACATCATTCTTTCAACACCTTAGTATACTCTACTCATCCACCAGTGTCGGTTTACGGTACGGCCTCATAAATATAAGTGCTATTTCCTGGAGCTTCTTTTAAGCATAGATCAATCCAATAAGACCTATACAAATACAAAACCCGTCACACTTAAGAGGTTTAGGAATATTAACCTAATTGCCATCGACTACTCCTTTACGGACTCGCCTTAGGAACCGACTAACCCTACGCAGATTAACTTAACGTAGGAACCCTTAGATTTTTGGTGAGAGTGTTTTTCACACTCTTTTACGCTACTTATGTCAGCATTCTCACTTCCGATATCTCCAGCAGTTTTCACAAACCGCCTTCACAGACTTACGGAACGCTCCGCTACCGCGCCTATTAATCGAAATTAATAAGCACCCACATCTTCGGTATACAGCTTTAGCCCCGGTACATTTTCGGTGCAGAAAAACTTATTTAGACAAGTGAGCTGTTACGCTTTCTTTAAAGGATGGCTGCTTCCAAGCCAACCTCCTAGCTGTAATGGTTTTTCCACTTCCTTCCCCACTTAGCTGTAATTTTGGGACCTTAGATAGTGATCTGGGCTGTTTCCCTTTCCACCACGGACTTAGCACCCGTAGTGTGTCTGCTGTATAATTAATTGTTGGTATTCGGAGTTTGGTTAGATTTGGTAAGATGATGAATCCCCCTAGTCTATCCAGTGCTCTACCCCCAACAACATACATACAACGCTCTACCTAAATAGATTTCGCGGAGAACCAGCTATTTCCAAGTTTGATTGGCCTTTCACCCCTAATCACAACTCATCCAATAATGTTGCAACATTAACTGGTTCGATCCTTCAGTATGTTTTACCATACCTTCAATCTGGTCATGACTAGATCACTTGGTTTCGGGTCTAATCCATAAAACTAAACGCCCTATTCAGACTTGCTTTCGCTACGCCTACACCTACCGGCTTAAGCTTGCTTCATAGATTAACTCGCTGACCCATTATGCAAAAGGTACGCTGTCACTCTAAATATCAATAAATTGATATAGAGCTCCAACTGTTTGTAAGCACTTGATTTCAGATTCTATTTCACTCCCCTCCCGGGGTTCTTTTCACCTTTCCCTCACGGTACTTGTTCACTATCGGTCGTTAAGGAGTATTTAGGCTTGGAGGATGGTCCCCCCATATTCAAACAGGATTTCACGTGCCCCGCTCTACTCAAGGATTTAAAAACTTTCTATTTATACAGGACTATCACCTTCTATGGTTACCATTTCCAGAGTATTCTAATTCTTATTTTTAAATCACTAGCCTTTTCCGCTTTCGCTCGTCACTACTAACAGAATCTCGGTTGATTTCTTTTCCTTTGGCTACTTAGATATTTCAGTTCACCAAGTTTGCTTTATATACTTAGTATATAATAACTAGCTAAGCTAGTTGGGTTCCCCCATTCGGAAATCTGCGGATCAAAATTTGTTGACAATTTCCCACAGCTTATCGCAGCCTGCCACGTCCTTCATCGCCTCTTAACGCCAAGGCATCCATCAAGTGCTCTTAATAATTTATTTATCTGACTATATGTAGAATATGCAGAGTTAAATATTAACTTACAATTGAATTGAGATTAAATAATCTCTACCATAAAACTTTTCAAACATCTAAAAACTAATCTTTTATATGTTACAATCTGATAAATCATATGTCAACGCCTTTTTACACAAAACATTTACCTATTATTATCAACAACAATATACCAGCAATCTTAAACAGTACAATCTGAGAAATATTCGACAAATTGATATGTACAGAAAAATTAATGAAAAAGATATTTTGTAAGATAAAATGTGTTAAAATTAGTTACCTAAAAATGAAAATGAACATTTGGAGTATTTCTAATGTATGAAAAGTAATCTATCTTTTATAAAAAACTTTGCTTTAAATTGTATATCTAAGCTCACTGGCTTATTAAATATTAAAAAAGTAAAAAATTTCATTATGGATAGATACAATACTCTCCATAAAGAAATTGTAGTGTTTCTTGAAAAATCTAAAAACCTGTTAAATACCAACATTGAAATCGGGTTATATCACTTCTATAAAGGTAATATATCAGATGCAAAGTTAAGATTTTGGTTAATTAGCATATTCTACCCCAATTTACCTATAATCTGGTATAATATTGGAAGATGTCATTTTGCAGTAGGAAATACTAATAGAGCTTATAATTATTTAACAAAGACGCTAAAATTAGATAGTAGTCACAAAGAAGCTTCTTACTACTTAAAAAAAATAACAAACACATCAGATATCGTAGAATTGCCTGAAAATCTCATAAAACAATATTTTGATTACACAGGTGAATATTTTGTTGAGCATTGGCTAATTGCCAAACAATACAGAGGGCATGAACTCGTACACATGATAATTACAAAAGTCTTTAACAACTCCACTTCTAAACTGAATATACTCGACCTTGGTTGCGGTACTGGAATATGTGGTCACTTCCTAAAAATAAGTAATATTAGAAGTCGCATAACAGGAGTTGACATCTCAAATAGAATGCTCAATATTGCAAGAGGATGCCTTATAAAAGGTAAACCTGTTTACGATGAGTTAATACATACAGAAATGAAAGAGTTTCTTAAACAAGAGAAGAACCAGCAGTATGATGTAATTATCTTTGCTGAAGTGCTACACTATCTACATGATTTTCTAGCAGAATTGGAACTAGCAAAAGGATTGACAAACAAAAAAGGGGTTATTGTATGTTTAGTAAGAAGAAAGGAAGGTAAAGGTATTGACTTTGTAAATAAAGGAGATTATTTTCGTCATTCAGAAGATTATATTCAGCATGTTGCAAAAGAAACAAATATGCAAATAAGTCAAATGAGTTACTGTAAAATATATGGCAGTCAGGTTGATGGTATCTTATTTGCATTACAACATCCACAAACAAATTCAACAACTTAATCGAGAAATCGCTCAAATAAATTTCTATATTATCATAAAAGGAGCCTTATGAATTACATTACTATTAATTACGCAAAAGATAGTAAATTAACCGATTTTGGAAAAGCAGTTCTATTGGATAGGTATTTAATAGAAAATGAAAGTTATCAAGATCTCTTTATACGTATTGCTAATTACTATTCTGATGATAGAAAACATGCACAACGTCTTTATGATTACATGAGCAACTTGTGGTTCATGCCTTCAACACCAATACTTAGTAACGGCGGTACCAAAAGAGGATTGCCTATTTCCTGCTTTCTTAATGAAACTGAAGATAGCTTGAAGGGAATAGTTGATCTATGGAATGAAAATGTTTGGCTCGCTGCACGTGGTGGTGGAATAGGTAGTTATTGGGGAAATTTACGTTCAATTGGTGAAAGTGTCAAAGGTAGCGGTAAAACATCAGGAATTGTGCCATTTATCGTAGTACAAAACGCTCTGACGCTTGCAATCAGCCAAGGATCCTTAAGAAGAGGAAGCTCAGCAGTTTATCTTCCTGTATGGCATCCAGAAATAGAAGAGTTTCTAGATTTACGTAAGCCAACTGGTGGTGACCCAAATCGCAAAGCATTAAATATACATCATGCTGTAATAGTAACAGATAAGTTTATGCAAGCTGTTGAAGATGATCAAGAATGGGATTTAATAAGCCCTCATAACAATAAAGTTATTTCAACAGTAAAAGCACGGGATATATGGATTAAAATATTAACAGCAAGAGTTGAAACTGGAGAACCTTACATTATTTTCCTTGATGCAACAAATAACAATAAGCCAGAATCTTACAAAAAGCTCAACTTAGACATCAAAATGTCAAACCTATGCAGTGAAATAACTTTAACTACAGGTTACGATCACCTGAAAAAGTCACGCACTGCTGTATGTTGTTTATCATCCGTAAATCTTGAATACTACGAAGAATGGAAAGATAATGAGCTTTTCATAGAAGATATAATGCGTTTTCTTGATAATGTATTAGAGGATTTCATAAACCACGCACCAAATGAAATACAGCGAGCAAAATATTCCGCAATAAGAGAGCGTAGTATCGGTCTTGGTGTGATGGGCTTTCATTCATTTTTACAAAGTAAAATGGTTCCTTTTGAATCAGTAACAGCCCAACAATGGAATAAAAAAGTATTTAAGCATTTGCGCGAGCAAGCGGATGTAGTTTCTAAAAAATTAGCAGAAGAAAAAGGGCCATGTCTTGACGCTAAAGAAATCGATCTAATGGAAAGGTTTACACATAAGCTCGCTATTGCTCCAACTGCCTCAATTTCGATTATCGCAGGCAACACTTCTCCTGGAATAGAGCCGTATGCAGCAAACGTATTTATACAGAAGACACTTACAGGTTCATTTGTAGTACGAAATAAATTCTTGCAAAAACTACTAGCAGAAAAAAATCAAGACAATGATGAAACATGGTCCTCAATTTCAACAAATGAGGGTTCTGTTCAGCATTTAGATTTTCTTAGCAAGCATGAAAAACTGACATTTAAAACAGCATACGAACTTGATCAACAATGGATCATAGAACATGCAAGTGATAGAACTCCTTATATTTGTCAATCTCAATCAGTAAATCTGTTCTTACCTGCCAATGTGCATAAACGTTACTTACACAAAATACATATGCTTGCTTGGAAAAAAGGATTAAAAAGCTTGTATTATTGCAGATCACAATCAATGCAGAGAGCTGACAAGGTCTCACATGACATATTCAAAAAAAGTGAAATATTGCAACAAAAAACAGATATTAATTATGATGAATGTCTATCATGCCAGTAGAATGTACATAACTTACTGTCACAAAAATACAATTGTACAAAAGTTATGTTTTCATAGATGCTACATAGAAATCCAGATGAATTTCTAAAGTCTATTCCAAGAGATAAACGTATAATGTGCCTTGATATGGGAGAAAAACAAATAGGCATAGCATTTAGTGATAAAACACAGCTTATAGCTACAGCTCATAGTATATATTATAGAAGAAATATGAGCAAAGATTTAGGTTATCTAAATAGAGTGCTTAAAGAAAATGAAGCTGGATCAATGGTAATAGGACTACCATTCACAATAGATGAACAAGAGACCGAATGGTGCAAAGTAATAATCCAGTTTGCAAATAAAATAATAAAAAAATGCAAAGTACACATATACCTACAAGACGAAAGTCTATCAACATCTCTTGCAACTCACGCACTAAAAATTACTGGAATATCAATCACAAAATCAAAAAAAATAGATGATAAAATTGCTGCATGTATTATTCTGCAACGAACATTGGATAAGATAAATGCAATTAAATAGCTATTGGTTCCGTTTCTGTCATTTTTTTAGCTTAATTCACAACACTAACTATTAAACAAGAGAGAGATATATTAAGTTATTATAATTATAAATGAGATAATTAATCTAATTATTGACAATATTAAAAATATTGGTATAATTTAAGCATGTAAATGAGAAGATAACTATGAATGAAACCGTGAAACAGCTCATAAAAAATACTCAACCTTCATTAAAATACTTTACAGAACCGTCATCAAAGCTAGATGAAAAGAAGTTTAAAGAAATATTGTATAAACATCTTTCGTTGCAAAATCATGAATTTGGTGCACATAAAGAAAAAATTGATCAGATTGTTAGAGAAAGTTACCAAGATTACTATGATACGTGTGAATTAGTAAGCAAGGGAATGTACTATGTGTACAGAATATACTATTGTGAAGAGAATGGGAAACTTGTGGCCCGTACCCTCAAATATCTTGCACAGAATAAACTAAAACTTAGCAAGTACACAGAGATTTGCTATTTACAGGAGGAAGGGCAACTTAAGCTTGTTAGAGAGTTTGAATCTCCTCAAAGTTATCAAAAATTTCAGAGAACTGGCGGAGATCTTGGATTAGTAATATGTCGCTTTCAGTTCGATAATAACCATATTAAATTGTTATCTCCAGAAAAATATGATATGCCTCGCTTTACTGGTGGTAGTATTACAGCTGCTATAAGTGACAATACTCAGCTTATGATGGATATATCAAATTCAAACAGCAAAAGAATTGGATATCTCATTAATCAAACCAAAAACATTAATAAGTATAACCTACGATATGGAAATAATCCTATTCTTCTTTCTATAGCCAAAGGCTACAATCATGCCAACACTGAACATAAAGGCCCTCAACCCTCATTACAACAAAAAAACATTATAAATAAATTACTAGAAAGAGAAGATCTTGATATAAATTGTATTCATCTCGGTAACGGTATGACACCTTTACATATAGCATGCCTGAGGGGCGACTCTTCCGAGCTAATACAAAAATTATTGGATAAAGGAGCTGATTTAAACGCTGTTGATTATTACGGAAACAAGCCTAATGATCTGCTTAGTTATAGTTATGAAAAGGTCCAGATAATTATACAAAATATGACTGGAAATTATAAATTTGGTGGTAAAGAGCATTCTTATATAAAGCTGCGTGAAGATCAGTCTTATACTGCAACATTACCGACTCGAGAAGAAAGAGAGAGCAATATTCAAGAAATAAGAAAGATACTGTCCAAAAATAGGTCACGAGAGAAAGAACAGTCATCCACAAATTCCAGCACAATAGGTAAACCTTTAGCAACAAAAATAAATAGTTTACAAATTGAAGCTAAAAACTCCGTAGAAAGATAGTAAAGCTTAAACAGATAAAAAGTGAATCGCAAATAGTGATTCACTACTTGTCTTCATTATAGATAGAAGATAGTTATATTATTGCTGCAGCAATTTCTGCTATATTCTAAATCTGATAACTGATATGTATTTATAATTAGATGCAAGATTTCAAAAATCCACGCCTTACAAGTTTAAAATTTGAATTAACTACCAATTCCCATAAAACAAAAATTTTTCGTATAAGCATGACAAATTGCTGTAGCAAGAGCATCAGCAGTATGGTGACATTTTATATTTGAGCTTTTAACTATTTGCTTGACCATAAATATAATCTGACCCTTATCAGCATGACCATTTCCAGTAATGCTCTTTTTTATATAGTTTGCATCATATTCATTCATGGGTAAATCCGTCATTCGTAATATTAAAATTGCAATTGCTCTTGCATATCCTAAAGTTAGCGAAGATTTTGGATTCTTATTAATAAAAATTTTTTCCACAGCAGCTTCATTTGGAGAGTATAGGAAAATTACTTTCTTTAATTGTTCAAAAATTATATGTAGACGTTCACCTACACCCAATTTACCATCAGTTGATATGGTACCGCCACCCAAAAATTTAATATTATTCTTTTCTTCCAGTCTAATAATGGCCCAACCAGTCTTACTCATCCCTGGATCTAGGCCTATTATTTTAATCACTTAATAAAGGCTTAACCAATAAATAAACAGAAATAAAAATATCCATACTAGATCGACAAAGTGCCAATACCAAGAAGCAAACTCAAAGCATAAGTGATCTTGAGGTGTAAATTGACCTTTTCGAGCTCTAAATAAGCATACTGACAAAAATATTATTCCTATTATAACATGCACACAATGAAACCCAGTAATCATGTAAAAGTTAGATGTATAAATAAGTTTTTCTCCTGTTTCTCGCAAAGAAAAACTTGCTTCATGATATTCGATTGCTTGCACTATTATAAAGAACATCCCAAGCAATATAGTTATAGACAGCATTTTAATCATGCTTTTTTTATCATTTTCAAGTAAAAAATGATGTGCTGAAGTAATTGTTGTACCAGAAAGCAATAATATTAGTGTATTCATAAATGGTAACGACCACGGATCCGGTGGTAAAATCCCTTCAGGGGGCCATTCAACTTTTTTTGTAGGAGAAAACGCTTCAAATAAAAAAACCGGATCAAGCCAGGCTTTAAAGAATGAACAAAAGAACGCTATAAAAAACACAACTTCCGAGAGGATAAATAAGTACATTGCAAGCTTGAGTCCATGTTTTACAATGGCAGTATGGCATTTATCATAAATTGCTTCTCTTATTACATCTCTCCACCAATAAAACAGCACTCCTGATACCGCAGAGATTCCCAAAACTAAACCAAATATTCCAGAAATTTGTTTATGGAGTGTACCAACTAATCCAAGTGCAAGAACAAGAATTGCTGCTGATATAGCAATTGGCCAGGGACTTGGGTCCACTAAATGAAAATCATGTTCTTTACTTTTCATATCATCTTCAAAAATACGTATTAAGCATACAAATTAGCTTAAAATTGTCAATATTTCTTAGGAAATTGATTAAATCTTGAAAAATTATATGCGCTGTTCCAAAAGTCTAACTCAAATTGTGCAGTTATTTTAAATAATTCAAGCATTCTGGTCCTTTCACTTTCCCTTACTTTGTTACAATACTCGTCAACAATACCTTCCAAAGCAACACATCCAGATTCCATCAAGCTACTGCCAAAAAAATCAAGCCAATCCTTATACCTATTATTTTTTTTAATTTTATTTCTCATACTATTAACAACAACTTTATATATAAAATGGCAAGAGTAGAGAACTGTTACAGCTTCATAAACGTTACTATATGAAGTAGACAAAAGAAAGTTAGTAAAATTGAAACACTCAAGCGACTTTTCTCCACGATTTATGGAATACACAGCAAAGTAGTGGTTGTATAACACTTTCATAATCTCTACTACCCCTTTAGCCACCTCAATAAATGGAACAATGTTGTTACAACTCTCCATTTTTGATGCAATCATTAAAACAGTACGAACATAATCAGCTAAAAAGAATGCATCTTGTTGTATATAAAATTTGAAGTTTTCTATATTTAAAGTATTATTTGCTAATTCAACATTGAAAGGATGCTCAATAATATCCTTTAAAAGATTTGACCCATAATAGCTCTTAATTATACCACTGAACATCACATAAACTAGAATATAATTTAGTGTTAATACTACAGACTATGCTAGAGAATACATCTCATCCCAAAACATTATTTCTAGCTCTAGACCTCTCTTAAAAAACTCATGCATCCTTCTTTTTTCACAATCTCCAGCTTTCTTATAAAATTTATTCGTAACATTAGTAAACTCATCAATTGCAGCATTCATTGCTTTGCTATTGTAAATATTGACCCATCCTTCGTACTTGCTATTTTTAACCTCATCGAGTGTTAGCTCACTCATCATATTATGTAGAATGATTTGGTATATGTTAAAGCAAGGGTAAGATGCTGATAAAGCTTCAGCAACAGAACTGTGATATGCAGCGCGCATGAAAAAGTCAGTAAAGGCAGAACAGGATCTTGATTTTTTGTGATTATCAGATAAATCACAATCTCCAAAATGTTCTTTATATTGCCTCCGAACATCAAATGTTCCTCTTGCCACATTTATTAAGCTGCTCATTATTTCAATGTCATGAACTTTAGCTGCAATAATCAATAAAGCACAAGTACAGTCCACTAAATATAAAAAATCCTGCTGAAGATAAAATTTGAACTTTTCATAATCTAGCGTATTATTCATCAACTCAACATTGAAAGGATGTCCTTTTATTTTTTCAATAAGACCAGATGATTCTTTTATAGCAATATCATAAAATTCTTCTTTTGGTTTGTCGGACATCTTGCAAGCCTCATAAATATTAAAACTAGTATAGTTACTAAAGAGTTACTTACAATTTATAATAAGTTATTATATAAGTATCAAGCTAGAAATAAAAGAGTTTAATAGTTTAAAGAAATTCTCTCTTTTCTTCTTCTATATTAAATTCTTTACAAAAATCAGTAGATAAGTCCACACCTTCCCAAGAAAATCCACCATCACTTTCCGATTCTTTACCAAAATGCCCATAGCAGGCTGTACGTTTATATATAGGACGATTAAGTGATAAATGTCTGATTATGCCTTTAGTTGATAAATCTATGTTACCTTCAATAAACCCTTTAATCCTCTCTTCATCTATTGTATTCGTGCCAAATGTATCAATGTAAAATGAAGTAGGTTTTGAGACACCAATTGCATAAGAAAGCTGCACAAGACAACGTTCAGCTAAACCTGCAAAGACAATATTTTTAGCAAGGTATCTCGCCATATAAGCTGCGAATCTATCAACTTTTGTTGCATCTTTTCCAGAAAACGCTCCTCCACCGTGTGGAATATAGCCTCCATAAGTATCAACCATAACTTTTCGTCCGGTTAATCCACAATCACCAACTGGTCCACCAATAACAAATCTACCTGTTGGATTGACTAAGAGATTTTCTTTAGGGCACATCCACCCTTCAGGTAAAGATGAAGCTATGTAAGGATAAATTATTTCCTTCACTTTCGATTGACTCAGATCCTCAAGATGCTGTATTGAAACAACAATACTTTCAGCACGCACTGGAAGGTTATTCTCATACGCCAAAGTGATTTGCGATTTTGCATCCGGACCAAGCTTTACCTCTTTGACCATACTCATGATATTTCTCAGAATCGAGTGTGCATAAAAAATGGGTGCTGGCATGAGGCTTTCTGTCTCTATTGTTGCATAGCCATACATTATGCCCTGATCCCCAGCACCTTGATCCACACCTATTGCAATGTCATTTGATTGTTCATGTAGTAATATATTTACTTTCACTGTTTCCCAGTGGAAACCATCATGCTCATAACCAATATCTTTTATTGTATTCCGTACAATACTTTCAATCTTGCTATTTTCAATGTTCGGCCCAAATACTTCCCCAGCTATAATAACATTATCTTTAGTAACTAAAGTCTCTATTGCAGTACGAGAGGAAGAGTCATTAAAAAGGTATTCGTCAAGTATTGCATCTGAAATCTGGTCTGCTACTTTGTCTGGATGACCGGCTGCTACTGATTCACTGGTTACTGAATTCTTATGTAAAACCATCGCTTAGTTACACAATATCAAAACTATTGCAAATTTAAATGGTGGGTCTGGGAAGAGTTGAACCTCCGACCTCACGCTTATCAGGCGTGCGCTCTAACCACCTGAGCTACAGACCCGTATCTATTCAAGCCAAGGCTTGCATATCATCTGTAGGCACAACATCAATAAACGTCTTTTTATTTGCTGATTTTCTAAAACTCACCCAGCCTTTCGTTTTAGCAAAAATCGTATGATCTTTACCCATACCAACATTCTTTCCAGGATGAAATTTTGTACCTCTTTGACGTACAATTATGTTACCTGGAATAACCCCACCATTCTTCTTTATCCCGAGCCGACGCCCTGCCGAATCTCTACCATTACAGGAACTACCACCTGATTTTTTAGTTGCCATATCCTACCTCTTACTTTTGAAGACTAATTTCATTGATACGAAGAACAGTAATATACTGCCTATGACCATTTTTCCTACGGTAATTTTTTCTTCTCTTTTTCTTAAAGATTATAATTTTTTTATCTCTACACTGCTCCAGTACTTCAGCTTTAACAACAGCATTAGATGAACAAGATAAGCCATTACTTGAAACACAAATCACTTTATTGATTTCCACTTCCTCTTTTTCTTCAGCTTGTAATCTTTCTACTTTAATTATGCTGCCTTTTTTTACTAAATACTGCTTTCCACCAGTTTCGATTACTGCAAACATGACAAATATCAATTATTGTTATTAACACTAATCGTAAATGATGTTACACATACTGTCAATATAAATAAAAACATGAAATACTTCTACCTTTATCTGCTTTTCCTCGTGGAGAGTAGTCAAGTTTTAAAACTTGACTACTCTCAAATTCTCTTAGTCTCATGAAAACTTTACGACGTTAACAAAAACTCAAGCTTTCACTAAAAACATTCAATCGGAGCTTATAAATTAAAACTCATTCCAAGTTCAAACCCATGAGAAAAATTACTGAACTTGTGAAGTTTATAGCCAGCGAAAACATTCGTTCTCTCAGAAAGTGGAAGATTAATACCAGCACCTATCTGGTAGGAAAAAAACTTTTTTACGTCTGGCTGTTGACCTTGCTGTGCTGGTTGAGATACTTTAGCTCCACCTCCTACACCAAAAGTAACATAAGGAGTAATATCCGTACTTTCAAATTGATGATTATAATGAAGCTTTGCCATGAATCCTAACTCTGCCAAAGATCCTCCAAACAAAACAGATTTCAATACAGGACCAGCTGAAATTTTAATGCTATCTGTATAGTGATAACCAAGATCATAATTAACACCAAGATTGCCATATGACGACGAAGTATAGATTCTATCTCTAATCCAATCAACTCCAAAAGACGGTGCTGACAGAGAACAGCAGACTACTAAAGTAAGTAATTTTTTCATTTTCACCCTCTAACCATGAATATACGCATATATACTCACAGAAAAGTTAAAAATTACATAACTTACATAATAAAATCGGAATCACTTTCTTAGCTACTTGCCTTTCTTTTGCAATTGCCAAACTTCTCTTTGTCACATTTTGTTACCTACCGCAATCATCATTTTAGCCTATATCACTTGCTTTTTTTCAACAAAAATTCAAACCAGACTTCACTAAAAACATTCAATCGGAGCTTACAAATTAAAACTCATTCCAAATTCAACCCCATGCGAAAGTTCATGAAACTTCTGCAGCTTGTAGCCAGCAAAAACACTTGTTCTCTCAGAAAGTGGAAGATTAATACCAGAACCTATTTGATAAGAAAAAAATTCTTCTACGTCTGGCCCTTGATTTTCTGAAAGAGGAATTTTAGCAACTCCTCCTACACCAAAAGTAACATAAGGAGTAATATCTGTATTTTCAAATTTATGATGATAATGAAGCTTTGCCATAAGTCCCGCGTCTAAAATCCCTTCACTCATAACAAGTTTAACTGCAGGACCAAATGAAATTTTAATGCTATCTGTACAATGATAGCCAAGATCATAATTAATACCAAGCATACCATACGACGAAGAGGTGTAGGTTCTATCTTTAACCCAATCAACTCCAAAAGACGGTGCTGACAAAGAACAGCAAGCCAAGAAAGTAAGTAACTTTTTCATTTTTATCCTCCAAAGATTAATATATGCATATACAAGCATATAAATATTAAAAATAGTATAAATTGCAAGTAAAAAATTGGAATTATTTTATTTTTTTTGTTATTTGTCTTTCTCTTGCAATTGCAAATTGGCATATCTTTCACTATCTGCTGCAATCATCATTTTAGTCTACATCACTTACTTTCACTTCAATATAATTTCCCACTAGCCTTTACTAAAAATATTCAATCAGAGTTTATAAATTAAAACTCACTCCTAGCTCAATTCCATGGAAAATTTTATGAAACCTTTGCAATTTGTAGCCAGCAAAAACACTTGTTCTTTCAGAAAGTGGAAGATTAATACCAGAACCTATTTGATAAGAAAAAAATTCATCATTGACTACAGCTTTGAAAGCCTCTCCAAGTAGAGCACTTATGTTTTCACCTATACTATCAGCTCTACCTACATTAGGTTTAGCCTTCATTGTACGCACTATAACAGCACCAACACCAGCAGTAATATAAGGAGTAATACCCGTATTTTCAAATTTATGATGATAATGAAGCTTTGCCATAAGCCCCACCACTGCTCCAAATTCTTCATCAAGAGTAGGTTTGATTAGAGAATTAATAATAGGTTTGATTACATAGCCAACTGAAATTTTAACGCTATCTGTATAGTGAAAACCAACGTCATAATTAACACCAAGTCGGCTATATGACAAAGAAGTATAAATTCTATCTTTAATCCAATCAACTCCAAAAGACGGTACTGACAGGAAACAACAGACCACCAAAATAAGCAACTTTTTCATTTTTAACATGTATATTGATATACATGTATACTAATATATATGTTAAAAATAACATAATTCGTGTAATAAAAATTAGAGTTATTTTATTTTCTTAGTTATTTGCCTTTCTCTTGCAATTGCAAGACTTTTCTCTGGCACATCCTCTACTATAACGCTACCTGCTGCAATGACAGAGTCATCATGCACATTAAGCGGTGCAATCAATGAACTATTGGCACCAATAAAACAATTGCTTCCAATATTTGTTTTATGTTTTTTTTTTCCATTATAATTACAAATAACGGTACCTGCACCTATGTTACTCCCCTGCCCTACCTGAGTATTTCCTATATAACTTAAATGCTTTATCTTAGTATTTATACCTATATCACTTGCTTTTGTTTCAACAAAATTACCTATGATTGCACCATCACCTATTGTTGTATTTTCACATTTGGCAAATGGACCAACCCTAACACCAGATCCTATTTTTACTCCAGGACCAAAAAAAACGTATGGGTAAACAATCGAATCCATACCAATTTGCGTATCAAGAGAGAAGAAAACAGTTTCTGGAGCAACAAGCGTTACTCCAGAGTTAGTGAAAAACTTTCTTTTTTCTTCTTGAAAGTAAAACTCGGCCGTTGCAAGGTCATTCCTATTATTTATGCCATTTGCCTCCTCCTCATCAGCAATAACATAGCCGACATTTAAATTACTCTTTACTGCAATGGCAACGATATCGGTCAAGTAATATTCATGAGCTTGGTTATTACACTCTATTTTCTCCACCAATTCACGTAGATTCTTTTCACGTGCAACCATTATTCCGGCATTAGCAAGAAATTCCTCATCATTATTTCTACCATTTTGTGCTTCTACGATTTCTCTTAGGGAACCATTCTCAATAATTAGTCTACCGTATCCTTTATTATTAGTTTTAAACCCAAGACAAACTAAAGCATTGCTCTCTCCTAAGCAGCTTATCATTTTAGTTATTGTGCTGCTTTTTATTAGTGGAGTATCCCCATACTGCACAACAACTATATCTGACAATTCTTTCAGGTTTCTCATTGCAATTTTGACTGCATCCCCTGTACCGAGCGTTGACTCTTGTGTAATTAGTTTTATACCCTCAAAGCATTTCAGCCTTTGAGTTAAAGGCAAATCGACTACAATAACTATTTTTTCAGGATTCAGCTGCTTTGCATTGTAAATGACATGCTCAAGCATGGAGAAATTACCTATTTTGTGCAGAACCTTAGGCAAGCTTGAATTCATTCGTTTACCATGCCCAGCAGCAAGTACAACAAATGTATAAGATTTATTTGTCACTTATCTTAAAGACAAAAAATGAAAACCATAATGGTTGAGCCAACTAACTCTATTGTCGTAAAAGCTCCTTAGATCACCAATTTGATATTTCAGCATCGCAAGCCTTTCTATGCCAATTCCAAATGCAAAGCCACTGTATTTAGTATGGTCTATTCCAACATTTTTAAAGACATTTGGATGCACCATACCACATCCAAGTACTTCAATCCATTTACTATCTTTATAGCTTATGTCCACTTCCGCAGAAGGTTCAGTAAAAGGGAAAAAACTATTACGAAAGCGTATTCTTAGACCCTTATCTCCGAAAAATTTACTAAGGAAGCAATGAATAGTAAATTTTAATTGGCCCATATTGACATCTTCATTAACATAAAGTCCTTCTATCTGATGAAACATAGGAGTGTGAGTTGCATCAAAGTCATTTCTGTATACCCTGCCTGCAGCCACTATTTTAATTGGAAAAGTTTTTGTCTTTTCCATGGTTCTAATCTGCACAGATGAGGTATGAGTGCGCAGCACCATTCTTTTATCATTTATTTTATTCCTTAAATAGAAGGTATCTTGCTCCTCTCGTGCAGGGTGGTGACTTGGAGTATTTAATGCATCAAATACGTGAAATTCATCTTCAATATCAGGACCATCAACTGCTTTAAAGCCCATATGCGCAAAAATGAGCTTCACTTCACTTATAACTTTACTGAGTGGATGAATCTTGCCAATTCTTTCTGGTCTGACAGGCAGTGTGATATCAACTGCTTCATTTTGCAGTTTTAACTTAACTTCTTTATCTTTTAGTTCATTTTCTTTGCTTGTTATAAGCTGGTCTATCTTATTGCGTAAAACATTAATCACTGCACCTAGGTCGCGTTTTTCTCCTGCATCATCTATATTCTTTAAGTCATCGAAATAAGCTTTTACTACACCCTTTCTCCCCAAGTATGACAACCTAACTTTTTCTAAATCCTGCAAAGAAGCAGCATTTTCAATCTCAGAAACTGCCTTATCTTCAAGTAAAGGTATTTCACTTATTAGCTCTTTGTTCACCTTAAAAACGCTAGCTTAAACTTTCATTATAGTGAAATCTTTAATATCATCAATAAAACTATTCGCATAAAAAGTTGTCATCAGAGTAGCTGATCTCTATGATGGTATCATTAAAATTGCCCCTATCCGAGTGTTTCCTTCTTCTGTCATTCCAGTGCTCCGACACTGGGATCTAGGAATTTTATTAAGTTGGTAAGCATAAAAGTAGCCGTTTTATGTTAAAATACAACGTTTTGATGATCATGAAAAAACTGGATGCCAGTGTCTGGGCACTGGCATGACATCATCTTTTTTATCAGATGCATATGAAATCAGCGCTTTCTTTCTTGTCATCCAAGTATTCTCCTTCTTGTCATCCCAGTGCTTGACACTGGGATCCAGAACAGGTAATAAGAAGTGCTGGAATGACATCTCTATAGGACTCCTAACTAATCCAAAATATTAAAAAATTTACCAGGCGAAAAAAAGGCAAAAGAATCCCCCAGTAGTGAGTTTTATAATGTAAATTGGCATTGTAATAATGTGCTAACGCTTATTTAAAGCGCGTTTTGGCTGAATGTAGAAAAAATAAAAAAGACATGCAGCCGCTATAATTTTATGTAATCTGCCAATATATACCTGAGTTTTTTACTGAATTTTGTTGTTAAATCTGCAGAGATTAAAAACAAGGATAAACACTCTTATTGTCATGATAAGAAGATTGATGAGATTTGTAAAGTAACTTTTTCTGCTCTTATTGAATCCAACACGCTACTATTATGTAAGAGTGCTATAATTATTAATTTATTGACTAATTATGTTTTTTATTTCACTCTATATTAAAAAATTTACTCATGCATAGTAGTAACATAGAAACTAAGAAAAAATATGAAATGGAGGATTTACCTAAGTTTTTTAAGGATAGATCTAAAGAAATAAGTAAAGCATTTTCTAATGAAGTGCTGGAGATTAGCACCATTCGCTCAAAAAATATTACAAGTGATACGCAAGAGTTTTCATTTAAGCTCAAGCTACTGACAGAGGTAAACCCTAATACAATATTACCTCAAATAAAACATTTAATTGACTTTTTTAAAATCTGCCTTTCTCAGGAGAAAAACTTCACAGCCAATATAAAAATGCCAAAAGAAAGTGAAGAATTATACAATAGCTACTGTAAAACTGTAGAAGAATTCATAAATAATGCTCCAATTCAAATCCTCCTGCAGGGCATAACAATAACGCTACAAACAGAAGTTAAAAACATCAACCTCAATAGCTTGCAACAAATCGAGGCATTTTTGAATGAACAGCTAAAGCATGCAGAAAAAGCTAAAAATGAGGATGCCACAAGAAATTTAGTCCCTCAAGAAATAGAGCGGGATATAGGTCAAACTACTTCGCACACAGATTATTTTAAGGCTAATAGAAAAAAGAAGTCAAAAAAGCAGGCTAAAGAATTATTGCAAGAAGAAAAACAATCAATCATAAAACAAGCTCAAATTGATGCTAGAGTAGCTATGATAGATAATGTAGCTAAGCACAAGGGAAAAAAACTCGATGAAATATTCGTAGAAGTAGTAAGTGAATATAAAAATCAAGATTCAGATGCATTTTACAATATTTTCAACTCAGTGTTTAATATTATTTATTTCCAAGATAAACAACTACATGAAATATTAGAGCCGAATGAGATATCAGAAGTGCTAGAGGTACTCAAAAGGCCACAACCCCCTAATAATTCACTTTTAGGTAAAGAATATTTACAAAAGCAAGTATATAGAAAAAAAGCGCAGTTTATTAAATTAGTTTCAGGCCAACCTTCTCCACAGCCTAAAAATGTTTCTCATGAAATTTTACCAAGCAAAGCTGTAGACCATTTACCAAAACAAATGAAGCTAAAACTCGATTGCCTACTAATATTAGGCTCAAATCAACATTAAAAGCTATGTTTTCTTCGAAAGAGACTTATTTTTGTCTATTTTTAGTAGCAGCTTCTATATCAGCACTCTGCCTATGGCACTTGCCGCTGGGAAAAGTGTCAATTTTAAAGGAATTGGTGCTAACAGAAAAAAGGGAAAGTATCGGTCTAACATTAAACATAGGGTTACCAATATTAATTACACTGTGCGTTTTGAACCTGGCTTACTTTCTATATTCTGAATATTCTGTAGAATCTATTGAGCAGATAAGTAAAAAAGATCTTCCTTTGCGCACCTAACAAATAAGATCTTTTGTGATATAATTATTTATTTTATTGCATGTTTAAAGGAATTATCAAAGATATTGGCACTATAACTGATATCACTATCCACCCTAACTCTGATCAAATCTTCCATATTGAGACACAAAATTTATCCTCTATAAACAAAGGAGATTCAATATCCTGCTCCGGAGTGTGTTTAACTGTTGTCAACATAATGAGCAATGTATTCACAGTTCAAGTATCTCAAGAAACCATGAAGGTTTCTAACTTAAATACGTGGAAAACAGGGAAAAAAATAAACCTAGAACAAGCAATGAAACTGAGTGACAGAATTGACGGCCACTTGGTTCAGGGTCATGTGGATGACACGGCAGAAATTTTAACAATCAATCAAAATTTAGAATCTCATGAAATCAGACTATCATGCCCACAAGAATTAATTAAATTTATTGCAAAAAAAGGTTCTGTAACGCTAGATGGAGTTTCCCTTACGGTCAATTTAGTTATCAACCAAGAATTCACTGTGAACATTATTCCCTACACATGGAAAAATACAACTTTTCAATATAACAAAACAGGTAATTACCTAAATTTAGAAGTTGATATGATTGCTCGGTACTTAGACCAGCTGATAAAATATCAACACAATTAATTTTACAACTTTGTTATTTACAACTATTATATCTTGAAAATCATATAGATACAAAATATGTTTTTCGATAGCCTAATTATCTTTATTATTGTCTTGTGTGTAATAATATCGATAACTAGAGGTTTTATAAAAGAGCTATGTGCATTAATGTTCTTGCTCTTATCAGTCTTTTTGACAGCTAGTTACTATGATTTTTTTATTATAAATTATAGTAAGTATTTTGACTCTAAAGTTACAAAAAACATACTTTCTACAATCTCTGTATTTATCATACTTAATCTTACATTCATGACAATGAATAACTGGCTAATGTACATATTATCACCTATAAGGTTGGGATTAATGGATAGAGTTACTGGAATCTTTGTCGGAGCACTCAGAGGAATATTGCTTTCTTATGTACTATTTTTTGCTGTGCACTTATATTGCCACACAGTATATGATAAAAAAGAGGGAGAGTCTAAAATAGACGCAGAAGACATATTGCCCAATTGGATAATAAATTCACACTCTTATCAGGCTTTATTTGTGACAACAGAAGAAGTAATTAACATGTATGTACCAGAGTCATTGATACTAAAAATAAAAGAGATTGGTGAGGAAATGGTTGATCAAGAAAAACCTCAAAACAATAAAGAAAAGTGAGTGTGCATTTTCTATAGCTAAACTAGATTAGACAGCTGTTATCCACAGCAGTGCGACATAGGTTACCAATTCCTATTACTAATCAAACAAAACTGCAAACATTGACGAATAAGTAAATCATCAAAAAAATTTAAATGTATAATTTTAGTGCATCAATGTAATAAAACAAAACTTTTTTAGTGAGTTCAAAATTTTCTAAGGTATTTCCTTCACATCTTGCTGTTATGCAGTTTTGCGTATTTGATACTCTAAGAAGCCACCAACCTTTATCATCAGTTACCTTAATTCCATCAAGCTCTGAAAATACAATGTTTTGCTGCTTTAGTGTCTCCTTGATTGATTCAATTATTTGAAATTTTTTCTCATCCTTCACCACAATTTTCACTTCATGAGTGATATATAACTTTGGTAAATCTTCAATCGCCTCAGATAGGCTTTGGTTTTTCTTAAGTAAAATGTCAATGGCTTTAATAGCAGAATATAGTCCATCATCAAAACCTAACTCAGAAAAGAAAAAATGCCCACTGAGTTCACCGGCAAACTTGGCCCCTTCTTCTACCATCTTTTTCTTAACTAGTGAGTGTCCAGTGGCACAGGTAATTATTTGTCCTCCTAATTTGCTAACGAAATCATGCACTTTCATACTCATTTTTACGTTGGCAATAACTTTGCTTTTTGGGTATTCCGCCAATACTTCACGTGAAAAAATCATAAACAAGTGATCATTGGAAACAACATTACCTTTATTATCAATCAAGCGTACCCTATCACCATCACCATCAAGTGCAATACCAAGATCACATTTATCTTTCTTGACAATACTGATTAACTGAGCAAGATTTTTTTCTTCTATGGGATCTGGGTCATGCAGTGGAAACGTCCCATCTATAGAGTTATTGGTTATGATGTGTATATGACTTGGTAAAACTTTTTCAATATACCTTACAATTGTTGGACTATTGCCAAAATCCCAGGCTATCTTTAGCTTGCGTGTAGTATTATTTTTTAGTGCATTTTTTAATATGTGAATGTATTCACTATATGTATTCGTGTTAATTAAGCTTCCAATTTTCGTGCTGTTTTTAATTGTACTGCCTATAATTTCCTTCATTTCTTGATCTGAGTAAACTTTTTTACTACTGAAAAATTTAAAGCCGTTATATTCTCTGGGGTTATGAGAAGCAGTGATCATAATCCCAAGATCTGCCTGCATTGTTGCAGCGTAGAGCATAGGTGAAGAACAGAGCCCAACGCGTATAACATTCGCACCGGATAAAATCAAGCCTCTGATTAATTCTTTTTCTATGCTTGGTGAATCTATCCTGCTGTCATAGCCTACACAAACGTTAGCTGCAGTTTGACCAAATTTTCTACCTATTTCATACCCATCACTGATCTGCAGGTCTCTGCCTACCACACCTCTAATATCGTATTTTCTTATAATAGTATTGTCCATAGTGCACTTCTTGGAGTGGTTAATATATAACATTCCCGCCAAATACTCAAGTTTATTTAACTATAAAATTAGTTGATTTTTTAAGAAAATATGTTAGTATTGTAATGTAGCTCTCTAAAAATAAAAATTATGCCAAAAGAAAATTTACTTGTAACTGAAAATCAAGGTTTAGATGTAGATGAGCAAAAGAAAAATGATATTTTAAGTTTCATTGAACCTTGCAACAATTTTCAGGATTTTATAAAAAAATTAGAGGAAGAAAACTTAATTTGGTATTTTATTGGCCCTTTACGCAAAGATAAGGACATTAAAGAACAGATAAATTTAAAGTGGGAAAATGAGTTTCAAAAGTTTGAGCAATCAATAACTGCAACACATAAAAAATTTGAAGAATCTCTACCAGGTGAAAATTTCTTAGTATATACAACACAAGATAATGAATTTAAAATTAGATTTGAAAATAAAGAAAAACCAATAGAGATTAGCACCCTTTTAAGAGCCAGCGACGAAGGCAAGGTTTATAACCTATCTTTAGGGAAAGATAGTCAAATAACTGCAACCAAAAAAGGCAGCGAAAGGCACTATGATTTTACTGGTTCAAGCTCATGTGAGATGACCATTAACTGGCAAGCTAAGGATTCTAAAGGCAATAGCATAGATTGTAGCATGACTGTAGAAGTAAATTCTAAGGGCATAAAAAGAGTGATTGATGAACCAAAATTTGGAGAAATAACTGACCCAGAAGAGGTATTAAAATTAGTTGAGCAGAATAAAGAAGTTTTTATCAACGGAAAAACTCTGCATCAAGCTTTTACTGACATGGGCAAAAGTGTGAACGAGCAGCAAACGCTGGCAGAGGAAATATTTACAAAAGATCCACCACAGTCACCTATACCAAGTAGTAGTGGATATTCTTCTCCTGATTCGCGTAGAAGTTCTTTTTTCACTGAGAGCGAAATTGGTGATGAAGAGTCTGAAATCACTGATGAATACATTGACGACAGTTACGATCAACAAAAAATGCACAAAGATTATGACAGAAAGTATGAGCAAGAGGGATTAAAAGGTGTAGATGAGACTATAAATGAAATTAACAAACTTGCAAAGCAGCGTGATGATCTAATCTCGGAACGTGATTACCTGAAAAATGAAATTAACGAACAACAGGAAGCAATGCTTGAAAGAGATCAAAAAATCAAGGAACAAGATGCTTCTATTAAGAAGCTTACAGAGAAACTCAAAAAATCAGAAGAACTTAATCAAAATATAGAAAAGGAAGGTGATACAGGAATAAGAACACTAAGTGAAGAAAAGCAAATTTTGGAAGGAAAAGTTAAAAGACTTGAAGCTGAATTGAAAAAAATAATGCAAGAAAAAGATCAAGACATTAAGCAATTAGAACGAAAGGTAAGCACACTAGAACAAAGTCAAAAAGATAAAAATGCTAGAATAACAGATTTAATTAATCAATTGAAAGATAAAGAAAGCGAGATTCAGTCAACAAATAGAATAAATGAGGAACTACAGGAAAAATTTAAGCAAAGTGAAGCTAAGTTAAGTGCACTAGAAAAAAAGAATGCAAATTTGGAAAATAATCTAAAGAAAATATTGGTAGAAGGTTCACAAGATAATCATGAAAAGCAGTTGGCAGAAGAATTGACGGAAGCAAGAAATGAAAACGAAAAATTGACTGATAAAGTAAATCAATTAGCTAGAGAATTAAATCAACTGCAAAAAGAAAAGGGAAATTTAGAAAGGGAAATTTGGCAACTTAAATCTGGAAGATCACTTGCGGATGAGTTCAGTGAAGTAAATGCGAAAGTAGCTACTTCAACTCAAACTGAAGTTGAATATGAAAGTAGAGGAATCGAGGCAAGTGATCACGAAACTACAGTTCCTAAAACACAAGACCAAGGTACAAATGCAGGTGTTAATGCATCATCTTTAACAGGTCAAAAAGAGACTAATACAGTGGCAGTTCAAACTGAAGAGCAAGTGATTGATTTATACAATAAAGAAGGCAAATATGTCAGAACAGAACTATCAGATCCAAGCGCAGTCTCTGCTCAGGCTTCAGAAAAATCTACTCCTTCAAAAGGATAAGTTTTGCTTCAACTATAGCTGATCTAAACGAGACGTCATACCGCAACAATCACTAATTTTCTGTCCTTTCAACAAAACACATCAAGTAAAATCATTTGAGTGCAAATGAACATTGTTAGATGAATTAACCCTAACTTAAGAATCAGATATATACAATATTAGTATGTTTAATTAATAGTGAGGTTAAAAATGTCACCTAGTGAAAAAAACTCTTCAAATTTTGTTGAAACTAAGCAAGATGATCTTAAAATGATTCAAGATTCTTCATTAAATTCAGATATCATTCACGATCCCAAGAAGCTAAAAGACAGAATTATGGATCTAGTAAAAGGAGATACAGAATTCTCTAAAATGAAGCAAGGAGATAAGGCCCTTGTAGTAGGTACAGCAAGTGGATTATTTACAGCAGTGCTACCACTTTTGGCAGTTGGTGCAACACTTGCTATACCAGGTGCTATAGTTGGTCTTACTCTATTTTTCGCTGTGAAAGTTGCTGTAAAAGCAGTTCAATCTGGATATAAAGGGCTCAAATGGTCAGCAGAAAAAACAGTTGAAGGAGCGAAGCATATTGGCGGAAAAATCAAAGATGGTGCTGTATATGCCAAGAATTCGGTAAAAGAAACTGCAAGTTCTGTAAAACAGGCAACACAAGAGAGAGCTAGCTCTACATTAAGAAAAATGGGGGATAACATTCAAAACCTTGGAAGGAAGATGAGTGATAGTGGTGCAAGCATGTCTAGTTTAGATGGCATCGCATATTCAATAGGTAATGAAGATCAAACTGTTATTTTGAAAACAAAAGAAAAAACGAGAAGTTTTAATAGTGTAAAGGAAATGTTTGTCAAGGAAGTTTTTGAAGACAAAGGTGTGAATAGCTCTGCTTTAACTAGGAAAATATTTTCTAAGCTGGGGGAAAAAATATTAGAGAAAGCTTATTCTGTTGATGGTCAACACAGTGCCAAAAAGGACCAGTTGATCAACCGATTGAAGCAGCAAATAGATTTTATCAATAAATTAGATGCTAAGAAGTTGCAACATTTGTTAGCTAAAGATAATAGCAGCCTATATGAAATTTTTTCTGAACATCATAATGAGATTAAGGAAGTTATTAAAGAATGCAAGGAAGAGCATACTCGTTTTAATACTTTAGAAAGGCTTGATAAGTCAGCAAAAAGGCATAAAGCAAGTTCTATGAATTCACTGGAAAATAGCTTATCAGGTAGTAGTTCAACGAGTTCTATAAGTACTGTTAGCAGCAAAGCAGAATTATTAAATCTTAGTGAGCATAAGGAAGTAAAAGCACCTACTTCACTTTTTAGCAAGTGGTCATCATCACTAAAAGGTGGCAAAAAGCCAGAGAAAGTTACTTGCACAGGATATAAAAGGATTTCTGAGGATGAGATGCCATCTGCAGAGATAAGAAATAGCCACTTTTATGTTGCTCCGGAGAAACCGCTAAGAAGCAATTCAATGGGTTCTTTAAGCACTGACAGTACTGCTACAACTTCTAGCTTTGCCAGTTACCGTCGTAATCCTGATAGTGGGTTCAATTCACCAAGTTCTTCTCCGCAACATGGGATACTCACTAAGGAAAATGGTGAGTTAAAAACCCAAGCTGACTTAAGAAAGACAGGTTCTTTGGACAAATTGGTGGGACCTTCTTCAACAGTAACTGCTGAAGTCGATGTAGAGCATCAAGCTCCAAAAATGAAGATATAGAGAGTAAACAAAACTATCTATCTTCTTAAAAAAGATGTTACTCAGTGAGTAACATCTTTTTTTCATTTGATCAAAAACATTCGCTTATTTAAGATCAGTTTTCTAGCACTGGGCCAATTATGGAGTTTCTTTTGCCTTTTTTCTAGGTTATGCAAGAAACTTGAAAAATAAAATTTTTATTCAATAATTTGTGTATAAGGGATATCATTTTACTGCTAGCGAAATAAACCAGAATGAAGTCTATTTTATTGACAAGGCCTTTATTAGATTCGTTGAGCACAAGAAGCACGCTAAAAAAATATGGATACAAAGTTTTTATAGAGCCAGTATTCACAATAAAGTACTTAAATCCTGATATATCCGCGCACGAATTTGATGTTGTGATATCTACAAGTAAAAACAGTGTAAAGGCTTTCAGTCAAATATGCAAAGAGGATAACTTTTCGATTATTACAGTTGGTAATTCAACTATGCAGGCTGCAAAAAATTTGGGATTTTCCGATATAATCTCAGCAGACAGCAACGTTGATGGTCTGATATCATTCATAAAATCTCATTATTCAAATGCAATAAAGTTCTTATATATAAGGGGACAAGAAGTATCATGTGACCTAAAAAAAAGATTATCTGAAGAAGGTTTTAACGTAAGAGAAGTTGTACTCTATAAAACAATTACTAAAAGGAGTCTAACTAATAGGTGTAAAAATTTACTATTGGACGGTAAAATTGATAGCGTTGCTTTTTTTTCCTCACAAACTGCAAGGGTATTTTGTTCATTAGTTCTAAAAAGTGGGCTATCTCCTGTGATGAATAATACAGTTGCATATACCATGAGTAAAAACATTGCTGATAGTTTAAAGTTAATCAAGTGGAAAAAAATTATAACATCGAGGTTGCCCACAGGGGAGAGTTTAATTGATATAATTAATAAGGATTGTTGATGCTAAAGATTGCAACTTGGAATGTAAACTCCATACGTAAAAGAATTAACCAACTTTGTAGTTTTATAGTTGATAGTCAGATAGATATAGTTTTGCTGCAAGAGATAAAATGTACGGAAGAGCAATTTCCTTATGCAGAAATAGAAGAATTAGAATATGAATATGCTATCTATGGACAGGTTGCAAGAAATGGTGTTTGTGTTTTATCTAAATATCCAATACTGGAAAAATTAAAAATTGATGTTGTAGAGAGTCATCAAGAAGCACGTTATATAGAGTGTGTGATAAAACACACCAATAATAAGGTAAGGGTAGGAAGTGTATACGTTCCAAACGGTCAAAGCCCAGACTCTCATACTTTTGAGTATAAACTCAAGTTTTTTGATAACCTATATGAAAGGATGGGCACTTTGTTGAAAAATGAAGAGTTAACTATTATAGCTGGCGATTATAATGTTGCACTGGATGAAATTGATGTTTTTGATTCAAATTTATTAAATGGCCAAGTGTGCTTTCATATAAAAGAGCGTGAGAAGTTAAGAGCAATCTTGAATCTTGGTTTTAAAGATGCATTTAGAATATCTCACCTCAACTTACAACAATTCACTTGGTGGCATTATCAAGGTAATTCACTCAGAAACAATCAAGGAATGCGAATAGATCATATGCTGCTATCGCCACAAGCTGCAGATAAATTGGAAACATGTTACATAGATGATAGGTTGCGTAAACTAGAAAACCCATCTGATCATACTCCCGTTGTATGTGTTATAAAACAATAAAAGACCTATTACACAATTCACCTTTGGCAAATAGGTCTTACTTGACTGCTGTCTTTTCTGTGCTTTTGGCTGGCTGATCTAAAGTAGGTTGTTTAAGGGTAGCAGGTGTTTCTTTTCGTGGACTGCAAACTCGCTCAGAAGCAAAATGCTGTTTATTCTCTCCGTCTCCCTGAGAAATTTGTTCAGTAATTTCTTTGATTTCGGTTTTGAAAATATCATCAATGCCATTGCGAATTTTTTCATTCAATTTTTCTCTCTTTTCTATATCATCTTTATCTGGTGAGCTAGGGTCATATAAAGTACCTGGCCTATTATTTGAAAAAAGAACTTCAATTCCTCCCTTTACAGCAAATATTGTACCAATAACAGCAGCAATTATCGCAAGTGTAGTAGGACCAAAAATTAATATTGAAGCAATGGAAAAAAGAATAGGAAGAAAAACTTTACGTAAGAACTTTGTTACCATCTCTTCATCACTAAGTAGTGGTTTATCCTCTTCTTCCTTAACATCTAAAACTTTTCCAAGACCTGGTATTTTTTTTAATAATCCTCTTCCAGGTATTTTACGCTTAACAAAATCAACAACCCAATCCCTAGCTTCTGTACCACGTACATCATCTAAGCATCCTTCTACTATTTGCTTTACTTTACTATCTTCCTCTCCAGCTAATTTTTTCTCTCTAATTTCTTTAAGCACAGAAAGTAAAAACTGACAAAAATTCTCTTCACTGAGTGGTCTTATCTTTTCTGGATTGACATTATTAAGTAGTATGTACTCATAATCTGATATGAAAACATTAGTTATTCGTGGGCTCTCCTGTGATTTGGCTTTATCTTGTAATTCTTCCATGAAGGCATCATAAATTGCCTTATGTTCTTCTTTGAAAATTATCTCACTTTCCTTTATAGGTGATTTTGAAGACTCTGCTTTTACTGGTGGAACTGTCATGGTTGACCTATTTCATTTACCTATGCCATAATTATAGCATATTTTTCGTATTAGTTCAAATTTCTTAGAACCTGTCTTGAAAGAGAAAAAAAAGAAAAGAATAAAGCAAAAAATAGAAAAGTAACAAATGATATAAGTGATAAGGGAATGTAAAAAATTGCTTCCATATATTTTAAATCTGATTATAATTACAGTTAGAGATATTTTAAGAGCTCAAAATCTATCTTTGTCTGCAGACTTTTCAGTCAAATTTTTAATCAAAAAGCGTAGCGTATCTTCTTTAGTGCATGTAAATATGCTTAATCTCTGTTGTATGTGCGCTGCACTTTTTTCTAATCTTTTTTTTACACAGGGGGATTTTATGTCCAGAATTCCAGATATTTGACCTTTACTTTAGCTAAAAACCAATAGGCGCCTATAGTTTAACGCTAATTAAAATAAAAATTTTTCTAATATATAGAAGAATCACTGTTTACTGAAAACGGGGCAAGAAAGCTGCTAATGTCACAGAATTTTAGGTAAATGTTGTTTGCTTGACGTATGAGTGTACTCTCCTTACTTCAAGAAATATTTAATATGACTATGCTTGTTAATTAAGTCCTTTCAAGACAGGTTCTTAGGGTCTACGGTATAATTAAGAAAAGCCCCAGTTGTCGCTAATTTTTATTTCTACTTCAAGTGGTATAGAAATTTCTACTGCATTTTCCATTATATCTTTCATAAGTTTTGCTGTTTCTTGCACTCTGCTCTCTTCCACTTCTACAAGTAATTCATCATGAACCTGGAGGATTATTTTACCTGACTTTAACTGATCAAAAAGCCGAATCATCGCGCGTTTTATTATATCAGCGGCAGTTCCTTGCAGTGGTGCATTTATTGCTGCCCTTTCTGCAAATTGTCTTAGATAAGGAATTTTATTGTTGATGTCTCTTACAAAACATCTTCTACCAAACAAAGTCTCTACATAACCGTGCTGTCTTGCGATAGATACTGCTTTTTCCATATAGGCTTTTATTTCTGGATAACAAGAAAAATAGTAATTAATGTATTCAGCAGCCTCTTGAAAGGTAATGCCAAGTCGCTTTGCAAGGCCAAATGGACTAATGCCATATATAATGCCAAAATTAATGGTTTTTGCTTTGCGTCTTAATTGCTCATCTATTTCTTGCACTCCAAAAACTTGTCTTGCAGTGATATCATGAATATCTTGCCTGTTTGCAAAAGCTTCTTTAAATGCGGTAACATTTGCAACGTGTGCCAGGATTTTTAATTCTATTTGTGAATAGTCAGCAGAAATTATCTTGCAACCTTTTGGCACAATAAAGGCTTGCCTGATAAGACTACCTTCTTCGCTTCTGATAGGAATATTTTGTAAATTAGGATTGCTAGAGCTCAGCCTTCCAGTTGCAGTCACAGTGATTGAAAAGCTTGTATGTATCCTACCATCAAGCGGATCAACCTGTTTTATTAACGCGTCAGTATAGGTACCCTTTAATTTACTTGAATGTCGCCAACTTAAAATTTTACCTGCGATTTCTGTCCCCTCCTCTTCAAGTGCCTCTAGAACTTCAGAGTTTGTGCTATAAGACCCAGATTTTGACTTTTTCTTTTTACTTAGCTCCATTTTATTAAACAAAACATCACTTAATTGTTTTGGCGATGCAATGTTGAATTTTTCTCCTGCTAAATTATGTATATCGTTTTCAAGTACAGCAATTAGCTGCTCAAACTTATCAGACAATTCCTGTAGTTTTTGAATATTGAGCAGTATTCCATTTTGCTCCATATCAAATATTACTTTCATGAGAGGTCTATCAAAGCGCTCGTAAATCGTAAAAAGTTTTTCCTGAAATAATCTTTGTGTCAGTTTCTCATGGATCGCTATTAAAATTTTTGCCGAGAAAGTTTCTACATTTTTACTTAAATTGTGTGCAATTATGTTTGGAATGCTGTGATCACGCTTACCTGTGTCAAGGCTGTATGACATGATCATCAGGTCATCAATTGAGTCTAGCACTCTCTCTATTGTAGGAAATATTTCTCTGATCTTTCTAATATCATGTACTATTTTAAGCACCCCATTTGAAAATAAAGTTGAATTTATTATAGTAAGTGCATCTTGTAGGCAGCTTTGATCTATGTAGAAAATATTATCCTCACTACAAGATAAGGAGATTTTGTTCAATCTATTGTTTTCAAAGTGGCAATGAATTGCAATTTTACCTTCATATCTGCAATGCTCCAAAAATTTTTCTAATTCTTCACTACTATATTCTATTTTCTCTTTTGTGCTAGATCCACTATAAGAAAAGAGCTTTTCTACTTTTCCTATCAATGAATTAAATTCATATTTCTTCAAAAAGGATAACAATTTTTCCATATTTGGAGGATGGACTTCATATTTTACAATATCATGTTGAAGATCTACTTTTTTGCATAGTGACAAAAGTTCTCTTGAAATTAGTGCTTTTTCCTTATGCTCAGTAAGAATATTACGAACTCTTGTTTGCTCAATGTTATTGATGTTTTCTATAATGTTATCCAACGAATCAAATTTATCCAGCAATTTAGCTGCAGTTTTTGGGCCTATTCCTGGAACGCCTGGAATGTTATCAGATGCATCTCCAGTTAGAGAAAATAAATCAAGAAGCTTATTTGAATTTACACCAAATTTTTCTATCACTTGTTTTTCATCTACGTATATATTTTTGATAGGATCAAATATTAGAATGTTGTAATTCAAAAGTTGAAATAAGTCTTTATCTGATGAGACTACTACTACTTTAAAGTCTTCGTGGTTGGCATATTTTGCAGCTAGTGTTGCAATTATGTCATCTGCTTCATAGCCTTCAATCTCTTCATAGCTGAAGTTAAAAGCTTCTACCGCTTCTCTCAGTATTGTAAATTGTGGAATTAGATCCTCAGGAGGTGTTACTCTGTTTGCTTTGTACTCAGAATATAAACTGTGCCTGAAATTTTTTTTGCCAGAATCAAGTGCTATAGTTAAGTAGTCCGAATGGGAAATATACTTCAGAACCATATTAAGAAAACCGTACACAGCACCTACTGGAATACCAGCTGTGGTAGTTAAATGATGTAAGACATAGTAAGCCCTGAAAAGAAAACCATAACCATCAATGATTGTGAAAGTTTTTTCTTTCATTGTAGATATTTATGTGTGCCTTTGATGGTCTGTTATTTAGCTATAAAAATCAAGCTCTTGTTTCCTATAGCAAAAATAATCATAATGCTATAGTTACTATAAGAAAACATATTACGTAAGGGAATTAACTATTCTGCCACAATTTTGCTCTATCACACTTGCCATATTTAATATTCCAGCTTCATCGTAATAATTTCCAATTACTTGCAAAGCAAGTGGTAAGCCTTCATTGGAAAGTCCAACAGGAACAGAAATAGCAGGTAACCCCGCTAAGCTTGCCGGCACGGTAAACACATCATTGATGCACATAATTAGCGGGTCTGGCTTTTCATTTAAGCCAAAAGCTTCTGTTGGAGCAGATGGCACAAGTATGTAATCTATTTTTTCAAACGCTTTTATAAAATCATTTCTAATTAATGCCCTAATGCACTGTGCTTTTTCATAATACTCATTGTAATGACCTGAAGAAAGCGCATAAGCACCAATTAAAATTCTCCTTTTCACTTCTTTACCAAAACCTTCTGCTCTTGTTAGCGAATACATTTCTTCAAGGGTATCAGCATCAACCCTGAATCCGTAACGTACACCATCATAGCGAGCAAGGTTAGATGAAGTTTCAGCAGAACAAATTAGATAGTAAACCGGTATCGCATATTTAGTATGAGGCAGAGTAATGTCAACAACTTCAGCACCGTTTTCTTTTAAATAGGAAGCAATTTTTTCCCAATTATGAACTATTTCATCTGAAATTCCATCCATCTTATACTCTTTTGGTATACCAATGCGCTTACCCTTAATATCACCATTTATAAAACTGGAAAATTTAGGCACTGTCCTTTTGCTCGATGTTGAATCTTTTTCATCATAGCCACAAATTATTTCAAGCATTAATGCTGAATCAGAAACGGAACGAGTAATTACTCCTGCTTGATCGAGAGAACTTGCAAATGCAATCATACCAAAACGCGAACACCTTCCATAAGTTGGCTTTATTCCCACTACTCCGCAATAAGCTGCTGGTTGGCGTACAGACCCACCAGTATCGCTTCCTAATGCTCCAGCGCATAAAAACCCAGCAACTGATGCTGCAGATCCACCAGAGGACCCACCAGGAACAACTTTTTCTCCGTCACTTTTTCTAATCCACACATTTTCAACAGGACCAAAATAGCTGTTTGTGTTCGCAGAACCCATAGCAAACTCATCCATGTTAAGTTTACCAAGCATGGCTGCTCCATTTTTTAAAAGCAAGTTAGATACCGTAGATTCATAAGTCGGGATGAAATTTTCCAGCATTTTTGAGCATGCTGTTGTTTTTATTCCTTTTGTACAGAATAAATCTTTAACACCAACTGGTATGCCCATAAGTGGTGAAATATTATCTTTTTGTTTCAAGAAGTATTCATCTGCTATTTTAGCAGCTTTTATCGCGATTTCTGGGGTTTTTGTTACAAATGCATTTAGTTGCTCATTTTCGACTGCATTAACATGCGTCTCTACAAGCTCAACAGCAGAAAAATCTCCCCGCCTTAGTCCATCATGCATCTCTGTAATAGTGAGCCTTCTCAATTCATTCATTAATATTCAATTTTAGCGAGGTATTAATTATAACAACAATAGGGCAGAAAATCTATATATTTATGATCGAAAATAGGAATACAATCAAGATCAATTCAGATTTCTGAAATAGACTGATTAGTAGTACGTTTTAAATAGCCGGTTTGGCACACAATGCTAAGCCATAAGGGTTTAGCGTTTCTAAAATCAAATATCAACATCATGTACGTTAAGTGCATTGTTATTTATAAAGTCACGACGTGGTTCAACTATATCACCCATTAGCACCGAGAATATGCTATCTGCTTCCTCACAATCTTTTATTTCAACTTTTAACAGAGTTCTAGTTTCTGGATTGAGTGTAGTTTCCCAAAGCTGATCAGCATTCATTTCACCAAGGCCTTTAAATCTCTGCAGAGTTAAACCTTTTTTACCATAATCCATCACTATTTTTGCGAGTGCACTTGGAGACTTTATTTTTATTTCAGTTTCTTGCGACTGTAAAAATGAATCACCATTAAATAAGTCAATTATGTTATCAAGAGAACTCAATATATTCCGTATTTCTTTACTTTCAAGCATACTAAGCGAGAATACATATTTGTCTGCTAACCCTTGAAACAATTTAGCAATGTGAATTTCCTCATCTTTTACTTCTACTTCCCAATTATATTCACTATACATCAATTTTAAATATTTTAATATCTCATCAGCAGACAATAGAGCATTCTTTTTGCTTAAAATTAGCAATGATTCTAAGAGATCTTTTGGTATTTCCCTATCATAATTTTTGCTAATGTTTGAAATACTGAGGCACTTATTCAAAACGAAACGCAAATCTTTGCCTACACCATTTAATGTTAATTTTTTAATCGCTGAATTTACTATATACTCTTCAAAATTTTCATCATCTTTGATATAAGTATCTTTAGCATTTTTTGTAACTTTATAGAGCGGTGGCTGCGCTATGTATAAATATCCTTTTTCAATTACTTCACGCATATGTCTAAAAAAGAAAGTTAGAATCAAAGTTCTTATATGCGAGCCATCAACATCTGCGTCTGTCATAATGATAATTTTATGATACCTAGTTTTTTCAATATCGAAGTGCTCACTCCCTATTCCAGCCCCAATTGCCGTGATCAGAGAGCCAATTTCTGCAGATGAAAAAATACGATCCAGCCCTGCACGTTCTACGTTTAGAATTTTCCCTCTTAAAGCAAGTACCGCCTGTGTTTTACGATTACGTCCCTGCTTTGCAGTACCACCTGCGGAATTACCCTCTACTATAAACAATTCCGATAACTCAGGAACTTTTTCCTGACAATCGGCAAGCTTTCCAGGTAGAGTTGCAATATTAATATTGTTTTTATTTTTAACTAACTCTCGTGCTTTTCTTGCGGCTTCTCTTCCTTTTGCTGACCTAATCGCTCTTTCTACTATACTTGCTGCTAACTTGGGGTCAGTTTCAAGTATTGTACTCAACTTGTCAAAAACTATGCTCTCTACAACTGCCCGCGCTTCAGAACTGACCAATTTATCTTTTGTCTGTGAAGAAAATTTAGGATCAGGCATCTTGAGAGATAAAACACAAGTTAAGCCTTCTCTAACATCTTCTCCAGTCAAATTCACTTTTGCCTTCTTCAAAAAACCTTCATTGTTTGCATAGTTATTGATACATCTGGTTAGTGCAGATCTAAACCCCGCCAAATGCGTACCACCATCCCGTTGTCTTATATTATTTGTGAAGCATAGCATATTCTCATAGTAGGAATCATTCCACTCCATTGATATTTCTACACTGGTACCTAGATCTTTTACATTATCTCTAATGCTGGCAATTTTAGTAACATGTGTCTTATTCTTGTCTAAGTACCGTACAAAATTAGCTGTACCAAAATTATCTTCAGACTCTTTACTATCGTTAAAATGAGACTTTACATGTGGTTTATTACGGAGATCACACAAAATGATCTCAATATTTGAGTTTAAAAATGCCAATTCTCTGATGCGACTCTCAAGAGTGGAGTAACTAAAATCAATACTACTAAAAGTCCCCGTTGATGGCATAAACGTTACTCTAGTTCCTCTTTTATTTGTGTTTTCATTAATTACCTTTAAAGATTCAACAGACTCACCATCTTCAAAGCGTATGAAATATTCCTTCTTATTGCGCCAGATGGTTAATTCCAGCCAACTCGATAACGCATTAACAACTGAAATTCCAACACCATGTAATCCTCCAGAAACCTTATAGGTATTGCTGTCAAATTTACCTCCTGCATGCAATTGGGTCATTATTACTTCTGCTGCTGATATTCCTTCCTCTGCATGAATATCAGTTGGAATGCCACGACCATTATCGGTTACAGATACTGAGCCATCTTCATTTATGCTAACTTCAATCTTACTACAATAACCAGCTAAAGACTCATCTATCGCATTGTCAACAACCTCATACACCATATGGTGCAAGCCTGATCCATCATCAGTATCACCAATGTACATACCTGGACGCTTTCTTACAGCATCAAGACCTCTTAGGATTTTTATTGCATCAGCGTTGTAATTACTTTCCATGGAATTGCTTTATTTATAAATATTAATTAATATTACATTTGTATGTGCTGATTAGCAACATCTTTAAGTTGAGAGAAGGATTCTTGACATATAGATAAAATATAATACATCACCTACACGAAGTGGTTTTACATGTTATTTCAATACATAGACTTAAATTGAAACAACCATACAAAATTCTGCTTCATATTTCAAAATAAATGGCCACAATCAAATACAATTTACCTTCTTCTTTCAATTGGACTTTCTAGATCAACACCGGATAAGTTGCTCATACACTCTTTTAATATTTCTTTCTGTTTATCATTGTTTAATCTATCGCTGAACTCTTGACACCTTCTCTCAAGAGCTGAATGCGTAGTCATAATATACCTTACTGTTTCAGATGATAACTCTTGTAACGCTAACTATGGATTAGCCGACAAAGAAAGAATTGGAAATGGAAGGTTTTTTACGTTGTAAAGAGTATGAAATGAGTGTAGAAAAAATATGAACCAGAAAGTTAAAAGGAGATCGGTGGCGAGTGTGTTCAATTTCTAATCTATTTTTTAGGTAACCAAAAACTGTTTCAATAATAGATCTTTTCCTCAGAAAAATCTTCTCATTTAGAGAGATTAATGCGTTTTTCATCCCTTTTTTTATCTTGGTAACAAGCTTTAAATTTCTATCAAGTAATTGTAGAAACAGACCTTTTTGGATATAACCTTTATCTCCAAATAATAAACCCGTTAGTTTTTTAGTCAGATCCGGAACTGGCTTTCTATCATCAACGTTACCTTTGGTTAGCGTAACACCTTGAATTTCGCCTATTTCATTGATTACTACATGTAATTTAAAACCAAAAAACCAGCCATAAGTGCTTTTGCTTAATTTTGCAATTCCAGTAAAAACTTTATTTTTAGATATTCTTTTTGCATGACAGACCGTGATAGGAGTTGAATCAATGTAGGAAATACCTGTATTTTTTGCCTGCTCACATAACCATTGTAGCAGCATTGCTAAATACCATAAAACTCGAGGTTTTAGCGCAATAAATCTATCATAAGAAGGTAGTCTAGAAAAGTCTGACTTATGCAGCAACTGTAAGTAACATATGTAAAATGATTTAAAGTTTTCATATCTAGATTGCTGATATAACAGAATTATTGTTATAATTTCGGAATGCGTTATTTCTGGCACTCTTGTAGGTTTTTTACCATTGGATAATAATCTACCTGCAAAATTTTTGTCTATTATTTTACAATAATCATCTACAAAACAGAATAATTCTGTTACATTCTTATTCACTGGGTAACCTCCTATTATCTCTAAAATACTGGAGTTTACCCTCTTTTCTTATTCTCTTCTAATCCATAGTTAGCGTTTGTAACTCGCTACGGATCCTTTCTTGTTCTATTCCAGGGAAATTGGTGAAATTGGCTTTGGCCATTTCAGGGAATTTTTGTGTGATCGTTTCTTTTATCATTTCTCTAGCCTCTTCTCCATCGAGTGTAATAACCACTGATGGATGTAAGCCAGATAAAGACTCAAATAATTTATTGTATGTTCCACCTGCACAACTTTGACCTTGATTACCGTAAGTTGTTGCAGCGTCTACAAGACCTTTTAAAAACATATCTTTTCTGTTTTTTATGTCTTCATCATTCAAAGGAGTTCTTTGATTTTCTGTCCCTGTATTTCTATCATTGCAGGCTTTCCAACATAAAATAGCTGCTTGCTTTAGTGTTAACTTACTATGATTGTCTTTAAAATTATCTCCTGTTCTATTGATAAATCTTAAGCATTCAAGTGCATGAGATTTATCGCCTTCTGTAAATTCATTTGATTGTTTGATGTACTCTTCAATGTCGTTTGTGTTGCCTCTATTTAGCTGTACATAGAATTCATCTTTGCTTAAATTCTCTTTATACTTTTCTATGAGTCTATCAACACTCAAGTTTATACTAGCAACTGCACTTGGGTCATGAGTAGTTTGTGCCATAAAAGGAATGGCTGCTAAATCTTGAAAGAAAATAGGCCTTTCTTCCTCTGGAATTTGTTGTATTAAATCGTTAAACTGCTGTATTTCTTCAATGAGTGATTTGTTTAGCAACCATAACCACAATATAGGCAGTACCAAAAGCACACAGGAATTAATAATGTGTATAATTAAAAAAATGCTTAATGTTATTCTAATAACATTTTTTAGCCACGCTGATAATCTTTTTTCATTTTCCCTTGGTTTGAAAAAATAATTTACTAATGATAAATACAAAGAGAGCTGTACAAGAAGAAAAAATGAAGGAATCATACTTATTAATAAAACTATATTAATGAATCTTTTAATTTTATTAGTGTTGTTGTAAGCATTTTGCACTCTTTCTATTAAAGTCTGTGCTCTATTTCTATTCTGCTGTTGATTATTATTTTGACCTGCAAACATACCCTATTCTAACATTAATATGTCATGCTATAGAAAGAATGTAAATAAAGCAAGGAATTTAGAGCTGCTTTTATTTTTGTTTGATTGGGGATACCACTTCTATACTTTCTGCTTCATCTAGGCTACTAATTGGTTTTTCTGCAGTAATCTTGTGAGTTACCTTATTCTCGATATCTGCTCCATATGATCTCAGTACTTCAATGGCCTTTTCATTTCCACTATTGAGTGCAATATCCAAAGCATCTATTCCATCTTTATTTTTGTGGTTGATAAAATCCTTCAACCGATCTCTACCAAAGCTTTCTATATATTGTTTAATGATGAGTTCCACTACTTTTCCAGGACAATTATTAGCAGCAGGAAAAAGTATTGTGTTGTTATTATTATCTTTTTTCGTTATGTCTGCTTTGAGTTTATTCATCAAATACTCGATAACTTCTACTCTGCTATCATTCTTTGCTTCAGTGCATTGCCTAATAGCTAAAAATAAAGCTGTACGCCCATTATTATCAATATCTTCAATATTCTGTCCCTTGTCAACTAAGGCTTGTATTACACTTTTATTTCCATATAAAGTAGCAAGGTGAAAAGGTGTATGTCCTTCAGTGCTTTCTCTTTCATCAATTGACGCACCATTGCTAGCTAGCAATTCTATAAACTCTGGCGTGTTTGCAAAAATTGCAAGGTGCATTGGTGTTAAGTCATCTTTGCCATGATTTCCAGTTTTTGCGTTAACGTTTGCTCCGTTATTTATCAGCAATTTCGCTATTTCAAACTGCTTATACCCGATAGCAACATGCAGTGGCGTACGATTACGTTCATAATTATCATTGACGTTTGCACCAGACTTTATTAGTAGCTCTGTAGCTTCAATATCACCCATCCGAATTGCAGAGTATAAGGAAGGAGATTCATCTTTTTCTATTTCCCCTGTCATACGAAATTACGAACATAATAATTCATACATTATTAAGAATAATTGTTAATTTTTTATTAAAATAATATTAACAACAGCTAAAAATCTTTAATTTTTATTAAAGATTTAATATCCATCAATGCTTATATAAGCATTCCAAAAGTGAAGAAGTGAAAAAAAGCTTTTCATGAGAAATTATAAATGATAAATTGTTAATAATGAATTATTGAGAATAAGTTATGTGCTTTGGTTTGCCTAACATAAACAGAGAAGGTTATTTATTTATAATTGTTTCCTTTATAGTAACGTGTATAGCATTTTCTATATCTTGGGGGACTGGAATTACTTGCTTATTACCAACACTACTATGTACTTATTTCTTTCGTGATCCAGCAAGAGCTGTACCAAACAATAAGGATTTTATATTAAGTCCCGCTGATGGTGTGGTTTCAAAAATTGAAGAAGTTAGTTACCCTTTATCAGAAGAGAATAGAGAAGAGAAAAAGTTTACGCTTGTCAGCATATTTCTAAGTGTTTTAAATGTTCATGTGAATCGTATACCAATATCTGGTACGATAAAGGAAATGAGCTACAAGAAAGGCAAGTTTGTTTCTGCAATGAGTAATAGGTCCAGTAATGAAAATGAAAAGCAGGTTATTGTGATTGAGTATGAAAAGGAAAAAGAAATCATTGTGGAACAAATAGCTGGATTTATCGCACGCCGCATTGTTTGTAATTTAAGAGCGTCTCAGAATGTAAAAGCAGGTGAAAGGTTTGGAATTATAAGATTTGGCAGTAGAGTAAATATTTATATCCCTGCTGGAATAGAGGTAAGAGTCTCAGAAGGCCAAACTGTTATTGGTGGTGAGACAGTTATAGCAGATTTAAATAAACAAGAGAAGCTTACCTTTGACATTGTATGAATAACGATGAAAGTAACGGTAAATCCTTACCTATTACCAAGTTATTTCCAAATTTTATAACTTTACTAGGTTTATGTGCTGGCCTTACTTCACTTAAATTCACATTTAATGAACAATGGGAATTTTCAGCAATTTTTATTATCATTGCAGCAATAATAGATGGAATGGATGGCAGAATAGCAAGAATTCTAAAATCAACTAGCGATTTTGGAGCACAGCTTGATTCTTTTGCAGATTTTCTAAATTTTGGTTCAGCACCTGCTTTTCTTTTATATTTTTGGAAATTAAAGGAAATTAAAGTTGTAGGATGGATTTTAGTAATGATATATGTAATCTGCATATCAATAAGACTTGCAAGATTCAATGTTTTACTACATTCAGAACAATTATACTGGAAAAAATTTTTCTTTTCCGGCGTTCCAGCTCCTGTATGCGCTTTACTTGCTCTGTTACCAATAATTATTACCTTTCAATCTCATGAGAGTGAATACTTACTTCTTATAGAGCAATTTTTTAACGTAAAGAATACAGCTTGTTACTTTTTGGCCATTTCATTTTTTTCGATAAGTCATATTCCAACTTTCTCTGCAAAGCACATTTATGTTCCTAGAAGCCTATCCTATATATTTGTGTCGTTTTTTGGAATATTGATCATACTGTTTATAAGCAAGCCCTGGATAACACTACCAATTTTAGGTGCATTGTATATACTTACTATTCCAATAAGCACTGGACTTTATATATACTACACATATAAAACTCATTAGCTATATAAAAGTAGTGAGCAGCATGATTGTAAAAGCAACTGATCTATTAAACTCTCTTCTGTATATAAAGATATTCAACATACCATTTATAATTATTTGGGTAATTGCAACTGGGGTTTTTTGTACGATTCGATTCAAATTCATTAACTTTAGGTTGTTCAAATATGGGATACAAACACTATTCAACCTAGAGAGCCATAATAATAACGGCATAATCACCCACATTCAGGCATTTGCAACGGTAATTTCAGGAACAGTTGGTCTTGGAACAATATCAGGAGTTGCAATAGCTATTACAATAGGGGGGCCAAGTGCAGTTTTTTGGATGATAATTACCGGAGTACTTGGCATGTCAATAAAATTTGCTGAAGTAGTGCTTGCATTTACTCATCGCTCTGAAAACACAACTGGTGGGGCTTTTTATTATATGGAACATGGACTTGCAAAGATTGGATTTATGAAGACTGGCAAATTCCTTGCATTTATCTACGCAGTTATGCTGCTTGTTGCAATGATTCTAGGCGGCATACCATTTCAGGCAAATCAAATTGCAGCGTTGTCAAGTAACTTATTTGAATACAACACATCTGTTATTATCTCGCTATTTGTATTAATTGTAATACTGGGAGGAATAAAGCGAATTGCTTTAGTTGCAACAGGTTTAGGGCCGATCATGATAATGTTATATATAGGCATGTGTATATATTTAATCTGTGTAAACGGAAATAATCTACTGAATGCTCTATCTATAATATTTCAAGATATCTTTAACAAATCAGCTATAGGAGGTGGAGTATTGAGTGGATTAATAGCAGGGGTAAGAAGGTCAGTGTTTGCTAATGAAGCAGGTACTGGAACAGCAGCTATAGCACATTCGATTGTAAAAGAGAAAGACCCAGTTAAAGTTGGAAGTGTTGCAATGATTGCACCATTTGTAGACACAATATTAGTCTCATTTTTGACTGGTATTGTGATAATTATCACCGATATGCATAGCACTAATACCGTAGGTGATATTACGTTAGTTAGCTCAGCATTTTCAACAGCCTTGCCTTTATTGAGCAAGCTAGCTCTTCCGCTGATAATGTTTTCCTTTGCATTTTCCACAATAATAGCTTACTATTACTACTGTGAAGTTGCCCTGTTGTACTTATTTGGTAACAAAAAAGTACTGATATTGTTCCAAATTCTTATAGTGGGTTCAGTGTATATCAGTTGTATGTCAAAAAATATAGAATTTATATCTTATTTAGGCGATAGCCTGTTTATGTGCCTTATGATTCCAAATGCTGTTGCAATATATCTACTGAGAAGGGAAGTCTTAAATACAATAGATTCTTATTACAAAAGGTATTAAACATGATTTATAGATTGCTTTGCATGATGTTATTTTGCCTACCATTTAATGATGTATACGCTGCTTCAGTTTTTCATAAAAGTTATGACACTGCATTAAATGGAGTAAGCAACTTCATGAATGAAGTGTTGTTTTTCAAGATCTTTCACGTACCATTTATAATTCTTTTATTGGCCTTTGGTTATATATTTCTAACACTACGTTTTAGATTTCTCAACATAAGGATGTTTAAGCATGCGTTCGCTATTTTATGTGGAAAATATGACACAGATCATCATGATGGTCACATTACGCATTTTCAGGCATTTGTAACCGCGCTATCAAGCACAGTAGGCCTTGGAACTGTTGCTGGTGTTGCAATTGCAATTTCAATGGGAGGGCCAGGAGCGGTACCTTGGATGATGATCACAGGCTTTTTTGGTATGTCTGCAAAGTTTGCTGAAGTAACTTTAGCATTCAGACACAGAACAGAAGGCCAGGAGCAGTTATTCAGTGGTCCCTTTCAATATATAAGAAATGGGCTAGAAGAGTTTGGATTTAAAAAATTTGGTATCGTACTGGCTGCAATATATGCAGCGGTTTTTGTATTATCAGGCCTTGGTGGAAGTGTAGCATTTCAAACTAACCAAATGATTTCAATATTATCTGGCTATTCAAATTGGATAGATGGTCATCCTTGGTTTCTCTCTTCCATAATTTCTACGCTACTTGCTCTGGTGATTATCGGTGGAATTAGGAGAATAGCTAGAGTATCTTCTGCACTAGTGCCTATCATGTCACTAATATATATTTTGAGTTGTGTCACAATCATTGCATTCAATATTCACAATTTTGGCAATACATTAAAAATATTGTTTTCCAGTATGATAGACTTCAATGCCGTTGGTGGAGGAGTGGTAGGAGCATTTGTTGCTGGAATTCAAAGGGCAATTTTTGCCAGTGAAGCAGGTGTTGGTTCTGCATCAATTACTCATGCAGCAACTAAGGATGAAGAACCAGTAAGAACTGGACTAGTTGCGATGATAGAACCATGCTTTGATACAATGTTAATTTGTTGCTTAACAGGAATAACAATAGTAATAACAGGTGCATACCAGACTGGCATTGGCGAGGGAATATTGATCACCCAAAAAGCATTTGAAACAGTTTCTTCTTGGTTTCCTATACTTTTAACCATCGCTGCGCCTTTGTTTGCGTTTTCCTCAGTAATTTCATTTGTATATTGTTGTGAAATGGGATGGTTATATTTATTTGGTCCAAAGAGTATAGTGATATACCGAATATCGGTAATAATTGTGGCATTTCTCTCTGGTCTTTCCAAAGATATAATGGCTATTGCTAATATTGGTGGGGCTTTATTCTCTTGCTTAGCACTCATCAATATGACAGCACTTATACTGTTTAGCAATCAGATTAACAATGAAGTCCAATGTTATCTAAAAAGGCTAAGGAATAACAAAATTAGCTAGATTTCTGCTATGATAGAGATATTTGTAGTCTTTGTATTATCTTACATATTAGGTTCAATACCGTTTAGCTTAATTATTGCAAAAATAAATGGTATAAATTTAAGAGAAGTAGGTTCAGGAAACATTGGTGCTACAAATGTTGCAAGAACAGGAAATAAGAGACTTGCTGTCCTCGCATTATTTTTAGACTCTTTGAAAGGATTTGTCGGGGTTTATACAGCACAACAATTTTGTGATAATAACGATTTTTATATATATGTATCTGCAATTTTAGCAGTTCTAGGGCATATGTTTCCTATTTGGCTAAGGTTCAATGGAGGAAAGGGGGTTGCAACAACTTTGGGAGCTTTGATAGCACTTAACATTTCTATAGCATTAGCATTTGTACTTGTCTGGCTAATAGTATTTTTTATCTTTCGGTACTCCTCTCTTGCTTCCTTGGCTGCTAATGCAGCAGCTGTTATAGCATCTTTCTTTTTTCAAAAGGAGTTATTCCTTATACTACTCACTGTAGCGATATTAATTTTCTTGAAGCATTATAAAAATATTGCAAATCTTCTGCAAGGCAGAGAGCATAAGTTTTTATAAGCGGTGAGATGTTAAATCACTGACACTTAAACTACGAGATAAACTGCTTGATGGTATTATTTTATCTTCTTTATTTAAGATTGTAATTTTTACTCTTGTTATACTCTCTACTTCTTGAGGTATTAAAAATTCATCTTCAATGAATCTTTGCTTCACTTCTTGTATTTTTTCATAAAGTGTGGTTACATTGCGCTTATTTTGATTATAAATATCTTCAATCTCTATCTCTAGCCTGTGTGAAGCTTCTTTTTTTAACATGTTATTTATCACTGCTTCTGTTATTGCTAGCTTTTCTTGCAGAATTTTCTTTATTTCTTCTTTATCGTCTCTGCTATTTTTACTCAGTTCCGTGTATACCCTATAACACCTTTTCTCTAGTGGTAACGTTCTTAAACTATCTAACATTCTGGCCACTTGACCCTTAATAGTCTTCTTGGCTTTCAATTTTAATTCTTTTACTTCTTCTTTTATTATTTTGCTAGCTATTCTCTTAGCTTCAGTTAAAGATGAGTCCTTGAGAAAAAAATCTGTTCTAAGTAAATTTTGGTTTAAAGGCTCCAAAAAGACTTTTCCTTTGATGTTTTCGAGTTGATCGTCTAAACCATCCCCCTGTAGTTTATTTGTTATGTGCTGAGACAGCGCAAAGTGCTCTAATTTATTTAACTTTACAGAGCTGATATTTTTCATTAACGTCAGCACAATTTGTTCACTATATTGAGAAGTAAAACTCAGTAAATTTCTCATTAAGGAAATACTTACTTCTGCAATAAAATCATCAACTATTTTTTGACTTTTATCATCTTCATAATTATTTTGGGCGTTATGCCAAGCCCTAAGAATTTCTTTACTGTTCTTCTTATTTTTTAGCCTGTCTAACATAAACTTACGTGCTTCATTTTCTGCTTCTGTAAGGAGCATTTGTCTAGGTGGTGTAAATTTAATCTCTGGATCGGAATGAATACCCTCTAATGTACTTAACATTCTGTAGATAACACCAGTAAAACATGTGTTAGGAATTCGTTCTTTTCTAGAGAAAGTTTGGCTATCTAGTAAATTTGCAATCAACGCGTCTTTTTTATTTTTTACAGCTTCTCTATCTCCATCATTGCAGGCTCTAAGAACTAACAGAAGAATTTGTCCACCAGTGAAACCAGAGCTATGTTTCTCATTACCTTTGCAAAAATCTTGCAAAAACATTACTAATTTTCCCTTATTCTCATTACTAAATGGTTGGCCATCAAGCATATGTAAGTGATTTATATATTCAATAAACTCTTTAAATCCCTCATTATTAATAGTGTCTTCAGATACTTGTTCAGTATATTTATCTTTTAATTTGTCAATATTTTTAATGATATCATTATTTAATTGATGGGGTAGTAAATGTTCAAGCTTAATATCAAAGCTATTGACTAGCCCACGTGAGTTTTCTTTTATGCCTTCTAAAAAGAAACTAATAGCAGCTTTGAGTAACGTAAATGGATTAAAATCCTTTGGCCTTAATTCACTTTGTAATAGAATTAAAATCATTGCAAGTGGTATTGTTGCAAGTAACGAAACAAGCAGGAAAGTAGTTGTAAAAGTTATATATGTTATAGAGGCAAAAAATAAAAGGAAAGATGCTATCTTAATTTTATTATCCTTAAAAAATATTTCCCAATATTCCTTTTTACTTATTTTTTCCTGCTTTGCAGCTTTTATGTCTTTATAAACGTAAAAAGTTTTTATTTCAGATCTAAAAAACAATGTGGCAAAAGATAAAAAGACATTGGCAGGATTAACTAAAATGCTTAAAGAAACAAAAGCTGCGAAGTAACTTGCTGTCTTTAATCTGTAAGAATCCTTTCCAGGAAATTGTATTTGGGAAATACCTATCATAGCCTACTCTCTATAATATTATGATATTGTAGTAATAACAAATAGCCTATAGATGTCAATGCTTAAGTATTTTACTGTCTACGCACTCATCGTATTCAATTTCAACTGTAGAGTGCGCAATTTCGAACCTATTTAATAGTATTTTTTTTATCTCATACAAAATATTAGTGTGTTGTCCATTTTGCTTTATCTTGGCATGCATAGTAAGTATAAAATAATTATCAGATAGTGACCATGCATGTATATGATGCACATCTATCACTTCAGGTAACTTAGATACAATCTCACTTTTTATCTCCTCAGCAGATACACTCTCAGGTGTACCTTCAAGGAGTATATGGCAAGAATTCTTGAGAATTTTATATCCACTGTTTAAGATTATTACACTGACAAATACTGACAAAATAGGGTCCACTATTTGCCATCCGGTAAACATGATAATTATGGATGCAAGTATAGCAGCTACAGAACCTAAAATATCTCCGATAACATGCAATACAGCACTTTTTATGTTTATATTACTTTCGCATTTACTATGTAATATAAAAAAGACTATAATGTTAGAGATTAGGCCAAGTGTGGCAATTATTAGCATTACTTTCCATTCCACATTGACCGGACAAATGAATCTCTTTATTGATTCAATTATAATGACCGCTGCAATGAAAAATAGAGTTAAACCATTAACAAATGCTGCAATTATCTGCAATCTGTGATACCCATATGACCTCTGTAAATCAGATTTCTTAGCTGAAAATTTGTGCGCTACCCAGCTTAAAATCAAGGCAAAAAGATCAGTGAGCATATGCCCTGCATCTGATAGTAGAGCAAGCGAATGTGAAATTACTCCACCTACTATCTCCATAAGCATTGTTATTGCAACTATTATTATGGAATAAATTAAGCGCTTGGACTCTGCTATTGAGTGTTTGCCATTGTGCACTGCTGTCATACAAAATCTTTTTATGAGCAAAAAAACGTGGGTAACACTGGGCTCGAACCAGCGACCCCTTGCACGTCAAGCAAGTGCTCTACCAACTGAGCTAATTACCCATCTTAACCTTAGTATAGTGCTTCAGTGAAATGAAAGTCAATTTGCTTTTAGACTTCTTGCTGGATGAAATTCCTTGACAAACCTTCTTACCTTCCTTACTATATTAGCAAGGGTATTCATACTTGTTTTTATCTTCGCGGGTTTAACAACAAAATTCAGTAAAAAACTCAGGTATTTATTGGCAAATTACATAAAAATTATAGCGGCTTTTTTTATTTTTTCTACATTCAGCCAAATCGCGCTTGTTAGCACATTATTACAACGCCAATTTACATTATAAAACTCGCTACTAAAGGATTTTTTTACCTTTTTTTCTACTCAGTAAATTTCTTAATTATAATTCCGCTACTTATTAACAGCTATGGAATTTTAGCTATATTCTCGATTTTTCATATTGAGTTAACTATCTATACTTTTTTATTAAGATATAAATTATATCAATATGAGAATTTACACTTTCTTAGCGGAAGTAGCTTTATGCTTGATATTGTGGAGACTAATAAATTAGAGGTTAAAGTTATGACAATCAGTCAACAAGTAAATAAAAATATAACTAAAGAAGAATATTTTAACAATAAGCATATCATAGAAGTTAAAGATTTAAATATCAAAGTAGAGGTTCATTATCATGATTTAAGAACAAGTAAAGTTGCTCACATTGAAAGTGAGATAAGAGAAACAGCTACTAATTTTAAAGATGCATTTAAGCTGGAGCCTGGTAGCTCAGAACAAACATTCAAAATTTATGTGTTTGATGATAAGGCTGATTACACTCACCTTGGTGGAAGCGAACGTTTTGGTTCTTACCTTGGAGATGAAGGTGGTAAATGTTACTACAAAGGAGAAGCTGATATTTTTGCTGAGATGTATGTCTATCAGCAAGGTGGCGTTCATAACCTTCAGCATGAATTTGCACATGGTTTAACTTACTTGGCTACAGGAGGAAAATCTCTACCTACAGTATTAATGGAGGGAATTGCAGATTACTTTGAACATCATTCAGATCACAAGTTCAATGCTCAAGGGTCAAGCATTGATAAAACTGAAGCCGCAAATTTGGATCTAGGTGTAATTTTAAATTTACAATACTCAGCCAATGGTGAAGAAAACAGTTTAGTGTATAAAACTGGTCATGCGTTGATAATGTACTTACAGGAAAAAGATCCTAGTTTATTAAGAGACTACCTAGATGCTTTACGTCAAGGTAACTCAGATGAATCAAAAAGTTTCTTGAAAGACATAAAAGGACATGATGCTGACTTCAAAAGTTGGCTTGCTGAGAATGATACAGAAACTGCAATGGAACATCTCAACGCTTTGCAAGTTACAAAAGGAGATTTTATAGCAACTGGTCAAGAAATAGTGGGTGGAGAAATTAAAGATGTATCGTATTATAAAGCAAATATAGAAAAAATAGATGGAGAAAACGTTGGAAGTTTCTCTGCTATAGAGCATGTGTCATTTTACGATTATGCTCGTGCTGTTAATAGGGCAACAAATGATACCCTCGATATATCAAAGGAATATCATTTCTTAAAGGCAGTAAAAACTACTGATGGGCAGGTTAAGCTGACTTACTCTGATCAACAAGGTAATGAATATCAAAACAGTCAAGAGTATAAAATGCAAGCTTTGAGGATATTATCAAAATATGGTGAAGATCTTAGAAAATCTTACTATGATGGGAAAGAAGACTTAGATAAGCAGAAGGATATAAAATATAATGATGTGTTGAAAAGCCTTCGTGAACAGGAAGAAACACAGCGTCATGATGCATACGAGCAATACAAAAGAGGAGAGATCTCTTATGAGAAATTTGTAGAAAAATGCAATTCAGCCAGCACTAATTATCATAATGAAGATAAGAGATTATATAATGCTACACAGGACAAATATACACAACTGAAAGATGATTTGCTTGATAAAACCATAAACGCTGGCTTGAAACAAGTAAAAGAAACTCAGAACATTGACGTAGAAAAGATGTTAGAAGAGATGGTTAATATCGATCCAAACCTAATCAGAGGTGCTCATATTAATCTACAAGAAGGTAAAGTTTTCTCTATCAAAGCTCTTGGTCACGGAGATATGGGTGCACTATCTATATATGATGGGAATACAAAGCTTGGAGAGTTGTCGAGCGAATCGGGCTTTTTTAAGCAAGTTGAAGGTCAAACTAAAGAAACTTTTGTTTTTGAGGACATATTGCACAACTTGAATACTCAATATGACGGTGGTGCTTATATGGCTATTACAAAAGAAAATGGTCATTATAAAGCTTCTCTGATAGATGGCAGAACAGTTGAACGTGATGAATACTTTGATGAAGCACATTTACATGAAAATGAATTGTTGCATCCTAGCACTGGACACATTCAAAAAGATTTAGATTCTCTGCTTCTTAGAGGGACCAAAATTCTAAATCATCAGGATTCAAAGCATGCTCAATATTCTGATGAGCAAAAGGCAAAAGGAGTAATCGTGGAAAAAGGAACATTACTGGATAATAAGGGAACAGATAGGACAGACGACGATGTATACGAAGCGATTGTAAAGCAAGAAGGCGAAAATCTACATGCATTCAAAAATATGGGCTTCTATATCACTGAAGAGATGAAAAATGAAAGAGGTGAAGTTATAAATGAAAGTAACTTGTTCATTCATGATCATGGAAAAAACGTAAGGTTTCAATTGCCAGGCAATATTACTCACCTAAAATTGGTGGAAAAAGATGGAGAATATAAATTAGCACCATCTGATTCTGAAGGAAGAGAATACAGTAGCATACCAGACGAATACAAATATATTGACCCAGTATTTGCACATGAATATGAAAAGAGAGATTATTCTCATAAACATATAAATGTGGGCCTTATAAACTTAGAAAAATATGCCCCTGGTAAACTTTTTACCATTAAACATGATCCAAATGATTATCAGATACAAAGAAACTCGAGTGGTGAAATAGTTAGAATAAAAGATCAAACATATTTCACTAAAGTAAAACTATTTGATGGTGATACTGATGAAGAAATTGGAATGTTATCTAATAATTTCCATAACTTCAAAGGAAAAATATTCTTTTCTGCTGATTATAACTACAGCTATAATGATTTCCTCGCATCTGTTTCTCCTCAAGTTGAAATTGAGAATATGGGAAATGGAAGCAAAAAAATAACTTTCGATCAAGGCAGTGGCGATATCGGTGACACTAATAGAGGCTACACTGACTATCAAAGGATATACACAAGGGAAACCGAAAGTCCAAAAGGGCAAGTAAGTGAAACTAAGACAGAAGTTCATAGTACTACTAATGTTGTTGCTGAAGAGAGAACTGTATCAAACGACAATAGTGAAATACAGTCTGATCAACCACAAATTCCAACAAGGGCAAAAAGGTCAGCTTCAGTGGAGGAGAAAGAGCAGGTAGTGTTGAAAGACACAATCTTGAAAATAGAAAAGAGCTATGATAGAGATGTAGAAGGAAAGCATAAGGCAAATGTAATCATAGATTATAATGATGTGAAAGCCTTGTATAATAGAGCAGAAGGAGCAGATAAGCAATCTGTGTTAGATTTTTGGAACAAACTGCATACATCGGATTATAAGATTGGTGCTTTGCCGGAAGACAAGTATTACTTTAAAGATGGCAAATTTCTAATTCACGATAGTGACACGAAAAAGCTTATAGTGTTACCTGAAGATAAGGTATCCATCAAAATAATGAAGGATGGTGATAGTTATAGTTTGGCTATATCAAATGGTAATGGCAAAGTAATAAGCAGCATTAGTAAAATAGATAATCCAAATTACGAATTGCTATCAGATTCAAGTCACTTCAGCTTAGAAACACAAGATAACTTTGAGTTATTAGATCAACATCATGAATATAATCTCTATCTAGAGAATGGTTTTGTGAAAATGTTCGACTGCGCAAGCGATCACGTTTATCACGATCATAACTCAGCCTATATCTAATATACAAGGAGGGCCCTGCCCTCTTTTTGTTATTCCAATGCCCAGACACTGGCATCCAGTTAAATTTGCTAGTATAAAAGTAATCAACGTTTCTTATGATGGAAAAATGGATTCCAGTGTCAAGCACTGGAATAACACCAAAGGGGCTACTAGGATGACATCGTCTGCTACATACTTAGATCACAAGAGAAGAATTCTGAAGCGAAAAGCTTCAAGGAAATCTTATGCAAAATCTAGTATTTACGGAATTTATATTATTTTCATGCACATTATGGTTTTTATAATTAACGGAAAGTGATATGGCTAGTTTAACTTTTAAAGACAACTCTGGAGCAAATGTACCATCCCCTAACATTAAAAGCATAATTTATGAAGATGCTGCACAGAATAAGTATACCTTTGGTGTAGACAATGCTACTAATGTTTTCAACACTTTTAAGTATGAACCTAATGGTGCTGCTGAAATAGATTACAGTGCTACAGCAACAAACTTCATGACTGGAGGTGCAATTGCTACATTATTAGGTATTGGAACTAATGTAGATGCAATAAAAACTAAGACTGATTCTATTCCAGCTGACTTAGTTACCATAAAAACTCAAGTCGGAACAGATCTGATATCAGGAATAAAGGCTAAGACTGATAAGATTACAGATACCTTAGGAGCTGATGTCATTGCTATAAAGGCTAAAACTGATACTATTCCAGCTGACTTAACAGCTAAAGTAACTGCTATAGAAACTGCTACAAATGCTGCTAATTTAGGAAATAAGGTTACTGCAATACAAACTAAGACTGATAAGATGCCTGCTGACTTAAACGCTGAGTTAATTAAGTTAACTACAATAGGAAATGCTATAAATGGTAATGGTCACGTCACTGAAGCTGCTAAAGCTGTACTAGAGAGCAGTTTCAAGCAAGCTATCACGGATGCTGGGCAAGAAGGTAGTGAATGGCTTAGAAATGAGATAAAAGAGATAGTGTCACAGCCATCCTTCGAGATTCCAACAGATTCAAGTTCACCTCTTTCTTGGAATTGGTAATGTAAGTGCTAGTGAATGACATCGCAAGATGTCATTCACTGTTGTCATTCCAGTATCACATACTGGGGGAGTGTTAAATAAACTGTGTCAAACCGAGAAGTAAAGTAATAAATTGATATAAAAAATGGAGGTTTGACATGAGTCAAAAAATAGCAAATAGAACTACCGGTTTGGTAGACTATAAAGAATTAGAAACAAATATCTTATCATCTATACGAGAAGGAAGACCATTGACAGGAAGAGATGGTGCATTAACACCATTTATAAAAAAACTGCTAGAGGTGAGCCTGGAAGGTGAGATAGAAAACCATTTGTCAACTGAAAGCGAAGAAAACAACCGAAGAAATGGTAGAAATTCAAAGACTTTGAATACAAGTTCAGGATCATTTGAACTCTTCACGCCAAGAGATAGAAATGGGAGTTTTGAACCTCAGGCGGTTAAGAAAAGGCAAACTAATCTACATCCTGAGCTTGAAAAAAAGATCCTGAGTATGTTTGCAAGTGGCATGGGCTACAAAGATATAGCATCGCATGTTGAAGAAATTTATGACCACAAAATATCAGCGGCAGAGATATCAAGCATTACCGACAAATTACTGCCAGTGATAAATGAATGGCGCAGTCGACCGCTGCAGTCTGTATATCCGATAGTTTTCATGGACGGCATGTTCTTCAAAGTCAAAGAAGACGGACGGTGTGTAAGCAAATGCATGTATAACATATTAGGTGTAGATCAAGAAGGCAAAAAGGAGGTTTTGGGCTTCTATTTGGCTGAAAGTGAGGGAGCTAACTTTTGGCTCGGTGTGTTAAATGACCTCAAAGAAAGGGGTGTAGAGGATATTCTAATTGCTTGTGTAGATGGGCTGAAAAGCTTTCCTACGGCTATAAATAGCGTGTTCCCTAATGCAGAGGTGCAGCTATGTATAGTGCATCAGATAAGGAACTCGCTGAAATATGTGTCTAGCAAAGATGTGAAAAGTTTTATGAGCGATTTGAAGAAAATATATCAGGCTTCAAACAAGGAAATTGCTGAAAATTATTTGCTGGAGCTGGATGAAAAATGGGGCACGAAATATCCAATGGTTATAAAGTCTTGGCAGAATAATTGGGAAAATTTGTCTGGCTATTTTAAGTATTCTGACCCAGTGAAAAGGCTGGTTTACACTACAAATCCAATTGAGGGCCTGCATAGACAAATCAGAAAATTTACCAAAACCAAGGGCTCATTTACCAGCATAAGTGCCTTGTACAAACAGGTATATTGTGCTATAAAAAAGGTGGAAGAGAAATGGACAATGTCTGTACAAAATTGGGCATTAACCGTGTCTCAACTTGATATTTTCTTTCCGAACAGATTGAAAATTGAGTTGAATTAAAAATGCGGTTTGACACAGTTTATTTAACACTCCCCATACTGGAATGACATCCTTGTTTTATTGCAACTAATTTGCAGTTATTTTTGTTTTAATGTAGATGGAATATAGTCCTATTGCTGCTGCGTTTGAAACATTTAGACTGTTAATTACGTTTGACATTGGGATTTTTAAAAGATAATCACAATTTTCTTTAACTAGTCTCCGCATTCCTTTCTCTTCAGAACCAAAAACAATTACTCTTTTTTGCCCAAAATTCTTTATTTCATCTATATTTTCCTTTGCATTGCAATCAAACCCATAACACCAGTAGCCTATCTTTTTTAAAGACTCCATCGTCTTTACTATGTTTGTAACGTATATTAGAGGGACAATATCCAGTGCTCCACTTGCTGCTTTTGCGATAGATGCATTTTCGCCCGGCGAATGGTGATGTGGTAAAACCAATGCATCAATGTTGAAACAAGCTGAGGTTCTCAAAATCGAACCTATATTGTGTGTATCAGTAATTTGATCTAAAATGACTATAGTAGAGTTTTCACCTGAACCTTCAGCTATTTCTTCAATATTTAAGCTGTGAAAAATAGGAGTAACTTTTAAAGCAATTCCTTGGTGATTTACACCTTTGGGTAAAACATCATTGAACATTTTGTTCTCTACCAGTCGAGCTTTAATGCCCTTACTATCTGCACATTGTTTAATTTCTTTCTCAAATTCTCTGTAGAAATTTTCTGTTACTAACAGTTCTATACACCGCCTATTTTTGTTTCTTAATGCTGAAATACAAGTGTGCTTTCCATATATCCAACAGTTTTCATTAGCTTTTGATGATTTCATCTCATTATTAAAAATCAGATTTTTATAGAGTAAGCAATATTTTACTGTGTTTATATATTATTGTAAAATTATGCAGTTCAATTAATGAATTTATGTCAGACGATGAGTTAGATTGGCAAAAAAATGTTAAGCCAATAGAATGTGGCAAAGTTACTTTGAAAGTTGATCACAAAGTAAATATAAAATCTATGATTGATAAAGGTATCTCTGGCTTACAAGAAAATTTTCTTAATACTGATAATGGTGATTCATCATTTTGTCTTGACTACAATACAAAATTAAAGATCGATAGAGGCAAATATTTTATAAGCGATAAACTCGATTTGCATGGCTATAGTATAGATAATGCTTATTGTAAATTGATAGATTTTATTATCAAAAATTATCAAGCAAGGAATAGGTGCTTATTGGTAATTACGGGGCATGGTAATAGTACAGATAAAATAGACACTATAAAGAATAGCTTAAATAAGTGGTTGAATGACACAAAAGTTCGAAATATGATCTTATACTATCAGCAAGCCATAAAAAAACATGGTGGCAAAGGAGCTTTTTATGTCTTATTAAGAAGAAATAAAGGTTAATTTTAGAGTACCTATTTAGGAGTACCTTTCTTAGAATTCACGTGTTGAAGAATGATTTCTGCTAAACCTTTACTAATTCCAGGTACGTTTTGAATTTCAGCTAGAGAAGCTTTGCTTATGTTTTCTACCGAACCAAAATGAGACATGAGTGCCTTCTTTCTTTTACTGCCAACACCAGATATTTTACTTAATTGTGAAGCAAAAAACTGTTTATCGCGTTTTTTTCTATGCGAAGTTATCGCAAAACGGTGAGCTTCATTACGCAGCAATTGTAAATAAAGCATGACCTTACTGTCACTTGCTAGAGTAAATTCTTCTCTGTCCGGCACATAAAATCTTTCATTTCCTGCATTACGATCATGACCTTTCGCCATACAAGCAAAAGGAACTTTTATATTCAATATTTCCAACACATTCTGCACTATGGAAACATGTCCTGGACCGCCATCAATCAGTAAAAAATCAGGAATGATGTCTTTTATATTGCCAGAGAAACGTCTAGTCAGCACTTCTCTCATCATTTTATAGTCATCACCTGAAATTTCTTCTTTTATAGTAAATTTTTTGTATTCACTTTTTAAAAAACCTTCCTGCCCTGCAACAATCATCACACCAACTTGTTGATTTCCAGATATATGGCTATTATCATAAACCTCGATACGCTTTGGAATATTTGGTAACAAAAAGATTTTGCTAAGCTCTTCGAGCTTTTCTAGGTTATTTCTATAATCAGTAAGCTTCTGCTCTAGGCTATGCTTAGAATTATTGTAAATAAAATTCAACAAATCACGCTCTTTACTATTTTTTGCATACAAAACTTTTATTGATTTTTGAGTAAGAGCATAAAGTGCTTGTTCTATAATTTCCTTATCCTTAATAAAATCGGGAACGTAAATTTGTGCTGGTGGTGTGCTAACTGGATTATACAAATTGACCAAAAAGGTGGATAAAATTTCATCATTTGGATGATCACTACAATTCTCAATGAAGTAAGGAATGCTTCCATAGTTACCTTTATCTCTGAAAGATAGTACACCAATGCATGCTAAGTCTGCCTCACGTACAATGCTGAAGAAATCTGCATCTTCTTCAAAAGAAAAATCCATTGGCTGCATTTGAATTTGCTGAAGAAATTTCAATCGATCTCTATAGACAGCAGCAAGCTCGTAGTTCATCTCCCTACTGCACTTTTCCATTGTAGAAAATAGCTGTCTTTGCACTTCTTTATTCCTTCCTAGCAGAGTATCTTGTGCTTGTTTTACTGATTTGCAGTAATCATCTTTTGTAATTTTATCTACGCATGGTGCTGAACAGCGCTTAACTTGATACTCAAGACATGGTCTTTTTGTTGAAGAGAAATATTGATCTGAACATACTCTTAAGAGAAAAGCTTTTTGCAATGATAATATAGTGTTCTTAACAGCAGCGGCAGATGGAAAAGGGCCGTAGTAATGAAACTCATTCTTCTTAAACTTACCTCTATATTTCGCTATTCTTGGATAATCATGCTTAGAAATTGTTATATAAGGATAAGATTTTCCATCCCTAAGCAAAATATTATAAGATGGTTTTAACGATTTTATTAACTGTGCTTCAAGAAGCAATGCTTCGATTTCATTCTCAGTGATGAATATTTCAACCTTAATAACCTGTGAGATCATTACTCTGATTCGTTCAGAAAGGTTTTCGAATTGAAGGTAGTCGGATAATCTCGACTTCAAGTTTTTTGCTTTACCAATGTATAAAACCTTATTCTTATCTCCAACCATCTTATAAACGCCACAGGATTGTGGAGATGATTTGATTTGTTCCTTATATTGCCTGAGCATTTATCAATTGTTTAACCTGTATAAGGTTAAACTCTGCTACTAAATGAAAGGTAGAAACAACATTTGCAAGCAAAGATAACCTGTTTATTCTAAGCTCATTAGAATCACAGTTAATCTTTACACTGTCCATAAATTGATTGATAAACGGAGCAAAACGAGCAAGTTCATCAAGCGCTGTATTAAAGTCGTTATTTTCTATCGCTTGTTTGATGTTTTTAAAAGCAGTTATAGCACAATTTGATAGCGCAATCTCCTCATCTTCAATCAAAAACTTCTTACTGTAAGATGCATTATAAGTAGTGCCATCACTTTTTTTTACTTTGCTTATTATGTTACTGACTCTTTTGTAAGTGCCTAGAACTTGTTCACCTTCTTTTGTACTAAGATAATGATCCAATATAACAGTTTGCTTTTCCGCTTTCAGCAGATCATTAATATCGACTTTATATAGTATTGAATCTACAACATCTTGCCTTATATTTCTATTTTTTAAAATAACCTTGAACCTTTCTAAGCAGAATTTAAATACTAGTTCTGAAATTTGTTTTTCACTTGGCTTATCAACTGGAGTTATATTTTTATTCAATAGAAGCCTTGAACATAAAGATACTGACTTATCTATCAGCAATCTAATTGGAATATGCAAATTATTTTCAAGTATTGTTCTAATTATACCAATTGTCATTCTCCGCAAACCAAACTGATCATACGAACCAGAGATTTTCTCACCTGCTGCAATTAAGCCAACCAAACTATCCATTTTGTCTGCAATAGCTACAGCAATCGCAGTAGGAGATTTAGGGCATTCTTGGTCCGATCCAATTGGCTTATAGTGCTCAGTTATAGCTTCCACTACTTCTTTATCCTCTTGAAAATAAGAAGCGTAGTATCCACTCATTACTCCTTGCAATCCCGGAAATTCTTTCACTATCAACGTTGCAAGATCTGCCTTTGCTAAATATGCAGCACGTTCAACTTTAATTAATGAAGCATGTGGAATAAATATCGCTATATACTTTGAAAGAGCGATAATACGCTTCACTTTTTCTTCTACGCTACCGAGCGAAGCATGAAATGAAATAGAGCTCAATTTTTTGACATAGTAATCTAGGTTTTCCTCCTTGTCTTGAGATATCAAAAACTGGGCATCAGCAAGACGTGCTTCTAATATTCTTTCATGGCCTTTGACAACTTCATTGTTGTTAACATTTACAACAGTAACAAAATGTGATATTTTCTGTCCATCACTTAAAGCAAGATACTTTTGCTGCGTATTAATTATACTAAGTATTACTTCCTTCGGTAATTCTGATGATTTTACTTTACCAAATAATACTATTGGCCACTCTATAAGCCCTGCCAATTCATTAAGTAAATAATCATTTTTTTCAAGTTGTAAGTTCTCCTCTTTTGTAAACTTATTAATCTGATCTAGTATAAATTGCTTTCTTTTGTCCAACTGGAGAATGACATTATTTTTTTCTAACAATTCAAAATAGTCTTTGGGTGTTTTAACAGTAAGTACTGCATCACCTGAGAGAAACCTATGACCATACGTCACGTTGCATGCTGTAACCCCTGCAAAAGATATAGGTATTATTTCGTCATTTAAAATACATAGAATATTTTTAATTGGCCTAACCCATCTCTCTTTTCTTTCACTCCATCTCATACTCTTTGGCCAAGAAAAGTTTTTTAGCATTTCCTCCAGTTGATTTTTGAGAAACCCGTTGATGTTAAATAAGCAGCTTTCTCTCTTAATGAAGTAAAAATCTTCATCGTTTACTTTGCGAATGAGTAAATCTTCTTCACCTTTCCGATTTTTTCTCAAAAAACCTTCGATAGCACTTTTCGGTGCATTAACTCTTGGTCCTTTAATCTCATTGTTAGAATCTTTTAGCTCCAAAGCACTTATGCCATCAATAAAAAGAGCAATGCGACGTGCAGTCACATAAACTTCTATAGATGCAAATTTCACATTATTTTTACTAAAAGCATTAGTGATATAGCTCTTAACCTGAGCTGCAGATGAATTCTGCATTCTTGATGGAATTTCTTCTGAAAGACATTCAAACAATAATTGTGACAACATATTCTACTTTGCTCTATATAATTCACAGCATTTTTTTGTTAACTCTCTCACTCTACCAATATAGGCTGTACGTTCATTCACACCAAGCACACCTCTTGCATCAAGTAGATTAAGTAGATGGCTCGTTTTAATACATTGGTCATAAGCTGCTATCGGCAATTCTTTTTCAACAAGGAATTTACACAGTTTTTCTGTATCCTCAAACTGCTGTTGTACTACTTTAGTATCATAATAATCAAGTGCCAGGTAAGAAAACTCTCGCTCTCTTTGTTTAAAAATATCTCCATAAGTTGCACCGCTACCGTTCCACATTATGTCGTAAACATTATCTACACCCTGTATGCACATTGCTAAACGCTCTAACCCATATGCTACTTCACCAGGAATTATTCTGCAGTCAATACCTCCCACTTGCTGTATATAAGTAAGTTGTGTTACTTCCATTCCGTTGCATGTAACCTCCCAACCAAGACCGGATGCACCAACACTTGGGTTTTCCCAATCATCTTCAATAAACTTAATATCATATTCTTTTGTCGATACACCAAGAGCTTTTAAGCTATTTAAGTAAATATCTTGCAAATTGCTGCCAGATGGTTTTATTATAACTTGGTATTGATGATGCTGATATAAACGATTAGGGTTGTCGCCATAGCGTCCGTCTGCAGGTCTGATTACTGGTTGTAGATACGCAATTTTTGTTGATTTTTCGTCAATCGCTGACATGATTGTTGCGGGATGTAGTGTTCCAGCTCCAACTTCAGACGTATATGGATGAAGTATAGTACACCCTTCATCTGCCCAAAAATCTTGTAATCCCTTTATTATATCCTGTAGATTCACGCAAACTGTATATCTTTTAAACTGAATACATAAGCAAATAAGTACTATTCTATACTTATTTTTTTAATAGTGCCATGAAAATAGTCACTCAAGGCTATTGAACTTTCTTTTACATACTCAAATATGCTTTTATTTAAAACAATCGCATCATGCATAGTCAGATCGCAGAATATAAATGCAGTCAAGTACAATAAAATCACTGCATAAAACACATGAAAAATCCCTTCAAATGTGATTGATATTGCATTGTTATAACTAAGCTGTATCGTACTTATCGGCCATGGTTTTATTACTTCTACAATATTAAAAAATAAATAAGGTATTATAAAGAAAAAGAACAAATGCATAAGATCATTAAACCAAAATGGACATTGAAGTATTGCTTTACATATACTTAGATAGAATTTACTTACAATATAATAAATTGACATTATTGCCGGCATCGAAAGCGCAACAGTCAGCACCTGTCCTGATGCTATTTGTATTACTATATTCTCATCACTGCTAGCTGAAGGATCTTGAGTATGAAAAATAGATATGCCAACTAATTGCAGCACTAACATAACTATTGCTAGCTTGGTAAAAATAGCAGCCACAACTATGCCTGAATTCGGCATTTTATATAGTATAAAATCACCTCCGTATGTAAGCATTAATATAATGTCGGTAATAAATAATATTAGAAAAGAAGACCAATAATGCTGCCAACCCGGTAAATATCCTACTCCTAAAAAAGAGCTTACTATTTTGGCAGGAAAAACCTTGCCTAGCACCTTACCCAAAAATTGAAAAAAAATCCCCATGTCCTAACTAACACTTGACTTATATTTTTCACAATACTGAATTGTAATGGACTTATCAATACACTTCTTGCATAGAAAAAAGGCAAATAGTTAAAAACGATCTAAATTTACCAATAACCGTTATCCCTTCTTTCTTCATATTATTGTCTCTATCCCAGTGCTCCTTTTCCTGTCATTCAAGTAGCCCCTTTGCGTCATTAGATCTCTTGCATAACTGGAATTCAAAAGTTGATGTCATTCCAGCTCATGACGCTGGAATCTAGTCTTTATTATGATTCAATTTGCGGTTAGTTTTTCTGGATCACAGTGTCACGCACTGTGATATGATGTCAGTATGTATAGCTAATTCAAAATATTAAAAAATTTACTAAATAAAAAAAAAGGCAAAAGAACCCCCTTATAGCGAATTTTATAATTTAAATTGGCATTGTAATAATGTGCTAACAAGCGCGATTTGGCTGAATGTAGAAAAAATAAAAAAGACATGCAGCCGCTATAATTTTATGTAATCTGCCAATATATACCTGAGTTTTTTACTGAATTTTTGTTGTTAAATCTGCAGAGATTAAAAACAAGGATAAATACTCTTATTGATATGATAAGGAAAGTGGGAAGGTTTGTCAAGTCACTTCGGCCAGCTACCTACTTAGATGTTCCACACTGCTAAGTAGATACCAAATTTTTTGCAACATCAAGTGCAGCATAGGTAAATATTGCACTTGCACCTGCACGTTTAAAACCAATTAAGGACTCATAAATCACTCTGTTATAATCCAGCCAGCCATTATTTGCTGCAGCTTTTATCATTGCGTATTCACCGCTTACTTGGTAAGCAAAAATCGGAAAATTAAACTTTTCACTTGCTGTTTTTATTACATCTAAGTATGGCATACCCGGCTTTATCATAATAAAATCTGCACCTTCATCTATATCCATTTCGATTTCGCAGATTGCTTCACGTGCATTTCTATAATCCATTTGATAACCACTTTTGTCGATGAAATTTGATGATGCGCACGAACCGACAACTTGCCTGAACGGCGCATAGAAGCTAGAACAGTACTTTACTGCATAGGACAATATTGACACATTCTGAAAGTTATTATCATCCAATGTTTTTCTTATTTTTCCTATCCTGCCATCCATCATATCAGAAGGAGCAACTATATCGCATCCTGCTTTTGCTAAAACAAGTGCTTGCTTACATAATGCTGACACAGTCTCGTCATTTTCTACATCTATCCTACTGCTTTTTAAAATGCCATCATGACCGTGAGTAGTGTATGGGTCTAGTGCAATGTCTGCAATAATGCCAATATCCGGTACATTTGATTTTACAGCACAAATTGCTTTACAGATTAAATTGTCAGGATTGTACGCTTCCTCGGCGTTTTCAGATTTTAGTTTACTATCAACTACAGGAAAAATTGCAACAGCATTAATCCCCGAGTCCTTAGCTTTCTGAATTATAGAAATTAATCCATCTATTGAATAACATTTGATATCAGGTAAGCCAGAAATTGGCTCAATTGTTTCTTCTCCGTCATGAACAAATAAGGGAAAAATCAAATCATTTACTGATAAAGTGCTTTCACTTGTTAAATTGCGAATCCACTTGCCTGAGCGCCTACGCCTTAACCTTGTATTTGGGAAATTAAACATTGGATCCAGGCAAATTCCCAGTAAAAAGCAACACTCCTGAAATGAGTATTACCCAAAGTACCGATATTGGCAAAAATACTTTCCAACCAAGACGCATTAATTGATCATAACGATAACGAGGTATTGTAGCTCTAATCCAAACAAATATAAACAAAAGTACAACTATCTTCAAAACAAACCAGATTAAACTAGGAATTTTATACAGCAAACTAAGCTCTAATGGAGGATACCACCCTCCTAGAAAGAATATTGTCATCATAGCGCTTGCTAAAATCATATTTGCATATTCTCCCAAGAAAAAGAGAGCAAAAGGCATTGATGAATACTCGACGTTATACCCAGAGACGAGCTCTGCTTCAGCTTCTGGTAAGTCAAATGGGTGACGATTAGTTTCGGCAAGCAAAGAAATAAAAAATATTATTCCTATAGGCATTAGTAATAAATCAATCCAAAATGGCATATTATGTTTCGCTACCACCATCTCTCCAAGATTTAATGTGCCAGTTGTAATAACAACTGTAGCAACTATTAGACCTATTGAAACTTCATATGAAATCATTTGAGCAGCTGACCTTATAGCGCCAAGAAATGCATAATTAGAATTACTAGACCAGCCTGCAATAATAATGCCATATATTCCCAAAGAGGATATAGCTAGCACATAAAGCACTCCAACATTAATATTTGCTATTACCTTAGGGATTATTACCTGCTGTCCATTTTCTGTAATTATTTCAGCTCCAAATGGTATAACTGCCCAGGAAATTAATGCTAAAATAAAGGTGAGCATTGGAGCCATAATAAACAGTATGGTGTTTGCTCTAAATGGTATTATCGGCTCTTTAATTATCAATTTGATAGCATCTGCAAATGGCTGTAGTAGCCCAAATGGCCCTACTACACTTGGACCATGCCTTAGTTGAATTGCACCAATAACTTTACGCTCAAAGTACACTAAATATGCTACTGAAAGCAAAAGTGGAATAAGAAGAAAAAGAATATCAAATATCAAGTACATGCAACCCTAAATCAAAAAAATAGTTCATAATTGTGGCAATAAAAAATACAGCAAATGCTCTAGACACAAAAGACAATGTCCCTATTGAAATCAATAGGACAACACTTTTCTGTACAGCATTTAGCTTAATAGAATAGTAAAATGATATGCATATGAATGACACTAGTGACATCATAATTAAGATCATTGTGAGAGGCAAATAATTCCCTCTTCCCTCGGTAACTATAATAAATGTTATTGCCATCCATACATATCCTTCCGTAAATAGTGCAATAATATCATTGATAAAATCAACTAGCTTATAAACGAACTGTTTTTCTAATGTATTTTGTTCTTTACACAAAAATATAGAGTTTAATTTTCGTTGAAAATATACCAGAATTATTAGTAATAATGGTGTTAGAATAAATAAAATATTAAGTAGAGTGTTCATAAAAATTCTTAGTACAATCTGCCATTATTTTTGAAGCGCGACTTATTGAGTCTGTCATATAAAAATTACACTTTTTTAGAGTGAAAGAGATATTACTTAATTTTATTTCATCACAGGTAATTGGTACCCATTTGTTTTTCACCACTTGGTCAAGATCTCTAAACTGTGGACCAATAGTGTATAATTTCTTCCTCACATCAAATAAATTATCGTATAGTAAGGAAAGGCCCAAATATTGGGATAAATTTTTTATAATCAACCAATCTTCCTTTGCTTCACCAGGAGGAAAAACAGCTAAATTTGTTCTCTGTACTCGCCCTTCAGTATTTACATAAGTTGCATATTTCTCTGTGTAAGCAGCTCCAGGTAGAATAACATCTGCTATGTGTGCTCCACTATCACCATGATGGCCTTGATAAATTACAAATGTACTTTCTAACTTTGATATATCAATTTCATCTGCGCCAAGAAGATAAACTACTTCTATCTCACCACTTTCTGCCTGTTTTAGCATCTGATTAATGTCTTTTCCACCTTTGCTAGGAACAAATCCAATATCGAGTCCACCAACCCTTGCTGCAGCCTTATGCAGTACGTTAAAGCCATTCCAGTCATCTCTGATCATGTTAAATTTTTCTGCAATTTTGCCAGCTAGAGCTAAAACTGATTCAGAATCATCTCTTATTAATGCATCTTGACCGATAATTAGCATAGGGTTCTGAGCCGCACTCAGTAACTCGCAGAATTTGTGATTTCCCTCTTCTATTTCTTTTAGAACGTTTGGACCATCACCTAATCTTTCAACATTATATAGATATTCAAGATTAGGACCAATATTTGCAATAGTGAAATTACCTTGTAAATATCTCTTTCTCAATCTTGCGTTAATTATTGGTGCTTCTATTCTTGGATTTGTATTTATAAGCAGACATAAATCTGCATTTTCTATACCCTCAATAGTGGTGTTGAATACATATGACCCACGATTATTTGATATAAGCTTTGCTCCATCTTGCCTACAATCTATATTCCCCGAGCCGAGCTTCTGCATCACTTCTTTGAGTAGAAGCATAGACTCACAATCTGCTAAATCACCTGCAATTGCAGCTATTTTATTTGATTTTGTATTCTTTAATTTCTTTGCAGCAACAGTTAGTGCTTCATTCCAATCAACTGGGGCTAATTTACCATCTTTTTTTACATAAGGTTGATCAAGACGCTGAACTTTTAGTCCATCATAGGCAAAACGGGTTTTATCTGATATCCATTCTTCATTTACCTCTTCGCTCAGCCTTGGTAATATTCGCATAACTTCCAGGCCACGATAATCAACTCTAATGCTACTTCCCACAGCATCTAGCACATCTATAGTCTCACAATGTGATAGCTCCCATGGACGCGCTGTAAAGGAGTAAGGCTTTGAAGTTAAAGCCCCTACCGGGCAGAGATCTATGATATTTCCAGATAATTCAGAACTAATATGCCTTTTTATGTAAGTGCTAATCTCTACATTTTCTCCCCTTCCGATTCCTCCAAGTTCATTTGTACCTGCAACATCAGACAAAAATCTAACACATCGAGTACAATGAATGCATCGATTCATCGCAGTCTCAATCAGTGGACCAAAATGTTTTTTTGGCACAGCTCTTTTATGCTCATCAAGTCTGCTTATTCCTTTCCCATAAGCCATTGTTATATCTTGCAAATCGCACTCACCACCTTGATCACAAATTGGACAATCAAGTGGATGATTAATTAGTAAAAATTCGAGCACTCCTTCACGCGCCTTTTTTACCTTGGGAGTATCCGTGTGAATAACCATACCCTCTGCAACTGGCATTGCACAAGAAGCTACTGGTTTTGGAGGGCCACCCTCAACTTCAACCAAACACATTCTGCAGTTACCAGCAATTGCTAAACGCTCATGATAACAAAATCGCGGAACTTCAACGCCCACAACTTCACAAGCTTGAATTATAGTGAGCCCATGCTCTACTTCACATTCCTTAGAATTAATAGTAACTTTAACCACAACTACTATACAGCTTCCCACTTTATAGGATTGCCGCTTACCTCATCTTCAACTAGATTGCCATTTTCATATTGAGCAGACATATAATTCATGCGCGAGTCACGATCTATATATCTAACAGGTTTTACCGGTTTATCTTTATACATTTTTTGCTCGGCTTTCTTACGCTGAGTAGGGTTATTTTTACTAGCTGTCTTTGCTTTTCCACCTACTGCCATATAAACTCCTAAAAACTTCTCATTTTATTTTAACACTTAAGTATATAGCGTCAATACTAAATGGCTTTAAAGTTTTAATAGATCATCATTACAATCATCATTTGAACAAAAATACTTTCTTAATGCTGCTCAAGTTCGTAACTTTAGAATCCTCCAAAAAGAAAGTGCAAGTTACTTTTATGATATCATTTTCTACGCCTTGTAAATAGACAATCATGTAGCCATGAATTAAGCCATAAACCCAATACAAATATCCCTAATCATTAACCTCATAGTATTTTTCAACTAATTTATTGAGCAACCTTACACCGAAACCTACTGCCCCTCTTGGAGAAATATCAGTGCCTTTTTCATGCCAAGCAGCGCCCGCAATGTCTAAATGCGCCCAATAAGTGTCGTTCACAAAACGCTGTAGAAACTGTGCAGCCATTATGCTATCCCCACCAGAACCTGCAGGAGCTATATTTTGCACATCAGCAATCGGTGAATCAATAATTTTGTTATAAGTCTCATTCATAGGAAAGCGCCATAATTTCTCATTTACTTCATTTCCTGCATCAATCAGATGATTTGCTAATTCATCGTTATTTGAAAAAAGACCAGCATATTCATTATTTCCAAGCGCAACCACTATAGCACCAGTTAAAGTTGCAAGATCAACCATAAATTTAGGTGAGAATCTGTCTTGCGTATACCACAAAGCATCTGCAAGTATGAGCCTTCCTTCTGCATCAGTGTTCAACACTTCTATCGTCTGTCCAGACATCGAAGTTACTACATCACTTGGTCTTTGAGCATTACCGTCCACTGCATTTTCTGCAAGTGCAACTACACCAACTGCATTTACCTTTGCTTTTCGTCCAGCTAGAGTACGCATCACCCCAACCACAGTAGCAGAACCCGCCATGTCATATTTCATTGACTCCATACCGCGTGAGGATTTAAGTGACACTCCACCAGTGTCAAACGTTATACCCTTGCCTATAAAAGCTATTGGTTTTTGTTCTTGAGAAGCCCCATTCCATTTTACCACCACTAACTTTGGCTCTTTACTACTTCCTTGTGCTACTCCAAGCAGGGCTCCCATTTTTTTCTCTTCCATTTGCTTTTTATCAAGCACTTCAACCTCAAGACCAAGTTGAGTAAGTTCAGCTTTTATACGATTAGCGTAAGACTCTGGATATAAAATATTAGGTGGCTCAGTAGTAAAAGCACGTGCAAGAAAGATACCTTCACCTTCGTGTTTTAAACGCTCAAATGATTTTTCAGCACTACTGAATTGCTCATCTTTCGTTAGCACTGTGATCTCCTCTACTTCTGTAATTTTTTCATCTTTTTTAGTTTTATACTTATCAAACTTGAAACTGCGCAGAAATGCTCCATATGCAACATTTGCTGTACTGCCCTCGATTGAAATAGCTGCTCGCTTGATTCTTAATCTGCTTAGCTCACAATATATTTTACCACCAATATTTAATCCTTTGCTTTCATCCCATTCATCTCTCATTCCAAGACCAGCAACTATAATATTTTTTCCCTCTGATGAAGTAACGGAGAAAAATTCACCAAAACCTCCATTAAAACCACTAAATTTCTTGATGTTATCTATAGCTTGCTTATCTTGTAGAACATTAGTTATGAGCTTATCACCCTCAAACAAACCTACCACTAGCGTCTCAAAATCGGGTAAAGCTTTAGAAATTGTTATCTTCATCGTTGACATCTCCGTTGCAAATAATTGTAAGCTGCACATAAAACATAGTAAAAACATTAGTAAGATATTTTTCATATACATTTTAAGTACAATAGCGCTTAAGACTACTATGAACTCCCCTGATATGCAAGGGCTTTATCTTTTATCAGAAAATTTGTTATGCCCACCTAGGGTTATATTAAATGTGTAGGTCTTCATGGCCTGATTGTTATAAGTAAATGGTGCTATCAGAAGGCTTGCAAGTCCACTCTCAATAAGATTACCAAGAAGAAGATCATCACAGTTATCGCAATTATGATCAGCAAAAAACATTTGTGTTGTGAATTCTGGAAAATCTGGATGTTGGACCAAAAAGTTTATGTGTGGAGCCCTATCACCAATTTTACCTGGTACTATTGTAATAAAATTATAATAGCCAAGGTTATTTACTACAAATCTTCCTGATCCAGCAAAATTTGGATCAAGCTCCACATTTTCATCATAATAGCTCATGCCAAGTGAGTCTGCGTGCCATATAGAAACCACAGCATTTTGTATCGGTAAGCAATTTACATCAGTAACTCTACCCACTACATTTATTAATTCTCCTGCTGCATTATTTGGAGAGCCAGGTTTTCTTCTTAAATTATTTGAAGAGTTAAAGCTTTTTGGCCTTGTTTCAAGATCATAAATTCCTGGAGTTTCAATACAATTAAGCAAAATAGGATCAGCCGCAAATAATGACAAATCGAATATAAATTGTACTAAAAACGCTAATAAGATATTTTTTACATTCATTTTGTTTATAGTGCTTTTATCAGAATTATAGCAACCTTTTTCTTTTATTAAAGACAAGACTTTCTTTGAAGCCTCCTTAGAATCACAACTATCCTTTCAGTGTATGAGTTTTAGGTTTTAGTACTGCATACACAACTGCACGGACTTCCAATTTAGAAATTGCAAATCAATCCAAACACGCAAGTGTAATGTTACCGCCACATGCTGTAGTGTTGACACTTACAACCTTTTCTATAGAAAAACGTTGCAGATAATTAGGACCACCAGCTTTTGGTCCGGTACCTGACAGTCCTCTACCGCCAAATGGTTGCATTCCAACTGCTGCACCTATTTGATTGCGATTGATGTATACATTTCCAACTGATATTTTCTTGCTTATTAAATCGATCTGACTTTGTACACGGCTTTGCAAAGAAAACGTAAGTCCATATCCTGTATTGTTTATATCACTTATAACTTCATTTAACTGCGACTTATTAAAACGTATGATATGTAAAATAGGCCCAAACACTTCTTGCTTTAATTGCGAAATTTTTTGTATCTCATAAATGTACGGAGGAAAGAAATAACCATTATAAGAATTTGTATCCATGGGTACCTTGGACAAAAGGTTTGAATCTTCATCACTTGATATTTTTTCCGTATGTTTAGTGAGCATATCAATAGATGCTTTGTCAATTATTGGACCAATATCTGTGCTCAGTTGTATTGGGTCACCTATCTTTAGTTCTTGAGCTGCATTGCATATCATTTTTATCTGTTTTTCTGCTATATCTTCTTGAATAAATAGCACTCTGAGAGCAGAACAACGTTGACCGCCACTGCGAAATGCAGAAATTAAAACATCCTTAGTTACCTGCTCTAAAAGAGCAGAACTATCAACAATCATAGCATTTAATCCACCAGTCTCAGCGATATGTGGCACAATAGGACCATCTCTACTAGCAAGCATTCGATTAATTATTTGAGCAGTTTGTGTTGAACCAGTAAAAGCTACACCAGAAATTCTATTATCTGGTACTAATGTTTTACCTAAATACCAACCATCCCCTGGAATAAGGTGTAGCACATTTTTTGGTATTCCAGCTTCATGTAGTATCTTAACAGCTTCATAGGCAATAATCGGCGTTTGCTCTGCCGGTTTTGCCAGCACTGCATTACCTGCTGCAAGTGCAGCTGAAACCTGTCCAATGAAGATAGCGAGTGGAAAATTCCACGGTGATATGCATAAGAAAACTCCTCTGCCTTCAAAAAAGATGAAGTTATCTTCACCTGTTGGACCTGGCAATTTTTTCCAGTCATTCAGTTCATTTTTTGCTATCATTGCATAATAGCGCAAAAAGTCGATTGCCTCTCTTACTTCTGCTATTGCATCGGATAAAATTTTTCCTGCTTCTACAATCAGAATATAAATTAACTCTTTCATCCTTTCCTCAAGCAAATCTGCAGCTTTTTCAAGGCATTTAGCGCGCTCTTCTGCTGAAACATTCTGCCACTTAGTAAAAGCACTATGTGCTATTTCAAGAGCATTTAAAGCCTGAGCACTTGTTGCACTTGACACTTCTCCAATTACATTTTCCAAATGTGCAGGATTCACTACTTCGGTAAATTCCGCACTGTCAAGAAACGACTCTCCATCAATTATTGGGCCAACTTGCCATTTCTTTTCACTAAATTCCCTTATATCATTTGCAAATTGTGAAACTGCAATTGAATCGCTAATATCCATCCCCAAGGAGTTTTTTCTTTCCTCTCCAAAAATATCTCGTGGCAACGGGATGCTTGGATGAGGCTCATATTCTAAGCTTTTAGCTTTTTCTAATGGATCTGAGACTAATTCTTCAATTTTAACGTCAGAATCATTTACTTGATTGACAAACGAGCTATTAGCTCCATTTTCAAGAAGGCGCCTAATAAGATATGGTAATAAATCACTATGTTTACCAACAGGTGCATATATACGACAATTGATGCTTGTTGCAAGTTCTGAAATTGCATAATCATACAAACTTTTACCCATTCCATGTAAGCGCTGAAACTCAAACCCAGGATGATTTTTATCGGCAAGCTCTATTATAGTAGCAAAAGTATAAGCATTATGAGTTCCAAAACATGGATAAAAGTGATTCTCTTTGCTTAAAAGTTTCTGCGCACAGGCAAGATAGCATACATCTGTGTGGCTTTTTCTAGTAAACACCGGATAACCAACTAACCCTAATTCTTGTGTGCGCTTGATTTCTGAGTCCCAATATGCTCCTTTTACAAGCCTCACCATAATTTTATGCTTTGATCGAATGGCAACATCTTCAACAAAATCAAGAACAGATAAAGCACGTTTTTGATACGCTTGCACAGCCAAGCCAAGCCCCTCCCACTTAGAAAGTGAATCATCAAGACGCAATTGCTCAAATAAAACTAATGACATCTCAAGTCTTTCTGATTCTTCTGCATCTATACAAAGTGAAATGTTATATTTCTTCGCTTCATGACACAGTTCCAGCAACTTAGCTCTCAGCTCTTCAGCTATATTACCAAATTGGCTAAATTCATAACGTGAGTGCAGTGAAGACAATTTGATTGAAACCCCTTGAGATTTAAAGCAATCATTTATGTCAGCAGATTCACCTATGGCTTTTATTGCATGCATGTATAAATTAAAATACTCTTCCGCATCCTCAACTGTGCAAGCAGATTCACCAAGCATATCAAAAGAGCATAAATACTTACTGTAGTCATCTGATTTCACACTTTCCAATGCTTTTTCTATAGTTTCTCCAACAATAAAATGCTTGCCAAGAATGGATATTGCTTGTTTCACCGCTTTGCGGATTATTGGCTCTCCTAAATTTTTCAATAACCTGGAAATTATGTGATAGAATTTTGAATCCTCTTCATTGTTTCTTAATATACTGCTTCCTATAATTAAACTCCATGTAGAAGCATTAACAAACAATGAAGAGGAACGCCCCAGGTGTTTATTCCATTCTTGGTTGGCAATTTTATCTTTGATCAATTCATCTATTGTGTAATCGTCTGGTATTCTAAGTAATGATTCAGCAAGACACATTAGCGCTACTCCTTCGTCGTTAGAAAGTGAGTACTGTTGTATAAAAGAATCTATAATGCCTAATTTACTACCTCTAATCTTTTCGACAATTTGTTTTGCAATATTGTAAACTATGTTTTTTGAATCAGCCGAAAGTTCTGATTTTTCTACAAGATAACGTACGTGACTTTTTTCATCAGCACGATAAAATGCCTGCAATCGTTTTCGTAATGCGTTAGGTTCTTGTATAGAACTGATCATAATTATCTACAAAACACCCTTTACCATATGTAAGGTAAGATTATATCATAACTTTGCATCGAATAAATTATTATTTAAATAAAGAGCCAGAATCGATTCAAAAAACCTAGTTAATGACTGTGATAGCTCAAAAGGACTGCGCAAGTATATAGCTCAACACTCCACCACTCATCAAGTACTTAACCTCAGTTGCAGTTTGTACACAGCACTTGAGTTGAATGGATTGCTCTGAATCATCCTTTCTTTTAATGATACATTCTAGATTTCCATTTGGTACTACTTCACCTTTTATGCTCACTATCTCACTACCATCAAATACCTTTCTCGTTACTCCATCCTGAAATGCAAGTGGAAGAACACCCATACCGACCAAATTGGACCTATGTATGCGTTCAAAACTTTCTGCAATCACAGCTTTAATTCCCAGTAATGCAGTACCCTTTGCTGCCCAATCCCTACTTGAACCTGTACCATATTCTTTTCCTGCAATAACAACTAATGGAACAGCTTCTCTTTTATATTGCATTGCTGCATCAAAAATTGACATAGTTTCTTGAGAAGGAATATGTTTTGTATAGCCACCCTCAGCGCTCACCATTTTATTTCTTATTCTGATATTAGCAAAGGTTCCACGCATCATTACGTTGTGGTTACCGCGGCGAGATCCATATGAATTGAAATCTTGCGGTTCAACTCCAAGACCTTTTAAATATATGCCTGCAGGACTATTTGAGGCAATATTTCCAGCAGGGGAAATGTGGTCAGTAGTGACGCTATCGCCAAACATCGCTAGTATTTGCGCATTCTTTATATCAACTATGTTGCTTTTATTGTTCTTAATCGATAAATTATCAAAATAGGGAGGGTTTTGTATATAAGTGCTTTTCGCGTCCCAATCATAGATTTCACCTTTCTCACACTTTATCTTTTGCCAATGCTCATCACCAGAAAAAACATCCTTATACTTTTGTATGAACATTTCACGCGTCACAACACTTTTAACACAGCTCTCAACTTCATTATTTGTTGGCCATATATCTTTGAGATAGACATCATTTCCATTCTTATCTTTGCATATTGAATCTTTTGTCAAATCAATTTGCACAGTGCCTGCAAGTGCATATGCAACAATAAGTGGCGGAGATGCCAAGTAATTAGCTTTGACTAACGGATGAATTCTTCCTTCAAAGTTACGATTGCCAGACAAAACTGCAGCAACAGTTAAGTTTTTGTTTTTTATATCATCCTCTATATCCTTATTAAGTGGACCAGAATTTCCAATGCAAGTTGTGCAGCCATATCCAACTAGATTAAAACCCAAAGCATTTAGATCTACCTGCAATCCAGACTTTTCTAAATATTCTGTCACAACTTGTGACCCTGGAGCAAGAGAAGTTTTAACCCAAGGCTTTGATTTTAATCCAAGTTTAATTGCATTACGAGCTACAAGACCTGCAGCAATCATCACACTTGGATTTGAGGTGTTAGTGCAGCTTGTTATTGCTGCAATCACTACGCTGCCACTCTGGAGCTGATCGCCATAGATAGGTTCCAACGGAGGTCTGTTTGTCTCATTAATAGGAAAAGATGTAGAAAAAGATTCCGCTACTTCTGAAAGGAAAATCTTATCCTGTGGTCTTTTAGGACCAGCCATCACTGGCTTTACGCTTGATGAATCAAGCTCTAGTGTGTCAAAAAATGCTAACTCATTACTGCTACGCCACAATCCCTGCTCTTTTGAATAGACTTCAACTAATTTGATCAGCTCTTCTGGTCGCCCTGTTAAATGTAAATAATCGAGTGTTTTCTGATCAATTGGAAAAAACCCACAAGTTGCACCATACTCTGGGGCCATGTTAGCTATAGTGGCCCTGTCTGCTAGAGATAAATAATCTAAACCATCACCATAAAATTCTACAAATTTACCAACAACACCTTTTGTTCTTAGGATACTGGTAACCGTCAGCACTAAATCAGTCGCAGTTACTCCTTCCGGTAGTCTGCCAATTAATTTAAATCCAACTACTTCTGGAATCACCATACTAATTGGTTGACCAAGCATCACAGACTCAGCTTCTATGCCTCCAACACCCCAACCAAGGACTGATAACCCGTTAATCATTGTAGTGTGACTGTCAGTACCAACTAAAGTGTCAGGATATATGACCCCATCATTATTACACACAACTTGCGCTAAATACTCAAGGTTTACTTGATGGCAAATTCCAGTACCTGGTGGTACTACTCTAAAATTTGTGAAGGACGACTCTCCCCACTTTAAAAATTGATATCTCTCCAAATTTCTTTTTACTTCTAGCTCAACATTTTTACTGAATGCGGAAGTGCTTCCATAACTATCTACTTGAACAGAATGGTCAATCACAAGATCAACCGGTACAGATGGGTTTATGTTACTCGGGCTTCCTCCATTTTGCTTTACATAGCTCCGCATCGAAGCTAGATCAACAACAGCAGGAACCCCTGTAAAATCTTGCATCAACACCCTTGCTGGTTTATAGCTAATTTCGTGATTAGTGTGTTTATTGACGCAGTCTGCTAGTACTCTTATGTCATCCAGCTTTACGTTTACTCCATCTTCATTGCGCAATAAATTTTCAAGCAGAACCTTAAGCGAGCAGGGCAACTTAGTCACATCTATTCCTAAAAATTCACTAGCACTACTTAGGCTGAAATAGTTGTATGACTTCCCGTCAATGTTTAAAGTCGTTTTTGCGTTTAAAGAATTATTCATCAGGTTACATCATATTAGTTAAAATTGGAATTACTACCGTTACTTTTTTGTTGTTGACCTTGCTGCTCATATATAGTTTCAAAATCTATAGGATCTAGCATCAGTGGGGGAAATCCACCACCACTTGTAACTCTTGCAATTATTTCTCTTGCAAAAGGGAAAAGAAAAGTAGGTCCACCAATAAATAAAGCTTGTCTCACCTCTTCTTCACTTAGCTCTGTAAAGTTTTCTATTGAAAAAATACCGCAATACTTTACCTCGCAAATGAAAGCTATATCATCTTTTACATCTTCATCTTTTACCGTTGCTTTGGCTTCTATATGCAAAGTAATTTCATGAAAAGGCTTTTCTTCACTTATTCCTTTTTTATTTTCTGTTCCTTCTAATTTTGCTGAATTAATATTAACCATTACATTAATATCAGGAGCTTTACTAGAAGGAAGGAATGGCGAATTTGGATTCTCAAACGAAAAATCTTTGACATACTGACCATGAATTTTCATTTTGTGTTGTAACATTTCTTACTTCTCCTTTAATTAAGTTGAGATATTTAATACTTTCTTATATAATATATTCATTTATAAACGAATAGCAAACCTAACTATAGGCTAATATGCAAAACATATTTTTATCAAAAATTAATAATATTTAGATACTTTATATACCAAGGGGTTAAGTTACCATGATAGAGCTTGTAATATATGCTTTACTAGCGGCGTTTATTTTTTCACGCTTATATAATTCTTTAGGAAAATCAGCCAGTCTCAACCTAAAAAAGCTAACAGGTGTATTGGATGTAAGTCAAAGTAAAGAGGATGTAGTAGAAAATATCGAAGATTATATTTATAGCAATGACAAAAGTTCAATAGAAGCTACTTATGAACAAATATTACAAAAAAACAGAGATTTCTCTATTTCCAATTTTATCGAAGGTTCAAGCATAGCTTTTGAATTAATAATTAAATATTTTAACCAAGGAAATTTACCTCAATTAAAATCCCTTCTGGACAAAGATTTGTATAACAGCTTTGTGGACAAAATTAAACATCGTAAAGAGGTACACGAGTCTATAATTGTTTCTATCGTTTCACAAAAGATCTTAGAAATAAAACTAGTAAAAAACGTAATATTTGTTGCAGTATATTTCCTTTCAGAGCAAATTAACTTTGTTAAGAATAATGAAGGAGACATCATATCAGGTAGTATGTCTACCATTAACAAAGTTGAGGATGTATGGCAATTCAAAAAAAATATTAATTCATCAGACCCAACTTGGTTACTTGTTTCTATTAACTATAAGAAGGCAAGTAATGATAAAAATTTAACAACAAATGACAACTGATGGAAAGTAGGCTACGAGAAATAGTACTTGATACTGAAACTACAGGTCTTGACACTGAGTCTGGTCATCGAATTATTGAGATAGGATGTGTGGAATTAATTAATCGTATTCCAACAGGCAAAACATTTCATCGATATCTTAATCCAGAAAGAGATATACCTTACCACTCATTTAAGATTCATGGTATTAGTGAGGAGTTTTTGGAAGATAAACCACTATTTTCAGATGTTACACTTGAATTTCTTGACTTCATATCTAATGACATTTTGGTAATTCATAATGCTGAGTTCGATGTTAAGTTCCTTAATATGGAATTAGGCAAGTTAAATGCTAGGTTAATTTCCTCAGATAGAGTGCTAGATACATTGCCACTTGCAAGAAAAAAATTCATAGGGTCACCTGCTTCTTTAAATGCATTATGTAAACGTTTTGATATATCTCTGGAAGGTAGAGAGTTACACGGAGCATTAGTTGATGCTCAATTGCTTGCAAAGGTCTATGTTGAGCTTACAGGAGGATTGCAAACCTTTCTGTTTAATAATGAATGTGATCAGGACAATAACTCCACGTTTATCCAGCACAAAGTGCGAAATTTAGCTCGCAGAGAACACTCACCAAGTAGTGAAGAATTTGATGAGCATAAGAAACTGTTAGACAAAATTAACAATCCACTTTGGAAGGAATATGTTGAATCAGTCAACTAGTTAATATATGATTTAATTTTATTAGGAACGCTTTAATGGTAAAGTCTATAAGGTTATTGTCTAGTCTACTAATAGCATTAGCAGCTGTCTTCTTAGGTTATTGTTATTTTACTAAGAAAGGCATCTTTGTCCCATACAATACAGAAATTAAAATAGGTGGGGATTTTTCTTTGATTAACCAAAACGGGCAAATAGTACGCAGTAGTGATTTCAAAGATAAGTATATGATGATTTTTTTTGGATTTTCCTCATGTAAAAGAATTTGCCCTATGAACCTTGGAATAATTTCAGAAACACTTGCAAAGTTAGACGAGAAAACTGACAACAAGCTACAAACATTTTTTATCACAGTTGATCCTGAGCGCGATAATACAGAAAGGCTTAAAGAATTTCAGCAGCAATTTGACCATAGAATACAAATGCTAACTGGTGAAAGACAAAAAATAGACGAAGTAGTTGCAAAGTATAAAGTATATGCAAGTAAAACAGATGGGGAAGAGGAAATTAACCATTCTTCAATAATATACCTTATTGGCCCTGAAGGGAAATATGTCACACACTTTGTCGCTGATTTAAATTCAGATGAAAGTCAATCTGATAAGATTTTGGCTGAGATAAAAAAATATGTAAACTGAACTAAAGAGTATTCGCTATTCACTTACTTAAAATTTATGTTAGTGTCTATTTTGCTTAAAATGAGTCGTTTTTTCTAATTTTTTCTAGCATCAACTCAGCAGCTTTTTGTTCAGCAATTTTTTTACTAGAAGCGCATGCAGAAACTTTGCCATAATTCTCTATGAAAATTGATATAGTAAACTCAGGATTGTGTGCTGGTCCAGTTTGTTTTACAAGTTCATACTCTGGTAAAGGTAATTTGTTTTTCTGAGTCCACTCTTGCAGTGAAGTTTTAGGATCTTGAGGAGGATCGAGGATGTCTTTAGCTAGCTTTTCCCAATGTCGGATAATAAATTTTTCAACACTCTCAAGTCCACCGTCAATATAAATTGCACCTATTAGTGCCTCAAGCGAATTTTCTAAATTTTTTAAGTTACATTTCCCTCCGTTGCAACGTTCACTATTATTCATGATGATAAAGTTACCTAACTCTATTTCTTTAGCAACATTAGCAATGGTACTACCACAAACTAAATCCGTTTTTCTTTTTGCCAATGCTCCTTCTTTTTCTTCAGGAAACATTTTAAACAGCATAGCAGATACAACCATGTTCAAAATACTATCGCCCAAAAACTCTAGCCTTTCGTAGCTTACGATCTGGTCTTCGCTATTCCTTTTATTTACGCTTGGATGGGTTAATGCCTCTTCTAATATTGCATGATCTGTAAATTGATAATTAATAACTTTAGATATTATATCGTTCAAAACTTTCATGTTCATCATTCAAAAGAAAAACGCTTTCTACCACCTTTATACCAGAGAATTAGTTTTATTTTATTAAAATAATACCACCACTTCCAAAATTAATGTATACAACCCACCGCTTCAGTAACGTTACTAAATCCATCCCTTCTTACTAGTTCCGCAAGCTCCAGGTTAATTTTGTTCACAACTTGATGCCCCTGGTATACAAGAGCAGTGTATAGCTGAACTAAAGAAGCTCCTGCCTTTATTTTTTCATATGCGTCAACACCACTTGAAACTCCCCCACATCCTATCAATAAAATTCTGCTCTTAGTAAGCTTGTACATATCACTCAATAACTCAGTTGAAAGTTGAAACAATGGTCTGCCACTCAACCCACCGCTCTCATTATAGTAAGAATCTCGACTTATCGTAGTGTTGCTTACTATTAAGCCGTCAATTTTATATTCTAGTGTAAGCTCAGCGATATTTTCTTTTGTTTGCTGATCTATATCTGGAGAAATTTTTAATATTATCGGTATGGATTCAGAGCTATCGATTGATTTTCGGGTTAGAGTGATAGATTTCAACAATTTGGATAATTCTTGTTTATTGTGCAAATTGCGCAAGTTAGGTGTGTTTGGAGATGAGATGTTCAGTACTATATAATTGCTCTTTCCATATACTATCTTTAGCAACTCAACATAATCGCTTATTTGATCCTTTGATGTACTGTTTTTTCCTATATTGATGCCAAAAATGCAATCATCAAGCTTAGCTTCGCTGATCTGTTTAAGAAGATAGTCTATTCCTTTATTATTAAATCCCAATCTATTAATTATTCCTTCATCTTTAATTAATCGAAAAATTCTCGGTTTCTTGTTTCCATATTGGGGATGTTTAGTTACAGTACCAGCCTCAATAAATCCAAAACCAAATGAGAGCATCGGCTTTACAACTTCCGCATTTTTATCAAAACCTGCAGCAAGACCTACAGGACTCCTAATTTTATTACCAAAAAAGTTTACATTTAAAGACTTAGGTAGTTCTATAGGTTTCCTACAGGGCATCTTTTTTAACGCCGTTATTACCAAGGAGTGAGCAATTTCAGGCGGCAGTAAAAACAATAAATTACGTAATATCATTTTGTAAAACACTTTGCTTATTTTTAGTTTATTTTTTACCATGCAACAAGAATAACTTAGAAAGCTTGAGGTTTATCAAAATAGTAAGTATATAGTTTCTATGAGTAGTAAAAACTAATTTTTCTGAAGGGAAACCAGAACTTGATCAGTATTTTTATCTACTAATTCGAGGTAGCCAAATTTGTTAATTTGAGATTTTATTAGTATAGGAATCTTATTTCGATTTAAATAAAATCCCTGTTTTGATTGTTTATTAATCCGCAACCTTACATCCCCATTTTTCCAAGCAAGCATCTTATTTATTCCAGATTTTTCTTTACAATTATCTTCATTTACAAATCCTAAGTATTCATCTTCTGAAGAAGATATTGCAATCTTGCATATTCTATACCCCACCCAATTCCCTAGATATGGATCAGTATCGTCTTTTTCGTGAAGCTTGAACTCTCCTTTGACATATTCCCATGGAGCTTTTGCATCACCTACCTTTTTTAGAAAGAGTACGTCCTGATCAAAGTTTATAATGGTCCTTGTATGAAATGTTGTTAAGCTTGTGTCCCATAATAGTTTTTCTGTGATGCTAAAATGCTCTTTATCCTTTTGCATATTTTGAAATGATACGATTATCACATCTGCTCCAACTTCTCTTCCATAGTTAACATATTGACTAGCACGCCCATGTTTGGCTGTGAATGATGACTTACCTATTAACAGAAAGTCATTAAATAACGCATTATATATAGTCTGTGCACTGTAAGCTGTACCGACGTAAACCGGCTGTTTGTTGGATGAAGGGTACTTTTCTGGTGCAAGATGAGTATACGAGCTCTTTAATAAATAGTGAAAAGTGCAACTGGTAAGCAAGAAGGGCAAACCAATCAATAATAAAACTTCTGTTAATCTCTTTGGCATTTTACTGCTTATATTTTGAATATAGTATCTTATTTTTTTAAATATTTCATTAAAAGCCACACTTCTTGTTAAAATTTCAGAAGAAAAAACGATCTAATTGGAGTAAGAGGCCGGGACCGGAATTGAACCGGTATAAAAGGATTTGCAGTCCTCCGCATAAGCCATTCTGCCACCCAGCCGTTTTTTATGCATAGATATCCATTATATCTTTTAGCATAGATAAAGCATCCTCTCTTTTTCTTTGAAAAGTGTTACGCCCGATAATTGAACCATTACCACCGCCTTGCTTAATTTCTTTCGCTTCATTGCATATGTCATTCACTGATTTCGACTCGCCACCAGAAAAAACTACTATTCTTTTCCCTGCAAAACAAGATCTTTTAACATATTCAATTCTTTTAGATAATGACTCAATATTTTCTGTTTCTATTTTCTCCCTTTCCAAATAGTTAATTGGAAGTTTTACTTTGATTATATTAGCGCCAAGTAAAGCCGCTATATGCGCAGCATAAGCAATGACATCAACTGCTGTTTCGCCTTCTTTGGAAATTCCTTCACCGCGTGGATAAGACCATAGCACTACGGCAAGGCCGCAAGACTTAGCCTCAGCTATAATTTCGCGAGCTTCTTCCATCATATCGAAGCACTTAGCAGAACCAGGATATATAGTAAACCCAACAGCTACGCAACCCAAACGCAGCGCATCTTTTACAGAAGCAGTTATTGCTTGATCAGAAGTTAAGTTTTTCGAGTGCAAGGAGTTAGCACTATTAAGCTTCAAAATAAGTGGTAGCATTCCAGCATAAGTTGAAGCACCAGCTTCGATCATACCAAGCGGAGCAGCATATGCGCTTACTCCCGAATCAACTGCAAGCTGAAAATGATAATGCGGATCGTAAGCATCAGGATTAACTTCAAAACTTTTTATTGGCCCATGCTCAAATCCTTGATCTACAGGAAGAATTACTAACTTGCCAATTCCACTAAGTTTTCCATGCATAAGAATACGAGCAAGATTTGCTTTTACTCCAGGATTTTCACTTTCGTAATAACTTAGGATTTGTTTTACTTCTTCACTCATTAACATCTTCAAATTTACTTAAAGTGTAGCAAAAACTATAGTTGAAGCAAAGACCTTTTTATACTCTTGCTCCTACACCTATATTTAAAGGTGTAACTTTAGGATCGGTGGTGTGCTGTTGTGGTTTTTCTTGAATTAAATCTTCAAAATAAATTTTAACAATAGGAATAATGAGCGGCATAAGCACTAATTTATAGTCATACCATGCAAACTTTTCCTTGTAGCTAAATTCTGCATCTTCTTCGTATAAACGCTGGATGCAGTGCTCACTATATAATTCAGAAGCTTTCGTAAAAGTTCTAAGTAAAGCAATCAGTAATAAATCCAATGCCAAATTAACTATCAGCATTGTTCCATATTGAACAGGCCAGCCATTTTGTGCAATTTCCGATGCTAAACTGCACACAGCAAACGCTACTGCAATACATATCACATAATTATCAGCAGCAATAAGTAAATTAAACCTTCGGTTGAATCTATCCATATTTCCTTCTTGTGAACCACTTTGTTTACTTGCTGCATAAATAATGCCAAAGGATATCATGAACAACAATGGCCAAATCCCTATGCTGAATGCATAAAATTGAGAAGCGATGTTTTGCACTTTGCCACTGTTAGCAAGTTGCGATAAGTAATATTTGACTTTAGGCGACGGACCAAGTATCACATTTGCTAATATAAAAAATAAAAATGCTCTATTTATAGCTTTACTTCTACGTGATAAAATCTCATAGGTTTTTCTTTGCTCTTCTTGCTGTAATGGTATAGATATGCCAGCTGCTTTTAAAGCATTAAGATATTGCTCTAGCTTATCTTTATCTGCACTAAGTTTTTTAAACTTTTCTTCAGCTACTTTTTTTTCTTTCTCTCCTATTACTTTATCAGGGTGACATTTTAATGAAGCTTTTCTAAAGCGCCGCTCAACTAACTTAAGTACATCATCAAACTCCTGGCTTATTACTTCTTCCGCTTTTATTCCCAGTCTTGAAAATAAATTCCGTAAATCTTGATTACTGTAATATTGATTTCTAGTTAAACTTGCCACTTTAGCCTCATTAAAAAATGAGGCTTATACTACAAATTTAATACTCAAGCAAGAATTTAAACTATATTAAAAGCAATTTCTTGTTTATCCATATAAATCCTTAATTTCTTTCCTTTGATTAATTGACGATTCAGCATTTCTTCAGCCAAATGACTTTTTATCTCTTTTTCAATCAACCTCTCTATCGGACGTGCTCCCATTTCTTTGCTGTAGCCAGTTTGTGCAAGATAAAACTTTACTTCCTCTTCGACTAAGCAACTTATGCCCTTTTGCATAAGTTGCTTTTTCAATTCTTGAACAAATTTATCCACAATATACAAAATGACATCTAAATTGAGGTCAGAAAAAGAAATGACTGCATCCAAGCGATTACGAAATTCAGGGCTAAAAATCCGTTCTACTGCTTTTTCGCTATCACCAATATTAAAGTCCTTATACCCAAAGCCAATAGAACTTTTGCTACGCTCAAATGCACCTGCATTGGTTGTCATAATTAAAATTGTATTGGAAAAATTAACTTTACGCCCGTAAGTATCTGTAACATAACCATAATCCATGACTTGTAGTAATATATTGTAAATATCACTATGAGCTTTCTCAATTTCATCAAGAAGTACCACACTATATTGATTGTTAGATACAGATTCTGTAAGCAATCCACCTTGGTCGTAACCCACATATCCAGGAGGGGAACCAATCATTCTAGATATTGTGTGAGGTTCCATATACTCGGACATATCAAATCGTATAAGGTTCATACCCATATTCTGTGCTAATTTCTTTGCAAGCTCAGTCTTACCTACGCCAGTTGGTCCTGCAAAAAGATAATTTGCCAAGGGTTTACTGTAACTTCTCAGACCAGATTTAGCAATTTTAATAGAATTAACAAGAGACTCTATCGCTTGCTCTTGACCAAAAATGGCTTTCTTGAGATTTTCTTTCAAAGATTTTACTCTTTGCACATCATCAAGCTCGCAAGGTACGTTTGTAATCCTAGTGATAGTATTCTTAATATCTCTACTGTTTATAATTTTTCGCCTGTTTTTTTGTAACTTACAATATGCCCCTGCTTCATCTATAACATCAACTGCTTTATCAGGTAATATTCGCCCAGTAATATACTTGTGTGAAAGTTCAGCTGCAGATTTAATGGCATGTTTCGTGTAATATACTCCATGATACCTTTCATAGTAATGCTTTATACCATCTAGTATCTTTACTGTATCATTAATAGAAGACTCTTTTACATTAATTTTTTGAAACCTCCTTGCTAATGCTTTATCCTTTTCAAAGCTATTGCTATATTCTCTATATGTAGTTGCACCTATACAACGCAACGCACCTCTTGCAAGTGCAGGTTTGAGCAGATTGCCAGCATCAAGAAAGCTGCCACTTGTTGAACCCGCTCCAATAATAGTGTGTATTTCATCAATGAAAAGAATAGCGCCAGGTTTTGCCTCAATTACTTTTATTATAGATTTTATTCTCTCTTCGAAGTCACCTCTATAGCGTGTTCCTGCAAGAAGTGATCCTAAATCCAAAGCATAAATTATGCTGGATCTCAGTGCACTCGGAACACTACCTTCAATAATTTTCAATACCAAGCCTTCAACTATTGTTGTTTTACCAACACCTGGTTCTCCGACATATAAAGGGTTATTTTTTCTGCGTCTTAGCAAGATTTCTATAGTGCGATTTAATTCATAATCACGACCAATGACATAATCTATTTTTTTGCTTCTTGCATAATCATTTAAATTTCTACAATAATTTTGTAGAACTTCTTCATCTTTTAATAATTCACCTTTATTTGCTACAGTAGAGATATCGTTATTCTTATCAAGTTTTATCTTGCGATTAGTTACATATTCTTCTATATCACCTGAATATTTTATATTGGATATGTTATAAATCAAATTAGAATCCTTTGCATTCTGTTTGCGTAATAGCTCTTCAATGTATAAATCTTGCTCAGACAGAATCTCTAATAGAATACTTGCTCCATTTATTTCTTTTCTTCCCAGACGATGAGCTCGTATCATGGCTTTATGTATTATGCGTTGAAATAGCACATCAGGCTCAACTTTATTGACAGTTAATTCGGAGTTGTCTTGTAAAAAACCTTTTGCATTATTACCACGATCATTCCTTAATATAATATTATCTATATTTATGATTTCACCAGCTCTGATGTTACATCTTGATAAAACATAATTTACATCCACATCTTTGATTAATGCTAGCAACAAATGTTCCACTTTTGCATATTTAAGCTTACAATCAGAAGCAATCTGTAACGCTCTATTTAAACTTGCCTCTAAATTTTTAGAAATCATCTATTCTCTTTAAAAGTGTAAATTTATATATAATTAGTAGCACACAATTATTAAAAAAACTGAAATCTAGCAGCTCGTTGTAGCCAAATTGAATTAAGCTACAGATTATAGTCCACACAGCCTAACATTATACCGTTGTGATAATCTCAAAACGTTATAAGCAGCAGAATTAAGATTATCAAATTGTAGGTAAATCTAATTTGGGCTAGCTATATATTCTTTCTACCATCCTCCAATCACTTCACTTTGCAGCAAGTTTACTGGAGCTTTTAAAGAATAGAAGAATAGTTAAGTACATTAATACGCTTTTTCTAGTACTCTGCTTTTCTTCTTAAATACATTGATCTTTTTTCTACCATATTTAGCCTTTAACGTACTTGGCCTTTTAAAGATCTTTTTGCTGTTACGTTTTTGAGATTGCATACTACAATCAAAATTTGGCTCTCCTTCTTTATCTGCTAGTGCAGGCAGTCTTCTCTTATCTTGAGGTGTAACAAAAGATAATGCAAATCCTTCAGCTCCCGCACGTGCAGTTCTACCTATACGATGAACATAATCAGCTTGCGATTGTGGTACATCATAATTGATAACATGTTGAATGTGCGGAATATCAAGGCCGCGAGAAGCAACATCTGTTGCAACCATGATTTGATTGCGGCCACGACGAAAAGAATCAATGACTCTTTCACGCTTGTGCTGCCTTAAATCACCATGAATTGCCAAAGCGCTATAGTCATCTTTGTGCAATTTGTCAGCTAGCTGATCCGCTCCTCGCTTTGTTTTGACAAAAATAATGATCGATCCTTTGCGCTGACATAATTGTGTAACAAGCTTGCCATATTTTTCTGATTCTGATGCATAAACAACTTCTTGTTTAATTTTTACAGAAGTTGTAGCCTGGCAATCAACAGAAACACGCTCTGGTTGATTAAGATATTTTTCAGTAAGTTTTACTATTTCTCCAGGAAGAGTTGCAGAAAACATAAGAGTTTGCCTTATTTTAGGCAAATGCTTCATAATTTCTTCAATCTGAATTCCAAAGCCCATATCAAACATACGATCCGTCTCATCAAGCACAAGAATACCAACATTCCGAGTAACTAAAGTTTTACGCTCAATATGGTCTATAATACGACCAGGAGTACCTATTATAATTTGTGGTTTTTTCTGAAGCTGATTTAGCTGCCTAAAAATAGGCTCGCCTCCGATCAACAAAGCAACTCTTAGTAAAGAACTTTGAGATAAGAGTTTTCTTATCTCACTTGTTACCTGATGAGCAAGCTCTCTGGTTGGCACGATGACTAAAGCTGAACCAATGCTTGGCTCATTCATCAATTTAGCAACCAGTGGAATAGCAAACGCTAAGGTTTTTCCAGTTCCCGTTTGAGCAGACCCAAGAATATCTTTGCCTTGAAGAGCTAGAGGAATCGCTTGCACCTGAATCGGGGTTGGAACACAAAGATTATTTTTACTTAGAGCTTGCCTAAGCAAAGTTGGAAGCCCCATTTCATGAAAATTACTCACAATACATTACCCTATTAAAAAGCTTCACGATAGACTAATCTTCCAATCTTAAATTTATTGCAGACTTTTTATCTTCTCCGTTCCTACCACGCTCTTCTTTAAGCTCATAACTTACTCTTTCCCCTTTCATTCCTCTCTTTTTATCCTCTCCTCGAAGTGCATCAAGTCTTATTCCTGAACGTTCTAATGTACTAACATGTAAAAAAACGTCCTCACCTTTACCTTCTGGCTTGATGAAACCATAGCCTTTTTCAACATTAAACCATTTTATATTACCAAATTCCATATGGATAACTCCTAAACTACTAACTAATATTATTAATGTGATGAAAAACTTTGAAATTACGATTTAGAATGCTTTAAGCTTAGTTACTGCAGCTAAACTTCTATACTCCATAGTCTATTCTTAACATTACATATTAATAGTACACAATTATTGTACTTAATGCAACTAAAATTTTTAATCACTAAGTGAACCTGCTACTGTCATTTCGCTAACTTTAATCGTTGGTGAATTAAACTGCCCACAGAAAGTTAGGTCATTTGCAACAACTAAATTGCTAAACATATTTTTCAAATTGTCGGCAACAGTAATCTCGTGTATTGGATACGTTATTTTACCATTTTCTATAAAAAATCCGCATGCACCTTGACTATAATCGCCATTGATTAAATTAACACCAAAACCAAATAAATCAGTTACATATATTCCTTCTTTTACTTCCTCAATTAATTCCTTAAACGATCTATTACCATTTTTGAAATAGAAATTACTAGCTGAAGGAATAATTGCAGCATTACTTGCACGAGTTGCATTTGCGGTCGTTTCCAAGTTTAATTTCCTAGCCGAATATAGATCTAAAATCCAGTTTTGCAGTACTCCATTTTTTACAAATTCATTTCTTCTGCTCATTATTCCTTCCCCGTCAAACGGTCTTGATGTTATACCCCTTGGTAACAATGGGTCATCAATAATGCTAATCTCAGTATTAAAAATTTGATTATTTAAACTATTTCTCAAAAAAGAGCTATTATTTACAATATTGCTACCATTTATGGCAGAAGCAAAGCTCTTTACTAGCTCTTTTGCTGCTCTTTTTTCAAAAACAACCGGAAATTTGCCTGTCCTGATTGTACATGAACCCAATTGATCTATTGCTCTTTTTGCTGCTTCTTTCCCTATTGACTCCGGTGTTTTTAAATCACTGAAGTTGCATGCTACATCGTAATCGTAGCCTATTTTCATTTCACTCTTTTCTCCAGCAACAACAGAAACCTGATTAACAAAAGTTGACTTACTAAATGAACCAACAAAACCAGAAACGGTTGATAATACTGTATTTACTGAAGTATGTGAAGATGAAGCTCCTTCGGAATTAATAATATTTTTATGTGCAAGAGCTGAATTTTCTGTAGCTTCAGTAATTTCTTTTAATTTATCAATTGTTACAACATTATTATCTGAGATATTTAAATCTGCAGAAGAGATATAATTACTGCCATCTACAGCAAAACTAATATAATGATCTTCCTGGGCATTCTTTGCCATTTCCACCACTTGGCTCACTGCACTACTAAGATTATTCAAATCGTTTGTGGAAATATACGCAGCTTTGTTCTTACCTGCTATAGCTCTAATTCCGACAGTACAGTTTCTAGATTGTGATATTTGTTCAATTTTTGATAGACGCTGAGAAACCGAGGTCTTATTAGTTTCATATATTGTAACCTCTGCGTCTTGATTCTGCTTTTTTATTAGTTTAGTGATATCTGCTGCAATATTTAATATATTCATTTTTCATTCCTTGAGTTTCTATAAAGATTCTGCACCACCTATAACTTCAATCAAATCAGTTGTAATTGCTGCTTGACGAGAACGATTATAAAGTAATGCTAGTTTATTTAGCATTTCTTTTGTATTTCTGTTTGCTGATTCCATAGCAACCATCCTAGCACTATTTTCACTTGCTGCACTTTCAAGTAAAGCAGAATAAAGAGCAGCTGTAACATAATCTTGAGTCAAAGATTTTAAAATAAACTCAATATTTTGTGGTTCATACTCATAGCCGTAATCTGTTAGAGGACTAACTACAGAATTATCAATTAATAATGAGTCTTTACTCCATGGTTTTATTGTTTCTAATATTGGCTTTTGCATGAAGGTATTATAGAATTTACTGTAAAAAACCTTAACTTTATTGTATTTACTTAGATCTATATCACTAACCAAGGCTTCCACACGCTTTAGTTTGATTCCCTTACTATTTTCAACCTTCAAGATATTTTTAGAATTAAATCTATTTTTGCCTGTCTCAAAAGCTTTCTTACCAAAAAAAACAATGTCTACTTTCTTATCATTTGCAATTAATTTGTTTATATGCTCCTGACTGAATTTAACAACAGAGGAGTTAAAGCTGCCACATAAACCACGATCAGATGCAATAATAAATACTAGGAAAGAATCTTCATTATTGATATTTAGAATTCTTGCTAGTAACTCTTGATCCGCTGATAGCGCTAGTGAAGAAATAATGCTATGCAGCTTAGATATATGCAATTTTGAATTTGATAATTTCTTTTGGCTTTGTAATAATTTTGCTGCAGAAACCATTTGCATTATTTTCGTGGTTTTCTGCACAGACTTAATATTTTTAATTCTTAAGGATAATTCCTTTAAGCTCTTCATTTTGTATATAATTCTAATTTATTAAAATATATAACTGGTAATGTCTAAAAACAAGTTTTTTTGACATTGGAGTCAAACCTAATTAAGAAACTCACAGATTTACTGTTTTGAGATAAAGATTATATTAAAGCAATCTCGATGTAAAAGTATCACACCTTATGGAGTCTTATAATATAAGGTAAATACAATTAAGACTATTGCAACTTGAGCACTTATAATCCCATTGCTTTAGCTCTTTATTACAATCAGCACATTTCCAACCTGGATCAGGCACAGCTTCTGAGTCCATCCTGTTTAACCAATAAATTGCTTGATCATACTCTTGCAACATAATCTTGAGCTGTACCATAACAAGGTAGATTGATATGTAATTAGCTTTTTTCATAGCAATATCTAAATGCTGACTTGCAAGATCATATTTCCCTAAGCTAATTGAAGACAAAGCAAGCAAGCAATAACTAAAATAATAATCAGGGCGTAAGCTATATAGTCTTTCAGCGCCTTTATTATTTAACTTGATATACATTCTAGCTGATTGAGGAGTAGGATTTACTCTATACTCTTCCTCTAATACTGTGGAAGCTTTTCTGATTTTTTCAAGCTTGATATATAATTCTGCCTTTAAATAATTGATGGGCTGAAAAGTTGCATAATAACTTTGTGCTTTAGCTAAATAATCTATAGCTTTGTAAAAACTTCCTTTACTTTCGTATTGCTTTGCTAAAGCGCAATAAAAAACCGCTAACATCTTTTTACGATCAAAGGGAAGAAAAATATTGAATTTGATAGCTTCCTTTAACTTTGAAATTGCATTTATCCAATCTTCTTGCAATATACAATGCTCTATTTGAAAGGGAATAGACAAAATTTTATCATTAATTGAACTAGAGCAATATTCTATAAATTTTTGAAAGACTAACCTTTCTTGCTTTAGGTGAATAATCAGTTTATTGATCAGAAGTAGAGCTAAGTTGCGATTTTTACTTGCAATACTCGTTAAATTATGGCTGAAAAAGCTGTAATTTCCCGTTTTACCTGAATTAAAGAGCTTTACTAAAGATAATTTATCACTTTCTTCATTTAGATTTTTAATTAGCTTATTGGTGTTCTCTATATTACCTAAGTCTAAGCTAAAGAAAGCTTCAAAGAGAAGCAATTCTTCCCTACTTCTTCTTCTATTTTTTATGTTAGCAAATGTTGAGGAAATAGAAGAACAAAAACGTGCAACTGCAATCAATAAAAATAATAAGACTACGCAAGCAAGAATAACGAAATATAGATCAATACTTATAGTGTAATTGCCTAATTCCAATTTTATTACTTCACCACTTACCTTGATCCATATGCCAAATAAAAACGAAAAAGCAAAAATTATAAAATAAATCATGAGATGTATTGTAATAAGTGACGATATATTATTGAAGTATTCTTGAAAGCTACAATAAAATCATTCAATTTATTAAGCCATGGTTTGAATTCTGGGTATGTTAAGTCACTTATTGCGGTGGCTATGCTCTGCCAATCATTATCGCTTATTAATTCTTCAATTTCCGCAAGCTTTAACCTGAGTGGATCACTACGATCATCTATCTTTATCCAATTTGAAATGATTTTTTTAAACAAGTTACTTTTATTGTAGTTAATAACAGTCATGTTCTTCTCAAAAGACAATTTCAACCCGCGTAAAGTATCTACCTCTTTCAAATTTTCCAATTCATTTACTGCATTTTCTATCTCTGGATCGTCAAGCTCTGATATCAAAGGCTTTATTGAATTTATATGATTATCAAACTTGGCTTCTCGCAATAACGAATTCTTCATCTTAATCACAAGTAGCAGCAACTTTGCGAGGTTCTTATGCCTTAAACTACCATCACCTTGCTCACATTGAGTGTGCAGATTTCTCTTTAAGTCAAATATCCTTTTCTCTACCCTAGATTGATTCACTTCAAGCAATACTCTAAGTTCATCCATCTTTTCCGTTAAACCATTTATACTATTTTCACTTTCTTGCTGATTTATTTTGAAAAATATTATGTTATTTATTGCAATATGGCTAACAAATAACAATATAATTAAGAACCAACCTATGCATTTTTTTCGAGTATCATTCATAACGTAATATCTCCGCTGGGTCTTGTGCAGCTGCCTGCAATGCAGGAGGAATTGTTGCTAAAAATGACAAGAACAATGCAAGTGCAGAAATGTTCACTACATCTTGAGAAACTAATATCACTGGCAAACTTGAAAAAAAGTATATCATAGGATCAAATAGCTTGATGTTGGTAATGTTTTCTAAAAACACTCTAATATTTTCAATGTTGAGAGAAAAAATAACTCCTATAACAGAGCCAAGACAAGTTCCTGTAAAACCAATTAACAGCCCACAAGCACAAAATATGCGCATAATGCTTCCACTTGTTGCACCAAACGTACGCATAATTGCAATTGCGGATTTCTTTTCTTGCACTATCATCATCAAACTTGAAACAATATTGAATGCTGCCACAACTATAATCAAAGTAAGAATTAAAAACATCACATTTCTTTCAGTTTTTAAAGCATTAACATAATGGCTTTGCTGAGATTGCCAACTTTCAGCTTTCATTCCTGTTTCTTTTGCTATAGCGTTTGCTAGCTTATTAGCCATAGCAATATCATCTACAAACACTTCTATATTTCTCACACTATCTTTATAATTAAAAAAAGCCTGAGCTGATTTCATGGGCATATACATCAAGGTATTATCGTACTCAAACATACCCATATCAAATATTGCTACAACTTTATATTCTTTCATTCTTGGCATTTCATCAAGCAATACATCAAATCCTTCAGGAGATACAAGTATAATATTATCACCATAATCAATATTCAAGGCTTCTGCCAATCGTGCCCCTATTATTACTCCTTCATCGAATTTTTCCACATTACCCACAATCACATTATTTGTAACGGTAGTGTTATTAAATAAGTCTTTAGCTGATACACCACGAACTACACTACCTGCAATTCCACCATTTGCTGCAACGATTACTTGATCATTGGTCATAGAAGTAGCTTTTAATACACCTGGGATTTTCTCAATAGATTTTAACACTGCGTGGTAATCTGAATTTATGCTTCTATCAAAGTAAACATTAATATGGCCATTAATGCCAAGTACAGAGTCGAGCAGCTTTGCTCTGAACCCATTCATTACAGACATTACTACTATTAGCGTTGCAACTCCAAGAGCAATACCAATAATAGAAAACAAGGCCATTATAGAGCAAAATCTAGAATTCTTTGCTCGCAAATAGCGAATAGCCATAGTAAATTCAAAGGCAATAGACATTATACTAAGATTTAAATATCATACTTTTTATGCTTCATATAACTGTAATTTTTCCTTTACCTCAAATTAGGTTGTCTAAATTTAGCAAGCTTATAGAATATATTCAATATTCTATATTAAGACCTTCCATATATATCGTCCAATCTTACTATATCATTATCAGATAAAAACTTTCCTACCTGAAACTCAACTATCTCAAGAGGAAATCTTGTACTTTTATTCTCAATTTTATGAAACACCTTCCTTGGAATCTCTACTACATGATTTTTTGTTATAGCATATGTTTTGTCATCTAAACTCACGCATCCAACCCCTGATAGTATTATATGGTACTCATCTCTATAGTGGTGAAATTGCTTAGAAGTGCAGCTCAGTGGATTTATAAAAAGGTATTTTATAAGAAAATCCTTACCCATTAAAATCACACTATAAAATCCCCATGGCTTAATCTCTTTCCTTGTTGGCTTTGCTTCTTTAACTTTATTAATGAACAACATTAGGCTCTTATTTTGCCGTTTATAAACTCTACCTAATAAAATCTTTTCACCATTTTCTGTCATCAAAACTGGCTCTCTTCCTTTTGTTACATGCTGAAATGAAACTAAATTCTCACTAAATCTCTTACTCAGTTCTAAAACTGAACTCCAAGTACCAATATCCATCCAATCAAAATTAGCTTCTACCATTGCAATATTTTCTGCTTTTTCTATCACTAGGTGATCAATAGATGTATCACCCATTCCTGCACAATTTTGCTGTTCTAAATACAGAAATCTCTCTCGTGGTACAAAATGCTTCATACTTTCACAACATAAATTATAGAGAGTCGGAGCAATTTTTTTTATCTCATCTATATAGCGCTTTGCTTTAAACACAAATATTCCAGAGTTCCAATAATGATTATTGTCCAGCTCATATTCAGGCTTTTCTATAAAGCTCTTTACTATGTGATATTTCCCTTTCTGACCATATACTGCATTTATATAGCCGTATTCCGAATTGAATTCATGAGGCTTTATCCCAAAAGTGACTATAGAGTTAGTTTTAGAGGCTAGCTCAGACGCTTTCTCAATAGAAACATAAAAACTATTCAAATCACCTATAAAATGGTCTGAAGGCAGAACTAAGATTGTCTCGTTCCTATCGCAGAGAAGCACAGCAATTAGTATTGCTGCCGCTGTCCCAATTTTAACTGGTTCAAAAACTACTTTACATTCCTGTAATGCATGTAATTCCTGCATCAATAATGACTCATATTGTATATTTGTGGTAATGATGGGTGGCATATAATCGCCTTTTAGCCTCAACAAAGTGTTGTGAAACATAGTATTCTGACTAAATATTTTCTGAAATTGCTTTGGCTTAGATAGAGGCCAAAGTCTGCTGCCACTACCACCACACAGTATTACAGGGCGCATTTAATTAAGATATTAATTATTTGATTAATATCTTATACTAACGGCAAAATGCATGCAAGTTTTTATTGTGAGATGATTAAAGTAAAAAGTAATTTAAAGTGATGGTTGACTACGAGCGTGATGGAGTCCCTAAATTTTTTGATGAATCTTGTCTTCTTTCTCTCTCTCTATCAATATAAGGAGTGTTGCTTTTTTGATTAACGGCTGCAGCTACTTTTTCATCAGTTTTGTTTTGCAACTTTTCCTTTAAGCTTTCTCCAACACCTAGTTCTCTAGATTTATCTATACTTTCACTATTTTTGCTCAACCCCTTCTCTAAGTTTTTTTCAATATCTGATTTTCTAGCGTTAAGCTCTTTCCATGTACCCGCTATGCTAAGTGGCTTATGATCCTTCTGCTTCGGCTTTGGCCTTTCCCCATTTGTAACAACATTAAAGTCGCTTTTTACTTCTTTCCAACATTCTTTCAATTGGTGTTTCCACATAGTAAGATAAGCATCACCATACTTTTTCTCATTTGCTACAAACAATAAAATTGGAGCCTTAAGTATGGTAGCTCCCATATTCACTAAATTTTTTACTGCCATTGCAGGGGTGAACAAAAGATAGCCAAAAGACTTTGCAATTGGGTTTTGTTCGCTTATTAAATACTCCCCTAACTTTATAGGAAGAGAGGTCAACAATTTAGTACAAACTTTAGCCAAGCTTGTAGCAAAAACGATAGAAACAGATATAAGACTTTTATCTAGCTCTAGATTACCATCCTGATCTCTAATTTCTGAAAAATGGGTGCTTAGCTTCTTGTAATCACTAGCGTATAGTAATTTTCCATTTCTTCCTTTTTCATCTCTATCTTTCTCATCAACTTCTCCCGTTTCATCATTGATGAAGCAACCTTTTTTAGCAAGAAAAGAAGAATTAGTTAATCTAAGTAACTTAGTATCAACCTCAAAGACCGGCAAGTGTTTTTCAAGATCTATTTTTGAAAACTTAAATGGATTATAAAATTTACTATAATCATTAACCTCACGCCTACCTTTACTAACTAAAAAGTCAATAGTAAAGTAAGATTTTTTATCAATTTCCTTAACCAAGGCTAGATCAAATTTGTATTCATTATATATAAGCTGGTACTCTGGATTTCCGTCTTTATCTTTTACAAGCTTGTCATTTTTTTTTACAACTCTCCCAGAATCTACAATCTGATCATAATTTTTTGGATATTGACACTTTCTTCCATCCTCATATATCATTACCTTCCTAAGGTCTTTGACATAAACTTGAGAGTCAGATGAACTAAATAGATCCTTCACCTTTAGCGTAAGGTCTATTCCCCACTTTTTCAATGTCTCTAACATATTGCTAAACCAAAATCGCTATAGTTCAATAATAAAACTAGTACACTAATAATATATTAACATAGAACTGGCAACTTTACAAGAAAATATGCCTATAAAAGAAAAAAGTCGTAAAAGCAAGGACTATATAAGTAATGCTTGATAAGTATTTCATGCATGTAATTGTAAAAATCCTTAGAGGTACGCTGTCTATATAATCTTCACACACTACCTGCATTCCAAGAACTGCATGCCAAAAAATGCAAAACACCAATATAACAAAAAACAAAAGCTCTAGTGGATGATTAATAGCCTGAAATAATTTTTCATTAAAAGATAAAGGGCTATCAACATAAAATGTGCAAGAAAATGAGTAAATAAACCAAGGAAATAAAAATAACAAAATCACCGCAGAAACACGCTGGATCCACCAATGATGTACTGAATTTATAGATTGACTCATATAAATATAAATAAAAAAGCAATAGTAGAAAGAAATAGCATTATTGTTAGTAACATAGCACTTTTTAAAACACTAGCAATTTCTAAATTAAGCCCAGCATCCCACAATAAATGACGAATACCATTAAGAAAATGATACATAAAGCTTACAAAGCATAAGATATAAGCTAATTTAGCAACAGGAGTGAACAATAATGCATTTAAGCACCTTACTATAATTAACTTAGGGGAGTAAACATATAATATAAAATACCAAGAAAGTATGATTAATAAAAGAAATAGCAAGATACCAGTCAATCTATGCATAATAGAAAAAAAACTAGTAACTTGTACTTTATATATTTGTAAATATGGGGAAAGAGGCCTATTACTCATAAAATTTCGTTATCGAGAAATTAAAAAATAAAGTAGAAGTAAAGACAGCAGTATAGTACATAATGACACTATTATTTGAAATGGTGAATTACGTACAAAGCCTAAGGAGGTAATCCAGCTGCAGATTCCCCTACTGCTACCTTGTTACGACTTCACCCCAGTCACTGATCCCACTTTAAATAACTCCTTCCTTGCGGTTAGGCCATTAGCTTCGAGTGAAACCAATTCCCATGGCGTGACGGGCAGTGTGTACAAGACCCGAGAACGTATTCACCGTGGCATGCTGATCCACGATTACTAGCGATTCCAACTTCATGTACTCAAGTTGCAGAGTACAATCCGAACTGAGATGGCTTTTAAGGGATTGGCTTAGTCTCGAGACTTTGCAGCCCATTGTAGCCACCATTGTAGCACGTGTGTAGCCCACTCCATAAGGGCCATGATGACTTGACATCATCCCCACCTTCCTCCAGTTTATCACTAGCAGTTTCCTTAAAGTCCCCAGCATTATCTGATGGTAACTAAGGATGAGGGTTGCGCTCGTTGCGGGACTTAACCCAACATCTCACGACACGAGCTGACGACAGCCATGCAACACCTGTGTGAAATCCGGCCGAACCGACCCTATCCCTTCGAATAGGTATGATTTCCATGTCAAGGAGTGGTAAGGTTCTTCGCGTTGCATCGAATTAAACCACATGCTCCACCGCTTGTGCGGGTCCCCGTCAATTCCTTTGAGTTTTAATCTTGCGACCGTAGTCCCCAGGCGGAATGTTTAACGCGTTAGCTGTAATACAGAAAGTAAGCTTCCCATATTTAACATTCATCGTTTACAGCGTGGACTACCAGGGTATCTAATCCTGTTTGCTCCCCACGCCTTCGCGCTTCAGCGTCAGATTTGAACCAGATAGACGCCTTCGCCACTGGTGTTCCTCCTAATATTTACGAATTTTACCTCTACATCAGGAATTCCTCTATCCTCTTTCAATCTCTAGATTAATAGTTTTAAAAGCAATTCCAAGGTTAAGCCTCGGGATTTCACTTTTAACTTATTAACCAGCCTACGCGCCCTTTACGCCCAATAATTCCGAATAACGCTAGCCCTCTCCGTATTACCGCGGCTGCTGGCACGGAGTTAGCCAGGACTTCTTCTGTGAGTACCGTCATTATCTTCCTCACTAAAAGAGCTTTACAACCCAAAGGCCTTCTTCACTCATGCGGCATGGCTGGATCAGGCTTTCGCCCATTGTCCAATATTCCCCACTGCTGCCTCCCGTAGGAGTCTGGACCGTATCTCAGTTCCAGTGTGGCTGATCATCCTCTCAGATCAGCTATAGATCATTGCCTTGGTAGGCTATTACTCCACCAACTAGCTAATCTAATATAGGCTCATCTAATAGCAATAAATTTTTCCCCCCTAGGGCGTATACGGTATTAGTTGCCGTTTCCAACAATTATTCCGTACTACTAGGTAGATTCCTATACATTACTCACCCGTCTGCCACTAAGTTATACCATAGCAAGCTACAATATAACTCCGTTCGACTTGCATGTGTTAGGCCTGCCGCCAGCGTTCATTCTGAGCCAGGATCAAACTCTCAAATTTAGACTTCAACCTATAAAAGGTTGAGGGTACATCGGATAAATCCGACAAAAAATAATTTAGCTTGATACTGCTGTCTTTATTTCTACTTTAGAAATATTTTAATCTCCAACTATTCAAACAACTCTAAGAATATTATTATGTGATATAATCACTATGTCAATATGTTTTTGCAAATCAAAAGCATTAATGTATAAATATATAACTATTTGGAATATTACCATGAAAAAATACATCTTTCTGCTTGCACTCGCGCCAATGTTAGTTGGCATCACATTATACTTATTGCGCAACATTGATAACACAAAACAATCTATAACTGCAGGTGACAAATTTTACGAAGTATTATTCTTAAAAAAAGATAATAAGTCACTGCTAGAAGAAATAGATTCAAATTGGGAGTATTTAGCAAATTTTGAACGCGCATTCAATCATATCTCAGATTCAATGCCAACAGACACAGCATCTATTATTTATAATGATTTGGCAGACGATAAAGATGCTCCTGATGTTTTGCGTGAGTTAGCACAATACTTAGAAGTAATGAGCTTACTTCACTACAGCGGTGAAAAAACAAATAGAGATAAAATTAGTAATTTAGAATCAAATGCAGTGTACCCTTATTCAAGCCAAGAAGCTATCGCTATAGTAAAGATACACAGTAACGACATTAAAGGTGCAATTGAAATATTGCATTCATTATTAAATGATAGAGAATGTCCGACTCTAATCAAGGCCAATGCACAAGAATTACTTCGGATATACGAAAACTAAAAAACTTGCTTGCATAACAATTTGGCAGCGCATCTGATGAAATAAAGAACTTTACTTGACAAACCTCCCTATTTTATTATGGCACTAAAAGTATTTATGACTCAAAATTTGTTTTTGACTGTAGGATCAATCACAAAATCCAGTAAAAACTTAGGTGTTTATTGGTAGATTACGTAAAATTATAGCGGTTTTTTAAATTTTTTCTATACTCAGCCAAGTCGCGCTTGTTAGAACATTATTACAGCACCACTTACAGTAATATAGAGTCAAAATTTCACTACTCAGAGGTTCCTTTTACCCTTTTATTTAGTAAGACTTCTCTATATTTATAGTTAATATATCAAAGAATAAACTTCACTAGCAGAATGTCATTCTAGCACTAAAATGACAAAAAGAGGATAAAATCGCAATAGCTATGTATCAAGCACCGTTGTATTTTCTCTATATTTTAGATTACTTTGTTTACCCCCCTCCCTTTACCATTCAGCTACGCAGATAGTTACTACAAACCATAAAGATGTTTAAAAGAAATCTAATTTTTTATCAACTCATACATTTCATTACCAACTTCACAATAAGGTTCTGCAGTTGGATAAAAATAATCAAAAAAGAAATAATCCTTTAGTATTTCTGTGCTGCATCCAGAATTATAGTAAGTATCAAGCCTTCCTTTAAATATCAACAAGAGTATCTTTATACTTTTTCCAAATCACCCTCCCCCAAACTGGTCTACGATGTTTGATAGGTATGCATCTCGATCATTTAACCCTTTGCTCTTATATTTACCAAGCATACTTTTCATTTTAGAATTAAGATCGAATGCTTTTATTTCAAGATCTGCACCTTTCTTCATATAATCTAAATCATTAGCTAATTTTGTATTGAAACTCTGTGTAAGCTTTGCAGCCAGCTCTCTTGCTTTTCGTCTTTATTAAAGCTAGTATCAAACCAACCTCAGTCACATTTGCAACAATCACATGCTTTACACCATATTCATTTAGAACCAAATGCATTACATATTTCACTAACCGCTTTATTTCAATACTTTTTCTGCTTTAACATTGTTATAAGCAGTGGCACCCATAATATTATTTCCTCGATTATAATGAAAAATAAAATCTCCTTTACCTACGTCTGGATGATGTTTAATTACTGCGTTTAGCTGATTAACTAAACGAAATTTATTGAGGAAATAAGAAAAAATAGGGTTAAGAATTTCAGATGCTGTTGCATATAAAATCGCATAGTTATGACCTTACTGTTCATAGTATCGATCAAAAAATGAGCATCTCCATGATGACTTAAATTCTTCTAAACCTAAATACTTTGCTACATATTCAACAACAGTAAGGCCATTGCTAAAAATCCTCCTTAATAAAAAGGGGCATTAAGTTTCACGTTTCTTACAAAGGATAAGTTATTAAAATTTCAATAATTACACCATTATCAGATAAACTATCACCCAGAACACAAAAATTTTTACACTTTTAATTAGAGTTATTCTTTTTATTTGCCACAACATTCAATATCTAATCATACTGCTCTATGAAGCCTATAAAAAAAGAAAAATAGGGTAAAATTATAAAACTTTGGCTGAATTTTACCTATTTTTTGAGCAGCCCTTCTGCCTTAAAAGAAACCTCTAAGTTTTTTAGCACGGCTTGGATGTTTCAACTTACGTAGTGCTTTTGCCTCTATTTGCCTAATTCTTTCACGTGTAACATTAAAAATTTTTCCTACTTCTTCTAAGGTATGCTCTTTTCCATCTTTACCAAGGCCAAAGCGCATCCTTAGAATTCTTTCTTCTTTTGGTGTTAAAGTTGCAAGAACATTGGTCGTAATGCCACGCAAGTCGGCAAGTATTGCAGCATCCTCTGGTTTAGAAACTCGCTTATCTTCTATACAATCACCGAAGGTACTACTATCATCCTTTCCTGTTGGAGCTTCAAGACTTACTGGATCTCTTGCTATTTTCATAACTTTACGTATTCTTTCTATCGGCATTGCCAATTCTATACTTAATTCCTCTAATGTTGGCTCTCTACCCATTCCATGAGTCATCTTTCTTAATGCTTTATTGATTTTACTGATAATTTCCACCATATGAACTGGTATTCTAACTACTTTAGACTGTTCAGGTATTGCCCTAGTTATTGATTGTTTTACCCACCAAGTACCATAAGTCGAAAATTTATATCCACGTTTGTAATCAAACTTATCTACAGCCTTCATAAGACCAATATTGCCTTCTTGTATCAAGTCAAGTAGATCAAGTCCTCTTTTTGAATACTTTTTAGCAATTGAAACCACTAGCCTTAAATTAGCCTTTATCATCTCTTGCTTTGCTTCAGAGACTTCTCGTTCGTGTTTTTGTATTCTCTTGATTAGCTCCTTAAACTCTTGTACTTTATCTCCTTGTACATAACTCTTAATATTTCTTAAGGCACTAGCTATATATTCATAGTTATCGTTTATAAACCTTAAGAATTTATTTTTTAATTCACCTGTAAAAAGGGACTGATTTTCATTCTTCTTTAAAAGACTGATTTCGCTCAATTCGTGCTCTAAAAGCACAGCACAATAAATATTATAGAAACTTTCTCTATCAATATCGTACTTTCTAGCCTCAGTAATAAGATTAGCTTCTTCAAACGTGATTAGTCTATTTATTTCGTAAAGTTTTTGTGTAATTCTGGCAATAGCAGCATCACTAAACTGAATTTGTAATGCTACAGACCATATTTGATTATATAAATTTTCTAGCTCATTAGAGAAATCTTTAGAATTTTTTTTCAATACCAATGCTTCATTTGTGAAAGTAATGATCTCATCCAATGCTGTGATAACCTTTGGCAATAAATCACTTTCCATTTCAAGAACAGAAATGTTTAAATTCGCTGAACTTATATCTTCACTCTCATTTCCCTTTTCATCGTTGCCTTTTTCCTCATCATCAACATAATCTTTAACATCTTCAGCTTCACTTTCTTCTTTGGCTACCATATTGAAATCAGAGTTATAAATTGCATCTAGATTTATCATTTCTCTCAGCAAAAAAGTTCCCCCACTTAAATCATCACGCCATGTTTTGATCATGTTGAATGCCACTGATGTTTCAATTATTGCACGTAACATGTTATGCTTTTCAGATTCAATTTTTTTTGCTATCTTAATTTCATCTGCTCGTGACAAAAGCTTTACAGAGCTCATATCTTGTAAATAAATCCTTACTGGATCATCATTTTGCACTAAAGTTGTAGTAGTATTCAACGATGTCTCATCATCATCAAGCTTATTACCATCATCATTAGAAGGAGCTTCTTCCTCATCTTCACTACTTTCGAGTATGTTAATTCCAGAGTCTTGCAATAAAGCTATAGTATCATCTATAAAATCAGGTGGAAAACTTTCATCTGACAACTTATCATTTATATCATCAAAAGTGATAAAACCGCCCTTTCTTATACTTTTGGTTACAAGATCTTTGATGATCTTTTTCCTATCTTCCGTACCATTAATAGTTGACATCATTACCTTTACAGTTTATAATTTTATTTCTTATTTATCAAATAAACTTACAATTAGCAAGCTTATAGTTTTATTCTTAATTTATAGTTACTTGCTACTTCATATAGTTTAAGATACTGTCAATTTATTCACACTCTTCTTAATCAACTAATCTCTCCATTCTTACTACTATGGACAATCCAACTGAAAATGTTGCAATTCCAACCACTATAGCAGTAAGCATTAAGACGTGAGGTATAGGATTGGTATATAAGTGAAAATTTGAAGTCAATATAGGAGGTAAAGAACTTTTTACATACCCTAAAGATATGTAAAACAACAAAACAGATGCTTGTAAGACACTTAATCCCATCATTTTTTTTATTAAGTTTTTATCATTTACAATGATATAGAAACCTAGCGCCATTAATATAGTAATGCCTACATAATTATATAGAGTCATTGTTTTTTCTTGCGAGCAAAATTTATATATATGATTAACATGGAAGAAGAGACGGTAAGCAATACACCCAGCTCCACTAAGAAAATACCCAATTTTTGACCTGTTCTACTATCAGCTGACAATATACTATAGGATAAAAAATTTTGGCCAAATAAAACTGTTATAATACCAGCTCCTCCATAGGTTAAAATACCTAGTACGTTAGTAAATTTGATAATAGAGTAAGGTATTGCTTTTAAAGTTGTAGGTATATCAAATAACATAGAATATAATATTATCCCAGAAGCAATAATTATTCCCGCCTGAAAACCTCCACCTGGAGTATAGTCACCATGAAACTGTATGTATAAACCAAAAAAAATGATAAAAGGTATCATCAAAAATGTTACTGCACTTAATACCGGATCTTTAATCACTTTCTTTCTCTTCTAATATTAACATTATACAAAGTGCAGCAGTAAAAACTACTATAGTTTCTCCAAATGTGTCATAGCCACGAAAGCTTGCTAAAACAGCTGTCACTATATTAGGAATACCAATAGCTTTTTCAGTATTTTCTACATAATAAGGAGCAACGTGCAAGTGAACTGGAGCATTATGACTGCCAAAATCTGGTAATTGAATCATAAAGTATGATAAACATGCAGTCAAAAATAACATAAAAAAAAGTGTTGTGGGGCTATGAGATAAATTTGCTTTGTAATTCTTTACCAAAGAGAGTGCTGCAAACGTAAAGACTGTGCTCAATCCTGCACCAACAGAAGCTTCAGTAATTGCAACATCTGGCGCATTCATAATCAAGTACATAAGTGCAATAAGTGCACTAAATACACACATTAGAACAGCACTTACAACCAAATGTTTCGAAAGAACTATAAAAACTGTAACCGTGAGTAACAGCAAAAGTAATATTAGATTCAGTATTTCTAGCATCTTAACCTTCTTTAATAGTCTTTACTTTTATAATAAGTACGCGCTAAAATATAACTGTTAGTTGAATTGGCTATCCATATTATAAAAATCAATAATATAACTTTAATAGTATTGATTGAAAATTCATTTTGCCAAGCAAAACCAATCAACAACAACATTGCGCCACTAGAATCTGTAATACCTACAGCATGTAGTCTAGTATAGAAATCAGGAAATACTACTACTCCTAAGCTTGAAATGACTATTAAACAAACACCTAAAAATATGAGAATGGATGCTACCATAAATTATCAAAACAACATTAATCTCATTAGCGCTATAGTTGATATAAAGCTGATGCTAGCATACAGTAATGCTATATCAATTAAAAAAAAATCATTCAGAATAATCGATATTGCTGTTATGAGTAAAACTACTTGTGTTGATAAACTATTGAATGCTAAAATCTTATTGTACACATCACTTGACCTAAATACTATACAACATAACATTACACTCATACAGAACAAAAGCGCATAGATAGCAATACTAATCATTTATAAGCTATTATAACCTCTGCAGATTTCTAAATCGGTACTTCTTCACCACTATCTTGATCATCTATTTCATCATCGTGGCTTTCTTGACTTACATCCAGACTTGTGTTAAGTTGATGATCAGAAAAATTTAACAAATTTGCTAGCTTACTTGGACTATTAATATAAGTATTATCTGTGTTTCCTTTCATGTGCTCCTTGCACCTTTTCACCAAAAGGTTAAACAACTCATGAGTATTCACCTTCTTTTCTGCTATTTCATATAAAGAAACTATCGTATCCTTATGATCTTTAAACTTAACCATTTCAACGGGATCGCTTGCCCCTGTACTCAAATCATGCGTTCTTTGACTTGCTAGCAGAACCAATTTAAAACGGTTCTGTACCTGTTCTACACACTTTTCTACAATAGACTCAATCATAAAATACTACCTTTATAAACTTTATACTATATCACAAAAAATAAGATGTCAACTTCGGATCTATTGAGATCCAATTCTACATTCTACTTTTTCTTCTTTAGCTTTTACTGATTGATTTTCTGTTATTGTAATTGTTATTTCATGATCAAGCTTTTTCAAAAAACCTAACAGTCTCTCTAAAGAAAAACCACTTGTCTTACCACTTTTAATTTGTGACACCTTTGGTTGATCAATACCAAGTTTCTCAGCCGCACAAGCTTGAGTCCAAGTATTTTTTCCTATAATTTTACTTATTATGCTCAGCAATTTTTTTTTTATTGCTTCACTATCCAGATTGTTTAATGATATTGTTTCCATAATTTTTACTCTCACATACCAACTAGTTTTATTAAATATTATATCATAATATTTAATATACCAATATATTAATACTATATAATTTGTCAATAACTATAATGATATACTGATACTCAAAATTTTAAATTGACTATAATTTTTATCAAAATACTAGTAATTTCAAACTATTATTTTGTAAAAAACTTACTATTAAAGAGAATAAGTTGAAATTGCAAAGTTTAAAATACAGAAATAATCATTTTACAAACTCGTTTTAGAGACTGTACATGATCTCAAGAAAGGAATAAAGCAGGAGATAGAGTATGTAAATTATGAAAACAGAGCAAGATGAGTAGGAGAAAAACTGAGTAGAGTTCTGTAGAAAGAAACAAAATCAAGAAGATTTAGGATATATTTTACATAGTGTTACAGGTCCTAAAAAGTGGCTTCAGTGAATCAACAATGTTTTCAAAATGACAAGATTATTTTAATAAATGAAGTAAAAAACATAGCGGAAGTAAAGAAAGTGTTTTGAAACATATATAAAAAAGTAATTGCAAAGAAACAAATAAAAGGATGTAACTGTAGAAATCTTTGCCGTATTGTCAAAAGGTAAGTCTCTAATACTCTTATAGAAAAGTGTAGACAATTGTGATAAGCAAAATTCAATACTAGCTTACAAATCGTCTTCTTGCTTCCACCACTTTGCTTCTAAAAAGATTATGAATAGACCCTTATATCCGAAATTTATACCTCTATATTTTAATATAGGGATTCATTTCAATTTTTAAAGTTTCTATTTAATAAGAATGCTATATCATATTCGTAATTTAATTTAAATATCTGTTGCTTCTTAAATACTATTTGGTTAGTAAATAAAATCATGTCTAATACAGAAAAAATGAAAAAGGATGTTGCTGTAATTATGGGAAGCGAGTCGGATTATGGCACTATGGTGCATGCTATTAACCTATTAAAAGAATTGGAAATTTCACATGATGTATTTATAATATCCGCACACAGAACACCAGAGAGACTCTTTAATTTTACTAAGTCTGCTCAAGAAAAAGGCTTTAAGGTTATTATAGCTGGTGCAGGAGGAGCGGCTCATTTACCTGGTATGACTGCATCGCTTACTTATTTACCTGTTATCGGTATTCCTGTGCATAGCAAGCAATTAAATGGGCTCGATAGTCTATTATCTATAGTGCAGATGCCAAAAGGTGTTCCAGTTGCAACAATGTCTATAGGAGAGAGTGGAGCATGCAATGCCGCTATTACTGCTGCATCTATATTGTCGATTTCTAATAGTGAAATTGCAGATAGATTAAAAAAATGGAGAGAGGGGCAAACTAAAGCAGTAAAAGAAAAACCAACATTATAATGGCAATAGTTCTTTTAGATACAAAAACCATAAATCGTATAGCAGCAGGAGAGGTAATAGAAAGGCCTGCAAGTGTGGTAAAGGAATTAGTGGAAAATGCAATAGATGCCAGAAGCTCAGAGATAGAAATTAAGATAGAAAGTGGTGGGCGTAACCTCATTACTGTAATCGATGATGGTAGCGGAGTAAAAAAGAATGATTTAGAACTTGCGTTTATGCGCCATGCTACTTCAAAATTGAGTGACAGTGAATTGATAGAGATCAAGCATCTTGGCTTTAGAGGAGAAGCTTTGCCTTCAATTGCAGCAGTAAGCAGAATAAAATTATCATCTAAGGCAAGCAAAGCAGATCAAGCATGGTCTATAAGGTATGAGGGGGGAGAAAAAATAGGAGAGCTTGTTCCTTATCCTTTATCGATAGGAACATATATTGAAGTACGAGATTTATTTTTTGCCACACCAAATAGACTAAAATTTCTCAAAACCGAAAGGGCAGAAACACAAAGCATTGTTGATATTGTAAACAACTTAGCAATGATCAATTATGGAATTGAGTTTACTCTTATCTCCGATAATAAGAAGCTTCTTAAGTATGCTAAGCAGACCTCATTATTTAGCAGGCTATGCGAAGTAGAAGAAGAATTTCATGAAAACTCTTTGCAAATTAGTGAAGAAGAAGATGGCATTAGACTTACAGGATACATCTGTAAACCTACTGTCAATCGTAGCAATTCAACTCAGATCTATACATTTGTTAATGGTAGACCAATTAAAGATAATCTACTTATTGGTGCAATTCGTTATGCGTATCACGACCTTATTCCAAGCAATAGATATCCTTTTGCAGCGCTGCACTTAGAGATACCGTATGATCAAGTTGATGTAAATGTGCATCCAAATAAATCAGAGGTAAGGTTTCAGAACAAGAGGCTAATATATGAAATAGTGAGAAGAGGGCTAATAAAAGTGCTATCAAAGAGAATAGATCTTGCAGAAACTGTATTGGCCCAGAATGGAACAACAACGAATCATCTATCATCAGATCCTTTTAGTAGGTCTAGTCTTAAAAATGAATTTTATGGAAGAAGGTCGGATCCTTTTGAAAACCAGTTAATGAGAGAATTTACTTCTCCAAATATAGAGACAAAAAGCTTATCAGAACATTCAAAATCGTTTGATTATACTGGTATGCAAAAATCTCCTCCACGAGCAGAAACTACAATTTTGGAAAGGAAACAAACCGATCTAATAAGGGACTATCCACTTGGGTTTGCACACTGTCAAATCTACAATACTTATATTATTGCTGAGGTAAGAGACAAACTAATTATAGTAGATCAGCATGCAGCCCATGAAAGGCTAGTATACGAGTGCTTAAAGGAGAAATCAAGTATAAAAAGACAAAAACTTCTTTTGCCTGAAATGGTTGAAATCAAAAATCAAGCTGGAATGGAGATGATTAAAACTTATAAAGATAAACTTTTTGAGATGGGTTTTGAGATTGAAATTAAATCAGAAAATAAGATCATAGTAAAAGAAGTTCCTGCAATCTTAGGAGCAGTAGACACAAAGAGAATGCTCATTGATATAGTTGATAGACTAACAGAAATAGAAGATACATTACCTATAGAGGATAAGGTGAATAAAATACTAGCCACAATTGCTTGTTATGGATCAATAAGAGCAGGCAGAAAGATGAAATTGGAGGAGATGAATGAATTATTGAGGCAAATGGAAAAGACACCTTATTCTGGACAATGTAATCACGGAAGGCCAACCTATATAGAAATGAAATTAAGCGATATTGAAAAGTTATTTGAGCGAAGGTGAGAAGTTATCACAAATATGTATAGATTACACAACCCTAGTTTCGTCATCTCAAAACTCAGATACACAATTGTTTGAACATTTCAATTTGCAGGTAATTTGCATATTAGATAATGTCATTCCATCACTTGACAATGATTTATTATGCAGCTACTTGATTAAAATTAAGTTTCCTAAATCCCAGGCATTGTCTTTTATGTTAATAATTAATATACAACTAAAGATACTTATCAAAAACGACAATAAAGAATTCAAAAAAAGCTAGAAATTCTGTAGAATTGACCATATCATATAGAGAAAAAGGAAGTGTATGATCACATCCTTTACTCCGATCATTAATCTGCAAACAAAATAGTTTTGCATTTTTTGATAAGATTAAGTAATATCAGCGTATTAGTTATACAATTAATAATTTTTATGGATGAGCGTAATCCTTGGAATCTTGGAAAGAAACCGTCAGGTTCAAGTAATGAAGATATTTTAAGTAAAGCTGTGTCTGATATAAGATGCTTTTTTAATGGCTTAACCAGAAATAGAGGGAAAAAACCTTATTTCATCATTTTTATTGTTTTGTTGTTTTATCTTTGTACTGGTTTCTATATTGTCCATCCGAGTGAGGAAGGTATAGAACTTACTTTTGGCAAATATTCCAATACAGAAACATCTGGTTTGCGTTATCACTTTCCCTACCCTATTGGTAAGGTTTTTAAAGTAAATGTTAAAGAAGTAAATCGTGAAGAAATTGGGATAAGTAGCTCTTATGGGCGAGATACAGATCGTGGTGAAGGAGTGATGCTTACCGGAGATGAGAACATAGTCAACGTTAACTTTGAGGTCCAATGGAGAGTCAGGGATGCTAAAGATTATTTATTCAAAGTGCGGGATTATAAACCTGGTTTTAGCGTTAAAAATGCTGCTGAAAGTGCTATGAGAGAAATAATAGGTAAGAATACGATCTCTTTTGCACTCGAAGGTCAAGGCAGGGCTGAAATTTCCAGAGATACTATAATTTTATTGCAACAGATTCTTGATGGATATCAAATGGGTATAGAGATTTTATCCGTTCAAATGAAAAAAATTGATCCACCAGAAAAGGTGATTAGCTCATTTAGGGATGTACAAAGTGCTCGCGCAGATAAGGAGCGTACCATAAACGAAGCATACGCTTACAGTAATGATATTATACCTCGTGCAAAAGGTGAAGCAATAAAGATAAAATTAGATGCAGAAGCATACGAGAATGAAATAATAAATGAAGCAAAAGGTAATGCAAATCGCTTTTTATCTCTTTACGAAGAATATAGACAAAATCCTTCTCTTGTTAAGAATCGTATTTATCTTGAAACTATGGAAAATATTTTCAGCAAGGTAGATAAGTTTGTTATAACAGACGATCTGAAAGGTATGTTCTCTTATTTACCTCTTACAAATTTAGGAAAATAGCCATGAGTAGTAATATAAAAATTGTTTTTGCTTTTATATTTGTTGTATTATTGATTGCCTTATCTAATTCAATCTTCGTTGTTCAAGAAACAAAACAAGCAATAGTTATACAACTCGGTAAAGTCGTAAAAGATGTTAGGGACAGTGGTTTATATTTTAAATTGCCATTTATAAATAACGTAGAATTTCTTGATAAGAGAATTTTAGATTTAAGTCCTGATAAAACTCCAAGGGAAGTGATAACTGCAGATCAAAAGCGTATTATAGTAGATGCTTATGCAAAATATAAAATAATAGATCCTATCACTTTTTATCAAACTGTGAAAAATGAATCAGGGCTAGTTAGAAGATTATATTCTGTCATAGAAGCTCACATAAGGGAGAATATAGGAAGATTTTCATTAATTAGTTTGTTGAATGAAAAGAGATCAGAAGTTATGCAATTAATTCAACGTGGAGTTTATTCTGAAGCTGGAAAATTTGGCATAGAAATAATAGATGTAAGAATTAAGAGAGCAGATCTACCAGAAGAAAATAGTTCTGCAATATTCCGCCGCATGCAAACTGAAAGGGAAAAGGAAGCAAAAGAAATTAGAGCAGAAGGAGAACAAGCTGGACAAGAAATTAGATCAAAAGCTGATAAATTAAAAAGGGGAATTGTCTCTAGTGCAGTAAAAGAATCACATGAAATAAGAGGCCGTGGTTATGCTGAAGCAACTAGAATCTATAATGAGGCATTCAAGGTTGATGAAGAGTTTTTTAACTTTTATCGCTCTATGAAAGCTTATAGTAAATCATTTGCTAAGGATAATACTAAATTTGTGCTTTCACCAAATAATAATTTCTTAGATATTTTGAACAAGGGATGGAAATAGTTTATGAAAAGTAAAGCATTTATTTTATCTATATTTGCATATTTTTTAATTTCATTTTCTTCATATGCTAATCTGTTTGCAAAAACAGTTGCAGATCCTGTATGTAGTTGTAATAAAGGGCTTGCTGATATAGTGGAAGAACTTATTCCTGCAGTTGTAAATATTTCAAGTGAACAAATAATTAAACAAGAAAATAACAATAGAACTAAAATCCCTTTTACGCCAAGAAATAATTTCTTTGATGACTTTAGAGAATTTTTCGAGCATTTTGATCAATTTTTCGATAGAGCTCCTAGCATTAATAGAGAAGTGACGTTACTTGGGTCTGGATTTATTATAGATAAAAGTGGAACCATAGTAACCAACTATCACGTTATTAAAAATGCCCAAGATATTACAGTTACTATGAACGATAATACTTATTTCAAAGCAGAAGTTTTAGGCTATGATGCAAAAACTGATCTTGCTGTGCTTAAGATTAATTCTGATAAAGATCTTCCTTTTGTTGAATTTGGTAATTCTGATAAAGCAAGAGTTGGTGATACAGTTATTGCAATAGGCAACCCTTTTGGTTTGGGTGGCTCTGTAAGTACAGGAATTGTGTCTGCAAGATCTAGAGACATTAGTATTGGTACTATGAATGAATTTATTCAAACTGATGCTGCAATTAATAGAGGTAACTCAGGGGGACCACTATTTCATCTAAATGGAAAAGTTATAGGTATTAATACTGCTATTTATTCCCCATCTGAGTCTGGCGGTAACGTGGGTATAGGCTTTGCTATACCATCTAATCTAGCTATTTCAATTATTGACACATTAAAAAGTGGTAAAAAAATAAAACATGGTTGGCTTGGCGTGCAAGTTCAGCCTATAACAAAAGAATTTGCTGAATCCTTAAGTTTAAAAGATATCAAAGGTGCATTAGTTGCAAGCGTAGTAAAGGGCAGTCCTGCAGAGAAAGGAGGAATCAAAGTAGGTGATATACTATTAGAATTTGACGGCAAAAAAATTGATAGAATGACGCAATTACCTCATATGGTTTCACGAACTGAGCCCGGAAAGAAAGTACAGGTTAAGTTACTTAGAAAAGGTAAAGAAGTCAATATCAAGGTTGCAATCGAGGAATCTACAAATGATGATTCAGGTAATAATCAAGAAGAAAATAAATCAACATCTAGTTATATAAGTGGTTTAACCGTTTCAAATTTGCCAAAAGAACTAAAAAACAATGCACCCACAAAGGGTGTAGTAGTTACTAGTGTAGATAGTAGTAGTAATTCTACACTACGTTCTATTAAGAAAGGTGATATAATTATCCAACTAGATGGAATCGATATTAAAAATACTAATGATTTTCAAAAACAAATTGATTCAGCAGTAAAAAAAGACGGCAAAGATTCAGTAATGCTGCTTATTTACCGCAACGGCAATCAATTTTTCACCTCAATCAAATTGAAGAAGTAGCTATTTATCTAGTTGGTCATGAAAAAATTGCTTGACAAATTTAACTAGCTTCTTTATCCTAAGGGTAAGGGTTTTTCTGTAGATTAATAAAATTTATCCCTATACTGAAAACCTTTCCAACGAGGTTATGAAAGAACTAGACTTCAGTATCAAGCACTGGAACGATATCATCCATAAGATGAAAGAGCTATAGTGGTAAGAAACTGGATGATATAAAGCCTTTTGATAATCAGTTTAAAAAGGATAACTTTCTTTCACAAATTAATTTATAATTAAATTAGTATAAAGCATAATCATATTTACTTATCATCATTATTAATCAATAATTAATACCCATAAATTAATTATATCTAATCGCAAAGGGAGGTGGAGATGCGTTTTAAACTAGAAAAGGAAGGTATCCTACAAAACGATTGTAATAATAGAACTGGTCGTAGGATACCTGCACAAATAAGATTAAATAACAAAACAACATTTAGCCTGCCTAGTGTATCTTACATTATCATCGACAACAATATTGGCCTGAGTTTTCAAATTTGGGATTTGAAGCATGACGTGGCAAGTATACTAAACAACTTATCTGAATGGCCACAATTAAAGCTAGAAAGGGTAGGAAATGATTACAAATTCGCTTTAGTTACTACCTCTGATCAACCTTATTATTATTACTATGATGGCAAAAATACTATCATAGCTACTATTGATCGTATACCTCATGGTTACACAAATGGTTTACATGTTAAGGCATATAATCGTGAAAGCTGTAGTATTTATTATGAACTGCTAGAAAACAGGAAAGTTTTAATAGATCCAAAAGACATAATTAGTAGCGAAAATGTCAGTCTTATTTTGGAAGATCTTAAAAGTTCACCTGATAAAAGACTCAAAATAAAAATAGGAGACTATTTGTTTAAAGAATCAAGAAATATATACAAATTATATAGGAGCGCTCAGGTATATAATTTAACTGGTGGAAAAGTTGGCATATTGAATGATATCCTTTCAGCATTTACTCGTATAGACAATATATTCCAGTTATTCCCTTTTCATGAAATGGAGAGCTTGAAAGCACAAGATACCTATTTCGCAGTAAAAAAGTTAGGCAATAGTTATGTTGGTTGCATATCGTATGAAAATAGCACATGCAAAAATTTTTATAATTTTAACCCTAATTCTTTTGGGTATGAGCACGACAATAGACCAGGTCCATATCCTTATTATTATAACTTAGAAAATTTTGATAACTTTTTGGAGGTTGATGTGAATATTCAAGAACATATAAATTTAGAAACAGAAATTGAACTTTTAAAACGCAGAATAGACAGATTAGAACGTACTGGTGTACAAGGTCCTAAAGGTGAGCCAGGTGAAAGGGGACAAAAAGGTGATAGAGGCTTCGATGGAGCGCCTGGTCCTCAAGGTCCTCCAGGACAAAAGGGCGAACTAGGTTATACCGGTGCACCCGGTGAACCGGGGTTCAACGGCAACCAAGGTTCCAGAGGTGATAAGGGTGACCGAGGTTTTCCTGGTCCAGAAGGTTCTGTAGGTAGCACTGGAGCACGTGGTCCTAAAGGTGAACCAGGCCATTTGGGTCCAAAAGGCAACAAGGGAGAATCTGGTTCTCAGGGTAAGCCAGGTATAGATGGAACAAAAGGTATAAAGGGTGATAGAGGTGTGCGAGGTGAAAGTGGAACAAGTGGGCCAAGGGGTTGGAAAGGTGAGCCTGGTTCTCAAGGTCTAAAAGGTGAGAGAGGAGATACTGGGTCTAAAGGTGATAAAGGAGATACCGGAACAGATGGATTGCCAGGTGCACAAGGTCCTAAGGGAGAGCCAGGCATAAAAGGTGAGCCAGGTATAAATGGAACAAAGGGAGATATTGGTCCTAAAGGATTAGACGGAGCCATGGGAATAAAAGGTGATATGGGTGAGAAAGGAAAGATAGGTTCTAAAGGTCCCAAAGGAGATACTGGTTCTAAAGGTGATAAAGGTAGAGATGCAAGTCCTGAAGAAGTTGCACAAAAATTAATTAATAATGGCACTATTGCTAATCAGGTGCTTGAATATCGTGACCAAGGCGGAGATTTAGTATTAGAGAAGCAAGTTGCAGGAAGAATTATTAGTAATCAAGATATTCAAACAGGAATAGCCATTGCATTAGCTGATAACAGAATGGAAGAGCTAGCAGATGTGTTACTAAGTGATGCTAATCATACATTAGTAGAAAACCTTGCAAATAATACCGAGCTAACACAAAGCATTGCAGAAGAACTAAGGAAAAATCCAGGAGAAGTCCAAGGTCCAAAGGGAGAAAAAGGAGATATTGGTCCTAAAGGATTAGACGGAGCCATAGGGATAAAAGGTGATATGGGTGAGAAAGGAGAGATAGGTTCTAAAGGTGACAAAGGAGATACTGGGTCTAAAGGTGATAAAGGTAGAGATGCAAGTCCTGAAGAAGTTGCACAAAAATTAATTAATAATGGCACTATTGCTAATCAGGTGCTTGAATATCGTGACCAAGTAGGAGATTTAGTATTAGAGAAGCAAGTTGCAGGAAGAATTATTAGTAATCAAGATATTCAAACAGGAATAGCCATTGCATTAGCTGATAACAGAATGGAAGAGCTAGCAGATGTGTTACTAAGTGATTCTAATCATACATTAGTAGAAAACCTTGCAAATAATACCGAGCTAACACAAAGCATTGCAGAAGAACTAAGGAAAAATCCAGGAGAAGTCCAAGGTCCAAAGGGAGAAAAAGGAGATATTGGTCCTAAAGGATTAGACGGAGCCATGGGAATAAAAGGTGATATGGGTGAGAAAGGAGAACCAGGTGCAAATGGATTGCAAGGTCCAGAAGGTCCTAAGGGAGAGCCAGGTATGAGGGGCTTCAATGGTACGCAAGGTCTTACAGGTAACAAGGGTGAGCCGGGTATAGAAGGATTAAAAGGAGATATAGGACCTCAAGGTATAAAAGGTGAGCCAGGTATAAATGGAACAAAGGGAGATATAGGTCCTAAAGGAGTAGATGGAGCCATGGGAATAAAAGGTGATATGGGTGAGAAAGGAGAACCAGGTGCAAATGGATTGCAAGGTCCAGAAGGTCCTAAAGGATCAGATGGGTTGCCAGGTTCAAAAGGAGAGCCAGGTCTGAGGGGCTTCAATGGTACACAAGGTCTTACAGGCAACAAGGGTGAGCCCGGTATAGACGGATTAAAAGGAGATATTGGTCCTAAAGGCATAAAAGGTGAGCCAGGTATAGATGGAATAGGTGCTACATTAGCTGATCAGTTTTTACGTGAGATAAGAAAAGTAAAAAATGAAACTCTGGATGCTAAAAAAGCAGCAGAGGCAGCTAAAAATGCTTCAGAAGGTTTTGCAAACAAAGTCGAAAAACTGCACAATAAAACAGCTATTTTTACAAAAAATGCTAAAAGTTTTAACACTCAAGCTTTGCGATCGCAAAGAGACACAGAGGCGCTCTATAGTAAAACAAAAGATATATTTTGTAGAACAAGTCCAGCAGATCAAATTTGTGGTGCACGTAGAAGAAGGAGGGAAATTAAAAAATCATCAGTGACAAGCGGAGCAAGCAGACCAACTTCATTTATATCTCAAGTAATAAATTTCTTTTACCCTGCGGTAGAACAGGATGAATATAAAGTAAAAAATGAAATACAGGAAGTAGCAAAAATAATAAATGCAGCAGATATTGTAATACAATTTGAAGAAGTATTAGGAGTAACAGCTGTGAAATGTGGCATTTCAAAGAGAAGTCTAAATTTTGATCCAATGGAACTGCAGTCAACCATTATCAATAAGTCATTACTTAATGATGAAAATCATAACGAGTTGTTGAAGTTCTTGTGTGTAACTGCGAAAAAATCATTCCCTAATTACAAACAAACCGGTAAATGTTTGGCTATTTTTAAAGATCATATGGAAAAAAGATTAAATGAGCAGCAAAGAGCTTTCGTTAATACTGAAAAAATAGTGGCAGATAATGAGCAGCCAAGGAGTTTTATGAGTTATGTTGCTCCTCCTAGTAGCCTCAGTGCCATTAATCAGCAAGTTGTTGGTTATTTAAGGTAATATCATGGAAAAACATATATTTAAAATAGACGATAAAAATCCGCTTTATAAAAAATTGATTAAACTTCCCACTGTATATTACATAGTAAAGGAAAATGGTAATGTTAATACTGTTTCTTCACATATTGGTATAGTTGAAGTAGGGAATATTAATGATTTAAAGTTAAAGGAGCAGGGTGATGAGATAGTTTTATTTACAAACAACTCACCTCTGAAATTAAATGGCACGGACTTTATTATAGAACAAAAAGCTATCATAGGCGAGAATCAAGAGAATATTATAAAACAGCTTAAATTAGGAGAAGAAGCGTTAATTTCACGTAAGTACATAAAAGACAGTAATAATTTTGTTATTGAACTCATAATGAGTAATGATGATGGAAATAATTTTATTGGAATGCTCAATTTTATCAATTTTAACGATGAAAATGACCCAGTACTACAAAAAATTCAAGAAGAAAAAGGTGGACTTTATTTTACAATAGAAGGTGATTATATCTATATATCAGATGAAGAAGGAAAATGTCTTCCAGTATGTGAAGATGGTAGTTGCTATAAGTATCAATACACAAAAAATGAACATGATATATTAGAAATTAGTGAGATATCAACAATAATAAAAAACTTAACTAAAACTGAGCAATGCAGTGCACCAGCTAAAGCAGGGCAGGATTTTACTTTGCAAAAGGGAAAAGAATTATCGGATAATATCTATCAAGCAGATATCATGTTAAACGGTAAGCTTGTAGCTACTTTACCAAAAATAGGTTACTGCATGCTTGATGACCAATTGGTCATACATAATCACGTTACAGAAGAAGAGATAAAAATTCCTAGAAACTTTCATTATCTTAAAGTCGTTAAGTCTAGTAATAATGATGATTATAAATTAACATTTTGTAATTTCTTAGGTAATGAGTTTTTTGAACATAAAAAGTATGATTCTCAATACTCAAATGTTCCAGATGAATACCAGTATACAAGTTTAAACTATATGAAAAAGGGATATAAGCCAAATTTCTGCAAGTTGCTTAACGATAAACCATCTTTTTTTATTGCAAAAGGAACTACTAATCAAGATTCTTCAGGCCACTGCCCAGCTGATGTATTTGAATTAACAAAAAGTGGAAAAGGTAAGAAAATGGCTACATTAATTGATCAATTTGGCTCTTTCAATAAAGAGGGTAAGTTTCAATATTGTGATTACCATACAAAAGCAGATTACGATGTTTATGATTCTTATAAAATTAATAAAGAGTACAAAACAACAGATGAATTTCTCTTCAATGATGACATAGTTCTTTATACTATTCCAGAGCTATCTTAACCACGCACAAAGTATATTATAATTGCTTTTTAAAAGTGAATTTAGTAGAATTCAAAGAAGTGTAAGGGTATATTTTTTTAGTATTTAATCTAAATAAAATTGTTCTCAGTTTAAAATCGATATAAGACAGTAAGATGAAAAAAATTGAAATCTCAGAATTACTCAAAAGAATTGCTATCTGTTTACTATGCATAGCAATTATGGTCTCTATTGCTCTTTTGTTTGCCTATATGCATACAATGTTTCTCAGTAAAGGATATGAGCTGGCTGCACATTATATTAGCGAAGCTATGCCTTCTGTGTTACTCACTGTTTTCTTTTTTATCGCTTGGTTTATATATGATCAAATATTTAGTAAAATGAAGGAAGTAGAGCTGCCTATAGAAATAGAATTAGCTAATTCAGATAATAAAACAACATTTGCTAATGTTATAATTGACGATTCCTTAAAACAACGATTGCAGATTATTTGCTGTAACCAAATGACAGAAGAAATGAGTGAGATGTTTGGAAGTGAAAGTATTAACTCACTAAAAGATTATATACTGCACGGCCCTCCTGGAAATGGTAAAACACTTATCGCCCGCGCAATTGCAGGTGAATCAAATATGAATTTTATAAGTATCTCAGGTCCAGAACTTATTGGAGTATATATTGGTCATGGTGCACATGCTGTACGCGAGCTTTTTAAAGTAGCGAGAAAATATTCTCCTTGTATAGTATTCATAGATGAAATAGATGCAGTTGCCCAAAAAAGAAGTACCGCTAATAACTCAGCTTACCACTGTCGAGAGAGCTTAACACAGTTACTAACTGAAATAGATGGATTTAAGAGCAGAAAAGATATAATAGTAATTGGTGCAACTAACCTGGTCAATGAGATAGATCCAGCACTTATTAGGCCTGGACGCTTAGGTCAAAGGGTTCATATACCTAATCCAAATGTGGAAACGAGAAAAAAGATATTGGAGCTTTATACCAAAAATACAAAAACTGATGGAAGGCTAAATATTCAAGATATTGCAGAAAAAACAGAAGGCTATTCTGGAGCTGAGTTAGAACAATTAGTTAATGAAGCAAAAATATACGCTGCTCTTGAAAGAAAGTCCAAGGTAGTGAGTAAGGAAGATTTCAACCACGCGTTTCACAAACTAAATCCAGGACAAGGAAGAGGGAGAATAACATTAGCTTCATGTCAGACACAGACGACAGAAGCCCCTTTTGTACAATAAAAACTGGAAGTATAGCAAGATGTGCCAAATTTCGTTATTGAAAATAAAATTTAAAACTTGCTATCATTTTGCCACTCGTTAGCACCACAGTGGTTTTGTAATAGAACGCAAGCTGCAAAAACTTAAGGAAAAAATGGTCAGTGCTTGACACTGGCATCTAGTTCTTTCTATCAAAAATGCTGTAAAGTGTTCACCAATTTAGTTGGATCCCAGTACTGGGATGATATTATGAAGACCTAGCAGTTTATGACGGTGTCATTCCAGCGCGTGGCTCTGGAATCTAGTTCTTATTACCTGAGTCTTCTGGGTCCCAGTACTCGTATGACAAGAAAAGGGAGTATTGGTTTCAGCATTAGCCATGCATCTGGATCCCAGTATCAAGTACTGGGATGATAAGAGAAAGAGGACACTGGGATGAAATTATGAAGGCCTAGCAGTTTATGACGGTGTCATTCCAGCGCGTGACGCTGGAATCTAGTTCTTATTACCTGAGTCTTCTGGGTCCCAGTACTCGGATGATAAGAAAAGAAACACTGGTTTCAATATTTGCATGCATCTGAACAGATACAGATGGCTAAAATATTGAAGAAAGTATACGCGTCAAGTTAAGAGCAACTAGCCTTCTTTGACTTGTTAAGAAAGGTCTTTTTTTCCCTAAATTCTATTATCACATGCTGAAATGACATCGAAGGATACTCTTGCTTATTCATGTGATTATGCAAAAAGCCCTTTGAATTTTTACAGCTTGAAAAATCTTTATAAAATTTACTTTCTTTAAATGCTTTAACCTTCTCCTCATTATTTAATGAGCCACGTTTAGAAAAATATTCATCTGTAATGTGAATATATAAACTAATCAACTCAGGAAAAGTGTAATCAGTTTTGTTGGAAGACTTTAAACACGTAATTGGCAATTTATGTATATCTTTATCAGCTTTTTTCGAATCAATACACTCATCATTTTTTCTTAATATTATATGCTGCTTAAAAAAGCCTTCATATTCCTCAAAATCTTCAAATATTTCTTTTTTTTGATAATCTTTCCTTCTACCGCTTTGATCTATTTTTTCTATTTCTGTTGCAAGTTGCGCTGGCTGTTTTATCGTTTTATCTCCCTCTCGATTAAAGTACATTGTATAAGGAGTAATTGAATTTACGATTTTATATGTCTTCCAGTGGCAGCCAAAAATCTTTAGTACCAATTTGATTATCGGAGCAAGAAAAATTTTTAATTTTGCTATGAATCCAAAATAATAAAGAGAAGCTTGTTTAAGTGAACTTGCAGCATTGCTAACGATGCATCTTAAATGTATATCCTTATACTTAAAATTTTTATGAACCTCTGCAGCCACATGTCCACCTAGGCAGTCTCCAAACAATATGATATCATCTGGCTTTATACCTTTTTCCAATAAGTTAGTTACAACTGCTATACCAGATTTAACTCTATTGCTACGTATCAATGAACTGTTTTTACTTAAACCAAGTCCAGGATAATTAAAAAGATGTACAGTTATCCCTTGCTCTGTGGCCCAATTCCAATTTTGGGAATAATCTTTACCAGGGCTTAACGCTCTATTTCCACCAATAAAGTATATCAGATGTTTTTCACCTCGATTATTGTTTTGATTTTTACCAAGAAGCGTAATTGTCTCTATTTTTATCCCGTTTTGAGTTTTTATAAATTCTCTCTCAGTTTGCTCTCTTATTTCTTTCATATTTTAACTCTCACTATGCTGGTTTAATTACACAACAAAATCTTAAAAAAATCAACAAACCTTAATTTATGAACAATATAAACCTTCTCAAATTCATTGAATTATGCTTTCAAACGGTAGTGCCGGGGTGTGAGTATAATGATTATCAATATATAAAAGTCATAGCAGACAGGCTTGAAGCGGCAAGTTCAGGTGAAGTGAAAAGAATAATATTCAATATGCCGCCACGTTCAATGAAGTCCATTTGTGTAAGTGTTGCATGGCCCGCATGGATACTTGGAAATCAGCCAACTGCAAGAATAATAGTTGCAAGTTATTCTCGGTTGCTTAGCGAAAAGCACTCACTCGATACAAGGTGCATAATGCAATCTGATTGGTATAGAGAGCTATTTCCGAAAGTAGAATTATGCAAAGATCAAAACACTAAATATAAATTTCAAACAGTGCAAAGAGGATGTCGAATTGCAACATCAGTTGGAGGAACATTAACCGGTGAAGGTGGAGATTTCATTATCGTGGATGATCCATTAAGTCCCGCACAAGCTTTGAGCGAAACATTTAGAAAGCGTGCTGCAAACTGGTTTGATCAGGCTTTAGTAACCAGGCTCAACGACAGAAAAAAAGGAGTTATCGTTCTTGTGATGCACAGACTCCATTTAGAAGATTTAACTGGTCACCTCCTCTGTAAACCAAGAAACATATGGCATCATGTCTGTTTACCAATAATAGCTGAAGATAAGGAGATTATTTATTCAGTTAATAATCATATTCCAGAGCATGAACAGGAAATATACTCAAGAAAAGAAGGTCAATTGTTGTATTCCCTAACTGAAGGAAAAGAAGAAATTGAGATGATAAAAGCTGAACTTGGGAGTTATGGTTTTGCTGCTCAATACCAACAAAACCCTCTACCACTTTCAAGTGCTATAATTAAACGAGAGTGGTTGAAGCGCTATAAAAATTTTCCTGATAGCCTCTTGCATGTAACACAAAGTTGGGATACTGCAATTTCAACAAACAATACAAGTGACTTTAGTGTCTGCACTACCTGGACAAAAGTAGATAATACATTCTATTTACTCGATGTATATCGCGCAAAACTTGAATATCCAAAACTTAAAGAGAAAGTTCTATCGCTGGCTGCAAGGTGGAAGCCACACGCAATTTTAATCGAAGCAAAAGCAAGCGGTCAGCAATTGGTTCAGGAGCTCAGGAAAAACAGTGATTTACCTATTATTCAAATAGTACCACATGATGACAAATTAACTCGATTTCACCGAATTGTCCCAATTATAGAATCTGAGCGGGTTTTTCTCCCTAACCAAGCAGTATGGCTTAGCGACTTTGAGTATGAGATTTTAATGTTTCCAGAAATCCGTCACGACGATCAAGTAGACAGTACCGTGCAATATCTTCAGTGGGTGAGAAATAATATTGCTAGAGTGGTAGCGATACGTTCATTGTAGCTTGAAAAGGTTCCTCGGAATTGTGTATAATTTTTTTAACTGAGCTTATTTAACTTATCCATTTTCTGAATGATATTTTAGGGTTTATTGAAATAAATACTACGCAAAAATTCTATCTCTGGGTGCTTAGATGAATATCTTTATATTAGACGAAAGTCCTGTAACTGCAGCACAAATGTTATGCGATAAGCACATAGTAAAAATGCCGCTAGAAACTGCTCAATTGCTTAGCAGTGTTTTTTCAATAGCATTGAAAGAGCCAAATCCTTTAGTCAGCATTACAAACCAGAATATAGAAGTTCCATATAAACTTACTCACAAAAACCATCCTTGTTCTTTATGGGCTAGACAATCAAAAGGAAACTTTGATTGGTTAATAAAACATGGAAAAGAATTGTGTATAGAATATAGCTTGCGATACAAAAGAACGCATAAATCCGAAGAAGTTATAGATTGGTGCGATAATAACAAGGATTTGCTAATATTTCGATCAGCTGATATACAAGCTTTTACACAAGCGTTACCTGATCGATATAAATGTAGTAACCCAATAGAAGCATATAGAGAATATTACCTAAAAGAAAAGATGAGATTTGCTAAGTGGGAAAAAGGTAGAGAAGCACCAGATTGGTTGCTAGACAAAATGCTATAGGTTATAAAATTATCCAAACCGATCATAAAAAAGGTAGAATTGAAGTTGCAAAAGCAATGCTGGCTGATAATGTTGATGTTTATCAAGTTTATTGATCTTTCTATTTGTGAGATTAAAGAATTCAGTAAACTGTTATTCCCAGTATATGGTAGGCTACTTGCACTATAGAGTGTCATGTACACATCTGTACTAACAAGCAGAGGTAAATCTAAGTCAGTTTAGATATAACATTTACTTTAAAAAACTTTATTTTACGCTGATATTCTAGCGCTTTTCTGTGGTATTTTGTTGGGGTATAATTTGCAAAACTATCTTCCTTATAGGTTAAAAAATTACACTGCTTTATATGTAACTCTATCCACTCTGCATAATCCTGATGATCAGTTGCAATAAATATTTCACCTGTGACAAGTATTTTTTTTGCTAATAAATTTAAAAATTCCGTATTAATTAACCGTCTTTTGTTGTGACTTCTTTTTGGCCATGGATCTGGAAAGAGAATAAAGAATTTTTCAACACTATGGTCAGGAAAATTGACAATTAATTCTCTTGCATCTTCTGTCCATATTACAATATTTTTTATGCTGTGTGCTTCTATGCTTTTTAGCAAGGAAGAGACCCCCTTTAAATAAGGCTCACATCCTATAAATAATAGATCAGATTCATTGAATGCCTGATGGAGCATATTTTCACCATTACCGAAACCTATTTCTACTCGTATTCTTTTTTGTAAGTCTACGATCTTTTTTATAGATTCCTTGCTGTTTTTAATAGAATACTTCTCCAAAACATTCAACTTCAACCTAGATCTTCTGGAAAATGACCTAATCCAATTATTATTCCTAGATAACATAACTTACATAACTTAATCTTTTATAGCTTAAACAATTCTCGAAATGAATTAATGAGAATTTACTTGTCACTAATTATTAATATTATATAATATATGAGTTCTAATGAAGTTAAAATTAAAAGGTATGGAAAGTACAGTTGCTATCAAGAGGCTATCATCAAATAGGTTCATAGAAGAGATATTTCAAGATCAATTTGATAATCAAGATAATAACTTTTGTGAAGATTCTTTTGCTAACAAAATCAAAGAAGGAGATGTGGTAGAAGGTATAATCACAAGAAGAAATTCTAATGATATTGTGGTTGATGTTGGTTTAAAGTCAGACGGAAGAATTCTGATTAAGGAGCTCAGTTGTAATGATGATATCACTGTTGGCTCGAAAATTAGAGTTTATGTTGAAAGAATTGAAGATTACCATGGTAATGTTGTTCTTAGTCGTGAGAAAGCAATCAGAGACGAAAAATGGAATAAATTGGAAGAAAGCGCAGTTACAAAAGATGAAGTAACAGGAATCATTAAACGCTCAATTAAATGCGGTTTTATTGTTGATCTTGGTGATGGAATAAGTGCGTTTTTACCGCTGAGTCATGTGGATTTGAAGCAAATAAAAGATGCTAATCACCTTATTGAAACTGAACAAAAATTCATCGTGCTTAAAATGGATAAGAAGCAGGGGAATATTGTAGTATCAAGAAAGCTGGTATTAGAGAAATTGCATGCTGGTGAAAAAATTAAGTTTTTAGAATCTTTAAATGAAGGTGATGTAGTAGAAGGCAAAATAAAAAGCATCACTCACTACGGTGCATTTGTTGGCATTCATGAATCAGATACAGTGGGAGTTATAGATGGGCTGCTACATATTACAGATATCTCTTGGAGTAATGTAAGTCATCCATCTGCAATTTTTTCTTATGGTCAGCATATAAAAACTAAAATTATAAAAATAGATAGAGAAAATGGAAAAATCTCCCTGGGTGTAAAACAATTAGGAGACAATCCTTGGCAAGATCTAGAGTCAAAATGTCCAATTAACAGCGTACACAAAGGATGTGTAACGGGTATAAAAGATTGTGGATTCATTGTTGAGATTAAACCTGGGATTGCGGGTTTGGTACACTCATCAGAAATAACTTGGAGCAAGAGTAATTTACCAATCAGTAGTTTTGTAACAATAGGACAAGAAGTGGATGTAAAAATTCTCGGTATTGACATTATTAAAAATAAGATGAGTTTAAGCACAAAAAGGTGCGTAGAGAATCCTTGGCAAGTATTTATTGATAAATATCCTCTTGGTTCTATTGTTTCTGGTAAAGTTAAAAGCAACAATGGTTCACAAATATCTGTGACTTTTGATAATTCTGAGATATCTGAGGACGTAGAAGGAACAATTTATATGCAAAATCTAAGTTGGTCGAAAAACAATTCAGATGAGATAAAAAAGTATAATGTAGGTGATGAAATAGAAGCAAAAGTGATAAGGGCTAACGTAGATCGGACAAGAATTTATCTTGGAGTAAAGCAAATAGAGTATGATCCTCTTGAAGAACTGATAGAGAAAGTTAAAGTAGGGGATAAAATTCAGGTTACTGTAAGTAAGAGAGAGGAAAATGGTCTAATCGTTGAGGTTGAGAACAATGTAACCCTTTTAGTAGATCAAGAGCATTTACCAGAAAATAAAAAGTTTTCTATATCAGAAAAAATACAAGTTGAAGTAGTAGGTGTTGAAAAATATAATATAATATTATCTGCCAAATAACTTCTTGTGCTTCATATAAATGGCAACGAAATCTGATATAATAGCAAAAGTGGCAAAAAAACACCTTTTGTTAGATAAGGTCATTATAGCAGACATAGTTGATAGTTTCTTTCGAGTGTTTTCAAACACGTTGAAATATCATAATAGAGTTGAAATCAGGGGGTTTGGTTCTTTTTCAATTAGAAGCTATAACTTGAAAGAAGCAAGTAATTTGACGTCACAGAAGGTTGCAAAACATCAATACTTTAAAACTTATTTTCGTAGCAGTAAAAAGTTATCCCTCTTGATAAATGAATAAAAATCTATATTGTAAATTTGAAAGTTGTACAATATAGCATCATATGCAAGTAGTAGAAATAGTTATACATAATAACACATATAAAATATCTTGCGAAAGTAAAAAGAAGGACCATTTATTACAACTTGCTAATAGCTTCAACAAGCTAGTTAGCTCCATATCTCAAAGAACTGGAGGTAAGGGCTCAGATGCATTAAATTTCTTACTTGCAGCATTGACTCTCGAAGACAAAATTTTAGAATTAACAAAGCGATTAGACGAAATAAATCAAGAATGCAAAAAGTATAGGGAGGAAAAAAGAGTAGAATATGCTGAAGTATTAGATAGGGTAAACAAGATTATTGGGTGCATAAGTGATTAAAGCAAGCAATCAAATCGACTACCTCACTACTCAAATCAGGGGGGAGAAGTTTCTTACGAGTGATGTAACAATATAATTCGCAATCATCAAGATCAACTATTTTTTCGTATTCAATTAGTTCACTTAAGGAAAATTTATCAAGATATTTCAATGCAAAATGCCCTAGAAGTATATCAGTTTCTTTACAACCCCTATGCCAACTCCTATACATCAGTTTTCTTCTTAATAAGGAGATATCTATCATTGTCATTAAACTTTTTTTTTAATTTAAAGACTAAACTAAATACTTGTCAAGCAAGGCGCATTTTAATATACTCAACGTTTGATTAAGATTTAAAACATAGGTGGAATTAATTTCTCATCAACTTAGCGCTGGAATATATTATTTTTTATCGTTTTCTTTAATAATTTCTATCATAGTATTCGTGCATGAATGTGGGCATTATATTGTCGCTAAAGCATGCAAGGTTAAAGTTGAATCTTTTTCTATAGGCTTTGGTCCTGAAATTTTTGGTTTTAACGACAAGTCTGGAACTAGATGGAAATTAAGTGCCTTTCCATTGGGTGGCTACGTTAAAATGTTAGGGGATACTAATGCAGCAAGCGTTCCTGTTGATCAACAAAAATTAACTGAAGAAGAAAAATTATACTCATTCCATACAAAACCTCGATATCAAAAAGCAGCAATAGTTTTTGCAGGGCCTTTTGCAAACATGATATTTACCGTTATAGCTTTCACAATATTTTTCAGCGTGGCAGGTTATTATCGTACTCCACCAGTAATTGGTAATGTAATTGAAGAAAGTGCAGCAAAGCAAGCTGGCCTATTACCAGGTGACACTATTACACAGATCAATGAGTACAAAATAAAATACTTTGAAGATATTTCACGCGTGATAATGTCCAACCCTGAAACAAGAATAGAAATTAAGTATAGCAGAAATAACGAAGAGTACAGAACTATTCTAACTCCGTTTACAGTTGAGGATAGAGATGTCTTTGGTAACATAATAGAAAGAAAAACTATAGGAATTACCTCAATTAATATGATAGGGTTGAAACAGTCATCTTTTCTTGGAGCTGCTAGCCTATCAGTGAATGAAACCTACCACACTATGTGTTTAACAATCAAAGCACTCTTTCAAATTGTTGTTGGTAAAAGGAGTATAAACGAAATAGGTGGGCCAATAAAAATCGCAAAATATTCAGGGCAATCAGCCAAAAAGGGATTTATTATGGTTCTATATTTTATGGCAATCATTTCAGCTAACTTAGCTGCAATTAACTTGCTGCCAATACCACTACTAGATGGTGGGCATTTATTTCATTATATTATAGAAGCAGTTATACGTAGAGATTTGAGTTTGAAATATCAAAAATATGCAGTCACTTTTGGTGCTACCATACTGTTTTTGTTGATGGCAGTTGCAATCACAAATGATATTAGGCATCTTTTTTAAGATACATATGAAAAAGTTATTTCACATACTAATAATAATATTTATTTCTTTTCCCACTCTACTTGTTGCTCTAGAAAATAAAGAAAAAGTACAGATAAAAAATATTAAGTATATTGGCAATGAGCGAGTAAGTGATCAAACAATAAGGTTTTATACAAAATTAGAACCAGGTAGTCATATAAATGATGATGATGTAGATTCAATTATAAAAGATTTATATAAAACAAAGTTATTTGCTAGTATTAACGCCTATATCGATGATGAAAAAAACTTAGTAGTAAAAATTCATGAGAATCCATTGATTAACAAAGTAATATTGAAAGGCAATAAGTTATTTAACAGTAAAGAGTTGCTAAATAACGTTATCCAGTCAAAATCACTAACTATTTTCACTGAAACAAAATTACAAAACGATTTAATAAATCTAGCTACTCTTTATAGGAACAGTGGTAAAATTGGTGTTAAAATTGCATATGAGCTAGATAAGCTCGGTAGCAATAGGATAAACCTAATTTTTAAGATAAAAGAAGGAAGAACGTCTAAAATTAAGGGTTTACGATTCATAGGTAATAAAAGCTTTTCAGCAAATGAGCTAGAGCAAGTTATCAAAAGGCATAGCAATGATATATTTAGTAAGTTATTTAGAGCCATTTTTAAAAGCGGAACTCATTATTCACCTCAATATCTACTGATTAACACAGAACTGCTTGATCGCTTCTATTCATCTAAGGGATATATTCAAAATAATATCCAACCAATTGTTGAGGTTGATAATAACAACCAAATAGAGTTAACTTTTTTGATTGATGAAAAGCAGCAATACTTATTTGGAAATAATGAAGTTGATATTGAAACTGAGATTCAGGATTTAAGTTTAAGGGAAGAAATATTAGAATTTATCAAAGAGGAAAATAATCAAATATTTAATAGAGTTAAAATTAACAATACAGCAGAAAAAATAAGTAAACATTTAAACGAAAAAGGATATATATTTGCAAAAGTTAATCCAGAATATACACAACATAACAATATTGTGGATGTAACTTACAAAGTGCTACCAGGTAAAAAGATTTATATAAACCAAATTACTATTGATGGCAATGACCGCACTTTAGATAAAGTAATTAGAAGAAAACTTAGCATGGCAGAAGGCGACGCATATAACACATCTGAGATTCAAAAATCACGTAGAAAACTTATATATAGCGATTTTTTTGAAACAGTAAAAATAAATAGTTATATAGTGGATGAAAATGCAGTAAATCTTGATTTAAATGTCAAAGAAAAAAGAACTGCCTCGTTATCTTTAACAGGTGGCATGTCTCTTCCTGGTGGAGTATTTGTTAAAACCGATTTCACAGATCGTAATTTATTTGGTAGTGGTAAAGAGGTATCTTTTGCTCTTGAAAAAAGTCAATATGTTCTTTCTACTAGTATAGACGCTGTTGAAAATAATTTTAACGATTCTGATACGTCATTAGGCGTAGGTATATTTTATGAAAAACAAGATAAGCCAAACACCACTTTTGATACTTGTGACTGGGGAGGAACAGTAAAATTATCTTATAAAATTTTAGAAAATCTAACCAACTCTATTCGCTATTCTTATAAATATAACCATATACATATGGACAATAAGAGTGGAAAAGATGAGGATATCTCTGAGATAATAAGAGATCAAAAAGGTGAGTATCAGATCTCATCAGTTGGATACACGTTAGCGTACAATAAATTGGATAATCTATATACTCCAAAGGAGGGGTACTTGTTGCGCTTAAATCAGGATATTTCAGGATTGGGAGGAAATGTAAATTTCCTAAAATCTGAGTTTTTGTCTTTTTATACACGCCCTATACTAAGCAAAATTGATGATGATATAACATTGCGCTTTAAAATAGCAGCAGGTCATATTTTCTCTTATACCGATAAAGAGCTAAATATTGGCCAGCACTTTTTTAAAGGGGGTAATGAAATTAGAGGATTTGACCTTTCCGGCATTGGACCAAGAGCAGAAGACAAAAATAAAAGCTCATTGGGAGGCAAAACTTATTTTAATTTAACACAGCAAGTAGATTTTCCACTATCTAAATTATATGACTATGCTGGTATCAAAGGCTCACTATTTGTTGACTACGCAACACTTTTTGGTTTAGATGAAAAGGAGATATATAGTGGAAAATATTACGATAGTAAGCTTATAAGAGTATCACCAGGTTTTGGCTTTTCAATGCCCTCTCCTTTTGGTAGACTTAGATTAGATTTTGGGTTTCCTTTAGTAAAGGAAACTTATGATATAATACCATCACCAAACGTTAAAATTTCTATTGAAGCGGGGATTTGAATGAAATATATACAGTTATTTACATCAGTCATTGCCTTAATTGTTTCCTTATTTGTAGGGTATAAGTTTGTAGGGTATCAACCTCAGAGCGCGATTAATACAAAGGCTGCCATTATTGATAGTGACAAAGTTATCAACGAATCTCTGGCTCTGCAAAATATACAACAACAAATAAAGGAGCAGAATTCTAGATTACAGCAAGAATTTGAAAATGAGTTAGAAAAATTTAAGCCATCGAAAGAAGAATTTGACCTTTTGTCAGAAGAAGCAAAAAAAGAAAAGACGGAACAATTTAGTAAGTACACTGTAAGCGTTAGGGATAATTACGCTAAGAAAATGTCACATTTAGAAGAAAACTATAGAGAAGCAGTAGAAAGTGTCTTTAACAAAATAAAAGAAGTGGCTAAAAGAACGGCAGAAAAAAACAATGTAGATTTAGTACTATTTATTTCAAAAAAGAACCAAGTTCTATACTCTATGGATGAGGTTGATTTATCAGATGTGGTATTAAAAAATGTAAATAAGGAAATACCTGAATTTGCTTTGCAAAGCATTGAGTAGGCTTATGCAATTTAATATCAGTGATATTATAAAAATACTACCACATTCTTATCCTTTTCTCTTAGTAGATAGGGTTATAGAATGCGAACCTGGTAAAAGTATAAAAGCAATCAAAAATGTGACTTTCAACGAGCCATTTTTTATTGGTCATTTTCCTGGCCATCCGATAATGCCAGGAGTTTTGATAGTTGAGTCTTTAGCTCAGGCATCTGCTATATGTGTCCTCGGTAAAGAAACAATAGAAAATAAAGTTGTTTACTTTATGTCTATTGAAAACGCAAAATTCAGAAGACCAGTTATTCCAGGGGACACGTTGGTTCTTCAATCCAATATAAAAAGTGCGTGTTTGGGTGCATGCAAATTTGAGTGTGTTGCATATGTTGGGAAAGAAAAAGCTGCAGAAGCAACAATCTTAGCAAGACTGCAAGACAAATAAAATCTTCATCTGTAAGAAACAGTATGTACACTGTATAGTATAACAATGCAACTGAATTTCAAAATCTCATTTTCAAACTTATACACTTGTAGTGGATTAATAAAATTAGATGAGACGTTTTTAGATTATATAAAATCGTGCGATGAAAGCTTGTTTTGTTCATTAATTGAAGCAAGAGAAAAAGCAGCTTCTTCTTTGATGTCATCCCAGTGCTTGACACTGGGATCCATAGAACAACCAATGTTGGCCACTCAAATGACAGATAGTCAGTTAATAATAGACCTCTCATATTTACTTGATGAATTTATTGCAAAACTTTTTAATATTGGAAAAGAAGCAGAGGAGCTAAAGAAAAAGCACAACGACTTTGCTGCAATATATAAGTGTAAAAGGTTATTTGTTCAACGCTATGCATTAAAGAAGTACACTGATATAGCAGATATAGATATTGATTATGTTACCAGCAAATTAAATCGCTTTCTTGCCCTATCAACAACAGAAAAAAATTTTGCTGAGCAGGTGATGCGTTGGTTGGAAAATAAAGAGGATCACAAAGAAGAAATAGAACTTGCAGCGCAATATGCAGCGTGGAGAGTGAAAAATAAACAGAGTATACTTTTTAGTATTCACAGAAAAATTGATCACGAAAATCTCGTATCGTTCTTCAAAAAAGAAGTAGACGAAGTTGAGGTATTGTATTCAAGCAAAACAAAAAGACGACATGGTTTTGATCTGACAAGTGAAAAGGTGAGTTTGAATAAAGCATTGGATAATGCTCATTACTGCATATTTTGTCATAAGCAAAATAAGGACAGTTGTTCAAAGGGGCTAAGTAATAACGACAATACCTTTAAACAGTCCCCACTCAAAGTTGAATTGCACGGCTGTCCACTAGAACAGAAAATATCAGAAATGAATCTGGTGAAAAGCGAAGGGTACAGCATAGCAAGCCTTGCAATTGTGGTAATAGATAACCCATTATGTGCAGCTACTGGGAACAGAATATGCAATGATTGCATGAACTCATGCATATATCAGAAACAAGAGCCTGTAAATGTGCCAATGATTGAAACAAGGATTCTAGATGATGTGCTCAGTTTACCGTATGGATTTGAAATATATTCTCTGCTTAGCCGTTGGAATCCTTTAAATTTTCAGCGTCCATTGCCAAAAGGAAACACAGGAAAAAACGTCCTAGTTGTAGGGCTTGGTCCTGCGGGTTTTAATTTAGCTCATCATTTATTAAACGATGGGCATAACGTTATCGCCATTGATGGACTAAAGATTGAACCTTTGATCGATAATTTTCAGCTAATTAAAGATTTCGAGCATGAAAAACTAAGTGAACGCACAGCTGGTGGATTTGGTGGAGTAGCAGAGTATGGCATAACCTCTAGATGGAACAAAAATTATCTAAAAATCATTAGACTTTTGCTGGAAAGACGTGAGAATTTCGCACTTTATGGAGGCATTCGTTTTGGAGGTACGATAACCGTTGATGACACATTCAACTTGGGTTTTGATCACACTGCCCTGGCACTTGGCTCTGGTAAGCCACGAATGATCAAAATAAAAAACATGCTAGCTCGTGGAGTGCGCATGGCATCTGACTTTCTTATGTCGTTACAACTGACTGGCGCTCTTAAATTTGATTCTATAGCAAATCTGCAAGTTCGTATGCCGATAGTTGTTATAGGTGCGGGGCTTACTGCGATTGACACTGCCACTGAAGCTTTAGCGTATTATCCAATTCAAGTAGACAAATTTCTACTTCGTTATGAGATATTAGTTGATAAGTATGGAAAGGACTGTGTTGAAAAAGATTGGACAGAAGAAGAGCACGAAATTGCGAATGAGCTCATATCGCACGCAAAGTTGATCCAAGCAGAGCAAGAATTAGCAAAAAAAGAAAGTAGAGAAATAAAAATATTAGAGTTAATGCAGAGTCTTGGGGGAGTGAAAGTTGTATATAGAAAAGAGCTGAAAGACTCGCCAAGTTATCGATTAAATAGCGAAGAGGTGCAAAACGCATTATCAGAAGGGATTTACTTTATTGAAAACTTAGAGCCAGTTGAAGTTGTGACAGATAAATATAACCATGCTGAGTCAATAAAACTGATAGACACAAAATCCGGCGAAATCAAATGTATAAAAGCACGTTCTATTTTTATAGCAGCAGGTACTGAGCCAAATACAGTTATTGCAACAGAAGATAAAAAGCATTTTAAATTAAGTAATGGGTATTTTACTCATTTGAATTCATCAGGAAAAGAAATAGACCCAATATTTTCTCCTAAAATGCAAAATAAAGATAGAATATTAGTGTATAAGCAAGGCAATAAAACAATCAGCTTTTTTGGTGATCTTCACCCTTCGTATAGCGGCAGCGTCGTGAAAGCTATGGCAAGTGCTAAGAACGGCTACCCTATTATTTCTCAGCTTTTGAGTGGAGTGATCCAAACAGCTAATCAGCCAGCGTCACGCGCTGGAGTGACGCTGTTCCGTCAAGCTAACAAAGAATTCTTTAATAGAATCAAAGAGCAATTCACTGCAAAGGTTATAAAAGTTCAATATTTAACAGACAAAGTTGTGGAAATAGTGATCAAAGCACCACTTGCGGCAAAGAATTTTAAACCTGGACAATTCTTTAGGTTGCAAAATTTTGAAACCAATAGCAGAAAAACTCACCTCACTATGGAAGGTATAGCAGTAACCGGCACTGAAGTAGACAAAAAAAAAGGATTTATTTCTACTATTGTGCTTGAAACTGGCGGTTCCACTAATTTATGTAAATGTTTTAAAAAAGGTGAACAAATAATTCTTATGGGTCCAACTGGCAGTCCTACTGAGATTGGTTAAACCTATTTTGTACTAATTATACTATAATGTATATTATTTATTAATAAATCTATACTATAATAATGATTTTTATTAAGGTAGTATTATGACACATAAGTTAAGATTCACACTTCCAAAAGAAAGCTACTCTATAGATATAGGACCATGTTCTGCAAAAAGTAGAAAGTGTAAGGAGTTTATAGCAAAAAACGAAGACGTAGGTATGAAATTTCTTATTTCTACTAAAGATGATACTGGCAAAACAGGAAAAATGTCCCTTTGTAAAGATAATAACGGTCAAGATGAGTGTACAAAATCCTACACAGTTCAATCTCCAGTAATTTATAATGATCTTTTTAATGATAGCTTTAAATACGTAAGTGTTCTTTTGGATCATGATAAAGGACATTTCACTAGGATGCGCAATGAATTCGATAAATATGATATTGATTACACAGTTATGGATGACGGTAAAACACAGAATATGCTGTCAGAGGATTTTATGATCTAATTTTCATTATACAGCTACTAAAGAGCTTTCTTGATTCCAGTGTCCGCTACTCGAATGCCGTCATTACAGTACTTGATACAGGGATCTATAGATAAAACAATTTAAGATTCCGCTACGTGTTAGTGGAATCTATGCTGAGACACCGCGGCGGTATCTAAAAAAAGCGTTAAAGACTAGATTAGCAAAGAATTCTTTAATAGAATCAAATATTGCGAAGAGCATAAAAGTCGAATGAGTGCATTGAAAACTGGCAGCTCCATTAGATTTATGCAGATACTTAAAACAAAGAAAGTAAATCACTCTCAACTATCAGACTTACTGAAGTTCTGGATATTGAATTGATGCCAAATTTTATTTCAAAAAGTAAATAATTTACTAACGCTCGTGCACAAATTAAAAATAAATTATGCACGAGTGTAGCACTGTGAATTAGGAGTGCTATATTAAAGCTTACCTCACTATTAAAGCTATCGGTCAGATTAGATTAAAAACCTAATCTGACCGGTTTCTCTATAACCTTCTAAACCCTGATATAATTATATGGTAATTAGCTTAACTAGTGGTTAATATGCAAATTGATTTTATTTGTATGTTGAGGTAGCATAAACCATACTGTTTTACATCATTGTGCAACTTTATAAATTTTTATTGCTATTTCTGTTGACTACATTAATAGTGATAGTCCTAATATTACCTGAAAATTTAGGTACTACACTGAATTGCTCTCATCCAGTTCTAAATTTTGATTTATCTTTTCGTATCGTACTAATATCTTTTTTATCAGTTGCATTTTTAGCTGTTCTACCAACACAAAATTTGACTTTTTCAGAGATGCTATCTTTTTTTGCTTATACTACCTGCTCACTCTGTGCAATTTTATCCAAGCAGATAATGTTGGTTATAATATTCTTTGAATTAATGACCATCAGTGCATTTTTTATTATCGCAGCTAGCTGTAGAGATAGTGGATCTGCAATAAGGTACGCTTGTGTACACTTTTTGGTTGGAGTTATATTGACAGCAGGATTGGCACTTCAAAGCACTAACCTGATAATTTTGGGTTTATTGATAAACTGCGCTTGTTTTCCTTTTTCGTTTTGGGTTGTTGATGCATATCCTGCTGCATCACTACATGGCACTACATATCTCTCTTTATTTACCACTAAAGTCTCTTTTTTAGTGATGCTTTTACACACTTACACCCTATGGCAAGATTGTACTGAAATATTAGCACTTGTAGGCGCCATCACTGTAATTTACAGCATTATATTTGCTTCTCTTGAGCAAAATATTCGTAGATTTCTATGCTATAATGTTGTAGGACAAATGGGCTTGCTGATTATTGCAGGAGGTTTACTCAGCCCTTCGGAAAAGGCAATACCAATTTTGATGCTACACATAATTTTCTCTCTTGTTTATCAATCATTATTGTTTGTGGTTAGCAATGCGATTATTTCGCGGACAAAAACAATTAGTTTTAATGGAGTGGGTAAATTGATGTCAGTCGAAGGCATGTGTGCTATAATTGCGATATTCACAGTGGCTGCATTTCCTGGAACCGTTGGATTTATTAGCAAATCATACATTACAGCCGAGATTGAAGCAAGTGGTGCTAATTTAGAAGTGTATAAAAATTTATACAAGATTCTAAATTTACTGCTTTATTTAAGCGTGGGGCTCAAGTTTTTCTATTACATATTTATCGCTAAAAGCAAGTCCAAACCTTCAGAAGGGAAAGAAGGTAGAATAACAATTATTATTTTAGCATTCATATGTATAATTGCTGGCAACCCTTACTTGCCTATTTACAATAACCCTTCGATTTTCGATTTTGTGTACAACACAAAAAATATTTTGTCGCAATTTAATTTGTTATTATGTACCACTTTATTGTTTATTCCTTTACGCAAATTATTTTACCCAAGAATAAATTTTAAAATGGATATTGATTGGATTTTTAGAGCTTTCGTACCCTATATTGTCTTGCTGTTCAATCAATTGGTCTTTAAAGTGAGAGAAATGTCTGCCAACGTACTGCAAAACTTGACTAATTCACTTACTAATTTATACTTTAATAATATTACTAAACTTAAAGAAGTGATAAGTTATAACTCAGTAAGTTTTGTTTCAGCTTCTTCTCTCTTTTTAATGAGTATTCTACTAATGCTATTATGTTTAAATCGTTAACTGAAAGTTTAAATTCTGTATTTAGTAAACTGAGAGGAAAGTCGATCATTTCTGAAAATGATTTTAATCTTGCCATGCGTGAAATACGTATAGCTTTAATTGAAGCTGACGTTTCACTTGAAGTTGCAAAAAAATTCATCAACGACATTAAAGATAAAGTGATTGGGGAAAAAGTCATAAAAAGTGTTTCTCCAGCACAAATGATAATTAAAATTGTGCAGGATAATTTAGTTGCAGTTCTCGGATCAGAGAAAAGTGACTTAAATCTAGCAGTTAAACCCCCTGCTGTGATTATGATGGTGGGCTTACAAGGTGCAGGTAAAACAACTACCTCAGGAAAGCTTGCTTTAAAGCTAAAAAAGCAAAAGAAAAAAGTGATGCTTGCCTCTTTAGACATTTATAGGCCGGCTGCCCAGAAACAACTTGAGGTGCTGGGTAAACAGATAGACGTACAAACTTTATCTATAGTAATAAATGAGGAGCCTATTGCAATTACAAAAAGGGCACTGGCAGCAGCAAAGAACGATAATTATGATGTATTAATACTAGACACCGCAGGCAGGCTTCATATTGACAATAATATGATGAATGAGTTGAAAGCCGTAAAGGAAATAGCTTCACCTGCAGAAGTTATTTTAGTAGCCGACGCAATGATAGGCCAGGATGCGGTCAACATTGCCAAATCATTCAATGAGGTAATAGGTGTAACCGGCATTATTCTCACCCGTGTTGATGGTGATGCACGTGGTGGTGCTGCTCTTTCTATGAAAATGATCACCGATTGTCCAATTAAATTTATTGCTTGTGGTGAAAAATTAAGTGACCTCGATGATTTTTATCCCGATAGAATTGCAAAAAGGATACTTAGCATGGGTGATGTTGTATCATTGGTTGAAAAAGCTGCTGAGATTGTTGGTCAGGAAGAAATTGATAAGTTACAAAAGAAAGTAAAAAAGGGTAAATTCGACCTAAACGACCTAGTGGGAATGTTAAAAACTCTGAGTAAAATGGATGGCATTAGCAACATAATGAAATTCATCCCTAGTTCATTCACAAAAAAGCTAAGTAGCAGTGTGCCAGACGACAATAAAGTGAAAAAATATATAGCCATCATAAACTCAATGACCGAAAAAGAAAGGCAAAATCCAGATATTTTAAATGGCAAAAGAAGACTTAGAATTTCTAAGGGGTCCGGAACAAGTGTAACTGACGTTAATCTTCTAATTAAGCAGTACAATCAAATGAGCTCTATGGTGAATAAATTCAGTAAAGTTGATCATAATAAACTCAAAGAATCTGATTTAATGGATATGCTGAGCAGAAAATAAATCAGCAGGTAGTAGAATGAAATAAAATCATCAGTTGTAATTGCTGTTGAGTAGTGAAGTAACAAATTCAATAAATTTCCGCAGTTGGAATTGGCATAATAATAAAAGTTGATATAAGTTACTTTAGCTATATTTAATGCGTTGTTTTATAGCTAACACACCATACCACCGTGGCACTACACTAGTAACAGAACGACAATTGTCAGTAGCTCAAGTTAGGGTAGATATGGCATTCACAATATCGTTTGTAAACCTATAGCTATATATAATGAATGAATTTTTTTATATATTCGTTATTAGTATTTTGTATTTCTTGGACAGTTCCGTGGTAGATAATATTCCCTTCGTATAATACTGCTATTTTATCAGCTATTTTAAATGCACTATGAATATCATGTGTAATCGTGATAATTGTAGGGTTAAAGTCTTTAGATAATTTTATTATTATCTCGTTTACCATATCTGACATAATTGGGTCCAATCCTGAAGTTGGCTCATCCAATACAATAATTTCTGGATTGTGCGCAATCGCCCTTGCAAGTGCTACTCTTTTTTTCATTCCGCCTGATAGCTCGATTGGAAACATATCTGCTATGCTTTCCTCCAGTCCAACATCATTTAACTTCTCGATTGCTAGCTGTTTTGCCTCCTTTTCGCTGATATTAAAGCGCTTTTTATAATTAAAAGATATATTTTCCCACACTGTAACGTAGTCAAATAAAGCAGAATTTTGAAATAAGACTCCAAATTTATTTTTGCTTTCACTATTTATTTTAATAGACCCTGAGTCTGGTTTTAGCAATCCAATGATTATTTTTGTTAATACAGATTTACCACTTCCTGAGCCGCCAAGTATGACTAATGATTCCCCCTTCGATATATTAAAACTTATGTTGTTTAATATCGTTCTATCATCAAAAGACAAGCTTAGGTTCAATATTGATATTATGGGGCTATACATGTATCAAAGTAATCAAGTAGTTTGCTAAAATGATCAATATGGACGAAAAAACAACAGTTGATGTTGTAGCAACACCTACTCCTCGTGCACCTTCTCTACAATGGTAACCGTAATAACAACTTGAAACAGAAATTATAGCGCCAAAAGCAGTCGCTTTCATTAGCCCAACAACAAAATCGTTTATATTAAAGAATTGAGCTGTATATTTTATGTATATATTTAAATTGTGGTTAAATTCAAAGACTGCGGTGACATACCCTCCAAATATTCCTATTAGATCTGCACATACTGTAAGTATTGGAAATACTATAACTGACGCTAGAATTCTTGGTGCAATTAAATATTTGAAAGGATTGATGTCCAAAGTTGTAAGTGCATCTATTTGTTCAGTGATGCGCATCGTGCCAATTTCTGCTGCAATTGAGGACCCAACCTTTCCTACCATTATTAAGCTAATCAAAACTGGCCCTAACTCTTTAATGATAGTGATCGTAACAAGCTTAGGTACTACTTGTTCTTGATTAATCAATAGACCACTTAAGCTACTTTGTAAAACTATCACCGCTCCTATAAAAACTCCAGTGAGCCCAACAATTGGTAAAGAGAAAAAGCCTATCTCTATAATTTGTTTTGCTACATTGCTAAAATAATATGGTGGCACAAAGCAGTGGTATAGAGATTGAATAAAAAACACAAATGCGTTACCAAGCCTCAACAGAAAGTTGATAAAGCACCTACCGATTATTCTAACACTGTTTACATCAAAGGAACTCACTTTGCATTTATCTTAGCTAAAAATTAGTTTTACTGATTTTATTAAAATTTTTATTAACTCTATCGCAGAGTATAGTCAAGATATATCTTAAGTTCAATATACTTTGATCAAAATGCTTGAGTTTAAGTTTATAAGACTGAATTGTATAAGAAAACCTTACTTATTTCGCTATTTACTTCTTGTAAAAAACATGCTACTAATAAATTGTGTTATATAATTGAATTGGAGTAAGTTTTGGCAGTTCCGAAGAGAAAAAAGTCAAAGTCAAGGCGTAATATGCATCGTTCTCATCATGCTATTAAACCTAAGAATATTGTGGTATGTGCAACAACTGGAGAATTCATGTTGCCTCATAACATAGCAGTTGACAATAGTTACAAAGGAAAACGTGTTTTCATTAAACAAAAGGCGGAGTAACTCATGATATGTTACCCACGGTCAACAACAACATAGTTATCGCACTTGATGCTATGGGAGGGGATTTTGCACCTCTTTCCGTAATTCAGGGTGCTAGTTTTTTCTTGGATAATCTTGTTGATCCAGGTGTTGAAGTTTTTTTTCATATTTATGGAGATCAGAAAGAAATATCTCCTTTGCTTTCAAAATACAAAAAAGTAATCGATAACTCCGAATTTACCCATTGCTCTGATAATGTTCTTCCAAATGATAAACCCTCTTTTGCACTGAAACATCGCAAAGATTCAAGTATGAAGGCAGCTGTTGAAGCAGTGAAAAAAGGTAAAGCTTTTGGAATGGTGTCTTCAGGCAACACTGGAGCATTGATGGCTATCTCCAGATTTATTTTAGGAACATTACCCAATATCTATCGTCCTGCTATTGCATCTGTCTGTCCAACTAAGACAAAAAGCTTTGCATTGCTTGATCTTGGTGCAAATGTTGACTGTAATACTGACTCATTATTTCAATTTGCATTAATGGGGAGTATATTTGCAAAAATAGCATTAAAAGTTGAAAATCCTGAAGTCGCTTTGCTAAACATTGGTACAGAAGAAGTGAAAGGTACTGACTCAGTAAGAGGAGCTTTTGAGTTACTCAAAAATGCTCCAAGTATTAACTTCAAAGGATATATAGAGGCAAGTGAATTTTTAGATGGTAATATAGACGTAATTGTTGCTGATGGTTTTGTTGGTAATGTAATGCTCAAGACAGCTGAGGCAACTGCTGGTACTTTTATCAGTCTAATAAAACAGGAAGTATTTAATTCATGGATGACAAAAATGCTTGTCGGCATATTGTTGAAACCCAAGCTAAATAAAGCATTAGAGCGTTTTAATCCTAAAATTAGAAGTGGAGCTATGTTTTTAGGGCTAAATGGTATCATTATAAAGAGCCACGGAAATTCTGATGCTATTTCTTTTGCTCACGCTATAAAATTTGCAGTAAATGCAATCAGTGAAAATTTAAACCAGAAGATAATTAACGGGGTAAGTCATATTGAATAAAAGTTTCATATTGAGCACTGGTTCTTACCTACCAAAAAAAATTTTGAGTAATAACGAAATTGCATCGATAGTTGAAACAAACGATGAATGGATAAGGCAAAGAACAGGAATAGTTCAAAGACATATAGCAGATGAAGGAGAACTAACGTCAGATTTAGCTGTTAATGCAGCGAAAAATGCTATAGAAAAAGCGAAAATTTCAATAGATGAAATTGGTTTGATCATAGTTGCAACAACAACACCTGACAAAACTTTTCCTAGCTGTGCAACGATTATACAAAGTAAATTAAAGTGTAAAAACGCATTTGCTTTTGATGTACAGGCAGCATGCTCTGGTTTTATATATGCAGTTACAGTTGCTGATTCACTTATAAAGTCTAACGATAGAATTAAATACGCGCTTGTTATTGGTGCTGAAATAATGTCTAGGATTGTTGATTGGGAAGATAGGTCAACTTGTGTACTCTTTGGTGATGGTGCTGGTGCAGTGATAATGAAATCAGAAATGAGTAGCAGTAGCATTATATCAACAAACTTACACTCTGATGGCAATGTGGACTTATTATGTACAAACGGAGGAATATCCTCTACTCGTGATTCTGGAAAGATACTTATGAATGGAAGAGAAGTGTTTAAACATGCAGTAGAGAAATTAACAGCCTCAGTAGAGGAAACTCTAAAATGCAATAGTTTAAAGATTACTGATATTGACTGGTTAATTCCCCATCAAGCAAACATTCGCATTATTGAAGCAGTAGTAAAGAAATTAGATTTTCCTATAGAAAAAGTAATTAATACAGTTGATAAGCATGCAAACACCTCAGCAGCGTCAATTCCACTAGCCTTAGACTATGCAGTACAAGAATCAAAAATAAAGTCAGGAAATCTGATATTGCTGATTTCAATAGGTGCAGGTTTAGCCTGGGGTTCTGTGTTACTGCGCTATTAGACTTCCTATTACCCACGCTTCTTTTTTCTCAGTTTTATCGTTACATGCTGTACTGACAAAGTTTTGAGATATTATCACAAACATTATATTCACAAGAAATACTTGACTTCACGTGTACTAAGAAGCATTTTATATATGATGTGTGCCCGTAGCTCAGTTGGATAGAGCAACAGCCTTCTAAGCTGTGGGTCGTAGGTTCGAATCCTACCGGGCACATTCTTCTATCAATGCTTTCTATAAATTTTCAAGTATTCTGGTACCACATTTTCAATTGCTAGTGGTCTAATTTTCATTGTTTCGAGATCATCTGACTTTTCGATTGAACTACTCATCATAACTTTCACCTGATCTCGAGTAAGTATAGGGCTTGCATCTCCAGTTATAGGTTTTAACAGCACAGAAACAACTTTACTTTCTAAGAAAAAGGCTATCAATCTTGCCATTGGAAAAGGTACATTGATCAGTAGACACTTTCTGTTAGTCACATTCAGAATAAACTTTAATAAGCTTTTAAAAGAGTAAACTTTTGATCCACCTATATTATAAATTTTTTTATCTTGCTTATTAAAGCTGATAATACGGTATACCACTTCAGCTAAGTTTGTTACACATATCGGCTGAAACTTCGTTATTCCACTACCGATCAACGGCAAAAAAGGAAGAATTGTTGCTAATCTTGCAAATTTATTAAAGAAATTATCTTCTTTACCAAATACAAGACTGGGCTTAATTATCATTGCTCCTTGAAACGCCGAAGCTACAGCTTTCTCACCTTTCAATTTACTTTGGGCATATTTTGATAACTTATCATTTTCTATTCCCATGGCAGAAAAATGTATCATCATGGATACATTTTTTATTTGCGCAGCTTTTGCTATTCTTTCAGCTATTCCAACATGAACTGTATAGAAATCGTATTTTCTTTTTTCATATAATATTCCTACTAAGTTTATAACAACATCACACCCCTCCATACTTTCTAAAATTGATTTTTCATTAAAAAAATCTCCTTCAAGTATTGATATTTGCCCTAAGTTGCCACATAACTTTAGACAAGCAGCTTTTTCCTGATCACGAGTAAATATTCTTATTAAATACCCCGCCGCTGCCAAGCGTCTTACGATGTGTTTTCCTATAAATCCCGTTCCACCAAAAATAACTATACGTTTTATCACAGTTAAAACTTCCAATAACTTAACTTTAAATTAATACAATAGTTTTATTTAATATTCTATTGTGAATTCCTGCACTATAAGGTCCATTCTCATTCCATGAGAACCTTTAACTAAAATTACATCATTACCTTGAACAATATTAGCTAAATTACTTTTCAATTGGTTAGAATCATCGAAATGCATGCCTTTTATATTCTCCGGTAAAAGTTTATTCAATTCTAACATAAATTTACCAACTGTATGAACTTTATTCACATTTTGTTCTACTATAGAGTCAAGCAATTCTGTATGAAATACTATGCTTTCATTACCAAGTTCTAACATATCGCCGAGTAGTGCCACTTTTCTTAAATTAGAATATGTACCTAAAGTTCTTATTGCAGCCTTCATTGAAGTAGGGTTAGCATTATAGGAGTCGTTAATCAAATGTACTAATTTTCCATTGTATTTAGCTTGATGAACATTACCTCTACCTTCTGTTACAGTAAAATTCTCAAGTGCTAGTGGTAATTTCGATAAATCAAGTCCTAGACTTTGCACAACTGCTGTCACAACTAATGCAGAGTATGTAAAATGCTCACCCCGCAAACGTAAATTACAGTTTATAATTTGACCGTTGTGCGGTTTAATTTTTAAATTTATACCGCTATCGTTTCTTATTAGGTCTAACAAACAAACAGTAGCACTTTCATTCTTACCAAAGCTCACTACATTTCTGTCAGCATTTGATAAAAGATAATCATAATGTTTATTATCCTTGTTCAAAACCAAAGTACCATTATTTTTCATACCACATAGGACTTCTAACTTCGCTTGCGCAATATCAAGTAGAGATGAAAAATTTTCAACATGCGCAGGTTCGATGTTGGTAATAACTGCAATATCCGGATTGCTAATCTTCGATAGCTCTTTTATCTCACCAGCTCTATTCATTCCCATTTCAAGGATTAAGTACTGGCAGTTTTTTGGGACTTTTAGAATAGTAAAAGGTAATCCTATATTATTATTCAAGTTATCTTTGTTTGCATAAGACGCTCCATATTGCGATAGAACAGTGTGCAGCATGTCCTTTGTAGTCGTTTTCCCGACACTACCTGTAATTGTAATAACTTTAGCATTAACAAGAACATTTCTAATGTAATATGATGCCATGTTATGCAAAGCTTTTAGAGTATCTTGCACAATAATTAGAGGAAAATTTCTATATTTATCTTCGCTTACTACCGCAGCAACAGCTCCTTTTAAAAATGCTTCATGTAGAAAATCATGCCCATCAAATTTCTTTCCCTTGAGAGCAATAAATAAATCACCTTTTTTTATGCTTCTTGTATCCGTTGAAATATTTGAGCTATATAACGAATTACAAACACCCTCCCCTCTTCCGCCAGTAGCATCGATAATATTATTTGCGTTCCATTTTAACATAATTTATCTTTAAAGGTAATTTGAACAAGAAAAGCAGCAAAAATACTACATACTTTGGTAATGTACAAATAATGATTGCTATCTCTATAATTTCATCTTATAATAGATATACAAGCTTAAATATTTTCGTCTATAATTGGGTGTATTTTACTATCTGATTGTAGAAAGTGACTTGGAGGTATGTATGGCAAAAGATGAGTCAAATAAAAAGTCTATTTTGGCTAAGATAAAAGGCGTGTTTTTTCTTGTGCCTAAAGCACTTATTTATCCTATAAAGAAACCGTTTGCTTCAATTGATGAAATGAAGCATGATGCTAAAGTTTCATTAAAAAAGGCTGTGAGTGATGTAACTAAAGAAGAAGAGAAATATGACCCACCTATAAAAACCACAGAAGCTAGTAAGTACCTTGGCATACAAATAACAAAACAAGAAAAAGGTAAGGTAAGTTTTTTAGCGTCAAGAACTTTAACGGGGGATATACCTTACTTGAGTCCAGAGAAATTAGATAAAATAAGGAAAGATCTGCCAAATATAACTATTTTTAGAGAAGAAAACAAAATTGTAATTGAAGTTGATGTTGAGAAGATTATCCAAGAAATAAAAGATAAAAATCCAGGTATAGACGAAAAAGTAATGAAAAAGTACGCTCTTGAAGGAATTTATAATAAAATTGATTATGATCTCAAAAATTTGGCAAAAATTACTGGTGGAGAGTTTAAAGTTCACACAGACCGAAAGTTGCTGTATGATATTGCAGAAAAGTTGTATAGTGGATACGATAGTAAAAAGCAACAGTCACAAGAAGTTATAAGGTCTATAGGTAAAGAAAAGTCATCAGAGAAAACTTTAAATAATTGGCAAAAAGCTATTAAACAAGATTTTGAAAGTTGCGAAAGCATAAGAGGTAGGGGGAAATAAATTATGGAGAGTGTTATGAAAGAAGTTAAAATAGAGGAAAGGTATCATAGCCTAACTGTTCCTGGAGATATGTATCATTTACAACCAGAAGTTATTGCTGCAAGAAGGGCAAAAAGAATAGAAACGTTTTCAAAAAGACACCAAATGGACTATGGGTCAGTTTTGCGTGGACAAGATATACAGCTAAAAGACGTTTCAAGTCTTGAAGATGCTTCTAGCGAAGCAGCAATAAGCCCACCTTCTACACCAAATCATAAGCAAAATAGAAGAGGACCAGGAATTTAATAAAGTATGGGTAGTACAGCTTATGATGACACTAATATTTTTGCTAAGATATTAAGAGGTGAGTTGTCTTATGAGGAAATACATAAAAATGAAAATGTGCTAGCTTTTCGTGATAAGTATCCTGATGCACCAGTTCATATTCTAGTTATACCAAAAGCTCAATACGTTTCATACGATGATTTTGTTCTGAAAGCTTCCGAAGAGGAAATAGTAAGTTTTTTTAAAACTGTTAGAGAAATAGCACATAAATATAACTTAGAAAAAACAGGATATAGATTAGTTACTAATCACGGTAAAGATGGAGAGCAAGTTATACCGCACTTTCACATACATATTTTAGGTGGTAAAAGATTAGGAAAGCATGTAAATTCATAGTGTTATATGTTTTTTAAATGAGTGAATATTTAACCATATTAATTCTTATCTGTGTATCAATTGTAGTATCCTTTACTTTAGGTGTATTACCTATGTTTCTTGCAGTCAGTAACCCAGATGGTGAAAAGCTTTCTACATATGAGTGTGGCTTTAATCCTTTATCAAGAGCCAGAAAAAGTTTCGACATAAAATTTTACTTAGTTGCAATATTGTTCATAATATTCGATTTAGAAATTGCTTTTCTTTTCCCTTGGGCCGTTTCTTTATCTAAAATAAGCTATTGCGGATTTTGGTCTATGATGATATTCCTTGCAATACTTACTATAGGCTTTATTTATGAGTGGTGTAAAGGTGCGTTGGAATGGAAGTAAATTTATCTAATGGCGACTGGAATCGTTACAAAAAAGAAGGTTTTCTTATCACTAAATTTGGCGATTTAATAGATTATATAATGAACTGGGCAAGGTCTGGTTCATTGTGGCCAATGACATTTGGTCTTGCATGTTGCGCAGTAGAGATGATGCACACTGCATCCAGTCGTTATGATCTTGATAGATATGGCATAATCTTTCGTGCAAGCCCAAGGCAAGCAGATGTTATGATTGTTGCTGGCACGTTAACTAATAAAATGGCAGCAGCATTGCGTAAAGTTTATGATCAAATGGCAGATCCCAAATACGTCGTTTCTATGGGAAGTTGTGCAAATGGCGGTGGCTATTATCATTATTCTTACTCAGTAGTCCGTGGTTGCGATAGAATTGTGCCAGTTGATGTGTATGTTCCTGGATGCCCTCCAACTGCTGAGGCGTTGCTATATGGAATGCTATGTCTACAAAATAAAATAAAACGAACTAAAAATATATAGCATGGATAAAACTGCAAAATACATACAAAAAAAGACTAAATGTGAATGTACTCAGAAAAATGATGGCACTATTGTAATATATTCAGCTTTGAATGACATTGAAAATCACTTACTCTTTCTACGTGATGATGAAAAGTGTAGGCTTGAATTATTAGTTGACGTTTTTGGAGTTGATTACCCAAATAGAGAAAAACGTTTCGAGCTAATATACAATTTGCTCAGCGTTGTACACAATATCAGAGTGCACATAAAGCTTCAGTTATGTGAAGGTGATATACCTCTAAGTGTAGCAAAGATATTTAACGCAGCTTCGTGGTTTGAGCGTGAAGTATTTGATATGTATGGAATAGAGTTTTCTGATCACCCAGATTTACGTAGGATTTTAACGGATTATGGATTCAAAGGTCATCCAATGTTAAAAGATTTTCCTCTCACTGGCTACGAGGAAGTAAGATACGATATAGAGGCAAAAAAGGTTGTATATAATCCTATAGACTTACCACAAGATTTTCGTATGTTTGACAGCTTATCCCCTTGGGAAGGTAGTAAGGCCACAAAAGTAAATATAAAGGAGTAGAAAATGACAGCACAAAGAAAAAAAATATCTTTGATTGGTGCAGGAAATATCGGTGGGACTCTTGCCCATATGATTGCACTAAGAGAGCTAGGAGATGTTATTTTGCTTGATGTAAGCGATGGAATACCACAAGGTAAAGCACTTGACATTACAGAATCATCTCCTATTGATCGATCTAATGTCAATATTACTGGTACAAATAGGTATGAAGATATAAAAAACTCTGAAGCAATTATAATAACTGCTGGCATTGCCAGAAAACCTGGAATGAGCAGAGATGACCTTCTGCAAACTAATGCTGCAGTAATGAAAGAGGTTGGGGAAAATATTAAAAAACATTCTCCAAACGCATTTGTAATAGTGGTTACCAATCCTTTAGATGCTATGGTTTCAGTAGTATACAAATCTTCAAGTCTGCCAACTAATATGATTGTTGGTATGGCAGGAGTGCTTGACTCTGCTCGTTTTCGTTATTTTCTTGCAAGTGAGTTAAATATTTCTGTCGAAGATGTATCTGCTTTTGTGCTTGGAGGACATGGTGACACTATGGTACCACTAATCAATTATGCTTCAATTGCTGGCATTCCACTTACCCAAATCATTGAGATGGGCTTGATTACGCGAGGAAAAGTTGATGAAATAGTTGAGCGCACTCGTAATGGTGGAAAAGAAATAGTTGATCTACTTAAATCTGGATCTGCATACTATGCTCCTGCATCTTCAGCCATAAGCATGCTAGAATCATACTTAAAAGATAAAAGGCGTATATTACCATGCGCTGCTTATCTTAATGGTGAATATGGTGTGAAAGACTTATTCATTGGTGTTCCTACTATTATTGGCAAAAATGGAGTTGAGAAAGTTCTAGAAGTTAAAATGAACGATAGTGAACAAGAGATGTTCAATAAATCTGTAAATGCAGTGGAAGAGCTTTGTCGGCTAAATTAATTGTCCTATATAATTTCTTTGAGCTCAAGCTTCGAAAACAGTCTAAAAAAATTATTTGTAGTTATTTTTGCTACTTGTTCCGGCGATTCATTCCATAATTCTGCTAAACAATTCACAACATATTTCACCATTGCCGGTTCATTTTTTCTTCCTCTGTAAGGCTCAGGAGATAGATAAGGTGCATCAGTTTCAACTAAAACACGCTCACGTGGCACATTTTGTGCAATTTCTCTTAGTAAGTTCGCATTTTTAAAAGTAATAATTCCAGAAAATGAAATGTATAATCCCAAGTCCATAGCCTTATAAGCAAGCTCTTTAGAAGAAGCAAAGCAATGCATTACTCCACTAAAAGCGTCCTTCTTCATTTCTGAATTTAACATATCAATCATCTCACTATCAGCATTTCTAGTGTGAATAACTAAAGGTAATCCTGTTACTTTTGCCGCTTCTATATGTGATGCAAAACTTTTTTTTTGATTGCTTTTGTTATCAGATTTATAAAAATCTAATCCGGTTTCACCGATACTAATTACCTTTTTGCCCTTAGTAAATTCAATCAATTCATCAGCATTTATACACTCACCTTTTTCCACATTAGTATCAAGCGGATGTATACCAACGGAGCAGTAGACTTGATCATAGGATGAAGAGATTTTTAATAATTTAGGGATATCATTAATGCTTATACATATGTTATGCAAAATTCTCACACCATTTTGCTCTGCTCTTGAAATTACCTTTGGTATTTCATCATCAGAAAAATAAATTAGATGACAATGAGAATCAACTATCATAAATAGATCCTTTTATGATAGAAGAAAACTCTTCTATCACTTTTTTATAAACTTCTTTTTTGAACGGTATGGCACTGGCTACCAAATCATCCACATTTTGCCAACGCCACTCTTTGAACTCTGGATGATCAGTATAGTTAATATTAATATCCTTATCCTTCCCACAAAATTTCATTAAGAACCACCTTTGCTTTTGGCCAGAATATCTCCCATTCCAGCATATCGGTATAACTTCCTCGGGTAAGTTGTAATATATCCACTCTTTATTTTGAGCCACAACTTCTGCTTCATCAGTACCAACTTCCTCCAATAGCTCACGTAGCGCTGCCTGCTCTAGCTCTTCACCTTCATCAACTCCTCCTTGTGGCATCTGCCAATAAGAGTCACTATCAAAGCGTTTTCCAATAAAAACATTTCCCTGTTTGTTAAATAACATTATGCCAACACAAGGGCGATACTCTTTCTCCTCACTAATCACAAATACTCTCTGTTGCTAAATTATCTATCATAGAAGTTCCAACTACTTTTTTACTATTCATTTTTTCAACAATTTTTTTTGCAACTTCTTTTGCGCTTAAGTTTGAGTTATCAATTTCAAGTGAACCTTGAGGCACAAATAGTTTCTTTCCTTTAATTCTTCTCATAGCAAAATCTGAATCAGTAATTTTTCTCTCCTGCTCTCTTTCCTTTAATTGAACGCGCTTTACTAGTTCTCCACTATTACAATATAACACCACAGGGAGAATCTCCACGTTCATTTTTTTACTTAAATTCACCACTGAGTTATATACTTTTTGATCATAGGAATCACCTTTTATCAATTCGTTTGTAAATATATAATGCTTTGATTCTATATGGTATTTTTCCAATATTGCTAACATATTCTCTCTAATCACAAAAATTTCTTCCCATATTTCACTTGTAACCTCAGCGTTTCTGAAATCGATCATATCAAATATGATATTATTAAACAGGTTATTGTCTACTATCACCCCATCAATAATATTACACAGCTCTTTTGCAATCGTAAGTTTGCCACTACCCGGAAATCCGATTAAGTAAATGATCATACCATCAGAAAACTATCATATATTACAAATATATGTATTATAAACGTTACACTAGAAACATATCAAAAATAGTTCATATTCAGAAATTTTGAGTGTATCATTACAGATAAATTATATAATTTAGAATAATGAATGGTGATACAGAATCAATAAAAAATACAATTGTAGATGTAATAGATCAAAACAAAGGTCAAGATATAGTTACTTTTGATGTACAGAATAAAACTGTCATTGCAAAATATATGATCATTGCATCCGGTGATTCGAGCCGCCATGTAAAAGCATTAGCTGAGCACGTGATGAAAAATCTCAAGCAATATGATAAAATAGATGTAGAAGGTATGGATGAAGGTAACTGGGTGATTGTGAATTTTCAAGGTATAATGGTTCACCTATTCAGGCCAGAAGTAAGAGAATATTATAAGATAGAAGAGTTATGGAATTGATTATCCAGGTAGCTGGTATACACTTTCAAATGTTGTAATTTTGAAGGCAACCCTTATGAAGTTGGTGGTGTCATTCCAGTGCTTGACGCTGGAATCTAGAAAACTTAATCATAAACGAGCACACTATACAACATTTTTGATGAAATTTCATAATAAACTGGATTCCAGCGTCAAGCACTGGAATGACACCATCGTTAACAACACCGTTTACACACAAAATAACATATTATGAAACATAAATCCGAGTTTTTAAACTTCATTCAAGAAAGAGGATACCTATATCAATGTACAAACATTGATAGGTTAGACCAGCTATTATCACAAGATAATTATATAATTGCATACATTGGGTTTGATTGTACGGCACCAAGTTTGCATATTGGCAGTCTCATTCAAATCATGATGCTCCGTCACCTACAAAAATTCGGTTATAAGCCAATAGTTCTACTTGGAGGTGGCACAACAAAAATTGGTGACCCATCTGGTAAAGACAAAGCAAGAAGCGTCTTGCCGATAGAAGATATCAATCAAAATATACTTGGTATAAAGAAAACCCTCGAGAAGATGATATCTTTCGATTATGGAAAAACTGGTGCAATCATAGTAAACAACGCAGATTGGTTAGATAACATAAAATATATAGATTTTTTGCGTGATATAGGGACACATTTTTCTGTAAATCGCATGTTAGGCTTTGATAGTGTGAAAATTAGGCTAGATAGGGAGCAAAATCTAAGCTTTCTCGAGTTTAATTACATGTTGTTACAAGCCTATGATTTTGTCGAGTTGAATAAAAAGTATGGCTGTCGTTTCCAGATTGGAGGGTCAGACCAATGGGGAAATATAGTAAACGGAATTGAACTTGGCAAAAAGTTAAATTTACCTGAGCTGTTTGGTCTTACCACACCTCTTTTATTAAACGCGCAAGGAAAAAAGATGGGCAAAACTGAAAGTGGAGCTATATGGCTCGATGGCAGCATGCTCAAGCCTTATGACTACTGGCAATATTTTCGCAATGTTGATGATCAAGATGTTGGTCGTTTCTTGAGACTTTTCACTGATTTACCAACTGATGAAATTAAAAAACTAGAGTCCTTGAAGGATCAAGAAATAAATGAAGCAAAAAAGGTCTTGGCAACAGAAGTGACAAAAATATGTCACGGTTGTAAAGAAGCGAAACTTGCACGATCTGCTGCAATCTCTGCTTTTGAAAATGAAGACAGTTCATTGCTTTCTGGTTACACTATCACAAGAGAACAAGTTGCAAATGGCATACTCCTGATAGACTTGCTTCATGATACCGGTTTTGAACCTTCAAAAGGTGCGGCAAAGCGTTTAATACAGGGAAATGGATGTAAAGTTAATGATAATACTATAAATGATGTTAACTATATAATAAATTCTGAGAGCTTCAAAGATCAGTCATTCATAAAATTGTCTGCAGGAAAGAAACGTCATATTAAAATTTTAGTGAGTGAAGTAAGAAAGTAAATTTGTCTCTGTTCAGCAGAGTGGTAAAATAAGGTAGGCGGGAAAAGACAATTATAGGGACAAATGGATATCATTGAAGCAGCTGATACTGTGGCAGAATCGCTAGGCAACCCTACTATCGCTAGCAGTTTCTTGCTGTCGATTTGCTATAATGAAACAAAAACTTTATCAGGTGCTTGTTGGAACCAAAAAATTTTCAAGCCCTTTTTAAGTATACGCACTAAAGTTAACGTGAAGATTGTATAGCTGCAATAAAGTAGATAAGCCTAAACGCCATCATGCCTTTAGGAGAGCTTGCTAATTTATTCTCTTAAGTTAACGCCATTGCCTGAACAGATACATAAAAAAGTAGTACTTGCAAGAAAGAGTTACTTAAGAAATTAATTGACTTTGCTATTTTCTCTAACATACCTAGAAGAAATAGATACATTATCTAATGCACTACTAATCCTAATATTCCTTTCATTAATCGCTGCAGTTGGTTGAAAGGCAGCATAGATGATGTATTGCGGCATATCATTAATTTGTGCTAGAATAAAATTAATACATTCAATATTACCTTTATATATAGCAATGCCAAGTGGTATTAAGCTGTACGTCCGACCGTCTTTATAGTTTATAGTATTTTCAGTAGTCAGAATCTCTTGCAATATACCGCTATTTTGAGCCTGAGTTAAAATCGAATTAATATGTGCATGATTACCTTCATGTATAGCAAAGCCAAGTGATGTTAAGTTGTACGTCCAACCATCTGGAGAATATACAGTATTTTTAGCAGCAAGAACATTTTGCAATATACCACTATTTTGGGCCTGAGTTAAAATCGAATTAATATGTGCATGATTACCTTCATGTATAGCAAAGCCAAGTGATGTTAAGTTGTACGTCCAACCATCTGGAGAACACATAGTATTTTTATTAGCAGTAAGAACTTCTTGCAGCGTACCATTATTTTGAGCTTGTCTTAAAATAGTATTAATATACTCATTGTTATTTCTATATATAGCAAGGCCAAGCAATGTTAAAATGTATGTCCAATTATTCAGAATATCTTGCGATACAACATTATTTTGAATCATTGTTGAAATGTAGTTACAACATTCCTTATTATTTTCATATATGGCAAAGCTAATTGGTGTTAAAATATGCGTCAGACCATCTGAAAACTGTAAAATATTTTCAGCAATAAAAACGCCTTGCAGCATATCATTATTTTGAGCTTTTTCTAAAATAGAACTGATACATTCTTTATTACCTTTATATATAGAGAAACTGAGTGGTGTTAAAGCATACTCCTTAGTATTGAAATACTGTACAATATTTCTAGCAGCAAGAATATCTTGTAGTATTCCACTGTCCTGGGCTTTTGTTAAAATATCATTAATATATCTTGGCTTATTGTAATGTATAGCAAAGCCAAGCGATGTTAAGGTGTATATCAGACTATCTTGATAGTTTATAATATTTTCAGTATTAATAATCTCTTGCAGTGTACCGTTATTTTGAGAATGTATTAAAATAGAATTAACGCATTCGTCATTACATTTGAATATGGCGAGGCTAAGTAGTGTTAAAGTGCGTTCCCCACCTCTTGGAAATTGTGTAGTATATCCTATTGTAAGAACTTTTAGTAAATCATTCTCTGAGGCTACTTTCAAGATATTACTAATTCCCTCACCATTTGATATTACCTTTTTCAACTTAAAATGCAAATTTCGTTGTGCTTGTGTTAAGTTGTTATCATTTAGCATATTCTTGTAACCTCGCTTTAAAGTCAGTGCAGTTTAATTATTCTATGTTAGTATACACCAATAGAAAAAATTTCATCATATGTTCTGGAAAAAATTTACACAGGTTAATGAGGAAATCGTAAGAGAGAGCCTAAAAAAGGTTATAGAGAAGAAAAGTGGTAAGAATGTTGGTGTAGTATCCTCAATTGTTATTAAGGGTAAAGATGTTGCTTTTGCTCTTGAAGTTACTGAGCCAAATGAAGAATTAAGAAAAAATTGTGAGCAAGCTGTTAAGGCGATACCGGGAGTAGGAAAGGTTACTGTAGTTGCTACTGGTCAAAAACAAGCTAGGCAACAAAAAGCTAAACTTCATATCGAAGGAGTGAAAAATATAATTGTCGTTGCTTCTGGTAAAGGAGGTGTGGGTAAGTCAACAGTTGCACTAAATCTAGCTCTTTCGTTAGTAGAATTAAAACATAAAGTTGCGCTAGTTGATGCAGATATATATGGTCCTTCGATTCCTAAAATGTTGGGCACTGAGAAATTAAAACCAGAAATACAGAGTGGTAAAGCAATGCCTATAGAGAAACATGGTCTCTATACTATTTCAATTGGCTATTTTATTGATAAGGACCGCGCAGTAATATGGCGTGGACCTATGATCACAAAAGCACTTTACAATTTGCTAATGGGAACAAGGTGGTCTGATATAGAATATTTAATCATTGATACACCGCCTGGCACTGGCGATGTACATTTAAGTCTGATGGAGAATTTTAGTTTAACTGGAGCAATAATAGTTTCAACTCCACAGGAGCTTGCTTTAGTCGATGCACAGAAAATTTATGATATGTTCACAAAGCTCAGCGTGCCAATTATCGGCATTGTGGAAAATATGAGCTATTTTGTTCAAGATAATTCAAAAATACACATATTTGGAAAAGGTGGTGCAAAAAAAATGTCTGAAGAGCTGGGAGTCAAACTCTTGGGCAGAGTTCCTCTAGATCCGCAAATATGTAGTGCTTCTGATTGTGGAAATCCTTCAATACTAAGTGAGGATTTAGTAAGGATTTATGAAGGCATTGCTAAAGATGTTAGGTCTTTTGTATGTAGTCTATAAAGTTTTTTAAACTACTTTTAAAATAGGTAGAATGTAATTTTAGGTGAATAAAATATTTCAAATGGCAGCAGCGACCTCGTATCTGAACAGACAATAGACTTCTTGGATAACTTAAGAAACAAGTAGTAGAAGCAATATTAGGGAAGGTATAAATTTTGAGCAGGTAAGTAAACTTGATGAAGAGAAGCTTCGAAGACTAAGAGGAGTAAAAAGAAAAACATTGGAAAAATAATAGAAATTTTAATAGAGGAAGAGGCCAAGAAAAAGGCAAGAGGAGGAAAACCAAATATATTTATTAATAACGCTAACTATGGATTAGAAGAGAATAAGAAAAGAGGGTAAACTCCAGTATTTTAGAGATAATAGGAGGTTACCCAGTGAATAAGAATGTAACAGAATTATTCTGTTTTGTAGATGATTATTGTAAAATAATAGACAAAAATTTTGCAGGTAGATTATTATCCAATGGTAAAAAACCTACAAGAGTGCCAGAAATAACGCATTCCGAAATTATAACAATAATTCTGTTATATCAGCAATCTAGATATGAAAACTTTAAATCATTTTACATATGTTACTTACAGTTGCTGCATAAGTCAGACTTTTCTAGACTACCTTCTTATGATAGATTTATTGCGCTAAAACCTCGAGTTTTATGGTATTTAGCAATGCTGCTACAATGGTTATGTGAGCAGGCAAAAAATACAGGTATTTCCTACATTGATTCAACTCCTATCACGGTCTGTCATGCAAAAAGAATATCTAAAAATAAAGTTTTTACTGGAATTGCAAAATTAAGCAAAAGCACTTATGGCTGGTTTTTTGGTTTTAAATTACATGTAGTAATCAATGAAATAGGCGAAATTCAAGGTGTTACGCTAACCAAAGGTAACGTTGATGATAGAAAGCCAGTTCCGGATCTGACTAAAAAACTAACGGGTTTATTATTTGGAGATAAAGGTTATATCCAAAAAGGTCTGTTTCTACAATTACTTGATAGAAATTTAAAGCTTGTTACCAAGATAAAAAAAGGGATGAAAAACGCATTAATCTCTCTAAATGAGAAGATTTTTCTGAGGAAAAGATCTATTATTGAAACAGTTTTTGGTTACCTAAAAAATAGATTAGAAATTGAACACACTCGCCACCGATCTCCTTTTAACTTTCTGGTTCATATTTTTTCTACACTCATTTCATACTCTTTACAACGTAAAAAACCTTCCATTTCCAATTCTTTCTTTGTCGGCTAATCCATAGTTAGCGTTAATAGCACTCGAATATTTGTGTAAATACCGTACATATTTCCATATAGCGCAAATCTATGGAATAAGTGAAAGTTCTTGCTAACGGCTGAATAGAAGATGCATTGATAAAACATCCAGATTTCAGGAAGATAAAGAGCTATTAAAGTTAAATAGGAGTATGCAAAAGTTTTATAAAAAGGGAATGTTCAACTCCTATGATTATTGTCCAGTAGAAATTTCAAATTTTGTAAAATCTTTAAAAACACAGTTATTTTTAAGAGTGTAGAAAATAGTTATAAGAAATTTTCTAGCAGTAGCAGTTATAGCCTTAGCAGAACCACGCTTCTTTTTTATATGTTCATAAAAGCTTTTCAAGTAAGGACTGTAACGTACAGCAATCCAAGTACATTGAACTAAAGAAGTACGCGCTATTTTTGACCCTCGTTTGGTAATTCTTCCAATTGTACATTGCTGATTAGATTGAGAAACTCTTGGTACAACTCCAAAATATGCAGTAAGTTTCTCAGGTCTACGGAAATCATTAATGTCTCCGATTGTTACAATAAAAACAGCTGCAGAAATTGGACCTATTCCCTTTATGCTGATAAGATTGCTGAACCCAGGAAGTTGTTTAGCGAAAGCTATAATTTCCTTTTCAAGCTTTTTAAGGCTTTCTCGGATAGCTTCTAAATGATAGCTAATCACTTCAATTTCAACTTTTTCTAAAGGATCCCAATTATGCTTTTGAGTAGCACGTTCAAATCCTACTTTAGTTGTAAGTACTTCTTTTTTAATTTTTATTCCATGGTAATTAAAAAGACCATGAACTTTATTGATTAAAGATACCCGTGACTTTACTAACTGATCTCTCATTTGAAGAAGAGAAGCTAACTGCTGGCATTGTTTGTTTTTGCACCTTGCCTCAGGCAACATATCTTTGCTGAGAAAGAAAGCAATAGCTCGTGCATCATGCTTATCTGTTTTGTTCACAGAGCGACGAACAACTTCAAACTGCCCAGGAGCAATTATTACTATGCGTTTAACGTAAGGTGAAACTGCATCATAAAAGAAACAGCTGTTACCTGTTGCCTCTATGGCTACTTCATCTGTTTCTTGAAGATCTTTGGTGAAATTATCCAAGTCTTTTAAGCGAAACGTTTGAATATGCTCAGGTTTCCCTTCTTGTAAGTAACAAACAGTAAAACTATTGGTATGTAAATCGACTCCAATGTGACGCATATTTTTTCCTCTTGTTCCAAACTCCTATACGAGGTCATCACATTTTGTGAGCCTCACGATGATTTTCGGTGGCAGGGGCAGTTAATCTCCCCCACGAAGTCTTCTTTCTACTCCCTGGGCAAGAAAGTGCTTCAGAAAAACATCCAACCTGCCACCTATCCACTCTGAGAAGTCATTATCTTCTCTTGCTTCCAACCAAGCAATACTTATTCATACCATCTCCCTATTTTTCCTCCAGTTCAAGTAAATAATTCTCGGCTATTTCTCTACTTGATATGTTTTTTTCAAATCATTCATGAAAACTTTTGCTCGATACATATTTCAGTGAATTTCTTATCTGATGTACTATACATTTCTGCTTTAGGAAATACACTGTTTATTGCTTTAGGAAAGCTTTTTAACACATACAATCAGGATATCTTCTACTCCTTTCTCTTTTAAGTCATTTAACATCCCTAGCCAAAAGTTAGCTCCCTCACTTTCTGCTATATAAAAGCCTAAAACTTCTTTTCTGCCATTTTGCTAATATGTTATACATACATTTGCTTACACAATGCCCGTCCTCCTTGACCTTAAAAAACCATGAACACTATTGGATATACAGATTGCAGCGGACGACTGCGCCATTCGTTGATTACCAGTAACAATTTGTCAGTAATACTTGATATCTCTGCTGCAGATATTTTATATTTCTTCTACATGCGATGCTATATCCCATGCCACTGGAATATGTACTTAAAACCTTTGCTTCAAGTTCGGTTGTTTGCCTTTTTCTGACTACTTGTGGCTCGAAACTTCCTTCTCTATCTCTTGGTGTCAATAGTTCAAATACTTGTCCGTAAAGTCTTTGAATTTCTTCGGTTGTTTTCTTCGCTTTCAGCCGACAAATGGTTTTCTATCTCGCCTTCCCTCTAGCAGTTTTTTTATAAATGGTGTTAATGCTCCATCTCTTCCTGTCAATGGTTTTCCTTCTCGTATAGATGATAAGATATTTGTTTCTAATTCTTTATAGTCTACCAAACCGGTAGTTCTGTTTGCTTGACTCATTGTCAAACCTCCATTTTTTTATCAATTTATTACTTTACTTCTCGGTTTGACACAGTTTATTTAACACTTCCCTAAGTACGTAAGAAAAAACACTCCTATACTGAAAGTACAAGCATTTGTTGAGATTATTAGGAATGTAAAACCTAGCAGAAATCTTGATAATTCAAACGCTGAACAACTTCAAGCTATTGATAGAAAAATCCCTTAATTGTACATAGGCCAAGTTGGCTTATGTGTTCTTATTCTCACTTTGTAAACATGCCAATAATTTTATCCATTATTCCGCCCATATTTGCTTCAGCTTGAGTGTGTGCTATCTTACCACCGTGTGAAATTAATTTGGAATCTGCGCCAGGTGATATATTAACAAATTTACTACCAACAACTCCACTGCTAGTGATTAGCGCTGAGCTATCAACTGGGAGTTTTATATCCCTACTTATACACATGTCGATTCGTGCTATGTAGGTAGCTTTGTCGAGTGATACACCAGTTATGCTTCCGACTTCCACACCAGAGATCTTGACACTATCACCAACTCCTACACCGTTAGCATCAGTAAAAAGGCCATGTATTTTATAACAATCCTTATAGTTTTTCTTTATATAAGATAATTTATCAATAGCGAAGAAGATAAGAAAAATAGTAAAAATTAATACAAATGAACCAGCAGTTATTTCAAGTATATTTGACCTTCGCATCTTTAGTTATTAGGATTCCAGCTTTCATAGTAATTTTTCACCTTTTGGTTTGGGTAGTATGCATCTTTTGTACCTGTTAAATTAGGAATTTTTCTTTTGTTATTATTCACTGGTACTGCATTATCAGTATAATGCAGCCATATATGCCATGCTGGAGGAATTGTTGTAGGCTCAGAAACATTGTCATATATTACCCATCTTTTTCCTTTACTTGATTCATAGTAAGAATTTCCGTTTTCATCCCTACCTATAAGTTTACCTTTTCTCCTTAATAAGTTTGTTACTGAATTATAAATTTTAGATAACATAAAGGTATTAAAACAAAAAGTATTATATATACTAATACTTTAACGATGTATTAACAACAGTTTAATGCAATTACCAATTCTACAAGTTATTATACCAATAATTGCATCGATGTTCTGCTTTCTTACCAGGAAACATAGGGTGTCCTGGTTTATCTCTTTTTTTACAACGGCAGCTACTTTCTTTATTTCATTAATGTTGCTAGTGAAAACATACAATGGTGAAATTATAACTTATTATCTTGGAGATTGGGCTCCTCCATACGGAATAGAGTTGAGAATCGACATATTGAACTCCTTGATTCTAACTTTGGTGAATTTTATAGCGCTGATTAGCGTGCTTTATAGCTTTTATATTAACGAGAAAGAAATTAGCAAAAACAAGATCACTGGTTTTTACTCTCTATTTCTACTGTGCTTAAGCGGACTACTCGGGATTCTAGTAACAAACGACATATTCAATCTTTATGTTTTTTTGGAAATTTCATCTCTTTCTTCTTATGTATTAGTTTCAATGGGAAGGGACAAAAAAGCCCTGATTGCAGCATTTGAATACCTCATTAGTGGTACTGTAGGAGCAACATTTTACTTGTTTGGCATCGGCCTTTTATACTCTATGACCGGAACGCTCAACATGTCTGACATGGCTGAAAGAATAGTACCATTATACGATAATAACATCATAAGACTTGGTACATTATTCATTTTTGTTGGTCTCTCAATCAAAATGGCACTGTTTCCACTCAGTAAATGGCTGGTTAACGCATATAGTGAAGCACCAAGCTTCATTAGCGTGTTCTTTTCAGGTACAGTAACCAAAGTGATGATATATGTTTTTATCAGAATCTTTTACAATGTTTTTCAGCAAAATTTTTTCTTACCACTGCATAATGTGATAATTATCCTCGCACTTTGCGCTATTGTATTTGGATCAATATCTGCAATAATCGAAAAAGATATAAAAAGACTGTTTGCTCACTCCAGTATCAGTCAGATTGGCTATATACTTTTAATGCTGGGTTTAAATTCAAAATCAGGTTTGTTTTCAGCAGTTCTTCACATAGTAAATCATAGCATGATAAAAACGTCTTTATTCATGGTTGCAGGGTGTATTTCTTATAAGGTTGGTATGACAAAAATAGAAAATTTATCAGGACTAAAAAAGTCAATGCCCTATACAACACTCGCATTTACTCTACTTAGTTTAGCATTAATCGGTGTACCCTTGACAAATGGCTTTGTAAGTAAGTGGTATATGATGCAAGCAATTCTTGAATCTCATGCATGGGTCTCTCTGATGTTTTTTGCTGTTAGCTCTTTTTTTGCATTAGTATACATTTGGAAAATGGTTGAGAAAATGTATTTTGAAAACAGTACAGCATCAAACGCTGGAATGACACTTAATGAGGTACCATTGCTTATGCTCTTTTGTCTATTATTTATGGCAATTTTAACGGTAATAACTGGGATATATAGTAATCCAATTCGGTTGGTAATTAATAAATTTGCTTTTTGATTTTCTTATGTTTTATTGTATCTAAAAGTCTGTAAAGTTTTCGCTGTGGATAAGCTGAAGAAGATTCACTTATTATTAGTCATGAACGTAATAGCTCTGTTTTGTGTTGGCATTGTTGTTCAATATTCTTCTGCTGGAGGAAAGTGGGCTCCATTTGCAATTCACCAATTGGTCATATTCTCTTTCTTCCTTTTGCTTGCTATAGCTATGTCATTTATAGAGCTAGATTTTTATTTGAAGCACGCTTATTTTTTTTACATAGCAGCAGTAATTGCGCTGTTAGCAGTAAATTTTTTTGGCTCGCATATAATGGGTGCAACGAGATGGATAAGAATTGGGTCAATTAGTTTACAACCATCAGAATTTGTAAAAGTGGGCTTAATACTTGCACTTGCTTGTTATTTTAATAAACAAAGTGTGTATAAAATGATGAAATTTCAAAGCTTATTTAAGCCACTTATAATTATTTTCTTACCTGTATTCCTTGTATTGAAGCAACCTAATTTAGGAACAGCTGTAATAATATTGTTTATAGGAGCATCAATCATATTCACAGCAATAATGGAGAGACCTCATTTAATAATTTTTGGAACTCTTGGCATTTTCGCAATACCAGCTATTTGGCCTTTTTTGCGCCCTTATCACAAGCAAAGGATATTATCATTTTTGGATTCATCAGTAGATCCACTTGGAATAGGTTATAATGCACAGCAATCTCAAATAGCTATTGGTTCAGGAGGTTTGTTTGGTAAGGGATTTATTAATGGAAGTCAAACTCAACTTGGATTTTTGCCAGAGAAACGCACAGATTTTGCTTTTGCGGTACTTAGTGAGGAATGGGGGTTCTTAGGCAGCATGACTTTGATTTTACTCTATACCACATTCCTCGCTATAATATTCTCTATCGCTTACAGGTCAAAAAATTATTTTTCTAAGTTAATATCTATCGGGGTTTTCGCCTTTTTTGGTGCTCATTTCTTTATAAACATTGGAATGACAATAGGCCTTTTACCTATAATAGGTGACCCACTTCCATTTCTATCCTATGGCGGAAGCACAACTGCTGCGAGCTTAATATGTATAGGATTGCTACTTAGTTCCGTGGCATCTATAAAGGACTTAAAGCTAAGTTTCCGATTTCACCCATAGAAAGAGCTTAGACAACCATCACTCTGCTAATGGTTAACGTCTTATTCTTCAATGAGAATCCCATTTTACGGTGCTTAAATCTATTCCCTCTTGTACCATTTCCAAAAGTGGGCTCATTTCTCTTAGCCGTCCAACATTTTTAGTAACAAGATCTGCTGCATATAGAACTTCATCTTTAGTTGTAAATCGGCCAAGGCCAAATCTAATTGATGAATGCTCAAGATCGTGGCCATTGTTTAGTGATCTTATGACATAAGAAGGCTCAAGGGATGCAGATGTGCATGCAGAACCAGAGCTTACTGCTAAATCCTTGATTGCCATGATAAGAGACTCACCCTCAACATAAGGAAAACTTAAGTTGAGGTTACCAGGAATCCTATTTTCATAGTCACCATTTAAAACAACATCAGGAAATGCTTCTTTTATTTTGTTGTACAAAATATCTCTCAGTTCTTCTAATTTACTTGCTTCTGCTCCCATTTCTTCTTTAGCAATACGTGCCGCTTCACCAAAACCAACTGCAAGGGGAGTGGGAACTGTTCCAGAGCGCATGCCTCTCTCCTGTCCACCACCACTAATTAGTGGCGTCAACCTAACACGAGGATTTTTTCTACGGACATATAATGCACCTATTCCCATAGGTCCATAAATTTTATGGCTAGAAAGGCTCATAAGATCAATGTTCATTTCATTTACGTCTATTGGAACTTTTCCAAAGCTTTGGGCAGCGTCTGTATGAAAAAATATATTATGCTTTCTACACATTGCACCAATTTCTTTGACAGGTTGCATTACTCCGATTTCATTATTTGCCATCATCACTGAAATCAGAATTGTTTTATCAGTGATTGCCTCCTCAAGTTTCAACAAATCTATAATTCCGTTTTGCTTAACGGACAAATATGTAACTTTAAAGCCTTCATTTTCCAGATGTCGACAAGAATCTAAAACGCACTTATGCTCTGTGCAGACAGTTATTATATGATTTCCCTTATTCTTATAAAAATGAGCAACACCTTTGATAGCCATGTTATTTGATTCGGTTGCACCCGAGGTAAAGACGATTTCTTTGCTGTCTGCATTCACTAAATCAGCAATGTGCTTCCTTGCTTTTTCTACTGCTTCCTCAGCTGTCCAACCAAATGAATGGCTACGAGAGTGTGCATTACTAAACTCACCAAAATAAGGTATCATCACCTCCAAAACACGAGGATCTACTTTAGTAGTAGATTGATAATCGAGAAATATTGGTAATTTTATTTTAGCATTGCGTATTTTTTCCATATTCATAGTCAGGTTTCAGCATAGAAGTTACAATATTTAGTAGCACTAAAGCTTAATTTTTTCAAGATATTGATCTTACCCAGAAAAAGTAGACAGGTAGTTAAGACGTTTTTTTCATGAAAATGATGAATCAAATTTTTCAGGAATGCAATAGTTAATAGTAGAATGTCTACGTTGTTTGTTATAAAAAATTTCTATGTATTCAAATATTGCGGTTCTAGCTTCTTGTGCGGAGTGTTGTGAGGTATCAATGAGTAATTCCCTCTTTAGTGAACTAAAAAAGCTCTCCGAAACAGCATTATCGTAACAACAACCTTTGTGACTCATGCTAGAAATAATACTTTTTGTATTCAGTAAAAATTGATAATTTTTAGAGGTGTACTGTGATCCTTGATCGCTATGAAATAGTAGATTTTTAACGGGTTTGCGCCTATCAACAGCCATCAATAAAGCATCTATAACTAATTGCTTATTTATTGAATTACTCATTGACCAACCAACTACCATGCGTGAATATAAATCTATTATTGCTGCCAAATATAGCCATCCTTCGTTGGTGTTTATGTATGTAATCCCATATCTTGTTTGGCTGATCAGTGGTGAAATTCTGATCCAATATGTTAGGAGTTATAACTCTATTGTCTGTTTGAAGTTTCTTAGTCTTAAACCTTCGTCTAAGTTGGGCTTGAATGCCATTTTCCTGCATAACATTTTGCACTGTTTTGATGTTATAATTTTTACCTAAAACCTTTAATTCAGCGTGGAGCTCCGTATCTGCATTGTGACGCTTGATATATCTTTTGAATATCTTTTATGAGCTCTTCTCTTGTTGATTTTTTATTACTTTTTTCCTTAGAAATCCATTTATAATAACCACAAGCAGATACGTTCAAAAACCTGCATAGCTCTCTTATTTTACAGCAGTTTTCATGCTCTTTTATAAAAGAATATTTCACTCTTTTTGGTTTGCAAAATATCCCAGGGCTTTTTTTAAAATATCTCTTTCTCTAGTTACTCTTGCCAGTTCTTTCTTTAAATCAAACCGTTCTTTGTCATAAGGAGCCAACTTTCCTTTTCCTGGAAACGCGTCTGTCCCAGACATTTTATCATTGTATTTTTTTACCCACCTGCTTAATGAATCGCCGTTAATACCCAGATCTCTTGCTATTTTTGCTGATGATTGACCTGTTTCTTTAAATTTTAAAAAGTTCATGTTAGTCTCCTATAGTGTTAGTGGAATTTACTTTATGGTGGTGTCAGCCTCTTTGGTGTCATCTCAGCGTCCTTTTTCTTGTCATCTAAGTAGCCCTTTCCTTGTCATTCCAGTGCTTGACACTGGAATCTAGTTTCACCTTATGATGGTGTTATTCAAGTAGCCTCTATCCAAGTGCCCCTTTGGTGTCATCAGAGTAGCTGACACTGGGATGGCTTTGTTGCATCACACTTTATGAGATGGTGATTTATGTTAAATTCATGTAACTATCTCAAATTTAGCCATACCAATATCAGCGAATTTATTAAGCAAATAGCATTTAGTTCTTTTTCTCGATTTATCTCAGATTTATTCCTAAAACTAAATCCGAATATTTGCTTTAATCTTGAGAAAAAACCTTCAATATAAGATCTTTTCCCATAATTTACTTCTTTTTCCATTCTTTCATGCCATCTTCACCGTATAATTTTATTAACCTAATAGCAGCATTCCTGTCAGACATATAATCTATTTCTGGATGTTCTGCTGCATTGTTTATTGGTGGAATTTTTGTCTTTATATCATATTCGTTACACAACTTATAAAACTTGTGCCTATCACATGCTCTATCTGCATATAGTGCTTTTATGGCATGCTGAAAATCAACTTCTTTTAGCAAATCACAAGTGATCAGAGTAGACACCGTTACTGTATTTTACAGCTATGGCTTTTTTGTTGTTTATATTCAACATTACGTGCAATTTTCTCGTTTGCTCATAGCCACTCTGTCAGTGCTATTTTCCTTGCTGTGTGTTGTTGTATATACTAATTCCTGTACTGTCTATAGCAACTTCGATATCTTCTATATTATTTTCTGCAATCATTTATCTTAATATTAAGTTTTTTTTGATGCTTGTGAATAGCTGCAAATTTTTTCCTATTTGTTGCAGATATCCTTTTACAAACCCTACCGTTTGTCTTAAGCCAATTCTAAAAAGATTAACGATTATATGCACCAAAATCACAACTTTATCACTATAAATATAGTTGCCGCCCTGCATTTTTGGACTATTTTCATACCAATTTTCGATAGCTTCATCGATGTAACGAAAAATATTCCCCCTTTTTTCAAGGAATTTGTTATATTCGTTTTGGTTACTGACTTTCATTTTCTGTGGCATATTTTTTCTTCAACAGTTAAATGGCTGTTTTATAATGAATTTTGTCAGTAACTTCCAGTTCTTTTCACTTGAGCGATGCAACAAAGCCATCCCGATTCCACTGAAATCACTCTTTCCCTTAATTCATATTGATATGGTGACTCCATTTATTCCCTCACTTTCAGCTTTTTCTTGCTTTACCATATCTCTTCCCCTCTTGTCTCTATCTTTATGTATTAAGCTATATAACTCAAAATCTTGATAAAATGCAGAAAAGTTTTTTTAATTTCAGCTCCATCCTCGAAGAGTTAGAAAATAACTTTAAGCAAGTTAGTCAGAATTTTTCTGACGCAAAGGAACAAGTTTTAAATTTAGCTGTCAACTCTGAAGATTTGGCAGGCAAGTTTCTTAATTATCACCCGAATATGTGCATAGTATAAAATTAGCTTGATAGACTTCAAGAGCTTTGCCTATGAAGTCAGTGTGCTTCTTGAAATGCAATATACTTTTATTACTTTAATTATGAAAATCCGTTAAGCCTTCTTGCCAATTACTACAATATTTTCACTTGGAAAAAAGTAGTCAGGTATAGCCATATTTTTTGGTGCAGGACCGCCAATTACTCGGCCTGATGTGTCATAATATGAACCGTGACAAGGGCAGAACCAACCGTTGCCGTCTTTTGTAGCGTGATCAACTGGTACACATCCAAGATGGGTGCATATTCCAATCATAATTAACCATTCATCTTTTCCTTTGTATACTCTTTTTTCATCTGATTCAGGATCTCTCAAATTTTCTGCATTTATGGCTCTTGCAGCCTCAATCTCTTGTTTTGTGCGCTTGCGGATAAATACTGGCTTACCTTGCCATTTTACCTTTTTTCCTTGTCCTTCTTGAATATCAGATAGATTAACCTCAACCGTAGACATCGCTAAAACCTCAGCAGAAGGATTCATAGACTTAACCAATGGCCAAAGACCGCTTGCAGCTCCTATACCTGCCATGGCACACGTAGTTAATGTGATAAAATCTCTTCTACTCTTATTTTTGGCAAAATCTTTAACAAGAGATGTTTTTTTATTCTTCTCATTCGTCAATGATTTTTTATTTTTAGTTAACTTCTTATCCATCAATCTCTACTTGAACATAGACATATATTTTAATTTAAATATTATAGATTAATCAATAGAAATTTGCACTATTTGCTTAACCTTTGCTATACAGTTAAGAATAAACAGAGTTTTCAATTTCGGAAATACTATCTTCAGTGGAATCGGGATCCTCAATTTTCGCTACTGACACCACCTTTTCTCTACTCTCTGTTTTAAACAGAGTGACTCCTTGAGTGCTACGTCCTGCAATTCTGATATCATTTACTGAAATACGAATTAACTTTCCTTTATCTGTAATAAGCATGATATTATCGCCCTGTTCAACTGGAAAGCTAGCAACAACATTACCGTTTCTGTCGGTAGTAAGGATATTTGTAATACCAACACCACCTCTATTTGTTACCCTATACTCGTACGCAGAAGTTCTTTTACCAAAGCCATTTTCAGTAATAGTTAATATGAACTCCTCATTCATTGCAAGTTTTAAGAACAGTTTGTTATCTATTCCTAAATCATTCAAAGTCTTTTCCAATTTAGAATCAATGGAGTTATTAATTGCAGTCCCCAGTCTTTTTGCAAGTGGAACTTTTAAGTAAAGTTCTTTTGTTTCTGTTGCTACACCTATCCCATTTAATATGGTCATAGATATCACGCTGTCATTCTTTGCAAGTTTGATACCTCTTACGCCATCTGAATTGCGACTTTTAAATTGACGCACATCACTTACAACAAATCTGATACTTTTGCCGAATCTTGTTGAAAGAAAAACATGATCAATTTCATTGCATACTTTAACTGATATTAACTTATCTCCTTCATCGAGCTTGATTGCTATTTTTCCATTGCTTGGAATATAGTGAAAATCCGCTAAAGAGTTGCGCCTTATGTTCCCATGAGCAGTAGCAAAAACTATGTTTTGATTTTCGTCATTTTCACTTGGTAATGGCATTATATTAGTTATAGTTTCACCATCGCTAAGCGGAAATATATTAACAAGTGCTCTTCCACGTGCAGTTGGCTCTGCAAGAGGTAACTTATAAACTTTTAATCTATAAACTCGGCCAATATTAGAAAAGAATAAAAGGCTAGTGTGGGTATTCCCAACAAATAATTTTGTGGTTACATCCTCTTCTTTTAATCCTTGTCCTAGCTTTCCTTTTCCACCACGACGCTGAGTTCTATAATGAGAAAGCTTCACACGCTTGATATAACCATTCATAGTTACGGTTATCACCATATCCTCTTGTGGAATTAGATCTTCAGCTTCAATGTCCGTATCTGATTCCTCTATTGAAGTTTTTCGCGGCACAGCAAATCTGTTCTTTATTTCTTGTAGATTGTTTTTTATTTCTTTCATCAACTTCTCTCCTGAGCCAAGAAAAGCGATATATTCTTTTATCAGGTTGATCATTGAACTTAGCTCAGCTTCTAATTTGTCTTTTTCAAGGCCTGTTAAACGTTGCAATTTCATGTCAAGAATAGCTTTCGTTTGCAGCTCAGTTAATCTATACACTCCGTCTTTCAAAAAGCTTGTGCTGTCTGAGATTAATCCAATAATTGTGTTTATCTCAGCTGAAGTTTTCCATTCTTTATTTAAAAGTTCTCTACTTGCTTCCGCAGGATCTTTTGCACCACGGATGATTTTTATCACTTCATCTATGCTCAAGACCGCAATGTAGAGCCCTATATATATATGAGCTTTTTCCCTCGTTTTTCTTAGACGAAACTCTGTTCTCCTGATTAATACTTCTTTTCTAAAATCAATAAAAGCAGCTATAATTTCTTTCAACGACATCAAAGCAGGCCTGTTGTTGTTGAGGACTAAAGTGTTAACACTAAAACTACTTCTTAGTGGAGTTAGTCCCAATATTTGATTAAGTATAAAACTTGCTTCAGCATTTCTTCTGAGGTCAATTACTACCCTAATACCAGACTTATCAGATTCATCCCTAATTTCTGTTATGCCATCAATTCTTTTTTCTTTTACAAGCTCACCTATCTTCTCAATTAATTTTACTTTATTTACCTGGTAAGGTATTTCATCAATCACTATTGCTTGCCTATCTTGTGACAGCTCTTCCATGTGAGTCTTGCCTTGCACAACAATTGATCCACGACCCGTTGCAAATGCTGATCTTATTCCAGACCTTCCAAGAATCGTTCCCCCAGTTGGGAAATCCGGTCCTGGCATCACTTCAAGTAACTCATCCAAAGTAACTTCAGGATTATCTATATATAACATACAAGCATCTATTATTTCTCCAAGGTTGTGAGAAGGAATATTGGTTGCCATACCAACTGCAACACCGCTTGCACCATTTACCAATAGATTCGGAAATTCTGCAGGCAGTACAACAGGCTCTGTTTCATTTCCATCATAGTTTGGCCTAAAATCAACTGTATCTTCGTCAATATCATTTAGTAAAAAATGCGACACTCTGTGGAGCCTTGCTTCTGTATATCGCATTGAAGCTGGCGGATCTCCATCTATCGAACCAAAGTTACCTTGCCCATCAATAAGTGGTAAAAGAAGAGAAAAATCTTGAGCCATCCTGACCAAGGAGTCATAGATAGCCATGTCACCATGTGGGTGATATTTTCCCATTACATCCCCGACTATACGAGCTGCTTTTTTATACGGTTTACCGGCATCGAACCCAGCCCTCGACATTGCGTATAATATGCGCCTATGAACAGGTTTAAATCCATCTCGCACATCAGGTATAGCTCGACTTATGATCACACTCATTGCGTAGGAGAGATAAGAATCCTCTAGCTCTTTCACTATTGAAACTGGTACTATGTTGTCTTGCATTTTCTATACTTTGATTGAAATAATTGTAATATTAATATTCAACTAGGCTAATGGGCAATGACAGACTTGAACTGCCGACCTCCTCGGTGTAAACGAGATGCTCTACCAGCTGAGCTAATTGCCCCTCTAGATATAATTCTATAGTTCAATGTTGTTGTTGTAAACAAAAATAGCGATACAAGCAACTCTTATGGAATCGCTGGGTGCGCACTATGGAGTTGTATAAATTTTAGCCTTGCTGCTACCTTGTATAAAGGTATTCTTTCACTTGCATTTTTTGACATGTTCAACAACTTTGAATAACATGCTGTGGCATTTTTAAAATCTGAGAGCTTATCTAGAATAACAGCTAAATTATAGGTATAAAAAATATTGTTTTGATCTAAAGAAATTGCTGCTTTCATATATTCTTTAGCTTTTACGTAATCCCCTTTTTTCATATAGATCAAACCTAAATTTGCTGATAAAGGGGCGCTATTTCTGAGTGTATCATACAATTTTAACATTTCACTCAATGCTAAATTAGGATCATATTGTGAGATTATCGTCAGAAAATTCTTTAATACATAAGGGTTGCTAGGATATTCTTTTAACAGTCTTGTGTAAATCTCTACAGCTTTTTTAAATTCTTTGTTAGCGTAATAGATGTTCCCTAGTCCAATTAAAGCACTTTCATGATAAGGAAATTTTGCGATAATCTGATTGAGGAGAGAAGTAGCTGTTTCACTATCTCCTAACTCAAAGGAATCTTTTGCTTTTTTTAAAATAGAGTATATGTCAAAATTCTTGCCAGAATTCTGCGAAATTTTGATATTAAATTTGTCACTTTTTCTCTCGATAACATCAAGATCTTTATATTTTTTATCAGCTTTTATATGCTTGACAACACTATCAAAGACCTTCTGTATCTCCAAATTTTCACTAGCATAGGTAACAGAAGACCTCCATAAAATCACAACGCAAATTAACATGCAGACAAACATAGATCCTAGTGTTGTGGAATTGGCTGCAGCGCGTAACCAGTAAATCTTATTTCTTTGAACTATACGCAACACATTACAAATTCATAAATGCTAAATTACTTATCTAATATAATAATAAAGATATTATTAATTGGCAGATACTATTTAGAATGAGTTAAAAGAGCACTTCTACACATTCCATATGGTTGCCAATTACACTCCTCACATGCGTAGTCAAATTTCTCTAAAGACATTTTCTTTCTAATTCTTTTTAATGCTTTACTCCAGGTCAAAATCTCGCCAATTTTTATTCCTAAAATTTCCATATGCCTTCTATCTAGCTCTAAAACTTTAGCTTGTGTGATACATTTACCTTGTTTAGTCTGGTTTGGGCAAACACTACAAATAGTGTCAAGATTATCAACTACTTCGATTTTAGTATTAGGATCACTAATTACTTTACTTGCTATCTTTTTGTAATTTTCTACAAAGCTCTGAGAATATCCATAACCTTGAAATGCAAGAGTGCACATAAAATGATGAGGACGAAACCTTATCACTTTTTCAAATACTGCAAAGCTGCTACAAGTAGAAAAATTTTTACCAAACCAGGAAGGATGAATGGTAAAACACCTACCATTATTGCTTGTTTCAGACCCACGTAAATAGTAAGCCAACTAATACCACAAATAAAGATTACGAATGTACCCGCCAGACAACTTAAAGAATTACACATAAATGATTTATATTTAGAGTTCAGTAATTCATTTACTCTGCTCATTACTACAACAGCAACTAAACAGCCAATCAAATATCCACCTGTTGGCCCGAGAAAAATGTGATAACCACTAGAAAAATTCGCAAAAACAGTCAATCCTGCTGCACCAAGTGATAGATATGTAAGCACAGAATAGAATGCTGTTCTGCGGTTAAATTTAAGCCCAATAAGCATTACTCCTAAAGTTTGCAATGTGATAGGCACAGGCTGCAATGGTATGCTTATTTGAGCCATCAAGAATAAAAGTAAAACGCAAGACAATATTTCAGCCAGTGTTGATCTGCTGCTAGATTGTGTTATAAACATACTTTCCCAATAAAAATAACTTATTAAATGTCATATATGTGTATGAGAGGTTTTGCAATTTAAATTTTGCTCATATTGTGCTACAATGAATTATTTATGCACTATTAAACTAAAAATGATGAGTAAACAAGATCTATTATCGTTGATGAAAGCAAGACACAGCGGACGTTCATACGATCCTACAAGAGCAATATCTCAGGAAGACATGGATATTTTAATGGAAGCTGTAAGGCTGACTCCCTCATGTTTTGGTGATGAACCCTGGAGATACGTAATATGCAACAAACAGAACAATCAAAGCGCATGGGAAAAGCTGTTAAATTGCCTTGATGAATCTAATCAAAAGTGGGCAAAAGATGCACAAATACTAATTATATCTCTAAGCGCTAAGAATTTCCGTAAATCTGACAAAGGTGAAAATTTTTGGGCTAATCACGATACTGGTGCAGCAAATTATGCACTTATGCTACAGGCTGCAGCTATGAACTTAATGGCTCATCAAATGGGTGGATTTGATAGAGATAAAATAGTAGAAAAATTCAACATATCCGATGATTTTAATGTAATATCAGTGATAGCGGTTGGTTACGAAGAAGATGGCGCTGAAACAAGTAAGAAAAAAAGAAGACCAATAGAAGAAATATTTTTTTATGATGAGTGGCCAAAAACTAGTTAACTTACTTTGACCACCCCTCTCTCAATACCTTAAAAATAGGATTATCTGGTAAGTAATTTTTTTCATTGTACCTTTTTCAATTGCTTGCCAGTCTTTCCATGAAAGCTTCTCGTTTCCAAGTTCATAGTCCATACCGTCCCACACGTCTTCACGAAAACCATAAACAGCAAAGTGCCAATTATATTCATTAAAAATAGAAGTAAGATCTCGAAAATAGCTCTCTAATCCTTTTGAACAGCGATGCCCGCCAAACTCTCCAACAAAGATCTTATAATTTGGTATATTATATTTCTCTTGGAAAACTTTGACTGGTTCTATATATGATCTGAGTGTATTTCTATTCCAGTACTCTTTTTTATTTGTGTCAGCAGAACAAATATATCCTGGATAGAAAAATTTCCCCTGGTTTAGTTTTAAATTTGTATAAACAAAAGGCTCGTATATGTGAAATGAATAAAGAACATTGTGATCATTAAGTGGTTTTAATTTATCGAAAGCCTGAGGATCGCCATAACTACTGCTGTCCAGTATGATAGGGGTTTTTAGGTCAATGCTTTGTTCTACGTTATAAATAGCCGAATCTGCAGTATTATAAAGCCTTTCTGGATGTGGTTCAGTGTGTCCAGAGAAGGTGAAGATGTTCAGTGGGAGTCAGACCCACCAGGATAAAAGTCGGAGTCCTGTAGCTAGGGTAGCAATGTGGAGGGAAACCAAAATGTTGAAGCCTACCGACAACGTTATCGTAGGATAATGGCGAATTACCAGGCCGCAGTGAAAACGAACACATGGGTGGCCCCGGAAAAACTCTAAGTACTAAAGGCCGAGCCCACTGAACCAGGGCGAAAGCAATATAGGAGGCTGAAACACGAATGATACAGCATACCTACTTTAGCGGGGTGATAGTGGCAGCATGGTAATAAGGACATATAAAGCAACTGGAGAAACCCTCCTCATCCCAAGGAGAAAAACCTTGGAGTGGTAGGTTCTATAACTGGAAAACAGGAAATGAACCGAAGATGAAAGGGTGGCGGATGGGTGTGTAGTAGCGAAGAAGTGGGGTAACGCCCATGGAGCAAAGGCACCCTACTAGTAGAGATCTTTTAACAAAAGGAAGGTAAAGGTAAAAATGACAAAAATGCCAATAAAATTACAAGACCTGAGAAGAAAGATATATATCAAAGCGAAAGCAGAACCGGAATGGCGATTCTGGGGAATCTATGTACACGTCTGCAAGATGGAGACACTAGAAGAAGCATATAAGCTAACAAAGAAAAGCAATGGGGCACCAGGAATTGATGGGGTAACATTCAAATCGATAGAGGCAGAAGGCTTAGAAAAGTATCTTCAGCAAATAAGACATGAACTAATAACCAAAACCTATAGCCCAAATAGGAACCGGAGAAAGGAAATACCAAAAGTTGGGGGAAAACTCAGAACGTTGAACATACCCTGCATCCGGGATAGAATAGTGCAAAGTGCACTAAAGCTAATAATTGAACCGATATATGAATCTGACTTTCAGGACGGATCATATGGATATAGACCCAAGAGAAAAGCGCATGAAGCAGTAAGCAGAGTAGCGAAAGCAGCAATCAAAGGCAATACAAAATGTATTGATGTAGACCTGAAATCCTATTTTGATAACGTACGACATCATATTCTCATGGAGAAAATTGCCAAGAGAATAAATGATAAAGAAATCATGCACTTGATCAAGCTAATCCTTAAGGTAGGAGGAAAACGAGGAATAGCGCAAGGGTCGCCGATCTCACCGTTGTTGAGCAATATATACCTCAATGAGGTAGACAAAATGCTAGAGAGAGCAAAAGAGGTGACCAGGGAAGAAAAATATCAACGTATAGAATACGCCAGATGGGCAGACGATTTAGTGATACTGATAGATGGGCACCAGAGATGGGAATGGCTCGAGAAATTAGTGTACAAAAGGTTACAAGAAGAATTAGCAAAACTAGAAGTAAGTGTAAATGAAGAAAAGACAAAAATTGCCAATCTAAAGAGAGGAGAAACATTCGGCTTTCTAGGATTTGACTTTCGAAAGAAAATTACAAAACAAGGAAAGTGGAGAGTACAGATAACACCACAGATGAAAACACGAACAAGCCTACTTCAAAAGTTGAAGAAGGTATTCAGTAACTATAAATCGCAACCAATAAGGAGAGTGATTCAGATCATCAATCCAATATTGAGAGGGTGGGTAAACTACTTTAGAATAGGAAACTCAAGTCGAAGCTTCAGCTACGTTAAACAGTGGGTAGAGAAGAAAACAAGACGCAATATGATGCAAGCCAGAAAAGCAAAAGGATTTGGTTGGGAAAGGTGGAGTAGCGAATGTATATATGAGACCCTTGGTCTATATTCGGACTATAGAATAAGATATTACGTTCCGAAAGCCTTACCAGCACAATATGTTATAAACTTTGGTAAGAATCTACTAGGAAAGCGTAGTGCGGGAAATCCGCATGCTGCGTTTGATGAGGCGGGAATTGGAAACGTAAACATGGGAATTTTGGATTGAGGACCAACATGAAAATAATGGATCAGCCACCAAACCCTAAAGAGGCGCGCCAGTTCTCGACCCTACTTTAAGATATTATATCCAACAATAGCAGGATGATCTTTAAGCTCTTTCGCAAGATCTTGCCAAAATTTTGCTGCTTGTTTTTGAAAAGCTTGATCTGACCATAAACGTAAATCATCTTTATCGTTATTATTTTGCTTCCATCTAGATCCAGGTAAGCTAAGCATCGTTAATACTACTGGTATTTTTTATTGATGAAAAGCATCTAAAACATCTTTCAGAACTTTCAGATCTTTGGAAATCAGGCCAGGATAATTGTCTGCATTGCCTAAGAGGAAGTCACGTTGCGTAGTTTCAAATTTGTCAGGAGCAAGACGAATAAAACCAATTTTGTATTCCTTTGCTGATTTGATTAAGTCACTATCAACTTTTCTATTGAAAACATTTGCTCCCTTTCTAACTCCAGTTTGCCAAAAGAGCATTTTGCTGTTCTCCGGTATTGACTTAGCACTCACATTACAGAAAACTATAGAATACAAAACAGCTGTAATTAGAAGAAAAATTTTCACTTATGTAATTTTGCTATAATGGTAAGTAACCTAACAAACAAGATCCCGTTTGTAAAGATGCACGGTACTGGCAATAGTTTTGTTATCATAGACTCACGTTCAGCAAATAATTTAGACTGGAATTATAGACAAATTGCTGATCAAGGCAGTTGTGATCAAGTGATAATTATAACAATGTCTAATGCTGCAAACTGCTTTATGCATATCTACAATGCTGACGGTAGTCGAGCTGAAATGTGTGGAAACGCAGCACGCTGTGTTGGATATTTGATAATGTTAGAAAAAGGTACTGAATATATCACTATTGAGCTGATAAATAATCGTATCTTAGAATGTTTTAAAGTAGGTGATAAATCAATAAAGGTCAATATGGGTAAACCACTGCTTAAATGGAATGAAATTCCTCTTTCTTGTGAATGCGATCCCCTTTATCTACCTATAGAGCTTGAAATGCTGAAAGAGCCAGTTGCAGTAAATATTGGTAACCCTCATATAGTTTTTTTTGTTGATAACATAAGCGAAATACCATTGCAGAATTTAGGACCAAAGCTAGAAAATCACGAATTATTTCCTCAGAAAACAAATGTTAGTATTGCACAAATAGAAAAATCTGGAGAAATAAACTTAAGAGTTTGGGAAAGAGGAACAGGTATTACTGCTTCATGTGGTAGTGCGGCTTGTGCAGCATTTGTTGCATCTATACTTCGTAAGTGTTTGGCTACTAAACAAACTTCAGTACATTTACCAGGAGGTCATTTACTGATTGAGTGGTCAAAAAATATACTGATGACTGGGGATATAGGGTTTTTATGACCTAGGCTAGGCACTGACACTCATTACTTCTAACACCTTTTTACCAATCACAGCAGGGGTTTCTGCAATCGCAATCCCAGCACTGCGCATAACCTCTAACTTTGCACCAGCACTTCCACCGCTGGAAGAGATGATTGCTCCAGCGTGTCCCATACGTCTTCCTGGAGGTGCCGTTTGGCCTGCTACAAAACCAACGATTGGCTTTTTAGTTTTTTCTGTTTTCACAAAATGTGATACATCTTCTTCTTCGTTTCCACCTATTTCACCAATAACTACAATACCATGAGTATCGTCATCTTTTAAAAAGAGCTCCATACAGTCAACAAATGTCATACCATGAACTGGATCCCCCCCAATTCCGATACATGTGGATTGACCAAGACCAACAGCGGTTGTTTGTGCTACTGCTTCGTAAGTTAAAGTTCCGGAGCGAGACATAATTCCTATGTGTCCACGCTTATGGATATGGCCAGGCATAATTCCTATTTTGCATTCTTCAGGTGTAATAATTCCCGGGCAGTTGGGACCAATCAATTGACTTTTTGAGCCGATAAGCGCACGCTTAACTTTCACCATATCAAGTATAGGAATGCCCTCTGTAATACAAATTATCAATTCTATTTTTGCATCTATTGCTTCAAGTATTGCAGCAGCAGCAAATTTAGCAGGTACATATATAACTGTGGCATTTGCACCGTTTTTTTCTTTGGCTTCTGCTACAGTATTAAAAACCGGTAAATTAAGGTGAGTGCTACCACCCTTTCCAGGAGTTACACCTCCCACCATTTTCGTTCCGTAATCAATTGCTTGCTCTGAATGAAATGTGCCTTGTGCACCAGTAAAACCCTGGCATATTAATCTTGTATCTTTGTTTACTAAAACGGACATGCTTTATTTTACCTCTTTTACTATCTTTTGCGCAGCATCACCCAGTTCATCTGCAGCAATAATATTTAATCCTGACTCTTCTAAGATTTTTTTTCCTTCTTCAAAATTAGTACCTGATAATCTAACCACTAGAGGAACTTTAATGCTCATTTCTTTTGCAGCCGCAACAATTCCACTTGCGATAATATCGCAACGCATTATACCACCAAATATGTTAACCAGAATTCCTTTTACGTTGCTATCAGACAATATGATTTTAAATGCTTCAGTTACAGTTTCTTTACTCGCTCCACCACCAACATCCAAAAAGTTAGCAGGCTCTGCTCCGTAGTATTTTATTATATCCATTGTTGCCATCGCAAGACCTGCACCGTTTACCATGCAACCAATACTGCCATCCATTTTGATGTAACTGAGCCCATACTTTGAAGCCTCTATCTCTTCTTTCACTTCTTCATCATAATCACGAAGTTCCATAATTTCTGGGTGACGATATAAAGCATTGTCATCGAAATTAATTTTCGCATCGAGCGCAATAAAATCTCCAGAATTTGTTTCAACCAGTGGATTAATTTCAATTTGGCTCGCGTCAGTTGCAATAAACGCATCATATATTTTTTTTGCAATGTTCGATATCTTTTCTATTTGTTCTGGACTCAAATGAAAACTGCTGCTTAACTTGCTGCTATCAAAACTTGTAGCAGAATCAATATCAAATTTCACAATTTTTGCAGGAGAATTTTTTGCCACTTCTTCGATGTCCATTCCACCTTCTGAGGAAAATATGAATATTGGCCTACTGAGCTTCGGGTCGATTACCAGGCTTAAATAATACTCTTTCTTAATGCTTGAGCCTTCTTCAACGTACACTTTTCTTACTTGCTGCCCGCTTGGCCCTGTTTGATGAGTAACTAAAGTCATACCAATCATGTTCTTTACAAACTGTTGAGCTTCTTCAACTGACTTTGCTAGCTTTACACCACCAGCCTTACCCCTACCACCTGCATGAATCTGAGCTTTAACCACAAACACGTCAGATTTTAGTTGATTTATTTGAGTTTCTACTCCTTCTGCAGATGTAGCAACAAAACCCTTTGGTACCGGGACATTAAACTTGTGTAAAATTTCCTTTGCTTGATATTCATGAATATTCATAAGATAACTAATTATTAACCTTAGTAAAAACTACCAACCATAACGCTGTCTTCTGCATTCTTGCTGATACCTCTTTTTCCTTGCTTCAGCTTTTTTTTTAGCTGTTTTCTCTGATTTCTTTTCGTGATATTTTTTTTTCATTTTGAGCCCTCTTCCTTCCTTTTGAATTATTTTTCTCAACACTGGAAGAGCTCTATCTACATCACCATAATGGACTGATACTTCAATCAAACTCTATACCTCCTTCGGTAATCACTTCAAAATCCATTTATAAATTAGAAAATTAACATTGTCAATTATTTTATAAACTTGAGCGATAGAATATGATATGCAGTGATTTATATGAAAAAAGCTTCATTCTGCTGTCAATCATTTACTTGCTGATAAAAATTGCTCTTAGGTTACAGTGCTCTTGTAATTTTTCTAATCTCGGGGCGGAGAGATTTGAACTCCCGACCCTTTGGTCCCAAACCAAATGCGCTACCAGGCTGCGCTACGCCCCGACTTCTTTACTAAGAGTATCGATAGTTCGGAAAAATGCAAGTTTCATTTATTTCTTTTAGGAAAAATATAATGCAGATTTCTTTATATAGAGTGTCAAGTTGCACTAGCCATATTAAAAAATCTAGCTATACCAATTGGTGAAGGTTAATGCAGCAACTACAGCAGTATCAACTCTCAAAATTCTTTTTCCTAGACTCAGTTTCTGACAAAATTTATTGGCAGAATCAAGTTCGTAAGATGAAAAACCACCTTCGGGGCCAACAATAATAGCAACGTTTTTCTTGCCTTTTAGAACTTTATTAGGAGGTTGTCCTTCACCTGTTTCATCACACAAAACAAAATTTTTATTCTGGGAATCGGATAATTCACAAAAATTAATAGGAAGAAAAATCTGTGGTATACTTGTCCTACCGGATTGTTCCGCAGCTTCAATTGCCTGTAATTTCGCTCTACTTAGGTTAATGTTTTTTACTACTGTACGTTCTGTTGAAATAAATTGAATGCAGGTTACTCCCATTTCAGTTGCTTGTCTTACTATGTTGCTTAAGGCGCCGCTTTTTACCAGAGCACAATACAAATATAGATTTTTTTCATGTTGTTGTTGTTTAGTGCGTTCTTTTATTATAATTTTTGTCGATTTACTTGATATATTCACTACTTCTCCTAACCATTCTCCATCCTTTCCATTAAAAAGATAGATGTTATCATGCTTCTTAAGCCGCATTACATTGTAAATATAGTGACTTTGTCGTGGATGAAGCGCCAAACTTACATTTTGTGATAAAGCTTCTTCAACATAAAGCCTAATTTTTTTCATTCAAAACTTTAGTTATTTGCATTCTGTTTGAGTGACTCTTACGGGATTTGAACCCGTGTTACCACCGTGAAAGGGTGGTGTCCTAACCACTAGACGAAAGAGTCGACTTGAATCTAACTGAGTTATATCGATTATACATATAAAGTCAATTCAATTATTTTGAATCACACAGTTAGAGTGATATATCAGTGATTTTATATCGACAGCCTCCTATTACCCCATGTTCAATGCTTACTGAACCTATCTCAGATTTAGGAGCTTTAGATCCTAAATCTAATTTTTGTTCAACTTTTGTATCTGAATCATAGCCAGAATCGTATCCAGAATCTCTACGCTCAAAATTTTGCCTTATTTCTTTTACGTTAAAGCCAGCCTTGGTCTTGATTTGCTGACTTGCTGGCTTATTAGTACTTTGCTCATTTAGTTTTACTTGCAAATTATTCACTTTATCCTTCACTAATCCATGATAAGTCCCAGAATTATCTTTTATATGTTTTGCTTGTCTTTCTGATCTCTTTTTCGATAAATCTACTTTAGCATAAATAGGCTCTGGTTGCTCTTTATGATTTAAGCTGGTGGGCTTTTTTTGCTCTGAGAAATCATCTACATCTTCATAAATAGGTTCTCCTGATATACTAGAATAACCACTATCTTTCAATGATAAATTTTCGGTAGATCTTTTATGCAAATCATATACTTCAGCATAAATGGATTCTTCCGATACGCTCAACTCTTCTAATGAGTTACTAACCTTAGCGTCATATACCTCATCATAAATGGGCTCTTTTAAAAGTAAAATATCATCATGTTCAAAAATTCTAGGAGGTTTTTTAGGTGAGTTGGCCTTAAATTTTAGCTCTACTTCCTCTTTAAGCTTGTCACAACTTTCCGTTTGTTTCAAAATCTCCAATATTTCTTTTCTTTCTTTTTTTATTAGCTCACCAAGCACTAAACAACATTTTTCTTTACGATCTTTGAGACTGTCCTTATCTCCGTACTGCATAGCTTCTGATGCTATTTTGTATTGAAGGATTACATTTCCTATACTATTATTTATTTCATTAATATTTGCTCCAGCACTAATAAGTAACGTCATTACATTATGATCAAGATTTGTTACTGCATACTCTAAAGCTCGATTTAAAGTTTGATCATTATTCAAGTCAAATGACCCCTTGTTCCTAAAAGGATTAATTCTAGAAAAGAGTTTTTCAAAGCTGTTTACTATATTATGAAGACTTAAAGCTAGCCTCACGCCTCTTATATTGCTATTTCTAGCAGATTTAATTAAAAAACTATCTACTATACCCATGATTGTACCCCTCTATATAAAAGCTCACCATTGTGGTACAATTTTAAACTATAACGATTTATTTTATATTAATAACCGCTTTTCACACCCACTTGACAAGAGGCGGCATCGACATCATAATTGCATCGGGGTTACCATTAGTCATTAAACCAAACCTTGTACCACGATCATAAAGAAGATTGAACTCCACATATCTGCCACGTTTTATCAATTGTTCTTCTCGTTGTTCTTTTGTCCAAGATTTTTGCATATGTTTGTGTATGATGTGTAAGTAAATTTCTAAAAAGGCTTCACCTACTGCTTTTGTGAACTCAAAATCATTTTTCCAGTTGCCAGAAGTTAGATTGTCATAAAAAATTCCACCAATACCACGTGGCTCTTTTCTATGTTGTAAAAAAAAGTAATCATCACATTGCTTTTTAAATTTCGGATAATATTCGATGTTGAACTCATCGCAAGTTGCTTTAATTGATTCGTGAATATACTTGCAATCTACCTCATCTTTACAAATTGGAGTAAAGTCCATTCCTCCACCAAACCATTGTTTTGAGGTATATATCAGCCTTGTGTTCATATGTGCTGCAGGGATAAGGGGAGATTGCATGTGAGACACTAAAGATATACCGCTTGCCCAAAACTCTCCATTGCTTTCACTTGCACCAGGAATTTCATTAATGGCTGAGTCTGCGAGCTTTCCGTATACTCTTGAAACGTTTACTCCAACTTTTTCAAAAATATTACCAAAGATAATTGTAGATTCACCACTTCCTCCACCTGGTCGGTTCCACTTTCTTTTTTCGATTTTTGGTTCTGTGAATGACTGTACCTCAATTGATAAGAAAGATTCGGTGATCTTGTTTCTCAGTGCGCAGAACCATTCAAATGCTTGTGTCTTTTGTTTTTCCATAATACCTTCTGTTGGCTTATTAATATTATTGTACTCTATATTTACAGGACTTAATTAGATTGGGATAGTAACTACCCATCAAGGATGTTAATAAATCTATAATAATTAAATCAATATAGTAGAATATTTTTATATGTGCAAGGATGCCAAGCAATAATAATGAGTAAAAGATACATAGATAACAAAAAAGAGAACAGAGTTGACTTCATACTAAGAAATTATGGGATGTCAATTATTGTGATGGCAGTCATTATGTTCTTACCTCCAATAGCAATATCAGTACTCTATTTTTCTAATGTATATAGTCAGCATGTTAATATAGAGATTAATTTATTAATTAGTACTCTAATGACTCTCTTTGTGGTATATAATATAAAACGTTACAAGTATCTACTTAATATCATAGAGTTTCAAAATGCAATATTTGCAAATGCGCTGAATCATAATACAGAGTTTTGTCTCATTTTACATAAAGATGAGGGTATTATTTATGCTGATGCGAGGTTCTACGAAAGGTTTAAAGATCACATAAACGATGATGTTACGCTAGATAAAATTCTTGAAGCAGGAGATGTTTCAGAAAAAGACAGAAAATCACTCTATCATGCGTTAAGAAATAACACTTCTGTAAAAGTATGCATTTCCTTAAGCAAGAAGAGTAGAATATCTAACTTTCTTTTGCTCTCTGAACCAATACCGGATAATCCACAAATTGCTATAAATAGTAATAAGACTTTAAATTTATCATTAGCCCCAATAGCAAGACCGAGTGGGTATTTTGTACTGAAGGCAACACAGGTAAACAAAGAGCAGGTATATGAAGAGTTGATAGAGAAACACAATATAGCAACTTACGTTGCAAATACAAAAGGAGGTATCTTATCTGTAAATAAAAGATTTTTAGACATGTTTGAACTAAAAAAATTGGAAAAAGGTAGCTCAATCAATGATTTTATATCTCAATCTAAGTATGACGATACAATAACCAAAAATGAAATTATGTTTTTTACTATAAGCGGTGCTCCATTTAAGGCTTATATGAGTACTGCTATATTTTGTGATAAATACAATCATAGCTATATACACGGCTTTATAACACCAACTGAATCAAATATTGTTGATTATCAACTACACCCTTGTTTTACAAATTCGTCAATTGCTATTGCACAATGCGACATAAATGGCAATTTTATAAAGAAAAATATAGCATTAGTAAAACTTGCGGGGTCAAATAATGGTTCTATCTTTGCATTGATATCAGATGGTTATCATATGAAAGTGCGTGAATATTTTTCAAGTAATAGGATAAATAATGCGTCCTTTGATGTGCAGCTCAATGGCGGTAATAACATGAAAATATATTTTAATAAGTTTCTTCATAATAAAGTGATGTTCATACTTTGTTATTTTATTGATAATACTGAACGTAAAAAACTAGAGATAAAACTTGAGCATTATCAAAAGGTGCAAGCTATAGGGCAATTAGCAGGTGGTATTGCACATGATTTCAATAATATATTAACCGGAATAATAGGATTTTGTGATTTGCTTTTACTCCAGCACTCAGCTAGCGATCCATCTTTTGGAGATATAATACAGATACAGCAAAATGCAAAACGTGGGTCAAATTTAGTAAGACAACTGCTTGCTTTTTCAAGAAGACAGACTTTGCAGCCAAAGATTATTAATGTAAATGGTACGATAGCTAATCTTTATGAAATGATCAAAAGATTAATAGGTGAAAATATAAAATTTAATATTTATTATGGTAGCGATTTGGGTGCTGTTAGGGCTGACCAAGGACAATTAGAGCAAGTTATGCTTAACTTAGCAGTTAATGCTGGTGCTGCTATGGAAAAGGGGGGAGAGTTAACTATACGAACCTTTAATCAAAAGGTTGATTCATTAAATTCTACACCTCAGGATATGTTTTCTCCAGATAAGGAAACGATTGAACATGGGAATTATGTTGTGATTGAAGTGATTGATACTGGATGTGGAATGACGAGTGATATAATTGAAAAGGCATTTGATCCATTTTTTTCTACCAAAGATATTACTTCTGGTACAGGTCTTGGCCTCTCTACTGTATATGGCATTATTAAACAAACCGAAGGATACATCTATGTTGCTAGCAAAGTGAATCATGGAACTAAATTTAGCATATTTTTGCCCATAGTTTACATATCAGATGAAAATGATGAAGAGGAAGATAGTAAAGAAATAGAGAAACCGGTAGAGATGAAAGGTAATGGTATAATTTTATTAATTGAAGATGAAGATTCAGTAAGGGAATTTACTGCTAAGGCTCTTACAAGAAAAGGATTTAATGTAATAGAAGCGAGTATAGGCAGCGAGGCACTAGAGATCATTAGAAAAAAAAATCAACACATAGATCTAATAATCACTGATGTAATCATGCCAGAGGTGAGTGGTCCAGAAATAGTTAAAGAAACATTGATACATAGGCCAAACATCAAAGTTATTTTTATTTCTGGGTATGCAGAGGATGCTTTTTTAAAGAGCGATGAAATCAATATAGAAGACTTCCATTTTTTACCCAAACCATTTACTCTGAATGAGTTAGGAAATAAGGTTCAAAGTGTGTTACACAAGACAAAAAAAGGCAGTTTACTTTGAGCATGATTGGCAACAAAAAAATTTTTCTAATGCAAAAATTTCTTGCATATATACAATAGAGTTATTTTATACATAAGATGAAAGGCGTGAGCAAGATCATTGCAATAGTAAATCAAAAGGGTGGAGTTGGTAAAACCACAACTAGTATAAATTTATCGACAGCCTTTGCTGCTGTGGGAAAAAGTACTTTATTGGTAGATCTTGATCCCCAAGGGAATGCTAGTACAGGGCTCGGGGTTTCTTATCGTAGTAGAGAAGAAAAAAATATATATAAAATACTGCTGAGCAACGAAAGTGAATTGGTAGAGTCGGCAATTTTTCATATAAAGGAAATTCCAAATTTATCGTTAATTTCATCAGTGGTTGACTTATCAGCTGCAGAAATTGAGCTATCACAACTTGAGCAGGGAAAATTCGTACTAAAAGACACTCTAGAGAAAGTGCGTGATAATTATGAGTACATAATCATCGACTGCCCTCCATCACTTGGTCTGCTTACTATCAATGCTCTGACCGCTGCTGACTCGATTATTGTTCCTCTTCAGTGTGAATTTTTCGCTCTGGAAGGATTGAGCCATTTAGTTAAGACTGTAGAGCTGATAAAAAGAAATAACCTAAACCCTTTCCTGGCAATAGAAGGAATATTGCTCACAATGTATGACAGACGCAACAAACTTAGTGAGCAGATTAAAAATGATATTTGCCAATATTTAAATGATAAAGTATATAAAACTATTATCCCCTTATATGAGACCATTATTCCACGTAATGTACGGTTATCAGAAGCGCCTTCTCATGGAAAACCTGCTATTGTATATGATCTTAAGTGTCCTGGTGCACAAGCATATATAAGTTTGGCAAAAGAAATTTTCAAGAAACACATGAGCATCTGTAAAGAGAAGAAGCTGATAAGTGAGGGTGCAGCGTGAAGGACAATAGGCGCTTAGGTAGAGGTCTTGCTGGCCTCATAGGCGATAATTATGATAATAAAGAAGATCGGTTACCTATTTCATTACTACACCCGAGCAAATTTCAGCCGAGAAAATATTTTGATGAGGAGTCATTGAAAGGACTTGCAAGTTCGATAGAGAAAAATGGCATTATACAGCCTATTGTGGTGCGCAAAGATCCAAATGATGACGATTATGAAATAGTAGCAGGGGAACGTCGTTGGCGGGCAAGTAAAATTGCAAATCTTGATAGTGTGCCAGTCATCATAAAAGATTTAAATGATAAGGAATGCTTAGAAGTATCGATAATTGAGAACATACAGAGGCAAGACATTAATCCAATAGAAGAAGGTGAGGCGTACAGAAAACTAATAGATGAATTCTCCTATACACACGAAGAATTAGCCTTAACTTTAGGTAAAAGCCGCAGTCACATAACCAATATGATACGAATGCTGTCACTCCCTAATGGAGTAAAAACAATGATCAACGAGAAAAAATTGTCTATGGGTCATGCAAGAGCATTGATTAATGTTGAAAATGCGGAAAGTATTGCAGAAAGAATAGTTTCTCAGGGCCTGAGCGTTAGACAAACTGAAAAATTGATAAAAGACTTACAACAAAATAACGACCGAAAAGAGCATAATTGTACTAAAAATCAAGATATGGCAGCATTAGAAGGAGCTATATCTTCTCAGCTTGGTTTAAAGATCAAAATTAATGACAGTAATTCTAAGGGTAAAGTCATGATACGTTATAACAACTCAAATGAATTGGATTTTATATTGAAAATTTTGAATAGAAGACTTGAATCAGCTATTAATGTCGAAAGTAGCTCATAGAAATTTCTTGACAAACCTTCCCACTTTCCTTGCAATGGAAGTGAAATGGTGGAGTTTGTCAAGTAAGTTATTTCGTTTCTACCTTCAATAAAAATTTGCACGCAATAGCACAGAAGCATACGTTGCTATTCCCTCATTTCTTCCAATAGAACCTAATTTTTCCGCTGTGGTTGCTTTGATATTTACGAATTCACCATTAATTTCTAATATTTTTGATATGAATTCCTTCATTCCTGCTTTGTAAGGCGATATTTTAGGCTCTTCACAAACTATAGTAATATCTAAATTAGACACGCTATATCCTTTTTCCTGTGCTTTTTTAGCAGCAAAGTCAAGAAAATGAGATGAATTGCAATCCTTCCATTTAGAGGAATTAGGAGGAAAATGTTCTCCTATATCGCCACATCCTAGTGCTCCGAGTATTGCATCAACGATTGCATGTATTGCAACATCACCATCGGAATGTGCCTCTATTGCCATATTATGCTCAATTTCCACACCGCAAATTTTTATAAAGCTCTTAGCATCATTTTGAATTTTAACAAATTTATGTATATCATAACCGGTTCCGACACGGAATTTTGGCTCTCCAAAGAGAAGTTTTGCCATATTGATATCCTCTTTTGTAGTTAACTTAAAATTCTTTTTCTCACCTTCAATAATCGCAACATGTTTTTTATGCTCCACCATTAGTGATGAATCATCAGTAAATTCTTTGACTGACTGATGGCACGATAATAATTCTCTGAAATTAAAAATTTGAGGGGTTTGTATGGCTCTAAGTTTTTCTCTTGAAATCGCAGATTCAACGAAATTATTACTCACCAACGATATAGTATCCTCGACTTCTATTGCTGGAACTACTCCTGTATATTGACCATTAATCATAGATTCAATCAAGTTATTTATTAGAATATTTGATACAAAAGGCCTACAAGCATCATGTATAATAACAAAATCTGGATTGATCTTTTGCAAACTCTCCAGTCCAAGTTTAACTGAACTCTGCCTGCTTTTTTCTCCACATACTGGACTCAGCAATTTAGTATCTATAGTTGATGACGTAACTTCTTTATAGAAATCTTTTTGACTTTCATTTACTACCACTCTTATGTAACTTATGTACTGATTAGCTAAGAATTTTCTAATTGTGTGAAATAAAACAGACTTACCTGCCAGTTTTATATACTGTTTAGGGATTTTGGCATTGCATCTACTGCCTACTCCTGCTGCAACTATTAATGCTGCTATCTTGTATTCCTCAAGTCTGTTAGTGTACATGCTTATCATTTTCGTTGTTAATACAAGTTATCTAGCATTTTAAAAAAGTTTGATCCAATTCTCAAAAAAGAATATTCTTTTACTAGGTGTAATATATGTTAGAGGGAAATAATGCACGTTGCTAAGTATAATAAAGAAAATGAGATACATCTTATATTTTTTCATGGAATAGGTGATAATTATAAAAATGCGTCCAGGTATATACAAGATAGATCTACATATCTCCATAGGTCTAATTTCTACACTCATGCACATAAATACCCAATTGCATTTCAAAACTATATAACTTACGCAATAGCTAGTTTCTTATTTTTAGGAATATCCATATTATCACCCGCTCTGATATTATTTACCAACCCAATGACGTCTAGGACAGCGAATTCAGCAATATTAGCAGCTTTGATTTGCACTTTTTTGTCTATATCAATACTCATGATTCCATTTATAAATAAGAATAAAAGCTTATCTCAGTCTTCGATAAAAAAAATCAATGAATTAATGGACAAGGGTGTAAAACCTGAAAACATCATACTTTTCGGCCATTCCTTTGGAGGAGCAGTTGCATCAGAAGTATTAAAATATTTTACAGACAAAAATATTAAACTTGGAGGCGTTATTTTTACTAGCACTTTCAGCTCTTTTCATAATGCAATAAAGCATTTTCCAATTCCTCAAGCAAAAATTTTAAGTGTACTGCCCTCATGCTTATTGAAAAAGATGCTTAAGGTCCTAAATTTAGATTTTGATATAGTAAGCAATATACAAAAGCTACAAAATGATAATATACCAATAGTAGTCATTAATCATGAAAGAGACACCTTAATACCATATCCTGCACAATTGGCAAAGGCAGTAGATGATCTATTGTTAAATAGAAATTCGATTAAGATCGTTAATCTGAGAGGCTTTACAGATAACCCGCATAACGGAGTTTTATCTAGTTGGCAATTGAGTGAAAATTTGGCTGATCTCATGCCTAATAAAATAATGAATAGATAGTACTTACAAAAAACTGTATATTTTTCGGTAAATTAACTATTCTAAACACATGCAAAAACGTCATATAACTATTTGTTGTGTACTGCTTTTCATAATAGGGGCATTATTTTTGATGCGTCCTATGATTGTTCCGTGTCTAATATCTGTTTTTGTTGCACATCTATTTAACCCGCTAGTAACCAAGTTTGAAAAATATAGAATACCACGTTCATGTTCTGTAGTTTTTATAATACTTACCTTATTGATAGCTTTTATATTAGTTATCACATTTGTTTTACCTATTATATATTTTCAAATTACTTTAATATTAAATTTCTTAGTGAATAAGATACCTTCATTAAAGCTTAAAGTGATTCCTTCTGTGCTAGAATTTCTTAATATAAAAACTGAAGATAGTTTATTTGATCACTTGTCTAAAAATCTAGTAGAAAATTACAGTGATTATATATCTTATTTTATAAATGCTCTTAGCATGGGCAGTAATCTTATAATTCAAGTGCTAAATTCAAGCTTTAATTTGATTTACATGGTATCATTAATAGCTATTACGCTTGTGGTGTTTTTTTATGTATTACGTGATTGGCCTGCAATTGTAGAAAAGGCTAATAAACTAATTCCCATTCTTTACAGAGAAAAAGCTGCAGGTTATTTTTCCAAAGTAGATTTCATTATATCTAATTACCTAAAGGGACAGTTAAACGTATGTATAGTCATGATGATCTTTTACTCCGTGGGCCTTAGCATAATTGGGCTGAAGCATTCTGTAGCTATTGGAATTTTATCAGGAACATTAACATTTATACCCTATATAGGGCCATTATTATACACTATTATCGGATTTTTGAGCGCCATTACTCAATTTAGTGGATGGTTTGAAAGTACTGCTGTCTTGCTATTATTTAGTGTTGGTCAATTAATAGACTCAAGCATATTAGTGCCTTTATTAATAGGAAAAAAAGTTCATATACATCCAACTATCATTATTTTAGGAGTTGTCATATGCACCTCATATTTTGGGTTTATAGGTATATTATTTTTTATTCCAATAATAGGAATGTTCATTGTATTAGTAGAATATGCAATCAATAAATATTTTGAAAGTGAGCTTTATAAAAATGGCTAATTAGTTCACGATAAAAAGAAAAAGGACCCCTGATACATTTGAGAGATGCAAGTAAATTTTTATGCAAAAATTATTATCAAAAAGTAGTAATGTAAGAGGCTTTACGTGCAATTAAATTTATTTAGCAATAATCAAGTTGATTATTGCTGGCAAAACTATATCACCTTAGACGAAAATAAGCACGTATATAACTCAATAGTTAACGATTTATCTTGGAAATGCCTGATTCTTTTTGGACCTAACAGCTCTGGAAAAACTCACCTTGCTCATATTTGGCAATCAATAAACAATGCAATTTTTATCAATGTGAATAATTTTGTAAGCGAAATTAGGTATAGCGATGCGTTTATTTTAGAGGATGTACAAAACATTAAAGATGAGGAAATGTTGTTACATTGTTATAATTATATGAAAGAAAATGATAAGAGACTGCTAATCACTTCTTCAATTTCACCAAAAAAGCTTAACTTCAAACTAAGAGATTTAAGCTCCCGAATATTGTCAACTACCAGCGTAAAAATTTTGCCTGCAAGCGAGGAATTATTAAGAATTATGCTAATAAAACGATTTTCAGATAAACAGTTAAAAATTGATTTAAAAGTGATTAATTATATTCTAGCAAGAATAGAACGTTCTTTCCACAGCATTAATAAAATTATAGAAAAAATAGATAGTGAATCCATAGGATCAAATGTAACCATTCCTTTTATTAACACTTTATTAAAAAAAAGTCCCAAGTGATTCCTTCTGCTGCAAGACATTTGTTATATATATTAAAGATTTATTAATACCCATACAATAATGAAGTTGAAATCACTATCTCTTTATGTTAAAATTATAATAAATACTATGATGTAATAAGCATAAACAGACATAGCTAAGGAATATTTTATATGATAGTAAAACTTACTTTACAGGATGTTTTTTATAGATTTGATGTTATAATTGAAATATGGTAAAAATAAGATCAAATTTAAAAAAAAGGTTAAAACAAAGGTTTGTAGTACTTACTTTATTGATAAATGTTTTATTTATCTCATATTTTCTTATAAAAAATACAAAAAATACTTTTAATCAAATTATAGTCAAAGAAATAAATATAGGAGCTGATAATGAAAAATAAACAACCACAAAATAAAAAAGAGGATCTTTACATAACGTATTACATAGATACTTTGGTTTCCGAAAAATCCTCTACACAAAATACTTTGGAAAGTTATCGTTCAGATTTACACCAACTTGAAAAATTTTTATTAGAAGGAGGCACTACCTTAGTTGGTGCAAGTAAAGCTAATATTAAAGATTATGTAAACTTTTTACGTACACAAAAGAAATATAAAACTAGCTCTATATCAAGAAAAATATCTGCTATCAAAAATTTCTATAAGTGCCTATTTAATGATGGAATAATAGATTTTAATCCAGCACCGGCTAATGATAATGAATTAAGAAATCCAAAGGTTTCCCGTCCTTTGCCTAAGTATTTAAGTGTTCAAGAAATATTTTTGCTCATGGAAACAGTAAAAAAATCAGCAAGCGGATCGAATAAAGAGATAAGCAGTAAAAGGCTATGTGCAATTTTAGATATTCTTTACTCTTCCGGGATGCGTGTTTCTGAACTAATCAATATGAAGTTATGTGAAGTATCACATTTAGTAAACAGTAATGGTAAGGAAGGCTACATAATAATAAAGGGAAAAAGTGGCAGAGAAAGGCAAATCTTTTTTAATCAACAAGCATTGCAAAGCCTTAAAGATTATTTATCAATTCGTGACAATCTGCTCCCTAACAACAAAAAATCTGATTGGCTATTCCCAGGTGATAAACCTAATAAACCAATTACAAGGCAAAGAGTTGGTCAATTAATAAAGGAATTAGCAAGAAAGTGCGATATTGATGAAAATAAAATCTCTCCACATGTGATTAGGCATTCTCTTGCTACCCATCTACTGAATAGCGGAGCAAATATTGTGCTGATACAAAAAATTCTTGGCCATACTAATCTTTCTACAACACAAATATATACTCATATTGCTAACGAAAAGTTAAAGGACAAATTAGCTGATTCTCATCCTATTACTCAGATGATCAATAATTAAACTTATTGCTTTTAGTTTTGTAGTAAAGTTAAATTCAAATAAGTTTACGTGTGTTTGTGATTGCAAGTTTATTATTTAATTTACTCCTTATATTATGGGAAGTATTCTATACTTTAATTACTCTCCCTGTAATTTTCTTTCCTGAGTGTGTAATAACCATTTTCCTTGTTTGCTCGGTGAGAGTTGTATTATTCATGTTGCGTTTATTATGTGGCATTAAATATGAAGTGAGGGGAATGGAAAACATTCCTAAGCAACCTTTTATAATTGCATCTAAACACCAATCTCCATTTGAAACATTTATTTTTATACTACTCTTTAGAAAAGCAGTTTTTATTTTAAAACGTGAATTGAAATGGATTCCATTCATTGGTTTGCATCTCATGGCATTAAAAATGATTTTTATTAACCGCTCAGATGGTATTAGTTCTGTGCGTCATATCATGAAATTAGCAAAAGTGTGTATAAAAGAAAATAGAGGCATAATAATATTTCCTGAAGGTACAAGAACAACTATAAACCAAAATATAAAATATCAATCGGGTATTGCTGCTTTATATAGCGTATTATCTGTTCCTGTGTTACCGATTGCTTTAAACACTGGTTTGTTTTGGCCAAAAAGCATACTTTCTCTGAGAAAGAATCCCGGAAAGGCGGTAATAGAAATATTACCTCCCATATATCCTGGGTTAAACAAAAATGAATTCTTGCAAAGTTTAGAAAAAATCATTGAAGAAAGAAGTAGTAGATTAATTGCAGAAAAAACTGATATTGCAAATTAACAAAAAAACTTTATAATTAAAAGAAAAGTACAGGTATTAATATATGGCAAATCATAAGAGTGCTAAAAAAATGATGAAGGTAATAGCAAAGCGTACTTTAGTAAATAAGATGCGAAAAAGCAAAACTCGTACTGCTATTAGAAGATTAGTTGATATAATCAAGTCTGGTGATAAAGAGAATGTTGTCTTGGCATTTCGGAATGCTGAATCCAATTTACACAAATGTGTAAATAAAGGTGTCATTCATAGGAATACCGCTGCGCGTAAAATAAGTCGCTTAAATGCAAAAGTAAAAGCATTGATGACCGCTTAATACTGTTAATGTAAAGTTAGCTGTATTAATATATACTCTTCAGTTTGTATATTCTGTATAAAATTAAGTAGCTCAAGTGATGGATAAAAAAGCATTATTGGAACTAAGTAATGGGTCAAAAATTGATCTGCCCGTATTAAGTGGAACAGTAGGTCCTGATGTGTTAAATATTAAGGACTTATATAAGACAACAGGATTATTAACTTACGATCCAGGGTTTGTTTCTACAGCTTCATGCTCTTCTACAATTACATTCATTGATGGAGATGAAGGAGTTCTTAAATATAGGGGACATAATATAGCTGATTTGGCAGAGAATAATAATTTTACTGCTGTGATTTATTTATTGCTCTATGGTGAATTACCCAGTTCAGAGCAACACAAAAAATTTCTTCTCAAAATACAAGAATCATCCAAAGTATCAGAGCAAGTTACAAATGTAATCAAAGCATTTCCAAAAACTGCTCACCCTATGTCGATTTTAGTTGCATGTTTTGCAAATTTGTCAGCGTCTTACCATGAAATGCATGGCAACAATGTCAATGGTGAAGATTTAGATTTTGGAATTTCTGCAATAGCAAAAGTTCCTGCAATTGTTGCAATGATTTATAGACATATCAACAATCAGGAATTCATAAATGCTAATAATAAATTAAGTTATAGTGAGAATTTCTTAAATATGATATTTGGCAGTGCTGTTAATAATACCCTTTTTGTAAAAGCTCTGGATAAAATATTTACTCTTCATGCTGATCACGAACAGAATGCTTCTACAGCAGCTGTCAGATTGGTAGGGTCAGCTGGTTCTAATCTATTTGCAAGCCTGTCTGCAGGAGTTGCTACACTTTGGGGTCCAGCACACGGTGGAGCTAATGAGGCAGTTATAAATATGCTAAAAGAGATAGAGCAAAGTGGAGATGTAGATAGATTCATTGAGAAAGCTAAAGATGATAAAGATCCATTTAAGCTAATGGGATTTGGACATCGTGTTTATAAAAACTATGATCCGCGCGCGCTTATATTAAAGGATGCTTGTCATGAGATTTTAAGCAAACTAGAGCAAAACAATGAATTACTTGAAATTGCAAAAAAACTTGAAGAAATAGCTTTAAAGGATGAGTATTTTATTACACGTAAGTTGTATCCAAATGTTGATTTTTACTCAGGTATAATAATGAATGCTATCGGTATCCCTTCAAGTATGTTTACATCCATTTTTGCACTTGCAAGAACCACTGGTTGGGTTGCCCAGTGGTATGAAATGGTAAACGATGAAGAAACCAAGATTTGTAGGCCAAGGCAGCTATACCTTGGCAAATAACCTTTCATTCACAATTCGTCCTCAAATAGTCTAATTTTCTTGAGCTATAAAATACAGCAATCTGATTTTTTACTAGTTGATGTCTGCTTTTTTGCAGAATGCTGGTCAGGCTGTGATACAGACGGTTGGTTAAATGTTGTTTTGGGCTTATTAAAAGAAGATCGTGCTGAAGAAGCGCCAAAGCCACTATCTTTAGCCGAAGCATCATCCCCACCTTTACCTTCACCATAGTAGTCGGGCCTAAGGAATTTGCTTGAGTTTCCATTATGTGATTTACCTATAACTGAATTCTTAGGTGAACCACCAAACACCTTATTATTAATATGATCAACTTCTTTTTCATTTAAAAACTCTATGTAATTATCATAATCAATAACAGGAGCCAAAATTGAATACTCATCTTCATTTTCTTTATGGGAAGTATGCCACATAGAATCAATTGGTAGGTGCGGTAGTGCCTTACAAATTAAATCAACAACTGCGAACTTCAGAGTTTTATTCATTTCATCCTCGGTAATTGGATTATCATCCTCGGTATTTGGAGTATCAAAACAACGGCATGTCAGAGATACTATATGCTTTACTATGTCTTTAACAAGCTTAGGATTATCAAAAATGCTTTTCTTTAGATATACATAATTTCCTTTCTCTTCTAAAAAATCCTTAGTTTTTTTAGGACCATTTTCATAACCTGTTATCCTCGATGAGAGCAAATCTACAAAAGAACGTTGCAAATTTCTATCAACACACTCCGCACCATATAGATAAGATCCCTTATCAAAGACTTCATCAATTATATTATAATCTACATACTTTTCTATCTCCTTCTCTATATCATTTGGTAGCTCCTCAAAACCTAGTTCCGATTTTTTGTCTTCTTTTTTTTTGCTCTTTAATAAGATCTGTTGCAAATCGCGCGATTTCATTGGCTAGTAAAAACTTTAGATTAGAAACCACCTCTTTCCTCATTGGCACCAAAAATTTATTACCTTCAGGCAATTTCTTTTGGTAAGAGTTAAAAGGAAAAAACTCTGTATAAAAACAATCATCACTAATAGTGTCATCAGAATGCCTTTTTTTCCTGTCATCCCAGTCTGGGATGGCTTTGTTGCATCACACTTTATGAGATGGTGATTTATGTTAAATTCATGTAACTATCTCAAATTTAGCCATACCAATATCAGCGAATTTATTAAGCAAATAGCATTTAGTTCTTTTTCTCGATTTATCTCAGATTTATTCCTAAAACTAAATCCGAATATTTGCTTTAATCTTGAGAAAAAACCTTCAATATAAGATCTTTTCCCATAATTTACTTCTTTTTCCATTCTTTCATGCCATCTTCACCGTATAATTTTATTAACCTAATAGCAGCATTCCTGTCAGACATATAATCTATTTCTGGATGTTCTGCTGCATTGTTTATTGGTGGAATTTTTGTCTTTATATCATATTCGTTACACAACTTATAAAACTTGTGCCTATCACATGCTCTATCTGCATATAGTGCTTTTATGGCATGCTGAAAATCAACTTCTTTTAGCAAATCACAAGTGATCAGAGTAGACACCGTTACTGTATTTTACAGCTATGGCTTTTTTGTTGTTTATATTCAACATTACGTGCAATTTTCTCGTTTGCTCATAGCCACTCTGTCAGTGCTATTTTCCTTGCTGTGTGTTGTTGTATATACTAATTCCTGTACTGTCTATAGCAACTTCGATATCTTCTATATTATTTTCTGCAATCATTTATCTTAATATTAAGTTTTTTTTGATGCTTGTGAATAGCTGCAAATTTTTTCCTATTTGTTGCAGATATCCTTTTACAAACCCTACCGTTTGTCTTAAGCCAATTCTAAAAAGATTAACGATTATATGCACCAAAATCACAACTTTATCACTATAAATATAGTTGCCGCCCTGCATTTTTGGACTATTTTCATACCAATTTTCGATAGCTTCATCGATGTAACGAAAAATATTCCCCCTTTTTTCAAGGAATTTGTTATATTCGTTTTGGTTACTGACTTTCATTTTTTGTGGCATATTTTTTCTTCAACAGTTAAATGGCTATTTATAATGAATTTTGTCAGTAACTGCCAGTTCTTTTCACTTGAGCGATTCAACAAAGCCATCCCAGTGTCAATCACTGAAATGACACCCTTCCGGTGGGGATTGCTCTCAGACTACAATGTTCGTACAGTTGTACTGGGATTCAAGTATAAAAATATTTGGAAATTATACAATGGACAATGGATTCTAGGAGTATATGTTAAAAGTAATGTCCATAATGAAATAAGCTGGATTCCAATGTCACGTACTGGAATGACAACATATAGGTATTGGAATAACAAAAGAGGAATATTATGATTTTATATCATTTTCCTCTTTGTCCGTTTTCACGAAAAGTTAGAGCTCTTCTCAAGGAAAAAAAGCTGAGTTGTGATTTGGTATATGAAAATCCATGGGAAAAGCGGAATGAATTCATGGAGATCAATCCAATCGGACAAGTACCAGTATTAATAGATAATAACTTTGTAATAGCGGATAGTAATGCCATTTGTGAATATATAGAAGAGACTTACAATAGCGACGTCAAATTACTTGGTTCATCCACTATTATTAAGTCTAAAATACGCGCTTTAATCAATTGGTTCGATAGCAAATTTTACAATGAAGTTACTAAGTATATTATGAATGAAAAAGTAATTACTAACCGCAGCCCTGACTCTAGATTTCTTCATGCAGCTCAGAATAACCTGCCTTGCCATATGGAATACATCGAACACTTAATTAACAAGAACGTTTGGCTTGCAACCGATAAGTTCACTTTAGCCGATATTACTTTAGCATCACATATTTCTATAATAGACTACGTAAATAGTTTCCCATGGGAAAAAAGTAAGATTTTAAAAGAATGGTACTCCATTGTTAAATCAAGGCCTTGTTTTCGCGAAATATTATTAGAGAGAGTTTTTGGCTTAACTCCCCCTAGACATTACGCTGACCTTGATTTTTAACTTGCGTGAGTTTTAAAGCTACAGTCATTCCTTCGTCAGTAGGAATCAATATGGAGAAATATTTTTTTTCATCTGACAATCTATCGTTAAACTCTCTCATAGCATGCCATGACTTTTCTGATACTTCTTTTGGAGGAGATTCTAAAAATACTGTATCAAATAATAGAGTGTTATCTGCAACGATTAGCCCATCTTGTTTAATGTATGACTCTGCCCAATCTAAATACTTAGGATAACTACTTTTGTCAGCATCGATGAATATCATGTCAAATGGTGCCTTTGCTGATAATTCATTAATTTTTTCCAGTGCATCACCTTCTATTAGAGTAATTTTATCACTTAGATTAAAAGCACTAAAATTTTTTTTTGCTATTCTTGAGTGTTGAGGATTATTTTCTATTGTATATATATGACCATCTTTCGGTAAAGCTTTTACCATACAAATTGACGAATAACCATATAACGTGCCAATTTCAACTATGCTTTTAACTTTATGGATTTTGATAAATAAATTTAATAATTTTCCTTCTTCAGGAGTGATTTGAATACGTTGTTTCTTATCAAGAGTACAATGTTCTTCTATTTTTTTATACTCTTTTGCAAATAAGCTTCTTATGTACAACGATTTTCTGCTAAAGTTATGACGCATTAAGTTTTATAATATAAACTAAGGAGGTTTAATCTATATAAGATTTATAAATATAACAATAGAGTTAAGAATAATAAAATTTTTTTATTTTAAGTTGTTATTTTATAAAGTAAAATTTTAAGTGACAAAGATTATTATATATTTTACTATGGTTAACTAGTATAATAACCAATTGTTATACTAGAATTAAGGGATCGTTTATTTACATCTCTCTTAAAATGTAATTTTTATAATCAATTAGAGGGGGTTATATGTCTTATAACATTGCTAACGAAGTTGAAACGTTAAGCAAGAAATCTAATAATAATGAAGGAGTGAAATTACTGCACAATCCAGCTTATCGCGAGAAGTACAAAGAACGCTTTAACGAAGCTCAGAAAAAAGTTATGGATATGGTCCAATTTTATGATGGGACGATAGTATTAATAGAGAATAAAATTGCTATGTATTATTATGCTTGGCACAGTAAAAAAAGAGAGTTTGAGCGTAAAAAGCAACAAACAGTATCAAAAAATAATGATTCAGCATAGAGTTTTTATATGGTAAGCTACAGTGTTATTACTTCACTATAGCTTTTCCATATAGCTCATCTATTACATTAGTGAAGTATTCCAGCTCTCTATATCCTTCATGTTTGATTTTACCATTCTCTACATATGATTTGTCATCGTTAAGCTTGATGATGAATACAGGAGTAGCTGTGATATCAAGTTTATTAATTGCAAGTGATTTATCATTTATAATTTTGTCCATCATCTTTTTATCATTAATGCATTGGTTAAATACATCTTGCTTCAAATTGCTTAGTGCAGCAATTTTTTGTAGTATAGTTAAATCACTAAAATTAGAGTAGTTCCACGAGTCTATTGCATTAAACACAGCTTTGTTAAAATTAAAATAGTCTTCTTCTTTTTCATAGCAATAACTTAGCATTGCAGCTTTTAATCCTCTATAATCTAGAGGAAAATGACGGAATATGTATAACATCTTACCTGTATCTATGTACTTCTCTTTGATTTTAGGAAAAACTTTCTTATGAAAAAGAGAACAGTGATAACAAGTGAGCGAGGCGTATTCTATCATTAAAATTGGTGCTTTTCGATCTCCTAATAATTTATCATCAGGCAATAGCGACAGTAGTTCTTTTGATGTTATTTCATCAGTTTTTTGAGTGTTGGGTAAGTTTTGTTCAATAGCTGCATCAGAACTAACACTTATAAAAATAAGTAAGAACAATAATCTAAAAATCATTACAATGGAAACACTTAACTTATTAAAGAATTTATGCATTTATATAAATGATGTCAAGATAACTTTTGTTTAGCAAGGCTTTCTACTCTGTCTTTAAATGCAGCAATTATTCTGCTTTGTGTGTATTTATACACTGAGTTTAATAAAGTGGAAAACAAATTGGATTTAAATTCAAACTTTATATAGAACTCTACCATAGTTTTACTTTCATCTATAGGAGTGAATTTCCATTCGTTGTATAAATGTTTAAATATTCCATTTGACGACACAGCTTTTATCCAACCTTCATTTGTTCCACTTGGAGAAAGGAAGGTCACTTCTGATGTGTAACTTCCTTTAATGCCATGAAAAGCTGCAAGGAGGTCCACAATCATTTGGCTATCAGTTTTTTCTTTTATATAAACAGCTTTGCACCAAGGAACAAAATCAGGATACTTCTCAACGTCAATTACAACTTGAAATATCTCATGAGATGAGCAGAAAAAAACACCTTGTTCTTTATATTGGTGTAACATAAACCTAAATAATGGAAAAGGGATCCATATCTACCGTCAGTCTTAGTAGATTCCTGAGACCTAAAGTTAAGGTGGGCATCACGTACTAATTTCAATGAAATTAACAGAGGCAATTCCCTTGATCAGAAATTATCGCTCGGGAAATTTAACTTAACTCATAACGCATAGCACAGACCCCTAAATTAATTATAGATTATTTATATAGAGTATGTCTATAGATATATTAAAACTAGCGATCATTATTTTGCCTTTGTTAAATTTTGCATTTTAAGTATCATAGCTAATAAATATATCTTATGAATCTTATTAAGTTCTTAACCATTTTTATTGTAATCTCCTCAAGTGCTTACGCGAATTGTATAGGGCACAAAACTTTTGTGCTTGCCATGAAGCAGCAAGTAGACAACACGTCTATGAAAGGGAATAGAAAAAATCTAGAACATGTACAAGAAGAACTTCTGAAAATTATTCAGAATAATGTTGACCTCAAAGGAATATCTCGATTTGTCATAGGGAAATATTGGAATTTATCTACTCAGAAAGAAAAAGAAGAGTTTCTAAAAGAATATGAAGTATATCTCGCGCGCTTGTGCGCTAAAATTTTGTATAAATACATAAATAATAGTGAAATGATCATAATGAGTACAAAAGCAGTTGACGATGAAACTTGTCTGATAGGAACAAGATTTTCTTATGGTGATGAGGAATTTACAAACATTGACTTTAAAGTGACTAAAAGTGACAATTCTTTCTTAATAAACGATGTTGTAATGAGTGGGATAAGTATTGCTATTAATCAACGTTCTCAATTTAGTGAAAAAATCGACACGCACGGCATGGCAAGTGTAATAGATGAATTAAAATTTAACAATAATCTATGATATACATGCCTCATTGGCCTAAGCCGCTTGGCAGTAGACCAAAGGATTTTTCTCTTGATCGCATAAAAAGCTCTCTCAATAGATTAGGCAATCCTGAGAAAAAAATACCGCCAATAATTCACATAGCTGGCACTAATGGCAAAGGATCGACACTATCATTTCTAAGATATATAATGCAAGCAGCAGGGTATAAAGTTCATACCTACACTTCTCCACATTTAGTGAATTTTAATGAAAGAATAGTTATTGCAGGCAATGATATCGATGATAGTGAATTACATAACTCACTAGAAGAATGCCGTATAGCAGTCGCAGAACAACCCATCACTCTATTTGAAGCCGCAACGACTGCAGCCTTCTTAGCTTTTTCTCGTCATAAAGCTGATATTACTTTAGTTGAAGTGGGTCTGGGTGGAAGGCTTGATGCAACAAATGTTATAGATAATCCAATTCTAACGATCATCACTTCAATTGCCCTTGACCATACAGAATATCTTGGTCCTACCGTAGAAACCATAGCAGGTGAAAAGGCTGGAATAATGAAACCTAATGTTCCTTGCGTAATAGCACCACAAGAAAAATCTATAATGAACACGCTAGAGCATCATGCAATAAATAAGAAATCTCCTCTGTATAGAGGAGGACTTGAATGGAATTGCGAAAAACAGAATAACAGGATGGTCTTTCAATCGACTATTCAATCAATAGAATTTTCTTTGCCATCTTTAAAAGGAGATCATCAAATAATCAATGCAGGAAACGCAATTGCAGCATGTAGCATTTTAAGTGGAAAATATGGCTTTGATATTGGAAAAGAGGACATTGCTTCAGGTTTACAGGGCACTTATTGGCCTGCGCGGCTAGAGTCTATAAAAAAAGGTAATTTAATTTCTTTATTACCAAAAGATTGGCAATTATTTCTAGATGGCGCACACAACAATGATGGTGCCAGAGTGTTAGCTAAGTGGATAAAAGACAATTTTACTGAAGGTGTCTATATGATCTTTGGCGTTACTCGTAACAGAAACGTGGCAGAGTTCTTAGAGCACTTAAAGCCATATATCAAACTACTATGCGCCGTTTGTGTTAAATCTGAACCTAAAGCAACAAGTACAGGTTCAATTAGAGAAGGAGCTCGTAATATAGGAATAAATGTTATTGAATGTGAATCAATCGGCGATGCGATATCAAATCACATATTGAAAGCCTCTATTCAAAACGTCAAAACCATACTAATTTGTGGCTCGTTATTTTTAGCCAGAGATTTGAGTATGGAGAATAATCAACCTACTTGATGAGCCGAGACGTTAAAAGCACCATCAGGATTTACAATGCTGCTTGGCTTTTCGGTTGATGCTCCTATAGGTACATTTTGTTCATCACCTATTCCTTCAGTTTTTACAAGATTTACAACTTTTCTCTCGTAGATTTCACTTGCTAAGTGTAGTAATAAACTACAACCCAGTAATGCAGCAAATCCGATGAGTATTTTACTGTTTAAGCAACTAGATTGGTACTGTAACACCAAACCTGCTACTAATAAAATAGGAGGAAGATAATTTGAAATTTGGGAAGTAAGAATTAGATATTTAAATGCTTTACTTTTGGATATTTCATCTTCTAGCTCTTCTTGATCTAAATTTTCACCTTGTTCCCGTTGAGGATTTTGCAAATCCATAGCTTTTTTAAATAAAGAAGACATCAAATAAACAGATAAGAAAAAAGTTGTAACAGATGTTATTAGAGTCGCACTAAACAAAATGCCAGGTGCATCAGTAAAATTAGCAGCCTTATATAGCTTAAACCCCAAGTAAATATACGACACTAATGACGAGATGAGCAGTAGGATATTTACCTGAGTAAAAACAGCATAATACTCTGCACGCTTATCATTCTGACCTTGCTGAATTGATTGTAAATACCTTTTCAATTCCTCAGGAATGATTAATCCCCGATTCTTTCCACTTAGTGGTTTAATATATTGCAAAAGTGCTGCTTTATTTCTGTTAAGGGCCTGTATTTTTTCATCGCTACCTCCTGGTTTATCTGGGTGACACTTTATTGATAACCTTCTATAATTTTTTGCTATTATATTAGATATTTCTAAGAAGTTACGACCTTCTACTTCTTGCACTTGAATGCCTATCTCTTTAAATAAACTTTCATTATAATCATATTCTCTTTTTCTTAGCTTATAGCCCATGTCTCCACCTCATAAATTAACTAACTATTAATACTTTATAATATATAAATTTCCAAATCATGTCAATTCTTTCATTCATGCTTATTGTATGAATTATTTCTTTCACGACTACCATGACAAGTGTATGAAAGTTATCATTTAGTGCATAATAGTGCTTCAATGTTTAGGGTTACAGTTTTCATTGGTCATTTGAGTTACTCAAATCCAATTCATGCCAGTTCTATCTATCTTGTCATTTAAGTAGCCCTTTTTGTGTAATCCCAGTACCCTCTCTTTGATGTCATCCAAGTGGCTTACACTGGCTTTCCGTAATCTCAAAAAACGTTGTGTTTTAGCATAATTTTGTGCTCAATATGCTTGTTTATAGTAAAAATTTCTGGATTTCAGCATCAAATGCTGGAATATGGGTATCATTCAAGTAGCCCTTTGTTGTCATCCCAGTGCTCCGACACTGGGATCCAGGAACCAGCGTCACACGCTGGCTCTCTAAAATTACTTTAGCCACAAATATTAAGAAATTTACTAAATAAAAAAAAAGACAAAAAACCCCCGTATAGCGAGTTTTGACCCTATAATAATTTAAATTGGCGTTGTAATAATGTGCTAACGCTTAAAATAAGCGCGATTTGGCTGAATGTAGAAAAAATTTAAAAGACATGCAGCCGCTATAATTTTTATGTAATTTGCCAATAAATATCTGAGTTTTTTACTGAATTTTGTTATTAAATCCGCGGAGATTAAAAACAAGGATAAATACTCTTACTTTTATAGTTAAGGGGGATGGCGTAATTTGTCAAGTTAAATAAGCTAATTTATTAACATGTGATAATTAGACAGCTATCGTGGATTGATCGTTCAAATGACTACTAGATTTGAGATTATTACTTTCATCTATTTGCGGCTGACTAATCATAGTACAAACGAAATTGGTTGCCATAAAGGTACAGCCTAGAATAAAAAAAGCAACGGAAATAAAGGGGATAATAGGAAATTCAAGAGGTAATATAGATGTAATTCCTCCTATTAAAAATGAAACGTTAGATGTAATGTCGAGGCAGATCTTCATTAATTTATCTTGCCAAGAGGTATCGAGTTGCTTATTAAGGCCACACTGCCTAAAATGATCAGTTAATGACCATATATTTAAAGCAAGCGAAAGTGCACTTAGCATAGTGCTGACAATAGTACAGTACAAGCTTAAGGAAGAAATATTTAGGGCTAATGCTGCTGTATACCCCATCAAAGAAGCAATAGATAGTGCAGTAACCAAGCGTTTTGAATAAGTTCTTATTTTCTTTCTGTAAACAAGCTTTTTTTCTTCATAACTCATAAACTTAGTAGTAAATACATTATATCATAGCATTAATTGACTCAAAAATCAATATAGAGTGCCCGAGAGAAGACTTGAACTTCCACAACTTAAAAAGTTACTAGCACCTGAAGCTAGCGCGTCTACCAATTCCGCCACCCGGGCTTTTTGTGATTTACTATGTTAAAATTAAATAATATACTTAAACAATTTTTAGCTCAAAGGTAATGCCAAATCTAGATCAAATATTTTTTGCTCAAAACAATGTTAATATTAATAATGTATATAAAATAGTCAACAACGCTTTGAGCGATAGTGATGGTGGTGAATTATTTTTAGAATTTTGCCAATCAGAGTCCCTGGTTTTTGATGATAACATATTGAAACACATGGATTTGAATATCAGAAGGGGATTTGGGTTAAGGTCCTTTTGTGAGGATAGTACGTCTTTTGTTTGCTCTTCTGAAATTAGCGAAAAGGAAATTAGTAACGCTGCTTCTATAGTGAAAAACTCAGTATCTTTAAACAAAACAAATTCAATAAACTTAAATGAGGGAACAAGAGAGCTGTATTCAAAGATTAACCCCATAAATGAAATGGATCTGAACTCAAAGATTAAACTACTCAATGAGGTTAATGAGTATGTAAGGTCCAAGAATAACTACGTGAAGCAAGTAAAAATAATTCTAAGTGGAGAATGGCAAGTTATACAAATAATAAAAGATGATCACAGGTTAAGCGACATCAGACCTTTAGTACGTTTTAATGTACTAGTCATCGTAGAGAAAAATGGCCGAGCGGAGAAAGGTTCTGCAGGGCATGGTGGAAGAGACGCTTATAGTAAGTTTGTTTCTGAGAAGAAGTGGAAAGAAGTTGCAAACCAAGCGTTAGAGCAAGCGCTAGTAAATCTTGAGGCAATTCCAGCTCCGGCTGGAGAGATGACAGTTGTTTTAGGTTCAGGTTGGCCAGGAATATTATTGCATGAAGCTGTAGGTCATGGACTTGAAGGTGATTTTAACCGTAAAGGAATCTCGGCATTTTCAAATTCTATGGGTAAACAAGTGGCAGCTAGTAACATTACTGTAATTGATGATGGAACTCTACCTAATTTGCGTGGTTCTATTAGCATAGACGATGAGGGTACTTTACCTGGCTATAATGTGCTTATAGAAGATGGAATTCTAAAAGGATATATGCAAGATCATATGAACGCTAAACTTATGGGTGTAAATCCAACTGGTAATGGTAGAAGAGAAAGTTACAAAGAAGTTACTATGCCACGCATGACAAACACCTATATGTTGCCAGGAAAATATACACCAGAAGAAATAATATCCAGTGTAAAGAGAGGCCTATATGCAGTAAATTTTGGTGGTGGACAAGTTGATATAACATCAGGAAAATTTGTTTTCTCATCTTCGGAAGCTTACCTAATAAAAAATGGTAAAATTACACAACCAGTCAAAGGAGCAACGCTAATTGGTGATGGGCCAACAGTGCTAAAAAAAGTATCAATGATTGGTAATGATCTAAAGTTAGATCCTGGTGTTGGTACGTGCTCAAAAGACGGACAAAATGTGCCTGTTGGAGTTGGTCAGCCAACACTCAAGGTCGATGCAATAACTGTTGGTGGAACTGAATATGTAGATAAGGGCTAAGCGAACTCAGCTCATGCTGTACAATTATATTGTAACCATTATTCAAGTAGCTCATATAGATGCAAAAACTACTTAACAAATCTCTCTGCCTTCCTTGCTATAACGTGTATAACAATCTCACAAAAAATAATATCATAGAATTCAATAGGTGATCTTTAAAAAATCCTTAAGGAAAGTAAAATACTGTTTAAATAGGCCGATATAGATGGTTTTACGATATAATAAAATTATTATAAACAAGAACTTATAAACTCTAGCAAATGAATTTGTGAGTTTAGTGGTGTTAGGAATATCTGGCTCTTTTATGTGGATTGACATTCTCAATAACCTGCTCTAGAGATAGATTATATAATTTTGACAAGGTTCTTGGCATGTGATATTTTTCTCAAATATAGGGAATGGTATAAATGACTTTATATCTATATCTAGCTCTAGGGGAAGATCTTCAATGTTTAGGTCTATCCCTGATAAAGGATATTCTATGTCCATGTGCAGCTTTGGGGGATAGTTCTACTTTGAAGATTTCTTTCACTTTTACTATTGCGACTCCCGATTGGCTTTGTTGCATCACACTTTATGAGATGGTGATTTATGTTAAATTCATGTAACTATCTCAAATTTAGCCATACCAATATCAGCGAATTTATTAAGCAAATAGCATTTAGTTCTTTTTCTCGATTTATCTCAGATTTATTCCTAAAACTAAATCCGAATATTTGCTTTAATCTTGAGAAAAAACCTTCAATATAAGATCTTTTCCCATAATTTACTTCTTTTTCCATTCTTTCATGCCATCTTCACCGTATAATTTTATTAACCTAATAGCAGCATTCCTGTCAGACATATAATCTATTTCTGGATGTTCTGCTGCATTGTTTATTGGTGGAATTTTTGTCTTTATATCATATTCGTTACACAACTTATAAAACTTGTGCCTATCACATGCTCTATCTGCATATAGTGCTTTTATGGCATGCTGAAAATCAACTTCTTTTAGCAAATCACAAGTGATCAGAGTAGACACCGTTACTGTATTTTACAGCTATGGCTTTTTTGTTGTTTATATTCAACATTACGTGCAATTTTCTCGTTTGCTCATAGCCACTCTGTCAGTGCTATTTTCCTTGCTGTGTGTTGTTGTATATACTAATTCCTGTACTGTCTATAGCAACTTCGATATCTTCTATATTATTTTCTGCAATCATTTATCTTAATATTAAGTTTTTTTTGATGCTTGTGAATAGCTGCAAATTTTTTCCTATTTGTTGCAGATATCCTTTTACAAACCCTACCGTTTGTCTTAAGCCAATTCTAAAAAGATTAACGATTATATGCACCAAAATCACAACTTTATCACTATAAATATAGTTGCCGCCCTGCATTTTTGGACTATTTTCATACCAATTTTCGATAGCTTCATCGATGTAACGAAAAATATTCCCCCTTTTTTCAAGGAATTTGTTATATTCGTTTTGGTTACTGACTTTCATTTTCTGTGGCATATTTTTTCTTCAACAGTTAAATGGCTGTTTTATAATGAATTTTGTCAGTAACTTCCAGTTCTTTTCACTTGAGCGATGCAACAAAGCCATCCCAGACTGGGATGACAGGAGAAGGAAACGCAGGAATGGCAGGGGAAAGAAACACTGGGATGACAGTGAAAGATCTAATTCCTTATATCAATTAATTCTCATCCACCTTTTACATTACATAAACTCATCACTTTTATAGAACATCTCATTAAAATCATTCAAAATTCCAAAATCTTGATTTTTAATAAATAGATGCCCATCTGCAATATAGGACTCAGCAAGAGTAAATGGTTCATCATGATGCTGTGATGCTGGCCTAACAATTTCATTGTACAAAACCATTACTTGCTCATAATTGTATCCACTACCATCATGATATTTACCACGTATAGTGTCATAAAAATTTCTTACATCATCATACGTAACTTGCAGTTCTACCTTATATTTCCCTATTTCAACAGCCTCACCCACTTTGATTTTTAAAGGATGTTGTGATTCTTCTTTCACATTATCTATAACAATTGTTTCCTCTTGCTTCTCTTCGTCTACTCTTATCGATCTTTTACTCCTTTCTTCAATTACAGGTTGATCTGCTGGCATTTGGTCTATATCGTTAGATTCTTCTTCTTGCATAGTAATTTTTTTGAGATAGCTAAGCATATCCTTTCCAGCTTTTTCCCAAGTTGCAGCTTCTTTTGAAAGCTCACGATAATAAGAATCATTATCGCCTTTGCTATCTATTACATCTCTTGCTAGTCCTTTCTCTTCTGCCCATAACTCAGCATGTTCAACAAGTGTCCTGCCATCTTTGCCTACAACGTCAACGTCAGCTTTGTTTTTTATTAGATATTCTATTGTATCTAACTTTCCATGCCTCACTGCATGAACTAAAGGTGTCCAACCATCATTATCCTGAGCATTAATATTCGCACCTTTTTCAACTAACTGCTCTATCATCTTCTTATTCCCAAGATCAACAGCAAGATGCAAAGGTGTTAAGCCGTAGCTATCCTGAATATCAATATCCGCATTATGCTCTATGAGATATTTAACTACTTCCATATTTTTCATGTGCATGGCAAAATGTAGTGGAGATTTACCAGAGCTAATATCACGGGTATCAACATCTATACCACGATCTATTAAGTATTTAGCAATTTCCGTATGTTTTAGCTCAATTGCATAGTGCAGCAGTGTTTGAGCTGACGTGTTCTTTATACCAAGATCTGCGCCATACTCAATTAAACTCTTAACTATTTCCGAATTCCCTAGCTTAATAGCAGCAAGTAACGGAAAAGTATAATAACTTTTACTATTAGGATCTGCGTTATGATCTAATAGATACTTCACTATTTCTGTATTACCTGAATAAATAGCACTGTATAATGGTGTTTGGGAATAAGCATCTTGAATATTAGGATTTGCACCACGATCTATTAAGTATTTAGCTATCTCTATATTTCCAGACTCAATAGCATAGTGTAAAGGTGTCTTATAATACACATATTTAGTATTAGTTTTCTGATAATAATTGTCATGAACATTAAGATTTGCTCCATGATCAATAAGATATTTTGCTACTTCCGTATTTCCTGACTGAATGGCATAATGTAGTGGCGTTTGTCCATTATGGTCTCTTGTATCAATATATGAATTGTGTTTTAGTAGCGTTGCTACTTTGCTTAAATCTCCCAATGAAGCAGCAAAATGTAAACTAGTCGCACCTGTTACCTTATTTATCTCGTTTACTTTTCCTATAGTATTTTCTACATTATTGTCATCAATATTCACCTTTAAGAAAGGCTGTTTATTATACTTCATAACTTTTGTTGTAACAGCTTTTTCTTGTTCGTCTTCACTCGCTTTTTTAGCAGGTTGCATAGAATCTTCTCTACTGACACTTGATTTAGATTCTATCTTGGTTTTATCACCACTTACATTATGTACTGGGCTATAACCATATAGACCCTTGCCTGCACTTTGTTGGCTTGTTGAACTTTCAACACTGTTAGATTCAACAACATTATATTCCATATGTTGTTCGCCGTTCAACTCAGCTTTGACCCACTGTTTAAACTCTCGATCATAACCTTTTAGCTCAGTCAAAAAATCCTCAACTAATTTCTTACCTTGATCCCTATCATGATATCTCTTATAAGTGGAGAGGCTCTTTAGTAAATTATCAATTAAGTCCGGGTGTTTATGTTCAAGAAACTTTACTACTTGCTCTGCTTCTGAATAGTAGTGATTTCCTTGATAATCATTACGTAATATCTCATCTAGTTTAAGATTCTTATTTTTTATTGCAATTAAAGCTTCTTTATCTCCGTGATCATTAATGTGTTTGCCATTTTCTAAACCAGCAACATAGTTAGCAATAGCTTCGTGCATTGCTTTTGGCAAGATATAGCTTAGACCAAGATTTGCAAAGTGCATTGCATGCCCTATCTCGTGCTCTAACGTATGTTGATTTAAATTCCCTTTACTATCTAGGTAGACATAAACGTCAGCAGCATTTCCCTTATTTAGATCGATCATTCTTGTGTAGCCATTAACACCGTCGCCAGCATCGAATCCAACTTTTTTCAAGTACTCTTTAAACTCATTTTGAGTGTTGAATACATAAGTATTGATCCTTATATCATGGTCAGAGGTATTAAAAGCACCCTTAAAGTCTCGTACAGCATCTTTAATGCTTTTTTCTATTGTATCTAGCTTATTGGCAGCTAAGTCATACTTGATATTTATATTAGTGTTATCAAGGGATACAGTTTTGCTACGTGAAAGGTTTGACATTACACCATCCATGTAATTTACTATTTCCACTTGCCCTTGCTGTTTAGCATAAGTAAGAGGTGTACCATCGCATGCTCTTTTAATATAAAGATCAGCACCATTATCTATCAGACATTTCACCATATCTAAATTTCCACGTGTAATAGCTAGGTGTATCGGAGTGTAGTTATGAGTAAGATTTATATCTGCACCGTTTTTTATTAAATAATCTACTACTTCTGTATGACCTTTATTGACTTTTACATTTGCAGCAACATGAAGAGGAGTATCATTCCATTTATCTAAAACATCAAGCCTAGCACCTTTTTCTACTAAAAATTTCACTGCAGCTAAATTTCCATCTTCAGCAGCTTTATGCAGAAAGGTTCTGCCGATACTGTCTTGTCGGTTTATATCTGCACCTTTGTCTATCAAATATTCTGCTAATTCCATACGTCCAAGTGAAATAGCCATGCCAAGAGGATTATTATATTTACCCAGGTTAACATCGGCATTACCTATTTCGACTAGAAATTTTATCATTTTCTCATCATTGTTCATAACAGCATAAAAAAGTGGAGTGAGCTCATGTTTATCTTGCACGTCCACTCTAACGCCTTTATCTATTAACAGTTTGACCTCATCGAAACGCCCACTAAAAACAGCTTTATGTAGAGCAGCATAGCCTGTAGAGTCTTTAGCATCTAAGTCTAAATTTTTTGATTTATCATATTCAGAATTTGTTTTAAATTTCATATTCACCTCTTAAAAATTTTCACTATAAATAAGTCTTGAGAAAAATGCGTTAACTGTAGATTCAGCCTTTACCTTGCTTTTGCACAACTGCTGAGATAGTTGATCATCGCTGAAAAGCCGATTCTTAGTATTGAGATATTTAGCATAGCTGCCAGCAGGTATTGAGTAAAAACCGCTTTCAAGTTCAAGATAAGAGCTGCTATTCAGAACAAAAAATAAATCGCTCTGGTCAAGCAGTATGTCATAACCAGAGCTCGTGCAATGTAAGTATTCATTGCTTTCATACTCTGCTATGTAGTACTTACTTGCATCAAGATCACCATTAAGCTGTAAAATTGCTGCTGAACGTCCATTCCCAATACTATGGCCTTTTATTACTTTAAGTACTTTAATCTCATCATTTTCTATGAGTTCTCTTAACTTTTCATTCTTTTGATTTAATTCTTCCTCTGCTTTTCTTCTGTCTTCTTCTAATTTTGTTTCTTTTTCGACAAGCTCATTTTGTATTTGCAAAAACATATCTTGAATGGTTAAGCCATTTAGAAAGTAATCCAATACACTTGACACAAACGGCTGCAATTCACCATTATCTTCAAAGCTCTTTTCCTGCTTTTTGTCATATTGAGTGGGATTATAGATTGCATACAGAGGATAAAAACCATAATTCACCTCGTCGAATGATAACTCTACCGAAAATCCGCTCTGATCAAGTGGAAGTTTAGTAGCTAAATATCTACCATTATCATCTCTGATATATAGCTCATTTATACCATAGTGACCACTATATTTGTTGTAATAAATATAAAAATTCTCAGGATTAAGATTAAAGTAATCATCTAAATTGTTAGGTTTACCGAGCTTTTCACGTAGAAAACTCTTGCTCTTATCTGTAAGTTTGATGCGTGTAGAGAAGTAACACCGATCTATTCGGTCACTTTTTTCTATTTCAAAGTCTAGGACTATTTTATCGCTAAACATACAGAATTTCCTCACATTTCCAGTATTTATGATTATAAATTGTGTACTATGAAAAAAGCATTAAGGCTTCTCTATGTATCTAAAAACAGTTGACGTATTACTGCCACTTCCAATTGATCAGCTATTTTCATATGCAGTTGAGGAAGATACTGAAGTTTCAATTGGAGATTACGTAGTGGTACCATTTGGCAGAAAGCGTTTGATTGGAATAGTTTGGAAATATAGCGGCAAGAGTGATCGAGAATTAAAATGCATTGAACAAAAGATCGAGTTACCGAGCATCAGACCAAAACTGATCGAATTTGCAGAGTGGGTTGTGCAGTATAATGTAATACCTATTGGTATGCTTGCAAAAGTGATAATGGGAGGAGTATTAAAGGTAAATCAGATAGATAAGTTAGTTTTCACTAAGCAAAAGCAGGAAATAAGTGAAATAGATTGCCAATTAAGCCCTGAGCAGCAAGCAGCTCGCGATAAGATAATAAGTAATTTGAATGAGTATTCAGTGACTTTGCTTGACGGTGAAACCGGGTCTGGAAAAACGGAAGTTTATCTCTCTGTGATTGCAAGGTTAATTGAAATCGTAAACGATGCACAAGTCCTGATCCTTCTGCCAGAAATTGTCCTAACTTCACAATTAGTAAATCGTGTTCACAGTCAGATATCTGGAAATATAGCTGAGTGGCATTCAGGACTTACTCCCAAAGCTCGCCGAAATAATTGGCTTAATATAGCAAATGGAAGTGCGCAGATAATTATTGGGGCAAGGTCAGCACTTTTTTTACCTTATAAAAACCTAAAATTAATCATCGTCGATGAAGAGCATGACTCATCCTTTAAACAGGAACAAGGAATTATATATAATGCTCGAGATATGGCCATTATCTTAGCCAAGCTCGAAAATATTCCGATTATTTTATCATCCGCTACTCCGCTGCTTGAAACAATTTATCATGTTAAAAAAGGGAATTACAACCATGTAAAGCTAACCGAACGATTCGGTGGTGCAGAGTTGCCGCACATAAAAGTAGTGAATAATAAACAATGGATTTCAAATGAGCTTTTCGAAGGGATAAAACAAACCATAGAGAAAAAACAGCAAGTTATGCTCTTTCTAAACCGCAGGGGGTATGCGCAACTTGCAGTTTGTAAAAAATGTGGATATAAAATTTCCTGCTCAAATTGCACTGTATGGCTTACGTACCACAAGAAAAAGAATGTCCTTTTATGCCATCACTGTTCTTATCAATTAAAACTTCCAGAAAAATGCTCCAATTGTCAAAGTGAGCAGTCATTGCTCCTTTATGGTGTGGGAATTGAAAGGTTAGTTGAAGAAATAGTGAAATTAATACCAAATGCAAAAACTGCAATTATCAGCAGCGATCAGAAGTCGCTTGGTAACGTAATTGACTCAGTGCTCAAAGAAGAAGTGAATATTATAATCGGTACACAAGTGATTGCTAAAGGGCATAATTTCCCTAAATTAACTTTAGTTGGAGTGATAAATGCAGATTTAGGCCTTGAAAACTCTGACCTCAGGGCAGCAGAAAAGACGTATCAATTATTGCATCAAGTTGCAGGAAGATCGGGAAGATTCAACGAAAAAGGAACGGTAATAGTGCAAACTAATAATCCTGAAAGTTTGATAATAAAAGCATTGCAGCAGCAAAAAAGGGATTTATTTTATGAAACTGAACTTGAGTCAAGACGCAAAGCTAAAATGCCACCATTTAGTAGATTAATAGCGCTTATAGTTTGCGGTAAGGATCAATTTGCAACACAAAAAGCAGCAAATGAGATAACAAACTTTTTGCATAATCAATTTTCAACTACCTCTCAGCACTTGACACTGAAAGAATTTGAAATTTTTGGCCCATCACCAGCAGCAATAAATTTTTTAAACAATAAATATCGTTATAGAGTGTTACTAAAAATATACAATAACCATAGTCTATTCATAAAGAAAAAGCTGAAACATTGGATTAAAAACTATAATTCGAGTTCAAACATTACAGTAACAATAGATGTTGATCCTGTGAGTTTTTTTTAACAAAATTACGGAATTTATTTGACATTCACAGAATTAATTGTATTAATTTTTTAATTAAAAATTTGACTTTTATTAGAATTTATTATATTATTAGTATAAAATAGATAGATAACATGAATTTACTTACATTTGTTACTAACAGAAAAATTAAAGAGTTGCAAGAGTATCTTAATGATAATAGCGAAATTGTGATTAACAAGAATTTATTCACAGAAGCTATTTCAAATAGAGCTCCTAGAAATGGAAGTCCTATCAATAAAGAAGGAGGAAAGATAGTATACCCTATCTTGAAACACTGTATTAAACACAATAGTGCAAGGTCTGAAAAAGGAGATATATTACCGTTTCAAAACGTGATGAAGATTTTAGATGAAGCTGTGAGTATACTTTCTAATCCTCAGTATTTCGACAGATTGATCAATTTTCGAGATCAAAGTAGAAATACATTATTACACCAAGCTGTTATAAGTAATAACACTAAAGCAATAGAAGCCCTTTTGACATATGGTGCAAGCCCTTTGATAAAGAATAAAGAAGAGAAAATCCCATTAGATTTAGCTCAAGGAGATATAAAAAAATTACTCATCGAATGTATGAAAGACCAAGCTCAATCGAAAAAAGAAAGTGCTAGATGTAATAGTTTGATTGGCATTATACCTGGCGTTTTTCTTGGCATTGGACTCGGTGTTGGTGGTGCTTTAGTCCCTTCAATGACTATTATATTATGCGCACTCGCAGTATCTGCTCTTGTTGCTGGAATAGCAGTTGGACTGTCTATATATTTCCTAAGTCAAGACTATAAACAGGCTAAATTGATAGAAGGAGTTGTTGCTATTGATTCTCAATTGAATTCCGTCAAACCTGAAAAGACTGCAGATAATAAAGCAGTACTAGGATAACTGTGAGTTTTTTAACATTAGATTTCTTGCATAATCAAGTGTGATCCCAGTGTCAGCTACTTGTATAACAAGAAAGAAAACACTGGTCTCACATGCATCTAAACGGATACATAACCTTTCATTCACAATTCATCTTTGAATAGCCTAATTTCCTTTAGCTATAAAATACAGCAAGATGATTTTTTACTAGTAGATGTACGCTTTACAGGATGCCGGTCAGGCATTGATTCACACTGTTGTTCTAAAGAACACTGTTTAATTGTTGTTTTGGGCTTATTAAAAGAAGATCGTGCTGAAGAAACGCAAATGCCACTATCCTTAGCCGAATTATCATCTTTAATTCTTTGTGCATCTTCATCATAGTAATTGAGGTCAAGGAATTTGCTTGAGTTTCCATTATGTGATTTACCTATAACTGAATTCTTAGGTGAACCAGCAAAACCACTATCTGCACTTGGTCCATCTGTCCCTACTTTTTCTTCAGAAGGGGCAAGAGTTTGTGGTTTCATAGCTGGCACACGTGCAGGATCAATGGACAGTTTATAATCCTCATTGATTACAGAGCTTTCTATGACTTTATTCATCACACAGTAAGCAATGTCTGGGTTAGCACAATCTATTGCATATATTCCTTTATCACTAAGCCCTAGCTTTAATAGCACAATCTCGTCAATACAATCTTCCATATTATTTAATACATCCATGCCAAATATCTTATTAAGATGCTCAGCCTCTTCTCTTTTTAAAAGTATAAGATGATCATTACTACACTTAAAAACAGGGATTAAAATCGACTTTTCTCCTTTTTTCAGATAGTCAGGGCGTCTTTTATCAGAGCAAGGGACACGCATTATATTATTAACTGACGTGTCTGCTTTGCAAAATAAATCAACTGGCAAAAATTTTCTGTCTACAGAAAGTGGATCATCAATATTTGAAACTTCAAAAGCACGATACTCAATCATTGAGGTTTCTTTTACAATATTGTTAATGAACTCAATCTCATCAAAAACGTTTGACTTTATATATATCTCATTACCCTTAATTTCTAAAGCTTCCTCAGGAGACTTCCTATACTCTCTTATCTTTGATAACAATAAACCTTTAAACCTGTCTTGTAATTCTCTACCATTGGAATCAAAACGTATAGCATATAGGTAATTTTTTCTATCCTTAACTTCTAACTCCTCCCCCCAATACTTGTCCATAGAATCTGGATCTTTTTCTACTAAATAGTTCTTTTTACTATATACACAATAATTGGCTAGCGAACATTTTAAATTAAAAACCACCTTATTATCTATTGGTATTGAAAATTTATATTTTTCTTTATCTTTTTTTAGAAGCTTTTTATCACATTTAAAAGGAAAAGAATTCATATCAAAAGACAATCCAGCCATATCATATCTCTCATCTATTTCATATTCTCCATAATACTTATCTACTATACTTTCTTTCAACTTACTCAGGTAGTCCATGCATTGCTCTTTATCCATGTTTTCATCAAATGAGATAACTATATGATCCTTGTAAGAACCTTTTTCTACGACCAGATTAGTAGCAATAATCTCATGATAATTAAGAATAACATTAAACGCTCTTACTAATTCTCGATTTATTTCACTTTTATTAGGCATAACGCCACCCCCTAAATTAAATTAACATAATTACTTACTACTACCTTGACCACTAGATTGATTTTTCTTTCTTTCCTCTTCACGTTTAATCCTGTCTCTAAAATCATCTATTGTAACATTTTCACCCCTCAAATTTCTCAGATTAATCTTTCCTCCTCCTGGAGCAGTATTATCAAATACTCTTTTGCCTGAATCATTGTTACCATGCATATCAACCTCTAAATTAAATTATTATGTAACGAGTATATTAAGAATCAATTGTCAGCACAAGCAGTTTTTTAACATAAATTTTATTCACCATTTTTATACTCCTGGATTCCAGACTGGGATGACAAGAGAAGAAGTGCTGGAATAACAACTTTTTAAATTAAGTTTTCTGGATCCCAGTGTCAGCTACTTGAATGACAAGAGAGAGAGCTACTTGTCCGCCATGTCATTCCAGCACTTGATGCTGGAATCCAGATGAAAAACCAGTGTCACGCACTGGGATGACAAGAGAGGAGGTAATGGAATAACACCTTTCCTTATTGACTTAAGTTGCAACTGTACAAACATTGCAATATGGCACATCGTTGGCACTGCCTCCCATTCAAGACGGTGTCATTCCAGTCTGGAATCTAGAAGAAGAGAAAATGGATCCTAAACTGAAATAACAACTCTTTTAAACTAAGTTCTCTGGATCCCAGTGTCACGCACTGGGATGACAAGAGAGGAGGTAATGGGATGACATCAAAGGAGGCACTGGAATGAAAATGAAGGGCTACCTGAATGACAGACCGGTTTTCATTCAAATTTTATTCAAGACGATGTCATTCCAGCGCGTGACGCTGGAATCTAGAAGAGAAAATGGATCCTAGACTGAAATGACAACTTTTTTAAACTAAGTTCCTGGATCCCAGTGTCAAGCACTGGGATGACAAGAGAGGAGGCACTGAGATGACAACAAAGGGGCCACTTGAAGACAAGAGAGAGCTACTTGTCCGCCATGTCATTCCAGCACTTGAAACTGGAATCCAGATAAAAAACCAGTCTGGAATGACAAAAAGAGAGAGAACCTTTACACACTTCTCTCTTTGCTAACTGAAGAAACATGGTTTTCAACTCTTACATTATCAGTTAATCCTCCTGGCAGTTCAACAGAAGCATTAGACTTAGTAGCTTCTCGCTGATTACTATTGCGTCTATATTTAGCTCCTTCTTTATCTAATCCCCTTGCATCGCATTTAAAGCGCTTAACTCTCCTGTGTTCCTTTTGATGTGGAGCAGGTGGACAGACAGCTAATTTTGGTTTTTCATTTTTCTCTTCTTTTGCTTCTTTCTTTTCTTTATTCATTTTTTCCAGTTTTTGTACTTCACTATTTTTGTGACTTATAACAGGTTTAGGTAGAGTGTCTACTAATTTTTCTATAGGCTTTGGTAAAATAGCATGTTCTTGCTTATTCAGAGTGATTGGCATTGGAACTTGAGATGAAAAATTAAATAGGGAAATTGGTGTGATTTCACTCACTTTTGTTTCTATTTCTTGACGAACTTCTTTTGATTCTGTTTTTTCTGCTTTTTTGTCTCTTTTTTCCTCAGTTACATCTTGCTCTACTACTGCTGCTAAATCAACTGCAAAAATTTCTGCAAACATTGCAATGACTGAGCCCACGAGAAAAGTTTGAAGCTTCAATTTTAAATTTTGCAACGCTTGCAAACGTTCGAGTATTGCTATTTCCTCTTCCGGAGATAACCCACCAGTGAGTAATTTCTCCTGCAATTCTTTTATCTCTTTGTCTAGCCTTTTATCCCAACTTAAGTCTAAATCTTTTTTGAAGATCTTTTTAACTAATTCCTTAAGCTTATCACGCAAAAAATTAATTATCGAAAGAAGCAGATTTTTCTCTTTCTTCTCCTTGAGCATTTTGTAGACTTTCGGATCTACATTTACTTCAAAAAGATTAAAGAGGGATTCAAAGAAATTTGCGAATACCCCTTGATTATTATCAGTAAAGTAATCCTCATTATCTTGTATCTGTAGCTCTACTTGAGATAATGTTTCATCAATGCAACTCGCAGCCTGACGCTCAAGCTCTATTCTCTTGAGCTCAGCTTTCCTAGCAAGCTCCTCCATGAATCCTTTTAATTCATTGAGCTTCTGCTCTGCAGAGAGATCTTGCTCCCTGATTCGACTAATGAAGATTGAGCTACCGTCCTCTTCGTTGTTATTGATTAAAAAATTTTTCATTGCTTTTTCTCCATTAATTGAATTACTGTTTCTATAATTGTTTAGAAAGCTTTTTACCATTTTATCTTAAGTCTATAAAACACAATAACTCAATCTTACAATATGAAGTATTTAATAAGTATTAATCTTAAAAAACATCAGTAACTTATTGATATTTTTACATTTATACTATATATAGGCTAGCATATATTACGTAATTTTTCAAGAACATATTCACTATAACAGAAGACTTTCTTATTTGCCTCTAAAACACCTGCAAATCATATAATAAGAGAATATTATAATGTTTAGTGTAATACTATACAATGTTATAAAATATAGTATAATACTAGCATACCACTGAATTAATGCTGAGATATTCCCTTGCTTGATCAGTTAAAACACGTCCTCTTGGTGTGCGCTTTACGAAACTGACCTTGATTAAATAAGGTTCTACTGTTTCTTCAATATTGCCAACATCTTCAGATAGTGCAATAGATATGGTGTCAATTCCAACAGGTCCTGAGGTGTTAAACAAAAATCTCAGATAATCCATATCTAATTTATTTAGTCCCATTTTATCTATACCCAATTTTGATAGTGCAGAACCGGCAATTTCACAGGTAATTTTTTTATCATCTTTTACTTCAACAAAATCTCTTATTCTTCTGAGTAATCTCAAAGCAATTCTTGGAGTACCACGGGCGCGGCAGGCAATTTCTTGCACAGCATCCTTTTCGATTTCAGCACAAAGAACTCTTGCACCTCTTTTTATAATATCAACCAGTTCCTCAAAAGAATAAAACTCAAGATGCAGGGGAATACCAAAACGATCCCTCAGCGGTGCAGAAAGCAGTCCAAGCCGTGTTGTTGCCCCAATCAGTGTAAATGGTGGTAAATCTATTCTTAAAGTTCTGGTAGATGGGCCCTCACCTACTAGTATATCTAGGCAAAAATCTTCCATAGCAGTATATAAAACTTCCTCAATGCTACGATTTAATCTATGGATCTCATCGATAAATAGAACATCTTTTGCATTTAAAGTAGTGAGCACTGCAGCTAAGTCCCCAGCTTTACTAAGCAATGGACCAGAAGTTGCACGAAAGCTAACCCTTAATTCCTTAGAGACAATTTGTGCTAAAGTTGTTTTACCAAGCCCTGGAGGACCATAGAGCAATACGTGATCCAAAGCTTCAGCTCTCGTCTGTGCAGCATTTATAAACACTTTTAAATTTTGTATTAAGTCTTTTTGCCCGACAAAATCATCAAGTTGCTCAGGCCTGATATTTAAATTACGTACATCTTCAGAGTATTCCTTACTACATGATATTGACTTCATATTGTTTTAAGCGCCATACGAATAATATCTTTAGTGTCCAAGTTTGGTGATTCATCTTCTATTTTTTTTATTGTATCATAAGCTTTTGTTCTTTCATATCCAAGATTGATCAAAGCTGAAAGAGCATCTTCACTAATTGAGTGAAAATGATTGTTATTTATCTCTAATTTACTTACTTTGCCATTCAGCTCAGTAATAATTCGATTTATGAGTTTCAGGCCAAGTCCACTCACCTTAAGTGCTAGTTTATTCTCATTTATAATTGCCAAAAACAGTTGCTCTGGAGTTAATTTGCTCAAAATTGACATTGCGGTTTTATAGCTGACACCGCTCACTTTAACTAATAAACGCAGACACTGCTGTTCTTCTTTACTTATAAAGCCATATAGCTGAGTAACGTTTTCTCTGCTATTTGCATAAGTGTCGATAAGTAATTTTACTCTACTTCCAATCGAACAAGCACTTAAAGTTTTGGCTGAAAGATATACTATGTAGCCAACATCATTCACATTCAGGATTATGTGATCGCTACACACCTCATCAACTATTCCTCTTAGATTTCCTATCATTTCTAGTACTTTATAAAATTCAGTTTAAATGCTACTGAATCTTAGGTCAAGCAAACGAACATTATAGAAGTGGTTCCAGTTTCAATCATTTTAGACAGGTTTGCAGGAAATCTATTTGAATATATTATTCCGGACCAGTATGTGACTGGACCACGGAGTTACTTCAGCAGCAGAATTGCGGTCTATTAACTAAGTAATAGAAATTTCTATCTTTGGTAGAATAAAGGTAATTGTTTGCTGTTTGCGAAAATATTTGCATAATTTAAGTAACATTACTTGATAAGAATTAACTATGGAGCTTAATAAGATTGCAGCATCGATTTTACTTTCTGGATTAATAATTATGATAGTTAGTAATGTAGTTGATATGTTCTATAACCCAGAGGATTATAAAATTGAACACCAAACAATAGTAGCAGCCAGCAATGAGCCTCAGCAAAAGATTGAACAAGTGGCACTTGATATTGGGGAGCTCATGCAAAATGCTAGCTTTGAAAAGGGGAAGTCAGCAGCAAAAAAATGTATAGCTTGTCATAGTTTTGAGAAAGGTGGAATGAATAAAGTAGGGCCAAACTTATGGAACGTGGTTGGAAATAAAAAGGCCCATCTTAGCAGCTCATTCAATTACTCAAAAGCACTACTTGAAAAAGGTGGGAAATGGGAGTATGAGGAATTATTTGCTTTTTTAAAAAATCCAAAAGCCTACATAAAAGGTACACGTATGGCATTTGCAGGCATTTCCAATCCACAAGAGATTGCAGATCTAGTCAGCTATTTGCGTTCGATGAGCGATAGTCCGGTTGCCTTGCCAAAGTAGTATGAATTATTGTAAATTACTCGATGAAAGTAATGACCATATAGCATATCGAAAGCTACAAGGAAAGAAGGCTTCTATAGTTTTTTTTAGTGGTTTTGCATCCAATATGGATGGAACTAAAGCAACTGCCGTTTACAAATTTTGCCAAGAAAATGATATAGCACTTGTGCTCTTTGATTATTTTGGCCATGGTAATTCAAGCGGTGATTTTGCTGATTATACAATAAGTGATTGGCAAAAAAATTGTGCTAAAGTGATAAGTGAATTAACTAGCAATAAACAAATAATTATAGGTTCAAGTATGGGAGGATGGCTGATGCTGCTCACTGCTCTTCAATTTCCAGAAAAAATTGCAGCATTAATCGGCATATCGTCTGCTCCTGATTTTACTGAAGATTTGATATTCAAGCAATTGTCAGGCAAGCAAAAAGAAGAACTAGGTTCGAAAGGTATAATAGATTTTACTTCAGAGCATTGTACATACAAAATAACTAAAAATTTGATCGAAGATGGCAGAAAGAACCTTCTTTTAAACAGAGAAGCAATAGATATAAACTGTCCTGTGCGCTTATTGCATAGCATTAATGATAAAGATGTTCCTTATCAAACTTCATTGAATTTAGCTGAAAAAATTAAGTCAACAGACGTTGAAGTACACTTAATAAAATCAGCAGAACACAACATGTCTGATAATCATTCACTGAAAATTTTATTTAAGACCATCAGAGAATTTTTGCCAGGAGAAATATATAATTGAAGTAATTCAGATGTGTTTGTCGTAAGAGCTGCAGTTATAGCTTCAACAGTAGGCACTATTCTTGATCACCTCAACATTTTCTCTTGGCAGTTCTTTAATAAATCGAGAAGTGTACATTGATTTCCATTGGTTATTCATTTCCCTTCTGTCTGCACATGAAATGATCAACCTTTCTTTTGCTCTAGTTATGCCAACATATGCAAGTCTTCTCTCTTCTTCTAAAGCTTTACCACTTTTATCTTCAAAAGATCTTTGATGAGGAAATAATCCTTCTTCCCAACCAGGTAAAAACACACACGGAAATTCAAGTCCTTTAGCTGCATGAAGAGTCATAACATATACAGTGTCATCGCTATTCATATTATCCACTTCCATCACCAGGCTAATGTGCTCCAAGAAGGTTATAGCGTTGTCAAAATTCTTCAAAGATGAAATGAGCTCTTTAACATTTTCTATTCGCGCTAAACCCGTCACTCCTTCATTCTCAAGCATTTCCATATATCCTGATTGATTTGCTACGATTTTAACGAATTCATGCAGTGGTTTTACGCTTACTATTTCTTCCCAAGCTTTAATTTTATTTAAAAAATCATTTAGTGAGAGTTTAATTCTTTCGGTTACTTGATCACTATTAACCAATATTTTTGCTGCCTCAAAAAAAGAAATTTTGTTATCCTGAGCAGTCGTGTATATTTTCTTTAGAGTTGTAGCTCCTATGCTTCTTTTTGGACGATTTACGATCCTTTCAAAAGCGAGATCATCATTATTATTTGTAACAAGCCTCAAATATGCAATTATATCCCTTACTTCTTGACGTTCGTAGAATTTTACGCCACTTATAATCTTATAGGGAATTGAATATTTTATAAAATACTCTTCGAGCACTCTAGTTTGAAAAGTCGCTCTTACGAGCACTGCAATGTCACTAAATCTGTATTTATTGAGCTTTAATATCTGTTCGCTTATGAACCTTGCTTCAGCTTTCCCGTCCCATAATTTTATTAGATTTACCTTTTCCCCTTCAATGTTTGTTGTCCACAACTTTTTTTCTAAGCGAGTCTTATTGTGATTGATAACATATGATGCAGTTGCAAGTATGTGGGATGTTGACCTGTAGTTACACTCCAGTTTAACGGTTTTTGCATTTTTAAAATCATCGGAAAATTTCAAAATATTTTCAACTTCTGCACCACGCCAACTGTATATCGATTGATCGTCATCTCCTACACAACAAATATTTGAGTGCTCTTTTGCAAGGTATTTTAGCCAAAGATATTGTATTGCATTTGTATCTTGATATTCATCTACCATAATATATTTAAACTTGTTTTGGTAGTAGGATAGAACCTCGGTCTTTTGATTAAAGAGTTGTATGTTATATAGCAATAAGTCACCAAAATCGACAGAGTTAAGGAATTTTAACCTTTCCTGATACTGGTAATAGACTTTGAGTGCAGTTACGTAAACTGGCCTAAATGATTGAACATCTTCCACTTCAGACGGCAATAAACACTTCTCTTTCCATTGCTGAATAATATTCATAATGGTCTTACATTTTTCTGATAGGTAATCAGGGCTGATTTCATTAATAATATTTTTTATTACCTGTAATTGATCATCCACACCAATGATTGTGAAATTGGAATTTAAGCCCACAATTTCAGCATGATAACGTAAAATTTTTGCTGCAATTGCGTGGAAGGTGCCAAGCCATGGTATATTTGTGCCCGTAAGTTCAAGCACTCTTGATATCATTTCATTTGCTGCTTTGTTCGTGAATGTAACTGCTAAGATCTCATCGGAGTAAGCGTAGCCATTTCGAATTATGTGCGCTATTCTTGAAGTGATCGTTCTTGTTTTTCCCGTTCCCGCCCCTGCCAGTATCAAAATTGGCCCATTTAAGTTAGTTACAGCTAATTGTTGCTCTGGATTTAACAGTGAGAGATAATCGTTCATTGAAGCCCTATAGACTATAACTTCGTAAAGTTAAACCTATGATCCAAATATTGTAAAGATTTTATTGAATAGAACAGTTTAAAGAATGCTTCACTCAAGTACTACATATTTAAACGTAGGTTTTTTATCTATCTTGTTTTAGTAGCTTCAGGTGTATGTCGAGTAACAACAACTTGATTTGAGGTATTGGCACTAGAGCTTCTGCTTGTTGGGTGGATAGGTGGAGTTTTGAATGGCTTAGGCTTACGATTCAGTTCCTTCATCTCTATTTCCTCAGCTTTAACAGGAAGTTTTTCTGGAACATAGAAGTTATGCATTTCAGGTCGTTCAGTGAGATTTTCATATGTTTCTTTCAACCAAGCTCCGATATCATATATAAACCCATATGCTTCTTCTTTAAATTCTCTCCATGATCTACCTAAACTGGCTAGTGTGTTATTGAAGTAAATTGTCACATGATCTCTTGTGGTGTATTGATAACTTTTGCCATCTAACTTGCCACTTTGCTTATCACAAGTTTCGAAGTAACCAAATATGTTATACATTTTGAGCTATTACTGACTATTAACATGCATATATTGTACATTAATAAATTAAAATTGTCAAGAGTGTTTGTGTGACTGAGGAAATGCTCTATATAATAATTTAAAATGGAGCTGAAGCTTGTAGTACAATGTTTTTAAACGTTTAATATAATATTGACTTTACGGCAATAATTACTTTAAGTTAGTAACTATTGTTGCAGTTAAAGTATCGATGCCTTTTTTCTTTTGTTTTTTCGCAATTCTTAGCATTTTATCTGCTGTTTGTGTAATTAGCGTAAGGAATCCTGTGCATGCAGTATTATTTTTAATTTTCACCTTCGTTAACTCTGCAGTGCTTTTTATTCTCCTTGGAGCTGAATTCATTGCTATGATGGTGCTGATAGTATACATCGGTGCAGTTGCAGTGTTATTCCTCTTTGTAGTCATGATGCTCGATATCGACTACATAAGATTGCATCAGGGTTTTGCAAAGCATTTCACTCTTGGTGCTATATTATGTGTTGTGTTTTTTCTAATCATCAGCTTTGTAATCCGCAGCTCAGCACCAAATATAAGCAATGTTATAAACTATAATACCAATAACGTGAAAGCTATCGGTAATTTGCTCTACACTGACTACATGTACGCTTTTCATCTTTCTGGAATTTTGCTACTTGTTGCAATTGTCGGTGCAATTGCTCTTACTTTGCAGGACAAGAAAAAAGGAGTTAAAAAACAGAATGTATTAAAGCAATTGACACAATCTTCATCTGTAAAATTGATTAAGGCTAAATTTGGAAAAGGAGTAGAATGGAAATAGGATTAAATCATTTTTTGATAGTTGCTGCTATTTTGTTCACTATTGGCGTGTGTGGTATTTTCATTAACCGTAAGAGCATAATCAATATACTGTTATCAATAGAAATATTATTGCTGGCGATTAACATCAATTTAGTTGCTTTTTCTGCCTTTATGAATGATATAGTTGGGCAAATTTTTGTGATGTTTGTGTTGACTGTTGCGGCAGCAGAGTCAGGAGTTGCGCTTGCAATATTGGTTGTATATTATAGAAGCCGTGGCAATATAGACGTTGAACAAGCAAATTTAATGAAAGAATGAAAGTATGATGGATATACTGAAATTAATAGTATTTCTGCCACTTTTTGGTTCATTGTTTGGAGCATTTTTTAGAAAAAGTCAGTTAGTTACAACGGCAGGGATTGGAATATCTGCAGTTTTATCTTGGTATGTTTTTCTCACCTTCTCTGAAAATTATCACTTGAGTTTATTTCCTCTATTTTCATTAAGTGTATTAAAAGTAAATTGGGCAATTAGTGTGGATGCTCTCTCATCCTTAATGCTTATTGTTATTACCACCGTTTCACTGGTAGTACATCTCTACTCTATCGGTTATATGGAGCATGATAAGGGGAAGTCGAGGTTTTTTTCTTACCTATCGCTATTTACGTTTTGCATGATTGTGCTGGTTGTAAGCGATAATTTCGTGCAGCTTTTTTTTGGCTGGGAAGGGGTTGGCCTATGTTCTTATTTACTCATAGGATTTTGGTTCCAAAAATATTCTGCAAATAATGCAGCAATTAAAGCATTTGTTGTGAATAGGGTAGGAGACTTTGCACTATTGATTGGAATCTTTCTTATTTATTATACATTTCACTCTTTGAATTTTACTGAAGTTTTTGACACAACTGATCTTCTTGGCACGCAGAACATTAGGGCATTCTGCTGTGAATTCAAAGTAACTCATATAATATGCATATTACTTTTTATTGGCTGTATGGGTAAATCTGCACAGCTTGGTTTACATGTTTGGTTGCCAGATGCAATGGAAGGGCCAACTCCTGTTTCTGCACTTATTCACGCAGCAACGATGGTAACAGCAGGTATATTTTTAGTAGCAAAGTGTTCTCCATTGTTTGAGTTATCAAATGTGGCACGAGAATTAATAGTTATCGTTGGAGCACTCACTGCTTTTTTTGCAGCCACCGTTGCAATTACTCAGAACGATATAAAGAAAATAATTGCTTATTCAACCTGCAGTCAACTTGGTTATATGTTTATGGCATGTGGGCTTTCTGCTTACAATGTTGCTATTTTTCATTTAATGACACACGCTTTTTTTAAAGCTCTACTATTTCTTGGTGCTGGCAATGTGATTCATGCAATGCATCATGAGCAAAACATTCAGAAAATGGGAAATTGCTGGAAGAAAATCCCTTGCACTTACGCTCTCATGTGGGTTGGATCTCTTGCGCTTTCTGGGATATTCCCATTTGCAGGTTTTTATTCAAAGGATTTGATAATTGAACATGCTTATAGCACGGATAGCTTTGCTTTTGTAATAAGCTTAGTTGTTGCATTCTTCACAGCGTTTTACTCTTGGAGGTTATTGCTTCTTGTGTTCCACAGCCAAAAACAAAGTAAAATTAATATACATGAGGCACCAAAGATTATGCTTATACCATTACTGATACTCGCTTTTGGATCAGTATTTTCTGGAATATGGGGAGCAAATATTTTAAACATAACTAGTAATGCGTTTTGGAAATCAAGTTTAGTGATGATTGATGAGCATGGAGTTCATAATTTCTTTATAAAACTACTGCCAACCTTAGCAAGCCTAAGTGGAATAGCACTTGCATACCTAATTTACCAATATCAAGTAATTAGGCAAATTAAGAGTAAATTTTTACTTAAGTTTTTGCAGAATAAATGGTACTTTGATGAGGTGTATGAGTTTGTTATAATTGCACCGATAAGGTTTATATCTAGGCTTCTATGGAAGTTTGATGTTAAGGCTATTGATTCATTTGGACCAAATGGTGTTGTAAGGTTGGTTAATGAATGTTCAAAAAGTTCTATAAAGTTACAAACTGGTTATATATTTGATTATGCATTTATTATGTTTGTTACTTTAATAATCGGTGCTTTATATATTATTGGAATGAAATAGAAGGTGTTGTTACTTAGTATATTCTTGCTTCCACTGCTAGGGGCATTAACTTTATCCTCGGTCAGGATTAATCATCAATCTATACACCTAAGATTCCTTGCTCTATTTTTTGCTATACTTCCATTTTTGCTTAGCATTGTAGCTTGTATAGAATTTGATTATAACAATGCGGACTTTCAGTTTGTCAGCTATCCAGTAAGAGATATTGGAATAGGGGTGGATGGAATATCGTTGCTTTTCCTTCTACTTACGACCTTCTTGTTTGTTATTTGTATGCTCTATAATTGCAAAATGAGTTATACGACCCTAAAAGCCTATATGGCATTATTTCTGCTGCTTGAGAGTTTTGTAGTCGGTTTTTTCGTTTCACTGAATGCTATAGGCTTTTATGTATTTTTTGAAGCTGTCTTAATACCAATGTTCTTTATTATTGGCATCTGGGGAGGAAAACACAGGGTATATGCAACGTTTAAGTTGTTTCTTTATACATTAACTGGCTCATTATTATTCCTACTTGGATTGGTGTACATCTATAGCATTTTTGGAACGTTTAATATACAAAAATTAGCTACATTAGTGCCAAGCCTTGATCTTGAAGTGCAGTCATTGCTGTGGATTGCATTTTTTATTTCTTTTGCAATAAAAGTACCAATGTTTCCATTTCACACTTGGCTTCCTGATGCGCATGTGCAATCACCAACTTCTGGATCTGTGATTTTAGCTGGCTTGCTTATTAAAATGGGGGGATATGGATTTTTAAGGTTTTCTATTCCAATGCTTCCTCAGGCAAGTTTGTATTTTTCAAATTTCGTTGTTGTGCTGAGCATTATTGCGGTGATATATGCTTCTCTAGTTGCGTTTGCTCAAGATGATATAAAGAAGTTAATAGCTTATTCTTCAATAGCACATATGGGGATCGTTACTGCTGGCCTCTTTTCATTTTGTGAGGAAGGAGTACTCGGCGCTATATTTCAAATGATTAGTCATGGCCTTATTTCTGCTGCTTTATTTTTATGTGTTGGAATGCTATATACTCGAACTGGAACTTTGGAGATTGCAAAATATTTTGGCATAGTAAACACAATGCCAAAATTTGGTTTTATGTTCATTTTATTTTCAATGGCTTCAATAGGGCTACCTGGAACATCTGGGTTCGCAGGTGAGTTTTTGGCTATGGTTGGGATGTTTAAGAGCATAGGGTTTTTTACAGGATTTATCGCACTTGGCACTATTTTAAGCGCAGTTTATATGCTGAATTTATGTAAGCAAATAATATGGGGGGTTAGCTATTCTAAATTATTAAATAACCGTTTGGATAGCATAGAATTTTCTGTCTTAATTCTGCTTGCAGTGTTTGTTATTTTGCTTGGATTTTACCCAACCCTTGCACTGAATTATTTGAAGCCATGTATGGCAAATTTGTTAGTCAAATATAATGCGCTATGAATTATATACAGATATTGCCGGAAATGTTCTCTATTATCTCCTCGTTAGTGTTGCTACTGCTTGGGATTATATTTAACCGCAGAACTATCAACTTATTAGCACTTGGCTGCACAGTGGTAACTTTGATTATTTTAATTCTTTCGGCAGAAAACAATGAAATTTTTCTCTTTAATTCGTTGTTAAAACTCAATTTATACATCAGGTCAGCCCAAGGGTTAATTCTCAGCACAGGAATTTTAATACTTTTGATGCTGAATTTATCAAAATATGACTATAAATATGAATTTTCAATACTGATTCTTTTTGCACTGTTTGGCATGATAACTTTAGTTTCAGCAAATAGTCTGATTTCTTTTTACTTAGTTTTTGAGTTGATGAGTATATCTTTGTATGTTCTTGCGAGCTTTAATAAAGATTCGATTTATTCATGTGAAGCAGGAGTGAAATATTTTACACTTAGTGCACTATCTTCCTGCATTATGCTGTATGGAATGTCGCTGCTTTATGGATATACAGGACAAGTCAATTTCTCTGAGCTCGGTTCATTCTTGCAAAACCATCAGATAACTTATGGAATAGTTTTTGGGTTAGTTTTTATCCTTATTGGTTTGTGTTTCAAGCTTGCTATTGCTCCTTTTCATATGTGGGCTCCAGATGTCTATCAAGGTGCACCTACCATAGTAACTGCGTTTTTTTCTACGGCCCCAAAAGCTACACTTGTAACATTTTTAATTCGATTGATGAATGAAGAGTTAGTAAATGTAAAAAGTTATGTTCAGCCTATTTTCTTATACGTTTCAGCATTGTCTGTGCTTATCTCAGCTTTTGGGGCCTTGCGTCAGCAAAACTTAAAAAGGCTGCTTGCTTACAGTTCAATTGGTCATATTGGTTTTATATTTGCTTCACTTTCTATTTTTACACAAGCAGGAACAGATAGTGCCTTAATGTATTTGGTGATATATATCATCACAAGCATAGGGCTATTCTCATATCTCGTACAAATTGACGATGATGATTGTGATATTGCAAATTTATCTGGTATAGGAAAAAAGCAACCAATTTTAGCATTCCATCTTTCTATACTATTACTCTCGATGTCGGGAATACCTCCACTTGCAGGTTTTATCGCTAAATTTTTTATATTCAAAAGTTTAATAAATTCTGGCTTTATCAGCCTGTCTTTGATCCTTGTAATAGCGAGTGTGATATCATGCTACTATTATTTAAATATCATGAAAGTTATGTATTTTGATAAAGCTAGTGGTAATAAGGTTGCTTATTCTAGGGGTCTATTCATTATCACTTCAGTAGTTTCACTGATCAATCTCGTTCTTTTCTTGTATGTAGAAGATCTTGACTCACTCATTAAACTAAAGGGCTGACAAGGTGATCCTTGAAGGTTTTCGTATTTATCATTACAAAGAAGTTCCAAGTACTAATAAAGAATCATTGGGTTTAATTGAGAAAGGGATATCTAATGAAACTATTATTATTGCCGATAAACAAGCAGAAGGCAGGGGACGCACTGGAAAAAGCTGGATTTCTCCAGAGGGTAATCTCTATGCGAGTTTGATAATTAACCAAGAAAAGGATGTCAGCAAATTAACAGAATTGACTTTTGTTACTGCTCTTGCTGTTGGAAATACTATACTGTCATTTATAAATGGTCTAAATCTCCAGTATAAGTGGCCAAATGATGTTCTAATCGATGGCAAGAAAATAAGCGGAATATTGCTTGAAAAAAAATCCAATTCAAATTGGCTCATTATAGGAATTGGAATTAATGTCAATCATGCACCACTTCTAGGAACAACGTGCATTAGCAATTACGGTGAATCTGTGTCTCACATGGATCTGTTAAAAGAATTAATAATAAACTTTAATAAGCTAAGAAAGCAATGGCTATTTGATGGGTTTTATGCTATAAGAGAAATGTGGTTAAAAAAAGCATTCAAAATGAATGAGCAAATCAGTGTAAAGTTAGCTGACAAATTGTATGAAGGAATTTTTGCTGATATAGATAAAAGTGGTAAATTGGTGTTTCAGCAAAATGATGGAAGCTTAATTTATTTTGATGCAGGTGAGTTATTTATTGGCAGTGCATTATGAATACATATGTAATTTTTGCTTACCTTATTAGTTTCATACTGATTGGTGGAAATTTTATTTTTACCGTTTCTTGCTATATAAAAAGTAAAAAAAACTTAGAAAGTCTTAAAAGCAACAATGAAGAAGAAACATAAGCGATTACTTATAACTTCAGGAATTTTCTGCTTTTTAAGTTGTGCAGTTTTTTTTATTTTAACAACGCTCAAAGAAAATATCTCATTTTTCTATACAGTAAGTGAAGCCATAGTCTTGCCAAATAATCAAAAGCCAATCCGTGTTGGTGGAATGGTTGTTGAAAATAGCGTGATACGGAGCGAAAGTGAAGTAATTTTTCAAATGACAGATTTTAACAAAAGCGTTGTGGTAAAATATCAGGGAATACTTCCACCAATGTTTTCAGAAAAAAGTGGTGTTGTTGTGCAAGGTAAAATGTTTGATAATAGTACTTTTCTTGCAGATACGGTGTTTGCAAAACATGATGAGAATTACAAGTCGAAAGTTTTAAAATAGATTCCCTAATTTAGCTGTATCTAAACAGCATGTGAAAAGAGTAACAGCCTGCTAGCAAGCTGTTACTTTTTTTCTTAAATGAACTCAGGGGTATCCATTGGCGGTGGTTCTAATTCGGACTTTAAATCGTTAATTGTCTTTATTAGTCCACTATTTTCATCACCAACTGTACCTATCAATGTTATAACTTTAGTTTGCTCAGCTTTTAATGTTGTATTTAATATATCAATTATATTATTCATATTGTTAGTTACTTTCCCAATAATATTTTGAACATGGGAGAATGGTGCAAACTTCTTTAATTGATCATCTGTGTAAGGATCTCCTGTGGCCATAAATATAATGGGCTCAATTTTACTTATAATTGGCTTGTCTTCTCCATTACCAGCTCTTGCGAGATTCTGTGCACTATTTTGTACACTGTTGTCCGTTGTCATATATTACCTCCGTAATTATGTAAAAAATTTAACTAATTCTTAACTATAATAAACAACATATAAGCTGCTTATTGTTGGAATATTTTGTTATAGCTCCAAATCTAGAGCTATTTATCTATATTAACTCATAATATCCTTCTTCCATAACATCATATGGAGAATCCATTGGTGGCGGTGTGGTAAATTCGTCGAGCTTTTTGTGTAACTCATTTATCGATTCTTTTTGTTTATAAAACTCCTCCTTCAATGCATCAATAATAGCTTTAGAATGACCTTTACTATCAAGATCACCAATCACAGATATAACTTTCTCGTGAGGCAATTTGTGAATGATGTCTTTAAGCTCTTCTGCATCTACGTTATCCAAAAGTTCTTTAAACTGCTCACTAGACATATTATGAGCAAAAGCTTGAAGTTTTTCTGGGTTATTAGCTAAAGACTTAATAACCATCTGAATTTTATTAGGATCAGTTAAATCTCGAGCTACTATTGCAAGTTTCTTGTGGTCTAGCTTATTAATTAAATTATGTAATGTATCTTCTTCTAAAGTTTTTACTAAGATTGGAAGTTTATTTCTCAACGCTTCGTCCAAAATAGTGTTTATCATTCTCTCATTTGCATTTTTTATTAGTTCTACAAACTGGTCATCACTCATTGTCTCGATCGCCATCTGGAACTGATCCATTTTAAGGTGAGGGAAAATTTGTTTTACTTGATCTGGGTTAAAGTCTTTTACTAAGTTCGTAACCTGATCCTTATTTAATAAGGGGACTATTATTCCTAACTTTTTTGAATCCAATGTGTGAGTAAGGGCTTGTAATTGATGATTGGTTAAATGATTCACTAAAGCTAGAAATTGTCCATCTGTTAAGTTCTCTGCTAAAACCTGTAGTTGTTTATTTGTTAAGCTCTTTGCTAAAATCTGTAATTTCTCATTATTAAGAATATCGGCAAGAGTCTCTAACTGATTTCCTGTTAAGTTCTTAAAAAAAGTTTTGGCGAACTCACTTGATATTAGTACACTCTTTGGTATCTTAGACGATGTTATATCTTCTATCACCTTTGCTGTATCATGGTGTGGCATACTGTATTGTAATATCTTGTTGTCAGGTGAATCGATTATGTTTCCTTCCTTATCTGAAAAATAATATTTATCGTCACCAAGACCTGATTCCTCCCATGTTAAATATTTGTACTTCAATTCTTCACCTACAAAATTATGATAACCAGTTTTATCTCCTGTGCCCCAATTTAATGATAGTTTAACTAATCTATCATTGTCATATGCAAATGAATTACTGTTCTTATAATAACCAGGTTGATCATCTCGAATATATCTGTTTTGTTTTTCTTCTACGCAATACATTCCAAATCTATCAAGAAAATCGCTACAGAATTTTATAGATAATTCTAGCGTATCGTCTTCTTCGCTTAGCGATATAAGCTTGACTTTTTTCATAGATTGAGGATCTTCAATGTTAGAATACGTTTTATATCTACTAGATCCGCATGAAAATTGCTGTCCAGGTACCATCTTAAAGACATGTTTTTTTCCACTCATAAGTATTATCTAATAAATTTAATTATAGCTATTCTAGCATTTACTGATTAATTTATAATTAAATTAGCATGTATTGGAGTCATAATAACAAATATCACTAGAGAATTAGTATAAAACCCCGATAGAATAAATAGGCTGGCTTTATGGTATGTTGAAACCTATATTGGTGGACCCTACAATACTTTTGAACTTGTTCTCTGTTGCTTTATGTAAGATGGTTAAAAATACTTAAAATAGACACATTTTTGGTAACTTTACTTAACATAAAAAGCCCTATAAGTTTGAGAATTTGAGAGAAATTCAAGATAAAAAAGAGCTGGTAGTGAGTAAAGTAAACAAAAAATTCTCCACTAATACTGCAGTAGATAAAAATTCTAGAAAACGTATAAAAATATCTTGCATTCCTAATTTCCCTGATTACGATATGCTAACCCTATAATGGTAGGTTTAACACAAATTAATAATACGGAACCTTATGTCAATAATACTATAGTATTTTCTAAAATGAATGATAAATTTCCATTATGGTATTACCAACCAAAAGTTGTAAGTCTGTACATTTATACATTAGAGGTCTGAGGCGGCTTTTGATGGTATGCCAACAGTGTTCTATGGGATTCAAATCTGGTGAATATGTTGGAAGATACAGCACATGACAGCCAAAAGACTCTATTAATGATTTTGTTTTAGTGGTCTTATGAAATGTAGCATTATCCATAACTATGGTTGTGCCAAGTGGCAATTTAGGTTTCTCCAACCATATATTGAATACCTCTTTGTCACACCCACCTTTGAAAGTCATTGGTGCAATAAATCTCATTCCAATCCACCCGGCTACTATACTGATTCTCTCTCGCTGGAATATCTGCATAAATTTTCTTTCCTCTTGGAGCACGTCCATATTCTCGGTATAATTTATTATCAACTCCTGCTTCATCTATATATAAGATGCTGGAATGGTCTATTTTTGAGATTTTATCAATAAACTGCTTCTTGATTGCGCTCTTGATATAGTGTGACTTTTTTTTAAAGTAATTTTTAGCTGTTTTAGTCTATACCAAATTGAATTTATTCCAAATCCAAGATTTTGTTTCATCTCTGCCAGAGTATGATCTGGATTCTTTGTAACATATTCTTCGAGTATTTTTGGGTCTATTTTTCGAATGAAGCTGCCGTTTTTAGATGGCTTGAGGCTTTCACCAGCAGCTTTCTTTTTTAACCAGCGGTACAAAGTTGCTATTCCTATCTCCAGAAGCTCTGCCACCTCAACCTTCGTCTTCCCTTTTCCTATCATCGATATTGCCTTTTCTCTTAAATCCACACTATACGCCATTATAACCCAAATACCTTATTATACCTTTATCATTTACTTTGGGAAATACTATAGCTTATAGAATGCAGGAAAAAGCATATGGAGAAATGTCAAGAAAAGGAGCAAAAAGACTAGAGTATCTGGCAGATCGGCTAGAGAAGGGAAAAAGAATAAGTAGTGACAAACTTCCGGTAGCAGGAACAGAGCTAATATTAGAGAGAGGAGAAGAGATGCATGCGGTGATGGTAACAGACAAGGGTTTAATCTACAGAGAAGAATTTTTCACATCATTATCAGCAGTAGCCGGGAAAATAATGGGAATGAGCTACAACGGACCTTTATTATTCGGTATGCGTGATAAAAATGAAAATTGAAGAGAATAAAATGCTAAAAGAAGTAAGGTGTGCGATATATACAAGAAAATCAAATGAGGATGGGCTAGAACAAAAGTTTAACAGTCTTGATGCGCAGCGAGTAGCATGTGAAAAATACATAAAGAGCAGAGAAGGCTGGGTAGCATTGGCTAAAAAGTACGATGATGGAGGATTTTCAGGGAAAAATTTAGAAAGACCAGCGATAAAGGAATTATTTGAAGATGCAAAAAAAGGAGAAGTAGATTGTGTAGTAGTGTACACACTAGATAGATTATCAAGAGAAACAAAAGACAGCATAGAAGTAACGTCATTTTTTAGAAGGCACCGAGTAAATTTTGTAGCAGTAACACAGATATTTGACAATAATACGCCAATGGGAAAATTCGTACAGACAGTATTATCAGGAGCAGCACAACTAGAAAGAGAGATGATAGTAGAGAGAGTAAAAAATAAAATAGCAACATCAAAAGAACAAGGTTTATGGATGGGGTGTGCCGTAGAGACACAAAGAATGATCAGAAATGAGCAAACTAAGTGCTTAAGCTGCACAATAGATGAGGGAAGGTCCCTCAAAGTCGGCTTGCAAGAGCAGGCTTTAAACAACCATAAGCTGCTTTGATAAAGAGTCAAGGTAGTGAGCGTTATGGAAAAGGCACAAATACGTGTCATGTACGAAATAGAGAGGCGAATGAAAATGAACCACTGATGAAGTGTCGAAAGGGCTGAGACGACGTCAAAACCAGGAGCTCCCATCTCTCCTGGGATAGATCTACAAGGAACTTGCTTACTGGGTAGGTGGCGTCCGGCATATAGGTGGCGTGAAAACTATTATAGGCTATTGTGTAGAACTGCGGGAACCTGTCGTTTCGATGACAAGGGAGAAATCCAAGAAGCTAAACTTCAAGGATGAGAGTACCGATGCGAAGAACAGGGGCGGATCAGCTTGTAGTAGTGAAGAAGTTTCTGTAATGGAAAGGGAGCGAAGGAGCTGAGTTATTCAGTTTTAATTATGTATCAACCGAAAGGGAGGAGTTAATGAATAAAACAAAGTCTTTTGATATACCAAAGCAACTTATTTGGAGGGCTTATAAACAAGTATCGAAAAATAAAGGTGCGGCTGGTGTGGATGAGGTATCGATAACAAAGTTTGAAGAGAACCTGAAGGATAATCTGTACAAACTATGGAATCGGATGTCATCAGGAAGTTATTTTCCAGAGCCTGTAAAAGCTGTAGCAATACCGAAAGATACGGGAGGGGGACAAAGAATTTTAGGTGTTCCTTCAGTATTCGACAGGATAGGGCAAACGGCTGCTTCTATGTATCTTGAGCTGCTAGTAGAGCCAAAATTCCATGAAGATTCATATGGTTATAGACCAAATAAATCAGCACTGGATGCGGTAGATACTGCAAGGAAAAGATGCTGGAGGTATGATTGGACGATAGATCTAGATATATCCGGGTTTTTCGACAATTTGGATCACGAGTTGGCATTGCAAGCTATCAAGAAGCATACAAACTGCAAATGGATCATACTGTATGTTGAAAGGTGGATGAAAGCCGCTATTCAGCTAGAAGATGGCAGTAAGGTAGTTAGGGAAAAGGGAGTTCCGCAAGGAGGTTCAGTTAGCCCAATCATTTCGAATATATTCATGCATCACGTATTTGATATATGGATGAAACAGAACTACCCTACAGTACCATTTGAGAGGTATGTAGATGATGCAATAGTGCACTGCAAGACGCAAAAACAGGCAGAATTTATGAGAGTAATGATCGAAGAAAGATTAGCCAAATATAAGCTAAAGTTACATCCTGATAAAACACAAATTGTGTATTGTAAGGATGGCAACAGGAAGAATATGTTTCCTACACAAAGCTTTGATTACCTAGGATATACTTTTAGACCTAGAAAAGCAAAGAGCAAGATAGGGAAATATTTCGTTGCATTTCTTCCAGCAATTAGCAATAAGGTTAAGAAAAAGATTACTACAACCATAAGGTCATGGAAAATACTACGAAAAACACACATAACATTAGAGGAGATATCAAAGAAAGTAAATCCAATAGTCAGAGGCTGGTATCAGTACTATGGCAGGTTTTACCAATCGGAGGTGTATAAACCTCTTAACAATGTAGAGCAACATCTAGAAAAGTGGACAAGAAAGAAATATCCGAAACTTGGAAAAAGACTAGCAAGGCAACTTCTAGGAAAAATAAAAGAAGAGAATCCAAAGACTTTCTACCACTGGACAGTAGGGTTAGGTCAAAAGGCTGAATAATGGAAGCTGTATAAATCGAGAGATTTACGTACAGTTTTGCGAGAGACTGGCTGGGGAAGTTCCGCCGGTCTACTCTCCGGGAACTTTGCCGCTTGGGTATAATGTAAAAGATAAAGAATTAATGATAAATGAGAAAGAAGCAAAGACAGTAAAGCATATATTTGAAAGGTATGTAGAGCTGAAGTCAATGGCAGAATTGGCAAGGGAGCTAAATAGTCAGGGTTACAGAACAAAATCAGATATCTTTAAAAAAGCAACAGTGAGAAGGATAGTAACAAACCCAATATATATGGGAAAAATCAGGCATTATGAGAAAGAGTATGAAGGAAAGCATGAAGCAATAATAGAGGAAGAAAAATGGCAAAAAGCACAGGAATTGATAAAGAATCAGCCATATAGAAAAGCAAAATATGAGGAAGCGCTGCTAAAGGGTATGATAAGATGCAGATGCTGCAAAGTAAACATGACGCTGACATACTCAAAAAAAGAGAATAAAAGGTATCGATACTACGTATGTAATAACCACTTAAGGGGAAAGAATTGTGAATCAATAAACAAGACTATAGTAGCTGGAGAAGTGGAAAAAGAAGTGATGAAGAAAGCGGAAGATTTATATGAAAAATGGAAAGAAAAAGCAGAAGAGTGGAAAAATTTAAGTTTTGGAAAGCAGAAAGAAGTAGTGAAAAAGCTAATAAAAGGAGTAATGGTAAAAGGAGAGGGGATAGAGGTGAGTTCAGAGAATAAGGTAGAATTTATACCAATAAAGAAGAAAGGAAATAAATGCACAGTAGTAGAACCAGAAGGAAAAACAAACAATGTGCTACTGAAAGCAGTGGTAAGAGCACATTCGTGGAAACGGCAACTGGAAGAAGGAAAATACGAAAGTGTGAAAGAGCTGAGTGCCAAAATTAATATAGGTACAAGACGTATACAGCAAATTTTAAGGTTGAATTATTTAGCACCAAAAATTAAAGAAGATATAGTAAATGGGAGGCAGCCAAGAGATTTGAAGTTAGTTGATTTAAGAGAAATACCGATGCTGTGGAGTGAGCAAAGGGAGAAATTTTACGGGTTTAAACAAGCCGTCCGCCAATAAAAAACAAGATAATTTCTTTAGAAGAATCTATAAATTATTAACTAGATATTTCTAAACTCTCCTGCCATTTCTCTGCGTTGAGCATATAGCTTACAGTACATTTTGAGTTTTCTACACCTACATTTTCACAAGTAGCTATTTAACAAAGCCTTCTCAGATAGAATTAAAAGGATTTTTGATAATCCATGCCTTTAGATATCGTTGTGTTGCTTAGCGAGCTCCTAGGACACTGATCAAGCTTTTCAAATTTACTAATTGCCATTTTGACATCTTTTTCTATAGCGCTAAGCCTTCTTTCTTTAATTTGCTCCAGTGTCAAAAGCGAATCATCGAGTGGCCTTGAATACTTTTGCCCAGTGAACTTTCTAATTGCCACATCAGCTAAAAAAGCCATTCCACCAAAACCAACCTGTGAAGAATTGATTGAGTTTTCACCTGAATAGGTAATGGACTGTTGTGCAAAAGGTAAAGCAGGAGTGCCTTGGAATATGCCACTGAGTGCAGCAGTAGTTGAAGCTCCTATCGAATTCAACATACTACTAACAAAAAAAGAAGGTTTTGTTGCACTGCTTGTTGCCATAGTAAATGTGCAATGACTTCTGCTATCACTATTTTAATATTAACCTCTTTCAATAAAACTAACATTTCTGGGCATTTATCTTTGTTAGTATTAGCAAAATCCAATGCTGTTAAACCGCGACCTTTAATACTAACATCAGCACCATTATCAAGTAAAAGCCTTGCTATCTCTGTATTACAAGCTACAACAGCTGACATTAAGGGTGTGCGTCCATAACCAAAACTATGTTCTGCATAACTTTCACTCTCTTGAATGTTAACATCTGCGCAGTGATCAAGAAGTAATTTTACCATTGCTAGGTGATCGTGTATGGTAGCCCAGTTTAAAGGCGTAAGACCATTTATAGCTTGAGCATTAACATCAGCACCATGGTCAAGTAAAAATTGTGCTATCTCTAAATTGCCACGTATAGAAGCAGCATGTAAGGGAGTAGCACCATATTTATTTTTAACATCAACATCAACTCCTTTCTCTACAAGATACTTCACTGTATTTAAATCATCTTTCATAGCAGCTAAGTGTAAAGCTGTATCACCATCTTCATTCATCACTTGTTGTTTTTTCGTATTCTGTTGCTTTTCTGTAACCTGTGATACTTCTGTAACTTGCTGACCCTCAGTAGTTTGTGGTAGTTCTGTAACATGCTGTTCCTCCAATTTCTCTGTAACATGTTCTTTATTTAATACCTGAGAAAACTTCTGTGCAACCCTGAGCTCAGGAAAAGGATTTAAAACAATTTCACAAACCTCTCGTATAAAAGCCTTACGTTGTTCTTCAGTTGTATATTTTTCGATAAGCTGCTCTATGAAATTATCTATAAGCTCCTCAGTAATATACTTGCGAAGAGCATTTACAAACCCACCCAAATTATTATTTAATAAGAATTTCCCTGCTTTTAGCGATAAACTAAGAAGTTTACGTGCATCATCCTTCTGATTTCCGGCGATAATATCATATATGGAGCTACTTACTTCTGCACAATTAATTTTATCACTAAGACCTCTGCTAGACCGTAACAACTGAACAGTATTGTCTTTTATAGATGTAGTACCAGCTAATCGTTCCTGACCTATACCCATTTCATCCTCCCAAAGTACAACTAAAAATTGTCTTCACCATTAAGCTAAATAGTTGTAAATAACTTATGTAATATCCAATTTAGCCTTACTTATGACATAGGTATTTCTAGTGCCAACAATTTTTTCAAGTAAATTTTATACAGATCAGAAATTGAATAGCAAAAATAAAATCCTGAATTAGCCTGTAGGTTTATTTATCACTATTACTTCTGCTTTTTTTTACAGCCACTGTTTTTGCAATTTTATCGTGAAGGAATTGCTTACGTCGGTCAAATATTCCACATATAAAAATTAATATTATGGTTATCAAGATTAAGCCTGATAAGGGATCAAGCCACCATTCAGAAGTATACTTATTAAAAATTTCCCTCCTTGTGATCAGTATAGGAAAGCGAATAACTGCAAACGGGGTATGCCTGATTATCGCTTGCACTAAAGTGACATTTTCAAGTGTGTTTGCATCTTTTATATGAATGCCGCATAACAATTGTCCTGTAGTACCACCAAATCTTCTTATCATGAATACTCCGAATACTATTGATAGCAAAAAAGATAAGCAACTACGTGTAATGAATAATTTAAATCCAGCAATGTGAAAAATCACTCCTACAAAAATCAAACAGATTAAAGAAGTTCCCATAATAGTAAGACCGTCAATAATATGTGCTACGACACGTCTAGTTATTCCCACATAGTTTAAATTTAAGTGACATTCTTCAGGTTTATGATCTATCACTACTGTGTTTGCAATTTTATCATGAAAGAACTGCTTGTGTTTATCAAATATTGCAGGTATTAGGATCAATATTGGTAAAATTAAAAACCACTCAGAAATGTAATAGACAGGTAAAAACAAAAGCGTCTTAAGAGTGCTTCTTATCACCACCTGCATCAAAGTAGAGTTTTTAAGTGTGTTTATATCCTTTATGTATATACCAAATAGCAATTTTCCTGGAGTCCAACCAAGTCTTATTATCATTAATACTTCTAATGATATATATACTAAACTATCTAATAATGTACCTAGGTCTCCTAGTATTTCATGTCGTTCTGATATAAGGCCAGTATCAGTGTCGGTATCAGAAAAGACATAATTAAAAAAGCCAGTAAGAGATTCTTCTGGTAATATAAATGAAATTAATAAAAAAAAGAATGAACAACAGACTAGGAATATTGTTTGATCAACTAAATACGCTGCAATACGTTTAGTAATTTCTGCATAGTTTGCTTTAACATCCATTTTACGCCTCACATGATCATTTAATATTATAATATTAGCAATTAAACAATAGTAAAAGATGGCTTAACCTATTTCCAAGAAAATTGCTCATTATCAGCAAAGTGAACTATAAAAAGACATAATTTAAATATTTTTCAAAACAAACCTCTCTCTACTGTCAAATTAAATTCTTTTATTAACTTGTTTACTCTATGATTTTCTCTAAATTGTTGAAAAATACCCTATATTGTAGAGAAATAGAGAGTATTGTTAATAGATTATGTAAAAATATGGGGTTTTTAATGGGTAAACATTTGAAGTGAAATACCGTGTTTATTTGAACGGTGTTTAGCGTATTTTTGTATTTTAAATTTTGGCTAAAAACTCTCCATTGAGTGGGTGATGACAGTGACGACCTCCTCGGTGTAAACGAGATGCTCTACCAACTGAGCTCACCTCCCTTTTTCTCTGTTTGGTTTGGTGGAGGCAAGCGGGATCGAACCGCTGACCTTCTGCGTGCAAAACAGATGCTCTACCAGCTGAGCTATGCCCCCAACTTTTGCTTAAAGCATAAATCACTCAGGCTGAAATGCAAGAAATATTTATTTGTGAGGCTATTGCTAAATAGTGCACAAATTCTGCATTTATGTATAATTCTCTATCTTTTTAGAGTTGTACGTCAGCTTTACCAAATGAATCTTTGAATTAACAAGAAGTTTTCCTTCAAAAATTTTTAATTAAATTATCACTAATACAGTACATTATATAATTTATTTAACCACACATGGAAATTTTAGTTTGATTAAAATGGATAAAAACTATATTACTGTTTAGTATAGCTGAAAAATAAAATGATCCCGTAGCTCAGCCGGTAGAGCAACTGACTTTTAATCAGTGGGTCACGCGTTCGAATCGCGTCGGGATCACTTAGAATCTTAAAAGCATGCTAAAAGAACAGGACAAAATATTCACAAACTTAAATGGTAAAGAAACACCACTACTTGAGGGTGCAAAAAAACGTGGTAGTTGGCAAAAAACAAAGGAATTACTGGATTTAGGATCAGAAAAAATCATTGATGAAGTAAAGAAATCTGGCTTGAGAGGTCGAGGGGGTGCAGGATTTTCTACTGGCCTTAAGTGGAGCTTTATGCCTAAAAATCCTCCAAAAGCATATTTAGTAGTCAATGCAGATGAGTCAGAACCTGGTACATGTAAAGACAGAAACATATTACGATATGAGCCACACAAGCTACTTGAGGGAATTCTTCTGGCTGGCAGAGCGATCAGCGCATCAGCTGCGTATATTTATATCAGGGGTGAATTTTATAATGAACATTTAGTTCTAAAAAAAGCACTTGAGGAAGCCTATAAAGAAAACTTAATTGGAAAAAATGCCTGCAAGTCAGGTTATGATCTTGATGTGTTTATCCATAGGGGTGCAGGAGCTTACATATGTGGGGAAGAAACAGCTCAACTCGAATCCATTGAAGGAAAAAAGGGCTTTCCTCGCATGAAACCTCCATTTCCCGCAGGTGTTGGACTTTTTGGCTGCCCCACTACAATAAACAACGTTGAAACTATATCTATGGTTCCAGATATCCTAAATCGCGGAGGAGAGTGGTTTGCATCTCTTGGTAAACCAAATAATACTGGCACTAAGGTCTTTTGTATTTCAGGGCATGTAAATAATCCATGTAATGTTGAAGAAGAGCTAGGAATTTCACTACGTAAATTAATTGAAAAATATGCAGGTGGAGTGCGAGGAGGTTGGGATAACTTACTTGCTGTAATACCTGGTGGGTCTTCAGTACCATTAATTCCAAAATCTATATGCGATACTATTGAAATGGATTTTGATTCATTGAGAGCTGTACAATCAGGGCTTGGTACTGCTGCTGTGATAGTGATGGATAAATCAACTGACATAATAGCTGCAATAGAAAGATTATCACATTTCTATATGCATGAGTCCTGTGGGCAATGTACACCATGTCGTGAAGGTACTGGATGGATGTGGAGAATTATGAGAAGAATGGTAGCAGGAAATATTAAACCTGGTGAAGTAGATAAGCTACTTGACCTTACAACTCAAATAGAAGGACATACAATTTGTGCGCTTGGCGATGCTGCAGCTTGGCCAGTGCAAGGGCTAATCAGACATTTTCGTCATGTAATTGAAGATAGGGCAGTAACTTAACTTACACTTTTAAGTCGTTTTACTACTTAGCAACCAGAGTTAGAAAATATTGATTTCCTTCCCTTTTAGGCGCTAGCTCTACCTTTGCAATATCTTCAGTGTCTCGAATTAGCCGTTCTAATTTTTCCACTCCAACCTCAGTATTTATAAGCTCTCTACCTCTAAATTTCATTGTGCACTTGATTTTATGCCCAGATATAAGAAAATCTCTTGTTTGACGCAATTTTGTTTCATAGTCATGATTATCAATATTGGGGCCCAGCTTAATTTCCTTTATAGTTAATGCTCTTTGTTTCTTTTTTGCCTCGCTTGCCTTCTTTTTTGCATCATATTTTTGTTTACTGTAGTCGAGTATTTTACATACTGGAGGAGTTGAATCAGGTGCAATTTCTACCAAGTCTAAATTGACACCTTGTGCAACTTCCAAAGCTTGTCTTAATGGCACAATTCCAACCATTTCACCATTATGATCAACTAAGCGTACTTCCTTAGCTGTGATGAATTCATTAATTTTGTTTTTATTATTCTTTTGAACTTGCAAGTTTTTCTCCCTTAACTCAAATTAATACTTTTTAAAAGCAACTCAGTAGCCTTTTCCAAAGGAAAAGACTCTTGTTCTTCTGACCCTAAATTTCTCACTGACACAGTTCTATTGATGATCTCATTTTTACCTATAACCCATAATATAGGTACCTTATTTGAACTATGCAAGCGTATCTTATAACTAATTTTTTCATTGGTCAAATCGGTCTTAATTCTAACACCTTGTTCTTTTAAAATATTGCTGATTTCAGTAGCATAACCATCAGCTTCATTTATAATGGTCAGAATAGCAAGTTGCGTTGGAGCAAGCCAAATTGGAAATTTTCCTGCATAATTTTCTATCAAAATCCCAATAAAACGTTCAAAAGTTCCAAGAATTGCTCTATGTAGCATAACAGGATGGTGCTTTTGTCCGTCTGCTCCTATATAAAAAGCTCCAAGCCGCTCCGGTAAAATAAAATCAACTTGCAACGTTCCACATTGCCAATTTCTACCTATTGCATCTTTCAAAACAAACTCTAACTTTGGACCATAAAATGCACCTTCACCAGGATTAAGTTCATAACTAAGCCCTGCTTCTTTAACTGCTTCAAGCAGTGCTCTTTCAGCTCTATCCCACACTTCATCATTACCTGATCTAGTATCTGGACGGTCTGAAAATTTCACAGAAATTTCATTGAACCCAAGTTCTGAATATACTTCTTTTAAAAGGTCACAAAACTTTACAGTTTCAGAATTCACTTGTTTTTCCATACAAAAAATATGTGCATCGTCTTGCGTAAAACCACGCACTCGCATCATTCCATGCAATGAGCCTGAGCTTTCATTTCTATGGCATGTGCCAAACTCTGCCATACGTATCGGTAAATCACGATAGCTTCTGGTGTGAGAATTAAAAATCTGCACATGACAAGGGCAATTCATGGGTTTTATTGCTAGCTTTTTACTTTCAGATTCATCAATAATGAACATATTTTCACGAAACTTATCCCAATGTCCCGATTTTTCCCACAGCTCTTTGCTTACTAAAATAGGTGTTTTTACCTCAAAGTAGCCATTGTTCATTAACTTTTTTCTGATGTAAGACTCAAGAACATTATATAAAGTATATCCCTGTTCATGCCAAAAAATCTGCCCAACAGCTTCCTCTTGAATGTGAAATAAGTCCATATCCTTAGCAATTTTGCGGTGGTCGCGTTTTTCTGCTTCCTCCAGACGTTTAAGATAAGTATTTAATTCATCCTTATTTCTCCACGCGGTGCCATATATTCTTTGCAACATTGGGCCCTTAGAATCGCCACGCCAGTATGCACCTGCTACTTTCATAAGTTTAAACGCTTTAACTCTGCCAGTTGATGGTGAGTGCGGACCACGACATAGGTCTACAAAGTTGCCTTGTTTATAAACAGTTAGGTTTTCGTTTTCTGGTATTGATGAGACAATATCAACCTTGTATCTTTCACCTATATCACTAAAGAAATCAATTGCCTGCTTACGAGTCCAAACTTCTCGGACGAATCTGTGGTTACTTTTTATAATTTCCTTCATTTTTTTTTCTATTGCAGTAAGATCGTCCGTGGTAAAGGCACGATCTGTAGCAAAATCATAGTAGAAACCATCTTGAATTGTTGGCCCGATAGTAATCTGAGTATTAGGAAAGAGCTCTTTTACTGCCTGCGCCATTATATGAGCAGCATCATGCCTTATTATATCTAAACCCGCTTCGTCACTCAGTTGTATTACCTCTATCTCTGTATCAGATTCAATTTCATGTGAGAGGTCATATAGCTCACCATTGATCTTTAAAGCAACTGCTTCCTTTAAAACCTCTGGTTGTAGTATATTAAAATCGGTAACCTTACAGCTATATTTCTCTACTTTTTGTTCAGTTGAAAAAGTGACTTTTATCATTTGTCATACCTCCTGTATAATCAGTAAAAGCCAATATCTGGTGTTCATTCCAGTGCCCCCTATGATGTCATCCGAGTAGCTGACACTGGGATCTAAGTATAAAAATATTCGCAAGTTATGCAATGGACAACAGATTCTAGGAACATATGTTAAAATAATGTCCATGATGAAAATAAGATAGATCCCAGTGTCAAGCACTGGGATGACACCACCCCTGGTGGGCACTGCCCCTAAATCATAATGGATAACAGGGTTATAAGCTCTGAACATTAATAATAAGGTCTATTTTTTTTTAACCTGAGTGCAATTGCGTCTTCCCAAACTTCACCATTACGCAATAATTTTTCCTTATTGTACATTAGCTCTTCTCTTGTTTCAGTAGCAAATTCAAAGTTAGGACCCTCCACAATTGCATCAACAGGACATGCTTCCTGGCAAAGCCCACAATATATACATTTTGTCATATCAATATCATAACGTGTAGTGCGACGACTTCCGTCTTCTTTTTCCTCTGCTTCGATAACTATTGCTTGGGCAGGGCAGATAACTTCACATAATTTACAAGCTATGCAGCGCTCTTCACCGTTTGGATACCTACGCAACGCATGCTCACCACGAAACCTTGGACTTAACGGGCCCTTCTCCATAGGATATCTCAAAGTAACCTTTGGCTTAAACATATATTTTAATGTAATAACAAACCCTTTAATCAACTCTATAAATGACCAATACCAAGCTAATTTCTTGAGCATAAAATGTTTAAAACCCGTATTCATGATTATAAATCATATTATCAGTTTTCAAAATAAATATTTTTACCTGACGGTTTTTCTATACAATATATTTACTAATACTTCATTAACATAAATTAGCAAAATAAGTAAAAATTTTTTAGATTAAGTATTTTAAATTGCTAAGTAGTGTATATAAATTAATGACAAACAAAAATGAAACTATCTTTGCCTTATCAACTGTATTTGGTAAGTCAGGAGTTGCAGTAATTAGAATTTCAGGTAACGATGCACTTAAAGCTTTAAATCATTTTAACATTAAGAAAGAAGTTAAACCAAGGCTTGCTACTTTAGTTGACTTATATGATGGTTCCAATCAATTGATAGACAATGGAATAATTATTTATTTTCCTGCCCCAAACAGCTTCACTGGCGAGGATGTTATAGAGTTACAAATGCATGGAAGCAAGGCAATTATAAAAATAATCTTGGAGGAATTATCAAAAATTTTCGTTATGGCCAGGCCTGGGGAATTCTCACTTAGGGCTTTTCTAAATGGTAAATTTGACTTAACGCAAATAGAAGGGATTGCAGACTTAATTGATGCTGAGACAAAAATGCAAGCTAAACAAGCGATTAAGCAGATATCAGGAGAATTGGAGAGGCTATATAGCAGTTGGAAGCAGAAATTAATAACGATACAATCCAAAATCGAAGCATATATAGACTTTCCAGAAGATATTTTGGCAGAAAAAAATGAGTTGGAAAAAATTAATAATGAAGTGAAAACTCTTGTGCAATCAATACAAGAGCACCTAAATGATAATAGACGAGGCGAAAGGTTGCGTGAGGGTTTACACGTTGTAATAACTGGTAAACCAAATGTTGGTAAATCAACGCTGTTTAATTTTTTGGCCAAGCGTGATATTGCTATTATTTCTGAATATGCAGGTACAACAAGGGATATACTCGAGGCCCATATTGACGTTGCCGGATATCCAGTTATCCTTTCTGATACTGCTGGCATTCATGAAAGTTCAGATCCGGTAGAATCAAAAGGTATAAGTCGGGCAAGAAAAAGATCCCTTGAAGCTAATTTGAGAATAGAGCTATTTCCCTTCAAACAGCGTCATGCAATCGATTGCAGTGTTGAAAATAGTAACACCATTTACGTGCTGAGCAAAGCCGATGATATTATCAATGACCACAGCATAAAAATTAACAGTATAGATTTTTTACCTGTTTCTATTTTAAAAGGAATAGGTACAGAAAGACTAATCTCTGTAATTAAAGAGAAAGTAGAGGAAAAATTTGGGCATGATAGAGACACTCCTGTAATTACTCGGCAAAGACATAGGATTCACATGCAGAAAACACTGGAGCATTTACAACGTTTTAATATTGATAATCCAATTGAGTTAATATCTGAAGATTTGAGGCTTGCTGCATTTGAACTTGGTGCAGTAATTGGAATTATTAATGTTGAGGAAATATTGGATAGTGTGTTTAGTAGCTTTTGTGTAGGCAAGTAAGATTTTTATAGATTGCTTGAAATTAAATATTGTGGTAAAAAAGAGGTGGACGGATGGCCGAGCGGTTTAAGGCACCAGTCTTGAAAACTGACGTACGGAAACGTACCATGGGTTCGAATCCCATTCCGTCCGCACTTACTTCTCAGATTTAAAATGTTAGTTAATTTTTAGAGCTTATTTAGATGGTTCGTAACGCTGTAAATCTTATCTAATCTAGCTACATCTTTTAAAAATACATCCCTTTGTAAATTGACCTTGTTAGCAAAGAAAGCTAATATCTATAAATAGATCACCATCTGAATATGGAAACCGATATCGTAATAATAGGTGCAGGGCCTGTTGGAATATTCACTGCTTTTCAAGCGGGAATGCTTGATATGAGATGTCATGTAATAGATGTTTTGGATCAAGCAGGAGGACAATGCACATCTCTTTACTCAGAAAAGCCAATATATGATATACCTGGTTATCCTGTAATTACTGCCCAAAAATTAATTGAGCGACTAATGGAGCAAGCTTCACCGTTTGAGCCTGTTTACCATTTAAGTCAAAAAGTGGAAAAGATTTCAAATAACGAAGGTGAAAACTTTACTATCATAACGAACATAGGTACAGAGGTAAAATGCAAAGCCGTTATCATTGCTGCAGGTAACGGAATGTTTGAACCTAACCGTCCACCCTTAAGTGGTATATTAGAATATGAAAATAAATCTGTATTTTATAATGTAAATAAAATTTCTGATTTTCAGGACAAAACTATAGTCATTGCAGGGGGGGGGGATTCTGCGGCTGATTGGACTGTAGAACTTTCTAAAGTTGCAAAGAAAATTTATGTGATACATAGGAGAAAGGAATTTCGCTGCACTCCTGAAACTAGAAATAAATTAGAATCACTTGAAAATAATGGAAAGATAGAACTGGTAGTGCCATATCAATTACACGAACTAGCAGTAGGTAATGGGCAGTTGAGCGCAGTGATAGTAAAAAACATTGCCTCTAAGGAAGAAAAAGAAATATCCGCTGATTTTTTGCTGCCATTTTTTGGATTGTCAATGAATCTTGGGCCAATAAACAGTTGGGGTATAGAGTTAGAACATGGCCGCATAACTGTCGACCCAGCTACACTTAGAACCAGTAGAGATAGAATATATGCAATCGGAGATATAGCTACTTATCCAGGCAAACTAAAATTGATACTAAATGGCTTTGCTGAGAGCGCCATGGCTTGTTATCACATATACAAAGTAATTCACAATTCTCCAGTTAATTTTCAATATTCAACTTCAAAGGGAATTCATCGAAATTAAAGAGTAAAGAGATCCATGAACCTGCATGCAGTTATCTCAAGCATAAGGGAATACAAACGAAAAAGATTACTTTACAAATTCCCCCAACTCCCTTGCCATGACGTCCAGTACAATGTTGCAAATTAAAAATCTCTCCATCCTGTGCTGGTTCTTCTATTCTAAACGCCACTTCTACCTGATCATAACCAATCTGAATTCGTTCTACTAATGCTTTAATGATGCCACGCTTAGTTTGCCAATCTAGCTGTTCCAAATTAGATTTTACACTGGAATAAAGACTCTTTATACTGTTGATGATAAGGTTCATTCCCTTCTCTATCGCTTTTTGATCAACTACCTTTTTCTTCTCTTCTTCTATCCCTCTTAAGCGTTCCCTCATTCTTTTCATCGTCTGTTTAAATTCTTCCTCACTTATATATCCTTTATCTCCTACATTTTCTTGACTATAATAGTCTTCCATTAACTTTTCGATGCCTTGTTTTATTTGATTTTCTCTTCTTGCAAGCTTCTTATCTGATGATTCATCATTTTTATTTTCTGCAATTCTACGGTGATACTCATTTTTTATTATCTCTGGGTTTTTTAGTAAATTTTTCACCTTTTCCCATATAGCTGTTTCTAACATATCTGTACGGACCAATTTATTAGTACACTTCTCCCTACCATCAGTAATACGTATAGTACTACTACAGCGATAATAGCTAAACTTTTTTCCCTCAACTCCACATTGTGCACCACTATACGCATATCCACAGTTTTGACACACAACTAGACCTTGTAATAGATATTTCTTTTTTCCTCCCTCTCTCTGCATCCTTGCTCTTTTTCTATTTTCATCCAGTTGCTTTTGTACTTTATTAAATAACCCTTCATCAACTATTTTTGGTACTGGTATATAAATCCAGCTGTCCTCATCTGTGCGACAGATAGAAACCTTTTGTTTATTTCTTTCTCTTTTTTCAACCCTCTTTAATTTACCAAACGCTGCTTGTCCTTTATATGCTGGATTTCTTAATACCTTCCAAATTATTATTGGACACCACACCTTCTTTCCAGTTCTTGTTCTAATTGACTTATCTCTTAGTCTACGTATCACTTCCCTTATACTTATTCTCTCTTGCCCTACCCACATGAATATCTGCTTTACTATTTTTGCTTCCTCTTCATTTATTTCAAACTTTGTCTTTTCTCTATCTACATGCTTTATACGATTATAACCAAAAGGTGCAATACCAATTACACTTACACAGCCTTTTTTTGCTCTATGGAGTTTTCCCCTACGACTACGTTCCATAATCTTTGTACACTCATATTCTGCCACTAATCCTTGCATTCCCAATAACAATTTAGACTCTGGATTATTTTCAGTCTTATGATTTAAGAATATTACTTCTACTCCTGCTTTTTCAAATTCATCAAGTAGTATCATTTGATGTGCAGATTTTCTTGATAGTCGGTCAGGTGAATGAATATAAATTTTATCAATTTGATCTTCTCCTACTTTATCACGTAATGCATCTAAACCTTCACGTTCTAAACTCCACCCACTAAGCCCATCATCCTTAAATTCATACTCATTCAATAACTCATGCTTATCTGCAGCAATTCTATGCTTGAGCTCGGCAATTTGACTCTCTATTGTATTGTTCTGCGCTTGACTCTTCGATGAAACTCTTGCATATAAGGCCACTGTTATCATTTTTCTTTATCTCCTTTTCATTGTTTCTTTTTACCGCATACCTTAGTAACAGCTCATAGGCGTCTGCTAGATGTTGTTCCGCTAATTCATCTGGCTCGTATCGGCAAGTTAATGTTCTTTTTCTCATAGTTTCTCCTGCAAATGTTTTTGTAGTGCAAGGAGCCTTACCACTCCTTTTTTCCATCAATCCATTTATTCTTATGAAAAAGACCAACTTTTATCAGCTACAGCCTTCAAATTTGGTCTAGCCCTTCCTTTGCCAACTGCTGTTGCGCTTTCTGATACGACTCTTATTTTTTTAACAAACTTTCCATTTTCTCTGTTTCCTTCTTTAATACCTCGGCTATTTCTTTGCTATTTTTTGCATAATCCATCGCTGTTATTCCAAATTTATCTGCTTGCTCTATTTCAGCCCCTGCTTTTACTAGCTCCTCCACTATTTCTTTTTCTCCTACCATACATGCAAGATGCAGCGGAGTGCATTTATTGCCATACTCTTCAGCATTTACATTCCCTCCTGATTTTATCAATTCTCTAACTGTTTCTAGACGCTTCTCCGTTATCGCTAGATGCAGTGCTGTATGTCCTCTTACATCTGCTGCATTCACATCTACTCCTTTTTCGATTAATAACCTCACTATTTTTACCTCTACTGCATAATGTAGAGCTGTTCTTCCTTTTTCGTCTCTTTCATAAATATTTTTAAACGAGTTCTCTAATAGTGACTCATCTTTTTTACCCAGCTTTACCATAACTTACCCCACCTTTTCTTTAAACCTAAGCCTTCCTTTTTACCACCTCATCTATCATTGCATTCACTTGGCTGATTATCTTGCTTGCTAAATTTTGACATTCTTTCTTTATTAGCGATTTGTCTCTCTTCCTTATTTCTCCTATCTCTATTATTTTTAGCTCCGGCATGTAGCTTCCATTCAACATGTCTGCTATTTCTCCCACTAGCCCCTCTATTCCATAGCACGTCAGTTCTCTACTTTTTGTTATTCCTCCTTTTTCTCTCAAAAATTTACTCGCCTTTTCACTCTCTTTGCTATCACATAGACGATACTTTTCACTTTCCCAGATGTAATACATTGGCGTTGCGCCGTACTTATTCAGTTGATTAACTTCAGCTCCTGCTTTTACTAGCTCTTTTATTATTTCAACTCCTGCTCCTTTGCACGCAGAGTGGAGTGGCGTACATCCAGTGACATATTGAGTGGCATTTACTTCTGCTCCTTCTCTTAGCAGCACTTTTACATTTTCTAAACTTTTTGCGAATACTGCACAGTGCAGAGGTGTATAACCATTTTTATCTCTTGCATTAACCTCTGCCCCTTTTTTTATTAATAACCTCACTGTTGTGTAATCGGAGATTTCTACTGCTTGGTGCAATATCGTCTCTCCTTCTTCATTTCTTTTATTAATATCGTTACTTGATACTTCTTTAAAAAACTTACTCTTGCTAAAACTCATTTCATACCTCACAAAATTAGCTTTTCTAGCGTCAGATAAATTTCTTATATTTACCTGCTGCTATTCAAGTCATGTCTATTTTAGCATAAGAAAGCAAGTCTTTTTCTTTTTATTTCATACACTTTTACCTATTATTAATATAATATATGAGGATCTAAATATAAATGCTTAGCTTATTAGAGATATTACTTGACTACTTTTCCAACTTCTGTGCAAATGTCGATGTTCGTGCCACTTCAGTACTCCTGGATAAAATACTAAAATGTAATTTTCTAATTCGTGTATTGAATCTTTTTGCTCTAAATCGTTTTTATAGTAAATGTTGTGTTCTGCTAAAACATATTTTCTGACCTTCTGATCTGTATAATTTTCTACTTTATAGTTGTGAGTAACGCTAAATCTTTCTAAAATTGGCTTGTGTTTTAAATTCCAATATTGCCCTGAAAGTTTATCGCTTCCCAATACAAATTTATTTCCTCTTTCTTCTACGCTACTAACTGGAAAGCACGTATTTATGTCTCCTAAATCCCAACTGTCTGATAATACTATCTGCGCTTTTGCAAATTTAATCGATGGTAATAAACTCTGTGGTAATGGATATAGTGCTTTTAAGTTGTACCACAAATGATTTCTTTCATAAATACCGTTATAATTCTTTGTGTGAGGCTCGGTTTCTCCAAGGATTGCTACATCTAGGCGATATATATCATTGCTTAAAGCTCGTTCATAATGATCGCGTAGATAGTTTTCTATAATCCTAATAACTGGACCACTAGACCTGAAAAAATTTACTCTTCCAAATGATAACACTGGTCCATCTTTTTCTATTTTTACCCCTGAATAATCAGAAAGAAGATCTCCAAATAAACTCTCATCCAATATAAATCTCTGCGCATTATAATAATCGTTAAAAATCCTCATCAATCTGGATCTTACAGGCAGTGATAGTTTTGCCAGCTCTACTACTGCATCTACGAAGAAGTCATTTGGAACATCTTTTATCCCTACTTGCAACTCAAAAAAATGTTTACCAGGTGGTTCTTCGATAATTTTAATATCTTCTATATTTGCCCATTTTAGTGCTATTTTTAGTGATGCTGGAGTTCCTCTCAGTCTTTGAAATTTTACTCCTTCTATTACGGCTTTTCTTCTATCTTTTACCCAACGCAGTATCTCTTCTAAACCATATTCCTCAATCAACCACGGCAATGTTTCTTCTTCTAATCTAAATTTAAACCCTCTTATACAGCTTGGATCAACCTTATAATCTGTTGCATCAACCAATGCTTGCTCTTGCTTTGTTGCGTTTGGTGGCAGTAACATTAATTCAACTCAATCTTTAAATTTCTCAAATTTGCACACTCGTTACCTAGCACCATAACATCCTCTCTTGGCTCGATTAATTCCACATTTTCTACACCCTCTACAAATAGATTTGCTATTATCCATGATCTTGTAACATTCCATCCCAGTCTTCTATTTGCTTCAAACTTCTTAATAAACTGCTTCTTGATTTCTTCCTCTGATATTACAGGATTTATGCTCATTCTGCTGTGAATATCTATTTCCGTAATATTGCAACCAATTACTGTTATCGTATCTGTTAAAACACTTATATCATCCCTAGTAACCTGCTTTTTTACAATTTCTAGTAGCTCTTCTAACACTATGCCAGTTGTGGATAATTCTGTTGATAAGATTGAAATTTGTACTTTCCCTGGTATAGGTGATTCTACTAGCGCATCCTTTACTCTTCTATCTGCCGAAAGTGCATGATAACGATAATTTCCTCCTGTTGACCACCCCTTTATTTTTGCTTTGATTCTTTTTCTAAATCGTTCATCATCTTCTTCTTTTTCTCTCTCTACTCCATAAAATTCAGCCAAATTATCAAGATCTTCTCCTGTCGCAAATTTAAATAAATTACTTTTTATTGCTTCGTTTATTCTTTCTCTGAGCAGAAGTTCTCGCCATGCTGCTACCTCCAGAATCTTTATTGCTGGATCGGATTCTACTAACGCTGAAAAGGTTTCATCTCTACGGACCAATTCTTCCTTCATTCTCGAAAAGATTTCCTCATAGCTTAGTTTTTCAATAATATTAGATGTCTGCATTTCTAAACAACTACTCCACTAATACCTATGAATTTGCCTTCTGAAAGATACATACCTTCAAGTACAAGAGTCATTTTTCCTTCTTTAGCTTCAGCAATCTTTACTTTTTCTAACTTAAATCTCTTCTCAAATTTCCCCAGTGCTTCTGCTGTTGCTGCATAGATTTCCAAAGTTAAATCTCTATTTATTGGCTTATCCACCAATTCAAATAATCTTGAGCCATAATCTCTTCTCATAATTCTACTACCTTTCGGAGTAGTCAAAATATCAACTATTGATTGCTTCAAGTGCTCTATTCCTTTTAATTCTTTCCCTCTTTTAGCATCCATTCCTTTCATTTTTAGCCTGCAAACACGGTTTCACTGCCTTTTATTACTTTAAATCCACATGAAACTATATCTTCTACTCTTCCTATACCAAGACCATTTGCAAACACTGTTTTTGATCCTTCAGTTAATACTCTTCCTTCTGTAAAATTATCTCCTTTACGGCAAACTGGCTTACCATTCACAAAAACATTATTACTGCCGCTAATGCAAAAATGTGGTGTTGCTTCTGCACAATAATCTCCTACTCGCACAACTGATTTATTCATTTTTCCAATTAATTAAGTTCTATTTTATCTGCTTTCAGTTTTATTTCACTCTTTGTCATCTCTATACTCGATCCTCCAGCTTTCAATGTTATTTTGTCTACTACTTCAATCTCTAAATGATGCTTCTCTTTATCATATAACAATCTTGTTCCATCCTGAAACTTCACACTATTTATTTCTTTTTTATTCTCTGGTGCAGAGTATTTTTCCTGATATATTCCTCCTAATACCACTCCTAATGATAGTTCACCAAGAGGAGAAAATACCATTACTTGTTCATCGATATCTGGAGGAGACCAATCTCTATCTTTTCCTGCTTTGCTTGTTATCCATGGCAGATAATCTGTTACAATATCTCCTATTTTCACTCTTACTTTTGCTTTTTCATAATCTATTTCTTTTACAATTCCTATACGAATAACGTTTGCTAGCTTCCTATTCAGCTCTGAAATCGCAAAACTATGATCCAACATTTATATTTCCTACGTTTATTGTATGTGGTTTAATTTTCCCCTCTTCCCATACTGATTTACCTAAATGAAGCTGATGACTCCAATCAACCATCCACACTAAATATGCATCGAGCTCTGGCCTAAATCCGTCAATTTCCGCAGAGATAAATTCTCCTGGTGAAACATTTTCCACATTCCAAGTATTTTTATTTACTACTCTCGCAACCTCAGCAGCTAATGTTCTAACAACTACCGAGGAATCCTCTACTGTTCCATCAACTACAATCCTCGCCTCAAACCTGGCTTTCAATGCTAATTCATCAGTACCTGCATCTTTACCTGGTTCTAAACTTGTTAGTTCTACAAACACCGCTGGCGCTACTAATTCTTTCCTTATTGCTGGATAAATTTCACATGTCTGTATAGCCAGTATTTCTTCCTTCAGTGTGCTGCAAATTGCTTTATGTAAATCTTTCCAGAACTTTGTCATGCATATAATTTAACTCATGTAATGTATAAAATATTTTTCAAATACCTTTTCAACTTCATAATTAACAAGATTCCCTATTATCCTTGAAGCCTCAGGTTCGAGTGGCAACTTAACTTCCTTTATTGGCAATGCTGCCCTTCCTTCACGTTTAAACATACCGCTATTTCCTTTTGGCATAACTGCTGCAAATCCTCCTATAAACTCATGCTTTCCTACTTTCGATCCTCTTCTTGTTTTTTGTATTTTGCCAATTGTCGATGCTCTAATGTCGTAGAGATTTGCTCTAATTAACACTTCTAATCTGCTTGTTTTTGCTTTAAAAATTCTTAATCTCTTTCTTATCAAACTTAATTTTATTCTCTTTTCCTCACTAATTTCCTTAGCTGCTTTTGATTTTAGCCATATTGCTGTTTTGTTTAATGCACTCACCGTCACTTTTTCCACTTTTTTCCTTTCAGCATCTATACTTTGTATAATACTACCGGTGTTAATACGCATTTATACTCCTGACGCTCGAATTTTCCATACCATTCCTGAATTATCTTGCAGCGGTGGAGAATATACTTTATATTTACGGTCACCTATAACAAAAATATCTCCTACAATTGGCTGCAGTAGATCAAACGCACTTATTTCCAACACTAAAGTTTCTCCTACAAATTGCCCTTCACCAATCTCGTATAATTTATCTGGCTCTTGCTTTAACACCTGTACCATATATGACTTATCCTTTGATTTATATAAAGCCACTTCTCCTAAATGGGCAAAACAATCTTCTAATAATCGCTTAATATTCTCTTGCATATTTCTTTTTGATATACTAACCTTTACATGCTAAGAAAGCGCATACCGGTAGAGTCGTTCTGTGCCTCACCACCTTGTAGTTACTCTACCAGTATTGTTATGCTGCAACGATCTTGACCAAAACGGCCGGGCGGTGGCACATTGGTAGAGGATTTGACTGCGTATGTAAATCGGTCCCTCTATCAAATCTTCTTGGCTCTTGTTTTGCATAGAGTGGCTGTCCGAGAGTATTCACCGTCTCATTAAAGTCTGCTGGTGCAAAATATGTTGTAAACGTGCTTGCTGTTCCTAGTGGAAAACAGTGCCCTGTATCTTTCTCAATAAATCTTCTAACCGTTCCTTCAGGGTCAGTTGCTTGCCCTCTATATTCCTCAAACGTTATGCCACAAAATGTAAACCCTGACCTCATATCATTTCGAAGTGCTGCTCCTTCTTGCCATCAACTATGTTTTTTAAAATTTTTTGAGTTTAGTCTCATTTGTTCATAATTTTGCATTTTTATTCAATTGAAAAATGTATTTTGGCAACAAAGATCCCAGTTTATACAGAAAGAAATTTATATCAAACAGCAACCACTGCTTAGATTTTATGGTTAACGAATATGTGCTTTAAATGTGTGTAGACGCACATATCCGTTAACCTATTTTCTATGCAGATTTTTTTATTTCATATTAATTGCTTCTTTAAGTCTTGCATTGGCAATTACTATGATTTTTCGCATTAGAGCTGTTATAGCTACCATCTTCTTTTTACCTCTACCAATAAGATTAGAGTAAAAAGCACCAAGTGCAGATTTAGATCTTGCAGCGGCCATAGCAGCTGTAAAAAGCTTTGCACGAACATTGCTTCTACCACCTGTTATCCTTCGGTAACCAATAGTTTTACCGCTTTCTTTTGGATGTGGAGCAACCCCAGCAAGACTTGCAACTTCTTTTTTGTTTAGGTAGCCAAGTTCTGGCATTAGACACACAAAAACTTGAGATAGCTTGAGACCTATTCCTGGCACTGTTCTCAGGATCTTTTGACGCTTTTGTAACTCTGGATTTTTATCAATAATTCTTTGTATGGCATCGTTGAACTCATTTATCTGATTGGTAAAAAAGTCTATTGTTTTTTGGCAACTTTCCTTTATATAGTCGTTTTCAGGTGCTGCAAGCCTACATTTCTCTTGAGTTCTCATTTGCGTAATGTCATCACGACGTTGACAGAGTGCAACTAAGGCAGTTTGTTCTTTTGACATAGGCACAAATAGAGATAGAGCACTATAGCGTTCAAAACCATATTGAGCAAGGGCTTTTGCATCTGATTGATCAGTTTTTGCTAAAGTTCCATGTGATATGATAAAACTTTTTACTTTACGAGTATTAGCTCGATGCACAGCAACATTCATATCAACAAGAGAACGTGCTAAACCAAGCTCATATTTTCCTGTATTTTCTAAAGTTACAAAAGAATTAGGTAGAATATTTGAAAATTCTTGAAACAATTGTTGCCAACCAGCATCATTATTATTGAACTTGATAGTGTTTTTTTGGTTGTACACTGCAGCAACATTTTTGAATTTTCCAATATCAATGCCAATAAAATTTTGATAAGATGCAATCATAATAACCTCGATAGTTTAATTAATTTAAGATTGTAAACGGGTGCACATATATGTCCCACACAACTATTCAAACGTATCGAGGGATAGGGCTAGTGTACCTTGATGGCTACGGTTGTAATACCAATTTTCATTCGGTCGCACACGCCCGTGATAGCCCTATTCCTATAGTGAGTAGGGTTATCTTTCCCTCTTATCTCTTTTATATCACATTTTTAACTTACAATCTTTCATATGCTTCTTTTACTTTTGCATGAGAAGTTAGTGCATCAAAAAACTCAGGGCTTACCAAGGCATGAATTCCAGTCATATATTCACCACTTAGGTTATCTTCTATATGCCGCAATACTTCCAGACACTTACGTTTTACATCAGTTGTTGCTGTTCCAAGGGCAAAATTTACTACTTTTGGTGTTATTTCAAATTCGTTGTACAGATTTAATAATTCTGACCCATCAGCATCTAAAATTATTCCCTTCAGCGCTCCCATTCGCAAATGCTCTAATGTTATTGCATGTTTGTTTCTCATTAGCTGTAAATGGTCAGTTATTACGTCTGCTAGCGCTTTAAGTTCACTTTCTGATCCAAATGCCCTTATTCCCTGTACTTCCTCTGGTAACACTACATCATCATGCGGAATATGTGGAATCGTAAATGTTCTTACCTTTCTTTTTCCTCTTTTTCCTACTGTTGCTGGCGCCCCTGGTACTTGCGTTGGTAATAAACTTAATACTCCGTTGTGTTCTTCTATGGTAATATGTCTAAATCTTACTGACCTACTTGGAAACAAATTTAGATTTTCAACTCGTCCATAATTTATCGGCAATATATTTATCGCATTTGTTAGTGCCGTCATGCTAAATGCTGTATTTGTAAATGGATTTTGCATTTTTTCTCTCCTTTTTTTCCTATTAATTTTAGTTAAATTCCCTTGCGGACAATGATCCCTCGTGCTTCAAGTTGCTTTATTGCTGCAGCTTTCTGCTCTTCAGTGATATTTGCTGGCCACACAACCGCATGATCTGCTAGTATTGCACAACGAGTAATAATTACTGCTTTAGCATTTTCTGTCGCATTTACATCACTTACTACTGCACCTATCGCTGTTTGTGTACCATCTGTGGCAGTTGGATTTATTATCTTAACCATGCTATCTTTATCGAGAGCCACTACTGTACCAAGCTTTAGGTTCTGCCCTTTTGCTACTGTTATCTGATCTCTTGAATATAGACTTGATGCCTCATACTTTAATAAGTCACCCAGATTATTTTGTTCGCTTATACAACTCATAAATTTCTCTCCTTAACTGCTTACCGCCGCTTTTATCAATGCTATATACGGCGGTTATAAAAATACTTTAACTCCTACGACTTTTCGCTACCTGCATCATCAATTCTTCTCCTGAATTCTGTGGTATTGCACTCAGTATCTCTGTCTTCTTTGTTCTCTCTGCAAGTAATTCCATTAAAACTTCCCTAGCTTGCTCAACACTTACACTTTGCTCAATAAATTCTCCTATCTTTTCTGGCATCTTCGATAAATTACATAAACGTATTAATTCAAGAACTTCAGTACGATACTTGGTTAAATTATCAGTTTCTAGGTCATTTGTAGTTTGTTCATTCATAGTAATACTCCTGTTTTTATTAATAGATGAAAGAATTGTCATTCCGTCTGCAAGGCCTATTTCTACTGCTTTCTCCCCAAAATATAGCCCTGCCTCTGTTGATCGAATCTTTTCAATTGAAAGACCTCTGTTCCTTGCTATTAGCTGCAAAAACATTTCATATAGTCGGTCTACTTCTTTTTGTAAGCTTCCCAGACTTTCAGACGTCATTGGCTCATGTGGGTTTAAATCATTCTTTCGACTACCAGCAAAGATTGTGGTGTACTTAACACCTTGCTTTTCATCAAATCTACTTTGATCTATATGACTTGCTATTACTCCAATACTGCCAACACCAGAAGTTCTGCTCACAAATACCTTCTCAGCGCTTGAAGCTATAGCATATGCAGCAGAGTATGCATCATCATTTGCTATCGCTATTATCCTCTTTTTTGCTCTTGATTCATAAATAAAGTCAGCTAGGTCAAATATACCGTTTACCTCTCCTCCGGGGCTATCTATTTCCAGCATAATTGTCTCTATGCTACTATCTGCTAATGCTTGTTTGATTTGTTCTTCTATTTGCTCATATGATGTCATCCCGAGCATTTCATCAAACGCACCTGGTTTTTTAGTCAAGATTCCATGTATTGCTATAATTGCAGTTCTTTCTACGTTACTTTTGATGGAGTGCTTTATGTTTTTAAACGTGGGATGTTTTTGATTGTTTAATGACAATAGCTCAAAACTCCTTGGTTCAAGCATTAATGGTTTTCCTAAGAGCATCATAATCCTTTACAATCAGAGTCAAACATTAAGTTGAGACTATTTGCACGTTTTTGATCTTCTGCTATTTCTTGATCTATTTCTTCAACATCGTAACCCATTTCTGATACTACTTCCGATCGACTCTTAAATCCATTCCTTACTGCCATTTGCTGCGATTGCTGGTCTTTCAGTGGATCCACCCAATCAAATCCCTGTGGTATCCATTTTACTTCTTCTTTCGCTGCTTTTACTACTTTTTCATCTATACTCAGTTCTCCACAAAACACTGCTAATTCTAGCCATCTATTCCAAATAGGTCTACAAAACTGGAACACTATCACGTTATGCTGTAACATTGCGCACCTTCTGCGAAACTCTATCAACCCTGCCCGAATGGATGAATAATTAACGCTTGTTAAATCTCCTGTTAGCTGCTCATATGTTATTCCTGTACCTATTGCTATTGCCCTCAGTTGCTGTCTCATAAACGCTTCATAACTTCCTCCAACATCTGATGGCTCTGAAAATTTTATGTCCTCTCCTGGGTCTAAAAGCTGCATTGTTCCAGGTTCCAGGCCAGATAGTGCTACTCCTTGCTCACTTGCTTCACCTTCTCCCATGATATTTGCTTCTGGATCAAGTCTCGTAATAAATCCCGCAAACATTGCTGCAGTCTTTTTTCGTACTAATTCTGCATCATCATATTGATCAAGTTCATAGAGCTTTAGCAGTATACTCGAAAGCCATGGCTCTCCTCTAATTTGCCCAGGTCTTAGTGGTCTATAAATATGTAAAACATCATTTGCTGGTACTCTTACTGATTCTCCAAATGAGCCTTCGCCTGGATGTTCTCTAAATAAGTAATATGCTTCTCTTTGCCCAAGCTTGTTAAACTCAATCCCGTTTCTTATTACATTACCATTTGCTAAAGTTTGATTTGTTTTATTGTCTAAATGTTCAGACTCAAGTACTTGCAGTTGTAGTGGTACAGAAAATCTATCTTCCAGCTTTCTCGTTCTTAAACGTACAAAACATTCTCCTCCCTCTATCATACTTCTGCATACTAGAGCTTGTAATCCATAAAAATCACTTACTCCACTACTGTCTGCTTCATCTGTCCATCTTAGCCATAATTCTTGCACCTTCTTTCGAAATTCTCCATCTCTTGCTTTTGATTGTGGTTTTATTCCTGTTCCAATAGAGTTACTTACTATCGTATCAATTATATTTGCAGCGTAAGGATTTTTTCTCACCATATCACGTGATCTACTACGTAAAGTTTCAAGGCTTTGAGACAGCAAATTGTTTATACTTCCTAACTCTGGTTGAAAGTGAAAAAATCTTCTTCCTGAGCCTGCTGCATCCCAGGCTGAACTTTTGATTTTTGGCTTGTTGAATAATTGTTTGAAGGTTTTTAGTAGCATTTATAAAATTCCTTTACTCGTTGAAAAAATAATTTTCCTCTTTGGCTCCACTCCAGCAATCTTTAGCTCAGCTTTAATTCGTTGTCTTAAGTTTAGTAAATCATTTATATCTACTTCTGCATATCTTACCACATGATCACCATATGCAATTGATACTACTCGCTCTCCGTTTTGCAGCTTCTTTATCGCTTCTTCGACTTGAATTAAATAATCTTCGTTATACATTTATTACTTGCTGATCCATTTGCTTTTGACTATTTTCTTTGATTTTTTACTTTCCGGTTTTTCACTTAAACTATTCCATTTACTCTCTGGCCATCTGTCTATTCCCAGTGCTATCGATGCTGCTCTTGCATAAATTCGGCAATCTAGTACTTCATTTCTTTCTCTTACCTTTTGCCACTCTTGTTTGGTATATCCTTTTACTACTTTGCTGACTAATTGCTCTGCCGTTAGTTGCTTAAAATACTCAGGTGCATACTCGGGAAAATGACAATACCCTGGCGGTGTTTCTTCACCTTCTTTTAAAATATTAAGTAATTGAAAAAGCTCTGACTTTAATATCGATACTCCGACTGGCCAGAGCTTTATTCCTCTTTTCAGCTTTTGCCCTCCAACTGTTATATCTACTCTACTTGGGCTGCTCAGCGGCACTAGTGCTTTATTTACACCTTTCACTGCCATTACTCTTCCAGACCCTTGATGACTTCTCACCCAGTTGTAAACTTCCTGCGTTGCATACCCTGCATCAACCGCCATCATACTTATCATATATTCAAGCCCATTTTCACCAATAAAATGATGATTGAGGAGCTCCGAAAGCTTTTTCCATACTTCTCTACTTCCTGTATCTCCTTCAAATACTCGGTAGTCTATTGACCAACTTTCACGACTTTTTCCCCATGCTACAACTTCCACCTCTAGACGATCTTTTTGGACATCTACTCCTGCAGTAAGTACCACTTCTCTCCTTGGTACTGTGCCAATCTGAAAAAATTCTCTCCTGTTAAATAATTGCTTCCAATCAGGTACTTCTCCTTTATCTACCCAGGTTTCTCCAAGCGTTGTGTTGATCCAAACTTTCAGTAATTGTTCACTTTCCTTTGCATGCAGAAAATCCTCTACTGCTTGTTGCCAACTATACCACCCAACTGGGCTATAAAGACTTGAAAGGTGAAATCCTATTACTTTGCTATTGTGTACTTGATTTGTAGCTCTCCATTCTCCACGTTCAAGCATCTCTGTCTTTTGATGATTTTCTATCTTTTCACCACATTCTATACATATATAGTGTGCTGTACTTGGATTTTTATCTTCCCATTTTATTTGTGACCATTTTAGAACTTGATAGTAATTACAATACGGACAGGGAACAAAAAAATATCTCTTATCTGTTGCTTCAAATTCTTTCTCAATTCTGCTTATTCCATGAATCGTTGGTGTCGATACTAAAAAAATCTTTCGCCTTGCAAATGTATTAGTTCGAGCAATACTGAGCAGTACTGGATCTCCTTCTCCTCCTGAATCTCCTGGGTAGGCATCTATTTCATCAAGAAAGAGATATTTTACTGGCATAGATCTCAGTCCTACACTACTATTCGCTCCAGTTATTACTACTATTCCACCTGGAAACTCCTTACTTTGTACAGTATTCCCTGAATCTCTTGACCTTGGGTCTTTTACTTTACTTTTTAAACATGGTGTACTCTCTATTAACGGTGCAAATCTTCCCTTCGACCAACGTTTTCCCATTTCAACTGTTGGCTGTACTACCAGCATTGGACCTGGTGTTTGATCGATGATATAGCCAATCCAATTGTTGCCAGCTTCTGTTCCCCCAATCTGCGCTCCTTTCATGAATACTACTTTTTCTGCAGGTGAAGATGGTGATAGTGAATCCATTATTTCTTTTAAATAAGGAGTTCTTTCTGTTCTCCATTTACCTGGCTCTGATGCTGCAGTTGGCGCTAAAACTCGATACTCATTCGCCCACTCTGATACTTTAAGCTGGGGATCTGGCCTTAAACCTTCAGAAAAAGATGTAGCGTATATCATTGTCTGCATCTACTCATAACTGGTTCTATCTCGACATCATTAACAATAGAACTACACTCATCCAATTCCATAAACATCTTTTTCTGAAATTCCTTTTCTATATATCTTTTGCTCATCTCACTTATCATTATTGCTATAACAAGTGCAAATACCCCTGTTATTGTTGCAAAAATGATTGCACTGCTTATTGTTGTTGTTATCAACCCTATATATACTGCTACTGCTATTGCGCTGACTGTAGTATAGATGCAGATAATATTATTATGTTTTTTCGTCCTTTTATCTGCTATTTCTCTCTGTGCTATATATTTATTATGAAGGGTTGGAAAATTAACAACGGTATCTCTGCAGAGCAAAGACCCATTTTTTTCAGTAAACAAAACTTTAAGTAACTCTAAATTGTTTGATTTAATTGCTAAATGTAAAACAGGTGTATAATTTGCTCCTTTTTTCAGCAATAACTTTACTACATGTAAATGCCCTTTTTCCGCAGCAAGGTAAACCGGTGATAAACCTTTATTATTTACAATATCAATATCGATTTCTTCTCTTAAAATTGCATCTACAATCTCAATTTCTCCTCTTTGTGCAGCTAAATGGAGTAGACTATTCTTTTCAGAACCGTATTTATTACTCATCAAAGCCTTCTTTATCTCAGGTTTAGCGTAATCAAATGGTGTTTTACCGCTATCGTCTTTTACCAGAGGGTCTATATCTTCTCGCGTTAGTAAAACTTCTATTGTTTTTAGTCTTTCAGCATAATGTAGTGGTGTTTTATTTTCGTAGTCTTGCAAATTTACTTGAGCATTAGGCTCCTTTATTAAGGATTTGAGGATATCAAGACATAAGTCTCTTTCATCGTAATTAGCATTACTTACAGCTATATGCACAGGTGACAATTTCATTGAGTTTTGTCCCATGCGTGCACTATTCACATCTGCTCCAAGCTTCAGCAGTAACTTTACTATCTCCAACTTTTTATTATTAACTGCATAGTGCATTGGTGTCTGATTTCGTGCATCAAAGACATCTATTTCAGCTTTTCCTTCTCTTATCAGAATCTTTACAACTTCTGCATGTCCTATGCCTGCTGCTAGATGTAATGGAGTATGGTGCAAAGCATTTCGTACATTAACGTCAATACCTTTTCTGATCAAATATCTCACTGCATTAATTTCACCTATCATTGCAGCTAAATGAAGTAAGCTATCTTGTTCTGACCCGTACTTGTTATTAATTAGTGCTTGTAATATTTCTGCTTTTTTCCCTTCTTTGGCGTAATCAAGAGATGTTTTACCTTCATTATCTTCCACAAAAGGATTAATGTTCTTCTTCGTGAGTAACAAATCTACCATGCTTAATTCATCAAACTCTATAGCGCAATGCAGTGGAGTTTTTCCGTTTAACCCTCTGACATTAACATCTAATCCAGGTTGATTGATTAAACACTTTATTAACTCTAAACTTAAGTTATCAGCCATTTTGTATTCAAAATCTTTTTATATTTTAAATTTAGCGTTAGATAATTCTTCAAGTGAGTTTGTAATCTCTTCAGTTAGCGTCTCGTGAATTTTTTCAGTGTCACTCAGTGATGCAAGCAGTGCTGAAACTCTATTTGGAACATTAAGCAAATTATTACGTACAACTCTTGCTACGTTAAATGCCTCACTTTTTACTTCCTCTACTGCTACAAGTTCTCCTATTTCAGCTTTTGCCTTTGCTTCTAGCAACCTTCCTCGCTCCATTTCATTTTTTATTCGCGTTTTTAGCAACATTGTAGAAAGGTTATTTGTATTTTCGTTTTCTGGATTTTTCCTCCTAAGTGGCTGACTTGGATCTCTTATTGCTGCCACCGCTTTATTTGCTTGTTCTCTATTGATCAAACCATCCTCCAACTCAACTATTCCTTTTTTTACTAAATAACAGACATATTGCTTTGATACTCCTATCTCTCTTGCCCATTCTGTTTGTGTGATTTTCACTTTTTTTTCTCCTCTCTCTTGTTTCTACGAATTTTCTTCTTGAATCTCTGAAAAGGTTTTGCCAGTATCAGCAATTTCCTACCTGTTTATACTTGCCGGCGTCTTAGAGATATTTTACTAATATAGAGCGAAGTACTCCGGTTTATAGCTGCTTTCTTTTTACATAGTGAAATTTGGCCATTTTCAACTAATACTATAAATTGCATCTTTGTAGTTATGAGATTCAACCACTACTTGCTCTAGCGTTAAACTGCTGCATTTGGCATCTTTACTATGGTTTTCTTCAAGCACTTTTGTCCTTGCTTCCTTTATTTCCTCAATGAACTTTCCATTAACTTTTTCTGGTTCAATTCTTTCCTCACAATATACAAGATTTGTGCAATTTGTTTTTCTGTAGTAATGTACTCCAAGGAATATCACTGATAGTGCAAGTATACTCGAGCCTATAAGTAGTGATAACCCTACGTTATTAATCAAAGCGTTCTGGTAAAACTTCTGTACACTATTAATACCACCTTCTACATACAGTAATAAAGGCAATACTATATTTGCAGCAACCAAACTGCTTAATAATGCTGTAAATAATGGCCTATCTTTGATTACTGATTCTACTTTATTTCTTCTACTAATGACTTTGTCGTCAATATTAATGAAGTTGTTCTTACCCTCCCAAGCGTTAAGTGTAAAATGCGAATGAGTACCATTGCCGTATTCCAGTTTGACTGATTTTATTACTTTATCTTTTGATTGATACTCTCGCACCTGATTCAAAGTTTCATTCGCATTCTTTCTCCCTATTTGACACTCTTCAGTATCTCTAAATTGCTTTATTCCACAAAATATCGGACTAATTGCAACCAATAATGCAACAGCTAGAATTGGTATAGTTACATAGATGACACTGTTTGCAAAAAATGCAATAAATTGTGCTTTATCCTGTAAATATACCAAAGCTGCAGAAACGCTAAGTGCAACAGCAGCTATACCGAAAATTATAAATTCCTTCTGCTGCACTGCATATTTTACTCTTGGCAAAATTCTATTTGTTTTCTTTTCTTTTTTAATTAACGGGGTTTCTTCATTATCACTTTTTTCTGATGAGCTAGTTGAAAGTGTAACTGGACTATCATGATTTAATGACATATTCTCCCATCCTTGATTGCCACAAGACTCACTCATTTCTGTTACTTGAGAATTTGATCTTGTCATCTCTGCACTTCTATTGTCTATTCCACTATCACTTCCTTCCAAACTCTTTTTTAAAAATTTTGTATTCAGATCTACAGGTTCACCAATTATATCTTCTGATCCTTTCTTAATTGATGTTTCTTCAGAATTTGACTTTTCCATCTCCGGACTTTGATCGTTTATTTCACCATCTAAACCTCTTTTCGAGAATTTTTTATTTTTGTCTATAGTTGCATACATAGGTTCTCCTATAGCTTCTTGCTCATCACATTTTTCTCCATTTAATTGGAAAGAAGAATGCGGTAGCTTTGGTGGTGCAATATCCTGAATAATACTCAACCGATGATTTTCTGCTGTTCTAGGTGAAGGTGGAGCTACATTTCTAATATTGTCCTTCTCCAACATTCCATTCCTAGGTAACGGCTTTGGTTTATCTCCTAATTCTTTATCCTCTTCCTCTTTTTGCATTTCTTTTGTATTGTCTATTTTGGGGTTGGAAGATGTGTTGGATGCTGCCTCAAGCTGATCAAGAGAATACGGACGGTTATATTCTATTCCATTTGCCTCACAAACTGCATTAAATTCGTCCTCTATGTCTTTACCATCATCAAATACTAAAGAAGAACAACTCACTGAAAAATCAGCACCTGCTTCGTCTATTTTTGCTGTAATACTGCTATCGCTACTATTGCTAATCACATTTAAAGAAGCTAGTTTGCATTCAGTGTTCAGGTCAGGTTCTTGCTTCGTACCTTTTTCAAACAATTCAATTCTCTCCTTAACAGATAGTGTAGAATTTGAAACATTATTTTCTACTTCTTCAGAAAACGATGCTTCATTATTTGTTTGCGACGTTACTACTCCAGCTGACGTCTTTTCTTGATTCATTGAGTACACCACATTTAATCCAAAGTTATTTGTTACGCTAAACTCATTAAAATACGGTATATACCAGTAAATTAATATTACAACTACCAAGGCTTACTAAATTTCTGTTTGCGTTATCTTTTCCACTTTTTTCTTACTGTTTTTCTTCTTGAATCTCTGAAAAAGTTTTACCAGCACCAGAAAGAATTGCTTCCCTACCTGTGTACACTTGCCAACGTTTTATGGTTACATCTACAAATTTTGAATCTAGCTCTATTGTCCTACAAATTCTTCCTGTTCTCTCACATGCAATCAGTGTACTTCCAGAACCGCTAAATGGATCAAGTACTATGTCTCCTGATCTGCTGCTGTTTACTATTGCTCTCTCCATTAGCTCTACTGGCTTCATTGTTGGGTGCAGTGAGTTATGTATTGGCTTATCATAAAACCACAGATCACTTTGATTTCTACCGCCATGCCACTCACGTTTATTGCCGCTTTTCCATCCATAAAGCATTGCTTCGTATTGTCTTTGATAATCTGATCTTCCTAGCGTAAAGTGATTCTTCGCCCAAATGATAAAAGTTGACCATTTTCCTCCCGCTTCCTCAAATGCTTTTTGCAACGTTGAAAACTCTGATGATGATGCACAGATGTAAATTGCACCTTTAGTATATGCTAAAATATGAGTACAAATATCATAGAGAAAAAGCTCATACTTTTCACCTTGATTATCGTTTAGTATCTTTTTATCCTCTCTTTCTTGACTGCTACCATAATCAACGTTATATGGAGGATCACAAACAGTAATGTCTGCCATTTTATCATCTAACAGCGCTTTATATGATTCAACTACAGAGCTATCACCACAATAGATTCGATGATCACCTAAAATCCATAGATCACCTGGTTTTGTTATTTCTACCTTTTTGTCATCACCAACCAAGTCAGAAAAATCTTCTTTTTCACTATCTAAATCATCAAGGAAATGTTGAACTTTTTCTAATTCAAATCCAGTCATTTTAAGATCAAACTGTAAATCTTCTAACTCTTGAATTTCTACTTTCAAAAGCTCATCATCCCACTTTGCCCAATTAGCTGATTGATTTGCCAGTAATCGAAAAGCTTTAGTTTGTGGTTCATTTAAATTATCACTTAAGACCACTGGTATACTTTCCATACCAAGTTTTCTTGCTGCTTTAAGTCTTAAATGACCATCAACCACAGTGCCATCACTTTTTGCAACTATTGGTATACGAAAGCCAAATTCTCGAATAGAAGCACACATTCTGTTGACCACATCGTCATTTTTACGTGGGTTACGCTCATATTCAACTAGGTTTCGAGTAGGATAGTAGTGGATTGCTAAATTCATATCTTAATAATTAAAAAGTTAATATTTAAAATATATCTGACGCTAGAGAAGGCCTGGGGTCGAACCCACCAAACCCGCCATTATGGCCGAAAGGACCCACTTTTTATGGGTTTTTTGTCTTATTAATATCTTTACTAATATAGAACATTAATGCCAAAGCATCGGCCTCATTATCATCTCTAGGTGAAAAACTTTTTTCACGTATCGCTTCAATAACTTCACTCTTACTTGCATTGCCTTTGCCTGTTATAAAGCGTTTTATAGTTTTAACATTAACACCTTGGTAGGGAATATTGTTCTCTTCACACCAAGCAGACAGAACTGCGAGAAAACCGCCATAGCAATGCGCTGCATCAGTTCCTAGATGTCTTCTTACTTCCTCAAAATACACTGCAGTGAACTCATGTTTCAAAGAATTAAGCCAATTGTGAAAACTTAAAAAACACATTCCACCTCCACTGAAACGGCTACCATGAAAGCTTTTGCTTCCACTTTCAATTACTCCATCTGTTAGAATTGCCCAGCCCGTTTGTTTGCCAAGATCTAATGTTAAAATCGACGTACAAAAACTCCTTTGTGTAATTAAAGTTCAATGCCCTGTATAATATATATGTACAATGACTCGCAAATTCGTCCGCAATTTTGAAAAAAAATTAAAAAAAATTTTCATATTCCTTTTCCTACCATTTAAGTTTTTACTTATCTCAATAGCTATTTTACATAACTTATATTACACCAATATTTATATTATTATATTATCATATATTATATTTTACCTTTATTTAAATATATATATAATATATATAAGACTTCAGTAATCCGTAAGTCCTCTTCACTGGCCGATTTTAGCCACTTAACTTTAGAAACGGCTTTTAGGAATAGAACATAAAAAAGACAATATTATCAATAATTTAACGATTACTGCTTTCTGAAATACTAATTAGTAATTCAGAAATTAGGTACGAAATTGGTAGTTTTTTACCTATGAAAAAGTAGCTTCAGCAGTGTATCAAAACGTTTAAATCTTATTTTAACTTTTAAAGATTTTATTCTTTTAGATAAAAAAATTATTACTACTTTTTTATAATAAATTAGTCATACAAGATCTTGGTAAAAATCTCTATTCATGAAACTTTTGGAGTTTTTATGAAGAATTCTTATCAAGGAATCGATTCTACAATTGTTAAACATGTGAGATTTCAAGCTTCGCGCCTTAAATCCAAAAGCTGTTTTATTAACGAAAGTCTCGAAGATATAGAACAAGAGCTTTTTTGTCAGGTTTGGCAATATCTTAACCAGCACGATGAGAAAAGAAGTAGTTTTAGTACTTTCGTTGCTAGATTAGCTAATTATTGTGCTCGCAATATGTTACGCAATCAGTTGTGTCTAAAACGTAATATAACTTTTGATGATATAAACGACGATATTCCAGATCATAGGAACTCGGAAATCGAAGCGATAATTCGCACTGATATAAATAATATAATTTCAACTTTGTCTGAAAAAGATAGTAATTTATGTCAATTACTTAAGGTATTTACTATTACTGAAGTTTCTGTAATAACCAAAATACCAAAGACAACTATCTATCGCACACTAGAACGAATACGCAATAAATTCTCAGTTTTAGAGTAAGTTATAAGCTCTCGATTATATTTGCTCAAAATTTTTTTTTGCAAATTGCGGACGAATTGCCTAGGTCATCGTACATATATATTTAGGTACTGGGAGAAAAATGAAAATAATGAACAGCAATGAACGGCTAAAAGTTCAAACAGGTATAAAAATGGTCATCTTTGGTCCTTATGGTATAGGTAAAACTAGTCTCTTAAAGACCATAAATGAACCAACACTTTGTCTTGATTTTGAGGCAGGTTTACTTGCTGTTCAAGATTGGCAAGGGGATTCTGTAAGTATTCGTACTTGGAATGAGGCAAGAGATATTGCATGTCTCATAGGTGGTCCTAATCCTGCGTTAAAATCTGACTCAGCATATAGCCAAAGACACTATGAGCATGTATCCAGTAAATACAAAGAGCTTGCTTCGGAGTTTCTCAAGTATCGATGTGTTTTTATCGATAGTATTACAGTAGCCTCGCGTTTATGTCTTTTATGGGCAAAAATGCAACCTGAAGCTTTTTCTGAAAGATCAGGAAAACAAGATATGAGAGCTGCTTACGGGTTACTTGCTCAAGAAATGATGGCTTGGCTCAATCAGTTTCAACATATTCCAAATAAAGACATCATTACAGTTGGAACTCTTGGACAATACCTCGATGATTTCAATCGCTCAACTTGGCTACCTCAATGTGAAGGAGCTAAAACTGCAAGTGAAATTCCAGGTATTGTTGATGAGGTAATCAGTATGGTTGGAATCAAGAAAGATGATAGTACAGAGGTTCGTTCATTTGTCTGTCAGACGATTAATTCTTGGGGATATCCTGCTAAAGATCGAAGTGGTTGCCTTAATATGGTTGAAGAACCGCATCTAGGAAAACTTCTTACAAAAATTAAAACTAAAGCTTTTGCAATTCAACCTGTCACGCCCAACATATAGGAGGTTATTATATGCTACAAAACTTTTTAACTATTGGTCAAAAAATTCCTTTTTTCAGTGTGAAAGAATACTTGGACGATCGATCGCCAATACCAGAGGATATAATCTCACCAAGAATTCTAACTAAAAGAGGTTTGTTAGTATTTGGTGGCCCTCCTAAGATTGGCAAAAGCGACTTTTTGATCTCTTGGCTTGTTTACATGGCTGCTGGTAGATCATTTCTCGGTATGACACCAAATAGACCTTTGAAAATCTTCTACATGCAAACTGAAATTGAATATGAATATATGAAAGAACGTTTGCAACAACTTGATAATGAACTTTTGAATGTAGCTGCTAACAACTTAATCATTACGCCAAAAGTGCACTTATCATTTAATCATGATGAAATAAGTGAAATTAAGGAGATTGTAAATGAACGCTTTAAACCTGATGTTTTGGCCATAGATCCATTACGTAACATCTTTAGCAGTGAATATGGAAATGAAAATGACAATAGTGCTATGCTGTTTTTTCTGCAAAAGACTCTTGAAAAGCTACGCAGTGCTGTCAATCCAGATGCTTGTATTGTACTTACTCATCATACAAAAAAATTATCAAAAAAGATGCTCGAAGAAGATCCATTCCAAGGCCTAAGTGGTGCTGGATCTTTACGTGGATTTTACAGTACTGGTATGGTGATGTTTGCTCATGATGAAGAAAGTAGTGTACGCCAGATAGTATTTGAGCTTCGTAATGGTGAACGCGTGCAAAATAAACTTGTCGATAAGATAAATGGTCATTGGCAGCTAATGGAATAGCTAATTTTCACTTTAAAGTCAACTTATAGGAGAGCGTATGCTACAAGATTTTTTAACTGATTTTAATAACGCGAAACTGCAAAGCAGTTTAATACCAAAAGGTACAATAGTCAAGGTAAAAATGGCAATAAAGCCTGGAGGTTATGAAAATTGGTTCACTAAAAACTACACTACTGGCAGTATCTATTTAAATGTAGAATTTACCGTCACTGAAGGCCCATATGCAAAACGCAAGATTTTTCAGATTATAGGTATCAAAAATGGCAAAGCAGAAGGTGAAGAAGACATCTGGGGAGAATCTGGACGTTCTATGCTGCGTAGTATTTTGGAATCATCCAGAAATATTCATGCAAATGACACTTCAGAGAAAGCAGTTACCGCTAGAAGAATAAACTCTATAGCTGATTTCAACGATTTAGAGTTTACAGTAAAAGTAGGCGTTGAAACTAATAATACATACGGAGATAGAAATAGGATTACTACAGTTATTACTCCAGAATTACAAAAAAGTTTTCAAGATGATTGGTTGCCATTTTGAAGTATGACGAAGGAAAGTTGTGGGCTGCTGTTATTACTAGAGCTATTCAGGATGCAGCAGGAAAAAACCCTAAACTTAAAAAAGAGGCTTGTCAATGGATTCGCTCACGATCTTTTGAAACTGTTTGTGAGCTGGCTAATCTTGACTTTAAACGTCTAAAAAATATGTTGAACAAATTTGGAATAAACAAGGAGAATTTTATGGATTTTTCATCTAAAAATGCTTTGAAAATAAAATCATTATTAATTAATAACATCAAAGATTGTTTATCTTATTTGTTACCTGAAGGCAAATCTTACCAAGATAAATTCTATATTGGCAGTAGAAATGGAAATAAGATAATAGTTGAAATGGAAGGAGAAAATGCAGGAAATTGGTACAACCTGATCGAAGAAAAGAAAGGAAATATAATAGACCTTTGGACTTTAGTTAAAGGTAATATAGATTCTGCTGAAACATGGTTGAACGGTAAAGATGAAAGAAGTTCCATATTACAAGAAAAACAAAACGAAGAAAAAGCATTTTCTGTAAACCATTACTTAAACGATAAATCACCAATGCCAAAAGATATAATAGGCCCAAGAATTTTGACACCAGGTGGTCTTTTGGTCATAGGTGGTACTCCAAAGATTGGCAAAAGTCATTTTCTTCTTTCTCTATTAGTACATCTGGCAGCAGGAAGATCATTTCTTGGCATGAAGCCTACAAGACCACTAAAAATATTCTATCTACAAAACGAAATGGAATATGATTACATTAGAGAACGTATACAACAACTCAACAAACTTCCTCATTTAGCAACAGAAAACTTAGTTGTGACGAACAAGATGAATTTGACCTTAAATGAAGAAGGTATAGAAAAAATAAAAAATATGGTAGAGGAAAAGTTTGATTTAGTTGTGATTGATTCTCCTTATAATTCCGTTAACTATGGTCTGCAGCATGCAATAGAAAAACTACGTTCCAAGATTAATCCTATGGCTGGAATAATCATCACAAATCACACCAAAAAAGTATCTACCTCTACATTGGAAAAGAATCCATTTCAAGCTCTCGTTGGTGCTAACGCTTTAAGAAGTTTTTATACATCTGGAATAGTAATATTTCAACCCAATAAACGTACAAATATCTTACAAGTAGTATATGAACTTAGAAACGGTAGATCTATACCAACAAAATTCATCAATAAGATTAATGGATGTTGGAAAACTGCTAACGTTATAGCTAGAACATAAAAATTCTTCAGGTAGGTATGGATATTTATTGTTCACAAAGAAATGGACATTATAAATTATTAGGGAAGAAAGAACAGTTAAGAACTCAACTCCTATCAAATATAAGGTCATGTCTTTCTTATTTACTGCCAAGAGGAACTTTTCGTGGTGATAAGTTCTATGTAGGTGATCTACAAGGCAATAAAGGACAAAGTATGATAGTGGAGTTAACTGGCAGTAAAGCCGGATTATGGCATGATTTTTCTACCGAAGAAGGAGGAGATATTTTTGATCTTTGGGCTGCTGTTACTGGAAAAAATCAATTTACTGATACGATAGAAGATATTGCTAAGTGGATTGGTTATTCGGAAAAAAATAACACTCTGGGGCAACCAACGGCATCATGGAACTATTACGATGAAAGTGACCAAGTGATTGTTACAGTTTATCGTTATAACACTGATTCAGGAAAAAGATATCTTCCTTTTGATGTAAAAAGGTCTAGTTTTACTCTACCAGAGACCAGGCCTTTATATAATATTCCAGGTATCATGAAATCTGATAAGGTGATTTTAGTTGAAGGTGAAAAGTGTGCAGATGCTCTGATAGAGCAAGGTATGACTGCCACAACTGCAATGTTAGGAGCAAATGCACCAATAGAAAAAACAGACTGGTCACCACTTAAGGGTAAGCATGTTATTATTTGGCCAGACAATGATGAGCCAGGTAAACAATATGCTGAGAAAGTTGTGAAAAAGCTTACTTTTCTTGGTGTTTTATCACTTACTCTTCTTGAAATACCGGAGAATAAACCAAAAGGATGGGATTCAGCTGATGGTATAGAAGAAAAGATGAATATTCCTGAATTCATTGAAAATAACTCGAAAAAAATCATCGTTAAGCAATTTCTTAATATTCAAGAATGGAGTGTGGAACGTTTTATAGGTCCAGTACCAGAGCAAAAGTTTCTTGTTGAAGGGTTATTTCCTTTAGGAGTGACATCTATTCTAGCTGCAATGGGAGATACTGGTAAAGGTATGCTTCTGCTTGATTTAGCACTGAAAGTTGCGAGTAGAAAAGATCAGCCATGTGGTTTTGGTCCTTTAGTTACTGAACATGGATCTGTGGTAATTTTCTCAGCAGAAGATGATATGAGTGAAATACATCGTCGTTTAGAGCGTCTTGATTCGCAATGCGAAAGATTAAAATATAAAGATAGGCTCTTTATTGTACCATTACCAAATGTTAGTGGATCACTTACAATCATAAAGAGTGTTTCAGGTAAAGTTATAGAGACTTCTCCTGAATTTGAATCGATAACAAAACAACTTAATAAAATAAAAGACTTAAAATTAATCGTATTTGATCCACTTGCATCATTCGTGCATGCTGATTTAAATACTGACCCAGCCGTAGGCGATTATTTGATGTCTTTATTATCTGATTTAGCAGGTAGCACTGGAGCATCAATAATTACTGCCCATCATATGAGAAAGCCAAAAAGTGAAAAACCTATATCGACTGTTGAGCAAGCACGTGATGCCATTAGAGGTACATCTGCTCTTGTTAATGGTGTTAGGTGTTCATACGCTTTTTGGTCTGTGGAAGATACAGCTAAACTGACAATTTTTAAATCAATAGGAGAATCTGTAAGACAGAACGCATTATTTTATGGAGCAATTGTTAAAGCAAACGGTTTGGCTGATCGCACTTTACGCACTTATTTAAGAAATGAAGAAACAGGATTGTTAGAGGACATAACTGAAAGATTAAGAATAAAAAATATGAACGAAAAAGATTCAAAGCAGCATCTTATAACTGCAATTACACGAGCAGCAATTTCTGGACATCCATTTACCCATACAGGAAGTACAGGAGTGTATAAACAGCGGCATAGACTACCTGAGGAGTTTCACAGTATAGGAAGAGATAGAATGGAGCGTATAGTTCAAGAGCTGTTACAAGCACGGAAGCTGGTTAAGGGAATGGCTACTGGTTCAAAAGAAGATAAATGGCTTGACATTCCTAGCGGACCATTTGCTCGTGGTGTTGGAAAGTTTAGCTGTGGAGCTGAGCTATTCTCCTAAAAAATTTTTCTGATATAAAAAAATATTTTGATTTTTGCGGACGAATTTTGAAGTCATCGTACATATATAATATAGGAGACTTAATTAAAAATGTCAATTCTCACACAGTCAGGAAGAGCAGCAATAGCAGCAAGTATAAAAGAGCAGTCTCTACATCTTGCCTGGGGCAGTGGTGACTCAAATTGGGAAAGTAGCCATCAGGTCGAAAAAGTTTTTGTTGAGGGTGAAATAGCTCTAGATCACCACACTATTAAAGATGTAAGGGTTTTTACAGGACAAATAATTTATCAGCCAAGTATAGACTATACAGTTGATAGCAGTACTGGTGTAATAAAACTTACGGAAAATAGCTCTATCACGGCAAATAGTGCAGTTACTGTAGAATATACTCAAAGCACACCACCTGAACCTATAAATTCTATAAAGCTCTTGAATGAACTTGGCAGACGTACTGCAGATGAGGTTCTCTTTTGCACAGGTGATGAGAATGGAGAGCTTTTGACTCCAACAGGGAGGTTTAGGTCCTCAAATGTACCAACCAATAATTTGTACCTTAAATTTACTTTCGATTTCACGGATGCAGCAAATCAAGTGATAAGGGAACTAGGAGTTATGGTTGGTACAAGGGTAAAAGAAAAATTGCCTCCTGGACAAAGGTATTTTGAACCACAAGATATAGAAGACCCAGGGATCTTATTAGTTTTAGAACATACAGTACCGCTCATTAGGACTTCAGCAACCAGGGAAACTTTTTCGTTTGTAGTGACATTTTAGAAAAAGAGAAAAAAGATGACCTTAAATAGCTATTATAACCGCTTTAATCCTGACAAAGAATACGAAAAAAGCTTGTTTCTAGCAGGAAGAGGTCTACAGTCAGCAGAATTAAACGAGACGCAAGAATATGCTCTCTCTAAGCTTAAAGGCATAGGCGATGCAATATTTCGTGATGGCGATGTTATAACAGGAAGCAATTGTATTATAGATAGAGAAACTGGTAAAGTTACACTTGAGTCAGGAAAAATCTATCTTCGTGGAGCGGTGAGAAAAGTAGAGGCAAAAGAGTTTGTTATTCCACTGAGTACCACAGTGCGTATAGGTGTTTATTACGTAGAATCTACCATTACAGAACTTGAGGACGAAAATCTTCGTGATCCTGCAGTTGGTACAAGAAACTATCAGGAAGTAGGAGCTGCAAGGCTTAAAGTTTCCATCATTTGGGGATACCAAGTAGAAAGTGTTACTGTTAACTCTACAAATGGCGAATTTTACCCAATTTACAACATTGAAAATGGAGTATTAATAGAACACTCACCGCCACCACAAGCAAATATAGTAACTACAGCTCTTGCTCGTTATGACAAAGAGGCAAATGGTTCCTACGTTGTAAATGGCCTTGAAGTGATGTTCCTACACAAAGAAGAAAAGGGAGAAGAAGGGGTAAAAAAAGGTAAAAAAGAAATATTTGTGATTAATGAGGGCAAAGCTCATGTTGATGGCTATGAGATTGAGTTACCTCACAGTATTCGCATTTCTTTTGATGAAGATCCAGATATAAAATCAGTTGAATCAGAGCCACATACTTTTCAGCCAAATAGCCAAAGAGTAATGGAACTGAAGGTTAATGATTTTCCAATAAGTGAAATTAAAAAAGTAGATATAACTGTTCAGAAAACTATTACTGTTACTCACGGTTCATATTCTGGAGCTATTGATCCGATACCTGACTCTGCAGTACTTGAGATTATTCAAGTTAAACAAGGCAATGTTATTTATGAAAATAGTATAGATTACAAATTAAACGCAGGAAACGTTGATTGGTCATTACCAGGTAAAGAACCAGCTCCTGGAAGTAGTTATCAAATAACTTACCGCTGTCGTACTCATGTAAGCCCTGAAGATATAAGTGAACAGGGATGCAAAGTAAAAGAAGCAGTTGATAACAGCTTGGTTCTGATTGATTACACCTGGAAAATGCCACGCTATGATTTAATTACTATCGATAGCAAAGGAGTGGTAAGAAGAATAAAAGGAATTTCCCACTCTTGGCGACCATCGATGCCTAAAGCTCCCTCTGGACAACTTTTGCTCTGCTACATTCATCAGACGTGGAAAAAAGGCGAAGGGGTAAAAATAGTGAATAATGCTATTCATGCTGTACCGATGAATGAGCTTGAAGCAATGAAAAAAGGAATAAATGATCTTTATGCTCTTGTTGCACAGGAACGTCTACGTAGTGATGCAAATTCAAGAGAGCCAACCACGAAAAAAGGAGTATTTGTTGATTCGTTTTTTGACGATGATATGCGTGATCAAGGAGTTTCACAGTCTGCAGCAATAGTAAATAAGGAACTAATTTTACCAATAGATGTAACTATTGCTGATATTGATGGGGAAGAAAAAACTTATTTGTTGCCGTATGAACTTGAACCGGTACTGGAGCAGCTTTTACAGACTAAAGGAGAAAAGATTAATCCATATCAAGCTTTTGATCCAGTCCCGGCACAAATTACTCTAAATAAAAACATTGACCACTGGACGGAGGTTACCACGAATTGGAAAAGTCCAGTAACAAGAGTATTTAATGTTAAAGAAACAACAGAGCTGCTGTCAAGCACCTCATACGAAACTGAATTTATGCGAGAAGCAACTCAAAATTTTGAGATTGAAGGTTTTGCAACTGGTGAAAAGCTTAAGGAATTAAAGTTTGATGGAATTTTTATTCAACCTAAAGCATAGAAAATATTTGAAAGAAAAACATGATCGCAACATTTATTGCTGATAACAGAGGAAAAATAAAAGGAAGATTTACTGTACCAAGAAACATTCCTGCTGGGACTAAGTTAGTGCAGTTCTTCGGTGATAAAGGCAGTTATGGAGAAGCAACTTATACTGGTAAAAAAACAATTACCATAGAGGAAAGAAGAAGAGTTATCGCAGCAAGAAGAGTTGATCCTTTAGCGCAAACATTTACTCTAAATGAAAGTAGGCACATAGGAGGCGTGGAACTATGGTTTGTAAATAAAGGCAAAAAACGTGTTGTTGTGCAGATTAGAGAAACAGCAGTGGGAGTGCCCTCGCAAACTGTCATTGCTGAAAGCTATATTGAGCCAAAAGATATAAAGATAGATGGCACAGCAACACGTATAGAGTGGTCACCAGTGTTTTGCCATGCAGGAGAGGAGTATGCAATAGTAACGCTAACTATGGATTAGCCGACAAAGAAAGAATTGGAAATGGAAGGTTTTTTACGTTGTAAAGAGTATGAAATGAGTGTAGAAAAAATATGAACCAGAAAGTTAAAAGGAGATCGGTGGCGAGTGTGTTCAATTTCTAATCTATTTTTTAGGTAACCAAAAACTGTTTCAATAATAGATCTTTTCCTCAGAAAAATCTTCTCATTTAGAGAGATTAATGCGTTTTTCATCCCTTTTTTTATCTTGGTAACAAGCTTTAAATTTCTATCAAGTAATTGTAGAAACAGACCTTTTTGGATATAACCTTTATCTCCAAATAATAAACCCGTTAGTTTTTTAGTCAGATCCGGAACTGGCTTTCTATCATCAACGTTACCTTTGGTTAGCGTAACACCTTGAATTTCGCCTATTTCATTGATTACTACATGTAATTTAAAACCAAAAAACCAGCCATAAGTGCTTTTGCTTAATTTTGCAATTCCAGTAAAAACTTTATTTTTAGATATTCTTTTTGCATGACAGACCGTGATAGGAGTTGAATCAATGTAGGAAATACCTGTATTTTTTGCCTGCTCACATAACCATTGTAGCAGCATTGCTAAATACCATAAAACTCGAGGTTTTAGCGCAATAAATCTATCATAAGAAGGTAGTCTAGAAAAGTCTGACTTATGCAGCAACTGTAAGTAACATATGTAAAATGATTTAAAGTTTTCATATCTAGATTGCTGATATAACAGAATTATTGTTATAATTTCGGAATGCGTTATTTCTGGCACTCTTGTAGGTTTTTTACCATTGGATAATAATCTACCTGCAAAATTTTTGTCTATTATTTTACAATAATCATCTACAAAACAGAATAATTCTGTTACATTCTTATTCACTGGGTAACCTCCTATTATCTCTAAAATACTGGAGTTTACCCTCTTTTCTTATTCTCTTCTAATCCATAGTTAGCGTTAGTACTACTTACTGATGATGCAGATACTGCAGTAAAAATAGCAGAACTTGGCAAATATGATGCAGTAAATAGCCGTTGGGTAACGAGTCAGCCATATCAAGTAGGAGTATTACTCTCATCTAGCAACGCAAGTACTTGGACTCCACATCAGAACTTAGATTTAACGTTTCGGCTTTTGGCTGCAAAATTTAGCGAAGTTTCTCACATTATTGATCTTGGCAAGGTTACTGCAAATAACGTATCAGATTTAATTGTTTTGACGAACGTCGAAAAAGTAGCATTTGATACCAATGTAGAATTTATTTTAACAGATGAAGAAGGAAAAGAAAATTTTTTGTCTGATAATTTGCCGCTCGCACTGCGTGAAAGAATAAATGGGGAATTAACGGTAAAAGCAAGCCTAAAAGGAGGGCGAGAAAAAAGTCCAGTTCTTTATCCTGGGTTACAGTTAGTTATGGGTAATCTTTCAGAGTTCGGAGATTATGTTACAAGAAGCATTACAGCAGGAGCTAACACTAAGATTACCATAACATATGATGCGCTGATACCTGGCACTGCAGATGTTAAAGCATATGTGCAAAAAAATGTGGATTGGCAATTAGTAAATTTAACATCAGGAAAACCAATTGGAGAAAATTGGGTAGAGAGAACTCATGTGCTGACAAACTTTAATGGCAATGAGACAAGGATAAAATTAGTTTTAAGTGGAACGGTTGTCTATCGGCCAAAGGTAAAAAACTTGCGGATTGTTATAACGTAAAAAAATGCCAAATAATGAAACGAGGCGCGGATATCCTTTACCACATCCAGAGAATATTGCTGTGCAAGATGTGGTACGTATTCGCAAAGCGGTAGAAAAAATAGATGAAGATATGAGTGAGAGGGAAAGTAAACATAACGATCTTCAAAAAGCATTTGAACGACTGAATTTTGAGAATTTTTTGAATTTTTGGAGTAATAACAGATGACTATCGCCAAAGAAGTAGTTTATGCATTGCATCAGAGACTGAAAGATCTATCTGTAAATGCTACCCCTGATCAACTCGCATATCTCGCAAAATCTCTAGAGTCTATTGCTGGGCAAAGTACAGTACTTGATATTGTACAGATGACTGACATAAAATTAAAAGAACTTCTTGACAGTAGCACAAGTCATTTAAATAAATTAGATAGTAGTAAAAACAATGCATTAGCAGCAATCTCTGAATTAGAAGGAAAGTCATTAAAGAAAATAGATGAAAAAGGAATTACAAATTTATCACTACTTGATAGCAGAAAAGATTCACATGTTGCCACCATCAATAATGCCGGAGATCTAAATAGCATAAGAAACACATTAAATAGCCTTAAAGCCATAAGCGATATACCAACTGGTTCATCAGTTATGAAAGAAATAAAAACTAGAGAAGACCAATTAAAAATCCTTACAACTAAATTTAACTCGATTAATGATGTGCCAAATGGGTCATCAATTATAAAAGAGATAAGAAAGCGCAATATGGTTGAACCTGAATCATTACCTTTTCTGTTTGGCATTCTTAATCGATATAATGACTATGGTTGGTCTGATGATAATGGCTATTTCAAAACAGAATTAGGGCAGTGGTATAAAGATACAGCAAAAACCGACTATATGCTGCAACTCCTTGCAGGTAGTAATACTTATGATTGTACGTATTCTAGTTTTTATCATCCACCACAGTTGTACTTCTTACAAGGAAGTAACGGTAAATTTCTGTACAGAAAAGCATTTTTACGTCGTAGTCACAGCTCAGATCAATACAGTTACCCATATGCACTACTTGGAGTAATATTTGTAAAAAACACTACAAACAGCGATAAAACACGAACGCTTCATTTTAGTGGTTCATCACGTTGGAGTTCAGGATATGAAGGAGCAGGGTTATTCGTAGGAACACCTAGTCACGTTAATACTAATAAATCGGCAATCTCAGGAATAACTTGGACAAATATTTACAACTACTCAACTAATTCTGCAGTATTTAGTAGTTCAAATAATATTACTGTGCCAGCAAATAAGACAGTAGCAATTTTATTTTACGCATCGCCATATTTTTACACATCTGATTATCACCATTACAGTTGGTTTATGAGGTGGAGTATTTATAACTTTCGGAGCAATTTTTTAACTACAGGGCTTGAGATAGATGTAGAGAGAACGCTAAGGGCTTGGCAATGTCCAGGATTATCTAACACGCATGAGATTTGGAGGTAACAAACAATGTCTATCTACATTAGATTTGAAAATGATAAACAAGTAGAAACAACAATACTTGAAAGCAAGCCAAAAGGTAAAAATTGGTATGAAGCGCCAAAAGATTTTGATTGGCAAAAAAGCTATTGTTTAACAGAAGGAGGAGAAATTGCTCAGCGGAATCAAGAAGATATTGAATTGGAGTTATTGCAAAATGCGAAATTTTCTGCACTTTCTAATCTTCGTGCTTATTATGATAACTATACTAACCAATACACAGGACATTCTCACCAGAAGTCTAAGTCGTATGCGATACAAGCGAAAGCCGCAAAAAGCATTCTAGCAGCACCAGAATCTATAGATGAAAAGGATAAAGAAATTATAGAACCTTTAGCAAAAGTCCGTGGTATTACAGTTATCGAAATGGCAAGGATAATCGAGGAAAAAGTGAAAAAAGCAGTAAAAGCGATAGTGAAATGCGAGGAGTTGGAAGACATGGCGAAGAGGAAAATTGAAGAAGCTAAAAGTGAAGTAGAGCTACAGGCTTTGCTCAATGATTTTAAACAAAGAATGCAAAAAAAATGACAGAGCAATTTTTACATGGTGTAAATGTTATTGAGGTAACCTCAGGGGCCAAGGTAGTACGCACAGCTAAATCATCAGTGATAGGTGTAATTGGTACTGCACCTGAAGCAGATGGGCAAAAATTTCCACTGAATAAGCCAGTACTGATAGCAGGAAGCTTAAAAGAAGCGGTAAAACTTGGCAAAAAGGGGACTCTTTTTTCAGCAGTAAATGGAGTATTTTCCCAAATTGGTGCAACAGTAGTAGTTATTCGAGTTGAAGAAAGTGATCCAAAATTAAAAGAAAAAGAGACGCTGAAGAATATAATTGGCGGTGTTGATGAGGAAACCGGAGAATATCAGGGAATTGAGGCATTTCTCAGCAGTGAAAGCATAGTTCATGTTGCGCCAAGAATATTAATTGCACCTCAGTTTACTCACCAACTACCAGAAGATGGCAAAAATCCAGTGGTTGCAGCATTAATTCCTATAGCAGAAAAGCTGAGAAGCATAATAGTAGCAGATGGACCAAATACTAATGATGAAGAAGCAATAAAATGGAGAAAAAGTGTAGGCAGCTCAAGAGTTTACGTGGTTGACCCATGGATTAAGTTATTTATTGAAGGAAAAGAAGAAATCTTGCCATCGAGTCCATTTGTAGCTGGTTTAATAGCTAAGATAGACAGCGAGCAAGGCTTCTGGCACTCACCTTCAAATAAAGAAATAAACGGTATTGTTGGAACAAGCAGGCCTATTGATTTTACTCTCGGTAATACAAATTGCAGAGCAAACCACTTAAATGAAAATGAAGTAACAACGATAATTCATCAAAATGGCTATAGGCTTTGGGGAAATAGAACATGTTCAAATGACTCAAAATGGGCTTTTTTGTCAGTGAGAAGGACTGCAGATTTAATTAATGATAGTTTACTTCGAGCTCATCTCTGGGCAGTTGATCGAAATATCACCAAAACTTATATAGATGATGTAATTGAGGGGGTGAATTCTTATCTTGCAAGTTTAAAAGCACAAGGAGCAATTATTAGCGGAAAATGTTATACAACACCAGAGCTCAATACACCGGCAAATATTGCAAGCGGGAAAGTATATTTTGATTTCGAATTTACACCACCATATCCGGCTGAGCAAATAATATTCAGGTCTCATCTTGTAAATAATAGTATAATAAGTTAGGAGCAAGTAAAGTGTTACCGAAAATACTGAGAAATTTTAACGTATTTGTTGATGGTCGTGGTTATGCAGGGAAAATTGATGAAATAACCTTGCCGAAGCTTACCATAAAAACTGAAGAATACAGAGCTGGTGGTATGGATATTCCAGTAAATATTGATATGGGCATGGAAAAGCTTGAAGCAGATTTCACTTTTGCTGAATACGATACAGAGCTCTTTCGGCTATTTGGGTTGATAAATGGAAATTCAGTAGCTTTGATGCTCCGTGGTGGAATGCAAGGTAGTGGAAGTAATGATATTGAAGCAGTAATAATCAATTTAAGAGGCATTTTTAAAGAATTTGATTTTGGTAACTGGAAACCTGCTGAAAAAGCAACGCTGAAGTGTACTGTAGCTGCTCATTACTATAAACTTACCATAGGTGGCAATGAGCTGATAGAGATCGATGCTGAAAATATGATAAGAAAGATAAATGGCGTTGATCAAATGGCCTTGCTGCAAACGGTTTTAGGAATATGAAAACTTATTTGAAATTTTATTTTTTAAGGAGAAGCATATTAAAATAACTTTAAAAGTGTAAAAATATTTTATTTTTTAGGAGAATTTTATGAAAACTATAACACTAAACAACCCAATTACAGTTGATGGAATTTCTGTCTCAGAATTTACCGTTAGACGTCCAAAAGTTAGGGATTATCTTGCCATAGATCGTCTAAATGGTAGTGATTTAAGTAAAGAAGTCACTCTGACAGCGAACTTAACATCAGTGGCAAAAGAATCAATTGAGGAGTTAGATATTGCTGATTATGTTAAAGTACAAGAGGTGCTCAAGGATTTTTTTTCACCAGTTATTCAAAGAACTTGAGGTCAGAAGTATTAATGTTCAGCTCTGTTGTAGGAGGCGGAGTTGAACAAATACTTGATATGGAGATTAGTGAATTTATTTTATGGAGCAAATTAGCTAGGGAGTTCAAATGTCAGTATTATCGATAAAAATAGGTGCAGTACTTGATGGCAGTTTTAATACTGTAATAAAGGGCAGTAGTAGTCAACTTACTCATCTTGGTGAGAACATAAGAAAGCTTGACTCATCTTTAAAATCAGTATCAAAATTTAAGCAGTTGGGTAGTGATGTTTTGACTAGCAGGAGGTCGTGGAAGGGCTTTGAAGATCAAGTAAAATCTTTAGCTAAACAAATGAAAGCAATAGAGAAACCGAGCAAAACTTTAAAAGCTGAATTTGATAAAGCTAAGTTTTCTGCAACAAAAGCAAAAGAAGCATATTTGAAAAAGAGAGATGCTTTGCATTCATTTAATGAAGAAGTAAGGAAAAGTGGAAGAAATATTAAGTCATTAGTAAGTGATCAATATAAACTTGGTTCTTCTATTGAAGTGCTAAAAGGTAAGTATGGTAAGCTTGGGTCTGCAATACGTAGTCACCAAAGTTTTTTAGCAAGCAAAGCACATTTTAAGTCACAAATTATAGAGACTATTGGGCTAGGGCTAACGCTTGCAGCTCCAGTTAAAGTTGCGATTGACTTTGAAAGTGCTATGGCTGATGTTACAAAAGTGGTAGATTTTAAAAAAGGAACGGATGAAGCAACTAAATTTGCAAAGAAGTTAAAAGAGATGTCACGCACTATACCATTATCAGCCGCAGAACTGGCACAAATAGCTGCAAGTGGTGGTCAACTTGGTATCAAGAAAGAAGATCTTTTTATGTTTACAGAAACAGTGGCAAAAATGTCTACAGCATTTGATATGTCTGCAGAGCAAGCAGGTGATTCTATAGCTAAACTCTCTAACGTTTATGGCATTGATGTTAGTAAAATGGAACATGTTGGTAATGTGATCAACCACTTATCAGATAACACTGCTGCTAAAGCAAGAGATATGGTTGAAACTCTAGCAATAGTTGGTGGTACTGCAAAGCAGTTTGGTTTGGATATCGAGAAAACAAGTAGTTTAGCAAATGCTTTCATTAGCTTAGGTAAAACACCTGAAAAAGCTGCAACTGCTATAAATGCTCTACTTAGTAAACTTCAGACTGCTGAAGAACAAGGAGGGGATTTTAAAGCAGCATTAGAGCAAATGGGAATAACTGCAGAAGAAATAGTACAAAGAATAAGCGAAAACGGCGAAGAAGCATTACTCTATTTTTTTCAAACTCTAAAGAAAATGGATAACCAGGAACGTTCTACAATCCTTATGAAACTTTTCGGTCAGGAATATCAAGATGATATTGCATTATTAGCTGGAAGTTTTAATAAGTATGAGGATGCAATAAAGTTATTGGCTAATACAGAAAAGTACAAGAGCTCTCTACAAGAAGAATTCAAAAATCGTGCAGACACTACAGCTAATAAATTACGACTTCTTCGAAATGCAATAGCTGAAGTTGGTATGAACCTGGGCTCAGTGATGTTGCCTACTTTAAAATCTATAGCTGAATTTTTACAAGAAAAAACTAGATATATAGCAGAGTTTGCAGAAAAATATCCAACTTTAACCACGGCGATCATGGGTACTGTAGCATCCTTGATAAGTTTAAAAATTGTAGCAGTAGGACTAGGATACGGATTTACATTGCTAGGAAGTACGATTTTTAGTCTGAAAGCAAACCTACTTGGAGTATTTTCATTTTTATCAGCTACAGTTTTTCCTGCAGTAGTAACAGGACTAAGAGCAATAACACTCGTTAACCCTATAGGACTTTTAGTTGCTGGACTTGTTACTGGTGCAGCTCTTGTTATAGCTAACTGGCAAAAGGTGAAAGACTTTTTCTCTAGCTTGTGGAAATCACTCATTGAACCTATAGGAAAAGCTTTTTCATGGATAGGGGAAAGTGTATTTGGAAAAGTATTGGAAAATAGCCCACTGAAAGAATTTGAAAAAAGAAAAACTGAAATAAAAGCAGTCCATACTCCCATAAAGAGTAATATTCTCAACAGTGGAAATCCTGTGCTAGGTAACAGTATAATTAAAGAATTTTCAAAGAGAAATAAAAATAGCTTCAGAGTCAAAAGCCTTATTGAGGAGACAGAGAGCGATAAGATATTTGCAAGGAGTAAGTTTGAAAATAAAGAACAAAATAAAACTCAGAACATCACTAATAATTACACTATCAGCATTAAAGCAGAACCTAACCAAGATGTTCGTAGTCTTGCAGATGAAGTAATAAAAAGGATAAGAGAAAAGTCACGTGATGTTTTATTTGATACGGTAGAGACATTTTATTGATGCTATCTTGTATCTTGAAAAAAGCATCTAATGTTTTAAGCTTAAGCATTAGGTGGAGAAGGGAAGAACTCTGGATGTTATCTTAGATATAAAATCTGTCCAAGAGAAAAGAGTTCCCTTCTCAAAAGTAGAGGTTGGACGGTATCTTAGAAAGACCTAAATGGTTCTAATTCTGTATGCACAAGGTTAGCCTTACTTTTCATTTTAAATGGTAACGTATGGAGTTATAAATGATCAACAACTTTTTAGGTATAGACATATCAAAAGATCGCTTTGATGTTTTTCTTTCTTTCATAAGTAAAAAAGGGAAACGCGAAACTAAGAAAAGGAATTTTAAAAACGATGATTCTGGGTTTCAAGGTCTACTTGATTTTTTACAAAAACATAATGTGGAGCAAGTAACAATCTGTATGGAAGCTACAGGTTGTTATAGTGAAGCTTTGGCTGAATTTCTACACAATGCTGGATATTTTGTTAGTGTAGTAAATCCTTATTGCATAAAATCTTATGCAAGGAGTAAGCTTGTGCGACAAAAGAATGATCAGAGCGATGCAGAGATTATAGCAGATTATTGTCAAAGACAGGAACCTACACGTTGGACACCACCTTCTTCTGAAAAGAAAAAATTAAAACATCTTTATCGTTGTTCAGCTGCGTTAAAAAATGAATTAACATTAGTAAATAATCATTTAGAAAAGAAAGAGAGACTGCCTGAAAAAGTTGTAAATGTTTGGGAAAATCTTTCAGTGAACATAGAGCAATCAATAGAAACAATAAAAAACTCCATACATGAACTATTAAAACAACACAAAGAATTGTTGGAAGATTTTCAGCTACTATTAACTGTTCCAGGCATAGGAAAGGAATCAGCAGTAGCTATTTTAGCTGAAATTTCTGATATAAAAGTTTTTATAAATGCCAGGCAATTGGCATCATATGCTGGAACTATACCACGGAATATAACATCAGGTTCATCTGTATATGCCAAGCCCAGATTAAGTAAATCAGGTTCACAAACATTACGTAAGGCAATGTATTTTCCTGCTATAGTATCTAAAAAGCATAATCCTATTATTATGACTTTTTGTAAGAGGTTAAAAGAGAAAGGCAAGCATAACATGGCCATTGTAGGAGCTGCAATGCGCAAGTTACTCCATATAGTTTTTGGTGTTTTAAGTTCAAGGAAGGCTTTTGATCCAGATCATATCAAGAATTATAAGGCTAGAAGATTAGCTGAAGTTTAAAGTCAAAAAGTGCTCCATCACATCTTATGTGAAATAGTATCTTACACAAATTTATTTAATGTTGCTGGTTAGTGTGTATGTTGATAAGTAAATTGATTTTACATATACACAACAGCAGAAATTTACTTATCAACATATACACTAACTATAATCTGTGTACTGCTACACAGATTGTGAATTGGAAGTATTTTTTTTGGTTTTATGATGCAATTTAGGAAATTTTTATGTTGACTAACAAGACGGTATCTCTTGGTCCGTATAAGTTTGCTCCCACAAGTTTAAAGTATAGCAAAGAAAATCGTTGGAGCACGATTGAGTGTATTGAAAATATGCCACTATTACAAAATATCGGTCAAGGTGTAGAAAATATAGATTTAGAAGGAATGATTTATCTGCATAATCTCAACGGGCTAAATCAATTAAAGAGTGTGAAAGAAGCTGAAAAACCACATATTTTAGTAGATAGTTTAGGTAATATTTTAGGACAATTCGTAATTACTAGGTTAGAAGAAAAGCAGATGTATTTTTTACCTAATGGACTACCAAGAAAAGTTGAATTTAGTTTGAGTTTAAAAAGCTATAGATGACTGTATACTATGTGAGTAAAGAAAATGAGATGTTAGATCTGATTTGCTGGAAACATTACGGATTTACTGATGGAGTAGTGGAATTAGTACTAGCAGAGAACTTAGGTTTGGCAGAATACGGAAGCTTTTTGCCTGCAGGATTAAAGATAAAGCTTCCTACTATTAAGAAAATAGTACAAAAGTCAAAATTAAAGGTCTGGGAATAAATGCAGCCAGATTTTATAATAGATAAATGTGAATCAATTAAAGATAGAGTTATATCATTGCACCTTACAGATGAATCAGGAATAATAGATGATGTAGTTGAAGTGTGTGTTAATTACAGGGATGAAGACATAGATATTCCGAATGAATTGAACATAGCACTAGGTTATAAGGAATTTGGAATCTTTCCAATGGGTATATATACAGTCAACGAAGTGACTATACAGGGTCCACCTAAGACTCTACTAATCAAAGCTCATGCAACAAATTTAAGAATATCTTTGAAGGCAAAAGTATCAAAAGAATGGCGCCAAATTACCATAGAAAACTTAGTAAAAGAAATAGCCCAAAAACATGGATATGGATACAAAGTCGCTAAGGAATTTAAGAATGTATTGATACCCCATATTAATCAGGCAGATGAAAGTGATATAAGTCTGTTAACAAAGATCGCAACAGAGCGTGAAGCAATGGCAAAATTAGCTGGTGGGTATATATTGTTTATTTCAAAGAATATGGCAAAATCAGCCACAGGAAAAGCTTTAGGAACAACGACTATTAGACCTCAAGATACAATTAACTGGAAAGTACATTTTACCGTACGTGATAAGTATAATTCAGTAGTGGCAAAGTGGCATAGCTATGAAAAGGGCGAAACTATTAAAGAAACAGTTGGTAGTAGCGAGCCAAGTTATATTATGCTGGAACTTTACTCTAATGCAGAGTCAGCGCTGAGTGCAGCAAATGCCAAGTTGAAACAATTGAAGCGTAACAATGAAGCTTTAGATATAACTATGCCTGGTAATCCTCAAATTTTTGCAGAAGCTAAACTTAATCTTATAGACTTTAACCAAGCGGTAGATGGTGAATGGATAGTTAATAGAGCGGAGCATACTTTAAATAGCTCAGGTTACCTTACTATGTTGTCAGCATCTTTGAGTAAGTAATGTTAATAAAAAATGAGTAAATGATCTATTTAATATTAAAAAGATGTTGAATATGGATAAATTGGGTCAAGATACAAAAAACAAGCTGCATTTTTGGTGGCTTATAACAGTAATAGTATGTATTATTGCTACCTATTCCTACATGAAGGCAAAGGCTGCAGATAATTATAAAACGATATTACGCATTGCTTCTCAAAATTGTAACTTAGAGACTGTAAAATTCTTAGTAGAAAATCTATTAGATATTAATGTGCAGATCCCTAAATTAACAGCACTACATTATGCTGCAGAAGAGGGATGTGCAGAGGTTGTAAAATTCCTAGTAGAAAAAGGAGTTGATATAAATGCTACGAAATATGAAAGATGGACACCTTTACATGCAGCTACATATGAAGGCAAATTGGAGATAATTAGATTTTTATTAGACAAAGGTTCAGACCCTACCATTAGAGATACAGATGGAAAAACACCAAGGAAAATTGCTGTATTAAGATCACGGCATAATAAGGACAAACCTTATGATGAAATCATTAAGCTACTTGCAGAAGCAGAGGACCGATACGAATCAACAAAAAGTAATCACTAAAGCTGTAAGTTTTCTATAATCTGCATATAAATTTCCAAAACTATCCATAACAAGTTAATATTTTCACATGAAAAAGCAAAAAATCCCAATAGCGGTAATAATAACAATAGTTGTACAGACTGTAGGGTTAATCTGGTGGTTGGCAAAACTCGACCTACGTGTACATATCCATGATAAATTTGTAGAAAAAAACCAAGAACTAATCGAAATAGTCTATCGACTTGAAGAGAGAGTGAAAAACCTCACTGAAGAAGTCAACGAACTTGAAGCTATTCACAAACACAAATAAATTTTACAGTGACAAAGTACATTTTATCTGTAGATGGAGGTGGCATTAGAGGGATAATACCTGCCATTATTCTAGCAGAAATTGAATCTAGGACAAAAAAGCCAATTTCCCAGATTTTTGATTTAATGGCAGGAACCTCAACCGGTGGGATTATTGTTGCTGGACTTTGTAAAAGCAATAAACTTCAATACTCTGCCAATGATTTGGTTGAACTTTACCAAGAGTATGGAACATATATCTTTCAATCATCATTTTGGAGAAAATCAATTGCTTCTTGGCTGAGTGGTTCTCAGTACTCATATAGAAATATGGAATTTATTCTCAACAAATACTTTGGTGAAAGTACTATGGCCGATGTTGCGAGTAATCTACTACTCACCAGTTATGACATTCACAATAGTTGTGAATTTTTCTTCAAAAGTTGGAAAGAAAAAAACATTAAGTTGAAAGATGCACTCAGAGCTACAACAGCTGCTCCAACGTACTTCACACCAAAACGTCTGAAAATTAGCCAAACAGAGAGAGTATTGATAGATGGTGGAGTGTTTGCAAATAATCCAGCGGCTTGTGCATATGCAAGTGGTAAGAGGTTATTTCCAAATGATGAGATTATACTGCTATCAATAGGCACTGGTGGAACAGATAGAAGTATAAAGTATGCTAACTCAAGGAAATTTGGCAAAATAGGGTGGATCAAGCCACTACTGAATGTGATGTTTGCCTCTGGATTGGATTGCGTTGATTATCAACTAGAACAAGTAATAGACGATAAATATATAAGAATACAATCGCAATTGAAAGTAGCATCGACTGAGATGGACAATATTACACTCAAAAATATCAAATCTCTTCAGCAAGAGGCAAATGCAATGATAGAGGACAACCAGAAATTAATAGATAAACTTTGCGATTTCATATCTTAATTTATATGTAAAAGACAAGACTTGACCTGACAGACAAGACTTAACTGACAGGATAATTGAGGTAGTTAAAACTAATATCAGTCTCTTGTTTAATGCTACTAATATTTTTCTGAAAAGCAATATGTTTGCTATCAAGAAAAGTTTGTACAGGTGTTTTACCATAGCAATATTTACCCGAGAGAGGTCTTGTTTCGTTGTAAGAACGCAACCAATAATCAACATCGATCTGTAGATCTTCTAAAGAACTGTAGATTTTCTTTCTAAAGATGATATTGTAACACTCATCTTGCATAGTTCTATGAAACCTTTCACATATGCCATTAGTCTGTGGAGAGTTGGCTTTAGTTCTAGAATGATCAATGTTTTCTATTCCCAAATAAAGCTGATAAGCGTGATTTTCGGGCTTGCCACAATACTCCGTACCCCTATCAGTTAAAATGCGTAATAATGGAATTTTCTGCTCATCAAAAAATGGAATGACTCTATCGTTGAGAAGATCTGCAGCTGTAATAGCTGTTCTGTCCGTGTAAAGTTTAACCATTGCAACTCTAGAATAAGTATCAACAAAAGTTTGCTGATAAATTCGCCCTATACCTTTGATATTACCCACATAATAGGTATCTTGAGAACCCAAATAACCTGGATGTTGCGTCTCAATTTCACCATGAGCTTCCCTTTGTTCTTTCACTTTTTCTAAAGCTGCAAGTTGTTCTTCAGTTAAAACAATTCCGTCTTGAGCTACTTTTGTCTCTAGTGCTTTAAGTCTCTTTTTGAGAGTTTCAAGGTCATTTCTGAGCCATACAGACCTTACTCCTCCCTGAGAAATTATTATACCTCTTTTTCTCAGTTCATTTGCAGCTCTTTCTTGTCCATATGCTGGAAATTCTGTTGCTATACTAATCACTGCTCTTTCTACATCGTCGGAAACTCTGTTCGCTAATAGCGATTTTTTCTTACTTATTTCATGTAATGCTTCCTCTCCTCCATTTTCATATAACTCCTTAAAGCGATAAAATGTATCTCTTGAGTATCCCATCACTTTGCATGCTTGAGACACATTTCCTAGTTGCTTTGCTAGTTCTAATAATCCTAGCTTTGGTTTTAATATTTTTGTCTGTATTGTACTCATTTCTAACACTCCTTATTTTCATTATTTTATAACTTACTTTTTTAAAGTGTCAGATCAAGTTCTATCTAATACAATTTATACCAAGCAAAATTCAACTGAGCCAAAAAAGTTGGTTAGCAAATTCTGCTGGTTAAATCATTAACTAACTTTACTTATATCTTAAACACATTCAATTTTCACACTCACCCAACTCATCAGCAGTTAGGCCACTTGCTCGCACAATAATATCAATAGCAACACCTTCCTTAACTAGATCTTTTGCAATCTTGATTTTCTCTGCTTTTTTAACCTTTTCTTTACCAGTTTGCATTCCTTCAGATAAAGATCTAGCTACCGTATCCAGTAATTCTTGATCCTCAATTTTTTCGCATTTACCTATAAACCCAAAAACTGGCTCATTTTCATATTCTGTTAGTCCAAGAGCTTTAATGTTAACTGATAATGTCTTTGCTATCTTATATAATATTTCAATTGGAATGTCTGTATATCCTCGTTCATAGTCGTGTATTTCTTTAGGTGTTGAACCGATTTTATTTGCCAAGTCCTCCTGAGTGTATTCCCGTATTAATCTCTGCTCTTTTATCCTTTTCCCCACTTTGTAGAGTATAGAATCAGTACAAATTTCTTTCTCTATATCATCATATTCGTAAGTAGATAAGCGAGTCACTTGGGAAATAATATCAACTGAAACTCCTTCTTTCACTAGATTCTTTGCTACTTCTATTTTCGCTTCTTCTTGGCTAATTTTCTCGCTAATATATACAAACCTTACTAATGGATACAGCTTCTTGCGTAATTCCTGATCCTTAATTTCTCTATGTATTTTTGTTAGATAGACTATTTCTTTATCCTCATCTTCATACCAACTGTTTTCTCTTAGTACTGTTGGTCCTGGAAGTAGATCTATAACATTAACTGACAATGCTCCTGCTATTATATACGATTCTTTGATTGTAATAGCCTTGCACCCTAGTTCAAAGTTATGTATTTCCTTATGTGTTAAACCAATTTTGCTTGCTAATTTTGCCTGAGTATACCCTTGTACTATCCTACAACCTTCTATTTTTTTCCCCAGCTCGTAGCTTACTGAGCCAATATGCTCTGAATTATCATAGATAAATCCTCTAAAAGCTGTTTTTCCTACAGAAGCAAACATATATTCTATCACAAAAAAATCCACTATTGGCTAAGTTTTTATGAAATCACAAAAATTTCTCAATCATATAATTTGATAAGCCTGTCGTTTGCAAGATAATATCAACAGAAATTCCTTCTTTCACTAAATTCCTTGCAACTTCAATCTTCTTTTCCTCTCTGACCTTTTCTCTATAAACATGTATACCTTCAAATAAAGACTTGATTAGCATATCGCGTAATTCCCGACTCTCAATCTTTTTGTATTCTTCTATCAACTTTGATAGCTTTTCTTCCGCTTCACTATCCTCATCTGATTCGGGAAGTAGATCTATGATACTGATTGATAATACCTTTGCTATTTCATCTAACATTTCAAGTGAGACAGCAGCTCTCCCTTGTTCATATTCGTATATTCCTTGATTTGTTATGCCAACTTTATTCGCTAAATCTTTTTGTGTATATCCTCGTATCAATCTCCACTCTTTTATCCTTTGCCCTACTTTGTATGGAACCGGAATTTTGTTCTCCTCATACTCACCAATAGATAAGTTAGTTGTTCGAGAGATAACATGAGCAGAAACTCCTACTTTCATCAAACCCCTTGCTACTTCCATTTTTACCGCTTTTCTGCTTCTTTCCTCACTCAAACGAATAAATTTGGTTAATAAATAAAATACCTCGCTTAATTCTTTATCCTTATACCCCTTTACTAAATTTAATATTTCTTTATCTTCAAAATATCTTTTTTCATTTGGTAGCGTCTCTCCACAAACTAGACCTTTAACATTTACTGATAATGCTTCTGCTATAGCATATAACTTCTTAATTGGAATTTTACGGTTCCCTTTCTCATATTGCAGTATTACCCAGTACTTTACACCAATTTTCTCAGCTAAACCCTTCTGAGTATAACCTCGCTCTAACCTCCAACTTTTTACTTTTTGTCCTACTTCATAATCTAGACTTTTTTCCACGCAAAAAACCATATATATAATATTTTCTACTATAGCTCAAAGGCTCCAGTAAACTCTGGAACCTTAAAATAAATGAATTAAAGTTCCCTAAAGGTTTCTTTACTACCTCCACATACCCTATTTACCCATGAAGACAATACTTCATCATTGCCAATCTCTTTTATAGCATACTTTTCATTCCATATGCCACATCTAGTGAAATTACCTTTCTCTACTGCTTCTTGAAGTTTCACTCCCCCAAAAAGGCAGTTTTTTCCTATTTCTTCGCCTCTTTTTTGTAACTCAGCCCACATTTCCTTGTTTTCTACTCTGACTTGTACTTGATCATATTTTTTTACATCGTGGTACAATATAATATTTAGCTGACCAATGCTTGTAGGAAATTGTAATATAATAGAGCTTTCATCTGACATATCGATATAGTTTCTTATACCTCCCTTCTCGCTTTTAACCTCAACTGCATCATTACCAATTTTTAAAATATTACTTCCTAACTTTCTGTTTGCTTCCAGTATTTTGGCTACCTCTACCTTGCTATTATCAGAAAATTCTATATATGATGTTGTATTGTCTATCTCGAGATCTATTAAGGATCCTTCTTGAACAGCACTTTCGCCAGCTTTTTCTAGTTCTTCTAGTTGCTTATCTATCTGTAGCTGAACTTCTGGTTGTAGCTCATCATAGATTTCACCTATCAGTTTATTCTGTAGTAGAGTATCATGAAACTCTGCACCGCTTAACATTAATTTACGTATTACCTTTTTACGATCAACCTTATCAAATTTATGAAAATGTGTACCTAATACTACATACTCTGAGAAACTCCATTCCCCATCATTACATGCATTTAGCCTTGTTCCATCACCTATTACTTCATCTATAACTTTGTTCATCTCTTTTGGGGTTTTTGCTTTTACCACTCCACTCTTAAACCAGCTCAACTTTTCACTTTCGCTTATACTTGGCTTTATTTTTTGCAAGGCGGAGGTAAATGGATTTTTATCTTCTTGATCACTTGCAGGTTTTGTGCCATAAACATAGTCAAATCCTTTCCCACAGTTGATTTTGTTTTCGCGAACTTCTCTACCAGGGAAAGGTGCTATTTCCTCAGGCTTTTTAGCCTTATTAATTTTGCTTACAAAGGTGTTAGTACGACCAATTCCTATAATCGCATTTGATATTTCACCCTTTGATAATCTATCAAGATCAACATTTAATTCGTAAACACCTCCTTCTTGATCATCAAAAGGTACAATTATTTTATTAACCATATTAGCCTCCGCTATTAAATATATTTAACTAAGTCTATAACCGACTTTATTACTTTATTATTAATTTAATATATACTTTCTCATTAATTGTAAGCAATAATTAATGTACTTGCAAATACTTTCTTCATTCAAGTAGTTAAACAACTCATGAAAATCTTCAAATATCTGCTTTATAACAGTCCTTGCTCTTTAAAGCTAAAATACCCAACACTTGTGATGATAATGTGATCCAGTAACCTAATCCCTATAGCCTGACAAGCTTTAGCCAAGTCTTTAGTTACAGCTTCATCCTCATCAGATGGCTTTAACCTTCCTTCTGGGTGGTTATGCGATATTATTATTGACGTCGCTTTTCTTATTAATGCCTTTCTTGTTACTTCTCTTATGTAAAAAGGTACCTTATCCACTGTACCAGTGAACACTTCTTCCCCCTTTAAACGGCACTTTTGATCAAAATATATTATTTTCATCTTTTCCTCCTCTGAATAACCAATACTCACCCTTAAATATTTTACGATGGTTTCCAAGTTATCCATTACAGGTCCTTTCTTTAACTCTTCTCTTGGTACTCTCTTTGCAGCTTCCTTTAGGCATAAAATTACTGCTACTGTAGAGTCAGTTATCCCTTCTATAGTTTTCAAGTCATCTATTTCCTGGCCTAAAATTCCTCCTATTCCAAAACTATCTATTAGCTTTCTAGCAATAACTCGAGCTTCTTCCCTGTCATGCACTGCACTTAGAAACGTTTCTATTACTTCACGATCAAGTAGAGCTTTACCGTTGCTTTCTAATGCTCTGAACTCTATTTCTTCTCTACGATCTTTCTTATTATTCATAAAAATTACCCTTCACTAATAACAAAATGTTTTTATATATTTACTGCTGTTTTTTTGTCAGTATTGGCATAAAGCCATAGCTTTTGAGTGAAGTCAAATCAATTTTTCAATCTTTTTTACTTATTTTTTCATCAAAAAGTAAAGATATTAATAGATACTGATTTTTTATTTTAAATTTGTTGAATTTCGTCTAAAGAGATGCCCACTGTTTTTAAAATAATATTGATAGAAATTCCTTCCTTAACTAAATTCTTTGCAATTTTCATCTTTTCTACTCTCTTCACTTTCTCTTTGCAAACTTGTATGCTTTCAAACAGAGATTTTATTAGTACATGACGTAATTCTTGGCTTTTAATCTTTTTGTATTCTTCTATTAACCTTGATAGTTCCACTTCACTATTCTCATTTTCTCTTGTTTCTGGAAGCAGATCTGTAATATTAATTAATAGCATCTTTGCTATTTCATCTAACATTTCAAGTGAAACAGCAGCTCGTCCTTGTTCATATTCATATATTCTTTGATTTATTATGCCCACTTTACTTGCTAAATCTTCTTGAGTGTATCCTCTTATCAACCTCCATTCTTTTATTCTTTGACCTACTTTATACGGAATGGAAATTTTTTTCTCATCATTATCATATTCATCAATAGATAAATTGGTTGTTCGAGAGATAACATGAGCAGAAACTCTTTCCTTAACTAAACCCTTTGCCACCTCTACTTTTACTGCCTTTCCACTTTCTTCCTCACTAATACGGATGAATTTGGTTAATAAGTAAAACGTTTCACGTAATTCTTGATCCTTAATCTCTCTATGTCTTCTTACTAGATTTAATACCTCTTCTCCCTCATACCTTCCCTCATTTGATACTTCTTGTACGCAAGCTAGATCTCTAGCAGTTGTTGATAATGCTTCTGCTAATTCATATAACTTCTTAATTGAAATTCTGCGTGTTCCTTTTTCGTATTGAAGTATTACCTGATATGTTGTTCCGATTTTTTTTGCTAAATCTTTTTGAGTATATCCCTTTGCTAATCTACGATTTCTTACTTCCTGTCCTATTACTTTGTAATCTAAAAAATTAGAGCATTTATTCTCTTTTTTCACATTTTATACTCCATAACCAGAAGAGCTGTTACGTATACTTAATTGGGAACCTTTTTGACAAACTGAACTCATCTCCTTTCAAACAATTTTTCTATATCACTTAGTTTCATTTCTATATACGTTGGTCTTTCATGACCAGGATATGGAGTTTTCTCAATTTGTCTTAGTATCTCATTCATCTCTTCCAATTTCATTTTTCTTCCTGCTCCATGGCAAGCGATTGTGGCTGATATTTTATTCACCTTATCCTCTATTGGCAACGTATCTTCCATTTCCATTAACTTATCTACTATATCAACTAGCATCTCTTTTATATCTATTGTTCCCAAGATTGCAGGTATTTCTTTTATCGTTACTTTATCTTCTGATTGTATTTCAATATCAAAACCCATTTCAAAAAGCTCATCTTTATAAGTTTTAACCATCCCCATTCCAGCTTGGTTTTTAATTTCAACTGTTTCAGGAATGAGAAGTTTTTGTCTTTTTATGCTTGTTAAGCACTCGTATATCAATCTCTCATAGGCTGCATGTTGATCTACTATAATCAGCCTATCTCCAGCCTCAGCAATAATGTAAGTATTGTGGACCTGACAACGTGCATATCCTAGGGGATGATCCTCTACCAAATCAATTTGCTTCCTTTCTAAAACCATCGTTCCCTTTTGGGCTGGGGATTCTCCATACTTAAAAGTTTCTGGTAAGCTTTGCCTTCTTTCATCTGGTGCATTGAATTCTTTCATTAGACGATTTTCTAAAAGACTTGGTCTCTTTTCATAAAACTCTTTTTGATCTTTTTTCTCTTGACTATCAACCTGCTCTTGGCTTTTACTATCATTAAAAATTAGCTCCTCTTCAATACCTTGATCACCCGCTGCAAATCTCGTTGATAGTGTTTTTATTATCCCTCTTCTCACTATTTCATATATTAGCCTTTTATTCTGAAATCTTACTTCCGATTTATTTGGATGCACATTTACATCTACTTGGTCATATGGTACTTCTAAATGCAACACTGCAAAAGGATACCTATTGTTTGGAATAAAATCGTGATACGCATATCTAATTGCACCAACAAGTAGATTGTCTTTTATTGGCCTTCCATTAACAAACGTATAAATCTGAGTTGAGTTGCCACGATTGACATTAGGTTTACAGATGTGTCCCTTAAGTTTGATGCCTTCTTCTTCCTCTTTAACTTCCAGTGAATTGCTTTGAAATTCTTCTTCTATTTCACATAATCTGTTGAACAGCGAAGTTTGCTTAACATATTTTAAGAGCTTTTTATTACCAGAAGTGAGAGTAAACCCAATACTATAATTAATCATCGCTAAGTTATTCACAATATCAACAATACTTTGTGTTTCTGCCCTTTCGGTTTTTAGAAACTTTAGTCTATTTGGTGTAGCAAAAAATAAGTCACGAACTTCAATATATGTACCTTGCAACAAAGAACAAGGGGTAATCTCTCTTATTTTTTCTCCTCCCTCATACCTTATAGACCATGATTCCTTTGCTCCACTTGCCTTAGACGATAATTTCATTCTGCTTACTGCTGCAATTGAAGGTAAAGCTTCTCCCCTAAACCCAAGGTGCTTGATTTCTATTAACTCACTATCGCTTAATTTTGAAGTGGCATGCCTCATAAATGCTAGTTCTAAGTCGTCCTTTTCTATTCCATTTCCATCATCTGTCACAGTTATAAGGTTACGTCCACCACTTTCTATTTTGATCTCTATCTCTGAACTTCCAGCATCTATTGCATTTTCTACTAATTCCTTTACTACACTCGCTGGCCTTTCTATTACCTCTCCCGCTGCTATACGATTTATAGTTTTTGTGTCTAAAAGAATTATTGCCATATTTTCAACTCTCAGTCTGATCAGTTTAATATCAATTAAAATCAGATTGTCTATTAAATTCTATTCTAAGCCCTTTCATGAAGATCATTAGAATTATGTATAATTATTAATGCTTTTTAAGTGGATTTCCTATTGTTCTTTCTAAGTTCCTTGGTGCACGTAACGATTATTCTTTAAAAAGAATATTGGCTACTGAGAAGAATGAAGACATCTTCATCAGAAAAAAAAGGGGCAAAAACAGAGAAAATTGACGTAGCTACTTAAGGCAGGTGTCTCTATTGCAGCTGAGACAACTGATCTACTCATGATCAAATGAAGAAGTTATAAGCATACAGATTGGATTACAGTATCTTTTTTAAGAAGAAGATTTATCTTGCTTAAAAACTTGTAGATACTATATTTTACATAAATTCTTCATGCGAGGCCTTTATGTTTACTAATAGAATATCTAATAATCTGGATCAGCTGCAATTTTTTGTAGAGTTTTTAAATGAAAATTATGAAATTCAGAAACATCTTAGTCTTACACCACTACATTTAGCAGCAGGAAATGGTCAGTTGGATTTAGTCAACACTTTATTAGGAGAAGGTTTAGATATTAATTCAGAGATTAAGTACGATGGCTTTACGCCACTGTATTTTTCAATTGCAAAAAATCGCTTAGAGATGGTTAACTTTCTTATTGCTCATGGAGCAGATGTAAACCATAAGACCATTCTAGGCTTTACACCTTTAAGTTTTGCATCCCAGCAAGGATATTTAGATATAGTCAACACCTTGATTGCAAATGGAGCAGATCTTAGTACTAAAACAGATAAACTTAATACACCTTTACACCTAGCAGCAGAGAATGGTCATCTAGATATAGTAAATGTTTTTATTGAAAAGGGATTAGATGTTAATGCTGTAAATAATGATCGAGCAAGACCTTTGCATTCTGCAGTACAAAATGGTAACCTCGAAGTAGTTAAAGCTCTTATTTCACAAGGGTCTAATATTAACGCTGGATCTTCAGGCATAGGTAATCATAAAGTTGATGCAAACATTACACCCTTACATCTGGGAACACAAACTGGTAGGTTAGATATAGTTAAAGTTCTGCTTGAAGCGGGAGCAAACGTTAATGCAAAAACAGATGATAAGATTACACCTCTACATTTAGCGTCTCAAAATGGCTTTTTAGAGTTAGTAGACATTTTACTAAAAGCAAAATCTAATGTTAATGCTAAGGATTATGAGAATCTTACACCTCTACATTTAGCAGCAGAACGTAATCACTTTGGAGTAGTTAAGTCTCTTCTTCTCGTAAGGGGAATTGATGTTAATGCTAAGGACCACGATAATTCCACAGCTTTACATATAGGATCTCAGAATGGTCACTTAGAAGTAGTGAAGCTACTAATAGAGAAAAAAGCCAATGTTAATGCTAAAAAAAACGAAGGTTTTACACCTTTGCATCTAGCAATTCAGCAAAGTCATTTCGAGGTGAGTGATTTTTTAATTAAAAATGGAGCAAACATTAACACCGTGGATGATCAGAATTGGACTCCTTTACATAATGCAGCATATAATGGTTTTTCTTTAAAAATAGTAGAGAGCTTAATTGCAAAAGGAGCAAATATAAATGCAAAGATGGATGATGGTAGAAGAGCTCTACATTTGGCAGCAGAACATAATCACTTGGAAATAATGAATTTCTTGATTGAAAATGGAGCAGATATTAATGCTCTAGATAACAGAAGTTGGACTCCTCTACATTGTGCAGCATATGATGGTAATTTAGAAGTTGCTAAATCTTTGCTTGATAAAGGAGCAGACATTAATGCTAAAACAGTTAAAAGTACTACACCTCTACACTTTGCAGTAGACCATGATCATTTAGAGGTGGTTGAATTGCTCTTAGAAAAGGAAGCAGATATTAATGCTTTAGATCACACAAATTGGACTCCTTTACATTTTGCAGCAGAAAAAGGTTATGATCAGATAGCAACCGTTCTATTGAAACATGGTGCTGATGTAAATGTAAAAGAAAATCAAAATAAAGGCACAGCCCTACATCTTGCAGCTCAATATGGTCATCCTAAGGTAGTTAAAACTCTTATTATAAATGGAGCGGATGTTAATGCAAAAATGGATAAAAATGCTACGCCTTTACACTTAGGGGCACAAATTGGTAATTTAGATATAGTTAGGTCTCTACTTATGAGCGGAGCATACTTTAATGCTAGAGCTGAAGGAGGTAGATATGTTTTACCATTACACTTTGCGGAAAGAAGAGGAAACCCAGAAGTAATAAAATTACTAAAATTGGTTGAGAAGTTATTTAAGGCTATAGAAGATAATAATTATTTAGGAATTGAGAGTTCCATTAGAGATGGAGCAATCATTGATTCGAAGAACGTGGATGGAAGAACGCCATTACATTATGCTGTTAATAATGGGCACATAAAAGTTGTAAATATCTTGCTAGCAAATGGAGCTGATGCTACTAAAGTTACTAACAAGGGTAATACACCATTACACACTGCTGCTTCCAAAGGTCATAAAGAAATTATTGAAGCTTTGTTACAACGTGTAAGCCACAATAAATTGAGTGATTTTATTAATGCTAAAACTACTTCTAGTGGTACTACATCACTTCATGTTGCAGCTAAAGGTGGCTCCTTGGAAGTTGTAAAATCTTTATTAAAACATGGTGCAATTTATAACATCAAGAATAAAGAAGGTAAAGCACCACTTGATCTTTCTCGAGACCAGAATATTACTAACCTATTGAAATTAGTAGAAGAGCTATTTGAAAATGCAAAAAATGGTAATGTTGAAATTATCAGTAAGCTGAGAGCAATAAAACCCGATGAGCGCGTAGCTGTAACAAATGCTCGTGATGATCAAGGCAAGTCATTAGTCCAGGTTGCAGTAATCAATAAACACTCAAACCTTGCAAGTAGATTATTAGAAATATTAAAAAGTCCAGATCAGAGTTTACAAGATGTCAGCGTAGAAAATCGAGTAAAGAGTTTAAAGTTATAGCTCTCTTAAATGAAACTCTAATGAGGGTGCCAAGATCTAGATCATTTAGAAAATTATAGTGGGCTTTACATCTTATTAATTATAAATTAACTTACTATCTAATCAATCCCTAAGCCATGTATGAGTAACATTTTGATAATATTAGCAGCAGGAAAGAGCAGTAGAATGAATTCTGAATATTCAAAAGCGTTGCACCAAGTGGGAAATCTTACTCTTTTAGAACATATAATTTCTAATGCAAAATCGCTGAGTCTAAAAAGCTTATCAATTGTTGTTAACAACTCCCTTCTAAAAGATTTAGAAAGGTTTGATACCCTAAAAAGTATAATCGATCAATACAATATAAAACTAATAATTCAAGAAGATATTACAGGTACTGGCACTGCAGTTAAAATTGCTCTAGAAAATCTGGAGGAGTTATCTGATCAAGACATAGTTTTAATACAGTATGGAGACACTCCCTTTATATCTAGTGATACAGTTATGAAAATGACTGATTGTTTAAAGTATAATAATTTAGTTCTTCTTGGATTCAATAGTCAAGATGAACAATATGGAAGATTAGTAATTGATAATTACGGAAATGTTCAAAAAATCCTAAAAAATGGAGATAAAATGCTTCTTGCAAACTCTGGAATAATAGTTTCATATGCTAAAGATCTTTTTACCTTAGTAAAAGAAATAAAATTTAATAATTCGACCAATGAATATTGTCTTAATGATATAGTGCCCATTGCAGCAACCAATAACTTGAGTGTAGGTTATGTAGTTTCTGATGAAAGAGAAGCAATGGGAGTAAATAATAAAGAGGATTTGATTAAAGCCGAACACTATTTTCAAAAAAAAAGGCGGCCAACTTTTCTTTCATAACTACATTTTCTTATTCATTAATTTAAGTTGACATTTGTTTTATACTGGTTTTATAATACCTTTTGATTCTTACTTGTAAGATAATTGGTACGACAAATTTTCCTAGTTGTAGTGAGAGGGTATACATGGGGATATTAATAACAGGTGCTGCAGGTTTGATAGGGTCAACCTTGGTGAAAAAGTTAGAAAACCAGGGCCATGAAGTAATAAGCTGTGATATTAGGTTTCACAACAATCCACTCAGTTTTTTTTCAGAAGATATAGTACCACTACTTGCTAAGTGTACAGGAATTATTCATCTGGCTGCAATTTCTCGAGTTATACATGGTGAACTTTATCCTGAACTGTGTAGAAAAATTAATGTTGATGGTACAATGCAGTTTTTAGGGTTATGTAAGTCACTTTCAAATAAACCATGGTTTATATATGCAAGTAGTAGGGAAGTCTATGGAGAGCAGAAGGAACTGCCAGTTACAGAATCTGCTAGTATCGATCCAATAAATAATTATGCAAAAGGTAAAGCATTTATTGAGGAACAAATAACAAGTTCAAAAGATTTTAATGTAGCAATATTACGCTTTTCAAATGTATACGGTGGTTTACTAGATCATAACAGTAGAGTAATTCCTGCACTCTGTATTAATGCATTAAGAGGTGATCCAATTAAAATAGAAGGTAAAGAATGTGTTTTTGATTTTACCTATTTGGATGATGTTATAGAGGGTATATGCTTAACTGTTCAATATTTACAAAGCGAAAAATCTTCTCTTCCTGCTATTCATCTTACTACTAATAGCCCATGTACTTTAGAAAACTTAGCAAAAACAATATTAAAAGTCACGAAAAGTGATTCTAGAATTGATTTTTATCCTCCAAGAAATTTTGATGTAACTAAGTTCCATGGTGATTTTACTAGAGCTAAAGAGCTACTTGGTTGGTCTCCAAAACATTCATTAGAAGTAGGATTAAGTAAATTTATAAAAAGTCTACAAAACAATACACAACAATATCCTAACAATATAGATATGGTAATATATGAAAATATTAAAAGTTATTCATGGTTACCCTCCTTATTATAGTGCTGGTTCAGAGGTTTATAGCCAAACTCTTGCTCATGAACTAGCAAATAACAATGAGGTACAAGTATTTACTAGGTATGAAAATAGCTTTTTACCTGATTTTTATTACACTACAGTCCTAGATCGTAGTGATTCCAGAATCTTACTGCATTTAATTAATATACCCATAGCTAAATATCGTTACAAATTTATCAATGAAGAAGTAGATATACAATTTAAAAGAGTAATAGATAACTTTCAGCCAGATCTTATACATTTTGGTCATCTTAATCATCTATCAATTACTTTACCAGAAATTGCTTTTAAAGAAAATATACCTACAATTTTTACGCTACATGACTTTTGGTTAATGTGTCCAAGAGGAAGGTTTATTCAACGCAATTCTGAAGATTTGTTACGGCTTTGTGATGGACAAAAGGATCAAAAATGTGCAACCCAATGTTACAAAGGATATTTTACAGGAGATAAAGAATTCCTGAATTTAGACATAAATTATTGGGAACAATGGGTTGCAACTAGAATGAAGCACACAAGGAAAATAATAGACTATATAGATTACTTTATTTCCCCATCGAAATTCTTGATGGACAAATTTACTCAGGATTTTAATGTTCCGATAAACAAAATTTCTTATCTTGATTATGGTTTTGATCTCAATCGTCTTAAGAATAGAAATAGAGCACAAGAAAAAGAGTTTATTTTCGGTTATATTGGTACTCATACTCCCGAAAAAGGTATTGATCTATTATTGAAAGCTTTTTCTCACTTATCATCTAAAGTAAAACTTAGAATTTGGGGAGCAGCAAGAGAAGAAACTAAAGCCTTAAAAGCGATTGCCGATCAGTTTTCACCTGTTGTTAAAGAAAGAATAGAATGGATGGGAAGTTATGATAATAAGAATATAGTTACTGACGTATTTAATAAAGTCGATGCAATAGTCGTTCCTTCAATTTGGGGTGAAAATTCACCGTTAGTAATACATGAAGCACAGCAACTTAGAATACCAGTTATAACAGCCGATTATGGTGGCATGGCAGAATATGTAAGAGATGGACTATTGTTTAAGCACAGAGATGCAAGTAGTTTATCAGAAAAAATGCAAGTCCTATCTACAAATCAGGAGTTATACAATAAACTTACCCAAAAAGGCTATCCTTATACTGAAAATGGAAATATACCTTCTATAAGTGAGCATACTGAAAAACTTAACAAGATTTACCGTAATGCTATTGAAAAGAAAGGCAAATCAGTAGCTGTTAAACCCGGTCCTTGGAGAATTACTTTTGATACTAATCCAGATTACTGCAATTTTGCTTGTATAATGTGCGAATGTTTTTCACCATACAGCAAAGTTAAAGAAGAAAAGAAAGCTAAAGGAATAAAACCTAAGATACTGTCGATAGAAACTATCAGAAAAGTAATTAAGGAAGCAGCTGGAACACCTTTAAGGGAAATCATTCCTTCTACTATGGGTGAGCCTTTAATGTATAAAAGCTTTGATGAAATAATCAATTTGTGCCATGAGTTCAACCTTAAGCTTAACCTCACAACCAATGGTTCTTTTCCTATTAAAGGAGCTAGAAAATGGGCTGAACTATTGGTACCAATTTTATCTGATGTTAAGATTTCCTGGAATGGGGCAACTAAAGAAACTCATGAAAGAATCATGAAAGGTTCAAAATGGGAAGTAGTGACAGAAAATTTAAAAACTTTCCTTGAAGTTAGAGATAAATACTTTAGCGATACAGGTGAAAGGTGTACCGTTACTTTACAATTAACATTTTTGGAAAGTAATTTACATGAACTCTATGACATAGTTAAGATGGCCATAAAAAACGGCATAGATAGAGTTAAAGGACATCATCTTTGGGCACATTTTGAGGAAATTAAGGATCTATCTATGAGAAGAGATGAGTTAGCAATTAGTAGATGGAACACGGAGGTGAGAAGGTTATACGAACTTAGAGATAATATTCTATTGCCAAATGGTAAAAAGATAAAATTAGAAAATTTCACAATCCTTTCTCAAGAAGGTATTAAGGATTTGGCTCCAGGTGGTCAATGCCCATTTTTAGGTAAAGAAGCATGGATAAACAATGAAGGAAAGTTTAGTCCTTGCTGTGCTCCAGATGAACTCCGTAAGACATTAGGAAATTTTGGTAATGTTAATGAGGTTAAACTCGAGGAAATATGGCAGAGTAGTGAGTACCTAAGCTTACAAAAGAATTATTTAAATTACAAATTATGCAAAACATGCAACATGAGAAAACCTTTGATCAATTAATCAAAGATAATCTTAAATCTATTAAAATTTCACCGTGTGAGAGTTTTCACGAATTACTAGGAAATCCTTTGTATGAAAATAGGTTTATAAAGGTTGGTAAATTTCATGAGCCCGGTCTTGCACCGGTTCATGATCAGACAGGTGCTTATCATATCAATGTGAGAGGAGAAGCAGTTTATCATCATAGATTTCTAAAAACTTTTGGATTCTACTTCAATAGAGCAGCCGTAGAAGATGATACAGGGTGTTACCATATTGATTCATCTGGATGTAGAGTATACAAACAGTCGTATCAATGGATTGGAAATTATCAGGAAGATGCTTGTGTAGTTAGAAGACATGATAAATGTTTTCATATTAATTTAAATGGCAACAGGATTTATCAGGAGGAATATGATTATGTTGGAGATTTTAAGGATGGTATCGCTGTAGTCTATAAGGATGGCAAAGCTACACATATTAATCATCATGGAAAGTTAGTACATAATAAATGGTATAAAAAACTTAATGTTTTTCATAAAGGGTATTCTATTGCAGAAGATCAACATGGTTGGTTTCATATAGATATTAATGGTGATCCTGTTTACCAGCAGAGATTTAAAATGGTAGAAGCATTCTATAATGGCATGGCAAAGGTTGAAACTTTTGAAGGTGTGTTAGGACAAATCAATATTACCGGAAATGTAAAGTTTAGTATTTTTGATTTAGGTAAAGAATCTCAAGTGCATAGGATTTCTGCAGAACTTTCAGCCTTTTGGAAAACTTACCTAACAAGCGTTGCTATTGAACTTGATTTGTTAAATATTTTACCTGCAACTATGCCAGTTTTATCTAAAAAGTTAAACATTATCGTACCAAATCTAGAAAGGCTGTTAAGGGCGTTGTGGGAAATAGGGTTTATTGATTACGATAAGGACAAGGACTTATGGCAACTATCATCAAAAGGTAAGTGTTTTAAGGAAATACCATTTTTGCCAAAAGCAGCAACGATGTGGGCAAGAGTTGCCGCTGAAAAGAATTGGTTAAAGATTGCCGATATACTAAAACAGAAGTCAATCTCTTCATTTGAATCTTTTAAGGAAAGAGAAGCATCAGAAGATAAGAAAATAGCGTTTTACCAAGCATTGCTAGGATATTCTAGATTTGATACTAAAGAGTTTAATTCTAGGATTAATATAGATGGTGCTAAGAATATATTGCTATTTGGTGTACACTCTTTATTTCTTGCTTATTCTGATATACACAATAAAGGTTCTATAGGCCTATATAACGAACATAAAGTACCAAGACAGTTAGTAGAAAATTTAAAAGTCAAACTTATAACTCAGGAAGAACTATCAGTTACAAATTATGAATTAGGTGTCTTTTGCCGCTTTTTACAGCACTATGATGATGATAAAGTATTATCTTATTTAAAATTGGTCAAAGGAATATCTCGTATTTTATTGATAGAAACTATTTTAGATTACCGCTCTCCAACTGGAGGCTCTGTAGATATTAATGTAATGGTTGAAACAGGAGGTAAACTAAGAACATTAAGCGATTGGGAAAAAATACTCAAACAAGTAAAAGGATTCAAAATTTCTTCTGTTGTACCTTTAACAGATTACTTATCAGTCATTGATGTCAGGTGTTAATCATATGGAAATACTACAAAAAAATGGTTTTTTTATTATCAAAAATCTGGTTCCTTTAAAGCTAATAACTCAGTCTTTAAGTGATATAACAAATAAGATATCAGAGCTATCCCAAGAACTAAGTGTTTCAACTTCTGACTACTTAAACTGTACCGGTAGATGGGGCACGTCATCTCGAGTAACTAGAATTATCTCTCAAGCATTAGATAAAATTATTAAAAATTACCTTGAAAAGTCACTTCAGTGTCAGATACTGCAGAAAAAATCAAATGTTATATGTAAAACTGCTGATTTAATAGATGCAGTTCCCTTCCATCAAGACATCTCCTATAGTTTCAATGATCCTTACCACTTTTCTGTTTGGTTAGCTTTGAATAATGTAAGTGAAACTTCAGGTGCACTGCAAATTATAGAAAACAGTCATAAATGGGAAATACAGCCTTTAGTTGATTTTTGGTACCCATATTTTTTTGATCAGTACTCAAATAATCGGGAAAATTACAAAATTAAGTCATTACCTATTTCAGCAGGAGATGCAATAGTTTTTGATTCACGGTTATGGCATGGTAGTGATAAGAATACAGATGCTAAAGATAGATTTGCTTATGTAACAAGGTGGATTATAAAAGATCAAGATCTTCCCTATGTGCCAAAACCTCAGCCTTCAGTTTTTGGTATACTCAATTGTGGTGAGTTAACAGAATCTGTACTGAGAGAATGCTTGTCATTGTTTGGCTACCAGGAAAGTGTAAAAGCAAAAAACATGGAAGAACTTATCAAGAGCTGGTTAGCCTTTATTACAGACACAACTACAAATATTTCTGAGATCGACACTACTGAGGCTAAGCGAGATTTATATAAGCTACTTATTCTGAATCGAGCATCAGCACTACATGATGCTGGAGACATCTCAGGAAAAATATACAAAAATTTATGGTTTTCACTACTTGTATTTCTCAATAAAAAAGTCAACGTAGTGGAGCTAGCATTATAAATGAACAGAAGTAGAGTTGATAGCTTCAAATGTGTATTGATGTTCATCTTGAATATAGTATCTAAATTCAAACTTAATGTACTTATAATGTCTTTAGTTGCCCTGGTGGTAGCTGTTGATTTGTCTTTTAGAAAGTATTTAGTAAAAAATATTCTAGATACAGCTGTAAAATATCAGGAAGGTAATGTAATTGAAAATCTTTTATTACCTGTAAGCGCTTATCTTGGCATGGCATTACTTATCACTACTGCTTTTAGATTCTATGGCTATTTTGTTGACATTCGAATGTTTACCTTAATGCGTCAAAAAATAGCTGATATATCTTTTTGTAGGCTACTCCAACAAGACCATTCCTATTATCAGAACAATTTATCTGGAAGCTTAGTACATAAGGTCAGTAGCTTAATGGATAGTGTGATAGAGTTAATAAGATTGCTTATAGATTGTTTTTTCGGTTACAGTATAGCATTAGTCTTAGCTATTTATACCTTATCATTAGTAAACATAAAGTTTGCAATCGCTACATTCACTTGGGTAAGCATTTTTATTTTAGTCTCGATTTTCAGCTTTCGTGTACTTACTGAACTAGCTGATAATTACTCTAAACAAAATTCAAAAGTAATAGCTAGTATAGCAGATAGTATTTTAAATGTTATATCAGTAAGGTTATTTTCTCAGCAAGCACATGAGAGACACAAATTTTTTCAAATATGCAAGAAAAGAACTATTGCAGAGAGAAAATTACAATGGGCATACTTTTGTCTTTGGTTTATATATGGCTATTCATTCGATATACTCCAAGCAGTAAACTTGTATTTTTTAATTCATGATTATCAATTGAACAAGATCGCAATAGGAGATATTGCTCTTGTACTTGGAATTAATATATCGATTATAGAGTTTCTTAACCATCTAACTAGGAATCTTACCCAATTTTCTACTCATTTCGGCAAAGTTTCAGATGCATTGCCAATCTTGACTACTGTACCAGAAATTCAAGATAAGGAAAATGCTAAAGAATTAAATTTATTAAGTGGAAGAATAACGTTTAATAATGTTTCTTTTTCTTATGAAGGCCAGGAGCCATTATTTCAAGATTTTTCAGTTACCATTAATCCTTGCGAAAAGGTAGGTCTAGTTGGTTATTCTGGAGGTGGTAAATCTACTTTTATAAACTTAATCCTAAGGCTATTTGATGTTAAAAAAGGTAATATACAGATTGATAATCAAATAGTATCAGAAGTTACACAGAGTTCTTTGAGGCAACAAATATCTGTAATACCTCAAGACCCATTGTTATTTCATGATACTATTTTAGCAAACATCATATATGGTAGACTTCAATCTACTATCGAAGAAATAATGAGAGCTGCAAAGCTGGCTGGTATTCACGATTTCATTATGACTCTACCAGATCAATATGGAACTACAGTCGGAGAAAAAGGCATCAAGCTATCTGGAGGAGAAAGACAAAGAATAATAATAGCAAGGGCATTTTTAAAAAACGCTCCAATATTATTTCTCGATGAACCAACTAGTCAGTTAGATTCTATAACAGAAAAAACAATTCAAATGAGTTTATTCAAATTGATGAAAAATAAAACTACGATTACTATAGCACACCGTATTTCTACACTTTTACACATGGACCGAATTCTAGTATTTAACAAAGGGAAAATTGTCCAAGATGGTAAACACGCTGAATTAGTTTCTAAGCAAGGTCTTTACAAGGAACTTTGGAATGCTCAAATTGGTTGTTTGAATGGCAAAAAATAAGATGGAAAAAATTATTGATCTGAGAAGTGACACTACAACTCTGCAGAGCTCCAACGTTATACATGCAATAAGTAATGCAACTGTTGGAGATTTTGCTTATGGTGAAGACAAAAGCTGTAATGACTTATCAGAATATTGCAAACAATTATTCAAAGTAGAAGAAGCATTATTTGCAACCAGCGGTATGCTTGCAAATAGATTAGCCATTGCCAGTCAAACAAGTCCTGGTGATGAACTAATAACTCATTATAATTATCACGTTAATTTTTTCGATAGCGCAGGCAATGCAAAAGTAAATAATATCGTATTTAATTGTATTAGAAATAATAGCGGAATCTTAGATGTTGCTGAAGTAGAATATGCTATTAATTCTAAGCCAAGGTACAAAATTTTTGCTCAGGTGAGTCTTGTTTCTATAGAAAATAGTATAAACGGGTTTAATGGTAAAATTTATCCTTTTGAAAAACAAGTCGAGTTATATCACTTTTTAAAAGCTCACAATGTAAATCTTCATTTAGACGGTGCAAGAATATTTAATGCTCATGTCGAAACAAATATTGCTTTAGCAGATTATGCTAAATATGTGGATACAATGAGCTTTTCTTTTACCAAAGGACTTGGAGCTCCTTTTGGTTCAATGCTTATGGGTAAAAGAGAGATAATTGAAAGGGCTAAAAAGCTACAGGTTTGGCTAGGTAGTGGTTATCATCAGATAGGGTATTGTGCTAATGCAGCAAAGTATGTACTACAGAACAATATTTCTAGGCTTAAAGAAGACAATAAACTCGCCAAACTGTTTGCAGACAAGATTAAGGAAATTCCACACATAAAACTGGTACTACCTTATCCAGAAACTAATATAGTAAGCTTTAGTATAAAAGCACTAAATGTAACTAATGAGGTTTTCTTGAGTAAGTGCCAAGCTTATGGTTTATTGCTTTTTCCTTGGCTCGAGTCTCATATAAGAGCAGTTACCCATCTTGGCACAAAGGAAACAGACATCATGAAAGCTGCTGAAATTATAAAGGAGGTTGTGTTAAATTTAATATGAGAGTAAAAATAGATTTCTTTAGCGATTCAAACACTGACCCTTCAGCTAAAATGAGGGAAGCGATGGCTAAAGCAAAAGTTGGAAACGAAGCTGCATGTGAAGATCCAACTGTGAACGAATTAGTGGCAACCGCATGTAAAATATTAGGTAAACCTGCAGGAATCTTTTTGATTTCAGGAACGATGTCCAATGTAATTGCTTATAAAGTACACATTCAAAGACCTGGTGATTACTTGCTGCTTGATGAAACTTCACATCCGCTCATAGTACAATCTGGCTTGATCGCAGCCCAAGCACATGCCACTCCTTTGCCCATCAAAGGTACGAGAGGAATATTTACTGGAGAACAAATTGTTGAGTTTATTACTCGTCCTAGTTTAAGAAATATTCCGAGAGTTGGGCTTGTTTCTATCGAACAAACGACAAATTTTGGTGGTGGAGCTGTGTGGCCTTTAGAATATATTCAAGAGATCTCAAGTCTCTGCAAAGAGAATGACGTATTCACTCATTTAGATGGAGCAAGACTGTTCAACGCTTGTGCTCATACTAAAATATCTCCAAAGGAGTATGCAAGTTATTTTGATTCGGTATTCATTGATTTTAGTAAAGGATTAGGTGCTCCAATGGGCGCAATATTGCTTGGAAGTGAAGAGTTTATTGAAAAAGCTTGGTACTATAAGTTTCAAATTGGCGGAGGTATGCACCAAGCTGGCATTATTTCAGCTGCATGTTTATATGCTCTACGTAATAATGTAAATTCTTTAGAAGAAGATCATAAAAAAATGCAGCACCTTATAGAAGGCCTAGACTCCATAGATCAAGTTATAATTGATATCGACCTGTATAAAACTAATATAGCGTATTTTTCATTACGTACTAATTGTATATCTACTCAAGAATTAATAAACGTACTAATGACAAATTATGGAATTAGAATGGCTAACATCAAAGGTAAAATCAGAGCTATAACACATAGAGATATAAGCTATGAAGATATTAATACTACTGTATCTGCTATAAGAAAGATACTAAGTAATTTTCTGCACTAATTGTTTGCAAACTTCTTGTCAAACAATATTATACCAATATAGTATTATGCTAGCATCTGCATAGAGCTATTTGGGAATAGGTGTGAACTTTGTCTTCTTTCAATATTTACTATTCTTCTGTGGATATATGCTGCTTTATTTATCAAGACAAAGTATACCAATTGCTCTACCACTGTTAATAGATACTGACCATGTAAAATTAAGCTATTTTTTTGCCTGCTTTTCTTTTTTTTATGGAGTATCAAAATTTGTTAATGGAATAATCATGGACTCCAAAAATAATCCATTATTTATGTTTGGGCTATGCAATATTGCAACTGGATTATTAACCATTGGTATAACTTTATCATATAATAATCTAACTTTATTACTGTTAACATTAATATTATTAGCTTGGACACAAGGGTTAGGTTGGCCAGCTATTACCAAGTTTATGGTTACAAACTCTAGCATCTCTTCAATTGCATCATCATGGGGAGTTATGAGCGCATCTCAGCAACTTGGTTCTTGTATTACTTTAATTGTATTACCAAGTATAATTAAAATATATGATGCAAAAAGTGCATTTTTGTACTCTGGTTTCTTATGCTTACTTTTTGGAATTTATATAATATTAAAGGCATATTACAAAGAAAGTGCCAACTTTACTACCTATTATAAGGTGCAGAAATCTCAAATAGGTATCAAGGTAACAAGTTCCATATGGTTTCTATGTTGTGCTACTTTTTGTGCTTATATTATAAAAATGGGAATCTTCTTTTGGTTTCCTATAATTTTAAAGAATAAATTACAAATTTCTCTTGTACAATCCTCACTAATAACAGGCGTATATGATTTAGGTGGAATCCTTGGAACTTTAATCACAGGAAGAATTAGTGATATGTACTTCTTTCAAAATAGAAGCTTGCTGGCATCACTTTATATGTTGGGTATAGCACTCACTTTTATTGCAATGAACTTTGGTCAAAACATAATTCTTATGAACCTTGGTGCAATCTTATCAGGATTCTTTATATTTGGAGTGCAAGTACTGACAGGTGTTATAGCTGTAGAAATTGCTCCACAAAATAATGTATGTGCAATTGTAAGCTTAACAGGATTATTTGGGTATATTGCAAGTTCAATATTTTCATGCGTGCTCTTAGGAGTACTTGTTAAGCACTGTGGTAACAGTATTATGTTTTCATTTTTTTCCATTTGCTCTGTTGTTGCACTCGTTTGCTTTTCCATACTATCAAGCAAAGATCTAAAAAAACTAAGTAAAGCGGTGTAAAAAAAATTTCTCAACAGTTAAACTTTGTAGATAGACTTTTTACCCAAGGAATAAACATGGTAACCATATCTTAGTAATAGCTCGCTATCTAATAAATTACGGAAATCAAAAACATTAGGTGCAGCCATAATACTCTTTAAACTTGCAAAATCTTGATTTTTAAATTCTTTCCACTCCGTTAACAATAACAAGGCTTCCGCGTCCCTTGCAGCCCCTATAGCATTGTCTGCGTACTCTATATCCTTTAGAACTTGCCTAGCATTATCCATCCCCATTGGATCATATGCAGTAACTTTAGCCTTGTTATTCACTAACAATTGTGCAATATCTATAGCTGGGCTATTTCTTACATCATCAGTACCAGACTTAAAAGTTAGCCCCCATATTGCTATTTTTTTATTTTGGACTCCATTTAATACATATTCTACCTTTTTAGCAATGTTTGTTATATGATTATAGTTAGATTCTTTAACTGAATTTAAAATTTGTAGCTTAACATTGTGGTCTTCAGCAAGCCTTAATAAAGCTGACAAATCCTTAGGAAAACATGATCCTCCAAATCCTGGACCAGCTTTGAGAAATTCCTTACCTATTCTATGGTCCATTCCCATACTGTTAGCTAAAAGGTCAATGTCTGCTCCTAATAGCTCACATAAACCTGCCATCTCATTGATAAAAGCAACCTTTGTTGCTAGAAAAGCATTAGAAGCATATTTAATCATTTCAGCAGTAACTGTATCAGTGACTATTAACGGAATATTCTTATCTATAAATGATTTATATATAACTTCTAGTTTTGCCCTAGCTAGCTTAGTTTTTACTCCTATTATTATCCTATCTGGGTATAAAAAATCTGATACTGCAGAGCCTTGCTTGAGAAACTCTGGATTAACCCCCAAATCAAAGTTATAACCCTTATTAGATAAATAATTATATATATTTTCTGCAGTACCAGGAGGAACAGTTGACTTTATCACTATTAAGCAATCTTGATTAACTCTGTCAGAAACTTCACTTACTGCATTATATACATTCTTTAAATTTGCATTTCCTAGGGAGTCTGATGGAGTATCTACAGTTATAAATACTACTTCTGTATTGGGATTTATTTGAAAATACGAATCGAAAAATCTTATTCTTTGTGACTTTATATTATTCTCTAAATAATCTGCTAATCCAGGTTCATATAGAGGAATTTTCCCTGATTTCAAAAGTTCAATCTTCTCAGTATTTATGTCAATGCAATCAACTTTATGGCCCTGCTCCGATAACATTGTACCAGATACTAAGCCTACATACCCTACTCCTATAATAGTTATGTGCATTTTATTATCACCTTAAAAATATAGCTTAGCATCTAAAATAAATACCATTAACAATTATAAACTTTTGTTGTTACATTATTTTTCTTAATTGCCTTACCTTCCGAATAAGCTATAAATAAGGTTGATGGTATTAATATCAAAGTACCATATAAAGCACTTTTATCAGGTAATTCATTAAATATAACGTATGTTACTATTGCAGAAATTATTAGCTCTATGTATCTATACGGTGCAAGTGCAGTAGCATCAGTAAGAGCAAAAGCTTTTAACATGAAGAACAGAATTAGGTTTGAACTTATTCCTAAAATCAGCAGTAATACTAACTCCAACAAGGAAGGCATATGCCAATAAAATAACAAAGGTGGAGTAGAAAAAATAGTTGTCGTTAGAGCTGAATAAAATAACATACTTATTACTGACTCTTTTATTACAAGTTTCTTATTAAGCATGTCTAATATAGCAAAGATTAATGCAGATACAATAAAAATAAGAATTTTAGGATTAAAATCTTCACTATGAGCTTTGGTAGTAATAGCAATACCAACAAAGCCAATAACAGTTACTATCCATCTTTGCCAAATTATATTTTCGTTTAGCAAAGGGATTGCAAGAAGTATAACAAATAATGGTATAGAAAAACTTATAATCGTTGCAGTTACTATGGGGAAAACAGTCAACCCGTAAGTCCATAAGGTCATTCCACAAAACAACAACCCACCCCTGGTTATTTGAGTAGATATTTGACTTGTTTTAAAAGTTTCTATTCCATAGTAAAACATAAAAGGTACAAGGGTAATAGTGGTAAACAGAAAGCGGAAAAAAATTATTTCAAAACTCTGAAGATGTAAACTTAGATATTTTGATATAGTATCATTAGCTACACTACTAAGTAAGCTAAGTATAAACCAGATAACCCCAAACAAATAAGCTCTCAATCTGTAATCCATAAAGCTTCTGATTTAATAGATACGATGTACTCATATAATTTTACTACAAAACTAATAATATAAAAGTTTTCTGATGTACGTCCCCAGAATGTGATCGTAAGGGTTCATTATAAATAATTCGGGAAATTTCGTCTCTTTAGACATATTAAGAGCTATGTAACGAACGTTTATATTTGTGAGTAATAGTAAGGCTCAAGGTAAGGAAAATGCTAGTGAGGTAAAGTAGAATAACGTTGATTTGATAATTTAAGCTCATTCCCTCTTGCTACATCTCTCTTTAAATATCTCCTCTTTTGTAGCAGGTCTATAGAATTATACAGAGTATTTTATCTTCCAATACAGGCAATCTTGACGTTCTTCCATGGCATTTCTTCTGTTCTTGAACTTTTTCCCACTCTGGGCGCACTTTTTCTACAATCTTTTCGAATTCTTCTATTTTCAAACCTGTTACATCTCGAAAATTTCTCGGATGTTCTTTTAGATTATGGTAGTTTAAGCTCATCTTCCCTCTCTATTCTCTTGCTATACCTCCCTATTTTATAACCATTCCCACTCTTTTGCAGCAGGTTTAAAGAAATACTAAAGGCAAAAGATACGCTTGCGTAGTTCGAAAGCTTTCTATAGGATAAGTCTCACCTGATTTACAAATAGAATTGTTATGTTAGATGTTTGCTATTTATTCTTAAGCTCATTTTAACAGCATTTTGCTTTTTTTAGTATGTAGGGGTTTTCTAGGAATTATCCTATTGAATTCTATGATATTATTTTTTGTAACATTGTTATACATATCATGATACTAAGAGTATTTATCCTTATTTTTGACCTGCAGGCTCAATCACAAAATCAGTAAAAAACTCAAATATTTATTGGTAAATTACACAAAAATTATAGCGGCTTTTTAAATTTTTTCTACATTCAGCCAAATCACGCTTGTTAGCACATTATCAATTTAAATTATTAAAACTCGTTACACGGGGACTTTTTTGCTTTTTTTTTGCTTGGTAAATTTTTTAATATTTGTAGCTAAAGTAATTTTCGAGAGGTGTTATGTAAGTAGCTGACACACAGCTGTACGAGCATTCATTTTTGAAAGTAAATTGCGTAGCAAATGGTGTCATCCGAGTAGCTGACACTGGGATCCATCTCTTAATACAGCCTCATCAAAAATGTTGTGTTTTAACATAAAATTAACTGCTTCTATGCTCATAAACTTAATATCCAATCAAATTTCCTGGATCCCAGTATCAAGTACTGGGATGACAGGGGAGGGACTACTCGAATAACACCTTTATGGTGGCTTAAGTCACAAGTTCGTGCAATGATGGTGCTCCTTAAAGAAGCACCATTTGCTAATGTTTTGAAGCTTTATGCTTATTATTTGCATATATTTTTTGTTGTATCCCATGTTTTACCATCAGGGCAAGCAGTTACACCATCTTTACAAATCACACCACCTGGTACTATTTTTGAAACAACTACAGGTGCACCAAAAAACACAGCAGTAAATGCACCGAGTGCAAAAAGCGCTGGCCATGGCATTCTGCCAAATATTGCCAGCAAAGCTGCACCAATTATCACTATTGTAATCATAGGTCCGCCTATACCGTGAGTATAGCCTACTATTTTGCATATTGTATTGGTTGTTGCATCATCAGTAACAGCAGCAGCAAAAGCATTATCAAATGCAAAGGAAAGAATTAAAGCTACAAGTAGAAGAAAATTTTTCATTATGCCTCCGTATTTAACGCTGGATTATCTATCATTTTGATTAAATTTAAGTAAACGGTGAGGATTTTTTGCTTAAAAGTATGCTTTATTTCATTTAGAATACTTTTCTTAGTTTATTTATATTACAAGTGCTACAGAAATTTTATAGTATCGTTTATTGCCTTTATCGTGCTTTAATTGACACAATTTATAATGATGGAGTGGAGCATGCAGGGTATCTATCATTTTTAATCCTGTTATCAATATTTCCTTTTCTTATTGTTTTAATAGCCATGGCATCAACGTTCGCAAATTTCTTAGATCAATACAATGTCGGCTGGGCATTTATTATTGATAACATGCCACAGGATATTTTATCATCTTTGATGCCACGTATTAGGGAGATAATATCAGGCCCTCCGCAAAGCTTATTAACCTTGGCAATTGTAGGCGCTGTTTGGACTGCCTCATCGACAATTGAAGGATTTAGAACGATATTGAATAAGGCCTATAAAGTTCCGGTTTCATCGCCTTATATATGGAGAAGGGTGCTCAGTATATTACAATTTTTAGTAATTACGCTTGTTACAACTCTGACTATAGTATTTTTTACATTAGTGCCAATGTTAATTGATTTTTCTTACCAAGGGCTAAGTTATACTAGATATTTACTTATTGAGTTTGTGCTTTTTACTATAGTATCTTGGCTATATTTCACATTGCCAAACATAAAACAAAACTTATCAGACGTATTTCCCGGATCTTGTGTAGCTGTTATTCTTTGGACGATCTCTGCTTCAGCTTTCAAGCAATATTTAAAAGCTTCCTTTGGCCAACTGAATTTGATATATGGAAGTTTAGGCGGTGTGGTGATGTCGTTGCTATTTTTTTATGTGCTAAGTTTGATTTTTATATATGGAGCAAAATTTAATTTTCAGCTAAAATATTTCAATGAATCTTGCTAAAGAGAAAGAAATGGGTAAGTTAGAAGGTAAAATAGCTTTAATTACCGGGGCTTCAGGTGGAATAGGCTCTTCTGTTGCAAAAAGATTTGTAAAAGAAGGTGCATGTGTGATTCTAATTTCCAGATCTCTTGATAATCTCAAGCCATTGTATAACGAAATTGAAGAGCTTAAAGAAGGCTCTGTGAAACTAATTCAGCTTGATCTTTTAGACTTTGAAAACGTAGAAAAACTGGCAAATATGATAGAAAGCCCAAAATT
>NZ_CAMXBG010000001.1:0-392056 GCF_947179345.1 Wolbachia endosymbiont (group B) of Philonthus cognatus | reverse complement strand
CACCGTGTGAGAGTTTTCACGAATTACTAGGAAATCCTTTGTATGAAAATAGGTTTATAAAGGTTGGTAAATTTCATGAGCCCGGTCTTGCACCGGTTCATGATCAGACAGGTGCTTATCATATCAATGTGAGAGGAGAAGCAGTTTATCATCATAGATTTCTAAAAACTTTTGGATTCTACTTCAATAGAGCAGCCGTAGAAGATGATACAGGGTGTTACCATATTGATTCATCTGGATGTAGAGTATACAAACAGTCGTATCAATGGATTGGAAATTATCAGGAAGATGCTTGTGTAGTTAGAAGACATGATAAATGTTTTCATATTAATTTAAATGGCAACAGGATTTATCAGGAGGAATATGATTATGTTGGAGATTTTAAGGATGGTATCGCTGTAGTCTATAAGGATGGCAAAGCTACACATATTAATCATCATGGAAAGTTAGTACATAATAAATGGTATAAAAAACTTAATGTTTTTCATAAAGGGTATTCTATTGCAGAAGATCAACATGGTTGGTTTCATATAGATATTAATGGTGATCCTGTTTACCAGCAGAGATTTAAAATGGTAGAAGCATTCTATAATGGCATGGCAAAGGTTGAAACTTTTGAAGGTGTGTTAGGACAAATCAATATTACCGGAAATGTAAAGTTTAGTATTTTTGATTTAGGTAAAGAATCTCAAGTGCATAGGATTTCTGCAGAACTTTCAGCCTTTTGGAAAACTTACCTAACAAGCGTTGCTATTGAACTTGATTTGTTAAATATTTTACCTGCAACTATGCCAGTTTTATCTAAAAAGTTAAACATTATCGTACCAAATCTAGAAAGGCTGTTAAGGGCGTTGTGGGAAATAGGGTTTATTGATTACGATAAGGACAAGGACTTATGGCAACTATCATCAAAAGGTAAGTGTTTTAAGGAAATACCATTTTTGCCAAAAGCAGCAACGATGTGGGCAAGAGTTGCCGCTGAAAAGAATTGGTTAAAGATTGCCGATATACTAAAACAGAAGTCAATCTCTTCATTTGAATCTTTTAAGGAAAGAGAAGCATCAGAAGATAAGAAAATAGCGTTTTACCAAGCATTGCTAGGATATTCTAGATTTGATACTAAAGAGTTTAATTCTAGGATTAATATAGATGGTGCTAAGAATATATTGCTATTTGGTGTACACTCTTTATTTCTTGCTTATTCTGATATACACAATAAAGGTTCTATAGGCCTATATAACGAACATAAAGTACCAAGACAGTTAGTAGAAAATTTAAAAGTCAAACTTATAACTCAGGAAGAACTATCAGTTACAAATTATGAATTAGGTGTCTTTTGCCGCTTTTTACAGCACTATGATGATGATAAAGTATTATCTTATTTAAAATTGGTCAAAGGAATATCTCGTATTTTATTGATAGAAACTATTTTAGATTACCGCTCTCCAACTGGAGGCTCTGTAGATATTAATGTAATGGTTGAAACAGGAGGTAAACTAAGAACATTAAGCGATTGGGAAAAAATACTCAAACAAGTAAAAGGATTCAAAATTTCTTCTGTTGTACCTTTAACAGATTACTTATCAGTCATTGATGTCAGGTGTTAATCATATGGAAATACTACAAAAAAATGGTTTTTTTATTATCAAAAATCTGGTTCCTTTAAAGCTAATAACTCAGTCTTTAAGTGATATAACAAATAAGATATCAGAGCTATCCCAAGAACTAAGTGTTTCAACTTCTGACTACTTAAACTGTACCGGTAGATGGGGCACGTCATCTCGAGTAACTAGAATTATCTCTCAAGCATTAGATAAAATTATTAAAAATTACCTTGAAAAGTCACTTCAGTGTCAGATACTGCAGAAAAAATCAAATGTTATATGTAAAACTGCTGATTTAATAGATGCAGTTCCCTTCCATCAAGACATCTCCTATAGTTTCAATGATCCTTACCACTTTTCTGTTTGGTTAGCTTTGAATAATGTAAGTGAAACTTCAGGTGCACTGCAAATTATAGAAAACAGTCATAAATGGGAAATACAGCCTTTAGTTGATTTTTGGTACCCATATTTTTTTGATCAGTACTCAAATAATCGGGAAAATTACAAAATTAAGTCATTACCTATTTCAGCAGGAGATGCAATAGTTTTTGATTCACGGTTATGGCATGGTAGTGATAAGAATACAGATGCTAAAGATAGATTTGCTTATGTAACAAGGTGGATTATAAAAGATCAAGATCTTCCCTATGTGCCAAAACCTCAGCCTTCAGTTTTTGGTATACTCAATTGTGGTGAGTTAACAGAATCTGTACTGAGAGAATGCTTGTCATTGTTTGGCTACCAGGAAAGTGTAAAAGCAAAAAACATGGAAGAACTTATCAAGAGCTGGTTAGCCTTTATTACAGACACAACTACAAATATTTCTGAGATCGACACTACTGAGGCTAAGCGAGATTTATATAAGCTACTTATTCTGAATCGAGCATCAGCACTACATGATGCTGGAGACATCTCAGGAAAAATATACAAAAATTTATGGTTTTCACTACTTGTATTTCTCAATAAAAAAGTCAACGTAGTGGAGCTAGCATTATAAATGAACAGAAGTAGAGTTGATAGCTTCAAATGTGTATTGATGTTCATCTTGAATATAGTATCTAAATTCAAACTTAATGTACTTATAATGTCTTTAGTTGCCCTGGTGGTAGCTGTTGATTTGTCTTTTAGAAAGTATTTAGTAAAAAATATTCTAGATACAGCTGTAAAATATCAGGAAGGTAATGTAATTGAAAATCTTTTATTACCTGTAAGCGCTTATCTTGGCATGGCATTACTTATCACTACTGCTTTTAGATTCTATGGCTATTTTGTTGACATTCGAATGTTTACCTTAATGCGTCAAAAAATAGCTGATATATCTTTTTGTAGGCTACTCCAACAAGACCATTCCTATTATCAGAACAATTTATCTGGAAGCTTAGTACATAAGGTCAGTAGCTTAATGGATAGTGTGATAGAGTTAATAAGATTGCTTATAGATTGTTTTTTCGGTTACAGTATAGCATTAGTCTTAGCTATTTATACCTTATCATTAGTAAACATAAAGTTTGCAATCGCTACATTCACTTGGGTAAGCATTTTTATTTTAGTCTCGATTTTCAGCTTTCGTGTACTTACTGAACTAGCTGATAATTACTCTAAACAAAATTCAAAAGTAATAGCTAGTATAGCAGATAGTATTTTAAATGTTATATCAGTAAGGTTATTTTCTCAGCAAGCACATGAGAGACACAAATTTTTTCAAATATGCAAGAAAAGAACTATTGCAGAGAGAAAATTACAATGGGCATACTTTTGTCTTTGGTTTATATATGGCTATTCATTCGATATACTCCAAGCAGTAAACTTGTATTTTTTAATTCATGATTATCAATTGAACAAGATCGCAATAGGAGATATTGCTCTTGTACTTGGAATTAATATATCGATTATAGAGTTTCTTAACCATCTAACTAGGAATCTTACCCAATTTTCTACTCATTTCGGCAAAGTTTCAGATGCATTGCCAATCTTGACTACTGTACCAGAAATTCAAGATAAGGAAAATGCTAAAGAATTAAATTTATTAAGTGGAAGAATAACGTTTAATAATGTTTCTTTTTCTTATGAAGGCCAGGAGCCATTATTTCAAGATTTTTCAGTTACCATTAATCCTTGCGAAAAGGTAGGTCTAGTTGGTTATTCTGGAGGTGGTAAATCTACTTTTATAAACTTAATCCTAAGGCTATTTGATGTTAAAAAAGGTAATATACAGATTGATAATCAAATAGTATCAGAAGTTACACAGAGTTCTTTGAGGCAACAAATATCTGTAATACCTCAAGACCCATTGTTATTTCATGATACTATTTTAGCAAACATCATATATGGTAGACTTCAATCTACTATCGAAGAAATAATGAGAGCTGCAAAGCTGGCTGGTATTCACGATTTCATTATGACTCTACCAGATCAATATGGAACTACAGTCGGAGAAAAAGGCATCAAGCTATCTGGAGGAGAAAGACAAAGAATAATAATAGCAAGGGCATTTTTAAAAAACGCTCCAATATTATTTCTCGATGAACCAACTAGTCAGTTAGATTCTATAACAGAAAAAACAATTCAAATGAGTTTATTCAAATTGATGAAAAATAAAACTACGATTACTATAGCACACCGTATTTCTACACTTTTACACATGGACCGAATTCTAGTATTTAACAAAGGGAAAATTGTCCAAGATGGTAAACACGCTGAATTAGTTTCTAAGCAAGGTCTTTACAAGGAACTTTGGAATGCTCAAATTGGTTGTTTGAATGGCAAAAAATAAGATGGAAAAAATTATTGATCTGAGAAGTGACACTACAACTCTGCAGAGCTCCAACGTTATACATGCAATAAGTAATGCAACTGTTGGAGATTTTGCTTATGGTGAAGACAAAAGCTGTAATGACTTATCAGAATATTGCAAACAATTATTCAAAGTAGAAGAAGCATTATTTGCAACCAGCGGTATGCTTGCAAATAGATTAGCCATTGCCAGTCAAACAAGTCCTGGTGATGAACTAATAACTCATTATAATTATCACGTTAATTTTTTCGATAGCGCAGGCAATGCAAAAGTAAATAATATCGTATTTAATTGTATTAGAAATAATAGCGGAATCTTAGATGTTGCTGAAGTAGAATATGCTATTAATTCTAAGCCAAGGTACAAAATTTTTGCTCAGGTGAGTCTTGTTTCTATAGAAAATAGTATAAACGGGTTTAATGGTAAAATTTATCCTTTTGAAAAACAAGTCGAGTTATATCACTTTTTAAAAGCTCACAATGTAAATCTTCATTTAGACGGTGCAAGAATATTTAATGCTCATGTCGAAACAAATATTGCTTTAGCAGATTATGCTAAATATGTGGATACAATGAGCTTTTCTTTTACCAAAGGACTTGGAGCTCCTTTTGGTTCAATGCTTATGGGTAAAAGAGAGATAATTGAAAGGGCTAAAAAGCTACAGGTTTGGCTAGGTAGTGGTTATCATCAGATAGGGTATTGTGCTAATGCAGCAAAGTATGTACTACAGAACAATATTTCTAGGCTTAAAGAAGACAATAAACTCGCCAAACTGTTTGCAGACAAGATTAAGGAAATTCCACACATAAAACTGGTACTACCTTATCCAGAAACTAATATAGTAAGCTTTAGTATAAAAGCACTAAATGTAACTAATGAGGTTTTCTTGAGTAAGTGCCAAGCTTATGGTTTATTGCTTTTTCCTTGGCTCGAGTCTCATATAAGAGCAGTTACCCATCTTGGCACAAAGGAAACAGACATCATGAAAGCTGCTGAAATTATAAAGGAGGTTGTGTTAAATTTAATATGAGAGTAAAAATAGATTTCTTTAGCGATTCAAACACTGACCCTTCAGCTAAAATGAGGGAAGCGATGGCTAAAGCAAAAGTTGGAAACGAAGCTGCATGTGAAGATCCAACTGTGAACGAATTAGTGGCAACCGCATGTAAAATATTAGGTAAACCTGCAGGAATCTTTTTGATTTCAGGAACGATGTCCAATGTAATTGCTTATAAAGTACACATTCAAAGACCTGGTGATTACTTGCTGCTTGATGAAACTTCACATCCGCTCATAGTACAATCTGGCTTGATCGCAGCCCAAGCACATGCCACTCCTTTGCCCATCAAAGGTACGAGAGGAATATTTACTGGAGAACAAATTGTTGAGTTTATTACTCGTCCTAGTTTAAGAAATATTCCGAGAGTTGGGCTTGTTTCTATCGAACAAACGACAAATTTTGGTGGTGGAGCTGTGTGGCCTTTAGAATATATTCAAGAGATCTCAAGTCTCTGCAAAGAGAATGACGTATTCACTCATTTAGATGGAGCAAGACTGTTCAACGCTTGTGCTCATACTAAAATATCTCCAAAGGAGTATGCAAGTTATTTTGATTCGGTATTCATTGATTTTAGTAAAGGATTAGGTGCTCCAATGGGCGCAATATTGCTTGGAAGTGAAGAGTTTATTGAAAAAGCTTGGTACTATAAGTTTCAAATTGGCGGAGGTATGCACCAAGCTGGCATTATTTCAGCTGCATGTTTATATGCTCTACGTAATAATGTAAATTCTTTAGAAGAAGATCATAAAAAAATGCAGCACCTTATAGAAGGCCTAGACTCCATAGATCAAGTTATAATTGATATCGACCTGTATAAAACTAATATAGCGTATTTTTCATTACGTACTAATTGTATATCTACTCAAGAATTAATAAACGTACTAATGACAAATTATGGAATTAGAATGGCTAACATCAAAGGTAAAATCAGAGCTATAACACATAGAGATATAAGCTATGAAGATATTAATACTACTGTATCTGCTATAAGAAAGATACTAAGTAATTTTCTGCACTAATTGTTTGCAAACTTCTTGTCAAACAATATTATACCAATATAGTATTATGCTAGCATCTGCATAGAGCTATTTGGGAATAGGTGTGAACTTTGTCTTCTTTCAATATTTACTATTCTTCTGTGGATATATGCTGCTTTATTTATCAAGACAAAGTATACCAATTGCTCTACCACTGTTAATAGATACTGACCATGTAAAATTAAGCTATTTTTTTGCCTGCTTTTCTTTTTTTTATGGAGTATCAAAATTTGTTAATGGAATAATCATGGACTCCAAAAATAATCCATTATTTATGTTTGGGCTATGCAATATTGCAACTGGATTATTAACCATTGGTATAACTTTATCATATAATAATCTAACTTTATTACTGTTAACATTAATATTATTAGCTTGGACACAAGGGTTAGGTTGGCCAGCTATTACCAAGTTTATGGTTACAAACTCTAGCATCTCTTCAATTGCATCATCATGGGGAGTTATGAGCGCATCTCAGCAACTTGGTTCTTGTATTACTTTAATTGTATTACCAAGTATAATTAAAATATATGATGCAAAAAGTGCATTTTTGTACTCTGGTTTCTTATGCTTACTTTTTGGAATTTATATAATATTAAAGGCATATTACAAAGAAAGTGCCAACTTTACTACCTATTATAAGGTGCAGAAATCTCAAATAGGTATCAAGGTAACAAGTTCCATATGGTTTCTATGTTGTGCTACTTTTTGTGCTTATATTATAAAAATGGGAATCTTCTTTTGGTTTCCTATAATTTTAAAGAATAAATTACAAATTTCTCTTGTACAATCCTCACTAATAACAGGCGTATATGATTTAGGTGGAATCCTTGGAACTTTAATCACAGGAAGAATTAGTGATATGTACTTCTTTCAAAATAGAAGCTTGCTGGCATCACTTTATATGTTGGGTATAGCACTCACTTTTATTGCAATGAACTTTGGTCAAAACATAATTCTTATGAACCTTGGTGCAATCTTATCAGGATTCTTTATATTTGGAGTGCAAGTACTGACAGGTGTTATAGCTGTAGAAATTGCTCCACAAAATAATGTATGTGCAATTGTAAGCTTAACAGGATTATTTGGGTATATTGCAAGTTCAATATTTTCATGCGTGCTCTTAGGAGTACTTGTTAAGCACTGTGGTAACAGTATTATGTTTTCATTTTTTTCCATTTGCTCTGTTGTTGCACTCGTTTGCTTTTCCATACTATCAAGCAAAGATCTAAAAAAACTAAGTAAAGCGGTGTAAAAAAAATTTCTCAACAGTTAAACTTTGTAGATAGACTTTTTACCCAAGGAATAAACATGGTAACCATATCTTAGTAATAGCTCGCTATCTAATAAATTACGGAAATCAAAAACATTAGGTGCAGCCATAATACTCTTTAAACTTGCAAAATCTTGATTTTTAAATTCTTTCCACTCCGTTAACAATAACAAGGCTTCCGCGTCCCTTGCAGCCCCTATAGCATTGTCTGCGTACTCTATATCCTTTAGAACTTGCCTAGCATTATCCATCCCCATTGGATCATATGCAGTAACTTTAGCCTTGTTATTCACTAACAATTGTGCAATATCTATAGCTGGGCTATTTCTTACATCATCAGTACCAGACTTAAAAGTTAGCCCCCATATTGCTATTTTTTTATTTTGGACTCCATTTAATACATATTCTACCTTTTTAGCAATGTTTGTTATATGATTATAGTTAGATTCTTTAACTGAATTTAAAATTTGTAGCTTAACATTGTGGTCTTCAGCAAGCCTTAATAAAGCTGACAAATCCTTAGGAAAACATGATCCTCCAAATCCTGGACCAGCTTTGAGAAATTCCTTACCTATTCTATGGTCCATTCCCATACTGTTAGCTAAAAGGTCAATGTCTGCTCCTAATAGCTCACATAAACCTGCCATCTCATTGATAAAAGCAACCTTTGTTGCTAGAAAAGCATTAGAAGCATATTTAATCATTTCAGCAGTAACTGTATCAGTGACTATTAACGGAATATTCTTATCTATAAATGATTTATATATAACTTCTAGTTTTGCCCTAGCTAGCTTAGTTTTTACTCCTATTATTATCCTATCTGGGTATAAAAAATCTGATACTGCAGAGCCTTGCTTGAGAAACTCTGGATTAACCCCCAAATCAAAGTTATAACCCTTATTAGATAAATAATTATATATATTTTCTGCAGTACCAGGAGGAACAGTTGACTTTATCACTATTAAGCAATCTTGATTAACTCTGTCAGAAACTTCACTTACTGCATTATATACATTCTTTAAATTTGCATTTCCTAGGGAGTCTGATGGAGTATCTACAGTTATAAATACTACTTCTGTATTGGGATTTATTTGAAAATACGAATCGAAAAATCTTATTCTTTGTGACTTTATATTATTCTCTAAATAATCTGCTAATCCAGGTTCATATAGAGGAATTTTCCCTGATTTCAAAAGTTCAATCTTCTCAGTATTTATGTCAATGCAATCAACTTTATGGCCCTGCTCCGATAACATTGTACCAGATACTAAGCCTACATACCCTACTCCTATAATAGTTATGTGCATTTTATTATCACCTTAAAAATATAGCTTAGCATCTAAAATAAATACCATTAACAATTATAAACTTTTGTTGTTACATTATTTTTCTTAATTGCCTTACCTTCCGAATAAGCTATAAATAAGGTTGATGGTATTAATATCAAAGTACCATATAAAGCACTTTTATCAGGTAATTCATTAAATATAACGTATGTTACTATTGCAGAAATTATTAGCTCTATGTATCTATACGGTGCAAGTGCAGTAGCATCAGTAAGAGCAAAAGCTTTTAACATGAAGAACAGAATTAGGTTTGAACTTATTCCTAAAATCAGCAGTAATACTAACTCCAACAAGGAAGGCATATGCCAATAAAATAACAAAGGTGGAGTAGAAAAAATAGTTGTCGTTAGAGCTGAATAAAATAACATACTTATTACTGACTCTTTTATTACAAGTTTCTTATTAAGCATGTCTAATATAGCAAAGATTAATGCAGATACAATAAAAATAAGAATTTTAGGATTAAAATCTTCACTATGAGCTTTGGTAGTAATAGCAATACCAACAAAGCCAATAACAGTTACTATCCATCTTTGCCAAATTATATTTTCGTTTAGCAAAGGGATTGCAAGAAGTATAACAAATAATGGTATAGAAAAACTTATAATCGTTGCAGTTACTATGGGGAAAACAGTCAACCCGTAAGTCCATAAGGTCATTCCACAAAACAACAACCCACCCCTGGTTATTTGAGTAGATATTTGACTTGTTTTAAAAGTTTCTATTCCATAGTAAAACATAAAAGGTACAAGGGTAATAGTGGTAAACAGAAAGCGGAAAAAAATTATTTCAAAACTCTGAAGATGTAAACTTAGATATTTTGATATAGTATCATTAGCTACACTACTAAGTAAGCTAAGTATAAACCAGATAACCCCAAACAAATAAGCTCTCAATCTGTAATCCATAAAGCTTCTGATTTAATAGATACGATGTACTCATATAATTTTACTACAAAACTAATAATATAAAAGTTTTCTGATGTACGTCCCCAGAATGTGATCGTAAGGGTTCATTATAAATAATTCGGGAAATTTCGTCTCTTTAGACATATTAAGAGCTATGTAACGAACGTTTATATTTGTGAGTAATAGTAAGGCTCAAGGTAAGGAAAATGCTAGTGAGGTAAAGTAGAATAACGTTGATTTGATAATTTAAGCTCATTCCCTCTTGCTACATCTCTCTTTAAATATCTCCTCTTTTGTAGCAGGTCTATAGAATTATACAGAGTATTTTATCTTCCAATACAGGCAATCTTGACGTTCTTCCATGGCATTTCTTCTGTTCTTGAACTTTTTCCCACTCTGGGCGCACTTTTTCTACAATCTTTTCGAATTCTTCTATTTTCAAACCTGTTACATCTCGAAAATTTCTCGGATGTTCTTTTAGATTATGGTAGTTTAAGCTCATCTTCCCTCTCTATTCTCTTGCTATACCTCCCTATTTTATAACCATTCCCACTCTTTTGCAGCAGGTTTAAAGAAATACTAAAGGCAAAAGATACGCTTGCGTAGTTCGAAAGCTTTCTATAGGATAAGTCTCACCTGATTTACAAATAGAATTGTTATGTTAGATGTTTGCTATTTATTCTTAAGCTCATTTTAACAGCATTTTGCTTTTTTTAGTATGTAGGGGTTTTCTAGGAATTATCCTATTGAATTCTATGATATTATTTTTTGTAACATTGTTATACATATCATGATACTAAGAGTATTTATCCTTATTTTTGACCTGCAGGCTCAATCACAAAATCAGTAAAAAACTCAAATATTTATTGGTAAATTACACAAAAATTATAGCGGCTTTTTAAATTTTTTCTACATTCAGCCAAATCACGCTTGTTAGCACATTATCAATTTAAATTATTAAAACTCGTTACACGGGGACTTTTTTGCTTTTTTTTTGCTTGGTAAATTTTTTAATATTTGTAGCTAAAGTAATTTTCGAGAGGTGTTATGTAAGTAGCTGACACACAGCTGTACGAGCATTCATTTTTGAAAGTAAATTGCGTAGCAAATGGTGTCATCCGAGTAGCTGACACTGGGATCCATCTCTTAATACAGCCTCATCAAAAATGTTGTGTTTTAACATAAAATTAACTGCTTCTATGCTCATAAACTTAATATCCAATCAAATTTCCTGGATCCCAGTATCAAGTACTGGGATGACAGGGGAGGGACTACTCGAATAACACCTTTATGGTGGCTTAAGTCACAAGTTCGTGCAATGATGGTGCTCCTTAAAGAAGCACCATTTGCTAATGTTTTGAAGCTTTATGCTTATTATTTGCATATATTTTTTGTTGTATCCCATGTTTTACCATCAGGGCAAGCAGTTACACCATCTTTACAAATCACACCACCTGGTACTATTTTTGAAACAACTACAGGTGCACCAAAAAACACAGCAGTAAATGCACCGAGTGCAAAAAGCGCTGGCCATGGCATTCTGCCAAATATTGCCAGCAAAGCTGCACCAATTATCACTATTGTAATCATAGGTCCGCCTATACCGTGAGTATAGCCTACTATTTTGCATATTGTATTGGTTGTTGCATCATCAGTAACAGCAGCAGCAAAAGCATTATCAAATGCAAAGGAAAGAATTAAAGCTACAAGTAGAAGAAAATTTTTCATTATGCCTCCGTATTTAACGCTGGATTATCTATCATTTTGATTAAATTTAAGTAAACGGTGAGGATTTTTTGCTTAAAAGTATGCTTTATTTCATTTAGAATACTTTTCTTAGTTTATTTATATTACAAGTGCTACAGAAATTTTATAGTATCGTTTATTGCCTTTATCGTGCTTTAATTGACACAATTTATAATGATGGAGTGGAGCATGCAGGGTATCTATCATTTTTAATCCTGTTATCAATATTTCCTTTTCTTATTGTTTTAATAGCCATGGCATCAACGTTCGCAAATTTCTTAGATCAATACAATGTCGGCTGGGCATTTATTATTGATAACATGCCACAGGATATTTTATCATCTTTGATGCCACGTATTAGGGAGATAATATCAGGCCCTCCGCAAAGCTTATTAACCTTGGCAATTGTAGGCGCTGTTTGGACTGCCTCATCGACAATTGAAGGATTTAGAACGATATTGAATAAGGCCTATAAAGTTCCGGTTTCATCGCCTTATATATGGAGAAGGGTGCTCAGTATATTACAATTTTTAGTAATTACGCTTGTTACAACTCTGACTATAGTATTTTTTACATTAGTGCCAATGTTAATTGATTTTTCTTACCAAGGGCTAAGTTATACTAGATATTTACTTATTGAGTTTGTGCTTTTTACTATAGTATCTTGGCTATATTTCACATTGCCAAACATAAAACAAAACTTATCAGACGTATTTCCCGGATCTTGTGTAGCTGTTATTCTTTGGACGATCTCTGCTTCAGCTTTCAAGCAATATTTAAAAGCTTCCTTTGGCCAACTGAATTTGATATATGGAAGTTTAGGCGGTGTGGTGATGTCGTTGCTATTTTTTTATGTGCTAAGTTTGATTTTTATATATGGAGCAAAATTTAATTTTCAGCTAAAATATTTCAATGAATCTTGCTAAAGAGAAAGAAATGGGTAAGTTAGAAGGTAAAATAGCTTTAATTACCGGGGCTTCAGGTGGAATAGGCTCTTCTGTTGCAAAAAGATTTGTAAAAGAAGGTGCATGTGTGATTCTAATTTCCAGATCTCTTGATAATCTCAAGCCATTGTATAACGAAATTGAAGAGCTTAAAGAAGGCTCTGTGAAACTAATTCAGCTTGATCTTTTAGACTTTGAAAACGTAGAAAAACTGGCAAATATGATAGAAAGCCCAAAATTATCAGAATCTGGAACACTTGATATACTGATTACATGCACTGAAATTTTAGGTAAGTTGAGCTCTGTTCATGATTGTGAGCTTGAAGATCTACAGAACGTAATGAATACAAATTTTACTGCCAGTTGGTACTTGCTAAAAAATTTGGGTCCAATACTAAAAAAGTCTAATGCTGGAAGAGCGATATTCATGACCTCAGAGATAACACTTTCTCCTTCCTCTTATCCATATTGGGTACCATATGCTGCAAGTAAGGCTGCACTAGAAGCAATGGTGAAGATATATGCATCTGAGACAAAACATACGAACTTATGCATAAATGCCGTGTATTCGGAAGGGCCTATCGATAGTGAAATGTATAAGCAAGCATTTTCGGGAAAAGATATATCTGAATTGGTGCCACCTGATAAACTGACAGACAAATTTGTGGAACTTGCTTCTGAAGATTGTAGCATATCAGGACAAATCTTGCCACTTAGCAAATCTTCTGAGTAAATTACCATAGTATCTGCAAAGATACCGTTAAGCCCACAACTGTATGAACATTGTGATTTGAGTCCACTAGGAAGGATGTCATCCCAGTGCCTCTATGGTGTCATTCCAGTCTGGAATCTAGTCTTTATTGTGCGGCCACTTATTTAAAGTTAAGTTTTCTGGATCCCAGACTGGGATGACACCTCTGGGCACTGCCTTCATAAAGGAACCAGTGTCAGCTACTTGAATGACATCATTTGCTGTGCAATTTACCTTCAAAAATGAATGTTTGTACAGCTGTGTGTCAAGCACTGGAATCTGCCACGCAAATTGCAATGTTCGTAGAGTTATGCGTCAAGCCTAAAAACAGTTAGCTAATAGGTGTAATAAAAATTCACATACACAGGAAAGATTGGTAACATTACTTGAATAGAGACCGTTATTGTAATTATGCCAAAACGCACAGATATAGAATCTATATTAGTAATAGGAGCAGGCCCAATAGTTATAGGTCAGGCATGCGAGTTTGATTATTCCGGAACGCAAAGCTGTAAAGTATTAAAAAGTGAAGGTTATAAAGTCATTTTGGTTAACTCCAATCCTGCAACTATAATGACAGATCCTGAATTCTCTGATGCAACTTATATTGAGCCGGTACTGCCTGAAATCATAGAGAAAATTATAATCAAGGAGATGCCAGATGCAATATTGCCAACAATGGGCGGGCAAACAGCACTCAATTGCGCAATAAAACTTGCAGATGATGGAGTGTTAGACAAATACAACGTAGAATTAATAGGAGTAAATAGAGAAGCAATAAAAAAAGCAGAGGATAGAGAGTTATTCCGTAAGTCCATGGATAGAATAGGACTGAAATACCCCAAAAGTATCATTATAAAAAATCAAGAACAAATAAAAGAGGCTTTGGACTACATTGGATTACCAGCAATCATCCGCTCATCATTCACCCTTGGTGGTGCAGGTAGCGGCATAGCATACAATAAAGAGGAGTTTTTCAATATTGCAGAAAGTGCTCTAAAAATTTCACCAATAAATGAAGTTCAGATAGATGAATCAATTATGGGCTGGAAGGAATATGAAATGGAAGTTATCCGTGACTGCAAGGATAACTGTATAATAGTGTGTTCAATAGAAAATATTGATCCAATGGGAGTGCACACCGGAGATAGTATCACAGTTGCTCCTGCTTTGACTCTGCGTGATGCTGAATATCAACAAATGAGAAATGCATCTATAGCAGTGCTGAGAGAAATTGATGTTAGCGCCGGTGGTGCAAATGTTCAGTTTGCAGTGAATCCTAAAGAAGATGGAAGCCTCGTTGTAATTGAAATGAATCCAAGGGTTTCTCGCTCCTCTGCACTTGCTTCGAAAGCAACAGGCTATCCTATTGCAAAAGTTGTAACTAAACTTGCTATCGGCTATTCACTCGATGAGATACGTAATGATTGCGCTCCAGTTATACCTGCTGCATTTGAACCAGTGATTGATTATATCGTCACTAAAATTCCTCGTTTTGAATTTGAGAAGTTTAAGGGGACGAATTGTGAACTATCAACTTCCATGAAATCGGTGGGGGAAGTGATGTCTATAGGCCGCACTTTTAATGAGTCACTGCAGAAAGCTTTTCGTTCACTTGAAACTGGTCTTACAGGACTTGATGAAGTATTTCCTGAGAACATTGATATTGATCACGTAAAATCTCAATTAGCAAAATTGCTACCAAACAGATTACTGATTGCTGCTGACGCAATGCGTCACGGAATTAGCATAGAAGAAATAAATTCGATTACAGGATATGACTTATGGTCTTTGCAGAATATACAGCAAATTATATTAGCTGAACAAAAAATCAAGGAAAACGGCCTTCCTGAGACTGCATATGAAATGTTAGAGCTGAAAAAAATGGGGTTTTCAGATGCAAGATTGGCAAAATTAAGCAATAAGAAAGTAGAGCAGATTGAAGCAATGAGAAAAAAATTTGGTGTTAATCCAGTTTATAAACGTGTAGATACTTGTGCAGCTGAATTTGAATCGAGCACTGCTTATATGTATGGCTGCTATGAGGGTGATGTTGAAAATAAAACGGAATGTGAGGCGAATATTTCGGATCGAAAAAAAGTTGTCATTTTAGGAAGTGGTCCAAATCGAATTGGTCAAGGTATTGAGTTTGATTATGCATGCGTACATGCAGCTTCTGCCGCCAAAGAAATGGGGTATGAAACAATAATGATTAACTGTAATCCGGAAACCGTTTCAACTGATTATGATACCGCTGATCGTTTATATTTTGCCCCACTGATTGCAGAGGATGTGCTTGAAATACTAGGCAAAGAGCAAGAAAATGGCACACTGGTTGGTGTAATAGTTCAAATAGGTGGTCAAACACCTTTAAAGTTAGCCAAAGTGCTTAACGAGAGAGGTTTCAAAATTCTGGGAACTTCGTTTGATTCTATTGACCTTGCAGAAGATCGCATGAGATTTAAAAACCTTGCTTTGCAACTTAATTTAAAACAACCTGAAAGTTCTATCTGCCATTCAGTAAAAGAAGCGTTAACCAACGCAGAAAAGGTGGGGTTTCCACTAGTAGTTAGGCCATCATATGTCCTCGGCGGTCAGTCTATGTCGATTAGACACGATACTCAGAGCTTTAAAGAGTATGTCTTGAATCAAACCAAAATTTTTGAACACGGGTCACTGCTTCTTGATAAATTTTTAGTCAATGCAGTTGAGGTTGACGTTGATGCTGTATGTGATGGGAAAAAAGTTTTCATTGCAGCGGTCATGGAGCACATTGAAGAAGCTGGTATCCACTCTGGCGATTCAACATGCTCAATACCGACAAATACATTGAGTGACGAAGTAATAAAAGAGATCGAGCTCCAAACTGAAAGAATAGCTCTTGCACTAGAAGTGAAAGGTCTGATAAACATTCAGTTTGCTGTTCAAGAGAGTGATGTATACATACTTGAAGTGAATTTAAGGGCTAGCCGTACAGTTCCTTTTATTTCCAAGGTAATCAATATTCCTATTGCAAAGCTTGCCACTCAGGTTATTTTGGGTAAAAAATTGAATCAGGAAAACAAGCCTTTCAATCATTTTGCAGTTAAAGCTGCTGTTTTTCCATTTACGCGTTTTTCGGGAATTGACACTTTACTTGGTCCTGAAATGAAATCAACAGGAGAAGTGATGGGAATTGACTTATCTTTCGGAGCTGCACTTGCAAAAGTGCACATGGCTGCAGGATACAAGTTACCAACAGAAGGAACGGCTCTGGTTTCAGTAAAAGATGATGATAAAGAGTATATATTGCCTGTTGTACGAATGTTGAAAGAACTGAGTTTTGAAATATATGCCACCAAAGGCACAGCTTTGCATCTGAACAATAACGGCATTGCTGCAAAAGCTGTAAATAAAGTGAGAGAAGGCAGACCCCACATAGTTGATATGCTCAAAGATGGAAAAATAAATCTAGTAATCAATACTTCAAAAGGTGTGAAATCAGTCTCAGATAGCAAGGGTATCAGGAGAACTGCTATTTTGCAAAATATAGCTTATAGCACCACAGCTTCTGGGAGTAAAGCGTTAGCGCTTGCAATTCAATATGTAAAGAATAGCAAATTGGAAGTGAAATCATTACAGCAGATACAAAATGTTTAAATATCAAGACTATAATAAATTATTACTTATTTCAAAATGAGGATCGTGTAAGCTAAGGCGAGAGAAATTTAATTAAAGGATTTTTGTGTCAGTATCAATATATAACTGCCTTGAGCGTTTGTTGAAAGGCTTTGTACTAATTTTCTTGATTCAAACAATATGCTAGACTTTAACTTAAAAATCTTTGTAAGTGATCACGACTGAAAGGTGTTTTCATGCATTTTTTACCTGAGTGCAATAAGTGTAGTTCATTGAGTTTCCAAAATTGATAATGAAGAAAAGCATTACTCGTCTAATAAAAGCAATTCAATACTCCTGTGAAGGAATAAAATCAGCTTTTGTATCAGAAGTTGCGTTTAGACAGGAGTTACTGCTTTTTATAATATGTGTTTCAACTTTGTTTGTTTTAGATGTAAGTAATTTAGAACGTGCAGTAATGGTAAGTAGCCTATTTTTGGTGTTAATTGTAGAAATTATTAACACTGCTTTTGAAACAACAATTGAGCGTATTTCCAGTGAACAACATATACTTTCAAAAAAAGTGAAAGATCTAGGTAGTGCAGCAGTTTTTCTCTCATTAATTAATTTCTTGATAACATGGATGATAATATTGATATGAATGTTGTTAAGATATATTTTCAAATTCACCGATTAAGACTTGCATGTCTTGTGGTAAATCAGAAACAAATTCTATATATTCTTTACTTTTTGGATGATATAAGCCTAGCGTGTGAGCATGTAGTGCCTGTCTATTGAAATTACGGATAAAGTCAGAGTTTTTAGCATGTTTTTCACTTTTACTACTATTTTTTCCGTAAACTTGATCACCAACTACAGAATGTCCTATGTGGCTCATGTGTACTCGAATTTGGTGTGTTCTGCCTGTCTCTAAAGTACATTTAACCAGGCTTGCTTGCCCTATAATTTTCTTCACTGAATAATGAGTGATTGCTAATTTACCTGCTGTTTTTGTGACACACATCATTTCTTTATTACTGCGTTTTGGAGCAATATGGGTTTTTACTGTTCCTTGCAGATTAGGTAATGCTCCCCAAATTACTGCTAAGTATTCCCGTTTTATTTTACGATTTGATAGCAGTTCAGACAAGAAGCTGTGGGATTGTTCATTTTTTGCAATTACCATGAGTCCACTAGTATCTTTATCAAGCCTGTGAACAATTCCTGGTCTTGTATTTGTATATGGAATTTTGCCAAGGTGAGCGATCACTGCATTCAGGAGTGTATCATTGTTTGTTCCAGCACCTGGGTGTACTGTTAATCTACTTTGTTTACTCAGAACTATAATGTCATCATCTTCATAGACGATATCAAGTTTTATGTCATAATTAGGCTCAATTGATGTGGATATGTCAGGTTGAATGAGATGCACCACATACTCTTCACCTGGTTTTACTATGTGATCATTATTAATTATCGGTATACCAAGTAATTTCACCTGCTCATTCTGTATCAATCTTTGCGCTTTACTGCGAGATATGTTGCATTTTTTAGCTACATAAGTATCTAATCTTAATTTTTTCTCTTCACTACTAATATTTAAAGTCCTGAACATGCTACTTCAAATGCTGCATGAACATCTGGATTCACAAAATCAACTTTTGTACTAGGTTGAATTTGAAGGCCGTCTTGTTTTTTAATGTGGCAAATTGTTTGAGAGCCATCTTTCCAGTAAATTATTATTTTATTATCAAAATCCCGTAGCGTTAACTCCCTCTTTTCTTCTTTTTTATCTTTTTCTTCTAGCTTAATAGACTCTAATAAATAATATAGAAAGCCACTTGCTTTACCGTTAACTTTTTTTCTCCATTCATCCATTTTTTCTTGTTCAGATAATTCTTTTTCCAATTTTGCATTTTCTTGCTCCAGCTCTTTCATCCTTTTTTTTGATTTTAATAATCTATTTTTTTCTATTGCTTTTTTCTCTTCATCTCGCTGTTTTTCAAGAGAAGTAGCAGTAATACTGCCTTCACTGCTATTAGGTTCGGTTGATTGAGTTTGTTTATTCTTTAATTCTTCTAGTTCATCTTTTACTTTTTTTAGCTCTTCCTCTAATTTCTTCCTTATCTTTTCCGCCTCTTTTTTTTGCTTTTCCAACATATCTATAAACAAAGGATCATCACTAACTGTGCTTTCCCCAGATTTAAAAAAGCCAACAAATCTGCTTGGTTCAAATCGCTCAACCTTATCTTCAGCGATTTTAATAGCATTATCTAAACTAGAAAAAATACTTTCAATGTTTAGTGAACTTGCTCTTTTTACCAGCCCTTTAGCTTCACTTAAAATGGGCGAGATTTCCTTGTGCAACTCATCCAAATCTTCTTTGATGTCTTCTCTGACTCTTCGTAGATGAACAAGTGTTTCTTTAATTTCATCATTTGCAGGATTTAGAAGCTTATTATCGAGTAGACCTTTAACTTCATCTAACTGCTTATCAAGTGAGTCAACAATTTTATCTGTAAAATCAGTCAAGTGCTTATCAAGTAATTTTATCAATCGAGATGTAGAATCATTTTCTTCTTCATCTTTTGTCTTTTTTTCCATTACTGATACAACCCCACCTCTTCTGAATGGAAAGAGAATATCCAAATTGTTAAACTTTTTAACAATATTATGATTATTGTTTATCTCATTGTTTTTTAGCTTGCTGAATGTTATACATATCCCAACAATAGCAATGATACTAGCCAGTGCAACTATGGCCCATTCCAAATCCTGAATATTGGCAAAGCTCAGTCTATTTTGTATTAACGCACCAACTATAATTACAGCACTAATTACATATGGTATGGTAAGAAAAATTGCCTTATTCTTATTCTCTTGTCTTTGATCATCTAATATTTTTTTTTGATTTTCAGAGATTGGCAAAATTATTGAAAAGCTTGCTTTTTTGTGACTTATAAAACTTAAATTTGGTTTTATCTCTATTTTCAGAGCATTTTCAGCGATTTCACTCATCTCGTTGTCTTTGCCACCTCTAATTTTATTATTTATTAATTCCTCTATCAACTTTTCTCCTTCTTTTATCTCCTGCTTATGCATATATCTCATAGCAGAAGAGGCTACAAAAGTTGTTAAAAGAATAATAGAAACCAAAGTGTAAATTGGCATGAATGTTGGGTTAAAAATATCTGTAATAAACCTTAGATCATTATGGGTTATTATTATTGCAGCTACATAAGCCAAAGAAAATTGAAGCCAAATATTTACAGTCGCTATGGGTAGAGTGTTACTTACAGAATATTTCTTTGTTGCACGCCATAACCTAGGAAAAAAACCAATAGCATCATCTATTTTGGCAAAATTATGATCTACTTTAACATTGAAAGGATTTGTTGTATCTAAAGGCATAAATTTCCTCACATCCTAATTAAGTAATTATATATAAATGATACTTAAAAACAAGTTTTTGGCTTATGCCAAGGACGATTAGAACGCACTTTACTAACCTTTATACCACTATCTGTTAGCCAAACAGAGTGTGTGCCATATGCCTCTAAGTCAGCGTATTTGATGATTTTAGTATTGCAAGCTGGATAGTTAAACTTGCTTAACTGAATTACTAGATCGACATTGTTACAATTTTCTAAAATATCTTCTCTTTTGTGAGCTAGCAACACTGACTTATTATTTCCTTTATTATATATACAGCCATAATCATTACATTTTAGCCTTTTGTTTGAATTACTGAATTTAGTATGATTCACAATTTGATTCTGCCCGTTTTGCTTTGCCCACGTTTTGACAACAAAATTTCTGTTTTTTCTAGTAAGGGAATATAGTAAATTGTCATCTTCTTTTACAGCAAGATTATCAGCACTGACTAGAATGTCAGGAGTTGTATACATAGCGCTAGAGAAAATACCTAGCACAATAAAGAAAATTCCAAAGAAACGCCAATTCCTTTCCCACAAGCATAGCCACAATAACCCAAGCGTTATTATAATAATTAATGAGGCAGGAAAAGTGCGAATAGGAACAACCAAATACTGAAGACTGGCAATTGCGTTTGTTATATATAAAACGCTGTCAATTGGGCGTTCCATGAGAGGCGTTATAATCCACTGAGTACCTAAAGGAATCAATAAAACATAAATTATTCCAAGTGGAATAATAATGAGTGTAACTATTGGTATAGCAATCAAATTTGTGATAATGCTGCTGATTGAAAAATAGTTAAAATTATATATTGTATATGGAACTGTTGCTAAACTTGCTATTATTGAGCTGATCATTATCGACACAAAATATTTTATTATTTTTATTTTGAATAACTTATTAGCATTGATCTGATAGCTTGCAACTAGTGCCAAAACAGCAGAAAATGACATTTGAAAACCTGGCTTTAAGATTGCTTCTGGCTCCACTATGAGTATCACCGAAGCAGCAAACGCAATTGCTATTAATCCTCGATATTTCCTTTCTATGATTATTGCAACAAGTACCAAGATCACCATGATGTAGGCACGCTGAGCAGAAATTTGCATACCGGTAATCAACAAATAAAAGGTAGTTGGCAAGATAGTAAAGAATGCAGATATTTTTTTAGTGTTATATTTAAGAGTCAAAGTTTCAGATATTGCAAATAAATTACGGAATACTATAAAAAATAGACCAGCAACAAACGATAAATGTAAACCAGATATAGCGAATAAATGTGCTATACCTGAATCTCGTATCGCATTCATAGTTTTTTGATCTACCCCGTCTTTTTTGCCAATTAATAATGCAGAGATTATGTCCGCGTGTGGCTTTTTGGTATTTTGCTGTAGGTTTTCATAGATATATTGACGGAAAGATTCTATATACTCTTGAAATTTTCTTGCTTCAGCCTTTTTGTACAGGACTATTTTGCTTGTTGCAAAGCCTGTAGCATTTATTTTCTGATAATATGCTATTCTTGCAAAATCATATGTATATTCCGAAGGCGCAATTTTTGGAGGAAAGAGTTTTGCTGATAATTTTACTTGATCCCCTATTTTAATGCCTTCTTCCGCTTTGGTTCTAACTGATATTCTGATGCTATCTAACTTAAACTTCGTGTTTTTTATTTCATAAAGCAAAAATTGTTTATATGAGCTCCTATCGTTAATATCCTTCACTGTAGCAACAATATCTTTCACATACCTTTCCTTATCAAGAATGTGAGTATTAACTGAATCTGTTCTGAATTTGCTGGCTGTAAATCCTATGAGCACTGCAATTAAAGAAATGCATAATATTGCGTATTTCCTGTATAATATTGCAATCAGAATTAGTATAGGTGAAAGCAAGAGAAAAATAGATATAGTGAAAGCACAGCTTGGTTCAAAATTTAATGAGAAATATGTTAAAATTCCTGCACACTGAAAAACAGGGAACCACAATATCAAGTTATATTTTTCATTGCACAGATTGTTATGTATATAATTTACTATCATGTTAAGAAAGGTTAATAGATATATAAATATATGTAATAGTGTGATTTTATTCTTTTATTTATTATTATTACGCATATAATAATAAATAAGCAACGACGCGGGATGGAGCAGCTCGGTAGCTCGTCAGGCTCATAACCTGAAGGTCGTAGGTTCAAATCCTACTCCCGCAACCATCTTTCAATTGTACAAACATTGTGATTTCGGATAGAAGAATCACTTGACAAACTTTACCAGTCTCTTATCATATCAATAAGAGTATTTATCCTTGTTTTTGGGCTCAACAACAAAATTCAGTAAAAAAACTCAGATATTTATTGGCAAATTACACAAAAATTATAGCGGCTGCATGTCTTTTAAACTTTTTCTACATTCAGCCAAATCGCGCTTGTTAGCACATTATCAATTTAAATTATTAAAACTTGCTATTCGGGACTTCTTTTGCCTTTTTTCTATTTGGTTGGATGATTTTATAAATTAGTTAAAATATTCATAATATTGATTTCTTATCACAACAATGCTATTATTAAGCTAATATTACTTTTAGTGAGGTATGAGCAATGGTTGATGTGGCTTTTATTGGCGTAAATACGGTTATTGATAACGGATACAGAAGAAAAATAAAACTCGTTATGTCAGGGTTATTTTTAGCTGTATCAGCAGCAACTGCTATCTGGTTTATCTTTCCTGGATCGCAAAATGTACTTGCTCCATTCTTGCTTCCAGCTATATTCCTTCTCTTGACTCTGTCTATGGGATATTATACGTTTCTTTTTGGTTGTGAGAAAAAATCTGTAGTAGAAAATGTTCTAGGTATCTGCTGAGTCAGTTAAGAGAATGCGTTGCCAAGACGAGATCGAATCTTTGCTAGCAAAAACAAGAGATACCACAAAAAATAAGTTTTGTAACATACTTTTGTTTTGAGGATCGTAGCAAAGCGCACAAACTTGCTTTATACGTAAAAGACATTGATGATATTGCATCTTTAATAAAGAATGAGGATCTTTTAAGTCACTTTGATCAATTTTTTACCATAACTGAAGTAAGCAATAAGAATAGTAGAAATGAGCTAATTAATCGCGCAAGAATATATAGAACAATAAGTGAAAAACCTAAAAATGAAATACAAAGTTTTTTAGCTAATCAAAAAGAGAGTCTTTCGTATGAAATAACGTCACCTAAAATTGATAATTTTTTACCACAGGTTAATGCAGTAACTGTTTAGGTTAGCAAAAGTTCAATACGTATAGCTAAGTCTTTGCAATATCAATAATTTCATTGTGTACATGATTATCACTTTTTTTTTCAATTCCAGTAATAACATTACATCTATTAGATTCTTTTATAGCTATTTCTTGAAATCCTTTTCGAATTTTATGATAGAAATCAATGCTCATTTCTTCATACTTATTTTTATCCTTTGCTCTGCTGAGTCCAACTTGAACATCAATATCTAAAATAAATGTGATATCTGGATATTTAATTTCCACTAATTTGTGTAAGTCTCTTATTAGACTCAAGTCAACACCTAGTCCATACCCTTGATACGCAATAGTTGAATCGATAAATCGATCACAAATAACTGTCTTTCCCTCTTTAATAGCTGGCAATATTAATTTTTTCATATGTTCGTGCCTCATCGAGATAAGCAGCAAGAGTTCAGAAATAGGATCAATATTATCCTTAAGTAGTAATCCTCTTATTTTTTCTGCAAAATCAGTACCACCTGGTTCTCTAGTCAATACGACATTATTTTCACCGTGAATTTGCTTGAAATAATTTGCAAGTAACTCAGACTGTGTTGTTTTACCAGAACCATCTATTCCTTCGAAGGTTATGAACATAAATTTTATAATTACAATGCTAAATGCAAACAGTGTACATAGAAACCATTTGACATTTAAGCAATAAGATCATAAATTATACACGGTATATAATTCTCTATGAGCTATGGTTGCGCTAGACACTCCTAAGATAGATTTAGACTTTACTGCAAAGAATTTCAATCTCTTGGGAGTGGATAACAAATATTATACATTAAGTGACTGCTATGGGGAAAATGGTCTTATTGTAATGTTTATATGCAATCACTGTCCTTACGTTCAATCAATTATTAGCAATCTAGTAAGCGATGTTAATTTGTTGAAAAAAGATTATCAGGTAAACACCGTTGCAATCATGCCAAATGATGTGAATAAGTACCCAGAAGACTCCTTTGAAAACATGATTAATTTTGCCGAGAAAAATAAGTTTACATTTCCATATTTAATTGACAGTAACCAAGAAGTAGCTAAAGAGTATGGTGCTGTTTGTACCCCTGATCTCTTTGGGTTTAACGCTGATTTAAAACTTCGTTATCGTGGACGTTTTAACAATGCAAAAAAAGAGAAAGTTCAAAATTATGAAATAGGAAGTAGTGATTTATTTCAAGCGATGAAATTTATTGCAAAAACTAGCAATCCTCCAATTGACCAAAAATCAAGTATTGGTTGCTCAATCAAGTGGTCTAATTCTACAGGGTAAATATCATGCACAGTGGCTCTCAGCATTTGTTTGATATTATAATCTTACTTTCCGCTGCTGTGTTTATAGTAATAGCGTTTTGGAAAATGAATATTAGTCCAGTGCTTGGTTACTTTGTTGCAGGTGCATTGATTGGTTCTCATGGATTTAATCTGATACATTCAGCTGAAGTAATGGATAACTTCGCAGAATTTGGAGTAGTTTTCCTGTTGTTTATTATAGGTCTTGAATTGACATTTGAACGCCTCATCGCCATGCGTAGGCATGTGTTTGGGTTTGGTTCTCTCCAAGTTATAGTTACTATGATAGCAATATGGTGCATTGCTCTCGCCTTTGGAGTGAGCATAAACATGGCAGCAGTTATTGGTGGTGGGCTTGCACTATCTTCAACAGCAATAGTGTTGCAGGTTCTGCAAGAAAAGGGTTCTCAAGCAAGCCAAGTTGGTAGATTGTCGATAGCAGTGCTACTAATGCAAGACTTTGCAGTGGTACCTCTGATAGTACTAGTGCCTCTGCTTACTGGCAATTCTGAACACAGCTTAATAAGCTCGTTGGCAGGCTCATTAGTACAAGCAGCTATTGCATTGGTGTTGATATTTGTAACTGGTAGGTTATTACTGAGGCCATTGTTTTCGGTTATTGCCAAAATGGAGAGTAATGAAATCTTTATATCAACAACACTTCTGATAATATTAGGATCAGCATTTATTACTGAACAATTTCATTTATCAATGGCATTAGGTGCATTTGTTGCTGGGTTACTAGTTGCAGAAACAGAACACAGGAATTCGGTAGAACATGCAGTATTGCCATTTAAAGACTTATTTCTTGGTTTATTCTTTATGACTGTTGGCATGTCTATTGATATTGACCTTTTACTCAATAAGTTACCACTCGTTACTTTATTATCAATTATCCTTATCGTTTTAAAGACGTCCATTATATATACATTGTGTAGATTTTTTGGATTTAGAAGTGCACCTGCAATACAAGCTGGATTACTGCTTGCACAAGGTGGTGAATTTGCATTTATTTTATTCCGTTTAGCAGATGAATTAGATGTACTATCAAGTGAAATCGCTCAAGTGCTTATGATGGTAACTACAGTAACTATGGCTTTTACTCCTCTTTTATCGGGAATTGGAGACTGGATAGCAAATTCATTTAGCACTGAAAAAATAATACTAGACGATGAAGCAATCGAAACAGACACACAAGATCTTTATAACCACGTAATAGTTGCCGGGTTTGGTAGAGTGGGATATATGGTAACGAAAATGCTTACTGCAGTGCATTTAAGTTATGTTGTTGTAGATATTCAATCAAAAATAGTGAAAGAAGGAAAAAATGACAGTTTCCCTATATATCTTGGAGATGCTACAAGATATGAAATTTTAAAATCAGTAGGAATAGAAAGAGCTCAAGCTCTTGTGGTTTCAATAAAGAACGAAGTCACTATAAAGAAAATAGTTTCTCTAGTTGCAACAAACTTCCCGCATGTAAATATTATAATACGTTTACCAGATTTGAATAATGTGGAGGTTTATAAAGATCTAGGGGCTAGTAAAATTATTCCCGAGACGTCTGAGATTGGATTGCAGCTAGGTGGAGCAGCATTAAGCTTAAGTGGAATTAGCGAAAGCGGAGTTACATCTTTAAAAGGTAAATTTAGAAAAGGCAACTACAGTATGTTAAAAGACCTTGGTAGTGATAAAGATGAATAATCCTCTATCACTTTAATTAGTGACCAGAAAAACACATTTAATTAAGCAACTATACTCTCTAGAAAGGTGAAATTGACCTTATTGTAACTATGAACAAAATAATAATAAAAAAATTTGGTGGTACTTCGCTAACTGACTTAAATCGAGTTGCAAATCTAATAAAAAACGATATTGAAAAAGGTTATAATGTAATTGCTGTTGTATCTGCTGCTGCAGGATTCACTGACCAAATGGCTTTTCAAGCCAGGCAAATTTCAAATTTAAATTGTAGACAAGAGTTATCAGAGTATGATGTCCTGCTTTCAGCAGGAGAACAAATCTCTTGCGGGTTATTAGCTATCACTCTTCTGTCTGTTGGAGTTAATGCTAAATCATGGCTCGCCTGGCAGTTACCAATTGTAACGGATAATTTTTATTCTGAGTCTAAAATAAAAAAGATAAAAATTGACCATGTAAAAAGATCTTTTGCTGAGGGTTATACTGCTGCAATCATTGCTGGTTTTCAGGGTATACACGATGATAGAATCACTACTTTTGGTAGAGGAGGATCTGATATCTCAGCAATTGCCTTTGCTGTAGTCTTTGGTATTAGGACTTGTGAAATTTTTACTGATATTGATGGAATATATACAGCAGACCCAAAAATTGTTCCAAGGGCACGCAAGCTTAAATCTATCTCTTACAATGAAATATTGGAGATGTCGTCATCTGGTGCTAAAATATTGCATAATCGTTCAGTACAACTTGCAATGAAGCATAATATTAAGGTGCAGGTGTTATCCACTTTTGAGGAAGTAGAAGGCACTACAGTACTACACGAAAAAGATGTACTGGAAAGATACTTAATTACTGGAATAACTTATAGCACTCACGAAGCTCTTGTAACTTTTACTAACTTTGCAAATACTCTGGATACTTTAAGAAATATAGCAGGAGCAAACGTTAAAATTGACATGATACATGGGTCAAGCTTTTTGATTTCTAAATTTGATGTTGATTTAATGACAAAGTTATTGAACAAAAATGAAAATTATGTCGTAAACAATAATATAGCTAAAATTTCAATAATTGGTATTGGTGTTATGTCTAACACTGAAGTGATGTACCGCACACTCAAGGTTTTAAGCGAAAAAAAGATAGAAATACTTGCTGTCACAATGTCCGAAATCAAGATCAGTATAGTTGTTCAAAAAAAACACGCTGAGGCTTTAATTAGAGATTTACATACCGAATATGAGCTTGATGTATGACAGCACGCTTGAAATTTATTTACTTGATAATTCAAAAAACTTGAAAGAGCAAAGATAGTTATTGAAATTATCTTGATTTACATCGGTTATCCAAGTTTGACATTGAATACTTAACACCTCCTCCATTAACACCTTTCTGTAATCTTTATCCAGATGCGACATTATATCGTCAAGCAGAAGAAGAGGTGCTTTATTGTAATGAATACACCTTGCTTTTACACTAGATAAGATGATAGAAAGCAGTAATAGCTTTTGCTCTCCAGTAGAACAAAGATTTATTGGCATGTCCCCTTTTTGGCAAAAAACCCAAAAATTATCATTATGTACAGAAAAGGTTACTCTACCAGTTAATGAGTCTTTTTCTCTGTTTTCCTTTAGACGATTCTGAAAATATTCTGCAGTATCGTCCAAAGTTAGCTGGCTGCTGAATTTCAAACTTGCCTTCGGAAAAAGCTTACAGGAATGGTTATCAATTGTGTCTTGTAATATCTTTAAAACAGATGATCGCATACGTAAAATATCAATTGCATTGGTAGCCATGACGTTTTCAAGACTAGAGAGCCAACTTTCGTCCAAAATATTCTCTCTAAGCAATTTACTTCGCTCATGCTTAGCTTTTCTATATTTCATGTAGCAATAGGTGTAATTTTCTTCAAATAGTGAAACTATACGGTCTAAAAATTTTAACCTGTCGCTTGGAGAATTAAGAAGAATATAGTCCATTTGTGGAATTAGCCATATTACATTAGATATTCTATACAAAGATGAGTAGCTTGACTGCGTTTTCCCATCAATTTGTATTAATTTCTTATTAAGATTCTTTCCTATACCAATTGAGTTAAGCTCTGCTCCATTGAAAAAATCATAATACACTACCCAACTTTCATTACTGCGCCTATTTTGCATCTCATTGATTTTTGCTTTTTTCATTCCGTTGCTTTTAGCAAGCAATGAGATTGCTTCAAGTATATTAGTTTTTCCAATACCATTTTTGCCAGTTACTACAACTGGTCTATCATCTAAATCCAGTTCAAAGTTTGAATGACTACGAAAGTTATATAATTTCAGTTTTTTTATATAGCAATGGGTAGTCATTCTTTAATTTATATTCTCCTTACTTCTTCTAGAACCTCATCAACATGTCCACTAACTTTTACGTTTTTCCAGATCTTCACTACTTTACCTTTTTTATCTATTAAAAAAGTAGTGCGCTCTATTCCCATATACTTTTTGCCAAACATGCTTTTTTCTACCCAAACACCATATTTTTCCAACATTTCAGCATTTTCATCAGAAACCAAAGAAAATGGCAAAGAATATTTTGCTTTGAAGTTAGCGTGGCACTTAACGCTATCTTTTGATACACCAATTATCACTGTGTCAAGAGAAGAGAAATTTTCTATTTTGTCTCTAAAGCCTTTTGCCTCCATTGTACAGCCCGGAGTATCGTCTTTAGGATAAAAATAAAGGACTACATTTTTTTTATCAAAAAATTCACTCAGCGATAAAATTTCGCCAGAATCTGTTGGCAAACTAAAATCAGGTGCATTATTTCCTACTGTTAATTCCATACTTTGCTCCATTATTAACACTTTTATGGTACTATAGTATATTGTAATAGGAAGGGAGGATAAATGAAAGTAGCTTTTCAAATGGATGAAAATATAAATTTTGAAACTGATACTACATTTGCATTAATAAAAGAAGCGCAGAGGAAAAAGTACGAAATTTTTGTTTATGTACCTAATAATTTAGCACTCAAGTTAAATCAGCCAATTGCCCTTGCTCAGAAAGTCAGCGTTGATGATTGTAGCTTCATTTCAAAAGAGGATGTAGTAATCAACCTAAATGAAATGGATATCATATTTATCAGACAGAATCCACCATTTGATATGCGGTACATTACAACAACCTATATCTTAGAAAAGACTACTGCGTTAGTAATAAATAATCCAACAGAAATAAGAAACTGTCCTGAAAAATTAATTACTTCACTATTTCCAGAGCTAATTCCTCCAACTTTGATCACTGAAAATATATCGATGATTAGAAATTTTTGTCACGACTATCAGGATATCATCTTGAAACCACTATATAGCTATGGAGGAAATGACGTAATAAGAATACAAGACCAAAATAGCATTCAAGTGGTAGTCGATCTCATGATTGCAAAATATGAATGTCCTGTAATTGCACAAGCATTTTGTAAAAAGATAAATACAGATAAAAGAATACTGCTACTGGATGGAAAGCCAATAGGAGTAATGAAGCGAGTTCCAAAGTCTAGCGGAGAAATCAGAACAAATATGCGGCTTGGAGCAAGTTTTGAATCTATTGAAATGAATGATAGAGACACTGAAATATGTAATAAAATTGGTCCTGAGCTAAAGAAAAGAGGGCTAATATTTGTTGGCATTGATATTATAGATGACTTCCTGCTCGAAATTAATACTACCTCACCTACGGGAGTAGTTTATATCAATAAGTTGTATAGTAAATCACTAGAAAAAGAACTATGGAATGCATTTGAAGAAAAAGCAATTCGTCAACTAAGTTCTTGAGCTATTGCCTTAATAAATTCAGTAACTCCATTCCTTATTCTTGTTTTCTTAGTATTATTAGCCATATCACGCAATTTTTGACAATTTTGCAATAAATCAACTAGCAACTCTCCTAGATTCTTTTTCGCGTTACTATTTTGCTCAACTATTACAGCTGCTCCCGAATCTTCAATATGTTTTGCATTATAAAATTGATGGTTATCTTTTGAGTGAGGATAAGGAATATATACAGCAGGACGCTCAGCAAGAGTAATCTCTGCTATTGAAGTTGCCCCCGCTCTGCTAATTACCAAATGAGCATTGGCCAGTTTATTTTCCATATCATCGAAAAACTCTCTTAACTCACAATCAATTCCTTCACTTTTGTATAGACTCTTGACCTTGTTTATATTTTTCTTCGTACATTGCTGCGTTACTCTAATCCTCTCTTTTACTTCAACAGGTAGATCACAAATTACGCTGCTCACTACATCATCAAAAAAATTTGCACCCTGACTGCCTGCTATTATTAACACGTTTAAAACTGTTTCAGCTCTAGAATAGCCTTGTGCTTCTATATCGACAAAATTTCCTGTAAAAACGCATTTACTACCTTCTGCATACTTAGTCTCTGGAAAGCTAGTTGCAATTAATTTTGCACTCTTGAAAAAGAATCTATTTACTCTCCCTAAAACTATATTTTGTTCATGTAAAATTATAGGTATAGAAAAAATCTTTGCTGCAAAAAGAGTTGGAAAAGAAGCGTAGCTACCAAAACCAATGATTAGCCTTGGTTTTAATTTCCTGATTCTATATATTGCTAGTGCACAACTATACATTAACAAAAAGAGAAATTTCAATTTGTTGCCGCTTGGCTTGCACAATGGTAAAATATAACTTTCTACATTGATGGTTTTTTGATCCGTAAATAATATACAATTGTATCCTTGTACCTTTAGTGCCCTTGCTAAGGTTATAGCTGGAAAAATGTGTCCACCTGTACCGCCTGTTGCTAGAATAATAGTCATCTGTAAGTAGTAATTTGATAATATATTGTTAATTATTTTTTAATACTTTGCATGTAAAATTTTATCAAGCTTTATGATAGTTGAGTTAAAAATGCCTAAAAGTAGTGACAGTAAAAAAGAATCTAACGTAAAAAATAAGCCTCAAGAGCAAAGCAGAAGCGGAGGTTTATTAAAAAACATAATAAAAGCTCTTTTTAACTCAGTTGTTGATCTACCTCAGCAAGAACAACTCAATAAAAATATTGATAGACAACAAGGTTTAGACAGTAAAAGAAAAAGCCCAGAGGATCTTAATCAGGAAAAAAAGCTTGAAGTGAAAGAAGCAGCTGAAGGGTTAAAAGAAAAGTTAGAAAAATCTGATATTGGTAATCAATCTATTAGAATTGAATCGCCTAATCAGGATAATTGTAGCTCTAAAACAATGGATCGTTAGCTTAACTATTTAACGATTCATCATCTGCAGCAAGTACTGATTCGTGTATAATTTCCGAAATAGTTGGATGAGGAAAAATCGTAGATTTTATGTCGCAGTCTGTTCCCTCTAGTTGCTTTGCAAGAGCGAAATTGCTAATTAACTCTGTTACTTCCGCTCCTATCATGTGGCTACCCAGAAGTTCGCCTGTTTTTTTGTCTATAATTGTTTTCACTAAACCTTCAGTTTCACTTAGTGCAATAGATTTACCATTAAAGTTGGAGTGAAATTTTCCTACTTTTATATCGTATCCACTTTTTATTGCCTGTTCCTCAGTAAGGCCAACGCTTGCTACTTGCGGATGAGAGTAAGTGCAATTTGGTATGCACTCTTTTTTTAACTTATGAGCATTTTTACCGGCAATTTTCTCAACACAGATTACAGCTTCATGACTTGCTTTATGCGCTAAACATGGGGGACCAGCTACATCACCTATTGCATACACACTTGATTCACTTGTTTCATACCACTCATTCGTTTCAATGAAACCAGAAGGACTCAACTTAATTTTTGTATTTTCTAAACCTATATTTTCAGTGTTTGCTTGAACGCCAACTGCAACAATTACTCTATCGAATTCTTTATTATCACCACTACTTAGCTGCACTTGAACAGAGTCTTTATTTTTAGTGAAAGTTTTTACACTATTGCTCGTATATATTTTTATTCCTTGTTTTGTAAATATCTCTTGTACTAAATTTGAAATATCTTTATCTTCCAGCGGCAAAATAGTGTCTTTTACTTCTATAATTGTTACATCAACTCCCAAAGTACTATAAAAACTTGCAAACTCTATTCCTATCGCACCAGAACCTATGATTAGTAGAGATTTTGGTAACTTCTTTGGAGTCATAGCGTGCTGCGCATTCCATATTAAATCTCCATCTACTTCGATTCCAGGAAGATTTCTTGCCCTTACACCTGTTGCTAAAATGATATGCTTGGAAGAAATTTCCTCCTCCTTTTTGTCATTAAGAATTTTTATAGTACGATTACCTGCAAGTTTACCGAAGCCTTGATGGACTTTGATGTTATTTTTTTTCATCAAATACTCAACACCACTTGATAGCTTGCCAACAACGTTCCTTGAATATTTCACCATTGATTGTATATCAAAACTTGCATCCTTTACTTTTATGCCAAATTCTTCTGATCTTCTTATTAATCTATAAATTTCAGATGCTCTAAGTAGCGATTTTGTTGGTATACATCCCCAATTTAAGCATATACCACCCAAATTTTCCTCCTTTTCAACAATTGCAGTTTTAAGTCCAAGCTGCGCCGCTCTAATTGCTGCTATATAACCACCAGGACCGCTGCCTATAACTGTAATATCATACTCATTCATCAGTTTTCTTCGTATGCAAAAGACTATATATAACAGATGGAACCCGTATGATCAATGCTCAGGTGCATAGAAGCGGCTTGACAAACCTTCCCACTTTTCTTCTTATATCAATAAGAGTATTTATCCTTGTTTTTAATCTCTGCAGATTTAACAACAAAATTCAGTAAAAAACTCAGATATTTATTGGCAAATTACATAAAATTATAGCGGCTGCATGTTTTTTAAATTTTTTCTACTTCAGCCAAAACACGCTTGTTAGCACATTATCAATTTACATTATTAAAACTCACTACTGGGGGATTCTTTTGCCTTTTTTCTATTTGGTAAATTTCTTAATATTTGTAGCTAAAATTTCAGGATGTCATTCCAGCACTTCTTATTACCTGTTCTGGATCCCAGTATCTGGGCACTGGAATGACAAGAAATAGGCTGCTTTCATAACAATGAAAGGTTATTTGGATGATAGCTGCACTTCCAGTTTCAGCTACTCGGATGACAAGAAAGAGGGCACTGGCATGCTGAACCATAATGTTCGTACAGCTGTGCAAGAATCAGTGGGTGTGACTTGCCAAATTTTTAAATTACGGACAGCACCAAGTAACGAACAAGTACAGCGTCTATACCAGTTACTGTTGTACCTTATTTCTTTCTCCACAATACATTTTACCTGATAAGAATAGAGCTACTATAAGATAAATAAGATTCCATGTTGCTAACGAAACACCAAAAATATAATGAGGTCTGTCACAAGACGGAGAGTAGTTAGGGTTTAATAGATTATTTCTTAGCTCTTCTATGCTAACGTTACCACTTGCTTGCTCTGTACAGCCTAAAACATCATGAAATAAGTGGAGTTCAAGACCTACATGATAAAAAGATATTATTGCACCAATGAGATAGCTGCAAAACATCGCATAGATTAGGATTTTGTTGTCTTTGAACATATACGCAACTGCAAGTAGCCCTGTAACATAGTAAACTACTCGCTCGTATATACATAACTTACACGGTATCATATTGAAAAAATACTCTAGCACATATGCAAAAATTAAAGCGACAGCGCTTGATAAGAGAAAAATTATAGAACTGTTATTTACATCTGACATAGTTAATGAATTACTACAATATCTGTGAAGAGTCAACTCTTGTTTGACAACGTTTCATGTAACGATAGAACACTAAGTACTATGTTACTACTTTTACACCTCTATACATATGCTCGCCGTTGTATATTGGTTCAGTAATCAGCCCTTTCATATCAGTTGCAACTCTAGTATCACTATCTATTTTTGCAATTTCTTCTTTGGTATACAATTCATCCTTGTTTTTCGTCCAGCTATTGTCATATTGAATATCAACTTCTCCTCCATTGGTTTTAAACCCAAATGTTTCTTGCATAAGCAATCTTGCTTCTTCCAAACGTCTATTGTAACGTTTGTTAGAATCTTGATAACTAGATATAAGAAGAAGAACGTCATTAGAAAGAGTGAAATATACTATCTCTTCCATAATTTTGTAAATCTCATGTTCTGATAACTTAAACAAAGGATAATCTTTTTGAAACTTATTCTTTACTTCATTGTAAATTTCCATAATTTTTACTCTACCAGCATCGCTTAGAGCAATGATAGCATTTTCAATACTTGCTATACCATCATAGTCATAACCTTTTCTGTCATTTTCAGCAACCAAAAAGCCCTGGCTAGCCTGAATCTCACCAAGTTTTTTGTCTTCTTTAGGTGAGATATCAAAATCAAAATAGATCATAGGAGATTTCAATATCAACAACATAAATATACGCATGCTGTCTATCTCAACACCAAAATTTTACTTTCTGGAATAGAGTATAGATCTTTGAAATATTGAGATACAGTGTATAAAGGACATTTAGATAGTTCTGTTTTCTTATCTGTTTGTAAGTGAAAGCTGAATTCATACTCTCCTAAATCCAGCTCATTAAAGTCTATAAGCTCTATGTTTTTGTCTAGATTAAAAGGAAGCAAGATTACCTACTTTACATAGGGATTTTTGTTCTTTTTCAAAAGTAATCTGACTGGTACACCTTCAACAAAGAAGTTTTTTCTAAGACCATTAGTCAAATAACGTTTATAACTCTCATCAACACTTTCCGGGACGTTGCATACCAAAGAAAAAGCTGGAGGTTTGGTGCCAATTTGAGCAATATACTTCATTTTAATTGCTCTACCTTTTATAAGTGGGTGAGAATGTTTTTCCACAGCATCTATTAGCCAATTATTCAGTTTTGCAGTGCTGATCTTCTTGTTTAAGGATTCACTCACTTCAAGACACTTATCTATCACATCACCACAGCGCATACCTTTCAATGCAGAAATTGTTACAGTTGGCACTTCCAAAAATAACCGAGTCACTTCCTGTTGTTTGACAAATTTTATTAACTTACTTCTGTCATCCTTACCTATTAAATCCCACTTATTTAAAACAATGATAATTCCCTTCCCCCCTTTAATTGCAGCTTCAGCAATTGATAAATCCTGCTGCTCAACGCCAAGCAAGGAATCTAGCATTAAAATCACTACATGAGAGCGCTTTATTGACTCTATACTTTTTTCAACAAATCTTGATTCTAAGTTATCAACAACATTTGCCTTTCTGCGGATTCCCGCAGTATCGATGAGAGTGATTAATTTCCCATTATGGTCGTATGAAATATCCACAGAGTCACGCGTGGTACCGGGTTCTGAGCTTACTATTAGTCTATTTTCTGCAAGTAAACTGTTTAAAAAAGTTGATTTTCCAACGTTTGGGCGACCGATGATTGCAATCCTCAGTCTAAAGGACTCACTTTCAGGCAGCTCAGTGCCTTCGCTAAGACCTTCAATAACACTAGCTAATGCATCATAAAGATCAATCATACCAAGATTATGTTCGGCTGAGATGTACACCGGACCTATGAAGTTGAAGAACTGCAAATAATCAACGTTTTCCGATTTATGACTTTCGCATTTGTTTGCTATTAGTATTACAGGTTTGTTCGTTTTTCTCTTCAGCCACTTTGCAAACTCTTTGTTCTGCTCGTTTTGCACTTTTGCATCAACAAGAAAAAAAATTACATCTGCGCTTAATAAAGAAAACTCTATTTGTTCAATAACTTGTAGTGAAAAACTAGTTTGGTCATTCCATCCTCCTGTATCTATAACTTTAAACTCTAAATCACTAATTCTTCCAATTCCTTCACGCCTATCTCTCGTTACTCCTGGAATGTCACTAACTACCGCTGCTTTTCTTCTTACTAGCCTATTAAATAGAGTTGACTTGCCTGCATTTGGAAGGCCTATTATGACTATTTTCAGCATAGTTTAAGAGCATGTTTTGTACATAATAGATTATAATCAAAATTTTTCATTTTAACTATTGACTTGATAGATTATATACCTATCCTAAAATTAGGATATTTTATCTTAAGTTTATTATGTAGAATTGGAGGCGCTATGCATAATGCAAATGAAACTTTAATAATGAATTTCGATCAAGTTGCTCAATTAACTCCTCAAATTTATAAATTAGGGACACCTTATAACAACAGGACACGTATATATAGCTATATAACTTTAGCTAAAGCATTGGAGAATCTCAATGATCCATCCCGGTCACATGCAAATAAGGAGCTTTTTTTGAGTGACAATGATGAAGAAACTAAGAAATTTCTGAGTGTAATTCGAAAAGGAATTGCTGAATATACAGGTAATGATTCTGTAGATGTGAGGTTGAGAGGAAAAGAAGATAAATCATTTACTGCATGGGTATCGTTAAAAGAAGGCAGAGGTGAGTTAAAATTTGATAACTCATTTCCTGGTAAAGTCTTAAAGGATAGTAATCCAAAAATTGGAGCTTTTACATTGGTATCTCCAGAAGATAAAAGGTTGGTGCGTGTTTCACAAAGTGATGATGGTGTAAGGCTTTATCAAATACTAAATGAGTCTTGTATAATTAAATTTAACTGGAAAGTGGGTGATAGAGATTGCAGTATTGCTTTAAATATTAGTGGAAATGGTAACGTATTTTGTACTGATTTAAGTGATAATATAAGTCCTGAGGACTTCGAGGAAAACAAAGCTGTAAAAATAAAATTGGCTATTATGAGAATAAGAAGATGGATAAATATAATGACATGACTCTAGCAAAATTGGTCTCATTGGCTTCAAACTTACAAGGAATTGAAAGAGAAGTTATAACAATTAATCCATCAACAGGTGTAACAAGTGCAAGTGCACAGAATGTTAGTGAGTCTCAGCATTCTCAAAATATTAAATAGAAATTGCTAGCGCATTAATTATCGTACACATACACCGTTGCATGCAGCAACGGTGTATGTGTATAATCAATAGGATTTGTAAGCTCAATAAAGTTTACAACCAATTTGAAAGTTATTTTACTACATGCAAGACTCTGAAATACTAGAAACTCTAAAGATCAAAACATTAGAAGCCGAAAAAGGAGGAGGTCCTGATAGAGTTAACAAGCAACATGAAAAAGGAAAGCTAACCGCTAGAGAAAGGCTGAGTATATTGCTCGATGAAAATTCATTTCAAGAGTATGATAAGTTTGTGAAGCATCACGCAACTGATTTTGGCATGCAAAATGCTGATTTTTTAGGTGATGGAGTTGTAATTGGCCATGGTACTATTTATGGCAGAAAAGTTTTTGTTTATTCTCAGGATTTCACTGTCTTTGGTGGATCACTTGGTGCATCACATGCAAAAAAAATATGCAAAATTATGGATATGGCAATTAATGCCAGGATTCCAATTATCGGACTAAACGATTCTGGTGGAGCCAGAATCCAAGAAGGAGTAAATTCCCTTGCTGGTTACGGAGAAATTTTTCAAAGGAATGTAAATGCATCAGGCGTTATACCACAAATCTCTCTAATCATGGGCCCATGTGCTGGCGGTGCAGTTTACTCTCCAGCACTAACTGACTTTACTTTCATGGTAAAAAATAGCTCATACATGTTTATAACCGGACCAGATGTAGTGAAAAAGGTTACCTATGAAGATGTAAGCTTAGAAGACCTCGGTGGAGCAAAAATTCATACAAGCAAAACAGGAGTAGCAGATTTTGCATTCAATAATGAAGTTGAAATGCTACTAGAAATGCGAAAATTCTTTACCTTTTTGCCAGCAAACAATCAAGAGTTGCCAAAACCTGTAACAATCTGTGACTTAATTGATGATGTTGATGAATCTTTGAACACTCTAGTTCCTAGTAATCCTAATACTCCTTATGATATGTATGAACTCATTGAAAAGGTGTGTGATGAAAGGAAATTTTTTGAACTAAAACCCGATTTTGCCCGTAACATCATAATTGGCTTTGGCAGAATTGGAGGAAATACTATTGGTGTTGTTGCAAATCAACCTATGCACCTTGCAGGATGCTTGGATATTGACTCTTCAAGAAAAGCTGCGAGGTTTGTAAGATTTTGTGACGCATTTAACATTCCCATCATCACACTTATTGATGTTCCAGGTTTCCTGCCAGGTACAAATCAAGAATACAATAATATAATACAACACGGAGCGAAACTGCTTTACGCTTATGCTGAAGCGACCGTGCCGAAAATTAGCCTTATCACTAGAAAAGCGTATGGTGGTGCATATATTGTTATGAACTCAAAGCATTTAAAAGGTGATATAAATTATGCTTGGCCAACCGCTGAAATAGCTGTAATGGGCCCTGAAAGTGCAGTTGAAATTATATTTAGGCATGAAAAAGACCAGCAAACGTTAATCAAAGAATATAAAGAGAAATTTGCTAATCCATTTTTTGCTGCATCACATGGATACATTGATGACATTATAGTGCCAAGTAAAACAAGGCATCACTTTCACAAAGCATTAGAGCTACTTAAAAACAAGAAAGTAGAAAGAATATGGAAGAAGCATGATAATCTTCCTTTGTAACTTTCCTCTCAGTCTTTATTGTAAGGTCTACAGTGCCGTTACACCAAGTTGGATTACCAATAACGCTAACTTTTGGGTTCTTTTTTCTACAATATATTCTTACCTTAGCTAAAAATTACTTCCGCACATTTTAAATCTGATTATAACTACAATTAGAGATACTTTTAGAGCTCAAAAATTTATCTTTGTCTGCAGACTTTTTTTTATTAAACAATCAAACTCATAAAAAAATGTAGCGTATCCTCTTCAGCGTATGTGGGTGCATACACACATACTTAATTTCTGTCGTATGTGCATTGCATTTTTTTCTAATCTTTTTTTTCAAAGGAGGATTTTATGTCCAGAATTCCAGATATTTGACGTTTACTTTAGCTAATAAAAACCAACTGGTACCTGCGGTTTTTATAGCCTCAAAATTTCAATCAAAATTCAACTATCATTCAAAGAAACTTATAGTTATTCTTAGTGTTATTACTGTAGTAACAGCGCTATTGATAAGAATATAGAAAACCTCTATAACCTTGTTCTTTTAACTTTGTAGTTGATTTTAAGTAAAGATACTCATCAGTAATTGTGAAAAAGACTTCAAGTGAGAGTATATAAGTAAGATACTAACTACTAACAAAGATATACAAAAGTTGTCTTTGTATTATGGGAAGGGCTATACTTATCCAATAAGTTGTTTTTCCTGTCTTTTAAGACTAATATCCCATCTTCTTTCGCTAACTTAAAATCTATATCCTGCTTCCAGTGCGATAAATCTATAACTACATTTTCTACCATTTATTGCTCCTACCTTAAACCTTATTAATTACTTTACGTCTACAATAACATGAATATAATTCAGTGTGCCGTTACCAAGATTCGAACTTGGGACCTCGTCATTACCAATGACGTACTCTACCACCTGAGCTACAACGGCAAGTTCACGTATTATGATAATGAATAACATGAAAAAAAATAAGGAAAAAGAAGAAGAGAGAAAAAGATTGGCAAAAGCTTTAAAGCAAAATATTCTAAAAAGAAAAAAACAGCAACAGAGTAGACAAAGCAGACCCCTTCCAAAATTTGTTTGTGGTGAGGAATTTTTAGGAGAAAGCGCCGCAGAATACCCAAACGTATTTGAGGAAGCTTTAACAACAAAATTACCATCAGAAACTTAAGTTTTGAAGGAGGTATCATGCCAGAACTCCCAGAAGTGGAAGTCATCTCTAACTTCTTATTTGATAAAATCAAAAATAAGAAAATAAGCAATGTTACAGTCAATAATTGGAATTTGCGTGTACCAATAACAAAAAATATTGATGATTTGCTAAAGGGCAAAGTTATAAATGATATCAAGCGTAGAGGTAAATATATAATCTCGAATATAGATGGTAGTATGGCTGTCATCATACATCTTGGCATGAGTGGAAAGCTTATATATGCTGAAGACAATCAAGCACAGAACAAACATGATCATGTGATATTCTTATTTTCTGACAACACTTCACTAATCTTTAATGACCCAAGAAGGTTTGGATTAGTGATTGTTTTAAACAGAGAGCAAGAACTAAATTTTTTTAATAACCTAGGAATAGAACCCCTCACAGATGAATTTGACGGACATTATTTACAGAAGTTGCTAAAGAACAGAAAAGCAAATATCAAATCAGTATTAATGAATAATAAGCTAATAGTTGGCGTAGGTAACATATATGCTTCTGAGAGCTTATTTAGAGCTCGCATATCACCACTTAGGCTAGCACAAGATTTAACATATATAGAGTGCGAAAAACTTGCTATCGAAATAAAAAATACTCTGAGTGATGCAATTGCTGCTGGTGGTTCAACACTGAAAGATTATGCACAACCATCTGGATCTGCTGGATACTTTCAAAATAACTTTTACGTATATGGTAAAGTGCAAAAACCTTGCAGAATCTGCAACAATATCATAACACTTATACGACAAAATGGTCGTAGCACTTATTTTTGCAATGCATGTCAGAATTAAATTTTATTTTTGCATATGACACTCTTACCTGAAAAAGATCCTTTTGATTTGTTCTCAAAGTGGTATCAAGAAGTACTTAATTTTCCGTGTAAAGAGTCAACTGCAATGACGCTAGCAACGTGTAGCAAAGACTGCATTCCATCTGCAAGAGTGGTATTACTAAAGGAATATAGTAAAGAAGGTTTTGTGTTCTTTACTAACGTAAACAGTAGAAAAGGAAAAGAATTGACTGAGAACCCCAAAGCTGCACTCGTATTTCATTGGACAGAATTTTCTAGACAAGTACGAATTGAAGGAGAAGTTAGGCTTCTAAGCGGCAAAAAGGCTGACGAATATTTCTCTTCTCGAGCACGTGATAGTCAAATTAGCGCGTGGTGCTCAAAACAATCAAGAGTTCTGAAAAATTGGCAAGATTTTGAGCAGGCTATAGAATTGAAAGAGAAAGAATTTCACAATACACAAGTTTCTCGTCCTGACTTTTGGGTGGGATTTTGCGTAATCCCAAAGGTAATTGAATTTTGGCAAGAAGGTGAATATAGGAGACACACTAGATTTAGATATACTCTTGTTGAGAAAAGCAATTGGAAAGTGGAACAATTATATCCCTAACGTTAGAGAAAGCTACTCTGCAGATCAAAAATAAGGATTTATTGTCATAACAAGGAAAGTAACTTTTTATGGCTTAAAAACTTGTTGTATGTAACGTATTGTAATACTTACGCAAAATATTTTAGTGCATTCTCAAATATGAGCATTCCATCACCATATTTTGGCATAGCCACTCCTGAACGTTTACATTTTTCTTTTTCAAGAGGCCAGTTGTCCTGCTGAGTAAAAAATATTCCTCTCTCTGGGTGAGGCATTAAAGCTAAAACTCTACCACTTTTGTCTGACAAAGCTGCCAGGTCGTATATAGATCCGTTTGGATTGTAAGGAAATTGTAAATTTGCATAGTCACCATTTTCATCAACGTAACGCAGTGCAACGGAATTATTTTCAATCAATTGATTTAAAATATCTTGATCCATAAAAAACCTACCTTCTCCATGAGCAACAGGAAGATATAGCTCACTCAGGCCCCGTAGCCAAACAGAACTACTCTGCGGATTAACTCTTACTCTAATCCAACGACATTGGTAATTACCTATATCATTAGAGGTTAAAGCTAGATTAGAGAATTCTGGAACTAATTTTACTAATATCTGGCAACCATTACATATCCCTATAATAAGCTTATCCTGAGATAAGAAATTTTGAAATTCGTCTAACAAGTTGTTTTTTATACGCAAAGCAAATGCATTACCAGCACCAGTATCATCACCATAGGAAAAACCTCCTGGAATTGCAAGTATATTGCTTAATTTCAGTTCACTTGGATTATCTATAATATCATTAATGTGAACGATTTTTACTTCAATATTATTAATACCAAGCTTTCTGCTGCATTCCATAAATGCAAATGCAGTTTCTTTTTCGCAATTCAAGCCATAACCAGATAGGATTGTAATTTTCATGAATCAAAAAACTCGAACTTTCTTTTTACAAAATTTGCTATTAAATTTAAAGCAAATAGCATTAACAATAAAGCTATAATTGCAATGGCAGCAAGCTCAATAAATGCAATTTCAGGACTACTTGACCATATGTATATTTGTACAGGTAAAACAGTTGCCGGATCGAAGAAGGATGTAGGTGTATCAGCAATAAATGCTACCATGCCTATCATAAGTAAAGGGGAAGATTCGCCTAAAATCCTTGCAATTGCAAGCACTGCACCATGTATTATCCGTGGCAACGCAATCGGTAAAGAGTGATCCAATATCACCTTGATGTGAGGTGCACCTAGCGCAAACGCTGCATCTTTTATTGCAATAGGAACGTTTGTAAAGGCATTTTTTGTTGCAATAATAATATTAGGCAGCATCATAAATGAAAGAGTCATCCCGCCAACAAGCGGTGAAGAACGGGGTAAACCAAATATGCCCAAGTAGAGAGTCAGTCCTACCACACCAAATATTATCGAAGGCACTGCAGCAAGGTTATTCATGCTAATTTCTACAATACTGGTTATTAGCCTATTTCTAGGCATAAATTCATAAAGACAGATACCTGACATAATTCCTATTGGCAATGCCAACGCTAAGCATACTATAATTGTCATTAATGAACCGATAAATGCCCCTAAAATCCCTGCATTCTCAGGCTCACAAGAATCAGACTTAAGAAACAGAGACTTATTAAAAAATTTTCTTACTCTTCCCTTCTCTTTTAACCAATCAAGTAATTTAGCATAATGATCATTCAAACATTTATTTTTATATAGTGAATTGATCACACTCGATGCGGTAAACCAAATCTCATATTCACCACTATTTTTTACTCTCTTAAGAAAAAACCTCTCTAGCTCCTTGTAAGAGTTACGACTTAAAATTTCGTCACTGTCTTTAAAGTCAATTCCTTCAAACACTTTATGTAAAGAGTTATTGAGTAGTCTAATGGACTTATATCGTAAATCACCAGGATTATTAGTTAAAATAAGATCAGCATTTATTTCAACTGGCAATAAAATTTTCGTTACTGTTAAAGCACTGTAAGAGTTAACTAATATACTTAGTAATATACATATAGGACACCCAATTGAGACAATCAGTGCTGTAAAAGAGCAAAAGCATAAAATGTTGTTCTTTTTATTTTTTCTTTTTACACGAGCATGTACGCGCTTAGATTGAAGTAACTTAAGGAAGTTTTTCTTTATTATACCCATTTACTTTTCTTTACATGAGGATTTGAAAAAACTTTCCCCTTTTTCCAGTGCTTGACACTGAGATCTAACAGGCTTTGCCTGCAAATAATTTTTATATTTTCCATGAAAGCACAAACCAAAAGGAGAATCTGGATCCCAGTGTCAAACATTGGGATGACACCACAGCAGGAGGCAAAGTACAGTTGTGCGCCACACACTGGGATAATAAGAGAGAGTTTTGAGATGATACAATTGACATCACTCCCTATTGTATCTACTTAGATTTTTTTTTAACATAAGTAGTACGTTCTTTGATCCTTGCAGCTTTCCCAAATAGCTTGCACAGATAATATAATTTTGCTCTACGGACCTTTCCCTTTCTCATCACTTGTACTGAAATTAATGCAGGAGAATAAACAAAAAATTGTGATACTATACTTTCTCCATGACTTACCTTTCTAACTGAAAAAGAAGAGTGTAATCCACGATTTCTTTTTGATATACATACGCCCTCAAATATCTGTATACGCTCACCCGTACTATCAACTACCTTAAAAGTGACCTTCAAATCATCGCCAGGACAAAAAGCTGGCATCTCTTTGGCTAACCTTTGTATTTGTTGTTCGTTAAATTTTTCAAGTAAGTTTGTCATTTATCATCTCCATTCAACAATTCAGGTCGACGTTCCTTTGTTCTAACATATGACTGTTCCCTTCTCCAATCACTTATTTTTCTGTGATTGCCAGACAACAGAACCTCAGGAACTTTGTACCTACTCCACTGCTCAGGTCTAGTATATTGAGGATATTCAAGTATACCACCACTATAACTAAAACTTTCTTCAGCAACGCTATCGAAATTATTTACTACACCTGAAATAAGCCTAATACATGCATCAAGAACCACCATCGCAGCTGGCTCACCTCCCGAAAGTATATAATCTCCAATACTTAACTCATAAGGAGTATACACATCAATTACTCTTTGGTCAACACCTTCAAATCGACCACACAATATTGTTACATGAGGAATTTCTGTTAACTCCTTCGCAATTCTCTGATTAAATTTTGTACCAGATGGAGTCATATAAATAAATCTAGTATTTTTATGAGCAGAAAGCACATTATCAACTGCATTACCAATCACATCTGGGCGCATAACCATCCCTGCTCCACCTCCATATGGAACATCATCCACAGTTGAATGTTTATCTTTAGCAAAAGAACGAATATTTACTATTTCAAGATTCCATATTTTTTTTTCCAACGCTTTTCCGGCAAGAGAATAGTTCAAAAACCCGGGGAACATTTCTGGAAATATGGTTAACACTGTAACACTAAACGTCATTAGCAAATTTGTAGTAAACTAAGCAGCAATTTGATATTATCTTATAGTATACAGCTAAATTAATCATGTCACTGAATAAAACGATATACGAAGGTAAAGCCAAAGTCATTATTGAAACTGAAGACTCATCAACTGTTATACAGTACTTTAAAGATGATGTTACAGCATTCAATAAGGAAAAATATGAAATTATTGAGGGCAAAGGAATAATTAATAATCATGTTAGTGCTTTTATCATGGAAAAGCTTGAAGAAGCAGGAATTAGCACGCACTTTATAAACACTCTAAACGAAAGAGAACAGCTAGTCAAAAAACTCAAGATAATACCTCTTGAGATAGTGGTTAGAAACATTGCAGCTGGCAGCTTTTGCAAACGTTTTAATATCAAAGAAGGTGAGACACTTACATCTCCTATAATCGAGTTTTTTTACAAAAATGATGACCTAGCCGACCCAATGGTGAATGAAAATCACATATTATATTTTGGTTGGTTATCCCATAAAGAAATGGAAGAAGTTAAAACTACAACTTTAAAGATCAACAAAATCTTAGTCGACCTATTTTCAAATGCAAATATATATTTAGTTGATCTCAAGTTAGAATTTGGCAAATTGATAAACAACAGCACTAAAATCATTTTAGCCGATGAAATCAGCCCTGATAATTGTAGGCTATGGGATAAAAATACGCATAAAAAGCTAGACAAAGATGTTTTCCGTTTAAATCTAGGAAACTTAAAGGAAGCATACTCAGAAGTTGCAAAAAGACTGTCAGTAAAGTTAGACTAACTAAATACTACTCTATCAAGTGGAGGGTTACATGCCTCATCAAGTTTTCCAATAATCTCAATTTTTTCTCCACGCTTTTGGAAATGGCTTTCCACATCCTTCATATTATCGGGATCTACAATCAGTACTATACCTATGCCGCAATTAAATGTTTTTAACATTTCTCTCTTTTCTATTTTGCCTTCTTCTTTCAGCCATAAAAATATATCTGGCCATTTCCAAGAATTAATATTTATGTCTACAAATAAATTTTCTGAGAGAATTCTTGGAATATTGTCTATTAACCCGCCACCTGTTATATGCGCAATGCCTTTTACCTTTGGCATAATAGGCAACAAAGAATCAACATATATCTTTGTTGGCTTAAGTAATATTTCACCCCAAGATTTATTATTCCATGGAGATATATCATTATAATTTATACCTAAGCTTTTAAAAATATGGCGCACCAAAGAAAATCCATTTGAGTGAATTCCATTTGATTCTAAACCAACTACACAGTCACCTGCTTTCATTATACTACAATTTGGAAGAATTTGCTTTCGATCAACAACACCAACCACAAACCCTGCAAGGTCATAGTGATTGTTACCATACATTCCAGGCATTTCTGCAGTTTCTCCACCAACTAATGCTATTTTAGATTCCTTGCACCCTTCTGCAATGCCCTGGATTACAGACAATAAAACGTTTTTGTTTAAAACGCCTGTTGCAAAGTAATCAAGGAAAAATAAAGGTGTTGCTCCTTGTGCAAGTAAATCATTTACACACATTGCAACTAAGTCTATACCTATAGTATCATGCTTATTCACCTCTTGAGCTATTAATAGTTTTGTGCCCACTCCATCAGTTGAGGAAACAAGTACTGGATGGTCGTATTTCTTACTCAGCGAAGAAAAGTCAAACAATGCGGAAAATGATCCTACTTCACTAATTACTTCTTCTCCTTTAGTCTTTTCAATAATAGGTTTAACTTTTTTTATTAGTTCATTATATAGTTTAAGGTCTATTCCAGATTTAGCATAAGTATTCATAACGCCTTCATAAATCTTATAATTATTAATACTACATTAATGCTTTGACACAAAAAGCGCAACGAAACTTTCTCTTAAATTGACTACTACATGCCTACCAATATAGGGTTAACTTAAATCATTTATACTTTTATCCAATGAATAAAAACATAATGTTAATAACAGAATGCCTATCAGGACGAATTCTTCATGATTTTGCTAGTTCTATGCAAGGAATAGTGGGTGGATTGGAAGAGCTTGAAGAAAACAACCCTAATATGCAAAACGAAGCATTGTCATTGCTTAAAGAAAGCTCCGATGATTTAATATATAAATATAAAGTTATGAAGCAAGCGTATTCTCATTCATCAGATAATTGCAGCTTTGTTAAGACTAAATCCAATATAGAAAATTATTTATTAAAAAAAAAGTAAAGCTTCAGTGGAGAGTAAGTGAATGTCCTACAGAAAACTTAATTGAAAAAATAAATAAGATAATTTCCAATATGGTGATAACTATAATCAGTGCAGTGGCACAAATTGAATTAGTGTCTATTTTACTGACTAAAACAGAAGATAAAACACTACTCACTATAAAAGTAGTAAATGAACATAAATCAATAAGTACATTATTAGTGAGCAAATTAACAAAAAAAAATGATATTCGTTTGGATACAAAAGACATTATTATCTATATGACTTCTTTACTGTTAGAACAGTATAACACTAAAATCAATTGCACTTGTGAAAGTAATTCACTGAATATAGGCTTAACTATAACTTGAGGTGGCTTCATATTTCATAAAAAGGAATCGATACTATAAATTTGAATCTTGGATAAGGAAAGGAAAAATTTTGTGGAGTAACTTAGACATAAAATCTGTAGTTAATTTCTTTGCAGGGAGTGTTAAATAAACTGTGTCAAACCGAGAAGTAAAAATAAAATAGAAACAAAAAATGGAGGTTTGACACAGTTTATTTAACACTTCCCTTTTTCCTGCAGTAATGAATTATTATGAAGCTTGCATTTTCTGTCGCTTACTACTGGGATAGTTTGATAGTTGCGGTACATGTCTATCAATGATAAAATAAAGATCAGTTTATTTTGATACTATGATTAGGGTACTCTTTGTTGCACTATTATTTTTTTGTGGTGGTTATGCACTTGCAAAACAGGAACCAAGACCAATAGCTGGTGATAACCACATAAAGGTAATGAATTATAATCCACAGGCTATACATAAGTACACGGGCTTTTATGGTTATCAATCCAGCATATTGTTTGAGCCAGGGGAGGTAATAGAGAGTCTTTCAATGGGTGATGCAACCGGTTGGCAACTCCTTCCTCAAGGTAATAGATTATTTATTAAGCCTATAGATGATATTGCCGATACTAATGCAACTATAATTACCAATAAAAGAGTTTATTATTTCGAATTTCATGCTGAAGAAGCAAACGGGCTAGATGATCCAAGGTTAGCATATGAAGTAAGGTTTCTTTATCCACTGTTCAACAGTGATGAAATTTATTCAACGAGTAACGGTGATATTCTAGAGCAAGCTAGTCATACCACTATCCCTGATATAAGTGATATTGAGGTTATAAAGAAAGGCTTGAATTTTAACTATTCCATCTCGCACGTTAAAGGCAGTCAATCAATAATACCAATTAAGGTTTTTGATGACGGAAAATTTACATATCTACAATTTAATAAAATAAACTCTGATTTCCCGGCAGTTTTTATGGTTGATTCTGCAGGATATGAATCCTTGATAAATTTTCGTACAGTTGATGACTACCTGATAATTGAAAGAGTAAGCTCGGTATTTACCTTAAGAAACGGATCAAGTACAGTCTGCCTGTTTAATGAAAACATACCTTTCAAAAAAGGTAAGTGATTAAAGGCTATAGTATTCTTATAGGTGCAAAATTCTTTCTATGGTGCTTCGTAATTCCATGAAGGCCAATAGCGCTGAGGTGTTCTTTTGTTCCATATCCCTTATTTTTATACCAATTATATTGAGGATGTTTATTATGCAATTCTTCCATAAGCCGATCTCTTGTAACTTTTGCAACGATTGAAGCAGCTGCGATTGATATACTTAAGCTATCACCATTCACTATAGATTTTACTTGCCATTTTACTTCAGGTGGTTGATTACCATCAACTAGCACATAATCTAGTTCTAGATTCAAGTTTGCCAACGCACGTTTCATTGAAAGCTTTGTTGCTTGCAAAATATTGTATGAGTTTATTTCTTCTACGCTTGCCATTCCTATACCAAATTTTGCAACAGACGTTATTTTTTCGTATAGAACTTGCCTACACTTAGGGGTTAGCTTTTTTGAGTCGTTTATTCCATCAATAACCGTATCTCTATCAGTAAATATTACAGCTGCAGATATCACTGGACCGGCAAGCGGACCTCTTCCAACTTCATCTACTCCTGCTATAATTCCTGATAATGTATTTTCTAATGAAAAGTCTGGATATTTCATAATTCCTATAATAAGAAAGTTAAAGCAAAAATCGAACAAGCAATAGAAATTATCCAAAATTTTATAACTATTGTATTTTCTGACCACCCTTTCTTTTCAAAGTGATGATGTATTGGTGTCATAAGGAAAATTCTTCTTCCTGCTCCATATCTAAATTTTGTATATTTAAAATATGATACCTGAATAATCACAGATAAAGTCTCTATTACAAAGATTATTCCAATAACGGCAAAAAGCATTTCTTTTTTAATTAGAACACTAGTGAGTCCTAAAGCTGCACCGATTGATAGGCTTCCAACATCACCCATAAATATTTTTGCTGGATGTGTGTTAAACCACAAGAAACTTAAAATAGCTCCTATAAATGCAATGCAGAATAAAGTAATGTTTACATCTGTCTGAGTGATGTATGCAATTAGCCCCAAAAAAGCAAAGGAAGTAATGGCTTGAGTTGCAGCAAGGCCATCTAGGCCATCTGTAAGATTCACAGCATTAGAAGAGCCAACAATAACAAATGCAGCAAACGGAAGATATAGATAGCCAAGGTCGATTGCTACTTCTCTAAATAGAGAAATTTTTGTAAAACCTTCAGCAGATTGTAGCTTAAGTATAAACATACAGACCAGAGTAACGACAAACTGAATAAGTATTTTGGTTTTTGCACTTAAACCTCGGTGGTGATTTGTCTTCAATTTTAAATAGTCATCAATAAATCCAAGTAGAGCAAAAAATAGAGTTATAAATACCAGCAATGAAATTTCTGGTGTTAATTGAGTCCAAAGCAGGATTGGTAATAAAGCAGAAGTTAGTATTATTATTCCACCCATAGGTGGTATATTCTTTTTTGTTATTAAATGACTTTCTGGTCCATATGATCTGATTGGTTGTCCATCTTTACTTATCTTTTTTAGAAGTTTTATAAAATAGGGAAAGAGAATAAACCCAAAAATAAATGAGATAAAAAACGTCTTTGTAGCTGAGATCACCTGCCTATTCAAAATTAACTAGATATTATACCAAAAGCTTTACCTAATCTCAATTTATACCTTTTTATCAGCTTATTTTATTTGGAGTAAATTTAGTTATTGATTAGTTATAGCAAAGTTTGCATACTGATATTTAGTTAATGGTAAGAGGTGGCATATGTTAGATTATATTAAAAAGCTTTTGTGGGCTAATACAGTACCTGATAATGAGAGTCGAGTTAAAAGTTCTTACACGCATATAGTAGAGAAACCTTCTTTTGGTGATGCAGCTTCAAAGTTGAGTAAGGAAGAAAGGTCAGAAGAGCATCTTGTTCTTCTAAAAGGTAAAGGCAATAGCTCTGGTACAACTGTAACAGAAGGATCGTCTAGTATTCAGAATGCAGTATCAGGCAAGGACAAGCGTGGATATATCAAATTAGACAGTGATGAAGAATGGGATAAATTCTTTGAGTTACAGAATGATTCTGACACTAATATTACGAACAAAGAACCTTTTTCTCCGAAGAAAGGAGAATCTCACTATCATGGTAAAGAGATTGTAGGCAAGATTGCTGACCAAATTAAGGCAGAGATATCGAAGGTATATACCATAGAGTCCATAATGATAAAAGAAGGCAAAAGGGAAGGTAATATTGTTTATCCTACCGTAAGAGTTGTGCTACATGCCAATAAAGAAGGAGCAGATATAGCTAAACTTCTAGGCGGTAGTATATGTAAAGAGTATGGTGTAAGAACAATTACATTTTGTCATCCTAATCAAGAAAAAAAGAGAGGGGCATGTTGCTATATTAATAATGATAGTGATAATGAGGAAAGAGTTTATGAAATAATTAGTGGGTTATATGAAATGACTTTAAAGTGGTATGTTGATGGAAAAGAATGCAAAATTAAAGTTAACATTGACGGTAAGAACGGTGTAACTCTCCTTGAAGGGAACGGTGTTACTGCAGAGCAGTTGCGTGCAAATAAAGAAGTCAAAATAGGTAAGAGACGTGAGCCAAAATCTTTATATGAAGCGTTAGTACCGCAATTGCAACAAAAGAGCTCTGAATCAGTCAAGGTTTTACAGCAGCCTTCAACAGATGTAACAAATGTGACAACAACACCAACTTCTACTTCTCAGAGATGCTCTTGACTAAATAAATAAGAAAAAGCAAAAATAGTACAAGTTGCTTACAAATGTAAGTAACTTGTACTTCTATGATGAATAACACAATATTACCAAGAAATTTCTATGAACGGCCAACTTTAACCGTAGCTGGGGAGCTGCTAGGGAAGATGCTGAAATTTTCTAATTTTAGTGGAATAATAACTGAAGTTGAAGCGTATATAGGAATGGATGACCCAGCTTGTCATGCAGCAAGAGGCTATACTAATCGAACCTCAGTAATGTTTGGTACGCCAGGGTTTTCGTACGTATATTTTATATATGGAATGTACTATTGTCTAAATATTGTAACAGAAGCAGAAGGATTCCCAGCAGCAGTGTTAATACGAGGATTAAAGCTCACTGAACCGCTTGAAGCAAATTTAGGCGGGCCAGGCATACTGTGCAAAAAATTAAACATTACAAAAGAACATAATAAACAAGACCTTACTATAAGTCATGAATTTTGTCTCTATGAATATCACCTCAAACCAGATTATGTGTGCACTCCAAGAATCGGAATTAGTAAAGGCAAGGAGAAATTTTGGCGATTTAAAAGTTGCGTTTTAGCAGAAATGCCTAAAATCACACTCAACAATAAATATAGACCTCCTGCATAAACTAGATAAAAAGGCAAATAGCCTTTTATGTTTACCAACAATAGACTTCTTGGATAACCTAAGGATATTTTTTGATCTTCTATGGGGGAGATGGTATGAATAAGTATTGCTTGGTTGGAAGCAAGAGAAGATAATGACTTCTCAGAGTGGATAGGTGGCAGGTTGGATGTTTTTCTGAAGCACTTTCTGCCCAGGGAGTAGAAAGAAGACTTCGTGGGGGAGATTAACTGCCCCTGCCACCGAAAATCATCGTGAGGCTCACAAAATGTGATGACCTCGTATAGGAGTTTGGAACAAGAGGAAAAAATATGCGTCACATTGGAGTCGATTTACATACCAATAGTTTTACTGTTTGTTACTTACAAGAAGGGAAACCTGAGCATATTCAAACGTTTCGCTTAAAAGACTTGGATAATTTCACCAAAGATCTTCAAGAAACAGATGAAGTAGCCATAGAGGCAACAGGTAACAGCTGTTTCTTTTATGATGCAGTTTCACCTTACGTTAAACGCATAGTAATAATTGCTCCTGGGCAGTTTGAAGTTGTTCGTCGCTCTGTGAACAAAACAGATAAGCATGATGCACGAGCTATTGCTTTCTTTCTCAGCAAAGATATGTTGCCTGAGGCAAGGTGCAAAAACAAACAATGCCAGCAGTTAGCTTCTCTTCTTCAAATGAGAGATCAGTTAGTAAAGTCACGGGTATCTTTAATCAATAAAGTTCATGGTCTTTTTAATTACCATGGAATAAAAATTAAAAAAGAAGTACTTACAACTAAAGTAGGATTTGAACGTGCTACTCAAAAGCATAATTGGGATCCTTTAGAAAAAGTTGAAATTGAAGTGATTAGCTATCATTTAGAAGCTATCCGAGAAAGCCTTAAAAAGCTTGAAAAGGAAATTATAGCTTTCGCTAAACAACTTCCTGGGTTCAGCAATCTTATCAGCATAAAGGGAATAGGTCCAATTTCTGCAGCTGTTTTTATTGTAACAATCGGAGACATTAATGATTTCCGTAGACCTGAGAAACTTACTGCATATTTTGGAGTTGTACCAAGAGTTTCTCAATCTAATCAGCAATGTACAATTGGAAGAATTACCAAACGAGGGTCAAAAATAGCGCGTACTTCTTTAGTTCAATGTACTTGGATTGCTGTACGTTACAGTCCTTACTTGAAAAGCTTTTATGAACATATAAAAAAGAAGCGTGGTTCTGCTAAGGCTATAACTGCTACTGCTAGAAAATTTCTTATAACTATTTTCTACACTCTTAAAAATAACTGTGTTTTTAAAGATTTTACAAAATTTGAAATTTCTACTGGACAATAATCATAGGAGAAAAATATACTTTAGTTTTGGGAGAATAATTGGGAAAATCTGTCTAGTTATTTAAAATATTCTGGCCCTGTAAGAAAATTAATTTATACCACAAATCCTATTGAGGGACTACATAGACAGATCAGAAAATTTACTAAAACCAAGGGCTCATTTACTAGCACAAATGCCTTGTATAAACAGGTATATTGTGCTATAAAAAAGGTAAGAGAAAAATGGACTATGCTTATACATGATTGGGCTTTAACTATCTCTCAACTTGATATCTTTTTTCCTGGTAGGTTAAAAATCGAGTTGAACTAAAAATGCGATTTGACACAGTTTATTTAACACTCCCTTTTTGAAAGTTACAGATCGCTAAAAATATTTAAACAACTAATTTTTATAACTTTGTACCAATAAAACTATTCCCACCTTAATTATCAAACAGTAACGTATAGAACTACAAACTTTTGTATATTAAGAAATTGTTTAAATTGTATACCTGGCTACTATGTCCCCTACTTCCAAGATAAAGTACCTTTCACTAAAAAATATTGAATTTAATTTTTGTAATCACTTAAGTCTAGTATTATTTTGTTAATGTATCGTTCATTTGCATCCTTGATGATAAATTTTATACCATTTTTATATCTTATAACTTCATCTACAGAAGGTACCTTACCAGCAATTGAAAGAACCAAACCACTAAGTGTGGCATAATGCTCTTCAGATTCACACAACTCTATTTTTAGATTTTCCTCTATATCCTTTATAAGGGCCCTTGCCGATATTTCAAACTTATTTTGAGATAATTCAGTAATGGTGTGTTCTGAATTTACCTCATTCTCGTTATCAATATTTGGTATCAATTCTTCTATAAGATCATTTATCGAAATTAAACCATCAGTTCCGCCATATTCATCCAGTACAATAGCTAAATATGACTTGGAAGATTTCATTTTAACAAAAAGATTTGTTGCTTTCATTGAGGCTGGGACAAATATTACATTTTTTATAATATTCCTCAGATTAAAATCTTTATTCTTATTGAAAATGATATCTTTTACGTAAAAAAAGCCTATTATGTTGTCAAAGTTATTCATATAAGTTGGTATCTTAGCATGGTAAGTGTTTTTCACCTTCTTTATTACCTCATCCTTGCTCGATTCAATGTCTACTGCACATATCTCCTTACGTGGAGTCATTATATCCATGATACTACAATCACGGAATTTTAATAGACTATTAAGTATGTCAAGACCTGACAGATCACCCATTAATGACTCAGTCGCACATTTTTTTAACACAGAAGTTTTGTTGAAGAGAAAGAGAAAAATTCTGTATGCTATTTTTTCTACTAAAGTTCTTTTCTTATTCAATTTATTCCCTTTAATGGTGAAAATATCTTTAGATAAGGTCTATCAAGAAAACTGTTATTAAATGTTTAATAAGCATGTGAATAATGTCAAATTAATTTGTGAATTATTTGTTGACATAAAATACTAACAATTGATCAACAATTTTTTCAATGACATATACATAATTATATAACAATCCATGATAGTAAAGCTTTTTTCCATAAAAGAAAATTACTAACATTCTAGACATCTTACTTATACACATAAATCATAAATGAAAATCAATATTATAGAGAAGTTATTAACATATTTATCCACAAGCTAAGTAATACTAATTTTTACTGAATTTTAAGTTAATAACAATTTATTGATAGAACTATTACTACTGTTATACTTTAGTTTAAATAAAAAGTAGATAAAGTAGATTGAAAAGAAGTAAAGCAAAAATAGCAAGAATCATCAGCCAGAACGAGTCAGATGAAAAAGTTCCTATTTGGTTAATGCGTCAGGCTGGTAGGTCTCTTCCTGAGTATCGGAAGGCAGTGGAAAACATGAATAATTTCATGGAGATATGTTATAGCACAGATTTGGTAACAGAGTTAACGTTACAACCAATAAGAAGGTTCAACATGGATGCAGCGATAATTTTTTCTGATATTTTGATAATAGCTGACATTTTAGGCTGTAATGTAAATTTTATTCGAGGTGTGGGTCCAATAATAAGACCTATAGAAAGTGCTAAAGACTTGAAGAGTCTACAAGGAATTGAATCTAACACATTACCAATCCTAAATGCTATAAAAGAAGTAAGAAGCCAGTTGCCAGAAGAAAAATCGCTTATAGGCTTTGCTGGAGGGCCGTGGACGGTAGGTTCATACATCATAGAGGGCGGTGGTAGTAAAACTTTTTCCAAGGTGCTAAATTTCTGTCCATTGGCACTAGAGGAAATAATAAACAAAATAACGAAAGCGACAATTATTTATCTGATCAAACAGATAGAGTTTGGAGCAGATGTTATTCAGTTATTTGACAGCAATGCTGGTGTATTGAAGGAAAAACTGTTTGAAAGATACATCATCAAGCCAACAAAGGAAATTGTTTCGGCAATAAAGAGTAGATTTCCCAATTTTCCAATAATAGGTTTTCCGCGCTCTGCTGAAAATCTTTATACAGATTACTGCGAACAAACAGGCGTATCTGCAGTAAGTATAGATTATAATGTTCCAATAGAATGGGCGAAAGAAAATCTAAAAATTCCTCTGCAAGGGAACCTTAATCCTAGTCTTTTGGCCTACAATAAGTCAGAAGCAATTGAAGAAGCAAAGCGTATAATAGATTGTTTTAGAGGGTTACCTTTTATATTTAATCTTGGACATGGAGTGCTTCCTGATACTCCGGTTGAAAATATTGCTGCATTAGTGGACCTAGTAAGAAACTACTAAAACTCTTGTATGAAAAGCCTTTATGAGGGTGGAATGAAAACCTTACTTGACAAACCTCATTCTCTTCCTTAATATAACAATAAGAGTATTCATCCTTGTTTTTGGGCTCAACGACAAAATTCAGTAAAAAAACTCAAATATTTATTTGCAAATTACAAAAAATTATAGCGGCCGCATGTCTTTTTTATTTTTTCTACATTCAGCCAAATCGCTCTTACTTTAAGCGTTAGCACATTATTACAGTGCCAATTTACATTATTAAAACTCGCTATACAGGGATTTATTTGCCTTTTTCAATTTATTAAGCTTTTTAATATCTATATTTAAGAATACAAAAATACCAACCTTTATGTAAAATAATAAAACTTCTAGCTTTTTTGTTGTGTAGAGTTTATCATTTTTATTTAACTTTAGTGAGATTATGTCAGACCTTGCAAAGAGGATGTCTCTGATAAAACCGTCGCCTACAATTGCTGTGACCGATAAGGCAAACAGATTAAAAAGCGAAGGAAAGAAAATTTGCGTTTTAGCTGCCGGAGAGACGGATTTTGACACTCCAGATCATATAAAAAAGGCAGCTATTCAATCGATAAATGAAGGCAAAACTAAATATACTGCTGTTGATGGAACGCATGAGCTTAAAGAGGCGATAATCAATAAGTTAAAAAGGGATAACAATCTAGAATATATACTGAACCAAATTTGTGTCGGCGCAGGCGCTAAGCAGGTGTTATTCAACTTATTTATGGCAACAATTGACCCTGGAGATGAGGCTATAATACCAGCTCCTTATTGGGTTTCGTATGTTGATATGGTAAATCTTTTTGACGGACTGCCAGTTATTGTAGAGTGCAAACAAAACTTTAAGCTTACACCGGAGTTACTGGAAAGCAATATAACTAAGAAAACTAAGTGGTTAATTCTTAATTCACCAAACAATCCAGCAGGAATTGTCTATACACGTGACGAATTGAAAAGCATAGCGCAAGTATTGCTTGAATATCCACATGTGAATGTTGTTACAGATGATATTTATGAGCACATAGTGTACGACGAAAAGTTTTTTACCATTGCTCAGGTTGAGCCAAAGCTTTACGATAGGGTTTTTGTGGTCAATGGAGTATCAAAAGCCTATGCAATGACTGGCTGGAGAATAGGTTATATTGCAGGTAGGAGTGATATAGTAAAAGCTATTTCTACACTGCAGTCTCAAAGTACTTCTAACCCAAATTCAATAGCACAAGCAGCAGCAGTTGAAGCGTTAAACGGTGATCATAGTTTTTTGAAAGAAAGAACAAAAATCTTTAAGGATCGTAGAGATTTTGTAGTAAAAAAGCTAAATTCTGCTTCAGGATTGTCAGTATCTATTCCGCAGGGTGCATTCTATTTGTTTGTCTCATGTGAAGGTTTATTGGGTAAGAGTACGAAAAGTGGTAAAGTAATAAATAGTGATCTTGATTTTGCCGAATATTTATTAGAAGATCATTTAGTTGCTGTTGTTCCAGGAATTGCATTTGGTCTGAAAAATTTTATCAGAATTTCTTATGCAACCTCTCAGGAACAATTAGAAATTGGATGTGATAGTATTACTAAAGCATGCGAAATGCTAAGTTAACTTTTTAATATTCCTATATATAATATTTCAGTAAGATAGAGTTGATTTATGGCTTGGGTGTATTTGCTATTAGCTGGTTTGGTTGAAATAATATGGACCACAGCACTGAAATATAGCAATGGCTTTACTCGTGTTATACCTGTAGTAATTATTTTAGTTAGCGGTTCTGTGAGTCTTTACTGGCTATCGTTAGCAATGAAGTCTATTCCTCTTGGAACATCTTATGCAGTTTGGACTGGTATAGGCTCTATAGGTGCAGCGATAATAGGAATAATGTTTTTTAATGACCCAGTAAATTTTGGGCGTTTATTTTCCCTTGCTTTGGTAGTGCTGGGTATCATAGGATTAAAAGTATTTTCCAATTAGGAAAAGTTAAGTACGTCTATTTTACCACCTCAGGACTTTCTACTAAAGTTGCTTTGGATTTTTCAGTTCTCGAAGAGGGCATTCCTATTGATTTGGCAAGTACCTTTCTAATGTTTAATATTTCATTTTTCTCATTTTGTTGAGTTAAGTTAATGTCGTTTATTTTATTCACTAAATCTTTTCCTTCCTTTAAAATTTTTAAATCGCTTTCGTTGATATGATGTTCATTTTTAAATTCTGCAACGATTTCTTTCTTCTTTGGATGAGTATTCAGAAATTCTAATATCTGGTGTTTAGCAACAGCTTGAATAAATTTCTTATCGTGAAATATTGAATTGTTATGTAATTCTTCTAGGCTTTTATCATATTGTTTTGCTTCGTTTACAGTAAGTTTTATTATTTCTTCTGCACTACTTAAAAGTTCCCTGTATAACTTGTCGTATCTATTGCCTGTGTGTGCGGCAAATGTTTGTTCAATGTATTTTGTTGTGTAGTTTTGTAGTGTGTTGTCTGCTGTGTTTATGTTCATTCACTCACCTTGCTTTTATGTTATATTTTACACACGAAAAGGTTAATATTTAGTTAACTGCAGCGTTTCTGATACTGAATTTCATTGAAAATTATATTATTTAAGATATAGTCACTGTCATGAAATAAAAGCGTAAATAAAATGAACTTTATAAAAAAAATAAAACTTATGGTAAAGGCGAATAAAGGTAAAATTATAAAAATCCTTATCATCTGTGGTATAATTTTTTTCATATACCTTATCCATGAACCAGTTATAGATATGCTAAAAGGTCTCTTTTAAGAAAGATACTCGGATTAGAGTAGCTATTTACAAAAGTGTTGCTCCTTGCTGATAAAATACCTATAATTCCTTTTTTCAGGTAATATTAGCATTGCAGAGAAATTTTTTCATATGGTTGCTAGCATCACTATTTTATGCATACCAGTATATATTGCGTGTAATTCCAAATATAATTGCGCCTGAATTAATAACAAAATTTAACATAAGTATTACAGATGTTGGTCAATTTGGTGGGCTATATTATATAGGCTATACGCTTGCTCATATACCTGTTGGTCTTGCCCTTGATAGATTTGGGCCAAAGTTTGTTTTACCTGCGTGTATTGTCTTAACATTTGCTGGAACATTACCACTAATATGCTTTGATGAGTGGTATTACTCAATACTTGGTAGAATGATTGTTGGAGTTGGGTCATCTGCTTCGGCAATTGGGCTCTTTAAAGTTGCAAGTATGTATTTCTCACAAGAAAAATCAGCAAGGATGGCTAGTTTATCTATAATAATAGGGTTACTGGGAGCTATTTATGGTGGATTACCTCTAGACTTTTTGCTCAATAAATTTGGTTGGAATTATGTTATATACACTTTCTCAGCATTTGGTTGTTTACTTGCTCTGCTATTGCTTTTAATAACGCCAAACAGTAACATAGAGGAGAGTAGAAATGACAACATACTTCAAGATTTAAAGACTGTACTTTTCAATAAACATATCATTCTAATCAGCTTTTTTGGTGGCTTAATGGTTGGACCACTAGAAGGTTTTGCTGATGGTTGGGCGAAAGCGTTCTTATGTGAAGCATATCAAATGACGGGAGATTTGGCATCTTCACTTTCCTCTCTCATGTTCATAGGCATGGGGGCTGGATCATTCTTTCTCGCTTATTTACTGGAGAAGTATCCAGACAAACATTACGAGGTGATTATTGCGTGTTCTTTTGCAATGATCGCTAGCTTTCTTTTGCTTTTTACACAAGTTGGCGGTTTATATATTGCATTACCTACACTTCTTGTTATCGGCTTTGCATCTGGGTATCAGGTAATTACTATTTACAAGGCAATAAGTTATGTAAACAATAACTTGGTAGGCTTGGCCACAGCTGTATCAAACATGATAGTTATGGTTTTTGGCTATTTTTTTCATACTGGAATTGCAAAAATAATAGACTTATGTTGGAATGGAACGGTAATACAAGGAAATCCTGTGTATGGTACTGAGTTACTAGTAAAAGCAATATCAATTATTCCTGTATGTTTGCTTTTGGCTGTTTTTGGATTTATGTGGTTAAGGAAAAGGTCTTATGACAATTGCTTCAGAAAGGATTTGTAACTCTGAAAATAATTTAAAGTCTTTTGATAATGAAGTTTATCTCTCTATAGAGAAGGAACTGCAGCGTCAAAGATCGCAGTTGCAATTGATTGCATCGGAGAATTTTGCAAGTAAAGCAGTGATGGAAGCACAGGGTTCTTTTCTGACTAATAAATATGCAGAAGGTTATCCTGGTAAAAGATATTACTGTGGCTGTGAGTATGTAGATGAAGTTGAAAATCTGGCTATAGAAAGGCTTTGTAAGCTATTTGGTGTTAAATTTGCAAATGTTCAACCTCATTCTGGTTCTCAGGCAAATCAAGCAGTGTTTGCTTCACTGCTTGCTCCGGGTGATACAATACTTGGATTGTCACTGAACTGCGGTGGACATTTAACTCATGGTGCAGCACCAAACCTTTCTGGTAAGTGGTTTAAGTCGATTCAGTATACAGTTAATAGAGACACTTACCTGCTTGATATGGATGAGGTGGAAAGGCTAGCGCTGGAGCATAAACCAAAATTAATTATTGCTGGTGCTTCTGCTTATCCAAGAAAAATAGATTTCGAGCGCTTTCGTGAAATTGCGAATAAAGTTGGTGCATATCTGCTTGCAGATATTGCTCACTATTCAGGGCTTATTGCTGCAGGTTGTTACCCATCACCTGCCAAATATGCGCATGTTATAACTTCAACAACTCACAAGACTTTACGTGGTCCTCGTGGTGGAGTGGTAATGACAAATGATGAAGCATTACATAAAAAAATTAGGTCTGCGGTTTTTCCAGGGTTGCAAGGTGGGCCCCTTATGCATGTGATAGCTGCAAAAGCTGTTGCATTTAAGGAAGCATTAGAGCCGGAGTTTAAAACTTATAGTAAAAAAGTTGTAGAAAATGCAAAAGTGTTAGCTCAAGCGCTGCAAGAACATGGACTTGACATTATAACTGGCGGCACTGACTCTCATATAGTGCTAGTTGATTTAAGATCACGGAAATTGACTGGAAAAGACGTTGTGAATAGCCTTGAAAGAGCTGGCATTACCTGTAATAAAAATTCTGTGCCATTTGACACAGAAAAACCGACCATTACCTCAGGGCTCCGTTTTGGTACTGCTGCTGAGACAACTCGAGGACTTGAGAAAGAAGATTTTAGAGAAGTAGCTAATCTAATAAATGAAGTAATTCAGGGATTAATTGATGGAAATAGCCCTGATATTGAAAGAGCAGTAAAAAATAAAGTTGAAAGTATTTGTAGTAATTTTCCTATTTATTAATTTATTTGGCATTTAAGATCCCTTCATTTGTATACTTTGCTTTGGGTTAAACTATTATATAGTAACTTTATAGCTCTTTAATTTTATGATAAATGTACCTAGCATAGAGAGTTGTGATTTTCACAATAAAAATGTTCTACTCAGGGTCGACTTCAATGTTCCTATAAAAAATGAAAGAATTTGTGATACCACTCGTATTTTGAGAGCTCTACCTACCATTCAATATTTAGCAAATGCAGGTGCAAAAGTTATTATTATCTCACATTTTGGGCGTCCAAAAGCAAAAGACAGTAACCTATCGCTAAAAAACGTAGTCGAAACTTTATCGCAGCTGCTGAGTAAAGAAGTGAAATTTATTGATGATTGTATTGGTGAGAGAGTACAAAGAGCAATAAATGCGATAGATAGAGGAGATATAATATTACTAGAGAATCTGAGGTTTTATAAAGAAGAAGAGCAGAATGATTCAAATTTTGCTAAACAATTAGCATCTCTAGCAGATATATATATAAATGATGCGTTTTCTTGCTCTCACAGAGCTCACGCTTCTATTTCACGCATTACGGAATTTTTACCTTCTTATGCAGGATTTTGCTTGCAAGATGAGCTAAAGTATCTTGAGCAAGCTATATCGTTTGACGCTAAACCTATTACTGCGATAGTTGGTGGAGCTAAAATATCAACTAAAATAAAAATGCTTATAAAGCTAGCAGAAAAGGTTGATTACCTTATTCTGGGCGGCGCAATTGCTAATAATTTTTTGTTATTTAATAAAGTTAATATAGGCAAGTCTTTTTTTCAAAATGGCGTTGATGATCTTCTGCACGATATTGTTGAGACAGCAAATAAAAACAACTGCAAAATAGTTGTGCCAGAAGACGTTTTGGTTGCAGTAAATTCTGATTATAGCACTAGTATTTTAAGAAAAACCGAATCCGTTTTGGATGATGATATAATTTTAGATATCGGACCTCAAACTTTAAGCACAATAAGCGGTATAATAGCAAGCAGTAAAACTCTGCTGTGGAACGGACCTATTGGTGTTTTTGAACATTCAGCTTTTGCAAATGGTACAGTAGAGGTGATGAGAGTAGTAAGTGATTTGACACACGAAGGAAAATTAACCAGTGTAATAGGAGGAGGAGATAGTCTATCTGCAATAAATACTGCAGGTCTTGCCGATAAAGATTTTACATATATTTCAACTGGTGGGGGAGCGTTTTTAAGTTGGCTAAGTGGTGATGAGATGCCAGGACTGCGATCAACATTAGATTAAAACTTTTTTAAGTTGTTGCTTATACCCTAGCTTCTTTATGAATATTATTATGTCGAAAATAGCTAAGTTAATCTTGTGCTTAATAGTACCAGTAATAGGATTTGTTTTTTACATTAAGGAGCATTATCTCAATGATGCAAATTCACAAATTGGCTTTGAGCCGTTTTTCAAAACAGATTCTTCAGATCCAGACTATATTCCACCACTTCCAGAGCTGACTGATTTTGATAGAGGAGTATTAAGGGTTTGTGGAGATTGGGGAACATACCCTGATGAAGAAGATTTTAGAATTTTGCTCGATTGTCCGCAGCATCAAGAAGTGGTGAAAAGGATATACGATAAGCTTGATCATCAAGTGGCTACACCAAATGCAGGCTTGGGGTTATTTAAAGATGAATTGACTAAGATTTGGTTTACAAATAGCGGAGTTGAGAAAGAAACTATAGGATTTGGACATATTTTTTGTGGTGAACCAGATAGATTGGGACTTGGTGGTATGCATTTTGTAGGTAGATATGTTGAAGCTCAAGAAAATAAGTGGGCGGGTGCAATTTGGGGTAATAAATCTCTGTGCAATAAATTAGATATTAAGCCACCTGTTTACACGTTTGGAATGAAATACTTAGGTAAGGGTGGAGAAGTAAAAGTTAAGTGCCCAAATGGGTATGCACATAACCTTCATGCTGATGATATTTTAGTTTCTGCAACTAAGGCGTTTAAGGAATTGGGAGAAGATGGAATGTGTCTGTATAAAATGGAAGATGCCAATTATCAATCAGTGTTTGTGAGAAAGAATGACGCTATACTTACGTTCTATCCTGACTTAACACCAAAATGTAATGATAAAAGTACTAATTGTAGCTGTAGCAAGCCTTGATTAGCTGAAAAAAAGTAAACATTTTATGCGTATTATGTTAATTTAGTTATATTGTGGGCAATTTGTAAAGCTGCATGAGACTTATAGTAAAAAAATGTTTGTCTGTTTTATTTCTGTTGCTGCTTGTAGCGCCTCTTGTATATGGACAGCAATCTTGCTTAATTGATATCGAGAACGATTTTCAAGATTTGAAAACATCATTAAAAAATCCAATATTTTTAGATCCTGCGTCAAATTCAAATTATGATGATAGGGAAGGCAAAAAAGTGTTGATGGTGGTGGTGCATCATACCGAATCACCAACATTAAAAAGCACAAAATGCGCATTAAATTCTTCAGGTATATCAGTACAGCTTATTGTTGATAGGGATGGTAGCATTACTCTGATGGTTCCACTCGAAAAACGAGCGTGGCATGCTGGTATAAGTTATGCGAAAGTTCAAGTAGATAATGTGATTGAAGAGCTACGAAAACTGAATGATTATTCTATAGGTATAGAGATTGTAAACACAGGGCTTGAGCCTTTTCCAGAAGAGCAAATGAAATCTGTCAAAGATCTGATTTTGTACCTCATGAAGCGCTTTAAGATTAGAAAAGATATGATATTTAGTCACGCTGAAATAGGTACTATAGTATATAACTCAGCCATTGAAGGCTACGCAATGCGTAAACCTGACCCACATAAGTTGTTTGATTGGGAGTTATTGGAGAGAAATGGCATTGGACTGCATATAGGTGATAGAATCAGTTCTCAAGACGCAAGACAAAAAGTAGAAGAGGTTTTATATAAGGTAGGCGATAAGAGTGAAAGTATTTTGAAATTAAAAAAAAGGTTGAACAATTTTTTTTATAAAATACTGCCTTGGAATGATAAAGAAGGTAACGCTGACAATAATGCTGATTACTCAAATGAGTTTGATGAGAATTTTGCGTGGGTTATTAATCAGTTTTCAATGCATCATTTGCCGAAAGAGATTAGAAAAGACTTGCCTCTAAAATTAGAACAGGAAGATATTTTGCCTGAATTTTTAAGCGAATATGGCAATTGTATTTTCAACAGATTCACATCTTTTAATAATAAAATTGAATCAAGTTTACAACCACCATTTTTGAATGAAGAGGATTACAAGCGTTTATTATCTTCTCTTGCAGAATATGAAAATAATATTTCTTCTAGTGCATTTGCTACGCTCATGTACAAGATTAAGCTATATTACGACTCTTATCTAAGGTATAATATAAGATCCTCGCTTTATATTCCATTTAAGCTTAATTCATTTGAGAAGCTAGATGTTTTAAAGAATGAAATATTGTCTTTTAAGTCTATAAGCCCTGAAAAGGCTATAGAAGTCTCGAATTTAATTAATGGGTTTAGGTCGAAAATTTTACCTGATTTCCAAAATTTTGAAAAACAATGGTTCCAAGAATTTAAGGACACTTGGAAACAAAAGTTTATACCGAATATGGAAAAGCAAATGTCTTGGACTGCGCTGCATGAAACTGTGTTGGAATATTTAGAAGAGGCAAAGAAAGAAGTCTAACAAGTATTAAGATGGCCAGATGAATGGGCAGAGAAAAATAAAGGCACATGTATCTGGAAGGATACAAAAATTTCTAAATGAGGATTAATATAGTATTGGGATGACAGAGTTTAAAAAATAAGTTACTTTTTTTATTTTTGGTAAAAAGTAGTCTATGGGTATTAAAATTGCACCTTCTATACTTTCAGCAGACTTTGCAAAATTAGGAGAGGAAGTAAAAAGAATTAGCGACTTGAATGTAGATTATATACACATAGACGTTATGGATGGAAATTTTGTTCCAAATGTTACAATAGGTCCGAATGTTATCTCTGCGATACGTAAATATAGCAATCTTCCTTTTGATGTACACTTAATGATTAAATCTCCTGGTAACCATATTGAAAGTTTTATAAATGCTGGTGCTGATATTATCACTATACATGCAGAAGCAGAGATACATCTTGAGAGGCTAGTAAGAAAGATAAAATCATACAAAGACATAAATCATACAAAAAAAACAATACAAGTTGGAGTTTCAATTGTTCCTTCAACTTCTCCAAGCGTGCTTGAATATATAATACATGAGCTAGATATTGTACTAATTATGACAGTCAATCCTGGATTTGGAGGACAGGAGTTTATTCATTCGCAGTTGAGTAAGATATCTACCGTGAGGAAAATGATACAGGACCGTAATCTTAAAACACAAGTTTCAGTAGATGGTGGAGTTAACTTTTCTAACGCAGCTGATATAATAAAAGCAGGTGCAAATATATTAGTTGCTGGATCAGCAATATTTAAAGCTGAAGACATGAAAAAGGCTATAAACGATCTTAAAAATCTTTCGTTATAACCCTACAGATAACACAAACCATTTTTGTTATCTTGTCAGTTTTAAAAATTCCTATTATCCCAGTGCTTCGACACTGAGATAATAGAAAGTAAGTTCAACCTCAATAGAAACCTGATGATGAGTCATTATTACCAAATTTTGGTCTGTTTCTATTACTAAAACCAGAACGAGGACGAGTAGGTCTATTACTATGATAATTATCTCCAGGTTTTTTATTAAACGAGTTGTTATAATAATTATCCCTATTATTTAAACCATCTCTCCTTTCTTCATTGTAAAGCTTACCTTCAAAAAATTCACCTGTTTCTTGATCAACACGACGTCTTGATAATTTTGGACATCCACCTTTTTCAAAATCAATTATCAAAGCTTTGAAGGTATCACCCTGTTTAAGTATATCCTCAATGGACTCTACATGTTGATTAGCTACCTCGCTTATATGCATTTTTCCTTTTCTTCCATTAAGAAGTTCTAGCTCTACAATAGACTTCTCTATCTTTACAACTTTAGCATCAATTATAGAACCTTGTTCTAGCTCTGTTATTGAATCAATCATCATATTCTTTGCAGCTTCAGCTTCAGTACTACTAATGGCAAAAACAGAAACTTTACCGTCATCCCCTATTTCAATTTTTGCATTACTTCTTTCACATACACTGCGTATATTTTTTCCTTTAGCACCAATAGCTGCAGAAATTTTATCTTTATCTATATAAAACGATAACACTCTTGGTACATGATCTTTTATATCCTTACGATGTTCTGAAATTACTGCATTCATTTTTTCTAAGATATGTAATCTTCCGACTTTTGCTTGTTCTAAAGATTTTTCAACAATTTCAAAGCTTATACCAGGAATTTTCATATCCATCTGCAGTGCTGTAATCCCTTCGCTAGTTCCTGCTACTTTGAAGTCCATATCACCGAGATAGTCTTCATCGCCCAGTATATCAGAAAGTATTATATGCTCATTTTTGTCTTTGATGAGACCCATAGCAATTCCTGCAACGGGAGCCTTTATTGGCACACCTGTATCCATTAATGCAATGGAAGTTCCACAAACTGTTGCCATAGAAGAAGAACCATCAGATTCCATAATCTCAGATACTACCCTTATTGTATAAGGAAATTCAGATTTATCAGGTAAAACAGGATGAATTGCTTTCCAAGCAAGTTTACCATGACCAATTTCTCTCCTTCCTGGTGCGCGTACAGCAGAAGCCTCTCCAACAGCAAATGGAGGAAAATTATAATGCAACATAAAATGCTCACGTCTATCCCCTTCAATGTCATCCACAATTTGCTCATCTTGTGTAGTACCAAGAGCAGTAACAACTAGTGCCTGAGTGCTACCCCTTGTAAATAGCGCAGAACCGTGAGTCTTGGGTAGAATGTCAGCCTCAATTTCTATCTGGCGTATTTCATCATACTTACGGCTGTCTATCCTCACACTTTTCCTTCTAATCATTTCACGCACTAAAGATCTTTCAAAGCTTTTTACTGCATAAGTAATTAACTTTTCGTCTTTTCCAGCCTCTTTAAGAGTATTCAATATATTATTCCTGACTACTTCTAGAGCTTGAACTCGCTCTTGTTTTACTGTTTTTGAATATGCTTCTTCAAAGTCTTTTCGATATTTTTCAAGTTCTTGAGTTATATCTGATATATCAACAGGAGCAAAGCTTTCAGGTTTATTGCCTACTGTATCAGCAAATTCTTTTATAAGCTTAATAACAGGTTGAAGATGTTCATGGCCGAATTTTATTGCACTCAAAACATTTTCTTCAGAGAGCTCTTTGACTTCCGATTCGACCATTAAGATCGAATTTTCATCACCAGACAAAAACAGATCCAAGTTGCTTGCTTTCATCTCTTGAACGGAAGGATTGAGTATATAATTGTTATTTTCATCACAACCGACCATGACTCCAGCTATAGTAAAGTGGAAAGGAACACCAGAAATTGCAAGAGCTGCGACGGTACCTATCAATGCTGGTACTTCAGGAGAATTGACCGTATCGTAAGTTAACAGATTACATACTACACTAATTTCATCATGAAAACCTTCAGGAAATAACGGCCTTATACTTCTATCTATTACTCTTGAAATTAAAGTTTCTCTATCAGATGGTTTTCCTTCTCTTTTAAAAAAACCACCAGGAATCTTACCCATGGCATAACTTTTTGCAATAAACTGCACATTTAAAGGGAGAAAATCAACACTTTCTTCCTTCTTTTTTCGTACAACAGTGACTAAGATAGAAGTATCTCCATAATTTACAACTACTGAACCATCAGCTTGACGTGCTATTTTCCCAGTTTCTAAAGATAAGGTACGCCCCTCCCAATCTATAGATTTTTTTATAATTTCAAACATACAAAATTCCTCGATTATTTTCTAATGCCTAACTTCTCTATTAACTCTTGATAGGCTTCATTACCAAATTTACGTTTTATATAATTTAAGTGCTTGCGCCTTCTACCTATCAATATAAGTAAACCGCGCTTAGAATTATGGTCATGCTTATGCGCTTTAAAATGCTCAGTTAAATTACTGATCCTCTCGGTTAAAATTGCACACTGTACAAAAGATGAACCTGTATCATCTTCTTTAATTGCATATGTACTAATCAAACTTTTTTTCTTTTGGGATGTTATTGACATCTAAACCTCATTTCAAAATATTAAAAACACGAATAGGCTTCACATAACCATGAGTAAAACTGCAAATTGCAATAGGTACATTACCCACTATCGTACAAAAAATATCATAATTCTTTAAACCACGCAAGTTATTTAATATAATTCCTTGACCTTTTCTGATTTTCTCCGCCTCCTCTAGGGAAATTTCAATTTTGAACATCGATTTTAAAACCGATTCAATGGGGATGATGAAACTTTTTGTATTACCTCCATCATCTTCTGCCATCCCACCTCCCTCTGTCATCCCAGTGTCAAGCACTGGGATCAAGCCTATTTCATCACGAACATTGTTTTTGACATATGCTCCTAGAATCTTTTGTCCATTACATGATTTGTAAGTATTTGTATCCAGTGTCAAGCACTGGGGAGAGTAAGTTGTTGTGTTTTTTTTAGTAAGTTGCTCAATTGTCACTGATTCATCTTCCTTAAAATCACCTACCATCGTTCTTCTTAATTGTGTAATATGTCCAAAACAATTTAATTCAATTCCAAGATCTCTTGCAATTGATCTTACATATACGCCGCTACCGCAGATCATAGAAAAATCGGCAATATTATTTATGGTATCCAAAAATATCATCTTTAGTTCATGTATTTTGACTTGTCGAGGTTTTATATTTACCTTTTGCCCACTTCTTGCTAATTTATATGCTCTTGCTCCCTTGATTTTCACTGCTGAAAATTGAGGAGGAGTTTGTGTTATCTCACCAATAAAATCCTTAATCGCATAGTTTATTTGGTTATATTCGGGTTTTATATCGCTAGTTCTAATGATATCACCACCCAAATCATCCGTAGTTGTTTGCTTTCCCCATTTGATTGTGAAATTGTATGCCTTTAAGTCACAAGATAAATACGGTATAGTTTTTGTTGCTTCACCAAGAGCGATCGGCAATACACCTGAAGACAAAGGGTCAAGTGTTCCCAGATGGCCGGCTTTTTTTATTCCAAAAATCCTTTTAATTTGAGTTACAGCTTTTGCAGAACTCATTCCTGTTGGTTTATCAAGATTCAGCCAGCCATTTACCATGTATCAATCTTACATAATTAGTAACAATTTAGAAAGTAGATAAAATATTAAGTTGTTAATACAAATGCTGACTAGTGTGCATTCTTAATATATAATTAACTTTTTATAAACCTTAATTAGGAGGAAGTGATTATGATTACAAGTATATGGAAACTAAAAAACATAGCACCTATAACAAAAATGAGTATTGAAGGTACAGTTGCAACTGCATCTTTGGCAGCAGCAATAACAACAGTATTGATTGCTACTAAAGTAATTGCTGGACCTACGTCTTTAGCGCTTATTGCTAGCCCTGCTGGAATTGCAGTTCTATTTATTGCCGCTGTATATTTTGCCGCAGCAGCTTATGCTTCATATCAGCAAATGAGTGCAATAGAAAATGCTAAGGGTGAAAAGGGTGAAAGAGGCGAACAAGGACCTCAGGGTGAGAAAGGTGACCAAGGTGAAAAAGGCGATAAGGGTGACCAAGGACCTCAAGGTACAGTACTTTCTGACAACGATTTCAAAGAAAAAGTTAAAGCTCTCTTAGAAGATCCTGATGTTACTAAAACACTTGATAACAAATACGCACTTAAGATTTAATACTAGCTAAATAGCACAAGAGGTAGAGATGATTCTGCCTCTTTTTTTCATTTGAGAAGAGTTACGGTAATCTATCCCACACCTCAACTACATCCTCACTGAACTCTATTATCTCTACTTTTTTGAATTTATGGCAGTTATTGATGGATTCAATCTCTAAATTCCCTACAAAAGGAGTGGCATCATTACCTAAAATTTTACCACTGCGGCAGATTATCAACCTGTCGATTAAATTGTGCTTTAATAATTCTGTAATCAACACTCCTCCACCTTCAACTAATAACCTTGTTATACCAATTTCTGAAACAAGTTTTGATACCATGTCTTTTAAGCAGACTTTGCCGATAACATCATGTTCCGATGTCATTCCAGCGCGTGACCAGTTTTCATTATGCAATTGCTTGAAGTTTTCTGGATCCCAGTGGCTGGGCACTGGGATGACAGGAGAAGGCATTGGAATGACAGGAGAGTGTGTTGGGGTAACATCTGGAATAACAGGAGGTTTGTGATTTGAATTGACTATCAAATAATTAATGTTTTTTATTTTTTTCTCTATTTCTCTGTTTGTAATCACCCAAGTTGTTATTTTGTCTGCAGTCTTTGCAATATTATGCTCTTCCTGCAATTTTGCTTGGCTATCGATAATTAGCCTTATTGGCGACCTTTCTTCGAGTCCTGGTAATCTGCAAGTTAAGAGTGGATCGTCATTGATAAGGGTACTACTGCCAATCATAATTGCATCATATTTTGCTCTGAGCTCATGTACCCAATTTCTCGTATCTTCACTTGTTATCCATTTGCTATCTCCTGTAAATGTTGCGATTTTTCCGTCAAGAGTTGTTGCGATTTTGCAAGCTATAAATGGTCTATGAAATTCTTTAGTGGTGAAAAAACCGACATTCAATACTTCTGCCTCTTTTTGCATAATACCTTGCTCAACTTCAATTCCTGCTTCTTTCAGAGCTTTAATTCCTCCACCTGAAACTCTACTATCTGGATCAATTGCTGCAATTACTACTCTTTTTATTCCTGATTTTATGATTTCTGCAGTGCAAGGTTCTGTAACTCCAAAGTGGCAGCATGGTTCAAGAGTGACGTACATAGTTGCATCATGAGTTAAATCTTTAGCATTTTGCAAAGCAACTACTTCTGCATGTGGACGTCCACCGATTCCTGTGTAGCCTTCACCGATCACCATACCGTTTTTTACAATGATACATCCAACAGCGGGATTTGGTGCAACACTTCCAAGACTTTTTTCTGCAAGTTTTAATGCGATCGACATGAAATAATCATCAGTCATTAGAAAGAAGTCATTTCGTATGAGGTATCAAAAATTCTTCTGTGCTCGTGTATGGCAAATCTATCTGTCATACCTGAGATATAATCACATATTATTACTGAACGCTGAGATTCACAAGCAAGCTTGTTCCACTCTGTGGGTAATAACCTTGGGTTTTCATAAAAACATTGAAAAAGCTCCTGTACTATACGTTTTGCTTTGTTCATTGTTCTGGTCAGTTTATAACTTCTGTATATTTTTTCCATGTTAAATTTTTTCATCTCTTTTGTGGCATTTGCAATTTCTGGTGAAAATGTGACTAGCATATTATTTAAGCTCCTTACATCTTCTACGCTTTTTATTTTGTAGTCTTTAATATTTCTTTCAGTCTGAAAAACGACATCATTTATCATAATTCCTATAGTTCTACTCAGTGATTCATGTATGAGTTTGCTTTGAGCCAATTCTGAATATTCGCTTTTTACTTCTTTGAACATTTTGCCAATTAAAGGAACATCGAGCAAATCTTCGGTTATTACTAAATTTGCCCTGAGTGCATCATCAAGATCATGCACACTGTAAGCGATGTCATCCGCAATTGAAGCAACTTGTGCTTCAATGCTTGAAAATTCCTCAAGTTTTAGATCATATTTTTCATTATATTTTAATAATAGCTGATTATTTGTAGAAGACTCTGCGTTTTGACCAAGCAAGGGACCGTTATGTTTTGCAACCCCTTCAATCACCTCCCAACTTAGATTCATACCATCAAAATCAGCATGTTTTTGTTCAAGATAAGTTAAAATCCTTATAGCTTGAACATTATGATCAAACTCATACTTCTCCTTATCAACTTGAACTAGAGCATTCTCACCTGTGTGACCAAATGGAGGATGACCAAGGTCATGTGCAAGCGCTATGCATTCGGTGATGTCCTCATCTAATCTGAGCCTGCGTGCGATGGATCTTGCAATTTGTGCAACTTCAAGGCTATGAGTTAGCCGAGTACGATAGTAATCATGCTCATAATTGATAAAAACTTGTGTTTTGTACCCCAATTTCCTAAACGCATTAGAGTGAATAATGCGGTCCCTATCACGCTGAAAGCAGCTGCGATTTTCATCTTCTGGCTCTTTAAAATTTCTTCCTTTTGTTTTATTTGGAAAGCACGCGTAACTTAATAGAAAATTATTGTTTGACATGTAAAATTTCTACTATAATAGGTTATCAATAATGAACGGTGGTTGTTATGTCAACAGATTACAATATTAGCTTAACTGACAATGCATTAAGGAAAATCCACTCCCTTGTAGAACAGGAAGGAGATGAGAGTTCTATTTTGCGGGTTGCAGTTTCAGGTGGTGGATGCTCTGGCTTCAAGTATAATTTTCTTATGGATCAAATAAATAAGAAGATGTCTTTGGATGACGATTTTGACGATGATGAAGACGACGATTTTGACGATGACGAAGATAGCGAGGATTATAGAAGCCACTCCAGTTTTAGTGAAAAAGGTAAAGATATAGTAATTAATGATGAGAATGGAAACCCTGTATTAATGGTTGATAATTGTTCAGCGAAATTTTTAAATAACTCAACTATAGATTATACTGAAGATCTAAGTGGTTCTGGTTTTCAAATCAAGAATGCTCTCGCTAAGTCTCGATGTGGGTGTGGTAACAGTTTCTCGGTCTAATTCTCCCTCCTGGATCTTTTTATAATATGGGTGGTGGTGTAACACTAGAGCTAGCTTCTGTAAGTAAGAGCTTCAAAAAAAGTCCTGCTATTGTAGAAGATATCAATCTGAGTCTTATAAGAGGGCAAGTAGTTGCATTGATCGGCAGTTCAGGATCAGGAAAAACAACTATATTGCAAATTGCAGGCCTATTGGATAAGCCAACTTTAGGTGTAGTGACAATAGATGGAGTAAATTGTACGCAAGCCAGCAATAAATATAAAACTCATGTAAGAAGAAATTTTCTTAGCTTTGTTTATCAATTTCACTATTTATTACAAGAGTTATCAGTGTTGGAAAACGTTATGCTTCCTCAGCTTATTGCAAGAAGAAGCAAAGCTGAAGCAAAAAAAAAATCGCAAGCAATATTAGAAAAATTTGGTCTGGAAAATAAAGCAAGTAGTATGGTATCTGAAATTTCTGGTGGAGAAAGGCAGAGGGTTGCAATTGCAAGAAGCATTGTAAACTCTCCAAAGCTTTTACTTGCAGATGAGCCAACGGGAAATTTAGACCCAACAAATTCTTTGAATGTATTTTTGCTGTTACATTCATATGTAAAGGAAAATAACAGCTCTATGCTTATAGTAACACACAACTATATCCTTGCAGAAAAAGCAGATCACATTTTTCAGTTAAAAAACCGATCATTAGTAAAGCTGTAAATGGAAGAAACAAGTACAATACAAAGCTACCTATAACTTGTACTTATTTAACCAATGGTCATTAACGGAGTATAATTCGCATGAAATGCTTTCATTATTTTTTATACACGGACTCTTTAACTTACGCTGTTTACTTAGAAAGCATCCTGACAGCATAAACATTGCTAAAACGAGAAATAATAATTGCCTAAACATAACAAGACTTTTTTTATTTATATTAATACGTTCATTTCTCTCATTTGTAAAGTTAGGCATATTCTTTTACCCTTATCTCTTTTTTAACTTTTTTGGAGGAAGTGACTGCACTGTTTAAGCGTAGTTTTATATAATTATCTATAATTTGAGCTACTTCCTCTTCTTTATCCCTTAAAAAGTGGTTAGTATCGTCTACTATATGGTATTCCATATGGTTATTTTTTACCGAATTTATTAACCTTTGTGCTAATTCTGTTACATCGCTTTCTTCTGAAATTGTATCATTATTACTTTGTATTATAAGTCCAGGAACTGGGCAAGGAGAGAGAAAAGAGAAATCGTACTTAGTTGCTGGAAGAGAAAGGGCAACAAAACTTACTATCTCTGGACGGCGCATTGTCAATTGCATAGCTACCCATGCTCCAAAAGAAAAACCAACTATCCAAATTGGAACATTGTTAGAGTTATGCTCCTGAAGCCAATCAATAGCTACTGCAGCATCAGTTAATTCTCCTATACCCTTATCAAAAGTTCCGGTAGATTTTCCGACACCACGAAAATTAATTGTCAATGCAGAAAAGTTATTATCGATAAAAGATTCATATATAGTATGTATAATCTTACTATCCATACTACCACCATATTGAGGGTGATGATGTAAAATTAGCACAACTGGTGCATTAGTATCTTTGCTTTGATGGTATCTACCTTCTATCTTTTTTGTTGAATTATTTAAAAAGACTTCTACCATGATAACTCCTAATAAAAACCTGTTTTGACAGGTGTTGATAATGTAAATTGTTTATTAATTATGTATTAATTTCCCTGTTTTTGCAATAAATTTTTATCGTGTTAAAGTTAACATACATAATTGGTTGATGGTAAGTGACAAATAAGCCTGTGAGTTTATTCTCTCTGGAAGACAGTAGTTGCGTGTATGCTGATTATAATGCAACTGCTCCAGTGAGTAAAAATGTAAAAAAAAGTATACTTGAGATTTTGTCGAAACAAACACTAAATCCATCATCGCTGCATAAAAGAGGACAAGAAGCGAGGAAGATTCTTAAAGAGGTAAGAGACAACGTACGTGATGCTCTTAGCATTCCAGATGATAAAGAAATAGTTTTTACGTCTGGTGCAACTGAAGCAAACAACCTCGTCATGAGAGGAATGAAAGGCTATCTGCATGTAATTTCAGCTATAGAGCATCCTTCAATTCTTAATTCTGCATGTAATCCACATATAATACCCGTTAATCAAGAGGGTATTATTGACTTTTTAGAGCTAGAGAAAATTCTAAGCGAACTTGAAGGGAATAAAGTAATAATTTCAGTGATGATGGCTAATAACGAAACTGGAGTTATCCAGCCTGTTAAGGAAATAGCTAAAATGGCACATAAATTCGGGGCAATCTGTCACACTGACGCTGCTCAAAGTGTTGGGAAAATCAAAGTAAATATGGAAGATTTAGGAGTGGATTTACTTACTTTATCTGCTCACAAATTTGGTGGTATAGCAGGTAGTGGAGTTTTAATATTTGACAAAAAGCTTGTAATAGAACCTACTATAATAGGTGGTGGGCAAGAAAAAGGATTGCGTGGTGGTACAGAAAACATTATTGCAATAGTAGGTCTTTCTGCTGCATTGCAAAACATTCCAGATCTTCTATCAAAGATGGATGAAGTAGAGAAGCTGCGTGATCAATTGGAGTATGGGTTATTAAGTCTTGTCAGTGATATCAAGATCTTTGGCAGAAATTCTAAAAGATTGCCAAATACAAGTTTCATTTATATGCCGAGAGTGAAGAATGATCTGCAGCTCATGTGCTTTGACTTAAATAATATTGCAGTCAGCAATGGTTCTGCATGTTCTTCTGGAAAAGTTGGGCCTTCTCATGTTTTGCTTGCAATGGGAGCAACAAAAGAGCAAGCAGAATGTTCAATTAGAATCAGTATAGGTCCGGAGGTTAAACCGCGAGACATAGAAAAAATAGTGGATTGTTGGTATAGTATCTATAAGAAGAATGCTTTAGTAAATGCAAAAACTACTTTCACCATTCCCCTTAAATCATGATAGAGGGAATGGTGAAAGTAATTTCTATTGCCAGAGGTTGTTATAATAGTTAAATGCTGCTGAAAACCGATTTGCTTATAGTTATGGAAGAAATTCTCTAATTGCATACCACACCATTCAATTGTAGTATGTCATTTTATACTTGATAAAAACGCTGTATTGTATTATAATATATCATCAAGAGATAATAAGGAGTTACATATGTCTTATATGAAAAACGAACAGGATATTCGCTCTCAGGGCGTTTATTATAGTGCTGGACTCAGGAGTTACCTAACTAAAGTATACAATTATATGGCTTTAGCTTTAGGTGTTACAGGGCTTGTTGCGTTTTTAACAGTGTTTTCTGGTCTTTCTCAAGTGATCTATTCTAATCCTGTTCTATCGCTTGTGGTAATGCTATCTCCAGTTGCATTGGTGTTTTATATGTCTTTTAGGCTTCAAAACCTAAGTGCTCAGTCGACACTTACTATATTTTTCTCGTTCTCAGTTTTAATGGGAATTTCTTTATCTCATATTTTTGTAGTTTACACTGCAGGAAATATAGCAAGAGCATTTTTCATTACATCGATCATGTTTGGTTCTATGGCTTTATATGGTAATACTACAAAAAAAGATCTTACCAGCATGGGTTCTTTTTTGATTATGGGAATCTGGGGGTTAATCATTGCATCTATAGTTAATCTGTTTCTTGGAAGCAGTCCTCTCTATTTTGCAATATCGTTTGTATCAGTGATAGTGTTTACTTTAATGACCGCATACGATGCTCAGAGAATCAAAGATGTTTATTATAGATATAATGATGGCTCAGAAGTTGCAACTACTAAGCTGGCAATACTTGGTGCAACTAATCTTTACTTTGACTTCATCAATATATTCCTCAATTTACTCAGGTTACTTAACTTGTTCAACAATAAGGATTAGATGATTTCCTTTTTAAGGGGAAACAATAAAAGTTCTATAGTTTTCCTCCTAATATCTTTAGTGGTATTGATGCTGTGTCTTGCATATGCTTCAGTACCGTTGTATAGCATCTTTTGTAAAGCTACTGGATATGGTGGCACAACGAGAAAAGTAACTAATGCAACAATAAATGCAACTGACCAAAAAATCAGGGTTCACCTTAATGCTGATATAATATCAGGTCTGCCTTGGGAATTTAAATCAGAAACTAACTACATCGATACAAATATAGGGCAACAAAGTTTAGTATTTTATTATGCAAAAAATTTATCTGATCAGCCTTCTTTTGGAATGGCAGTGTATAATGTCACACCTTTTAAAGCAGGTAAATATTTCAATAAAGTTGCATGCTTTTGTTTTGAAGAGCAAATGTTGCTACCAAAACAAAAAGCAGCTATGCCTGTATCCTTTTACGTAGACCCTGAAATAATGCGTGACAATAGTACAAAAGATTTAAGTGAAATAACACTATCATATACGTTTTTTAAGCTTAAATAACAAACCTTTGACTATTGTTGATTTAAATAATAGTTATGCAACAGATCTATTTAATTGGGCAGAAGCACTTATTTGTTTTTTGCACACTAAGTACTTGTATTGCGGTTTTTGGTATTGCGAATTCCCATTCTTCACTATTTGCTTTACAGGCATTCCAGTACTCAGTTAACTCTTTATTACTTTTTATAGAGTCTGGCATTTTACTGTGAGGTTTTTTTTCTAATGTATGCTCAATTAGAATTTTACAGCAATCCTTGGATTTCGTTGACTTATCTCTACCATATAATTTAGCAACATAGTCTAAAGCGGTATTTCCACCATAGTTTTCATTTGGGTTATCATTTACTCCCGCTTTTATGAGAGCTTTTAATATATCTGGAGAACGAGCCAAAACGCAGGCATGTAAATATCCTTTTTCATTTTGCACATTAGCTCCTGCTTTTATTAAAACTTGCGCTAAATTTGTTAAAGTGTATAATTTATAATTAATGGCAATAGAAAAAAGACTATCTATTGGAAAGCCATCATAATCTTTCAAGTCAAATTGGTGATTAATATCAAATCCTTTTTTTTCCCAAGAAGTATATAAATATTTACAATAATCTCTTTTTTTATCTGATTTTTGTATTCTATATTCTAACCTTTCTTTTATTTTTTTTATTACATTGTTAACATCCAAATCATTATCTTCATCCACTTTGCACAACACATTGAATAAAACACCATAAAGCCAAATTTCTCTGTTCATGATAATTTGTGCATCAAAACTATTAATAATACGCTTATGTAGTGTATAAACTCTAAATAACATTTTGCAAAATATTAATTGCTAGATAACATAATTAAAGTTTTTGTCTTACATTTATCATGGTTAGAGCTATACAAATTAAAAAAACTGGGGGGCCAGAAGTATTAGAATTTGTAGATAAGAATATAGGTGAGCCAAAAGGCGAGGAAGTCTTAATAAGTCATACAACTATCGGCTTAAATCGTTATGATTTAGAACACAGAAAAGGTACACGCAAAATTAAAGATCTGCCATCAGTGCTTGGAGTGGAAGCAGTTGGGGTTATTGAAAAACTTGGTAAAAAAATCAGTGATGGATTCAAAGTTGGAGACAGAGTTGGATATTGCACAGCTCCTCCAGGGGCATATTGTGAAAAGCGCATTGTACACCAGAAATATTTGATAAAAATTCCGAATGACATATCTGATGAGGTTGCTGCTGCAGTGTTGTTTAAAGGTATGGCAGCTCACTATTTAGTTAATCAATCTTATAAAATCAGGCCTGGTGCTTTTGTCCTGGTTCATGGAGCTAATGGTGGTTTGGGGCAAATAATATGCCAATGGGCAAAGGATAAAAAAGGTATAGTGATAGGTTCTATAAGCTCTGACGAAAAAATGAAGATAGCTTTACAAAATGGCTGCACATACGCAATAAACTACAATGATAAAGATTTCGTTTCTAAAATCATGGAGATTACGAAAAATAGAGGAGTAGGTGCAGTGTATGACCCTATAGGTTACGCTACAAGCAAGCTCTCTTTTGAATCTTTGGGTAAGTTTGGCATATATGTTTCCTATGGGCAGATATCAGGTAATGCTCCTATTAATTTCTCTTTACTTAGTTCGCGTTCGTTATTTGCAGCTGGAACTTCGATATATCACTATAAGCATGATAAATTTACATTAGTGCTTACTGCAATGGAAATATTCGAGATGATAAGAAAAAAACTTTTAATCGTACGAATTAATAAAAAATATAAATTTGATGAAATAATAGGGGCTCATCGTGACATGGAAAATAGAAAAATAAGTGGGCTAAATATCATCAAAGTTTCTTAAAATAAATTAGTAACCTAAAATAATTATTCATTAAGTCATATCAACAAGAATTTCATATGGTTAATTCTCTTTTTGGGAAAGTTAAAAGCATACAGCTGAACTGACTGAGATTTTTACCGGACTAGTTTGAAAAACTTGTCATTCTGCTACTCGTTAGTGGCGTGGTAATGCGATGTTTTATCTATAGATATTATGTTCACAGTAGTTTCAACGCTAACTATGGATTAGAAGAGAATAAGAAAAGAGGGTAAACTCCAGTATTTTAGAGATAATAGGAGGTTACCCAGTGAATAAGAATGTAACAGAATTATTCTGTTTTGTAGATGATTATTGTAAAATAATAGACAAAAATTTTGCAGGTAGATTATTATCCAATGGTAAAAAACCTACAAGAGTGCCAGAAATAACGCATTCCGAAATTATAACAATAATTCTGTTATATCAGCAATCTAGATATGAAAACTTTAAATCATTTTACATATGTTACTTACAGTTGCTGCATAAGTCAGACTTTTCTAGACTACCTTCTTATGATAGATTTATTGCGCTAAAACCTCGAGTTTTATGGTATTTAGCAATGCTGCTACAATGGTTATGTGAGCAGGCAAAAAATACAGGTATTTCCTACATTGATTCAACTCCTATCACGGTCTGTCATGCAAAAAGAATATCTAAAAATAAAGTTTTTACTGGAATTGCAAAATTAAGCAAAAGCACTTATGGCTGGTTTTTTGGTTTTAAATTACATGTAGTAATCAATGAAATAGGCGAAATTCAAGGTGTTACGCTAACCAAAGGTAACGTTGATGATAGAAAGCCAGTTCCGGATCTGACTAAAAAACTAACGGGTTTATTATTTGGAGATAAAGGTTATATCCAAAAAGGTCTGTTTCTACAATTACTTGATAGAAATTTAAAGCTTGTTACCAAGATAAAAAAAGGGATGAAAAACGCATTAATCTCTCTAAATGAGAAGATTTTTCTGAGGAAAAGATCTATTATTGAAACAGTTTTTGGTTACCTAAAAAATAGATTAGAAATTGAACACACTCGCCACCGATCTCCTTTTAACTTTCTGGTTCATATTTTTTCTACACTCATTTCATACTCTTTACAACGTAAAAAACCTTCCATTTCCAATTCTTTCTTTGTCGGCTAATCCATAGTTAGCGTTTTCAAAAGAAGCTGAGTAAATAAGTTATATTTCAAATTAGATTTGGTGTCACATCTAACATTATAAGTATTATCACTTTAATAGTATATGGAGCTGTTATTTTTCTTTTAAATGAATGCTTTTTTCTGTTTTACAATAGTTTTAGAGTTGAGGTTATAGTACTTAGAAAGTTTACATTGCTTTATGAATTGTCTCTGTTGTTCTGATATATCCAGTAATCATAAGTTCTCCTTTAATGGCATTTTGTTCTCATGTTTTATATACCATTACACTCTGGGACCATACATATAAGGCTAAAGTTTGCTGAAAGTCAATTAAAATTCCTTAATAAGTTGACTATATAAATTAAAAATGCTAGTATTATATTATTAATTTTAAATGGGAGTAAATATTATGGGCTATACAAGAATACAACTAAAACAGGCAATGCAAGCAAAAAGTAACCTAGAAAAGAAAATTGGATCAAAACTAGAACTAGCAGCAGGCACAATAGTGATACTAACAATAGCACTAGGAATGGGCGCTGTTACTGGGGCTCTTGCAGGTTTAGCTCTAAGTTATGTTAACTTGCCACCTCTCATTGCAGGTGGAATCATTGGTTCTGCAATGTTATTAGTAGGCTTAATCAAGGCTTGTTTTTTCTCAAAAACTACAAATCTCAACGATATACCAGAAGGCATGTCCAAAGAACATGAACAAATTTTGAGAGAATATAGCAACAGCGCTGAATATAAAATTAAAAATTATGCACATACTATCAGTAGTATTGGTGTTTTTTTTGGAGTTGGAGCAGGACTAGTTGCTCTTGGTTTTACATCACCAGCAGCTATAGGTGCTTTAACTTTTGTAGTGAGTGTGATTGCTTGTATTCCTTTAAGTTTCTTAATTGATAAAGCAATTGAGTGCTTTTTTCCAGAAGGAAATAGACAGCCAGGTAGTTCCGTTGATGGGGAGATATACAAAGGAAATAAACAGCCAGGTAGCTCAGTTGATAGTGATGTGAAAATTGTTGATGGGGGTGTGTGCAGGAGAGTATTTTAAGAGACGATAGATAGAAGTTTTTGAAGAGGATTTAGCCCATTTTTTTGTGTTAAGTATAATTGAATTATCAGCTCAATTCCTAATCCTGCATAGCTAGTTGATTTTTCCATCCAAGAATCATTTTATTAGCTTGCCTCAATGTTTCAATAGAAGGCAAGTCTTCTGTGCTTAGTGGTAGACGAACAGTTTTGTGTTCTATAAGACCAATGTCATGCAAGAGTGCTTTAGTAGGTATTGGATTGCTGGCAGTAAATAGAGTTTTGCAAGCTTGTTGCCAACTGTCTGCCTGAGGGTTCTCGCCACTCATGCATTGCTTAACATATTCATGTACTACACGTGGCCAAACATTGGCAGCAACAGAAACCAGACCAGCCGCACCCTTAGCAGCCATATCGGGTATCATATTATCATCTCCGCAAAAGACCTCAATATTTGGTGCAACTTTCTTATACTGAGTTAAAGTATCAACGGTGCCACTTGAATCTTTGATAGCCCAAGATTTTTCGTGGCTGGATAAGTTGCGTACAGTTTCAGCGTGAAGACTCACTCCTGCTCTTGATGGAATATTGTAAAGCATGGCTGGCACATGTGCTTTTTCAAGCAGCTTTTCAAACCATAAAGTTTGCCCCATGATTCCAGGCTTTGTATAAATTGGAGTTATCATTAGATAACCGTGAATAGGCATACCCTTGCAAAAATCAAGCCATTCAAGAGTCTGATATAGATTCACTCCTGGTACACCAATTATAATTTTCGTATTTAATTTTAGCTCACACACAAATTCAACTAATGTGCGCTTTTCAGAATCAGTAAGTGATAAGCTTTCACCTGTGCTACCTAGCAACACTACACCATTTTCAGCTTCAGCTTGCATTGTTAGTAAACGCTGCAAGCTTTGGTAATCTATACTATCTCCACTGCAATTAAAGGGAGTAACACAAGCAGTCCATAAAAATGTAGATTTCAATTGAAGTTATTAAAATGGTATTTCATCATCGATTAGTTCGTCTTTTATATCGTTGTCAAAACTTCCGTGTTTATCTTTTTGTTCTGTTTCATTTTGTTTGTATTCACTTGGCTTGTAATCAGAGTTTGACATACTGTTTCGTGAATCTAAAAGGGTAAGGGCACTATTAAAGTTATATAGCACCACCTCTGTCGTATACCTTTCACTACCATTTTGGTCAGTCCATTTTCTAGTTCTCAGAGAACCTTCAACGTAAACTTTACTACCTTTCCGTGCAAAGTCTTTAACAATTTTTACTAGTCCTTCACTAAAAATTACAATATTATGCCATTCTGTCTTTTCAGAGCGCGTACCAGAAAATTTGTCAGTCCAACTTTCAGACGTGGCTATTGAAAAACTTGCCATCTCTTTTCCATTTTGTGTAGTCCTAATTTCAGGATCTTTTCCTAAATTACCAACTAATATGACTTTATTTATAGTACCACTAGACATAATTATGCTTTAAAATAAATCTCTTTATTATCTTATGTGAGAGTATTATTGTCAAATTTAATTAAAAACGCGCTTGGAGGGATTCGAACCCACGACCTTTGCCTCCGGAGGGCAACGCTCTATCCAACTGAGCTACAAGCGCAGATGTATTAGATTATTTAATAGATAAACTATCTAAATCAAATTTTTGTTCTGGATAAAGCGTAAACATAATACCTCCATGTCCAAAATGTACATTTTTAGAATTGCTTATCCGTTCTTTTGTTATCTTTTGGTTTACAGCCCATGAAAAAGTTACATAATTTTCAGTTACTGAGTGCACTTTTAAATCCTTAGTATTTATAAACAACTTTCCATTTACCCATATTTTCCATGTATCGGGGGAAAAGTATAAAATTGAATCTAAACTGACTACTTTACAATTGAAATTTTCTTCCTCTGTAACTCCTGAAGACTGTAAGTTAAACTTTTCCATCTCACTAACTATTCTATTAACCTGCTCTTCATCAAAAAAAATGCTTTTTATGCTACCATATTGCGATAAAGTACTCTCTGCTGCCTCTTTTATTATATCGTCTCGATCTATATAATAATTGTTGATAAAAAAACACTCCTTCGCACGCAAATTTGCTATATCAATGAAGTCATTTATTTCTTGATTTCCAACTTTTAAAATACTTTTTAAGTACTTCTTTTCTATAATCATTCCATCATTAGAATGATGACAGACCATTTCATCATTGCCTTGTCTTTCTATATATACACATAAATTTTCACTATTTAACCCTAATATTTTATGCCCAATAAAATCTTCATTACTAATATGCTGTTGGCAAGAATATTTTTTACAAATCCCTATATTTTCTACAAGATCTTCGCAATTGCAATATGCACTAAAATTAAAAAATAGCAGCGTAAAAATAAAAAACAACTTTATATTCATCTACTTAATATGGTATACCAATCAAAAACTATACTAGCTCTCACTATCTCTATCATATTACCACTTAAAATCTGGTTTATAACTTTAGCATCTATATTTCTCTGCTTATTCAAGGTAAGAGATCTGATCATAACATAACCAGGAAGATTTGGAATAGACTGTAGAAATAAAAAAATATGCTTATCGCTAATTGAGCTTAAACTTAGAACCACTTCACTTCTTATTACTTTTGTATGTTCACTTTTATTGTGGAGTTCAGCTTCTTCAGGTATAGAAATTGATATTTCAGGTTCTAACATGTAGTGTTTTTTATATAGCTTGTTAAGCTCAAAATTTAAATTTGTAATGTATCTGCTACTATGTAAATTTGAAGAAGAAATTCTTTTCCATAAATCTAGGTTTTTATTTAGAACGACTTCTTTCTTTTGAATTTCAATGATCTGTAAATTAATAGAGCGTATTTCCTCAGCTGCAGTTTGATTTTTATTATAAACCTTTTTGTTATAGATAATAAAACACGTTGATAACCCTATTAATACAATAGATAACAATAAGTAATATATGCACTGAATTGTAGCTTTTCTTTTTAGTTGAGAGATAGTCATCAATCTACATTGCCTCTCCTATTTCAACATCAATAGATAGATTTTTCTCTTTAGTAGTAGGTAAGCTAGAAATACTAATATCATGAGTACGGAAATTATCGTTTAAATTTTTCTGTAGTTTCTCGTATTGATAAGAAATGTCTTTACCAGATTGAAAATTAAACCTTAAAGTTGTGGTAATATAACTTTTTGCCTCATTATAATTCCACTCAAATAATTGAAGCTCTACATCTGGTACTTTTAGCTTTTCTACATACTTAACTTGTGTGAGAGGAGAGTACTCTATTTTTGATAAAATATTATTGATATTAATAAAATCGTAAACTTCATCTATCTTTTTTACATTATAGCTTTGGCTAAGTTTTATTAGTTTGTTATTTAAAGCACTCCGCTTTGCAGATAAATTATCAGCAATATTAAAATTCGAATACAAATTCCGCAAACAAAAGGTGTTAATTACAATTAAAGTCAAAAGGAGGTATAGAAAAATCCGAGGAGAGTTTAAATAAAGGTAATTGAATAGATAAAATTCTTTAGTTTCTTTTGTATTAAAAACATCTGTTGGCTTATTCTTAAAGCTATGGAACAAAATTGTAGTATCACAAAAGCTATCTTTTTCGCATATAGCTAATCTGCTCCCAATAGTTTACCTAGCTCATATGGAGTCAATATGTTCACACTATTCTCTGAAAAATTTATAACTGATAAACTAGATTTAATAGCTTCTGATACTATGATGCAAAGGTCGATAGGGTCATTTTTTTCAAATCCAAACTTAGTTAAAGATTGAATTGTATTTTTCACTTCCTGATATATTTCACCAGCAATGATTCCTGGTAAATTATCATTAGTAAATGGTATTAAACGTGTAAATATCATTTTGTTCTCTTTAAGAACCACTTGTCTATAGCCACCTGTTTTAGTTGCAGCAACTATAATTTTCCAGTTACTAGGATCTTTGTGTAGAATCTTTTTTGCTATACTGACTAGTTCTATAGGAAACATTAATATTCCTTTAAAGTTAGAGCCTATTTCAACAAACACGTCCAACCAATATTCTATTAAATGATTTGCTTTTGATGAAACAAATAGATACCACCAGTTTTGATTAAATTTATTCGGCTTTTCGACCAAGAGAATAGAATTTATATCGTTATTATGAGCAAAATGCTCTACTTTTGTTTTTGCTGATAGATAAGCACTAATCCTATTTACTCTTGGGATAGACTGTAGCAAATAGTTCTGATCAGTGTGATTGAGAACCAGATATAAGGGTGCTTTTTTATCTGATGAGAGACATGAAATTAAGTCAGAAACAACTTTATTATTTTTGTCCTTAGCAAAATATCTTTTATTTAAAGTATCATTTTTAAAATATAGTAACATTGTGCCTTCTTTTCCTATAGAAAGCATAAACTTACTTTTGGGTTTTGACCCAAACATATTAACAAAGTGTATACTCATCTAGAATTAAAAAGGTAATTTATTGAAATTCATTAAACATTAGATGACAATATTACTTATATTATAAGTTTTTGATAAAATTAGTAGTAATATTAACCCTTTTGTATGATGAAGGTTTTTTATATTTGTGCTAGACACAACTTAACCTGACAAACGAGGATTAATTATATCTCAGCTTGATATTTTATTCTCCAACAGACTGAAAATTGAATTGAGCTAAAGACTTGATTTGACGCACGTTGTTGCACATTACCATTTAGTATACTTGAACTGAACATTTTCAGTGAATCCATCTGGCATGACTGAAACTTTTGTATTCATATTTATTTTTAAGTAATTTACTAGCTCATCAACTAATATATCAGGAGCAGAAGCACCTGCAGTAATTCCTATTTTTTCTGCGCCCTGCAACCAATTTTTGTTCATACATTTATAATTATCAATCAAATAGGCTCTTTTTCCTCTGGAAATACACAGGTCTAATAAACGGTTTGAATTTGAACTATTTTTGCTTCCTACAATTAACACTACGTCTGTAATTTTAGCCAATTTTTTAACAGCGTTCTGCCTATTTTGTGTTGCATAGCATATATCTTTTAAGTCGGGGCCTGTAATGCTTGGAAATCTGAGCTTCAGTGTAGCAATAATTTCTTTGGTATCGTCAATACTTAACGTGGTTTGTGTTACATAAGATAAATTATCTGGATCTTTGATTTGTAAATTGTATACGTCTTGCATAGTTTGCACTAGAGATATAGGATTACTTACTCTTCCTATAATTCCTTTAACTTCTGGATGATTTTCATGTCCAATTAGAATTAATTCTTTACCACTATCCTCATACCTTTTTGCCTCTTTATGTACTTTGCTAACTAATGGACATGTTGCATCAATCACTTGAACACCCTTTCTTTTTGCCTCATCCTCTATACTTTTCGACACTCCATGTGCGCTAAAGATCAATATTCCTCTATTGTCTTTAATGTCTTCTATGCTGCTTACAAAAACCACTCCTTGTTTCTTGAAGTCCTCTACTATATACTTATTATGAACGATTTCGTGTAGTACATAAACTTGGCGTTCATTTTTGTATTTCTCTAAAGTGATTGCTAATATGTCTACAGCTCTTTTAACCCCTGCACAGAAACCGCGTGGTTCAGCTAAGATAATCTCCATTTTTTAAGTAAGTATGTAAACATTGCTAAAAAGTAAGCTCCGCTCACTATGTTTCATATCATGACTGCTTTACTATAATTTCAAATTTATCATTACCAAGATTCTTATTAATATACCAGGAACCGTCATCTTTAATTACAAATTCAGGACCCTTGAGGTCTCTTGTTATTGTCCTTCCATCTTGGCCATCCATAGCAATATGGATATCGAATGTAACGATGTCTAGATTTACCATGGCTTTTTTCCCACTGTATGAATTTAGACTAAACTTGCCCAACATGACATCATTAATACTCACTTCTCCTGCATAAGTATCACACTGACCATCTATACAACACTCACTTTCAATATAAAAAAGATCTAACATATTTAAATCTATAAAAAAAAAGAACTAAATTTATATACTAAATACAATTCATCATTAATAAGCAACTATAGATTACTTTGGCTACAGCAATAATGTAAATGGAAGTATAACATAATTAATTGTATAAGAAACTACATTTTAGAGAAATGGTTGTTTAGTTTTTTTATTAATTTTTTTCACCATACTGTCAATCATGTGTTTTATTCCTTGATATACAGAGTATATACTTTCGTCATTACGCATATAAGCAGAGCAGGAAAATACATTATGTTTTTCATCTTCTATTGATAACTCTGTATCGCATTTTATATGTTCGCCGCCGAGTTTCTCTATTAACTGTTCTTTATCGTCTCCTATAGTTACCTTAATCTTACTTTCTTCTTTACTTATCTTGCTACTTAAAATTGAAGCAATAACGGCTGGAGATATACATATAGTTCCTATTGGCTTTTTTGCAACAAAGAACTCTGAGACTAATCTTTCAAACTCAGGCATTACTGTTTTATTTTCAGCTAAGTCAGATAAATTTTTCGCAACTCCATATCCACCAGGTACAATTAGCATATCAAAATTTTCAGCTTTAGCTTCTCTTAAATCATCTATCTCACCTCTTGCAATTCTTGCTGCTTCTACAAGTACATTTCTTTTTTCTTTTACTGCCTCTTTTGTTTTGTGATCCATAACTTGTGTAATGTCAACGTCAGGAGCAAAACATGTGACTTCGACTTCCTGCTGATCAAGCACAAGCAAACTTAAAACCGCTTCTCTCACCTCTGTGCCGTCGAGGTGGCCGCATCCTGATAAAACCACAGCGGCTCTTAATTTTTTCTCACCCATAAAATACCTTGATTTCATATAATCTAGGTATTGTAATACAAATTCCATATTTGGAAAGGAGTAATTATTTTATGTCAATTATAATATAATTAATAATTAGTATATATAATTAGGCATATTTATAATTGATAGGAATTGAATATGGTACAAGGTGGTACAACAAATCCAACCAATTCGGACGAGTTCATTGAAAATGTAGTAAAATACATTAGTGAAAGAAAAGATTTGTTGGAAGCATTGAAGTCTCTATTACAAGCAAATGAATTTGTAAAAAGCGGTGAAATTTTTGACGAATCATCTATCAAGGATGTATCTGAATTGCTGATAAAAGATAAAGATCTTTTGAAGAACGCAATAGATATTGTAAAGGAGTATCTTGAGAAAGACGATAATCAATTAAAAATGCTTCTTGCGCAAGTAAGTAAAGTAAAAAGCATGGAGGAAAAGCTTGAAGCTTTAGGTAACCAACTGTTAGCTCAGGGGGTAATAAGTGGAGCAGCAGTTACAACACTAACAACGCTAACTATGGATTAGAAGAGAATAAGAAAAGAGGGTAAACTCCAGTATTTTAGAGATAATAGGAGGTTACCCAGTGAATAAGAATGTAACAGAATTATTCTGTTTTGTAGATGATTATTGTAAAATAATAGACAAAAATTTTGCAGGTAGATTATTATCCAATGGTAAAAAACCTACAAGAGTGCCAGAAATAACGCATTCCGAAATTATAACAATAATTCTGTTATATCAGCAATCTAGATATGAAAACTTTAAATCATTTTACATATGTTACTTACAGTTGCTGCATAAGTCAGACTTTTCTAGACTACCTTCTTATGATAGATTTATTGCGCTAAAACCTCGAGTTTTATGGTATTTAGCAATGCTGCTACAATGGTTATGTGAGCAGGCAAAAAATACAGGTATTTCCTACATTGATTCAACTCCTATCACGGTCTGTCATGCAAAAAGAATATCTAAAAATAAAGTTTTTACTGGAATTGCAAAATTAAGCAAAAGCACTTATGGCTGGTTTTTTGGTTTTAAATTACATGTAGTAATCAATGAAATAGGCGAAATTCAAGGTGTTACGCTAACCAAAGGTAACGTTGATGATAGAAAGCCAGTTCCGGATCTGACTAAAAAACTAACGGGTTTATTATTTGGAGATAAAGGTTATATCCAAAAAGGTCTGTTTCTACAATTACTTGATAGAAATTTAAAGCTTGTTACCAAGATAAAAAAAGGGATGAAAAACGCATTAATCTCTCTAAATGAGAAGATTTTTCTGAGGAAAAGATCTATTATTGAAACAGTTTTTGGTTACCTAAAAAATAGATTAGAAATTGAACACACTCGCCACCGATCTCCTTTTAACTTTCTGGTTCATATTTTTTCTACACTCATTTCATACTCTTTACAACGTAAAAAACCTTCCATTTCCAATTCTTTCTTTGTCGGCTAATCCATAGTTAGCGTTAACAGGTGCACTAGCAGGTACATTAGCAATAGGAGGAGTGACCGGTGCATTAATTGTTGGTGGAGCAGCATTTGTAGGATTTATGGCACTAGTTGCTATAGCTGCTATTGGTTATGCTATATATCAGCATAGAGGTGAGATAAAAGAAGGTGCGGTTGAAGCAGGAAAAGCAGTGAAAAGTTTTGTGAAAGATGTGATCGATAAATTACCTACAATTCAAGCAAGAGAGAATAATTTTGATAGATTACGTAGTGAATTGCTTGCAGCTATTGCAGACAATACTAAGTTAAAAGCAGGGCAAAGCATTGAAGACGCTAATAATCAGAACAAGATAGTAGAAATGCTTCGAAATCAAGAGCAACTAGCAGCCATAGGACAGTTAATAGGGGAAAATAAGGCTGTTCTTTTGAGCAATCTCATGAGCAAGGGTACTAGTACTCATGAGGAAGATATGGAGAAACTTGTAGGTTTTATGAGTGAATTTCAATCTGCAATTATGGCAATTGGTAATAATAAAATAGAGGAGGTGGAAAAAAAGGTTAATGAGAAAGTTGCAGCAATGAAGCCAAGTTCTAAAGTGAAGGAGTCAAATTCTGAACAAGTTGATGGAAACAAGATTGCAAAATAGAATTGATGCATTTGGGGAGCGTTTTGATGTAAAAATGTATCTGTCTATCTTATTTTGCCACCCTGCTAAGCGGACACAAAAAATTACTTCCGCATATTTTAAATCTCATTATAATTACAAATAGAGATATTTTAAGAGCTCAAAATCTATCTTTAGTCTGCAGACTTTTTAATCAAACTTATTAAAAATGTATTCTTCAGTGTATATCTGTCGTATGTGCACTGCATTTTTTTCTAATCTTTTTTACAGGGGGATTTTATGTCCAGAATTCCAGATATTTGACCTTTACTTTAGCTAATAAAAACCAACTGGTACCTGCGGTTTTTATAGCTACGTTTCTCAAACAAGTTTCAAATGAATAGATTTCTTGCATAACTGGAATTCAAAAGTTGATGTCATTCTAGCGCGTGACGCTAGAATCCAGTCCTTTTGTGCAAAAAACGTTGTAAAGTAACTTAGTTGGATCCCAGTGGGCTTTTTAATTGTTGAAGAAAAAATATGCCACAGAAAATGAAAGTCAGTAACCAAAACGAATATAACAAATTCCTTGAAAAAAGGGGGAATATTTTTCGTTACATCGATGAAGCTATCGAAAATTGGTATGAAAATAGTCCAAAAATGCAGGGCGGCAACTATATTTATAGTGATAAAGTTGTGATTTTGGTGCATATAATCGTTAATCTTTTTAGAATTGGCTTAAGACAAACGGTAGGGTTTGTAAAAGGATATCTGCAACAAATAGGAAAAAATTTGCAGCTATTCACAAGCATCAAAAAAAACTTAATATTAAGATAAATGATTGCAGGATTGATAAAAGCAACATGGAAAATATTGAAATTATCATAGATAGCACAAATTTACAGTAACACTCCTGGCCACAGTAAGGAAAACAGTGCAGATAGAAAGTACCGAAGCTACGAGCAAGTAAGAAAGTTACATGTTATGTTAAGTGTGAATAGTAAAAAAGCTATAGATGCAAGATACAGTAATGGCGTCTACTCTGACCACTTGCGATTTGCTTGAAGAAGTTAATTTTCAGCACAAAATAAAAGCATTATATGCAGATAGGGCATACGATAGGCAAAAACTTTATAAATTGTGTAAGAAATACGATATAAAGACAAAAGTTCTACCAAAAAAGGATGCAGCAGAACATTCAAAAATAGATTATATGTCTGACAGAAATGCTGCTATTAGGTTAATAAAATTATATGGACAAGATGGTGTAAAAGAGTGGAAAAAGGAAGCAATTTATGGAAAAAGATCTTACATAGAAGGATTTTTCTCAAGGTTGAAGCAAGTATTTGTTTAGGAATAAATCTGAAGTAAATCGTGAAAAAGAATTACTAATTAAGTGCTATTTGCTCAACAAATTCACTGGTATTGGTATGGCTAAATTTGAAATCATTACATAAATTTGTCGTAAACCATCACTGCTTAAGGTGCTATGAAACAAAGCCATCCCAGTGTCAGCTACTCTGATGACACCAAAGGGGCACTTGGATAGAGGCTACTTGAATAACACCATCATAAGGTGAAACTAGATTCCAGTGTCAAGCACTGGAATGACATAATCTGCTATGCAATTTACTTTCAAAAATAAACGTTCCAGAATTTCCTTCTGCTGTCATGACATCTCATTGAAGATCAAGATTTTGAATGATTTTAATGAGATGTTCTATAAAAGTGATGAGTTTGTATAATAAATATTATTATTAATATATTAATTGACTAATGGTATAAATTATTCTATTATTAAGATATATAGTTAATATCTTAATAAACAATATGCCAAAATATGTTAATCGCATTGCTCAATCTATTGTATTAAAAGTCTATACTGATAAGGAACATCCTAGAGTTAAAGTGTTTTGTAAAACTGAAGATAGAGAAGATGGACAAGTTGAAACAAGACTCTCAAAACAGGAAATTGCGGAGTTTTTAAATCAATTTGCCAATAAAGGAAAGCACCAAATTTCTATCAGTAAAAATGTAGAACAAGGTATAATTAAAGATATAGAAGGTATACGTAGAGAAAATGGTAGATATGTATACAAAGCACCGGATTTATCAGCTGAAGAACAATATAATAAATTATTTGAAAGTGAGAAAGCTATTCAATTTAATTTGAATACTTTTATGTCAGATAGTATATCTAAAATTGTACAATTAAAAGATAGATTTGAAGAAATTTTAGATTTTGATACCAAAAAAGGGCTATGTCACTCATTAAGTTACTTTATTACTTTTGTAAAATTAGAGAATAGGCAAGATTTTGTTGCATTTCTCGAGTCTGATAATATTATATCTGAACAAGATTTTATGAATTATATTGATGGAAAAAAAGAACAAACGAAAAAGTTATTAATGATGCAATTTTTATCGCAATTCTTACCTATTCTTGATATTCAGAGCATTGAAAAGCGAGAAGGAGATCAATTTTATTATGATGACATAATATATAAGGAATTAAATAATAATTTATCTTCAACAGAACTATGGATCTATACTGAGCAAGAACAAATCAAATGTGCGTTAAATGATGTGAAGATAGGATGCTACTTAGAATTTAGTTATTTTTGCTATGCTTGTAATGAAGAAGATGTCATTGAGGATGAGGGGCATTCTATGTTGGTGTATAAAGCAGAGAATGATAAATACATATTTTTTGACTCTAATAAAGGAGCGGTTGGCTTTTGTCCTGATACAGGAGCTGCTAATTTTACATTAGAGGAAGTTTGTAGGGTAATGGAACTTGCTGTAAACTATTATTCATATGATATGTATATTAAAAATTTTGCAGATTATTGCGAAGTTCATATTGGACTTAGAAATGCAACACTGATTTCAAAGAAAGCTGAAAAACTTTATGAAACAACAGAAAGAACAAATTCAAAAATAATTGATATATCAGTTGATAAAGGTATGAATAAATTGTTGCTCACACCTGCAAGTCTGTGAAAGGACATAACTCGATCTTTTTGGCTATTTACCAAGTATAGACATCAGCTCATTCCATTCTCTTTTACCAATGCCACTTTCTTCTCTCGTAACATTTTCTCCTTTTATTAGCTTGCGAATTATTTCAAGACCAGTTTTTGAAATGCAGGCTGATTTTAGCGAGTATTCAACAAAAGCATTATAGGCCAGCGGGACCCATTTCTTTACTATGTCCAACATAACTTCTGCATAGACTCTAATTTCATATTGGGCGTGCTTATCAGCTCTAAGCCTTAAAAAGTGAAGAAGGTTGTGTAAATCTATTTTCCAATAAAACTGAGTATAGTAATTAAGTGTTAGATTAGTTCGGGCAATTTCTCTTGCAAGGCCCTGTTCAATAAATTTCTCATAATGAGAATATACTAAATTAGAATCATTTATTAGAGAATCTATTATTTCTTTTGAAGTACTTGAGTCAAAAGCTTCACCGCTGCCTTGTTTATTATTATCAGATTGTTTTGCAACCTGTTCTGGTATATAAAATTCATTATCAAGTATCGAATACCTTCCGGAATATTCATTCACATTTGCAGTTCTGTGTCTTATCCACTGTCTTGCAATAAAAATTGGAAGTTTCACGTGAAACTTAATTTCACACATTTCAAATGGAGTTGTATGATGATGCCTCATCAAATACTTTATAAGCGCCTCATCTTGATTTATCTGTTTCGTTCCCTTTCCATAAGAAACGCGAGCAGCTTGAACTATGGCGCTATCAGAGCCCATATAATCAATTACTCGAACAAATCCATGATCTAATACTTTATGTTCTTCGTATAGAATGTCCTCTATTTCTTTTACTGTAGTTCGCTTAGTTGTCTCATTCATAATATATCCTCAAGATGAAACGAAAATATCAGCCCCGCATGAATTGAGTTTTTCGTGCATTGCCTCATATCCTCTCCATAAATGATGTGAGTTATTTATTGTAGTTTCTCCTTTAGCTACCAAAGAAGCGAGAATTAAAGCTGCTGTTGACCTTAAGTCATTAGCATGCAGATTAGCTCCAGATAGGTTCTTTGTTCCACTTATAGTAGCTTTACTTTTTTCGATGCTGATATTAGCGCCTAATTTTCTTAGCTCATTTGCATGTGCAAATCTACTTTCAAAAACGTTCTCTTCAATGATTGATATTCCACCTGCAATTGACATAGCAGACATTAGTTGTGGTTGCATATCACTGGGAAAGTTGGGATATGGATTTGTTGCAACGTGAGCAGATTTAATAGAGCTATTTTTTCTAGAAATAATAATACCATCATCATGTAACTCAACTCTGGCTCCTATAGTCTTCAATTCATTTGCAATACATTCTATATCAGACAAACTTACTCCTTCTAACTTTAGCTCGCCGTCGGTAATGATAGCAGCCAAAGCATAAGTACCGGCCTCTATGCGATCTGGTATTATTTTATGCTCACACCCATTTAATGCTTCAACACCTTCTATTGTGATTTTTGTATTATTAACTTCAATATTGGCACCCATAATCTTCAGAAACTCTATTAAATCAAGAACTTCCGGCTCGATTGCAGCATTGTTTATTATTGTTACTCCCTCTGCAAGTGTTGCTGCCATTATTATATTTTCTGTTGCACCAACACTTACTTTTTCAAATGTTATTTCTTTGCCTTGCAATTTCCCCTTTGTTGTTGCAGTTATATTACAGCTATCAATTTCAATTTTAGCTCCCATTGCTTCAAGTGCCTTAATATGAATGTCAACAGGACGTTTTCCAATATTACATCCACCAGGAAATACTGTTGAAACTCTACCAAATCTGCTGAGCATTGGACCTAGCATTAAAAAAGATGCTCGCAGTCTGCTTGCAATTTCATGTGATATTAAATAGTTATTGATATTGCTACAGTCAATTTCCAAAGTGTGATTTGCTTTATAGTCTTTATTGCATATAAAATTTACTTCTGCACCAAGACTCTTAAGCAGCTCAGACATCAAATGCACGTCAATTAAATCAGGTACGTTATGCAAAGTTATTGAAGAATTACTAAACAAGCTTGCCGCCATTATTGGCAAGACGGCATTCTTTGAACCATTAATCTTGATTTTTCCAATCAAGGGCTTATGGTTACTTCTTACTAATATTTTATGCATTTAATCAAGCGATAGAACTTATCAAGTAAGTATAATAGGTTAGCGGTAAAAGGCAAAATTTTGCTTTTTCTTCTTCTGTCATTCGAGTAGCTGACACTAGGATCCATTTCTTCATCATCATCAAAATGTTATATTTCAACATTACTTTTATGCTGACCAATTTAACTGGATTCTAGTTTCAGCTACTCGAATAACATTTTCGTAGTCGATTCAAAATAGCATAATTAACTACACCTTTCCAAAGATGAGAGACGCGTTGGTACCACCAAAACCAAATGAATTAGAAAGCGCATATTGAATTTTATGCTCTTGAGCTTTAAATGGTACAAAATTTAAATCACACCCTTCTGAAGGTTTGTGTAGGTTTAAAGTTGGTGGAACAATTCCATTGTTTAATGCAAGGATACTAAATATTGCTTCAACACTTCCTGCGGCACCAAGTAAATGTCCTATAGAAGATTTAGTCGAGGAAACAGGTATTTTATACGCATAGTCACCGAATAACTGCTTCATTGCTATTACTTCTATTTTATCTCCAAGCGGTGTCGATGTACCATGTGCATTGATATATCCAATTTGACTTGGGCTGATTTGTGCATTCTTTAAAGCAAGCTCCATTGCCTTAAATGCGCCTCTTCCTTCTGGATGAGGTGCTGTGATATGATGTGCATCTCCTGTTAGTCCATATCCAGTGAGTTCCGCATATATTTTTGTTTTTCTTTTTTTTGCATGTTCATACTCTTCCAGCACTAATATACCTGCTCCTTCGCCCATGACAAATCCATCACGTTCTTCATCCCATGGCCTTGAGGATTCTTCAGGATTATCATTGAATTTAGTTGATAACGCCTTCATCGATGCAAAACCTGCAATTCCAACTCTGCATAACGCACTTTCTGCTCCGCCTGCAATCATAATGTCAGCTTCACCGAGTTTTATAGCTCTTGCTGAGTTTATAATCGCATGCGCACCTGTTGCACATGCAGTTACCGCTGAGTCATTTGGACCTATAAATTCGTATTTAATAGAAATATGACCAGATATCAAATTTATTAGACTTGCAGGAACAAAAAATGGGCTAACACGTCTAGGCCCCTTCTCCTGCATGGTAATTACATTTTCCTGAATTGATGGAAGACCACCTATACCAGAACCAATAGCTACACCTATTCGCTCTTTATTAATATTTTTATTTTCCAAAATTAGTGAATCATCTACTGCCTGAATAGCTGCTGCAACGCCGTAGTGAATAAAGCGATCTGTTCTTTTTAGATCTTTCTCAGAAATATAATCTAATGGATTGAAATAGTTCTCAATATCATCAGATTGCATTGGAACTTGCCCTGCAACTCTGCAAGCAAGATCAGAAGAATCAAACCTATTTGTATTGATTGCTTTGATGCCAGATTTACCTTCTTTCAGCTTTGACCAGGTGTTATTAACATCTGCTGCTAGTGGAGTAATTAAGCCAACACCGGTAACTACTACTCTTCTGCTCATTCAACATCAATTGTTTGCTTTGTTTACTACATATTCAACTATCTGTTCCATAGTTTCCATTTTTTGTGCATCTTCATCAGGAATCTCTATACCAAATTCTTCTTCAGCTGCCATGATTATTTCAACTGCATCTAAACTATCTGTGCCATGGTCTGAAAGCTTTGAAGAACTACCAAATCTCTCTACATCCTTACTGATGTGCTCTAGTATAATCTTCTTTACTTTTTCTTCTATATCTTCCCTAGTGCTTTTTGCCAATTCGCTCATTTCTTACTAAAAAATAACCTATTCTCTGATGTTATAAGAAATTTTGATGTTTGCAATAGCTTTTATGATTATATAAACTATTAAAAACTTCCTATATCTTAGCACTCGATAGTTAATAAATTTAAAAATGCTAGACGAAACAACAAAAAATTTGCTTGTTGTAGAAGTGAATAAGCTCTTACCTGAAAATAGCGAGAATAAATTTATATCAGCTATGCGTTATGTGCTTCTTGCTCCTGCAAAACATATACGTTCTTTTTTAGTTATAGCATCTTCGTCGATATTCAACATAAAGGTTGAAAAAGCAATAACAGCAGCAGCAGCAATTGAATTTATTCATGCTTACTCTCTAATTCACGATGATCTACCATGCATGGATAATAGTGACACTCGAAGAGGCCAGCTGAGCTGCCACAAAAAATTTGGTGAAGCAATAGCAGTACTGGCCGGAGATGCATTACTTACCCTGGCTTTTGAGGTATTATCTTCGTTAAATTGTGAGATCATCAAAGTGCTCTCTCAAGCGATAGGAGTTAGGGGAATGGTGGGAGGACAGATTTTGGATATAGATGCAGATTTGAATAAAATAAAGGAAATTCATTTGATGAAAACTGCAAAACTATTTGCAGCTTCATGCGAAATAGGGGCTATAATAGGCAATGCTACAACCAAGGAGCGGAGAGCGTTATATAACTATGGAATAAATCTGGGGCTTATTTTTCAAGCTAAGGATGATATTGAAGATTATGAGCAAGATAAAACAAACAATTTAATGTCCGTGCTTGGCAAAAATGAAATGGAAAACTATATAGATAGTCTCTTTAAACAGGCCTCAGATAATTTAAGTACGCTTTCAGGGAATACTAATGATTTATATGATTTATTGAATCAAGTAAAAAAAGATGGTTAAAAAAATTATATTACAAATATTTATCTTTCTAGTAATGGTTCTCACTTTAGCTTCTGTTTTTATAATCACTATTGTTTATATAAATAAAGATAAACCGGAAAAAGAGGACAAGCTTTACGAGATAAATGCCACACATGATGGTTTAACACAGACGATAGCACGTTATCTAGTAAAGCCCATACTTGAATCAGCACTTGATCGCTATATTGAAAAGCATGGGCTAGCAGAATATTTAGAAGAAATAACACAGCAAAAGGAAGAAGAGACGATAAAATTTTATGAAATTACTGAAGGCAGCGGCAGTAAGGCTTTCTGTGGCCAAGAAGTCCTGCTACAAATGTACAAAATATCCAACAATCTGGCAGCATTACCAAGTCAAGTCTCTGATATTACTCTGAGAATAGGTGAAAAAGAAGTGAGTTTAGGGGTAATAGGTATGAAAGAAGGTGGAGAGCGTGTAGTTACTATTGCCGCTGATGACAACAAAATGAGTTTTAACTCTTATTACATCAAACTGATTGAAGTAAAAGATAAATATCCTGATTCAGTAAATAACCTAATGATTTTTAATGACTTAATTAACAAAACTAGAAAACAAGTAAAGTGTGGTGATGAGATATCGGCTCAATATAGCATAAAGAGATATAATGGTGAGTATATAGTCAAAGATCAAACAGTGCAGTTTAAAGTTGGTGACAGAAAAATGCCGCTTGCTATAGAACTTGGAGTTGTGGGAATGAGAGCTGGTAATAAAAGAACAGTTCTTTCTCCACCTGATCTTTTAACTGATGTGTTAACAAAAGGCATAGATTGTGATATTGCAATAATTGATTTAAGCTTGAATTCTACTATTGAAAAATAGCTTAAAGAATTACGAAGTAAGAAAAAATAAAACTTCTTGAGTGCTATATATTACTTAAAGAAAAAGTTTCTTCTAAAGTATAAACTTAGATAAATCAAGCTGCTTTGAAATTGATTCAAGCTTATCTCTTACGTGCTTGCTATCTATAACAAATTTCTCATTATTTTTTTCAGAAGCGATAAAACTTATTTCATCTAAAAGCTTTTCCATGACAGTATGAAGTCTTCTTGCACCTATATTTTCTACTTCTCTATTAACTGTAAAAGCTATTTCAGCTATAGTTTCTATACCATCATCAGTAAACTCAAGTGTTACATTTTCCGTTTTCATTAAAGCTATGTACTGTTTTAACAAACTAGATTCTGGTTCCTTTAATATTTTTATTAAATCCTCTTGAGTAAGTGCCTTAAGTTCCACTCTAATTGGCAATCTACCCTGTAATTCTGGTAAAAGATCGGATGGTTTAGACAAATGAAAAGCACCAGATGCAATAAATAATATATAGTCTGTTTTTACGGTGCCATACTTAGTTGAAACAGTTGTTCCTTCAAGTAGTGGTAACAGATCACGTTGCACTCCTTCTCTGTTGACTTCACCTTTTATTTCTGTACGTGCTGCAATTTTATCTATTTCATCCAAAAACACTATACCTTCATTGCTAACAAGATCAATCGCTTCTTTGATTATCTTGTCTTCATCCATTAACCTTTCGCTTTCTTCATTAATCAATATTTCACGCGCTTCTTTCACTTTAACTGTAATAGTTTTTGTTTTTTTGTTCCCATTAAACATCTTACCCACTATTTCTGTTACGTTCATCACGCCAATTTGCCCACCTGGCATACCAGGTATATCAAAAGTGGGTAGCATACCCTTGCTCTCCCTGACGTTAATAGAAACTTCTCCATCTTCAAATTCCTTATTTCTCAGTCTTTCTCTGAAAACTTTTTTGCTTTCCTCGGTTGCATCTTCACCAACCATGGAGTTGACTATTATCTTTTCAGCCAAACCTAAAGCTTTTTTAGTTAAGGCTTTACGTGCTTTTTCCTTAACTAAAACTATTGCTGCATCAACTAAATCACGTATTATCGAGTCAACATCACGTCCAACATATCCTATTTCAGTAAATTTCGTTGCTTCAACTTTTATAAAAGGTGCACCAGCAAGCTTTGCTAAACGGCGAGCTATTTCAGTTTTACCAACTCCCGTATGGCCTATCATGAGTATATTCTTAGGTATAATCTCTTCACGTAGTGGAAGTGGGACTTTATTTCGACGCCAACGATTTCTGAGTGCAATAGCAACAGCGCGCTTTGCGTCATTCTGTCCGATTATAAATCTATCCAACTCTTTAACTATCTTCTGTGGTGGTAGATCATCTAATAAAGCTTGTGAGCTTTGGATGCTGCTACTTTCTGTACCTTCATTTTCATAGAGGCCGTTTTTTTTATTGCAGTCATCATTATTATCAGATTGACCTACTACAGGTTGACCAGAAGAATTGGTACACAAAGTTCTTGACATATTACTCCTTTATTTTTTCAATAATTAGATTATGGTTTGTATAAACACATATATCGGCAGCTATCTTCATAGCCTTTTTTGCAATCTCCTCTATTGATATTCCTTCAACGTCAATCAAAGCTTTTGCTGCAGATAAAGCAAAATTTCCTCCAGAGCCAATGGCTGCAATGCCATCTTCAGGTTCAAGAACATCACCCGTTCCTGTAATGACCAATGAAATGGACTTGTCTGCCACGATCATCATAGCTTCTAATTTTCTTAGATATTTATCCATTCTCCAGTCTTTTGCAAGTTCAACACATGCCCTCATTAACTGTCCTGGGTGCTTATCAAGTTTAGATTCTAGCCTTTCGAAGAGAGTAAATGCATCAGCTGTTGCTCCAGCAAAACCGGCAATTACGGAATCACCAGAAAGACGCCTAACTTTTTTTGCTCCAGATTTTATAACGGTATGGCCTAGCGAGACTTGCCCATCACCTATTACTACTACATTTTTGTCTCTTCTAATTGACAGTATAGTAGTACCATACATTTTACTGCTGTCATGATGAATCATTTTTTTGTTATTTTAATTCGTTATATTATATTAAGATTATAACTTATAATATAGTACTTTTCTTATAACATTTAAAGTGTAGATGCAAAACATAATTCATCCAAATCTGGAAAAAGATATAAATAATTGGTTCGAAACAAAATTTAATGGTTTTACATTACCATTTTATAGCTCCATAGATCTTAGGAATTCAGGCTACAAAATTGCCCCAGTGGACGCTAATTTATTTCCTGCAGGGTTCAACAATCTAAGTGAGACATCAAGAGCAACAGCAGCAAAACTAATAAAAAGTTATTTTGAAACAAAACAATATAAAAAGACTCTTATAATACCGGAGAATTACACACGAAATAAAATGTATATAGAAAACGTATTTGTTATAGAGAAAGTACTGCAACTCGCAGGTTTTGAAACTAGAATTGGCCTCTTTCATAATGAAACGTACAATTTAATAGAACAGTATGAAACTGTTGTGAAAGAAAACTCTTTGCTGAAGACAACTTCAGGATTTGTGCCTGATGTGATTATACTGAACCGTGATATGACGAGCCACATTCCAGACACGCTAGAAAACGTAAAACAAGAGATAGTGCCAAGTCCATTATATGGCTGGCACAGTAGGCAGAAATTTCAATATTTTGAAATCTATCAAAAATTAGTGTCCGAATTTTGTGGCGAATTTAAAATGGACCCATGGCTTATTTCTGTGCTTACAGAAAGCTGTAATGGAGTTGACTTTAATGATGATTCATCACTAGGAGCAGTAGCGACTAAAGTTGACCAAATATTATCTCTAGTGCAAAAAAAATATGAGGAATATGAAATAAAAACACAACCTTACGTTTTTATCAAAGCAAGCAATGGCACATATGGAATGGGCATTATAACAGCAACAAGTGGAAAGGAAATATTAAATCTCAATAAAAAAAAGCGTCATAAAATGAAAAAGATAAAAGAAGGAATAGCAATCAATAGTGTTATTATACAAGAAGGTGTACCAACTATTGACATATTTAAAAGTAGTTCTGCAGAACCGCTAATATACTATATAGGAGATACTCCAACATGTTACTTATACCGATGTAATAGCAGGAAAGATGTATATTCTAGCTTGAATTCCACTGACTGTGAATTTTATGACATCAGCCAAGAAAATAAAACTCTGCCACTTTGGAACATTGTTAGCAAATTAGCAGTATTAGCATTGGCAGTAGAAATAAAATCTTTTCATCTCTAATTATTAAATTTCTACAATGCTGCCATTATGTTGAGTATGGTGAGCGTCATCAAGTCCAGTAGAAGGATCAGTACCATTATTAGGTTGATTGACAAACTTATCGATGTTTGATACTAGATATGCTATGCTTAGTATCAAACTGACCATAACAGTTAAGTTGAAATTATAGATTATGCCACCACCCAAGTCTATTGGTATGGTTGGAAGTTCCATTCTTTTTAATATGAAGCTTAACAAGCCCAATGACAAAGCGAATGTGCTAAAAATAACTTCTTTGCCATATTTAGCAGACTTTTCAGAATCCTTATTATCTAGATACTTCTTCCATGTATAATAACAGTTTATGCATTCTGAAAAGAGAAATAGAACTGCTGATGTTAAGCTAATATAACTTATTACATCCTTGTTGTTTCTAGCTAAGAAATGAATGATTTTTGTCTGCATCAATATTCCTATGACACAGTTTGCCAAGAAGGCTAAGCTACCCACAACCTGTATTGGTTTTTCAGGTTCATTTCCCCCTTTACCATTCTGAAGTTTTTTAGATTTATATCCAGCTAAATTGAGACCAAAGTGAAGAGCAAATATTATTGATGTTGGTAGTTTTATGAACTTAGAAATATCTAATACAGTGCAAATACTTGATCTGTTGTTGTCAATAAAATCGCAACAAAATTGCAATGAAATTTTACACAATATGCCTGTTAAACCTACTGCAATACAATACATCTTTCTAATATCATGATTGTGAACATCATGTATACTTTCTATAAATGTATTTGGCTTACCTTTTGGCATAAGTAGATAATAAAATAATAACTTTTTAATATTATACTATAAAAATCTAAAAAGAAAAGTGCTATAAATCAGTACTTTGAGAGTGATCTAAACATAAATCGGCCAAGCACTTGATAAATAAGAGATCAGTACTGAGAGTTGGTACGCGAAAGTAATATCCGTCTTTGATAATTGCTTTATACTCTATATCAAGTTCAACCAGTGTTTCAGAATGCTCAGAAACAAAAGATATAGGTGATAAAACTACAGGTATATTATCGTCTTTCGCGCGTGATAGCTCACTTTCAGTGCTAGGCTCCAACCATTTTACAGGGCCAACCTTACTCTGATAACATATTCCCCAATCAAGATCTTCAATATTCAATTTTTTTACTATTAATTTTACTGTTTTTTCTATCTGTGAAGCGTAAGGGTCGCCTTTTTTAATGATACTAAGAGGTAAGCTATGAGCCGAGAATAGGACTCTTGGCTTACCGATTTTGCTAGCTAATTTGTAATATTTAGACGTCAGATTAACATGAGCTTCAATAAAGTCTTCATTGTCATAATAATGGTGAATTGTTTTTGTGTTACATTCCAGTTTGGCATTTTTTTGCCAATTCTCTATGGATGATAGAGTTGTGGTGGTTGAATATTGCGGATATAGTGGTAACAGAATGATTTCGTCAGGGTTGAATTGCTTTACGCTTTTAACAACTTCATCAGCAAATGGATGCCAATAACGCATGCAGATGAATATCTTATACACATGGTTTCCATCTTCATTTAATTTTAGTTCTAAAGCATCAGCTTGTGCTTTTGTATTCTCCAAGATTGGCGATTTACCTCCAATGTGCTCGTATATTTCTTGTGCAGTACTTTCTCGCCTTTTGGAGATAAACTTTGCTAAAAGGAAGCGAAAAGGATTTGGTAGATTTATTATTCTTTTATCGTAAAAAAGATTAAATAAGAAAGGACGGACCGCACTTAGTGAATCAGGTCCGCCTAGGTTAAATAAGATCACTGCCTTCTTCACTGACAGCACCTTTCTTCAGGTTTGCCTATAAAATCAGCTACACACTCATCAAGTTTAGTTACAGGCACTAAATTTCTCACACTAGCATACAATAGATGGCCAGATCTCTTCACGTTACTCTGTGTAGATACAAAGTTTCTATCAAAAACCACATCAACACAAAAACTTGGCACTGCTTCAAAAAGTTCAACAGCAGCCAAAGATATCATTATGCAGCTTTGTAGAGCCTTCAGAAAAATCGTAAGGGGAAAAAGTAAAACCCTAACAAAGAGAGAGGGAGGAATTTCACTCATTAGTTGTCCTGGATTAGGAGAATTATACTCAATATGCTGTCTGTTTTTATCAAAGATAGGAAATTTTATAATGTCTTTCTTAAATTCCTGCTCTATTTCTTTCTTGGTATGATTTTCATTATTAGTCATTTTTTTCAATAACTTTTCACGCAAGTGAAAGGTTCTTACAACAAAACATGTTGCAACCATCAGTGCAGCACATATAAGTGCGCACTCGATAAGGCTTATGTTGCCTACCATAGCTGGTAATACAAAGCAAAAAAACAGCGGTATGGCAATCATTTCACCAAATGGAACAACGTTCCTTTTCATCGCAAAAGCGGCACCTCCTTTTAATTTTGTATTATTGTGTAAGCTATACTCTAAATAACTTAAAAATGCCAAATTAAAGGTTAAAAAACCTTTTGTTCCGCAGAAAATTGATGATTTAAGATTATTCACTAGTTTCTTACGACAGTAAACCATAAACTACCCCTTGATGTTTTATTCTTGACTATAAATAAAAAATCTCTTTGATGGAACAAAAATTCACAATAAAGTAAATATACGATCTTAATATAAGGAAATAATATGGCAATTGAGAGAACACTTTCAATATTAAAACCTGATGCAGTAAAAAATAATATTACAGGCAGTATAAATTCTTACATTGAAAAATCTGGACTAAAAATTATAGCACAAAGAATGATGATGCTGACAAAAAAACAAGCAGAGCTGTTTTATGAAATTCATAAGGATAGGCCTTTTTTTGGAGAGTTGGTGGAATTTATGACTTCTGGGTCTGTGATAGTTCAAGTTTTAATCGGTGAAAATGCAGTCAGTAAATACAGACAAATCATGGGTGCTACAGATCCAAAACAGGCAGATAAAGGTACAATTAGGGGTGATTTTGCTAATGATATTAGTGAAAATAGAGTGCATGGTTCTGATAGTCTAGAGAACGCTCATAGAGAAATAGCTTTCTTTTTTGCTGAATGTGAATTGGTGTAGTTTTACTTTTTTACATATTAAATTTCTGAGTTTTATGTTGAACTGTATAATATTAGCCCAATTTTTAGTTTAAGCAATATTAAGGGAAAGCTTTTTCATGCACTATAGATAATATTTAAAATGGATCATGTTGTTAACGCTTATAATAGATCTGAAGCTTCTATAGTTAGAGGAGAAGGAGTATATCTCTTCGATAAGGATGGTAAAAAATATTTAGACTTTGCTGCAGGAATTTCTACAACCTCTCTAGGGCATTGTCATCCATACATTACAGATAAACTGAAGGAGCAACTGGATTCATTATGGCACTGCTCTAATATTTTTACTATTCCTCAGCAGGAAAGGCTTGCTCAGCGTTTAACAGAACTTACCTTTGCCGATAAAGTTTTTTTCTGCTCAAGTGGACTTGAAGCAACAGAAGCTGCAATTAAATTTATTCGCCGCTATTTCTACTTAAATGGACAAGAAAAGCGCAGTCACATCATTACAATTGAAGGAGGTTTTCATGGCCGCAGTATTGCTGCAATTTCAGCTGGGGGAAATGAAAAATCACGCGAAGGTTTTGCTCCACTCCTTTCTGGTTTTGATAAAGTTCCAAGAAATAACATTGAAGCATTAGAAAAGAAAATCAATAGCGAAACAGCTGCCATATTTTTAGAGCCCATACAAAGTGAAGGCGGAGTACATCCATTGGACGTAGAGTATCTTAAAAAAGTAAGAGAGATAACAAAAGCTCAAGGAATAATTTTATGCTTTGATGAAGTGCAATGCGGATATGGACGGATTGGCTCTCTATTTTACTATCAAAATATAGGAGTTGAACCTGATATGCTCACTTGTGCGAAGGCTATGGGTAATGGGTTTCCTCTGGCTGCATGTTTAGTAAAAGATTATATAGCAGAAGCAATCACTCCAGGAACTCATGGGTCAACTTATGGAGGTAATCCACTTGCTATGACTGTTGGTAATGCAGTACTCGATGTAATGCTAAAGGAAGGCTTTTTTGACCATGTTAAGAAGGTCAGTAAATATCTAAAAGAAAAGTTGTTGCCTTTGACTGAAGAATTTCCGAAGATCGTTTCAGAAGTTCGTGGGGAGGGTTTATTGATAGGGATAGAGCTTAGAGTACCGTTGGCTGATAAAATTGTTAAACAATCTCTTGACAAAGGCTTAATAATGACTAAAATTTTAAATAATAGGGTAATAAGAATAACTCCTCCACTTGTTGTTGAGAATATGCATGTGAATGCAGTGTGTGATATATTTCATGATTTATTTTTTTTATATTAAAGATATATAGACTTGCAAATGCTTCTTACAACATATAAAATCAACTCTGTTTCTATATCGCAATAACATCATACTTTAATGGATTGGTTATTGATTTCAGTATTGTCAGCAATTTTTTTCTTATTGATTTTATCGTTTTTGTTCTCAGGAGCAGAAATAGGGTTAACCTCAATTAGCCGATCCCGAGTGAATAAACTAAAGCTAGAAGGTAACAAAAAAGCCAAGATAATAGAGCTTTTGTTAGGTAAAAAAGAATTAACAATAGGAACAATATTACTGTGTAATACAATTATTAACATTACTTGCTCTGCTTTATTTACAGTAATATTTATAAATTCTTTTGGGAGTGAGGGCATATTTCTTTCAACATTCATGATGACGTTTTGTATTTTGCTATTTTGTGAAGTTTTACCAAAAACTTACGCCATGCAAAATCCTGAAAAATTTACATTACTTTCTGCTTATTTTATGCTGTTTTTTGTCAAGGTTCTTTCTCCATTGACATTAGGCATTCAGTTTATTGTCAATATCATTCTGAAGTTATGTGGGCTTCATAAGAATAGGGAGGTAATATCTGCAGCAGATGCAATGCGTAATATGATTACTCTTCACCGCAGTGAGGGCACTATGTTACAACAGGATTTAGATATGCTAAATAGTATACTTGATTTGGCTGAGACAGAAATATCACAAATTATGACCCACAGGAGAAACTTATTTTCTCTTGATATAGATCGAAATAAAGAAGAGTTAATAAGAGAGATTTTAACCAGTAGCCATAGCAGAGTACCTTTATGGCAAAAAGAACCAGATAATATTGTTGGAGTGGTTCACGTGAAAAATCTAATAAATGCCTTGCGTGAAAAGGATAATAAAATAGAGATTGCCAAAGTTATGTCAAAGCCTTGGTTTATACCAGAAAGTACGCCACTCAGTGTACAACTTCACAACTTCCGTAAAAACAGGAAACACCTTGCATTTGTTATTGATGAGTATGGAGCACTACAGGGAATCGTAACTCTTGAGGATATACTGGAAGAAATAGTTGGAGAAATTTCAGATGAACATGATTTGATCACAGAGAATTTTATAAAAAAGATATCCGATAATATGTATCACATAGAAGGAAAATCTACTATTAGGGATATTAATAGACAGTTACATTGGGATCTTCCTGATGAAGAAGCTACAACTCTAGCAGGTATGATTGTAAACGAGATAGAGCGCATTCCTGAAGAAAATGAAGAGTTTTCCATGTACGGTTTTTACTTTAAGATTTTAAAAAAAGATAAAAATATTATTACTATGATTGAAGTACAAGTAAAAACTGATAATACTGTAGTAGCAATTAATTAGTTGGGTTCTATGGAAGATACAGTAAAAATAACGGCTGAAGATTTGAAGAGCTATATAGAGAGAATCGAAAAACTTGAACAAGAAAAGAGGGATGTGCAAGATCACATTCGTGATGTATATGCAAAAGCTGCAGATGAAGGTTGGGATATAAAAGTGATGAAACAGATTATTAGGCTAAGAAAGATGGATGATGATGACAGGGAGGAACAGGAAATATTACTTGATACCTACAAACGTGCATTGGGAATGAATTACGAAGGTGAATAGTAGGATTGTAATTGGAATAAGTGGAGCATCTGGTTCTATTTACGGTGTACGGATTCTAGAGGCACTAAAAAATACCAATCATGAAACTCATTTAGTGATCAGCAGTGCTGGAAAAATAACTATAGCTCATGAGATTAAAGAAAAACTTGAAGATATTATGTCGCTTGCAGATTTTTACTATTCTGAAGAAAAAATAGGAGAAAAAATAGCAAGCGGCTCATTTAAAACCTCAGGTATGGTTATTGCTCCATGTTCTATGAAAACAATGTCTGAAATAGCATCGGGGGTGACTTCCAATCTATTAACAAGGGCTGCAGATGTAACTCTAAAAGAAAGAAGAAAATTAGTTCTTATGGTGCGAGAATCTCCACTACATCTTGGACATCTCCGAAATATGTTAAAACTAACAGAGATGGGAGCAATTATTGCTCCGCCGATGCCTGCTTTTTATATTAAACCAAAATCTTTGGATGATATTGTAAATCATGCTGTTGGTAAAGTATTGAATTTATTTGATATCTCATTACCTGACTTCAAGGAGTGGCAAGGAAATGTCAATTATTATTAACGGTAAAAAAATAGCAAATGATCTCTGTGAGGAGCTATCAAAAAAAATTGATATTTTAAAGAAAGAGTATAATGTTTTTCCTTGTCTTAAAGTAATTCTTGTGGGTAGCAATCCAGCAAGTCAGGTCTACGTTCGTAATAAACAAAGAAAAGCGGAATCAATGGGTATAAGTTCTGAAACTATTGTGTTGCCTGATAGTATCTCAGAAGATGAATTGATTGAAAAAGTTAATACATTAAATGAAGATTCATCTGTGCATGGAATTTTAGTTCAGTTACCTTTACCAAAGCACATCAGTGCAAGTAGAATAATTAATACAGTAAGTGTTGAAAAAGATGTAGATGGCTTTCATGATGAGAATGTTGGCAGGTTAGTTAAAGGTGAAAAAAATTGTCTGATACCTTGTACTCCCAAAGGTTCTTTGCATTTAATTAAGTCAGTTGAAAATAATCTGTCCGGTAAAAATGCGGTAATCATTGGCAGATCAAATATTGTGGGTAAGCCAATGTTTCACCTATTGTTGCAAGAAAATTGCACTGTTACCATCTTGCATTCACAAAGTAGGGATTTAGCTGATTATTGCTCTAAGGCGGATATAGTAGTTGCAGCAGTTGGAAAGCCAAATTTTGTTCAACCAGATTGGATAAAAGAAGGTGCAATAGTAATCGATGTTGGCATAAATAGTGTGAATGTAGGAGAGCAAACAAAGCTTGTAGGCGATGTTGACTTCGAAAGAGTAAAAGAAAAAGTCAAAGCAATTACTCCAGTACCTGGTGGAGTTGGCCCGATGACAATAGCATTTCTTATGATCAACACTTTAGTTGCTGCTTGCTTACAGAAGGGAGTTGATCCTTCTGATTTTATTGCTTAAGGTTTAGCTTAATGTTAGCATAAACAGAATACCTTTGCAAATAGCACATATATAGCACCAAGCATACAACTGTGTATAGGGATTCAAAGTGTTCATAGCTTAAAAATTATAACGTATACCTACTTCTATGATTGCATCTGGTTTTTTCATCGGTGGTTTAAAGCCACTTAATTGACCGCTTGCAGCAATAGCAACTGTGCCAACTATCTGCGGAATAATTTCACAATCAACACCTAACTTTACTTTATAGGAAATAGCACCCAGTATTTTATCTAGTGTTTCATTTTGACCTGCGGCTGCGGCTACAGTTGCAGCTGAATTTACTGCATTTGTATCCTCACCAAGACCAAAAGATGGCAATATTCGAATATATCCACCCAGACCTATACTAGCATATAATTTAATGGGATCAATTTCAAGATCAGGATAGTAAAGGTAATTTGCCAATAAACCAGCTCCTACTTTCCTATTTTGTGCATTAGTTATATCACTTATGTTAGCAAGAACCTCAAGTTCAAACTTAGAACTTTTGTTATGATGATAACCAAAAACAACGCTAGGTTTCAATTGAAAGCTTTCACCCCATCGAGTCCCAAAGTTTAAACCTACATAACCTACATAGTAATGATCTTCGTACCGGTCTTCATATCGATCTTCGTATTGATCTTCATACTGGTCTTTGTATTGATTTTCATACTGATCTTTATGTTGATCTTCATATTGGTCTTCTAACTCACTTGTACCATTACTAGCTGTACTTGCTAAAGCAATCAACACAGCGAACACTTTCATCGTTCTCATATAATTCATACACATTACTTCCTTAAAACAGACTGGAATAAGTGTTCAAACATGCTAGCAGCAAGTTTTGAGCATTGCTTATGGTTACACCTAAACATGTACACAATGCCATCCAGCATTAAAAACTATAACGTACTCCTACTTCCAGCATCGCATCTGGTATTTGTTTTGCTTTTAAACCACTCAGTTGCCCGCCTACGGTTAAAGCAGCTGTACCAACTATCTGTGAAGCAACTTCATAATCAACACCAACCTTCAGTTTGTACGAAATAGCACCCAGTATTTTATCTAGTGTTTCAGTGCCAACAATCTCAAAAGGATATACTTGTAGATGTCCTCCTAAACCTCCACTGACATATAGTTTCACAGGATCAATGTCAACGTCAGGATAATAACGATAATTAGCTAATAAGCTAGTTCCCATTTTCTTGTTGTCCTTTCCTTCTGCATCCTTACCTCCAAACATATCACTTACGTCAGTGAGAATCTCAAGTTCAAACTTAGAGCTTTTATCATAATTATAACCAAAAACTAAGCCAGGTTTTATTTTTAATCCAGTGCCCCATCCACCACCAAAGTTTAAACCTGCGTAGTACTGCTCTTTTGCACTATTACTAGCTGCTTTATTACTAGCTGCACCTGCTAGAGATGAAGTGAGCAACACAGCTAAAACACACAATCCTTTTATTTTCATATAACTACCCATACAAAAAAATATATAATGCACAAGTATATATCCTTTATATTAAAAAAGATATAACCGCATATCAAAAAAAGTATACCTACGAAATTAGGGACATGCTACTCAAAATTTTTATATAACTATGTTTACTACCTTATTTGGTACAGCATATATAGTGCGAATTTTGCTTTGATCGATTTTGTTAGATACAGAATCTGTTGCTATTTTCTTCAATTTTTCTTGAGGTAAATCAGTTGCCACTTCAATGGTCGCACGTAACTTTCCATTGATCTGTACTGCCACAGTTACCATATTATCAATTAGTAGTGATTCATCAGCTTTTGGCCAAGGTTGCATATATAGCATGCCTTCGCCTCCTATTTTTTGCCATAAATTTTCAGCCAGGTGTGGCATGAATGGTTCGATTACTCTAATTAGTATACATACACCTTCATCAATAAGAGATTTTCCAGTTTTTACGTCTATTTCAGCTATTAAATTTGTCATTTCACGAAACTTTGCTACCACACAGTTTAATCTGCAGTTTTCCAAGTCATCTGTAAGCACTTGCAATAGTTTATGGATTTTTTTTCTGTACTCTAGGAGTTTACCTACAATGTTTTCATTATCATAGTGTATGTTTACGGGCCTAAGTTGCACTACCATACGCCACAATTTATTTATGTAGCGAAAACAACCTTCCACGCCATCATCAGACCATTCCATATCTTTTTCTGGGGGGGTATCGGATAATACAAACAAACGAGCAGTATCAGCACCGTATTTTTCTATGATAAAGTTTGGGTCAACTGTATTCTTCTTTGACTTACTCATCTTTTCGACTTTTCCAACTTGGATCTTAGCACCCTTCGCAATCAACTCTTTTGCTTCTTCGGGAAAGAGCCATTTGCCATTCTCATCTTTATAAGTTATATGGCAGACCATTCCTTGAGTGATTAAAGTAGAGAAAGGCTCTTTAACGTCAAAATAGCCACATTTAGTTAAAGCACGGCAGAAAAACCTTGAGTAAAGCAAATGTAGAATTGCATGTTCTATTCCACCTATGTAATAATCAACAGGCATAAAACGATTACAAGTATCTTTATTAATCGATTTATTTTCACTGCAAAATGCAGCAAAATACCAAGAAGATTCAAAAAAAGTGTCAAATGTATCAGTTTCACGTTCTGCTTGCTTTCCGCACTTTGGACAATCAACAAATTTCCAGGTTGGGTGCTTATCCAGGGGATTACCACCACTTGTAAATTCTACATCCGTTGGTAGAACAACAGGGAGGTCTTTTTCTGGAACTGGAACAATTCCACAATCTTTACAATGTATAATAGGTATAGGACATCCCCAATAACGTTGCCTTGAAATTCCCCAATCGTGTAGACGATAGTTTATTGTTTTCTTACCTATTCCTTTTTCTTCAAGTTTTTTTATGATTACTTTTTTTGCCTCATTAATCATTAGTCCGTTTAAGAATTCAGAATTGAACATCACTCCATCACCGAAGTACGGTTCTTTTAAGATCTCTGTGGTCTCTTCACAAACTACAGGAATAATCGGTAAACCATACTTCTGTGCAAATTCAAAATCACGCTGATCATGTGCAGGGCAACCAAAAATCGCACCTTCTCCATACTCCATCAACACAAAATTCGCTATATAAATTGGTAATTCCTTGTCGAGAAATGGGTGCCTGACGTTCAGTCCAGTGTAAATTCCAATTTTTTCATCATTCTCCCCCTTTGCCTTCATATTACCAATAAAGTCTCTTATTTCTTTGTCTTTAAGGTCTTGTACAATAGGGTGCTCTGCTCCTACTGCGAGAAAAGAAGCTCCAAATAAAGTATGAGGAGAAGTTGTAAAAATCTTTAACTTCTTATTCAAGCCAACTATTTCAAAATCTATAGTTGCCCCTTCAGATTTTCCTATCCAGCGCTCTTGCATAGTTTTGACTTTTTCTGGCCAATTTTTTAAACTTTGCAGACAATGAAGCAAATCTTCAGCAAAATCAGTAATCTTTAAAAACCATTGGAATAACTTACGTTTTTCAACAACTGCACCTGATCGCCATCCTTTTCCATCAACCACTTGCTCATTTGCAAGCACTGTTTGGTCCACTGGATCCCAATTAACCCACGACTCTTTTCGATAGGCAAGACCATGCTTTAAAAAATCCAGAAAAAATTTCTGTTCGTGTTTGTAATAATCAGGCTCACATGTGGAAAGCTCGTGATTCCAATTGTAGGAAAGACCTATAGATTTTAGCTGTGCACGCATATTGTCTATATTCTCTTTTGTCCACGCCGCAGGGTTAATATTATTGTCCCTTGCTGCATTTTCAGCTGGTAATCCAAACGCATCCCAGCCAATTGGGTGCAAAACCTCAAATCCATGAGCTCTCTTGTAACGTGCTATAACATCTCCTATTGCATAGTTACGCAGGTGCCCCATATGAATCTTACCAGATGGATATGGAAACATTTCCAACACGTAACATTTCTTCTTTTTACTATCTTTGCTTACAGAAAAATCCCACTTATTTTGGTAGAATTTTTCAACGTTTTTAAAATCATATTTCATAAATTCAATCACAGTTTATATGTACTAAAGGATCGACTGCTTGACCATTATGCCTTATTGTGAAACACATCTGCGGATCTTTATCTTGTGTGCTTGATTTACCTGCAGATCCAATTACTTGACCTTGTTTTACTTTATCACCAATTTCAACTTGTATGTTTTTTAAATAGGAGTACATAGTCATGTAATTATCTTTATGTTCCACTATAATTAAATTTCCGTACCACCTCAGGCCTTTGCCTACGTATATTACTTTGCCAGGTGCAGAAGCAATAACCTTTGTTCCACTTTGAGCAGTAATTTTTATGCCATCTTGACATATTTTATCAGAAGAGGTAACTGCACCTTTAACCGGTATTACAAATTTACACATGCTTTGTGCATTATTGTTATATACCTTATCTACAAAGGCTTTTCTACTTTCTTTTCGCAGCGAAGAATCAACATTTTCTTTAATCAAATGATACTCCCTTGTGTACTCTAGGTCTCTTTTCCCATAAAATTCTTCGCCTTTAAGTAGTACAGGTGCAGGTTTTTGCAGGCCACAGCTTATCAGTATTGCTGATAATATAAAGAACAAGGCTATACGACACATACACTTATCTCTAGATATATCAACTTTCACAAAACTTTATAGTGTTTTTCGTCTATTTATTACTTTCTTCATTTATTTTATCAGTCAAATAGTCTCTTAAATCGGTAAGTTCTTGCAACAAATTTCTTGAATAATGATCAATTCTTACATCGTTACCAAATTCCTTTTGTACTCCTTTTATTGTATATCCTTTGTCATATAGCATATATTTTATTTTCTTTATTGCCTCTATACACTTATGATCATATAGTCTTCTTCCCTTCCGTTTTATGGGTTTAATTTGATGGAATTGACTTTCCCAGAATCTTAAAACATGCTGCTCCAAATGTAGTTCTTCAGCTACTTCTCCAATTGTGTAAAATAATTTTTTCTTATTCATCGGTTGTTTATTAATTTTTTCATCATTTTTGAAGGTCTAAAAGAAATTGATTTTCTCGCTTTAATTACTACCCTTTCCGATGTCTTTGGTATATTTCCTGGTCTTTCTTTCTTGTTTTTAACCAAAAATGTTCCAAATGAAGATATTTTTACTATTCCATCCTTTGCTAAGCTCGTTTTTATCTCATCCAATATATCATCTATTATTGCAATAGAGTCTTCTTTCGATAATCCAATTTCCTGGTTTATACATTCAGCTATTGTTGCCTTAGTTACTGTTGTATCTTTTGTTGTCATAATTTATTACAGTATGTTAATATAATATAACAATCGACTCAAGATTCAGCTACTATATTTTTATAGTATGTTTCTTTTGTAGCATAATTAAAAATACTAGCAAATGTTAACATTGCAAATATTGTGAAAAGCGCCATTTGATGATCTGAAAAAAGTGCTAAAATTGACACTAAAATTCCACTCATAACAAACATAAATCCATTGATAATGGATGATGATGTGCTAATATACTTCTGCTCAACAATCTCACTACCAACAGTAAAATTAAGCATATGTCCTCCTGCAAAAAAACCAAACATTAACATACAAAAGTATATAATATGAACTGTTAAATTACCGCATAGTAAAATAATAGCTGAAATACTTTGCAATGTGGCAAAAGCAGAGATTACGTGCCTTCTATTTTTAAATAGATTTGAGATTAGATCTGCAATTGGAGCACCAACTGCAAGACCAAGCCACAATATTGCAGTTGCCACACCTAACTCCATTGTATTGAGTTCTAAGTTGCTTAGTAACCTTGGTGCCCACAGCATATTAAGCGCTAAAAATGTTCCAAAAGTAATAGCACCCACTATTGAGGTTATCCAGATATCTCTTAATTTTAGCACTGTTAGTACAGAACATATTACTGTTTTTATAGAGCTCTTTATTGTGTATTCCCCCAAATTTTTTTTTGAAAGTCCTTTCGGATAAAAAAACATAAGTACAAATATCGATACGCCAAATAATATTACGCATACAATAAGATTTTTCCAATCTGCACCTTCGGCAAGCAAGCTAGAGAAGCACATTTGAATCATCAAAGCAGAAAGACTTGAAATTGTCTGCACTAGTGAGAACATCAGTCCAAATTGAGTAAGGGGAAAATATGTGCTACTTACATGAGCAGCGCCAATAAAACCAAACGATGCTCCAATTGCGATCAAAAATTGAGATAAAATTAAACGGGCAAAATTGTCACTCTTGATAAGGACAAAAAAACCAAAGAGCATGATTGACAATGAGAAAAAATAAATTTTTTTGCTGGAAAAAACATTAAACATTGCCCCACTAAAAAATTGTGAGATAGCAAAAGTCCAAGTATATGCTGAATTAGCCAGTGCAACTTGCGCAATCGTGATCCCAAGTTCTTTTTCAAGATCCACACTTATAAAGGTGTAGATTATTTGCATATTGCTGAATATAACAATTAAGTTGCTAATCAGCCAAATGAACCAAGCTCTACTTTCCATAAGATTTTATAAGTAATCCATTAATAACAAGCCTCTTTTAGGTTCTGATTAATGTTAAAACAGTTGCAATTATAGATTATATAAAAGCTATGAAACAACAAATTTGTTGTGAGATTTTAATTGTTAGAATCTGTATATGATCTCAAAAAAAGAATAGATTTTTGCTTTTTATCCCCTGTTATAAAGGAGTATACAGCGTACGGTGAAAGGCCTGGGTAAAGATGATATAATTCCAACAAGAGAGATACCCTTCAGATCATCTTCCATTGAATGTAATGGTTGATGTCACAGTTGAACAGCACAAGCAAAGACAATTAGAGTTATAAAATCTTGTTTAATACACATTAAAGTGGACCTATGTTTTGCCACTCAGAACCTGTCTTGAAAGGGAAAAAAAAGAATAAAGCAAGAAATAGGAGGGTAACAAGTGATATAAGTGACAAGGCCAAATGTTGCACAAGGAGCAATAGAATAGGGAGAGCAAAAACATAACAATTATTAATGCGATAAAATATGTAATGAGGAGTAGTTGCTGGTGCTAACCTTTAATATAGTTATGCAAGAGGCCTAATTTAAAATATTAAATAGCTAACGTAAAAAATTGCTTCCATATATTTTAAATCTGATTATAATCACAGTTAGAGATATTTTAAGAGCTCAAAATCTATCTTTGTCTGCAGACTGTTCAGTCAAATTTTTAATCAAAAAGCGTAGCGTATCTTCTTTAGTGCGTATCTGTTGTATGTGCGCTGCACTTTTTTCTAATCTTTTTTACATAGGGGGATTTTATGTCCAGAATTCCAGACACTTGATCTTTACTTTAGCTAAAAAACAATAGGCGCCTATGGCTAATTAAAATAAAAATTTTTCTAATATATAGAAGAATTACAAAATCACTGTTTACTGAAAACGGGCCAAGAAAGCTGCTAATGTCACAGAATTTTAGGTAAACGTTGTTTGCTTGACGTATGAGTGTGCTCTCCTTACTTCAAGAACTCTTTAATATTTAACCACTTAAGTCCTTTCAAGATATGTTCTTAGATAATAGTTTTTCAAATCTTTGGTAAATCAAAGTCAGCTTAACTATTAATTATTTATCTTTTTTCTAGTTATGTAACGGGTCTGTTATTAAATTTTTCAATAATACCTTTTATTTTTGCCGCCTCTTCAAACTCTAAATTTTCAGCATGCTTCAACATTTGCTTTTTCAAACTATTTAGATCATTCTTACTAAAATTCTCAACTACCACTTTTTCCTGTAAAGTATTTGATATAGGCTTTATTATAGTTTTTGGTACAATATTATTCAGTGTATTATGCTCTGTCTGTTTCTTTCTTCTCCTTTCAGTTTCTTTCAGTGCACGATCCATAGAATTAGTAATTTTGTCTGCATATAAAATTACTCTGCCTTCAACATTGCGTGCAGCACGACCTATCGTTTGAATGAGCGAAGTCTCTGATCGTAAAAACCCTTCTTTGTCAGCATCTAAAATTGCAACCAGCCCACACTCGGGAATATCAAGACCTTCCCGCAACAAGTTAACGCCAACAAGAACATCTATTTCTTTAGATCTTAATTTGCATATAATTTCAATTCTTTCCAGTGCACCAATATCTGAATGTAGGTAAGTTACTTTCATACTGAGCTCACTCATATGCTCAGCTAGCTTTTCAGCCATTTTTTTTGTCAATGTGGTAATTAGAATACAAAATCCTTTTTTTATTGTTACTTGCGCCTCGTGAATCACATCATCAACCTGACTCTCTGTTGGTTTTATGGTGCAGATGGGATCTGTCAGTCCTGTTGGGCGGATAACTTGCTCTATGAATGCGTGGTTAGTCTTTTCTAACTCATATTTTCCTGGAGTAGCCGAAACGTAAATAGTCTGGGGCCGTATTGCCTCCCACTCTTCCAATTTTAATGGACGGTTATCAAAAGCAGAAGGTAGCCTAAAACCATAATCTATCAATTTCTTTTTACGTGCTTCATTACCGCTATACATTGCACCTATCTGGGGAACGGTTACATGGCTTTCATCAACAAATAAAATTACATCTTTAGGTAAATACTCAAACAATGTAGGCGGTGGATCTCCGGCTTTCATTCCATAAAGATAACGCGAATAATTTTCAATACCTTTACACACTCCCGTTGCCATCATCATTTCAATATCAAAATTAGTACGCTGCTCAAGGCGTTTTGCTTCAACAATTTTGTTCTGTGAATAGTAATAATCCAGGCGTTCATGTAGTTCTTTTTTAATCAGTTGAACTGCTTGCAAAAGAGTCTCACGTGATGTAGTGTAATAGCTATTTGGAAAAATGGTGACTGTATCTATGCGTCTGATAATATTGCCCTTCATGGCATCAATCTCAGAAATTTCCTCTATTTCATCACCAAACAATGATAAACGCCAAGCTTTATTTTCATAATAGGCAGGAAATATATCAATAATATCGCCGCGCACTCTGAAATATCCTCGCTCAAATCTGACATCAGAACGTTTATATTGGAGATTAACTAAATTATTCAGAAAGTCATTAACATGAATCTTATCTCCAGCACTTAAAGTCAAGGTCATGCTGAGATAGCTCTCAGGCGAACCAAGACCATATATACAAGAAACACTCGCAACTACAATCGTGTCCCTACGCTCCAAAAGAGAGCATATAGCAGAATAGCGTAGCATATCAATTCTTTCATTTATTAAAGAGTCTTTTTCAATATAAGTGTCTGTTTGTGGCGAATAAGCCTCAGGCTGATAATAATCATAATAAGAAATGAAGTATCCAACAGCATTGTGAGGGAAAAATCCTCTCATCTCCTCGTAAAGCTGCGCCGCTAAAGTTTTATTATGTGCCATAATTAATGCAGGCCTGTTTGTTCTTGCAATAACATTTGCCATAGTGAAGGTTTTTCCAGAGCCAGTAACTCCAAGCAAAACCTGATCTCTTTTATTACTATTTAACCCTGCAACTAAGTTGTCTATTGCCTGTGGTTGATCTCCAGCTGGCTGAAAATGTGTAATTATTTGAAATTCCATACCTTTATATTTTCATAATGTATTTATTACTATACAATACATTTGCTAGTGTAAATAAGGTATGAAAGAATGAACATAAAAAACTCTATTTTTTCTTTTTATAGAGCCTGCTCCAAATCCTGTTGTTGGTTAATACAAAAAACACCGTCAAAATTATAAAGTATGTCACTATTTTTAACCCAAGTTTATGTCGGCGTTCCATTTCTGGCTCTGCTGCCCATTGTAAGAAATTTACCACATCATATGACATACTTTCAACTGTAGCTTGCCTTGCACCATCATATTCTACCATTCCTTCAGATAATGGTGGTGCCATAGCTAACCTGCCTGTTGAAAAATATGGATTAAAATATAAACCGTTCTCATCATGTTCACCGTTTTGATAACCAATTAGTAGTGAATAGACATAATTTGCACCATCATGTCTTGCTTTGACAATTAATGATAAGTCCGGTGGAATTGCTCCATTGTTGCTTGCTGCAGCTGCTTCTTTTGTATCAAAAGGTGCAATAAAATAATCCGAAGACACTCCCGGCCTATCAAACATTTCACCCAAATCATTCGGACCATCTTTAACTTGGTAAGAGGCTGCAATTTGTTTTACATCCTCTTCAGAAAAACCAACATCTTGCAAATTACGAAACGCTATTCTATTCATTGAATGGCAAGCAGCACAGACTTCCTTGTATACTTTATAGCCACGCTGAATTGACTCTCTATCGAAAGATCCAGTAATTCCATCAAAACTCCAGTCGATTTTCTTATTTGGTAAAGGTTTAAACTCCTCTGCAGATAGAGAATTAGCGAAAAATAATACACAAAACACAGCAACTTTAACCAATAGCATCACTTCATCTCCGGCACGGAATCGCTTATTGTTTTTGGTAATTTTTTTGGTTTCTCATACTTACTAAGTAAAGGTAAAATTATCACAAAATATGAAAAATAATAAAGAGTTGAAAGCCTACTTAAAGTAATGTAAGGCTCCTTAACTTCTTGTCCCCCAAGCCAGGCAAGAAATGCAAAATTTATTGCAAAAACCCAAAAAAATTTCTTAAATAATGGACGGTAGGAACCACTTTTAACCTTTGATTTATCGAGCCAAGGCAAAAGAAACCACACTAAAATAGATCCAAACATGGTAAGTACACCAATAAGTTTATTTGGAATTGAACGCAGCATCGCATAAAAAGGTAAGAAATACCACTCTGGCACTATATGTACTGGAGTTACCATAGGATCAGCCTCTATATAATTATCAGGATGCCCAAGATAATTAGGGGCATAAAAAACAAATGCAAATAAAATTATAAAAAATAAACCAAAAGTTATGGAGTCCTTTGCTATATAGTAAGGATAAAAAGGAATGGTATCCTTATCTGACCTGACTTCTATTCCACTTGGATTATTAGAGCCAAACCTATGCAGAGCAACAACATGCAACATAGCTAAAGCGATAATAATGAAAGGCATAAGATAATGCAGCGCAAAAAAACGATTGAGCGTTGGATTATCAACAGAGAAACTTCCCCATAGCCATATAACTATTTTATCACCAATTAAAGGTATAGCCGAGAATAAATTAGTTATAACTGTTGCACCCCAAAAACTCATTTGTCCCCATGGAAGAACATATCCCATAAAGGCAGTTGCCATCATTGCAAAAAATATAAATATGCCAATAAACCATACCATTTCTCGCGGTCTCTTATAAGATCCGTAATATAATCCACGCATGATATGAACATAGACCACCATAAAGAAGAGCGACGCCCCAACAGCATGAGTATAACGTATCAGCCATCCATAACTTACGTCACGCATTATACGCTCCACACTATTAAATGCATGATCAACATGCGGAGTGTAGTGCATGGCAAGAAATATACCTGTTATTATTTGTAAAATCAGCGCTATACCAGCTAAAGAACCAAAATTCCAAGCATAATTTAAATTTTTTGGTACTTGATAAGAAGCAGTATGTTTTAGAAAAGAAAATATAGGCAGTCTATACTCTATCCAACCTAATATACCTTTTTCTTCTATTATTTCTTTTTTGCTATCATCTTCCATAACTTAAAGCTTTGTCATCTTAACTCATTGTATTGTAACAATTTAACGCTAATAAACAATAAAAAGTTTAAGTTTAAAGAGTAGATTTCACAAAAACAAGCACTCAAATTTGAGTGCTTGTTTTAAAGGCACTTTTGATGACATACACCTTTAGATATTGTTGAATTGCTTAATGAACTCCGAGGACATTGATAAAGTTTTTCACAATTACTAAGTGCCGTCTCGAATTTTTTTTCTATAATGTCAAGTTCTCTTTCCTTATTTTTTTCTGCTGTCAAAGGTGAATCGTCTAGTGGCCTAAAATGTTGTTTTCTTGTGAACTTACTTATTGCTAAAGAAGTTAGCAGAACTGTTCCATTACAATCAATTTGTGAAGAACCAATAGGACTTCCAGTTAAATGTGCAACAGATTGCTGTACAGTAGGTAAAGCAGGAGCGCTGCTGAATAAGCCACTGATGGTGGTAGTTATCCAACTAAATATACTATTAGAAGAAGGTTTTACTGCATTGCTTGCAGTGCTGCTAACTTCTTCAAAATTTTCTCTGATAAGAGTGAAGGAAGAATTCACTGTTCTACTTGCCAAGTCTGTGGTATTAATAACTTCCAATTCTATCTTGATTGCTTTGGTAGGGAATAATGAAAGATTCGCTGCACTACTTACAGAATCTGTGGCGTCATTAGCGTCTAACCCTACCTTAACACCTGCTTTTATAGAAGTTAATTTTGCTTCACAATCATCTTCAGTAGCACTGCTCAATACATATTCTATCTCTTGAATTTTACTATTGCTATTACATCTATCTTTTCTATAACCTCCAACAACATCTAATGCTGTTTTGCCGTACTGACTTTGAATACTAGCATCAGCACCTCTACAGAGTAGGAGTTTTACCATATCTAAATGACAATGGTTAAATGCTAAGTACAAAGGTGTAAAGCCTTTATAATTTGTAGCATTGATGTTAGCATCACGATCAAGTAAAAACTGTGCTATTTCTAGTTTGCCATTAATAGCAGCAATGTGTAAGGGAGTACTCAAATATCGACTGCTAATAGTAGTATTAACATCAGCACCACTGTCACACAAAAACTGCAATACCTTTAAGTTACCTATGTAAGTAGCAGAATGCATAGGCTTCATACTATATTTTTCATTATTCAAAATCTCATTTTTTATGTGTCTATGTTCTGCCTCTTCAATATATTCTTTAACTTTCTCAAAATCATCTCTGTTTATAGCAGAAAATAATTTTTTTCTCAGGCTCTCAATTATTTCTTGTCTTTCCATCAAATACCTCCTAAAAGACAACGTTCCCGGCTTTATATCACACAATTTAGTATGTGCAAGTGAAATTTACAGAGAAAAAATTTCAATAGTTAAAAATTAGGTCTTCAGCAATCTATCACTTTAACTTTCGTACAAGACATGCTGAGCTTCCTTATTCAAATTTTTTTGCTCTTAATAAGAAGCAATATGCTTTAGAAAAGGAAATAAGGGATAAGTTTTGTAAATAAGCACTCGAATTCGAGTGCTTATTTTAACTGATTTAGAGGGACTTTTGATGCATACCTTTAGGTATCGTTAAATTGCTTAATGAACTTTCAGGATGTTGATAAAGTTTTTCACACTTACTAAGTGCTGTCTCGAAGTTTTTTTCTATAGTGTTAAGCCTTCTTTCTCTAATTTCTTGTATTGTGAGAAGTGAATCTTCTAGTGGCCTTGAGTATTTTTTCTCTGTGAACTTTCTGATCATTACATCAGTTAGTAGAGCTGTTGAATTAAAATCAACTTGTGAAGAACCAATTGGGCTACCAGCGAAGTGATCAACAGATTGCTGTGCAGAAGGTAAAGCATGAGCACTGCTGAATAAGCTGCTGAGTGTGGCAGTGGTTACCCAACTAAATATACTATTAATAAAAGAAAAAGGTTTTACTGCACTACTTGGTTCAGGATCTGGAGTATCACCAGCTTCTAATTCTAACTTAGTATTTATTCTAGCAGAAAGTAATAGTTCTGTACAATTATTTTTATGAAATCTTAACACAGCTAAGAATATTTTTTTTATGTCACAGCCATCACTGCAAAGACTTTCATAACCTGGAATAACCTCAAATGCTATTTTGCCATTTGTACTTCTAATATTAATATCAATATTATTATCAAGCAGAACTTTTGCTATATCTAATCGACACTGATAAAGTGCTAAGTGTAAAGCTGTAAAATTTTGCATTCCTTGAAAGCTAGTGTTGCCGTGAATACAATCAAATACAACTTTCTCCATATCATATGTTACAACAATGGATACGGAAGGAACAATGCACGCATCACTCACAGCATTAACACGAGCACCATTGTTAATCAAAAACTGCAATATCTTTGAGTTAGCTCTGTAAGTAGCAAAATGTATAGGTGCCATGCCATATTGCTTACCATTAATAATATCGTTTTGTACACCTTTAATCTTTGCCTTTCTAACACATCTTTTAACTTTCTCAAAATCAAGTTTGTTTATAGCAATAAACAATTTATTCCTTAACTCTTCTATTCTGTATTTTCGCATCAAATACCTCCTATAAGACAACGCCCTTGGCTTTGTATCACATGATTTAGTATTTACAAGTAAAATTTACAGAGAAAACAATAGTTAAAAATTAGGTCTTTAGCAATCTATCACGTGCTGCGTTTAACTTTTGTGCAAAATATTCCGAGCCTCCCTTGTCTGGATGGACCAGTTTCATTAAATTTTGGTATGCCTTATTGATTTCATTTTGGCTTGCCTCGGAATTCAGCCCCAGTATTTTTAATGCTTCATCTTTGGACATATTATCACCAGTGTAATTTTTGGTGTAACTTTTACTGCTGTTAAATTCGTTCAAAAACTTACTTAATATAGAGTTCATCATAAAACTTATGTTATTTCTCTTTGCCAAAAAGAGAAAAAATACAACAACGCTAGGTAAAACAAACGTGATTATTGTGAATATCAAAAAAAGGAAGAAGATGAATGACATGTATATTTTTTTATCATTTTATGATTAAATAGTAACAATTATAATTGTCATGGTAAATAACATGTTTATCCAGATTGAAGAAACACCAAACCCAAACACGCTGAAATTTCTTCCTGGTTTTGAAATTCTGAGCGAAGGAGAAACAGCTGATTTTTCAAATGCAGATGAAATAAAGAACTCCAAACTAGCAGTAAATCTTTTTCAAATAGAACATGTTGTAAGAGTATTTTTTGGTCATGATTTTATTTCGGTAACAAAATCAGATAGAATGAATTGGGATATAGTAAAGGTGGAAATTTTAACTACAATTATGGATCACTTTACTTCTGGTGGAAAAGCATTTGATAAAGAAGGAGTAAGTGATAATAAAATGCTAGAGGAAGAATTCTTTAATGAAAATGATATAGAAATTGTAAATAGAATAAAAGAATTGATGGAAAGTTATATTAAACCTGCAGTTGCTCAAGATGGTGGTGATATCAAATTTCGTGGCTATAAAGACGGGATAGTTTATGTTGAGTTACAAGGAGCTTGCTCCGGATGCCCAAGTGCTGCAATTACTTTAAAGCAAGGAGTGCAGAATATGCTAAGCTATCACATACCAGAAGTTTCAGGTATAGAGACTATGCTATGACTAATCAAACAGTTAGAGGAACGAAAGATCTCCTGTTTGATGAATGGTATAAATCTAAATACATAGAGCAAACAGCAAATAGAATCTCAAGTTTATACGGCTTTTTGCCTGCTCAAACTCCGATATTTGAATATACGGAAGTTTTCACAAAGACTTTAGGTGATAGCTCAGACATCATCACTAAAGAGATGTACACCTTTAATGATAAAGGGGGAAAGAGCATAACTCTGCGTCCTGAGTTCACTGCAGCTATTGTTAGGTTACTCATTGAAAAAAAACTGCAAACGCCGATAAAATTATTTTCAATAGGGCCTGCATTTCGCTATGAAAGACCGCAAAAGGGAAGACAAAGGCAATTTCATCAGATAAATTTTGAGGTTTTTGGCATAGAAGATCCAAAAGCTGATATTGAATTGATATCACTCGCTCAGCACTTACTAACTGAATTTGGCATCAATAAAAATGTAAAGCTGGAAATTAACTCTCTGGGTGATAGTGAAACAACAAGTAAGTATAGAGAAGCTTTGATATCGTATTTAAAAAAGTTTCAAAATGACCTATCAGAAGATAGTCAAAATAGATTGATTAAAAACCCACTCAGAATATTAGACTCTAAGGATAAGACAGATAAAGAAATAATCTCTGACGCACCAAAAATCAGTGATTATTATACAAAAGAATCTTCATATTTCTTTGACCAGGTGTTAAATGGACTCCAAGCTCTTGGCATACCTTACACTGTAAATAGCAAATTAGTTCGAGGTCTAGACTATTATTGTCACACAGTATTTGAATTTGTCACAGAAGATTTAGGTGCACAAGGAGCAGTTTTTGCCGGTGGAAGATACGATAATCTAGTATCTTCAGTAGGTGGAAAACACACTCCAGCAATAGGATTTGCAGGGGGGATTGAGCGTATAATGGAATTAATCAACTATGCTGAAAAAAAAGAGAGGCCTATTTATATAATTCCAATCGGTGGAGAAGCTGAAGAACATGCTATAACACTTGCAAGTGAATTACGCAGAAATGGTTTATATGTGATTTACGAATATAGTGGAACTCTAAAAACCCGAATGAAAAAAGCAAATCAAGCAAATGCAAAAGTTGTATTAATCTTTGGTGATGAAGAGCTAAGCAGTAAAACTTTAAAAATTAAAAATATGGACACGGGTGAAGAAAAAATGATTGCTCGCGATAAAACCGTAGAAAATATCTAATCAGAAGCAATAGGAGTGTTAGCTATAGAAGAAAATTCCTCTGCACAAGAATTTTTCATAGCATTTAATATATCATAATCTGTAAAATCTAATTTTATCGGTGTAATAGTAATAAAACCTCCTTTTATTTTATCTACACTACCACTGCCTGAGTGTTCCCGAGACCAATTTAAGCTCAAAGAACCATTTAAGTTTTCAGTAAAAGTTAAATCACCATCAATGTTATATTCACCTTGTTCAGCAAATTCGACCCCTTTCACTTTTTCTGTAGCAGGAAAATTTATACTCATCACTATATCTTTAGGCCAACCAACTTTCATTAGCTTGCTGATAACCTTTGGTGCAAAAACTTTTGTATTGTTCCAGTCTATTTTATCATGATAAACTTGGCTCAGCGCAATAGAAGGTATAGATCTTGCAGCACCTTCCATTGCAGCACCGATTGTGCCTGAATAACAAATATCATCTCCGACATTTGATCCAATATTTACTCCAGATAATATTAAGTCTGGTTTCTTATTCATAATTTTATTTAACGCGATAATAACACAATCTGCGGGAGTACCAGACACACTAAACTCCCTTTCACTATGTTGGTTTATTCTAATAGATTGTTTCACTGGGTAATCAAGAGATCTTGCAGATCCACTCCTATCAGCATCTGGCGCCACTATCCATACTTCCGATGCAAAATTGTGTGCAATTTCTTTAAGTAGTCTTATTCCTTCACTTTCAAAACCATCATCATTTGTTATCAATATTATCATATGTAATACTCACCTATCAAAGTATACTAATGAGGTTTCTTTTCATAACCATAGCAAAGAACCTGCTACGAATCAATAAGGAAAAATTAGAGGGTGACCAGGTTGCCATCGTTTAGTTTGCTGTGAGTTAACTGTAAATATCAATTTTAGCTTCACGCCTAACTCACAATCAAAGCTTAGGCAAGTCTCAGAGCTCTAAGCAGCAGAGAATCTTGTATGCCCTGCAAAAAATGCTTTCATCTTTTCAAGATAAGTAGATGGTTCTGCAGGAACTTCTATCTCGTCTATCTTATAAGATATTGCTACATCTATGACTTCATCTGTTATTAATTCTCTCAGCCTTTGTTTTATTTGCCCTCTTCGAATATGTTCTCCATAGTCATTATAAAACTTCACATATAATTCTTTAAACACAAATTCTTTTATAGCATCTCTCATATAAGAAATTCCTTCCTTTACTTCATCATTTGCATTGCTCAAATTCACTCCAGAATTTGGCGAATATAAATCGTCAAACTTTTCTTTTAAAATCTTTATTTTAAAGTAGTGCTTATCTACAGATCTCTCAAGAAATCTTTTAGTAGCATTACCGGCCAATTCTCCTATTATCTGAGGCTCTAGTTGAGCTGCAAAATTATTTTCTGCTTCAAGGCCACTTAATGCATAAACGATACGATTAAGCATTCCAGGGCCACACTGGCGATTACTTTCCTCAAAACGAACCAGCAATATGGATTTCAACAGCTCTACATCTGCATTTTGCTTTCTTGCTGCAATTAAAACTAAATTTGTAGCCTGTGTTAATGTCAGTCCGGTTTTGGAATCTACCCACCTTACCCATTCTCCTTCTCTATAATTATCTACCTTCAAATAAGGCGCTATCAGTTCTTTCTGCTGATTTGTCAAACCGCCTATATAGTTTTTAAACTCTTCATCCAGCTCATTTGACGGAGTCCCATGTTCTTCCTTTAATTTTTTGGCACACTCAATAACACTTTGCTCAAAACTTCTAGTATGAACATTCTGATTACCAGTGCCTACATCACTTACATTAAACAAGAAGCTAAGTTGCTGTACATTCAAACCCAAAGGTGAGAAAAGCTTTATCAATGGATACTTTATTAATTCGAGAAGCGCTACTGGAGCTAGTAATACATAATTTAACAATAATAAACCGAAATTGAATATAAAAAATCTACGTAGAGCTGATACCTTTGATGCAATGTACAAAAATGGAAGCTGTAGGTAATATATTAGATGTATATTAAAGAATAAGATTTTGTCCTTTAATTTTATTGTTGGATCTTTGTAAACCTCAAATAACATGCTATTACTATCAATGTTGTCGTTTTTAAATGAGTTATAGTTGTTTATGATTTTGTCTTGTAAAGGAAGGAGCATTTTATTCAAACAAATAAATGCAGCGATAACAATAAAACCTGTAGCAAAAAATGCTAGTACAGGGCTAGAGGTACTTGTAGATAAGTAGGTGTAAAGATTACTAATTAAATCATTACAAGGGCGAACTAGAATTGGATCAAGGATATAGTTAATAAGAAGACTTAAATAATAATAAATGGCAAGTGATAATAAAATAAAAGCACAAGTAATCAGGAGTTTTTTTAACCTTGGATTCATAAACCACTTCTTAATAACCTATTAATATACTTCTCATTATATGCTTAAATTAAAAAAATGCAAATTTTTATACAAAAAAGATCAATTGAAATTTTCGAGCTTCAGCTATATTGTTAATATATTCAGATAAAAATTAAACATTGTCGTGTCAAATAAAATAGGCTTTTTGGCTATTTTCGCCTTGGTGATCAGTAGCCAAATCGGCTCTGGAATTTTTATGCTCCCAATTAGCCTTGCACCATACGGCGCTTATAGCCTCATAAGCTGGGTTATATCAGGATTTGGTGCTATATCTCTAGCTTTGGTTTTTGCTTCACTCTGCGCAAAGTTTCCAGAAACGGGGGGACCACACATTTATGTGAAACATGCTTTTGGTTCTACAGCAGCTTTTTTTGTTGGTTGGACATATTGGGTAAGTTCGTGGGTTAGCTCAACTGCTGTAACGATTGCAAGTATCGGTTATTTAGCTCCACTTTTTCATAATGATATACAAGATATACGTTTGCTTTTAGAAATAATATTAATTTTAGCTATTATGCTAATAAACTTAAGAGGAGTAACTACTGCCGGCCGTGTTGAGCTTCTGCTAACCATTGTTAAAATTATCGCACTTCTTGCAATACCCATAGCAGGGCTATTTTTCTTTGATAGAAATAATTTTATTGTAAGTGAGGAAGTATCAAACTTTACAATATCGCAAACTCTTGCTCGTTCTACACTCCTTACTTTATGGTGTTTTATTGGGCTTGAATCAGCAACAGCACCTGCAGGATCTGTCAATAATCCCTCTAAAACAATACCAAGGGCTATAGTGCTTGGAACAGTCTGTGTTGCTGTGATATATTTCATCAATAGTCTTTCAATTATGGGATTGATAAGTGGTAATGACCTAGCTAGTTCAAAAGCACCATATGTTGATGCGATAGAAATTATGTTTCCAGGTAATTGGCATTTAATTATTTCTGTTGTTGCCTTTATCGTTTCTGTAAGTAATTTAAATGCTTGGTTTTTAGCTGATGGACAGGTCACCTTAGGCCTTGCAAAAGACAAGTTAATGCCGCAATTTTTTGGCAAAAAAAATAAGCATGATGCTCCATTATGGGGAATAATACTCAGTACTTTGGGGGTGTTAGTTTTACTTATCCTAACGTCAAATAAAAGTTTTGCTGAGCAAGTAACTTCAATAATTGATATCTCTGTGGTGTCATTTTTGTTTATCTACTTAGCATGTAGCCTTGCTTTTCTCAAAGTTAATATACAAGACAAAAGCTACTGCAAATTTTTAATTGGAGGTGTGGCTGTATCTTTTTGCTGTTGGATAATATATGAGACTTCTATAAAAACATTATTAATATCAAGTCTATTCCCTTTAAGCGGAACACTTATTTATCTACTTTGGTATCATAAACTAAAAACTTAACTTAAATTTTTTATTTGCTAAAATTCTTAAGCTATACTACTGGCTTACATTAATAGAATTAAGAGGTATTGTGTCAAATAAAATAGGTTTTTGGGCTGTTTTTGCTTTAGTCATTAGTAGTCAGATCGGCTCTGGGGTTTTTATGCTTCCAATTAGCCTTGCTCCATATGGCGCTTATAGCCTTATAAGTTGGATGATATCAGGAGCTGGTGCTGTGTCTCTTGCGCTAGTTTTTGCTACGCTATGTGCAAAGTTTCCAGAAACAGGAGGTCCTCACGTTTATGTGAAACATACTTTTGGTCCTGCTGCAGCGTTCTTTGTTGGTTGGACATATTGGGTAATCTCATGGGTTAGTACAACAGCTTTAATAGTTGTGGGTGTTGGCTATCTTACACCATTTTTCCATGAAGATATCAAAAGTATGCGTTTATTTTTAGAGCTGTTGTTATTTACAATCATTACATTAATAAATTTAAGGGGAATAGCTACTGCAGGGCACGTTGAGTTTCTGCTCACGGTTGTGAAGGTTGCTGTATTGCTTGCAATACCTGTAGCAGCGTTGTTTTTTTTCGATAGAAATAATTTTATCATAAGTGAAGAAATATTAAGTCTTACAACATCGCAAATTCTTGCCCGCTCTACACTCCTTACTTTATGGTGTTTTATTGGACTTGAATTGGCAACAGCACCTGCAGGGTCAGTTGATAATCCAGCTAAAACTATACCAAAAGCTGTGGTGCTTGGCACAGTTTGTGTTGCTGTTATATATTTTATCAACAATTTTGCAATTATGGGATTGATCAATGGCAACAATTTAGCAAGTTCAAGAGCACCATATGTTGATGCGATAAAAATTATGTTTTCTGGTAATTGGCATTTAATTGTTTCTATAGTTGCATTCATTTTTTGTGTTGGCAGTCTAAACGCTTGGGTTTTATCTAGTGGACAAGTTGCTTTTGGTCTTGCAGAAGATAGACTAATGCCAAAATTCTTTGCTAAAAGGAACAAGCATGGCTCTCCTTTTTGGGGAATAACAGTTAGTTCAATTGGAACTGCAATTTTACTAATTCTCACTTCAAACAACAATTTTGCCCAGCAGATTACGTCGATTATTGACTTTTCTGTAATTTCATTTTTGTTCGTTTATCTTGCGTGCTGTTTTGCCTTTCTAAAGGTTATTATACAGGAGAGGAGTTGTTATAAGCTTTTAATTGGTAGCATAGCAACAACCTTTTGTTGTTGGGTGATATTAGAAACCCCTGTAGGTACTCTGCTGACTTCGAGCCTGTTCACTGCAAGTGGCATACCCATTTATTTATTTTGGTACTGCAAAACTTCTGTGCAACAAATTCAGTAGTGAGAGATACACTTTAAATGGTTAATATTTATGGGCCAAGATTTTTTTTCTCTTTATCTACTTGTTCAATATTACCATTCTCAAGTTTGCTACCTACTTCTTCTGTGCGTTTATTATCTATGTAGATCTCATTTTTTGCTTTATTAGAAAGACCTATTTGCGATTGCAGTTTTTTATACTCTTCTTTTTCAGGCGTGAAAATTTTCACTAAAAATCTTCCTATTATTGGTATTGAACTTAAAAAATCTCTTAATCCAAAAGATTCTTGCTTCTTGTTTGAAAGATGCTGGTCTATCTTAGAAATTTTCACACCATACTTTTTATCATCAAAATTTATCGCTGGCTTGCTTTTTTTCGAAAGAACATTTTGAATCTCTAATCTATTGACTTTTTCAGGCTTTTGAAATTCAGATACTGCAGGTTTGACCTTAGTGTCATCATGTTTTTTACTCATTTCATTCTACCATGCAATATTACTAGTGTCTTATAATTATAACTAAATTATGGTTAATTGCAAGGTAAAAATATTAAAGTAATTGTAAATTTTATCAGTAAAAATATAATATAGCTTTAAAGTCAGAGGTTTATCTATATGGGGTATAAAATTGCAGTTATTGGAGCAACAGGAAGAGTAGGGCGTGAGGTATTAAGCGCGCTTGCCGAGTTTCAAGACGAAGGAAAAATTTCAATAGATTCTGTTATTGTATTTGCATCAAAAAAATCAGAGGGAAAAAAGGTAAGTTTCGGCGATGAAGAATTAACTGTCTTAGACCTTGAGAACTACGATTTTGTTGGAATTAATATAGCAATTTTCTGTGCTGGCTCTCATGTTTCCGAGAGATACGTACCGATTGCAACTGAAGCTGGATGTATTGTCGTAGATAATACCTCTCGTTTTAGGATGAAAGAAGGCGTGCCACTAGTTATTCCAGAGATCAACAAAGATAAAATTACGGAATATAAAAACCATAATATAATATCTAATCCAAACTGTACTACAATACAAATGTTGCTGGCATTACATTTATTACACAAAAAAGCAAAAATAAAGAGAATCGTTGCTTCAACTTATCAATCAACTTCTGGTGCAGGTAAAGCAGCAATGGATGAGCTTTACAATCAGACAAAAAAAATCTTCATGAACGAAGCTAAAAAATCTGAAATATTTCCTAAGCAAATAGCATTTAATTGCATTCCCCATATAGGAGGGTTCATGGAAGATGGCTCTACAGAAGAGGAATGGAAAATGCAAGAGGAAACAAAAAAAATTTTAGGAGAGAATATAAAAGTGACTACAACTTGTGTAAGAGTGCCTGTCTTTATTGGACACGCTATAGCAGTAAATGTAGAATTTGATCAGCATATAACTGAAGAAGAAGCTCGTGAAATGCTCAGTGAAGACGATGGAGTTTTAGTACAAGATAAGCGCGAAGATGGTGGATATATGACTCAGATTGATGTTGTGCAAGAGGATGCCGTATACATATCGCGTATTAGACAAGACGATACCGTTAAACACGGATTAAATATGTGGATAGTAGCTGATAATCTACGCAAAGGTGCAGCACTAAATATAGTGCAGATCTTGGAGATCTTGATCAAAGAGCATTTATAGCTCAATAACTTAAATCTATATTGACATGTCCCATTTTACGCTTGTCCCTAACCTCTTTTTTCCCATATATGGTTAAACTAGCTTTTTCGTTGCTCAAATATTTGTGAGAATTATATATATCATTACCTATTATATTTTTTGTCATGCAAGGAAAGCGTAATACTACTTCCTGCATAGGTAATCCGCATATTACCCTCACCAGCTGCTCGAATTGACTAACGTTGCATGCATCCAAGCTCCAGTGGCAAGAATTGTGGGGTCTTGGGGCCAGTTCATTAACTAGTAATTCATGATTTTGAGTGATGAAAAATTCAATAGCTAGAATTCCTACTACATCAAGCGCAGTTGCTATTTTCTTTGCAGTTTTTTGTACCTCTTGGGCTAATTTATTATCTATTTTAGCTGGTGCTATTGAAGTATTAAGTATTCCGTCAACGTGGTGATTCTCTGCTATAGGAAAAAAAGCTACTTTACCGTTTTTATTTCTTGCAACGACTATTGAAACCTCTTTCAGTAAATCAACACTTGCTTCAAGAATGTACTCTTTATTCCAATCGAAGGAAGCAAATTGCTTCAGTTCAGAATCATTTTCAATCACATATTGTCCTTTTCCATCATAACCCATTTCTGTTGTTTTTAGCCTCACTGGATAGCTAAAAGTTTCACTACTTTCTAGTAGCTGATTATAATTTTGTATACTTTTGTAATCAGCAGTTTTTATGCTTAAATCTCTAATAAAATCTTTCTCTCTCAGCCTATTTTGCGAAATGTGTAACGCCTTTTTGCCTGGATAAAAATCTGCGTGCAGCGACACAATATCAATTGCACTACATGGAATATTTTCAGACTCAATAGTGACTAAATCCACACTCTGTGCAAAAGATTCAAGTGCCCTCTTATCACAGAAGTCTGCTATTGTTAAATCATCAGCAACAGAACAAGCTGGATCGTTTTTAGCACTGGCAAAAATATGCGTTTTGTGCCCAAGTTTTATTGCAGCGATAGCAGTCATTTTACCTAATTGCCCACTTCCTATTATTCCTATCACTTTTTTATCCAGTGGATCTGTTTTGTTCATCATGTAGATTAATATTTCCTAGTTAGAGTACGATAATATGCTTGGAAAATCTATGAAAAAAGTGTATAATTGAAGTGTGTTAAATTTTTATCATGAACACTTTACGATGACCATGAAATACACACTTATTACTAATTCTGTTGAAGTTACAGTTTTGCCAATTTACATTGAAGAGCAATCCATTCCTTATGAAAATTGTTACGTATGGATGTATAATGTTAAGATAAAAAACAAAAGCTCATCAACCATTCAATTATTAAGTCGCTATTGGCGAATAATAGATCATAAGGGCAAAATAAATGAAATTGCCGGAGTTGGTGTTATTGGAGAACAACCTGTAATAAAATCTGGAGAGGTATTCAAATATACAAGTGGAACATACTTAAATACACCATCAGGAATAATGCAGGGTAAATATGAATTTCTGAACGAAGAGAGCATAAAAACCTTTGATGTTATGGTACCACCCTTTTCCTTAGACAGTCCATACGTTAACACTAGACCTCATTGATCATCAAGATAGTGTATTTGTTCAAGTGCATCTGAAACCAATGCTTCTTGTTTTGTCATTTGAGCTTCCATAATGTCATCCGAGTAGCTGATACTGAGATCCAACTAAGTTGATAAACACGAAAGCACTGACCATTTGCTTCTATAGTTGTCTTTTTTCGTCTATCTTATTTTGTTACTCTGCTGAACAGATGCAAAATAGTTTATTTTTGATTCTTATCATCAAGTGTGAATAAGATTATTGTAGAGGTTAAACCTATAATAACTATCATTAACGAAAATGGGGCAGCTTCTCTGTAACGCTCATCGCTGACAAGTTCATATACTCTAGTTGATATAGTTTCAAAATTAAATGGTCTGATAATTAGTGTTGCCGTGAGTTCTTTTACCGTATCCATAAACACGAGCAGAAATCCCGATAGTATGCTTTTCTTGATAAGGGGAATATGAATATTCAGGCACGTGGAAATAGGCCCATGACCCATAGTATATGCAGTCCATTCAATTTCATTTGGTGTTTTTTTGAGTCCCGACTCTATCGCCTTGAAAGATATAGCAAAAAAACGAAATAAATATGAGTAAACTAATGCACCAATAGTTCCTACCAAGCTAATTTCTACAATATATTGAGTAATGAAAGAAGATATTCTGCTTAAAAACATTATTATGCTAATTGCAATAATTGCATTTGGAATTGCATATCCAAGAGAAATGAGACGTGCTACGTTGCTTATTACCTTGTTTCTACGCGCTGTATATCCAATAATTATCGCAATGCTAATTGAGATTAATGCGGTAATAAATGATAAACCAACACTATTTGCTATTATATTGTAAAATCTTGCTTCGTATATGAAAAAGCCTTTCTCTATGCTCCAATATATAAGTGGAATCATTGGTAAAATAAAGCCTATTAATATCGGCAATAAACACATAAGATAAGAAAAGATCAACGATATAGAACCGTTTATAATACGTTTATTGTGATAATCTGCATTAGTATTGATTGAAGAGTAAGATATTTCTCTTTTTTGTAGTTTTTTCTCGATAACTATTAGTGTTGCAACGAAAATCAGTTCTGCAACTGCCAAAACAGTAGTTGAATATTTGTCATGCAATAAAAACCAAGTACGGTATATTCCTGTCGTGAAAGTATCGATAGCAAGAAACTGTGGTGTGCCGAAATCTGTAATTACTTCCATTAGTACCAAGGATAACCCAGCTATAATTGATGGACGTATGGAGGGTATGATGACAGAAAACAGACTCTGTAATGAGGAGAACCCAAGTGTTGATGCAATAGTGACTGAGTTACTAACGCTCTTTAGACTTGAGCGGACCAACATATAAACGTATGGATATAGACTAAATCCCATTACTAATATTCCACCACCTAGGGATTTGATCTCGGGAAACCAATAGTCACCTTTGCCCAATTGAAAAGTATCTCTTAACAAGCTCTGAATCGGACCTGAAAACTCTAACGTGTTTACATAAACAAACGATACTATATATCCAGGAATTGATATCGGAAAGAATAAGGCAATCTCAAAAATTCTACTTCCGGGAAACGAAAAAAATGTAGTAAGCCAAGCTGGAATTACTCCAAATATAAAGGATATTAACCCTACTCCTATCATCAAAATCAACGTATTGAGTATATATTCAGGAAAAAGTCTACTAATTACCCATCCAGAGTTTGCTGATTCTGTAAATAGAATCGATATTAACGATAGTATAGGGCAGACAAATAATACACTTACTAAAAACAAGAATATATTTTTAAATACTCTCAGAAACATTAACTTGAATCTATATTTGATATTAAAATGTTATATGCAAAAACTAAAGATATCCAGTAATTAACAGCCGTCCTATTGAATATCTTCATAATTTTATATATTATGTTTTAAATCGATAAACTAATTAATTATGAGTTTTGTCATTGCAACTTTCTATCATTTTGTAAAACTCTCTAATTATTATGACATGAAAGATGAAATAAAAGTTGCATGCGATAATGTCGAATTAAAGGGTACTATACTCCTTGCAGAAGAGGGTATTAATGCAACTGTATCTGGAGAAAGAAACGCGATTGATAAAATACTTGATTTTCTACGTTCTGATTATAGACTAAGGGACCTTACATGGAAAGAGAGTGCAGCAGAATATCAACCATTTAGTAAGATGAAAGTGAGATTAAAAAGAGAAATTGTGAATCTTGGTGTAAGTAATCTCGATACTTCCGTTAGAGGCCAGTACGTTGATCCAGATTATTGGGATGATTTTATCTCTCAACCTGATGTTTTAGTGATAGACACACGAAATGATTACGAAGTAAAACTAGGCAAGTTTAAAAATGCAATCAATCCACATACTCAGCGTTTTCGAGATTTTCCTCAGTGGGCAGAGTCTTTCTCTGAGAGTAAAGATCTGAAAGTGGCTATGTACTGCACTGGTGGAATCAGATGTGAGAAATCTACAGCATATATGAAAAGCCTTGGATTTAAAGATGTTTACCATCTTAAAGGCGGTATTCTTTCCTATCTTGAAAAAACTGGTAATAAAAGTGGTAATTGGGAAGGCGAGTGTTTTGTTTTTGATGATAGAGTTGCTGTTGATCACTCACTCGCCCCAAGTGATAAAATAAAATGCATATTCTGCTCAAGTAAAGTTTCAACTGATGAGCTGAAATCAGTTCCACGTGGCCAGGTAGTTTGCTCTGATTGTAAATCTTTAAGTATTGAAAGAAATTCAGAATACAACACGAACCTTTAATAACTCCTTTCTCTTTGCATATTTGTAACCTTAATTTTGTCAAGGCATTTACCTACGACATAGCCCGCTCCAGCTCCAAGTAATGCACCAACTATAGCAAATGCAATCAACACTACACCAGAACCGCCAATAAGAGTTAAAGTTTCTTGCCCTAAATAACATGCTGCAACTAGACCAGCAACTAAACCAATTCCTACACCTATACACCTAAGTTTCATATTATTACTAATATTGTAACCTCTTCTATGCTTTAGGTTATGACTAGTATTGTTACTTATCCAATCAAAGATTTCGACATTTGGGTTTTTGTCCACAAAATCGATAAGCTTACCTATTGTTTTGTCACGCAAATTATCTAAAGATATAACGCCATTGTTTACATATTTTTCAAATGTCATTTTATTTTTCCATACTATTAGAATATGTTCTTATTACACTGAGCATCTTAATGATTGGTAAATTCCCATACAAGAATAAGTAGATAATCTTACCACTATAGGTGGGACTAAAGCGCTGTAAGATTAAATTCCTGAAAAATGTTAGTAAGAAGAGCTTTTCCAAAAACAATAAAGTTAAGAGTTGAAGAGATAGTGAAAGAGCGACTTACAGTTAATCCAATTGATTTTGGTGAATCGTTTTGTTACAAACTCAAAGGATACAGAAGACTGAGAACTGGCGATTATCGTATCATGTAAATGCTGCAAAGTATGAAGTGTTTCAATAAAACACAGAAAAGACATTTACGAGTCTGAGGCTCCATACTAATATCCTTCCAGTATTAACTTACTGTAACCTTTCCGGTTGAGCCACTGCAATTCTTTGCAACGTTTATCTCTAATCCGTTATTAGCATCGATTTTATAGTCTGTAGAATAGTAAAATTATAGGGGTATAGTCAAAAAATGAGTTATTTTTGAGCTGAGCAAAGCCACCTAAGGTGAAGAGGAAGAAGGGCTGTATAATGAAATATACTATGCTTATAGGAAGGTTCTAACTTTTATAGATGTATTCTCTATGCTCTATTGCAGTAATTATTACTGTACGTTCTAATTTACTTATTCTATAAACCAGACGATAATCACCAGATCGTATTCTACGATCTCACCAAGTAAAGGATCTCCTGCCTTTTCAGGAGAAAGTGTAAGACGCTCTTTTACAATTTCTTTTATCCTTGACCATATTGTCTTTGGAAGGTTTGGAATGTCTTTGTGAACTACATTTTCCTCATAGCAGATTAAATACTTATCACTAGTTGATGTCTTCATGCCTGATGAATTTTGCATTTCGAGTGTCACGTTGAATAGCGAGTTTGGCTATTGCCATATCTTCTTCATTTTCAATTGCTTCTTGTATAAACTGCTCTGCTAGCTCTTGAGCTGATTGATTCTTTACTTTAGCGAGACGAGCAAGGTTTTTTAAAACTTTTTCACTAATATTAATGCTTGAATCAGCCATAAGTGTTACCAAGGTATACTACTGCATAATTATACAACATTTTCCTGAAATTTTCAATAAAGAATTATATCGGAAGAATGGATCAGGAAGAAGGGCTGTATAATGTATATTTAATGTTTATATTTATTTTTTATAAATATCACATCTATGTCCTATCTCTGTGATAGTTACTATTTGTTCTAATTGATTTACTCTATAAATTATACGATATTCAACAACTCTTAACCTTCTACGTCCTTTTAAGCTGTGGTGTAATGGTTCACCGAGGTTTATTGGATCAACTGTAAGACGTTCTTTTATAGCCTTTTGGATTCTTAGCCTTATTGTTTTTTGAAGATTTGGTAAATCTCTCTCAACAACACTTTTGAGAGACTTAACTTTATAATGCTCTAATCCCACTTAATATCTTCAAAATCGACTGTTTCTGCACCTTCAACATCACGCTCATCAGAAATTTTAGACACTAAAAAATCTTCAATTTCAAGCTCGATTGCTTCTTTAAGTAGTTTTTCTGCTAATGCTTGAGCAGGTTGCTTAGTAAGTTCAGATAATTTAGCAAGATGCTGTAAGGTTTCTTTACTGAAAGCTAAATTAGCGTTTGCCATAAGTTTTACCAAGTTCTACTACTGTATAATTATACAATATTTTCCTAAAATTTTCAATAAAAGTAATTATACTATTATTAATATAATATTAATGCTTTTATATTAAAATTAATACAATATTAATTAAGGAGAATATTATGTTCGGAAACTTACAGAGTGAGAAAACAGGAGCAGATTTACAACAAAAGTTGGATAATCAATCAACACAGTATGGAAAAACACGTGTACACCGAAATGAATCAAATTTGAATGATTTGGATCCGGACATGGATCCTTCTCGGCTCTGGAAGAGCTCAGAGGGCAGAACAGTTTGTGAAGAATACCAGGTTAATGTAAGTGATGTATTAAGAGATATTGGAGACAATTTCCATGTTCTTGCAGATTCAGTGTCTGTTCTGTAGAAGGTACAGGTGTGAGGCTTCTCTTTTCTCCCGGAATTTTCAATAAAGAATTATATTGACAGATTATGATAGGTTGAGTATACACGAGTTTGCTGATGCTCGTGAGAAATTACACAGACTAAGTATAGTATTGCAAGACATTATTAGGAATAGGGAAGGTATGCTGGCTACTGGATGTATTTCTATGATAACAACTACTCTTCGTCATCAAAAATCAAGAAAGCTCTGCAACTTGATAACTCTATTCTTTTATTGACGTAGATGACTCTGAAAAATTGCGGAGCTGAAGTGCTAATGCTATATGGTTATTACGTTCAAGAACAAAACGGAAAATCCTATGTTATACTAGAAATAATGTGCGGAAAAGGGGGGATTCGAACCCCCGACATATTTTCATATGTGCACGCTTTCCAAGCGTGTGCTTTAGACCGCTCAGCCACCTTTCCATACTTATTCATAATATTAAAAATTATGCTGCTAAACAACTGGTATATATGGTTCGCCACGGAAATTCACAGTATTGTTAAACTTGTTTTTGCACGTTAAAAACGCTTTATCACAACCTGCAAGTATCGAATATTTATCTCCGGTAGAAATTTGATATGGAGGAGAAGCAAATAATGTAACTACTTTATTTTTGTATTCTTTAACTACAACTTCAAATGTTGCTGAACTAAACACTCCGTGCTTATAATATCCATCGCTTTCGATTAAATTAGTGTCTTCAAATCTTCTTTCATCTATCACTTTAGTAATTGTGCTCATTCTACTAAACTTTTTAGCATCAGCTTTACATCTATCATCGCAAAATTGTGCCCTGCATACAGGAGAATATAGCTCTGTTATGCTTCTCTCAAGCTTTGTCGCAAGACCTCTAATTTCAGCGATAAACCTCCCACTATTTAATGTTACTTTACCAAAAGTTCCTGCATGCAAATTCATAATTCCCTGACTCAAATCTTTATAATTCACAAGAAATATTTCAATATTTGCAAAGTCATGCCTTCCTGATAAAACATCTTTTTCTTTAATATCAGCACTATTTAATATTCCTTCAATTTCTAGATTATCAGTTCTCAAATCGCTATTTAATATTATACTGCTGGCTATAAAACCGCTTGAAGATTTATAGAGTATATTATTGAGATTTAAATCTTCGTCATAGTCGGTAAATCCCATTACTTTCCCACCTACAAGTGTTAATTTCCAGCAAGTAGCGATGGTAAGTAATTCTCCAGTTAAATGGTTTTTTAGTTTGGTTTGCATAGTTGCCTCTTATAAATAATGGCATACCTGCATTTAGCTACACTTGTTTTTTCAAATCTCTATAAAAATTTTCGTGTAGAGCAAATGCAAGAAGTGTTAATATGTTATTTTGTTCGTTGTGAATATAGGCTAATAATGTCAGTTGATTAAAAATAGAGAATTTATACACGCGAACACCTGCAAGATCGCCTGACTTTAGCTCTCCAATATATGGGTTACCTTGAATTTGTTTGATGGCTTCTTCAAGTTTGGGTAGTTGATTATTGTGCAGCTTCTTCATTGACCGCTTAAAAGTGTTGGTGAGAAGAATCTTCAAAATTTTGTGGACTTATACTCCTCAACATTACCTGACTTGATATCCTCAATGCCTGAAAGGATTTCTTTGATAATATTATAGCTTAGCTCAGGGTTATCTTCAACAATCTGACCAATCTTAGCCCAATGCTCGATTTGTTGCGGTACAGAACGATTTTGCAATACGGAATGAGACTGCACTATCTTCTCAAATTCCCCATCAAGATTTACTGTTATACTCATTAGATTATTACTTCCTAGTTTTAGCTATTATATCATATATTGGAAATTTTTTCAACATTTTGAAAGTGCATAGTGAAAACACACACCACATTCAAGTTGTGGTGTGTATTACTAGAACAAATTAGAAAGAAAACTTCACACCAGTTAGTAGAAGAATTCCTTGGTTAGAAGGTACATCAGCATTATTTTTATCTTTCAGCGCACCTTTTTCATCAGTCATAAAATAATGTAAGGCTGCATAAGGAACAAACTTGCTCTTATTGCAAGAAGATAGATCATACTGAACACCAAGTGCAACATCATGAAGCATATCTTTATCATTCATTGTACTGCCAAAGTATGTCAAGCTTGTATAAACATTCTCATATTGATAACCAGCACCTGCAGTCCAATACATGGTGTCCTTGTCATTAAATTGCTTTAAGCCATTTTTTCTAGCAATATCAGTAGTCTCTTTATATTCTTTTGAAGTAGGGTTGAGTTCCTTGATACTCTTCGGTTGACCAGATTTGCCTAAATATGCAAAAGAAGCAGCGAATTTTATATTTTGACCTTCATCAATCTTATAATCAGCGCTTACACCCAAATTAACACCCATCAGGTCATTGTACTCTACAAATTCCTTATAAAGATGCTTATCTTTACTCGGTTGCTTTGAAACCCCATATTCACCAACTACGGAAGTTTTAACTTTTACATTATGTTTACTAAAGTCATATTCATATGATGCACCAGCACTTATTATATGCTGATAATCTGGTCCAACATGTCTTAACGTTTCCTCATTCTTTACCCCTGTTACCTTATTACTTGAATCTTTGAGGAAATCTGGAGCTATTTCTTTTACAACGGATAAACCACTATCGTAGCGAGGTGAGTAGCTAAGACCAAATCTTGCACCCATATAATTTGGTGAGTAGTAAGCAGCTCTAAACGGCAATGTGGTCATAACGTCTTTGTTGTATTTTCCTGCCATACGGAAGGAGAGTTTTTCGCTCTCGCTCGAGAAGCTTTCAGTGTAAAGACGTGGTGTTACGTAAAATGGGAAGTTTGCAGCACTTCCTTCTAAGTTTACTTTTCTGAACCAGTCACTATCTGCAGCTCCATCAACAGTTGCAATTCTTGTTGCATCAAGTCTCATCAGAGACTCAGGACCAAACTGATAGCCAAGTTTCAGATCACCATATTTTGAATTCAAAAACACATGTGCACTTCTACCTCTTGCAGCATTCACGCCTTGTGAAGCTCCTTTACCTTCAGTAACTGGAACATGGAATTGTACATCGGCACCATAACGAAGACCAATATCCTCATTTTTATTTTCAGCTCTTAAGTGCAATATTGCATCTGAAATCATGCCCATGTTTTCACTGTAATCACCAATATTCCCTATCCCTTTAGGAAATATTGGATTTGCTCCTTTTATACTATCTGGAGTATTGTTAAAATAATCTGTAGATTTACCTGGCATAACATTATAATGGTTATAGCCACTTAGCCCATGGTTACCATAACCTTGAGAATCAACAACGCCACCGAAAGTTATTCTTAAACCATCCCCTTGATTGGTATTGATAATATCAATCCCACCAACTGAAACAACAGGACTTGCCTTACCTTTTTCCTCTGTATTGCTGTTAACAACTTTTACATTCTTTTTTATATCTTTAGCTTCAATTTTAGCATTCTTAGTTTTAGAACCCTTAATTTTTGACTTTTCTACATTAGAATTTTTAGTGCTTAGAGCTTTCGCCTTTGAATCCTCTATAAGCTTTGCTTTTTTCTCTTTTGCTAGCCTAATTTCATCTTTTTTCTTTTGTTTTGCTACTAATTTTAACTCTTCTTTTTTCTTCTTTTGTTCAGCTGCTAATTTTAACTCCTCTTTTTTCTTCTGCTCAGCTGCTAATCTTAGTTCTTCTTTTTTCTTAAGCTCCTCAGCTTTTTTTCTTGGATCAGCATTACATATCCTGTCCATTTTTTCTTTTAGTTTCTTATTTGACGTCTTCATCACTTCCATCTTTCCAGAAGTTTTGATTGACTCGTTACTCTCTTGCTTTTTTACTTCCTTCATACTCTCGTCAGAAAAGTCAGCAGCAAAGCCACTGAAAGAACATAAAGTCAATAGAGAAGCTAGAGCAGTTCTAGTATAAATAGATTTTTTCATGAAGTGCCCCCAAAAAATTTTAAAATCATAACATAAATAGTATAAAGGTGTTGAAAATCCAACTTAAAGTAACCTTATAGCGAAAATAAAAGTAAAAGGCAATACTTTAAAAGCAACTTTCTTAATACGCTCAACGTGTATATTAACCAAAATTTAGTACAGAGGTTTGCTTGTTAGTGTATTATAACTCTATACTTATTCTATGGAAGTAAAATTTACTCAAGTGAAAGTACATAAAGATTAAAATATTAATATAACTATTGACAATAATATTAGTTTATATTATAATTAGTGAATTATTGTTTTATTTTTAATAATTAAGGTATTTATGGATTTTAGTTTTTTACGAAATTGGTTTAGCACTACAGGTGCTGCTACAGGCTCAGAGCCAGGTAATACTGAACAGCCAGATTCTATTTCAGTAGATGATGGCAAATACGAGATGAAAGAATATGACGATGAATTTGAGATCATTGAAGATTATGAATTTATAAATCGTGCTGATCCAAATGAGCCATGTTCTTTACCTTCTGACTATAAAATAGATGAAAGTATTGTAAAAATTGCAGGATTTGATCGAGAGAAATTATTAGAAATGGGTAATTTCTGCAAGATAAGCTATGGCGATGATGATGGTAAATTAAGTAAAAAAAGATGTAACAACCTAGCTCAAAGAGTATACAAAACTGAATTTGAAATTGTAGAAGATTTTGAAATTGTTCCATCTACTGAAAAAATGTATAAAACTAGAGCTGAACTCATCAGCGAAGGTTATGAAATTATTCCATTTGGTAATAGCTTTGAAAAAGATGCTGGTCACGTTTTTATAAAAGGTAAAGAAATAACAATAGCTTACCATGGTACTCGTCTGAGCCAGAGTTTTAATGATGGAATTACTGATATAAATGTACTTTTTGCTACTTCGGAATTTTTACCTGAAGGTGGAAGAATTCATTGTGGTTTCTATAATTCATTTATGGATTCATGGCCTAATCTGTATGGCATTTTGAAATCTCATGCTGAAAAACAGGGATCAGAAATCAAGGATTTTAAAATTAATCTCACAGGTCACAGTATGGGAGGAGCTATTGCTAAGATAGCTGCTTTATGCCTCAATAAAACAGAAGGAGCTGAAGATGTTCATGTTGCAACTTTTGGTGATCCACGAGTTTTTGATCTTACTGCTAGTGAATTTTATAATGATGTTCTTCAAGAAAAAACCATTAGAGTAACTCAACATAGACAAGACCCAGTACCAGCGGTATCACCTGGTATTTGTGGTTATGCTCATGTAGGTGCACAATTGAGAATATCAGTACCTGAAGGATATTTTGTTCATCAAATAGATGGTTATCATGAAGCCATTAAAATAATGGATGAAAAAGATTTCCGATCGAACAATAACGTTTCTCTCTTTTATTACCCTTCGAGAATATTAAGTCGAATTAACTGTGCAGTTTTAGGTAATGCTCAATATTATGCTGCTAATTTAGGTAATTATATTCTTGGTGGACAAAATTTTTTCGAGAAAGTAAAAAAGGAATACCAAGATAAAAACTTAGAAAATTTTTCTAAGCTTGAACAAGCAGAAGTTAAGCAAAGGGCACATCAAAATGTCTTTTCTACTACAAGGAGTTTATAACTACTATACAGAGCAATCATTAGATTGCTCCATAGCATCTGTTCATTTACATTCAATATAAAAATTTTCACCAGAAGTTATTTTCCATTCTTCTTTAAATTTCTTTAGGTGTTCTTTTTTTTCGCATTCTAAAAGCAGTTCTTCTATGCTCTTATTATAGCTTTCTGTAGTAATTCTTCCTTGATGATGCATGAATCTCAAGTAAATCAAATAAGTATTAATTACATCTGTTTCGCAATAATCGCGAATTTCTTGTATTTTGCCACTATCGTATAAGCCCATAACTTGTGACCCATCGACTCCAATCTTACCAGGAAGATTAAATGCTGCGCAAACTTCGTTCATCTTCATTCTTGCAGAAGCTCCAAAATCAGAGAGAGATTCAAGCAAATCACAATGCCAATCACTACTGTACCTCTGATTGTAACTATTCCACTTATCGCCAGCTTTGTGAAAATATTCTGCTTGAATGCCATGAACCATAGAACGGTACTTCAGTACCGGTATATCAAAAGTGCGTCCATTGAACGAAACTAGTCTTGGCTTTTTCTCTGATATGTAGTTAAAAAATCCCTTTACTAGCTCTTTTTCATTGGAGTTTACTGTGCCTCCAGATCTTATTTCTTGTAGTGTGAACATTTCATAACCGCTCTGGCGTGTTATATTACAAAGTAAAAAACTAATGACTACAACAAGGTGGAAGGGCTGACGCAGAAAAGAGTTTTGCCCGTTTGTTATTTCAAGATGATATTTTGTTAATGCGTTCCTCTTTTCTTCTACACTGCTATCATCACTAATATTTAGTAAATTCTTGCAGGAATTTACATCTGGTATAGTTTCAATATCAAATACTAACAAAGAATTAAGCATTACTTATATATTCCTCAGGGCGATCAGTCCAAGGTCGCACTTTTACGAACAAAAAGAGATGAACTTTACACTCAAATAACTTTTCCAATTCTGTACGCGCCTCGATATTAATTTTTTTTATGCTACTGCCGTCTTTTCCTAGCACTATTTTCTTATGATTATCTTTCAATACAAATATGATCTGTTTTATGACTAAACTCTTATCTTTTTTTTCCTCAAATTGTTCAGTTATAACAGCTGTAGAGTATGGCAATTCTTCACGTAGGTTCAAGAATAACTTTTCTCTCGTAATTTCCGCTGATAAAAAATCAGCTGAGGAATCAGTTATTTGATCTTTTTCATAAAACCAAGGGCCTATCGGTGCAATTTCAGACAAGTAACTAGTCAGATCAGAAAGTCCATCATTCTTCAGTGCCGAGATCGTAAAAATTTTTTCAAACTTATAAAGCAAATTTAGGTGCTCATGTGCCATCTTGAGCCCTGATTTCTTTACTAAATCAGTTTTATTGATAACCAAAATGCATCTGCCTTTTGTGCGCTCCAGTCGTGCAAATATCGTTTTTATTCTTTCTATATTTTTTAGGTAATTGTTTACATCAACAAGCAATAAAGTAATGTCACTATCCTTAACTGCTCCCCATGCAGATTTGACTAAAGCTTTTTCAAGATTTGTTTCTGCTGAAAACACTCCCGGAGAGTCAGTAAAAACAATTTGCGCATTGTTGCATATAGCAACACCCCTTACCTGCGTCCTTGTTGTCTGCACTTTAGGGGTGACAATTGCAATTTTCTTGCCTACGATGCTGTTAATTAGCGTTGACTTTCCAGCATTTGGCAAACCAGCTATCGTTACAAATAAGCATTTTTGTTCTTTCACAAAGGAAATTATAAAGAAAACTAAATGCTAACGTCAATTGATTATTATATAGCTTTCTCTTCCCCTTTTGAAGAAAAACGCTCAACTATAGGTGATATAATATACTCATTCACTTTCTGAGCTATTGGTTCAATAATACCAAATGCTACAAGGAACCCTGCAATTACTGCTATGGGCGCTATTATTGCACCTGCTAAAGCTGCAGATCCCATTCCAAGCGTTGCACCAGGAAAAATAGCCATTGTAGCTGCAGCAAGACCAACTCCAATTGCAGCACTTGCAAGTGCGGAAATACCACAATGGATAAGCCTATATTTTTCATCCTTTTTAATATAATCTTTTTTGCAAAATTTGTATAGTAGTATCCCCACACACAGAGCTGTAAACAATGCTGGAGCTATAGAACCAACAATCCCACCCATCACCAAAGGTGACAGAGCTGTAAAACTGAGTCCCAAACCTGTAAGTGCTCCTATTGATGTAGCTATACCTAAGACAAATAACATTTCTTTAGTATCGTTGTCCATATAACCCTCCTAAATAATAAATTTCTAAAAAACTTTTAGCTACTTTTAGTATAGCTGAACTAGTTGAATAGGGGAAGGAAATTTTTTATGTTAAAATTAAAGAGCGGGAGAAGGGGTTCGACCTCAACCTTGGCAAGGTTGCACCTTACGAACTTCCACAAGCCACTTATAGGCAAAATAAAAAGCAAAAACCTCACTTAAACTCCCTGTGCTTTTGAAGAAAAACGCTCAACTATAGGTGATATAATATACTCATTCACTTTCTGAGCTATTGGTTCAATAATACCAAATGCTACAAGGAACCCTGCAATTACTGCTATGGGTGCTATTATTGCACCTGCTAAAGCTGCCGATCCCATTCCAAGCATTATACTTGGAGAAATAGCAGTTGCAGCTGCAGCAAGACCAACTCCAATTGCAGCACTTGCAACAAATAAACAAGCATGAGCATAAGAGAATTGGGATTGTGAGAGTCTCTCACCTGTACAAAGGGCAAAGTGTAAGAGTGCAGGAATTGCAGCAACAATTCCACCCATCACCAAAGGTGACAGAGCTGTAAAACTGAGTCCCAAACCTGTAAGTGCTCCTATTGTTGCTCCTATGCCTAAAGCTATTAAATAGGCTATAACATCATCTTTTTTCATATCCCCCCCTAAATAATAAATTTCTAAAAAACTTTTAGCTACTTTTAGTATAGCTGAACTAGTTGAACAGGGGAAGGAAATTTTTTATGTTAAAATTAAAGAGCGGGAGAAGGGGTTCGAACCCTCGACCTCAACCTTGGCAAGGTTGCGCTCTACCAACTGAGCTACTCCCGCAGTTAAATTCTGCTTAGGTTCTACTTCTAATTATAGGTACATATTACAATTTGTAAACCCTACATGCATGAAAATCATGAGAGCCATCAACTATGTTTTTTAAAATTTTTTGAGTTTAGTCTCATTTGTTCATAATTTTGCATTTTTATTCAATTGAAAAATGTATTTTGGCAACAAAGATCCCAGTTTATACAGAAAGAAATTTATATCAAACAGCAACCACTGCTTAGATTTTATGGTTAACGAATATGTGCTTTAAATGTGTGTAGACGCACATATCCGTTAACCTATTTTCTATGCAGATTTTTTTATTTCATATTAATTGCTTCTTTAAGTCTTGCATTGGCAATTACTATGATTTTTCGCATTAGAGCTGTTATAGCTACCATCTTCTTTTTACCTCTACCAATAAGATTAGAGTAAAAAGCACCAAGTGCAGATTTAGATCTTGCAGCGGCCATAGCAGCTGTAAAAAGCTTTGCACGAACATTGCTTCTACCACCTGTTATCCTTCGGTAACCAATAGTTTTACCGCTTTCTTTTGGATGTGGAGCAACCCCAGCAAGACTTGCAACTTCTTTTTTGTTTAGGTAGCCAAGTTCTGGCATTAGACACACAAAAACTTGAGATAGCTTGAGACCTATTCCTGGCACTGTTCTCAGGATCTTTTGACGCTTTTGTAACTCTGGATTTTTATCAATAATTCTTTGTATGGCATCGTTGAACTCATTTATCTGATTGGTAAAAAAGTCTATTGTTTTTTGGCAACTTTCCTTTATATAGTCGTTTTCAGGTGCTGCAAGCCTACATTTCTCTTGAGTTCTCATTTGCGTAATGTCATCACGACGTTGACAGAGTGCAACTAAGGCAGTTTGTTCTTTTGACATAGGCACAAATAGAGATAGAGCACTATAGCGTTCAAAACCATATTGAGCAAGGGCTTTTGCATCTGATTGATCAGTTTTTGCTAAAGTTCCATGTGATATGATAAAACTTTTTACTTTACGAGTATTAGCTCGATGCACAGCAACATTCATATCAACAAGAGAACGTGCTAAACCAAGCTCATATTTTCCTGTATTTTCTAAAGTTACAAAAGAATTAGGTAGAATATTTGAAAATTCTTGAAACAATTGTTGCCAACCAGCATCATTATTATTGAACTTGATAGTGTTTTTTTGGTTGTACACTGCAGCAACATTTTTGAATTTTCCAATATCAATGCCAATAAAATTTTGATAAGATGCAATCATAATAACCTCGATAGTTTAATTAATTTAAGATTGTAAACGGGTGCACATATATGTCCCACACAACTATTCAAACGTATCGAGGGATAGGGCTAGTGTACCTTGATGGCTACGGTTGTAATACCAATTTTCATTCGGTCGCACACGCCCGTGATAGCCCTATTCCTATAGTGAGTAGGGTTATCTTTCCCTCTTATCTCTTTTATATCACATTTTTAACTTACAATTTTCTATGATCTTTTCGTATACTTAAAACTCATTTTTGATTATTGTATGTGTCATAAAACATATTAAATTTATGAGAATATTTATATATAAGGACGACCTGCCAGCCAGTGCAATACCGAATGATATAAAATCTATAGCTGTTGATACAGAGGCAATGGGGCTACTGCATAGCAGAGATAGATTATGCCTTGTTCAGCTCTCTTTCAATGATGGCAACGCTCACTTAGTTCAATTCAAAAACGATTATACAGCTCCAAATTTGAGAAAAATATTAGAGGATAAAAATATAACCAAAATATTTCACTTTGCGCGATTTGATGTGAGTATAATACATTACTACCTGCAAACTTGGGCACTGCCTTGCTATTGCACGAAAATAGCCTCACGTTTAGTTCGCACCTACACAGATAATCATAGCTTAAAAGAGTTGTGCTTAGAACTACTTGATATAAAATTAAATAAGCAACAACAATCTTCTGATTGGGGAAATGAAATTTTAACAGACAAGCAAAAAAGTTATGCTGCATCTGATGTTTTATATCTCCATAAAATAAAGGAAAAGCTAGATTTAATGCTAGAACGTGAAAATAGAAAAGAATTAGCCGAAAAGTGCTTTGAATTTCTTCCTACTCGTATTGAGCTAGATTCAATGGGTTGGGGGAGTGTAGATATCTTTAATCATCATATGTAATCACTTCACTTGAATCCAGAAAAATTTAGTTGATCAGCTGTTAATTGATACGCTATATTTATAAAAATTTAGGTATTTTATGAGTGATGATATTAAAGCGGTAAATGATCAAAATTTCGAATCTGAAGTTGCTAACCACAAAGGATTTGTGCTGGTAGATTTTTGGGCAGAATGGTGTGGACCATGCAAAAGTCTGATGCCACGTATCGAGCAATTGGCTGAGGATAGAAAAGGCAAGATCAAGATCTGCAAGTTCGACATAGATGGAGAAACTGAGGTGCCAAGTAAGTATGGAGTTCAATCTATACCTACTTTAATCATATTTCAAGATGGTAAGGAAATTGCACGCAAAATTGGCGCAATAAATGATTTACACAGTTGGGTTGATAGTGAAATAAGCGAGTAGACAAATTTCCTTTTGCGTGTATTATAGGTGTTGATAAAAGGGATTGTAGCTCAGTCGGTTAGAGCAGTTCGCTCATAACGAATTGGTCGTAGGTTCGAGTCCTACCAATCCCACCACTATTGATACAATTGCAAGGCCTACTCTCTTAGATAAGCTTTTTGCCTTATTAAAGTACTTGGCTGTTAGTGTTTGAAAACTCCATGATATTAGATTCCTTGCATAACTGGAATTCAAAAGTTCCAGCGCGGTTTTCTTATTGGATCTCAGCTGGGATGACGCCTGGTTATGAAAGAAATCTATTGTCAAAAAAAATTACTTCCGCGTATTTTGAATCTGATTATAATGACAATTAGAGATATTTTAAGAGCTCAAGAATTTATCTTTGTCTGCAGACTTTCAATTAACTTTTCAATAAAAAACGTAGCGTATCTTTTTCAGCGTATACACACGTCTGTCATATGTGCGCTGCATTTTTTTCTAATTTATACAGGAGGATTTTATGTCCAGAATTCCAGATATTTGACCTTTACCTTAGTTAATAAAAACCAACTGGCGCCTTTGGTTTTTATAAAGAAAATCTAGGAAATAACCAAAAACTGTTTCCAGGCATAAATTTGCCATGTATACCTAAAAAGTAATGATATTAACATAATGTTCATATTTGTATGCTAATATTAATATTATTTAAATTGAAGAATATTATGGAACAACAAGCATCAAACAAAGAGAAAGGGATTGAATTTAGATATAATCAATGTCAGCAGAAATGCCATTCCTACAAAACAAAACTGACAGACCAAGAATGCCTAGATAAATGCTATGAGAAGTACGTTTCTAAACTTTATCCACAAATTAGTGAGAAATTATTAGCTAGTGAAAACAATCTCTATGATGAAAGCACAGAATTATCACTTATGGCAGATACTCTAGATGCAATGTTTTTTTAATCACAAAAGAAACACTTATTTCAATATTTGCGGGGATGTTAGCTTTTGAGGTATACTCTGACTTATTGAATAATTCTTTAAATTGGTAAAATACTGTTTCTTTTCCTCTATTTCTTTTTCACTATTCTTTTCAAATATCACTTCTGTTTTTATCTCTTGATTGAGCGAGCCCTTCTTTTCAAAATAATTATCTGTGGATTCTAAAAAGAGTGAAATTAACTCAGGAAGAGTGTATTTATGTTCACTTGATGAGCACAATTCTGTAATCGGAGAAAAGTGAATATCATCTGCCTTAATAGGTAGTAACGATAGAAACTTATTCCAGCATTTTCTCATTACTCCAACTTCAGGTTCAAGATTTTTTATTTTAGCTAAATTAGTATTCTCCATGAAAAACTCTTTGTATTGCTCAAAACCTTCAAAAGTTTCTTTTTTCTGATAATTTTTTTTCCTATGACTTTTTTCTATGTCGGCAATTTTAGTACCTATGTTTGCCTGCTTACTAATAAAGCCATCGTTCTCTAAGTTAAAACAAATTGTGTATGGAGTAATGTCGTTTACTATTGTGTGTGGCTTAAAGTGCCAACCAAAGCATTTGAGTATGAATTTTATTATAGGAGGAAATAGCCATTTAGGTTTTGATATGTGTAGTAATTTCACTACAAGTTTTTTGAATGAGCTAAAGGATTTATTGATAATGCATCTTAAATGAATATTGTCATCTTTTTTAAACTTTTTATAAACCTCCGCAGCTATTGGTCTTCCAGCACAGCTTCCATACAGTACTATATTGTCTGGGTGAATGCCTTGCTTTAGAAGATCTGAAATGACTCCAATTCCTGCATTTACTCGATTTCGACCGTTTAAAGAATGGCCTTTGCTTTTTCCAGAACCAGGAAAATTAATAAGGTGAACATCCATACCTGCTTTAGCTGCCCAATTCCATTCACTTTTGTCTTCATTTGGCTCTTTTTCAAAAGTATATGTAAGCCCTGGAAAGTAAACTATATGCTTTTTCTTTCTGCTATCTGCACTGCTCTTCGAGTTTGACATCACTATCTTTTGAATTCGCATTCCATTTTGAACTTCTACGAACTCTTCCCTAATTTTTATTGTATTTTCTTCTGTTACTTTCATTTTGCGTTTTTCACTATATTGATTTAATAATACATGAAATTTTAGAAAAAATCAATTTTACTAAAAAATTAACTTATAGCGTATCTATCTTTATATTTATCGGAATTAAAGTAGTAGTGAGAAATGCCTCTTGACATTTGATAAACCTAAACGTAGCCTAAAACAATTTACTGTTTATTTATGACATTTGTTCAATCACTTAATAATCAATTAGATAGTTTACACTTATTAAAACACCCGTTTTACGAGTCATGGAATGAAGGTAGCTTAAGCCTGCAGGCTCTGCAAACCTACGCTAAGGAATATTATCACCATGTTGCTGCTTTTCCTCGTTATATCAGCGGTATACATTCCTTGTGTCCGAATTTGAAAATGCGGCAAGTTTTACTTGGTAATTTAATAGAGGAAGAACAAGGCGACGAGAATCACCCAGAATTATGGCAGCGTTTTGCTGAAGGACTGGGAGTAGCACGTTCAGAACTTTGTGAAAATGCACAAATTAAGGAGACACGAGAATTAGTTGATGGTTATTTTGACATTGTAAAATCAGATTTTGCAGCAGGTCTTGGAGCTCTGTACGCTTATGAACGTCAAACTCCAGAGGTTTCTAAATCTAAAATTGAAGGTCTAAAAAAACACTATTCAATAAATGATGAGCGTCCTCTCAAATTTTTTACTGTTCATATGGAAGCTGATGAGTGGCATTCTGAAGAATGTGCAAACCTTATTGCAGATTTAAACGAAGAAAAACAAGAGAAAGTTATGCAAGGCGCTGAAAAAGGAGCAAAACTCTTATGGGGTTTTCTTGATGGCATGATGAATGTTGATGTTTGTCATTAATTATAAGTAGATACTAAATTCAGTGGTAGCATGTAATCTTCTTATATCTGATTTACGGCTTTGGGTTCATTTGGGATGTAGTGCAGAAGAGAAGTTTTCTCCCCAATTGGTGAGTATTGACGTTGATTTCACTTTTAAATCTCCTCCTTCAGGGCTTACAACTGATCAACTTAAAGATACTATCTGCTATTTGGAAGTAGTGCAAAATATTCAATCTCTTGTTCAGGGCAAGCAATTTAATTTAATCGAGCATTTAACTCATGAGATATACAGAGCCATTAATAACCTTTTGCTGCGAAAGAAGCATATTATTTCTTCTGTCAGGGTGACTACTCACAAAATCGCACCACCAGTTCCTGGTGTGCATGGGGGCGTTTTTTTTACTTACTGTAATGAATTGCAAGAATGATCTATATTTCTATTGGATCAAATATAGGGAATCGCCTTTCCCATTTACAAAGAGCTACTGAGTTACTAAAGAAGCGCTATTTAAAAGACTTAAAGTCTTCGATCATTCTAGAAACTAAGGCTATTTTACCAAATGGTGCTCCACCTGATTGGAACAAGCCATTTCTCAACATGATTGTCTATGGAAGTTGTTCTTCTTCTCCTGAGGAGCTACTAAAAGGCTTAAAACAAATCGAATGTGATATTGGTCGTCCACAAGTCTACGAAAAATGGGCACCTCGTGTTATTGATTTAGATATTTTGTTATGGGATGATCTAACGCTTGATATACCTGACCTTAAAATTCCTCACCCAGAATTAGTAAATAGACCATTTTTGCTCCACTTGATGGCAATGGTTAACAAAACCTTTGCTTTCAATGTTCAAGACTGTTTTTCAAAGAGTTTTACGCTTTCACCAAAGCTTATGGGTATCGTCAATATTACCCCTGATTCATTTTCAGATGGTGGTCTTTATTATGATGCGAATCGAGCAACCAAGCAGGCATTGCAGCTGGTATCAGATGGTGCAAGCATAGTTGATCTTGGAGCTCAATCAACAAGGCCTGGAGCTTCAATAAAGACGCCAGAGGAAGAGTATGAACGTCTAAAACCAGTACTTGATAATCTTAGCGACTATATGAAAAATGGTGATATTGAAGTCAGCATTGATAGTTTTTGGCCAGACGTTATTTTAAACGTTTTGAAGCACTACAATATTGCCTGGGTAAATGATCAGAAGGGAGATCTGAGTAGTAATACCTTAAAAGAAGTTGCTAGCAGTGGGTGTAGTGTCGTTATTATGCATTCACTTTCGATACCACCACATAAGGACAATATTATTCCACATGACACTGACCCAATTGATATCATAAATAATTGGGCAGAGAAGAGCATTAACAAACTACTAGGCCTGGGTTTTGATGAAAATTCAATAATTATTGACCCTGGTATTGGTTTTGGCAAATCTATGTATCAGAATATTCAGATTTTACGCAGTATAGAAACTTTACAAAATTTTGGCTGCAAGGTTTTAGTTGGCCATTCCAGAAAGTCATTTATTTCCTCTTTTTCCATAGAATCTCCCTCTAATAGAGATTTAGAAACAATTGCTACATCTGCTATACTGCAAAATAAGGTTGATTTCCTTAGAGTGCATAATGTACGCGACCACATGAGATTTTTTGTAGCCCAAGCTGTCTTAAAAGGATGAAGATTATTGGAATTATGGCTGTTGACCCTAATGGGGTAATTGGAATAAATAATGATTTGCCCTGGCGTTATCCAAGTGAGTTTAAACATTTTTGTCAAGTGACCGACAAACAAATTATTGTGATGGGAAGAAAGACATTTGAAACCGTGCCTCAAAGCATACTAAAGAATCGTACACCTATTGTTTTCTCCCGTAACAAGTGTTTTAATAGAGGTCCAAAATGTACTGTTGTCTCTTCCATGCAAGAATTTCTGTCAATTCAAAGTAGTTCTCAAGTCTTTGTGATTGGTGGGGCACAAATAGCACACCTTTTTTTAGAGCATAACCTAATCTCAGAATTTATTATAACTGAAATTCACAAGCCCTATAAGGGTGATACATACCTCAATTTAGCATTTTTTGATGGATGGAATAAAACTATTCTCGTCAGAACAGAAGACTATACTATATTCAATTGTATCCGTTCAGCAGAGTAGTAAAATTATTAGCATAAAAGTAATCAACGTTTCTAATGAAAGCTGGATTCCAGCATCAAGTGCTAGCCTGAAGCTTTAGCTATAAATATTAAGAAATTTACCAAACGAAGAAAAAAGGCAGAAGAATCCCCGTGTGACGAGTTTTATAATGTAAATTGGCGCTATAATAATGTGCTAACAAGCGCATTTTGGCTGAATGTAGAAAAAATAAAAAAAGCCGCTATAATTTTTGTGTAATTTGCCAATAAATATTTGAGTTTTTTACTGATTTTGTGATTGAGCCTGCAGGTCAAAAATAAGGATAAATACTCTTAGTATCATAGTAAAGGGAATGACGAAATTTGTAAAGTAGTTTTCACTCAAATGACGCCCAGGCAAAAACTATATGGTTATGTAAAAAATCTATTTTTAAAACTGTTAATATAACATAGAAAAAACCTCACCTTCATTAATAATAGATTACTTACCAATTGGGTAGTCACCAGTGAAACAAGCATCACAATATTGCGGTGTAGCATTGTTACGTTTTTCTGCTTTAACAGCTCTGTATAGCCCATCAATACTCAAAAAGGCTAAGCTATCTACTCCTATACTTTCCTTTATCTCTTCTATAGATTGAGTCGCAGCAATTAAATCTTTGCAATCTGGTGTATCTATTCCATAAAAACAAGAGTGCTTAATTGGTGGACTTGAAATTTTGAGGTGAATCTCTTTTACTTCTGCATCCTTTAGCATAACTATTATATTTCTGAGCGTACTACCACGCACTATACTATCATCTATTAAAATTATGTTTTTGCCTTTCAAAGTGTGCTTATTAGCATTGAATTTTAATTTTATTCTAACTTTACGTACTTCAGCGGTGGGTTGTATAAAAGTTCTTCCTATGTAATGATTACGAATTATCCCCAGTTCCATAGGTAATCCTGAATGCTTTGCATATCCAATAGCTGCAGGTATTCCAGAATCAGGTATTGGTACAACCATATCTACATTGTTTTTTGGTGGGCTCTCTTCTGCAAGTATTCTTCCTATTTCTTTTCTTATATCATATATGGACCTCTTCTCCATTATGCTGTCTGGTCTCGAGAAGTAAACGTATTCAAAAATACAAAAACTTGATTTTTGCTGTGGGAAAGGAAACATTGAGGCTAGCTTACTATCCGAACTGATGGTAACTAATTCGCCTGGTTCTATTTCTCTAATAAACTCTGCATTTATTATATCAAGAGCACAAGTTTCAGATGCAAGAACGTAAGAACCGTTTAACTTTCCTAAAACAAGAGGCCTGATTCCAGATGGATCACGTACTCCAATAACTACTTCTTGATTGATTGCCACAAAAGAATAAGCACCTTGTATTTGCTTTAATGCATATATAAAACTCTCTAAAAAGCTATCTTTTTCACTGCTTGCTGTCAGATGCACTACTACTTCTGTATCAATATCTGACTGAAAAACGCACTCTTGTTTAATTAATTGTTCGCGTATCGGAGAAATATTAATTAAATTACCATTATGTGCTATGGCAAAATCCCCAAATTTGCCACTTTTGCCAAACATGGGCTGCACTCCAAATTTACTACCACTTGTTGAGTATCGAACATGACCTATTGCACAATCCCCAGGTAAGGATTTCTTTATTTCATCTATATCATCAAATACACTGCTCACTTGGCCTTGAAAGTGATAAGAGTGCAGCTTATCGTTGTTACTGGTTACTACGCCAAAAGACTCTTGACCTCTATGCTGCAAAGCGTGGAGAGCAAGTATAGAGTTAAAAGCAGCACTTTGGTTATAACTTATGCCAAATACCCCGCACTCCTCATGTACTTCATCAAGCATGAAAAATATTAAATAAAGCCTGATTGTACTTTAGTAGAGGCAAAGTACAAGAATTTTATTTGTTAATCCCTTTCAAAGTTGAAGCTTTCTACGGTAGTTTTGATGTATACCAGAAAGTAGGTTATATGCAATTAACCAATTTTGAGATTTTTGACAATTTTTTAGCACTGAAGAGAAAAAGATATTTTTATTGACTTATCTATGTATTGAAGTAATCACTAAAAAGTTTTAGTGGTTATGGTATATAATATGTCTAAGCAAGTAGGTAAACAAGGTGAAAGTAATCTTATTTTAGAGCCTGAACAGTTCTCTAACAGCTTCTTCAATAGTCAACAGAGTAGTTTATCAAATCCAAAATTACCGACTATAAGTCGTAAAGATAGGCATATGGATTTAATCAAGAAAAGGTACGCAAAAAACAAAGATGTTGCAGAATATCTAAGAAGTTATGACTTTATTAAAAGAGCAGAAGAATTGTCAATAATTTATCTTTTTGAGCGAGACTCATCTTCTACGAAATTGCAAATACCATTGACTACAGATGAACAAATTCTAGTTAAAAAATTTTGTGATGAGATGATAAAAGGTATAACAGAACACGATGAGCAAGAAAGCGTTTTAAAGTACATGGAACGCATAATAGAGGGTTATTTAAATCAAGGAATAAGATTAAACTCATATTACGGTAAGGATAATAAGACTGTAACAAATTTTATATTTGAAAAAATGGAAGAATTAATTAATCGCTTTCATGCAAATCCACACAATTCAACTACAAAAAATATCATACAAAAGATCACTCGTAATTTAGTGTTAAAAGGTGGGGTAGAAAAAGGATTATCTTTTTATAGCGATATTGAAGGCGGATATTACGGCTCTAATTATTTAAATGATCTTAACGAACAATGTAAGAGTAAGAAAAAAATGCTAGAGGGTCTAGCATATGAAGGTATTGTGAAAGAAAATAACAAGCAAATTGATAAATATGATCTTGAAGTAGAAGTAGATAATAAATATTTTTATATTAAGTATCCACAAGGTAGTATTGTTGAAACTGCGAGAACTTTAAATAATGAAAAAGCTAAGGATTTAGAAGTTGGCATATTTCAGATTGAGGAAAGTATAGTAAAAGTTGAAATTACAGAAGATGGAAAAAGAAATTACACAGATATCTTAAAAGGTGGTATTGAAATATTTTTTACTACTAAAATAGGAGAGATTAGTATTTATCTACGGAAAGATGGTAACAAAATGGTAGTAGAAATTGATGAGAAAAGCAAAATAAGGTTTAGCAAGTTAGAAAACAAATCAAGCTTTGGAGGGAATTGTCTTATACAGGGGAAAAGTGTTTTAGAAGTTATGGGCAAGAGTTTTGAAAATATTCCTGAGGAGTTAACTCAGACTATTAAAAACGTTCCATCTACTAGTCTTATGCAAACATGTTTACAACAACAAGAAAACTCTAATAGGGAATTAAATTAATGTATTTTTAGGATAATAATTAAGAAATTAATTATAAACATTCATACGCATTCGATTGTAGTAGAGGATATGGGGCAGCAATTAGCACAAGAACTAAAGGCAAATGTGGTTGGTTGTCAAATAGTGATTGATTAAATCAATTTAGAGAGGTAAATAGCAGCTTTGCAGCTTGTTTTTATGAACAAAGATAAAACGTTGTAGCCAAGTGCGCTTTCGGCATTGTGCTGAATTGCAATATCTCTGTGCTCTAATTCCTCATCGCGAAATTTACTTATAGTTTCTCTTAATTCCCCATCTTCTAAATGTAAGACTTGCTCCTTGTAGTGCTCTCCGATCACTTCTTCAACTGCAGCAGTGCAAGCCATAGCGGCTTTTTTACCCATCATGGCAGTTACAACACCAAGTGATACCCCTAAAGCACCCCAAACTGGCAACAAAACAGTAGGACGAACTCTTTGCTCCTTGATTTTCTCATTAAAATAGTGGAAATGTTTTTTTTCCTGCTCCTCCATTTCAATTATTTTGTCAATTATGGAAGATTTTTTAAGAATAAATTTTTGACCGGAATAAATGCAAATGGCTCCATATTCGCCAGCATGATTTACTCTAATTGCTTGTTCTAAAAAATTTCCTTTCAATTTTTTTATATTGCTTTCCAATGTCTCCTCCCTTTATTTCTGCATTAGTACTACTATAAACCAACATATTATAGAGTAAATAAAATTCCATGCGTGCATTGCACCAACATTGTGATTACAGGAACTCAAGCAGCTATAGCAACGGCAAGAGTTACTTGACGGACTCCGCCATTCTCCTTAAAATAAGGGTGAAGATATATTATTTATCTTCAGTCTGTGCAGATAAAACGACAAAAAGCTCAATATACTTGATGTTTAATTTTTTGCACTATGTGCACTCTATGTCTTTATAAAACTTTTACCCACATAAGCTAAAATGCGCTTATCAAAGCATTTAATACAATGAAAAACGCCAATTAAAAAAATAGGTAGTAGCTGATAGATTTTCTTTTGCCTTTTTCTCTGTTTAGTAAATTTTTCAATATTTAATGCAATTAGCCGGTACTAAGATGATAACGAGTAGTAAGCTAAACATCCGTGTGGTTATTAGTATTATCAAGATATTCTCTAATCTTCTTTAAATCTTCCCAAGCTAAGCGTTTTTGTGCTGGTTGACGAAGTAGATAGGCTGGATGAAATATAGCGGCTGTGGTAATTGCATGAGATAAATATTGGTTAGTATAAGTATGAAATTTGCCACGCAAGTTCGATATAGTCTTTGTGTTATCAAGAAGGCTATAACATGCAATTCCTCCAACTAAAATTAGAATCTGCGGTAAAACAAGAGCAATATGCTTCTCAACAAATGGTCTGCACATATCAAGCTCTAGATCAGTTGGTTTTCTATTACCTGGTGGACGCCAAAACACGGTGTTGCTTATATATACCTTAGTGCGGTCCAGATTAATTGCACCGAGCATCTTATCGAGCAGCATTCCGCTTGCACCACAAAATGGTATGCCTTTCAGGTCTTCATTTGCTCCTGGTGCTTCACCAACAAGCATGATTTTTGCATTTGGATTACCATCGGAAAAAACAGTATTAGTTGCAGTTTTTTTTATTTCACAACCCTCAAATGACTTAACTGCACTTCTTAGTTCATCTACACTACCACATTCACTTGCAAGCTTCCTTGCTTCAATGATCCAGTCACTTGGGAACATGGCTTTTTTCTGCTCGATGACAGAAGACTGTGCAGCTCTCTCATTTTCCACTTTTTTTTCCTCTTCACCTTCAGTTAGCGTGCAGTCAACACCCACTTCATGATAGAACTTCAACAATTCTAGATCTTCATTGTTCATAGTGCCTCTTAACCTTTTGAGCTTTTTTCATAGCCATATCGTACTTCAATTTAGACAAATGTCTAACGTATAATATACCATTTAAATGATCTAACTCATGCTGAATACACCTTGCAAGCCAACCACTAGCTTTTAGCGTCTGTTCTTCGTTATTTAAATTTTTATATTTCACAGTTAAATATTTTGGACGCTTAATTTCATGGCTTTGCTCTGGAATTGAAAGGCACCCTTCTTTGAGAATTACTTGTTCACCCGATAATTCTGTAATTTCAGGGTTAATCATACAAAACTTGCCAACTGAGTCATACCCTGCTAGCTCATCTCCAACCTTTTCTGGCTGAACGTCCATGATAAAAATTCTCTTCAGCACTCCAACTTGTACTGCAGCAAGACCAAGACCTTCTGCATCGTACATAGTTTCGAACATGTCGTTTACTAATTCTTTAATTTTATCGGTTATATCTATTACTTCACTGGCACGTGTAGTTAACCTTTCATCAGGGGCAATTACAATTGGCAATTTAGACATAAAATTAAAATTTTATGTTTTATTTTTTCCTTTGTACAGTATTTTGGGTATATTAAAATGTTGCTGTATTTTTAATAGAAATATAAATTATTAAAGGAAGCTACAATTTTAATGGAATTGTGTCATAAGGTCAACTAATGTACTCTGCAGTAATAATAAAACCAAAGCGAAATGTTTTTGCCGTTTTAGACGTAGGTACAACAAAAATTATCTGTCTCATTGTTAAGATCAATAGCAACTTCAGCTATAAAATAATAGGAACGGGTTATAAAAGTGCAGAAGGTATAAGCGGTGGATCAATAACTGATGCAAAGCATGCAAGTTACTCTATTTCATCAACTATAGGTTTAGCTGAGCAAGTATCAGAAGAGACTATAGACCAGATATATGTGAATGTAGCCGGATGTGGAGTCTCATCTTTTAACGTATATAACGAAATTATTGCAGCTAATCACGAAATTTCAGACCGAGATATAAAACGTGTAGTCTTTCAGACGTTTGAGAAATATATCGAAGAAAATGTTATCATTCACAATATACCACTGAAATATCACTTGGATGACATGACTGATATAAAAGAGGTTGGTGGATTGTACGGAAAAAGACTATCTGCTGATGTTAATGTCGTCACTGCTTCGCGTCCAGCGCTTACCAACATTGAAAATTGTATAACTAATAATAGCGGGATAAGTATGGCTGGTTGTATTGCTTCCGCATATTCTGCAGGCCTTGCCTGTCTAAGTGAAGATGAAAAAGAGCTAGGAACTGCCATTGTTGACATAGGGGGTGGGTGTACTGCAATTGGAATTTTTAAGAGAGGGAAGCTTATATACACAAGCAGCATTCCAATTGGCGGCATTCACATCACTCGAGATATAGCTTATGGACTATGCACAAGTATAGAGCATGCTGAACGCATAAAAATACTATACGGTAGCACTGTCGTAACTTCAATAGATGAGAACGAATATATTACACTGCAAAACAGTGAAAATGATGAACCGACTCGAGTACCCAAGTCCGAACTTATTGACATCATAAGACCTAGAGTTGAGGAGATATTTGAACTGGTAAGAGAACAATTTCAAGAACAAAAAGATCCAATCAATAAAGTAGTGCTCACAGGTGGAACCAGTCAACTCACAAGCATGAAAGAGATTGCAAGCTATATATTCAACAAACAAGTCCGCATTGGATGCCCTGAGTCTCTCAGTGGCCTTGATGGCGAGTATGATAAAAATCCCGTATTTTCTGCTGCCATAGGCTCTATCAAGCTAATAGTTGACACTTTTTATAAAAATAACTCTGGAATGCTCGGTCAAGATGGTAAAATGAGTAAATTGTATAATTGGGTTAAATCGAAAGTCACGGTTTGATTTTACCAAATAAAGTTTTGATATCCGTCAAAGGAAGTATAAAGAAAATTATTTCAAGATTGATAAATTGATTCGTGATCATACACCTGAAATTATGCGCTCCCATGGAATGATTGTTTATGATATGGTAATGGAAAAAGATGAATATGCTGAACGTCTCATTCTATGATAAAAGATAAAACAGGCTGGATCCCAGTGGGCTTTGTTGAATCGCTCAAGTGAAAAGAACTGGCAGTTACTGACAAAATTCATTATAAATAGCCATTTAACTGTTGAAGAAAAAATATGCCACAAAAAATGAGAGTCAGTAACTGCCATGAATATAACAAATTTCTCCAAGAAAGAGGAAGCATTTTTTGTTATATCAATGACGCCATAGAAAATTGGTACGAGAATTGTCCAAAAATGCAGGGCGGCAACTATATTTATAGTGATAAAGTTGTGATTTTGGTGCATATAATCGTTAATCTTTTTAGAATTGGCTTAAGACAAACGGTAGGGTTTGTAAAAGGATATCTGCAACAAATAGGAAAAAATTTGCAGCTATTCACAAGCATCAAAAAAAACTTAATATTAAGATAAATGATTGCAGAAAATAATATAGAAGATATCGAAATTGCTATAGACAGTACAGGAATTAGTATATACAACAACACACAGCAAGGAAAATAGCACTGACAGAGTGGCTATGAGCAAACGAGAAAATTGCACGTAATGTTGAATATAAACAACAAAAAAGCCATAGCTGTAAAATACAGTAACGGTGTCTACTCTGATCACTTGTGATTTGCTAAAAGAAGTTGATTTTCAGCATGCCATAAAAGCACTATATGCAGATAGAGCATGTGATAGGCACAAGTTTTATAAGTTGTGTAACGAATATGATATAAAGACAAAAATTCCACCAATAAACAATGCAGCAGAACATCCAGAAATAGATTATATGTCTGACAGGAATGCTGCTATTAGGTTAATAAAATTATACGGTGAAGATGGCATGAAAGAATGGAAAAAGAAGTAAATTATGGGAAAAGATCTTATATTGAAGGTTTTTTCTCAAGATTAAAGCAAATATTCGGATTTAGTTTTAGGAATAAATCTGAGATAAATCGAGAAAAAGAACTAAATGCTATTTGCTTAATAAATTCACTGATATTGGTATGGCTAAATTTGAGATAGTTACATGAATTTAACATAAATCACCATCTCATAAAGTGTGATGCAATAAAGCCATCCCAGTGTCAGCTACTCGGATGACAAGAAAGGGAGTACAGGTTTCAATATTTGCATGCATCTGAACAGATAAGCAATTACTATCAGAAAGAGGGAGACTATGCTACTCCTTTCTATCCACTTTTTTGAGCAATCCACTTCTACATCTAACACACATCTCAGTGATTATAATATCCAATTTTTGATCATGTTTTTCTACAGGTAAATTTTTACAATATTGCTTCTCATAGGCTACACCTATAAATATTTTTCCAAGTGGCCGTAATTTTTTTATCATTTCATCATACCAACCACCGCCAAAACCTAACCTATTAAAATGATCATCAAAAGCAACAATAGGGGTAATGATTGTGTCGGGAATTATATCTTCATCTGCTTTATTCCATTCCTCAAATTTTAATAACTTATTTTTATTAGGAATTGCTACTTTATATCCTAAATCGAGTAAATGATGCATCAAAGGCACAACATTAATTTCTCCGTCTGTTGGAATGTACGCTGCTATTGTTTTACCTTTAACGCAACTTAAGTTTTTGTTAAAGAGATTAATAAGAGAATTTGCTGCATAACTAGAATAACTTTCATCAACATCTTTTCTTATGGTTCTATATTGCTTCCTTAGTTCCTCTTTGTGCTGTTTAGTGTCTTTGAACATGTTCTATCCATTTTGCAGTGAGCTTTTCTTGTAAACTATTTTGCTTCAAGCGCTCACTTAAAAAATCAAAGTCAACAAGCTCCATATCCTGGTCTTGATTATTGCAACTATAAACAAAACTTATTTCTCCTGTTTCCTTATTTATGTGTTGCTGAATACATTGAGCGCAGATTTCTTTCATCATGCACTGCATAGGAGAGTTAACTGATGATATTGCTATGTGTTTTGGTTTTAGATATGGCTTTAAAATTGTTTTTCTAGCTTCATTTATAGCTTTCATCATTTTATCAGAACCAATAGTGATGATTTTATCTATAGTGTTTAAACTAATAGTAATTTTACCTAACTTTCCTTGCTGATATGAGATTATTGCATCAACTATATTACCATGAAAGGATTTATCCTGTTCTCTGCTTGTTTCTATCAATCCTTCTTCACATGCCCAAATTACTGCACTTGATGCACGTTCTATCAGTGCTCGTTTAAATACATCACTTAATTTTTTATAGCCAGCGAAATATAAAACCTTATGATTGTTTTCAAGACATGCCTTCCCTATCGAAAATAACACTGCATTTCCAACTCCACCGCCAATGAGCATTATATTCTTCATAAACTTTTTATGGAGTAGAAAACCTCTCTAACTTCAATTAAACTGATAACTAACAGCTGCATTTTTACGCATATTATCCAATAACAGGTTGCTTTGTATCATAATCTTTTGTTGATACATTTCCTGTTTGATTGCTTCTATATCCATTGCATTATTTTTGATATCACATAACATCATCAACTTTGCAGTGCTATTTTCTCTTAATTCTACTATTTCATTCATATTTGTTTTACTAAATAAAATCTGTAAATCAGGATTTAAATTTCGCATTTTTATTTCAAACTCTTTTACGCTTGGCAACTTGAAATCATCTGCTAACTTGTCAAAATTTAAACAACTGACCTTTTGCTCCTTAAAACTAGAGAGTAAACTTTCTGAACCTTCAACTACAACCTGTTTCAGTTTTAAAGTACTTTTCAGCATTGTATGATTAAGCTGTACTTTATCTATGACTTTTATAACAGAGTAACCTTCGCTTAAACTAACCGGACCTGCTACATCACTGATTTCTAATCCTTCCAAAACGTCCTTGAGTTTACCTTTTAGCTGACTTAAATTAACGGTTGCTTTGCTCATCTTTATTGAAGATTCTGGATTATTACTGCTACGTAATTGTTTTATTAAATCTTCAGCCATCTTCTGATCAGGAATTACAAACTCCTGAAATGTAATAAGGTAGTCAGGTTTCTCTTTTTGTTTTCTTACATCGTCCACTTCTTTATCGCTGATATTGACAAGTGGCACAATTCCTACTTCAATAATCTTGTTCCACAGTAGCTGACACTTTACTTGTTTTTTTAGGGTATTGAGATCTATATTATGCTTTTTTACGTATTGATCAACTTCATCAGCCTCAAGTTTTAAACTTTGAGTTAAGAATAACGTGACAGCATTATTTAACTCCTCGTTACTCAATTCTATATTCATCTTCTGTGCTTCGCTGACAATGATAATTTCGTCTATTAACTGTCTTAGAATTTGAGATTTTACCTCTTTTTGATTAATCTTCTGAGTGCCAAGCAATGAATTTATGAAGTTTATACGTCTTTCGATATCTAAATTTGAAATTGGCTCACCATTTACATCTGCAACAATTTCAATCTCAGTTGCAAGTAACCTAAGCGGCAGCATTATTAATATCAAAATTAGTATTTTATGCATATAAAATTATTTAGCTAATAACTAATTCTATAATAAATACTGAATAAACGCTAGCTAACTTTTTAATAATTAAAAAAGAGGATGAAATTACTGTAATGAATACCTAAACAATAATATACGGAAGGAGAGGGATTCGAACCCTCGATACGACTTTTCAATCGTATAACGGTTTAGCAAACCGCCGCCTTCAGCCGCTCGGCCACCCTTCCAAATTATTACTATAATATCAAGACCTTTACTGCCTGTCTAATGCTTTTAACCGCAACATAAAAAACAACAATATTTTTCTGAGCAGCTCTAATGCAAACTAATTTCTACTTTTTTCAATGATTTTTTTTGCTTCTTCTACATCAGCCCATTCTCCAACTGTCACTGTTTTTCCCTTTTCTAGATCTTTATAATGAGAAAAGAAATGAACAATTTTATCTAATAGATTTTTAGGTAAGTCAGAATAGTTCTTTATATTGTCATAATAGCTGTCAACACTGGAAATGGGCACCGCTAATATCTTTTCATCCTCTCCTTTTTCATCTTTAGTGAGTAATGCACCTACTGGACGCACCGATATCAAAACTCCAGGCGCTAAAGGAAATTGAGTTAGTACCAAAATATCCACAGGATCACCATCACCTGAACAGGTGTTTGGTACAAATCCATAATTGCAAGGATAAGTCATTGAAGTAGACAAAAATCTGTCAACTTGTAATAATCCGAGCTCTTTATTAAATTCATACTTTACAGGCTCAGCATTTGCGCCTATTTCAATTACCACATTCACCGCATTTGGTCCCGCTGTTATTTTACTTAAATCCATGGATTACCTCTTAACTTAAGAATAAGCATTATACAATATGTGCTTTTAAGTTGCCACATTTATGTAGTTCTGAGCTTATTTGCATGGAGCGGTTCTAATTTTTTCTTCCGCACATCATCGACTGTTGAAAGTGGTGGTTCCTGTGGTGGTTTCAATAATTGAGATAAGGCATATATTACCACAATAGTCAGCACTGCAGCAATTATTAGATTAGTTTGTGGATTCATTGAGTTAAACAATTTTTGTTCCATAAGGAAATAGTCAGCAGCATATAATCCAACAGATAATATAAACATGCCTAAAGCTAATTTACAAAATGTGTTTTTATGATTTTTGTTTTTTTTGTTATTGATAGTAGAGTTTAGTCTGCATTCACTTTGTGGCACTGAGTAATACGTATTCTCAGGGTTTGTTACTAATTGTTCAAATGCATCACTATTTTGGTTTTTTAGTAGTTGCTCTAGAGTACGTTTGATATTTTTAGGATATAGAGAATCTTGACTGTCTTGCTCTCTTGCAGCTGTAAATGTCCCGTTCAATTCACTTATACCTCTATAATTAAGTGTATACTTGGTGAATCCATTTCTATACGGTAACTCAATTTTTCTTAATACGTTTATTAACTGTAAGATGTAACTGTAATACAGTGGTGTGTTGATTACTCTAGCTTTCTCATTAATATATTGATTGAGTGATAAAATATCTCCATTTCCAGTACATGTAGAAAATATACCATAACTAGAAAATAGTAATGCTATGTCTTTATCTATTTTTATACTGTGAATCGAGTAATAATGATTTATTACCTCTTTACATAAGCTAAACTCTTTATCAAATTCATTTGCATAGCTTATTTTGAGTAACTTTTTAACATTATTGAGTACTTGTTTCTCAAAGTCATCATTATTGTTAAATAGAGCTTCACCTTTCGGATTTGCTAGAATATTAAAAAGCTTTAGTTTTTTTTGATCTTCTGTCAATTCTACTTGATCTACAATTTCCCTTAGCAGTTTCTTCGAAGTGTCACAAAGAGTAGGTATTTTTTTACTTTCAACTGCAGCATATATTTTATCAATTACTTCTTGAGTATTGAACTGAGCATTTTCTGCAAGAACTCTATAAGCTTGAACATAAATTAAAAACAATCCTTGTAGACTAAATTTTAAGTTAAAATATTTATCTAATGGCTCTTGTTCTTTTTTATTAATGAATTCGAATAGACCTATATGATTTCTGCAATCCATGCAATGATGTAAGTCAGCATGTTGAAAACTGCCCAAACGAATAAATGCGGCTTCTAGTAAATTGCCCTTACCAACAATTTTTATTAACTCTTCAACTTCTTTAACCATCCCTCTAGTCCACAATATAATAATTATCTTTATAGTATAAAGAATATAGGATAAAACAGCAATAAATTTTATTGTATGTTTACATTCTGCATTAAAAAATTAAACCACCAAGTTAGGAGCATATCCAACCTCCACCTATAACTTGTTCGCCCTTATATGCTACACAGGCTTGACCTGGACTGATGCCAAAGTAATCGTCGTTTAAAATTACACAGGCTTTGTTCTTTTCGTCAGTTGAATATATTGTCGCTAAGCTTCCTGCATGTGATGACCTAAGCTTCACAGTTACTTCCATGCCTTCTTTTGGTTGTTCTAACCAATTTAACTCTTTGACCAATATCTTTTTTTGCATTAGAGCATTGATCGGGCCTACTACAACTTCATTATTTTCTGTATTAATTTTTATCACGTAAAGAGGCTCATTGTGTGCGATGCAGAGGCCTCTTCTCTGTCCCACTGTAAAATTTACTATGCCGCTGTGCTCACCTAGCACTTTTCCATGAATATCTACTATTTTACCTTTCTGTACAGATTGTGGAGCTAATTTAGCTATTGTTTTACTATAGCTTTCGGAAACAAAGCATATATCTTGACTATCCGGCTTTTCAGAGATTTGTAAGCTAAAATATTTTGCTAATTTTCTTATATCACTTTTATAGAACTCACCTAGTGGAAATCGCAAAAGCTTTAACTGCTCCTCAGTTGTAGCAAACAAAAAATAACTTTGATCTTTACTTTTATCAATACTTCTGCACAACTTTACCTCACCATTTTCTTCTAATCTTCTTACGTAATGTCCTGTTACGAGCACATCCGCACCAAGATTTTTTGTGACTTGCAATAGATCACGGAATTTTACTGTTTGGTTACATCTTACACATGGTATGGGGGTTTCCCCACGCATATAGGTATTTGCAAAATCCTCTATTACTTCCTTTTTGAATATTTCCTCGTAGTTTAAAATATAGTGGGGAAAGCCAACACTTTCAGCCACGTATTTGGCATCATAAATATCCTGTCCAGCGCAGCATGCACCCTTTCTCGCATTACCATCACTGCCATAGAGCTGAAGAGTCACACCTATCACTTCGTACCCAAGGTTATACAGCAGTGCTGCAGCAACGGAGCTATCAACTCCCCCGGACATTGCAACAATAGCCTTAGTTTGATGCGGAGCTTTATCTTTTAATAAAGGTTCAATTTCAAATTCTTTTAGCATATAATTTATAAACACAAACCTGGTGTCAAGCACTGGAATCGAGTTTCTATTACACAATTTCATCGAAACAGCGTACTTATTTGTAGTCAAGTTCCAGTGTCAAGCGCTGGGATGACACCCCTTCCTGCTGGAAGTTGCCTTTAAATTACTTGGTGCGTGGCACTGGGATCTCATTTATATTACATAATTCCATCAAAACAATTCGATAAACTGCCTTCAAAAACAATTTAATCTTGCTTGAATAAAACATGGCCAAAATAGTCCATGTTTTCAAGTACTTTTCCGCTACCCAGGGCAACACAACAAAGTGGATCATCTGCAACACGAACTGGTAATTTTGTTGTTTCACTAATAACTTTACTCAAGTTGCGCAATAACCCACCTCCACCAGATAAAATTATTCCTCTATCAACTATATCAGAAGAAAGTTCAGGTGGAGTACTCTCCAGTGCAGTTCTAATAGCAGAAATTATCTGATGTACAGGCTCTATTAGGCTCTCTGCAACTTGATATTCTGATAAAAGCATTTCTTTTGGCATACCACTCACTAAATCCCTGCCTTTAATTATCATTCCCTCTTTGTTGTTTTCAACTGGCAGACTGGCTGAACCGACGTTTTTCTTAATTTTTTCAGCAGTTGTTTCGCCAATCAATAACTTATGATTTTCACGAATGTATGACTTTATTGCCTCATCCATAATATCGCCACCTACTCTGGCAGAACGTGAATAAACAATTCCACCTAAAGAAATAATTGCAACTTCAGTTGTACCACCTCCTATGTCAACAATCATAGAACCTTCAGGTTCGGTAACTGGAAGTCCAGCCCCAATTGCTGCAGCCATTGGTTCTTCAATTAAGAATACTTCATTTGCACCAGCACTTTCTGCTGCATCTTGTATAGCACGCCTTTCAACTGGGGTAGATCCAGATGGAACACATATGATAATACTAGGCTTATTAACAGTGAATCTTGTGTTTGCGCTGCGTATGAAATATTTTAACATTTCTTCCGCGCTTTTAAAATCAGCAATAACTCCGTCTTTCAAGGGCCTTATCGCTTCTATTTCTCCAGGTGTTTTTCCGAGCATCATCTTAGCTTTTTTGCCAAAAGCATAAGGAACGTAACTTCCTTTTTCTTTTACTCTTGCTACAACTGAGGGTTCATCAAGCACTATCCCCTGATTTTTCTGATAAACTAAAGTATTTGCAGTACCAAGATCTATAGCAATATCGCTAGCAAATAAACCTTTGAAAGTAAAAAAATTTCTGATTAAATTCTGAACAAAACTCATACACAACTCAAGAAAACCATTTATTGAGACAAATTATACTTTTCAGATAAGTAACTAGTGTAGCACTCAATATCTAAATCCCTACCTGTTACCTTTTTTAGCTGTTCCAAAAAGCCATAATTTGCACTATATACATTTTTAGAGAACCAATCGATAAGTAAACTGAAATCTCCTTTTACTATAGAATCTAAAAATTCGTAATGATTTTTCTTAATGAAAGAAAAAAACTGCACAGCAGCGATTAACGCTATGACTTTAATAGGAAAGTAGCCTATAACACCACTTATCCAATACTCATCTTGAAAATAAGTGTCTAGCTCATTTTTAGCTTTTACTGAAATCTTGTAATGCTTCATACCTTCCAACCATTTATCGTGTAGATCTTTAACTTCTAACGTACCATTTATTAGATCTTGTTCTAATTTAGTTCTTAGCATAATGTGAGCCAATAAACTAAATTCATCCGCATTCTTCAAAAAAGATGAAAGATTTACTTTATTGAAAATCAAATACAAATTTTCAACACTACTATTAATTTTGCCTTTTGTAGAAAGTTTCTCCTTTATGTGTGGTTGAATGAACTCAATAAATTCTCTGGATGTTCCAATGATCCTTTCCATGAATAACCCTTGAGTTTCATACATAATATGTTTTGTAATTGAGCTCTTTATAGAATTTTGCGCTAAACATTTTTGATGAATTGCATAACCAGTATGCCGTAAAAGTAAAAATAAACCATAACAAAGGTCAGATTCATCATAATCGATAGAATCGTAATAAGAAATGGAAATCTCATTTGGTGTAACACTCATTTGCTGTAAGAATAAGGAACCAAGTTCAATCTGTCTCTGAACCGTAACTTTTTGTATATTAGTAACCTTATCCTTCTTCTGCTTTTGAGTTACTTTCTCTACATTTTCACTAAAAAATTTACCTAGCTTAGGAAATATTTCCTTTATGTTCTTTTCTGTGATATTAGAGTCATAGTCAGCAAGCAATGACTCATAGTTTGAGCGCTTTAATTGCTGCGATTTTATAGAAGCTGCTTCACGAGTAAGCTTAATTAGGTTAGTAAAGCATTCTTTCAGCTTTTCTAAGTTACTAATTTCAGAATTAGTTAGCCTCCATAAGTTTTGGCATTCAATCTTAGCTTTGGACAAAGATTTTACTAAATCAACAGGAATAGCACTGCTGCTTTTGTGTATCCCCTCTATTAACTTTAGCTGCTGAATATTAGCACTCTTTTTATTCCTAAGAGCATTCGCTAATGATTCCTTTATTGCATCATGAGAGATAATTTCATGTCTGATTTCCTCTAGAAGACACATTTGTTCAACTTTGTCCTCTACATTCAATTGGCTTTTGCTTAGTAGTTTTAGTGTGTTTTCGATATTCCTTACCTTATGTAATACTTCCTCTAAAAACTTATAAGATCTCATTTTTATTCATTGCTTTGAAACATCTGCTTAATATCGTAATAGATTAATAATAAAGTTAAAAGTATATTTGCTTAAAGTACAATAAAAAATTGTATTTTTATTCTTTTATTGTACTTCATTGCTAAGAATTGAGCATCTTATCAGAAAATTAATTATAAGATTGTAAAGAAAACATTTAGTATTTTATTTCCCTTGACTCTATTCTAGTATAGAGGGATTATTAGTACTAAAATTAAAATTACGCACTATATTTTAAATTTATGGAGGTTTAGTGATGTGGAGTAGACTGATTATAATGTGTTGTTTTTGTTTACTGCTTACTGGTGTAAGTTCTTGCCCTAAAAAAGGAGTAAATACGACAAATAAAATGAATGCTGTTGTTAAGCAGATAGGTGATAAAAGAGTTTTCTTTGGTTATGATGAATCTAGTATCAGTGAAGTGAGTGCAGATGCATTACTTGACGTGATGGAAGTGTTACAAAATAATCCTGACGCAAAGGTCACTTTAACTGGTCATACTGACAATCGTGGTTCTCACGAGTATAATCTTGCACTAGGAGCTAGAAGAGCAGATGCAGCTAAAAAATTTATGGTCAGCTGTACACCTTATCTAGAAAATAGAATAAAAACTGCTTCTAAAGGTGAAACTGAGCCTTTGGTTAATGTAAAAGATGATTCTAGAAATTCTAAATATGAAAAAGAGCATGCTAAAAATCGTAGAGTGGAATTTTCATTTTCTGGAATAAAGAAGTAGTTTCTTGCATTAAAACCTGGATCCCAGTGTCAAGCACTGGGATGACAAAAGAGAGCAATTCCGCTGCTTGTTAGCGGGATCTATATATACCACAAATAAGTCGCTGTATGACGTAGAGACTATCTGGCCATCAAGAAACATAATGAAATTAGAGTTATTATTTCAAAATATAGCTAATAGTTTTGCTTTCCATAACCAAATCGCAGTTGCAGTATCAGGTGGTGTAGATAGTATAGTCTTACTGCATTTAATGACTAACTGGGCAAAAAAAAACAAGCTTTCACTTCCTATAGCATTAACAGTAAATCATGGGTTACGTTCAGAGTCTCAAAAAGAAGCTGATTTTATTATAAGTTATGCAAAAGAACTTGGAGCAAAGGAATCGTTCATATTAAATTGGGAGAAGCAAAATATTAAAGGTAATATTCAGTTACAGGCACGAAAAGCACGATATAAGTTACTAGCAGAGTGGTGTAAAAACAATAATGTTAAATGTTTGCTCGTTGCTCATCACAAAGATGATCAAGCAGAAACGTTCTTATTAAGATTGGAGCGAGGTAGTGGAGTAGATGGATTATCATCAATGGATTACAAATCTTTCTTAAATGGTATTTATATATTTAGGCCGTTGTTAAATTTTAGTCGTAGTGAAATAGAAAAGTACGCTAATCTTCACCGGTTAAAATGGATCGAAGATAGAAGCAATTATGACTTAAAATACAGACGAACTTTATACCGTAACTTACTTAAAGCAAGTGACAATCAAGAGATTTTAACAGAGCGAATATGCCTCACAGCCCTTCATATGAAAAGAGCTGCAAAAGCGTTGATGCACTACACACGCCTTGCACTTAATGACTGCGTTAATATTCATGATCTTGGTTATATTGAAATTAAACTAGATGAACTTTATAAACTGCCAGAGGAAATAGCTTTAAGACTTCTTCTTTATTCTATAATGGCAATTGTCAACAAGCACTATAAACCAAGGTACCGTAGCCTTATCGCAATATTTAATAGAATATTGCAACAAAATAGTGATGTTAATTGCACACTCTATGGATGCAAAATAAGAAAATATGGAGAAAGTATTCTGATAATGAGAGAATCGTCAAAGATACAGGAAATTACTGTACACTTACCATTAAATGGTTCTATTGAATGGGATAACAGGTTTAGCTGCACAATATTTGGAGATCAGGAGTGTTCAGTAACTATTGCTCCACTAAAGAAAACACAAAAAATCCCTGAATTTCTAAAAAATTATGATTATTGCTCTGAAGTTTACTATTCTTTGCCTACAGTACAAAAAGATGGAAAGATGCTTGCTTATCCTGATGTAAATTATAACGGAAAAAATACCGATGATGATAAGGTTCGATTCATTATTAATAGCACGATAAAACAAAATTTGGTAAGCTTGATTAGTATTTAATTAGAAATGTAAATGAAAAAATTTTTAGAAGGCTTATTGATCTGGTTAGTGATTATTGTTCTTATTTCAGTTGCTTATATTCAATTTAGCGGAAGTATAGGTAAGAGTAAAACAACCATACCTTTTTCAGAATTTTTAACTAGACTAGAAGAGAATGATATAGAAAATATTACAATAAGAAACCAAAGCATCGAAGGGAAGTTTAGGGATGGGTCAGCCTTTAACTCAAGTGGTGTTATATATAGTGACTTAATAAAAAGTTTGCATGATAGGAAAGTGAAGTTCTCCTTTTCAATTGGAGACTCTGCAATAGGTATCATTGGTGGATTACTTATTCAATGGGTTCCGACGCTTATCTTTATCGGTTTATTACTTTTCCTTTTTAAACAAACGCAAGCAGGAGGTAATAGAACTATAAGCTTTGGCAAATCAAAAGCTAGACTTATGACTACTGGAAAAAAAGTGACATTTGATGATGTTGCTGGGATTGATGAAGCAAAAGAAGAGTTGGTTGAAATTGTTGATTTTCTTAAACAAAGGCAAAAATTTCAAGTGTTAGGTGGGAAGATACCAAAAGGATGTCTTTTAATTGGTTCCCCTGGAACTGGTAAAACTCTACTTGCTCGTGCAATTGCAGGTGAAGCTAATGTACCGTTTTTTAGTATTTCTGGATCTGATTTCGTTGAAATGTTTGTCGGTGTTGGTGCAAGCCGTGTTCGTGATATGTTTGATCAAGGTAAGAAAAATGCTCCTTGTATAATTTTCATAGACGAAATAGATGCAGTGGGTAGGCATCGCGGCATTGGTCTTGGTGGCGGTAATGATGAAAGGGAACAAACATTAAATCAATTACTGGTTGAAATGGATGGTTTCGAGTCTAATGAAGGTGTGATAATAGTTGCTGCAACTAACCGTCCAGACGTCCTAGATCCAGCACTACTTAGACCTGGTCGTTTTGACCGACAGATTACTATTTCTTTACCTGATATAAATGGGCGTGAGAGAATATTAAATACGCATATAAAGAAAATATCGATAGCACCAGATGTAAACGTAAAAACAGTTGCGAGGGGAACGCCAGGTTTTTCAGGGGCTGATCTAGCAAATTTAGTGAATGAGTCTGCGCTTATTGCTGCAAGAAGAAATAAGAAAATTGTTACCATGGATGATTTTGAGTATGCACGTGATAAAGTGATGATGGGCATGGAAAGAAGGTCCTTAGTCATTACAGAAGAAGAAAAAAAGCTTACTGCTTACCATGAAGCTGGTCATGCAGTAGTTTCAGTTAATATGCCTGCTTCTGATCCTATACACAAAGCAACAATTATTCCACGTGGTAGAGCACTCGGTTTAGTTATGAGACTACCAGAAACAGATAGAGTGTCCCTCACAAGAGAAAAGATGCTAGCAGATATAACTGTTGCAATGGGTGGACGTGTGGCAGAAGAGCTAATTTTTGGCTATGATAAAGTCACAAGCGGTGCATCTTCAGATATAAAACTAGCATCAGATTTATCACGTTCTATGGTGACAAAATGGGGAATGAGCGACAAAATAGGTCCGATCTATCATAATCGCGAACAAATCACACATGATTCTGAGACAATTTCTGAAGATACGTTAAGACTTATAGATGAGGAAGTAAAGAAAGTCGTATTTTCTTGCTATGAAAAAGCAAAAGACATTTTAACCAAGCGTAGGAAAGACTTGGAGCTCATTGCTGAAAATCTACTGGAGTTTGAAACTTTAACAGGAGATGAAATAAGAGACATATTAAGTGGAAAAAAAATTGTTAGAAATGAAAATGAAGGTAAGGAAGAGGTAAGGAGATCCTCTCTCTAATCAGATCTGGCTTTATTTAACCGCTAAAACAAAAATTTTTAATTAATTAGCTTAAGTTATAAGATCATAGTTAAGCCGATGTATTTTATAAATGGACTTTTCTGAACATTCTTCCAATTTTTTTCTAAATAACTCTTTGCCTATTTAAATAAGTATGTTCAGTATTAGAGCTTTCCAGACCGCTACTAGGAGAAAGATTAGGTTCTTGCATCTCTATTAGCTTTAATACAGGAGCAGTTCCTGCTACAATAGCTCCTATAACAGCAGTAGCACCCATGATGAGAAGAATCGGTTCTGCAGTGGTGATTACACAAAGCTCAATACATAAACCAGCAATGACCATACCAACCATTATACCAATGAAAGCACCTACAATTATGGATGAAACTACACCAATTAATTCTCCTATTTTTGAACTAAGTGGTACTTCTCTTTCACGTCTAATACGCCTAATATAGCGTGACCTCATTTGTCCTCTCATTATTACATTTTCATCCCTGTTTCCAAAGAGATTCAATGACGCTTCTCTTTCTCTAATAAAATTTGGCCGCATTTGTTGTTCTCTTGCCCTTCTTCGCTCTCTCATTATTATGTTTTCCTCAAAGAGGTTTAGTGGTACTTCTCTCTCACCTCTAATTCTAACATGATTTAGCTGTGCTTGTTCTACTAATAACCTTATTGTACTTTTTATTTCATTTAGCGGTGCTCTTCCTCCAATATCCTTAATTGCCTTCTCAAATTTTAATAGCGACTTGTTATTTAGTCTGACATTATTCTGAGAATCACAAACAATAACCCAATCTAAAATTGGCTTTTTTTGACCACCATACTCTATATAATCATTAATGTGTTCCTTTAGTTTTTTAATTATCTCTACTGCTCTTGTTTCCATAGCTTCTATGGCGCTATCTTCACTTTCTATGAGTATATTGAAAACAATTCCTAATAACTCCTGTTGTAAATCCTTTCCTTCTTTAATATTCATAATTAGCCTCAACTTTTATATGCTATTTTGCCAAAATAATTTTACCAAATAAGTAATATATATACAATAATTCTCGTTTAAAAATTTTTTTACATTGGCTTATCTCAGTTATGTTTTAGGATGTAAAAGCTTCTTACTTTAATAATTTATTAAAGTAAACCATATATGGATTGCTATTTAGGAGCAGCTGTTGTACTTTAATCAGAAGGTACAGTAATGTAAGAAGGAGGTACTTTATGTCTTTAAAAAATGAAATTTCTGAATTGATAGAGCAACAGCTTGGCATTAAATATCATGACAATTGCTTAGCTTACACTATCCATAATTCGGCTGCAGGTGAAATATCCGATTCTATTGCTCTTTGCATAGTTGGCTGTGGCGATTGTGAGATTAAGTATCAAGGTATTGCTAATTCATTTAACATAACGAAAGAAGAAATTAACCAAAGTAATATAGAAAGCATAAAAAATAAGATAGAAAGTGAAGCTAGAAAAGAAGGTAGTGAATTTTCCGAGTTGATTTCTAGAATGGATCAATCGCTGAAAGAACAAAGTGAAAAGTCTATTATACAGATTTTAAATTCATCTGCTGAAGAGATGTTAAGGAGTTTTTGTGGTAGTTCTATACAGAGAACAGAGGATAAAGAAGTTAGTCTGTCCTCTGCTTCACATGAAGAGCCTGCTACAGAAGATTCGGAAACTACTATTAATTCTGATCTTTTATCAATTTAACCAGCTCCTCATATAAATTTTTTCTGTACCCAAGCTATATGTTTGTGAGAGGATAGTAAGCACTACATTTTTCTATTTCCATTATAACAGATTCGTCTATTTTCATGATGATCTTACTATTTGTACTCTGTCTAGGACTAAGCAATAGAAATAGTAGGATAACAGTAGTCAACCAAGATTCCAGCATCACGTACTAGGATGATATAAGTATCATAATTTACGATTAGATTGACATAGGGTAAAGAGTAAATTAAAAATTAAATAGATCTTTTAATACAGAATAAATGCCTATAGAAATATTGATGCCTGCTCTTTCCCCAACAATGAGTAAAACTGGAGGAAAAATTGTAAAGTGGTGTAAAAAAGAACAAGATAAAGTTGAAATAGGTGATGTAATCGCTGAAATTGAGACTGATAAAGCCATAATGGAGTTTGAATCTGTCGATGAAGGAGTTTTGGCAAAAATTTTAGTGTCGGAAGGAACAAGTGGCGTGCCTGTAAATCAACTGATAGCTCTAATGTTAGAGGAAGGGGAAGATAAAAGCGCACTTGATTTAGCTTCTGCCATCAATACCAAGGTTGAGAAGGAGGTTGAAGCCGATTTTTCAGTATCATCCAACCCTTCGATTTCATCTAGCTCTTTAATGTCATCCCAGTGCGTGACACTGGGATCTAAAAAAGAGGATAGAGCAACAGAAAATAGAATAAAAGTAAGCCCCTTAGCTAAAAAAATAGCTCAAAATGAAGGTGTTGATATAAAGCGATTAAAAGGTACAGGTCCATATGGTCGTATCATCAAAGCTGATGTATTAGAATTTTTAGATCAAACTAAAAGCTATGAGAGATTTGAGGAAAATACAACAGTTGAAGTAAGTAATATGCGCCAAGTGATAGCGCAGCGCCTAGTTGAATCTAAGCAAAATATTCCACACTTTTATTTAACTGTAGACTGCCACGTTGATAAGCTAATATCGCTCAAAAATGAGGTTAATTCAGCAAATGAGAACAATAAAGTAACAATTAATGACTTAATTATAAAAGCTGTGGCTTTCAGCATGAAAAAATTTCCTGATATAAACTCATCGTGGATAGATACTAAAATAGTAAGATACTCAAATATAGATATCTCAATTGCTGTAGCGCTTGAGGATGGACTGATTACTCCTATAGTAAAAAATGCTGATGAAAAAAGTGTTTTATCTATATCAAAAGAAGTGAAAGATTTAGTAAATAGAGCAAGATCTGGAAAATTAAGGCCTGAAGAATTTCAAGGAGGAGGGTTTACCATTTCTAATTTAGGCATGTTTGGTATAAAAACTTTCAGTGCTATAATCAATCCACCACAGTCTTGCATTATGGCTGTCGGCGCATCTAAAAAACAACCAGTTGTCATAAGTGAAAAAATAGAGATAGCAGAGGTAATGACAGTTACTCTCTCTGTTGACCACAGAGCAGTTGATGGAGCACTCGGAGCAAAATTTTTAAATGCCTTTAAGTACTATATAGAAAACCCTACGGTGATGCTTCTTGAGCCTTTATTATTATAATAAAATTAATACCTCTTAGTTTATACTTTTATTAGTTAATAGGTTTAGAGGTAAAATATGACTTATAAAAAGATAGAAAAACGTAGTATATCTTTTGATGCTACAAAATCAAAATTTTCAAACGATAGGTTTCAAATAGATTCCTCATCTAATGAGTCAATAGATACCATTGGTAAAAAATTTAAGTATGAAGTGAAACTTCCAGGTGTTATTCACACTACAACAAGAAAAAATAATGTTGGAAGCGGATTAAATGAGTTTGATCTAAGAAAGAAAAATGAAAACTCTTTCAAGACACCAATAAAGAATATTGAAGAATCAGATAGTAAGAGAAACCAAAGTCATTTGCTGTTTCAGGAGGACTCATTTCCAGAACTACCAGCATGTGCATATAAGCCAGCACTGCTGCCAAAACCATCAAAAGAAAAAATAAAGGAAGCTGTAGATAAAATGCGCAATAATAGAAAAGCTCATAATTCTGCAAGTGTTGAAAATGGTGTTAGTTCAGACAGGTTCAAAGTGCGCCCGTTCTTATGTAGTGATATAGATGGATATGTAGCTCCTGACAAACGTGACCGTAATCTAGAAAGGTGTAGGGTTACACATGATAGCAGTAAGCTTGAAGCACAAATGGAAAGAAAGCATGGGTTTCAATCAGATCCAAGTGTTAAGCATGTAAAGGCTGATACTGTAGTATGTTCTATTACTAAAGGTCATGACAAAAAAGGCGTTAAATCTGATGTCTCATATACACAAGAGCCTACATCAGAAATGTCTAAGGTTAATGTGAGAGAATTAGCAAATAGGTTCCGCGGCTAATCATTATTGGATTTTTCGAATAACAATTGCTTAAGATTTTATAAACTGTGCATATAGTACTCTATAAGAGAAAGAGAAGTGTGACAACTTCTCTCTTTCTTAACCACTTGCTGAAGAACGTTTATCTTCTGTGGCATCTGGTGATGGAGCAACTAATCTGCTCAAAATCTCATCTTTTGGTCCCATAGCATAAATAACACCATCTGACATGATAATCACTTTATCAACTACGGATAGTAATGGTAGCTTATGAGTGATGATAACAGTGGTAGTATTTTGCTCTCTTGCAACATTGATTGCATTAATCAAGCGCGCCTCTCCATTACTGTCTAAGTTAGCATTCGGTTCATCAAGCACTAAAAGCTTAGTATTACCATAAAAAGCCCTTGCAAGTCCAAGAAGCTGTTTTTGGCCACCAGAGAGTATTACTCCTCCAGGTCCTCCTATTGTTGTATCATACCCATTTGGTAAGCTCAGTATTAATTCATGTATTCCTGCAATTTTTGCTGCTTTGATTATTTCTTCAGGATTTGGGTCTGGTCTCATGCGAGCAATATTAGCTTTAACACTAGTGTTGAACAACTCAATATCTTGAGGTAAGTAGCCAACATAATTACCAAAATTTTCTCGATTCCAAGTGTATACATCAGCACCATCTAGTCTGACTACACCAGATATGGGTTTCCATACACCAACAATTAGCTTGGCAATGGTGGACTTACCAGAAGCGCTTGCGCCAATAACACCAACTACATCCCCTGGTTCTATTAAAAATGATATTCCTTTTACTGTTGGCTTATTACTCCCATAAGGAGTAAAGAATACTCTATCAAATTCCAACTTCCCTTCAGGCTCTGGTAGAGCCATAGTTTGCTCTCTTTTTGGTGATGTTAGGATAAGTCTTTGCAGCCTGCCATATGACATTTTGGCTTGATTTAAAAATTTCCAAGTATAAACTGCTGCATCAAATGGAGCCAATACTCTACCCATCAAAATTGAGGCAGCAATGATACTACCAGCAGTTTTGTGAGCTGTGATTGCGAGTAATGCACCTGTTCCAATTACTGAAATTTGGAGAGTCGAGCGTAAAAACTTAGTAATCCCAGTAATCACATTAGAACGATTCTGCGCTGTAACTTGCATTGCACGATTTTGATCATTCCGTTTACACCAATCAGAAACTATAAATTCTGACATACCCATAGCTTCAACCACCTCTGCATTTCGTGTTGCAACATCTATAGCATTAATATTACGTATAGTTTCTTCATTGGTTTCTCTCAATATACGCTTAGTAGCAAGTTCATTCCATACTGCCATTGAAACTAATATAATAATTCCGGCAATAGCTATAAACCCTGTAGAGGTATGTATCATAAAGATGAAAACAAGGTAAATTAACGACCATGGAGTATCAAATAGTGAAAATATACCATTTCCTGTAATGAAATTTTTTATTACCCCAAGATCTCGTATTGCTTCACCGCTGGAAGTTGAGCTCTGCACTGATGTTAGCCTAATTGACCTTACTATTAGGTCTGGTGTTGCAGTTTTATCAATCCAGTCGCCAATTTTTGCCATGGCTAAATATCGACAAGTTTCAAGCATTGCAGAACATGCAAACGCAGATAAAGTAATAATCGTCAGCATAACTAATGTTGATACACTCTCGCTCGATATCACTCGATCAAGTACCTGAGAAGTATAGAGTGGCAAAAATAACATCAACGCATTAATCCCTGAACTAAACCAGAAAATGAACCAAAACGCACTCTTGCATTTCTCTAGACAAGTGTATAGTATACTTTGCTTTAATTCTTTTTTTATTGATGGAGTAATTTCCACAATCTTCCTTTTAACTTAACTATATGCACCATATATAACTTTTATTTCAAAAGTATTAACAGCTATTGCCTTACCCTATCGTTAATATAATAAAATGTTAACATATGCGAATAGGAAAACATAAACTTTTTTATAGCAAGACTATCTAATTCCTTCTCTACTATAATCTTATACGATAGCCTTGCCAATTGTTCTATGTTTTCCTTATCTACTACTCAATGACAGTTTACTAGAATGCTTACTATCACTCCTCTGAAAGTTGATGCTATCAGAGTCAGTGATTACAATCTGCATCTATTTTCCTCTTTCTATATGATCAGGAAGTATTACATATTCCAATGATCTAGCTGTAATTGCTCTTTTTCTCACACAAGATGGACTTGAATATACCCTTGGTCTATATCTTTCGAATTTAAAACAGTCAACAGTAATCCCCTCCTCAAAGTTAGAAAGTATTAGAGATGGAGATTTACTAACTTCCTTATCACTTACAGGATTATTTGCACTACCATAACTCACATGACGCGCTGCACTATGATTGTTACCACACTCTTCTCTTGAGGTTGAATCGCTTGGATTAAAAGGAGTCGAAAATGTTGAATACCCATTGGTATCACCAAATAGTTTTATCAACCCACAGTTTTCTTCATTCATTTTTGTAATATTCTCTTGATTAGCACCTTCTGATAAGCTTGATGAAGCAATAAGATCTTCTTTTTTCTTACTAAAGATATTGCCTATTTTTAGCTTGGTTGCAACATTCTTGAATTTGTTTTTCGGAGCTTTTGGTTTAATTTCTGGATGCTCATTTATAGTAATTACACATGATGGATTATCTAACTTGTCCATTGTATTTTGTACTCTACTGTTGCGTCTTGAATACAGACTAAGTTTTGCTGTTAAATCATTCAAAACAGGTGAACTTTTTCTACCTTCTAAAGACTTATTCGAACATGGTACTGCACTACCACCCCTACTCATTTTCTGAGGAGAAATATTGAGTTTGTCTTTACTCTCTAATCTAGTTTCATGCGTAAACTTGTAAAGTTCATTTTCCAATCGTGAAATATCTTCTGCATTCTTTATTAATAGTTCCAATATTGAGTTGTATTCCTCCAAATCATGATCCCCTACTTTTGTCTTAGCTAACTTTCCTGTAGCCTCTTCAATTCTGTTCATTTTTTCAGTATAGTTTTCTATCTTACGTTTAACAGGTTCTTTTTGAAGGCCAATCACTAAGTTGTATAAGATAAGTAAAAATGATATCGAAGAAAATGCAATGGAAATCCAGGTAAGAATTTCTTCCTTTTCAGGTTTTGCATTATTATACTTAACGCAAACAGAAATAATCACACTTGATATTGACATGGCCAGATTATAGTAATCTAGAAGCTTTTTGCTTCTTTCTTGATCTTCCATATTAAGTCTATCATATTTCTTTTTTTTGTTTTCCCTTATTTCATAAAAGAAATCTAAAAATAACCTCAAGATATTTGTGTCGCCATGTTTAAAAGCATAATCTAAAGCTGTTTTTTTTGCATTATCCTTTATATCAAAATTTATCTTCTTATTTACAGTTTTCTCTCCGGTGCTGATTGTTAGGTAGAATAAGGCTTTAATAGCTTTTTCCCTTAAGCGCTCATTTTGTTTACGCTTTTCTAAAACCAACTTTTTCAAAAATTGACCTTGCTTAAAATCCTCATTTATAGTTTTTTCAAAATCATTATCACTCATTACAAGATAGTGTAATGCTGTTCTTCCAGATTTAGATACAACATTTAACATTTTCTTATTATAGGGGTAATGATTATCTGTCATAAAATATTCTATTAACTCAGCATTAAGGCTCATGGCAGCTAAATGTAGAGGTATAAGCCCTTGACTGTTTGTGTTAAAAAGTGGTACTGTGTTCCTAATAATTGACTTAGCAATACTTTCAATAACATACTGAGAGAGTCCTATGTCGTCGGCAAGAGCAGCCATGTGTAACGGTGTATTGTCATTTTCATCATATAACACTTTGATGCTAGCAGCCACCTTTTTACCTACAAGTTCTTTTGACACAAATTCAAGACATTCCTTATTGCCGCTCAAAATAGCTGCAAATAACAACTTTTTTTGTGTATTTTGTTCTAAAAAAATATCCTTTGGGCTTTTTTTTACCAAATACTTAACGCATTCTACTCTTCCACTGAGGATAGATAAGTGTAGTAAAGTTTGTCCATCCTTATTTTTCTTACTTAATATTTCTCCCACTCTCTCTTTTTTAAAAAGGTGCTCAAGGCATGATTTATTACCAACACTTGCTGCCATATGAAAGACGGTGTCACCGTTGCTATTCTCACGCAAAACCTCTTGATAAACGTCAAATTTCTTCTCTTCCAACTTTTTTTCTATCATGCTTAAAAACGATAAATCAAGTTGGGCAGCAAAATGTAAAGGGGTGTTTCCTTCATTATTACTCTTATTTACTTGCATGCTTCTGTCTATTAATAGACTCACACATTTTTTTCTTAGTTCTGTTTCTGTATTACTCGATAGAGCTAAGTGTAGGGCCACATTTCCTTTACGTGTTTCTGTGCTTAAATCGTAATCAGGAAATTTATTGAGTAAAAATGTTAGACAATCATACTTCCCGTACATTGCAGCTAAATGTACAAGATCTCTTCCATACTCACCTTTGGATTGAAGTATGCTATTTCCTATATTTTCATAAAATAGCTCTATACAATATGTATTACCATGTATAATAGCAATATGTAAGGGGGTATTACCTTGTTTATTCTGAACAATTTTTGCACCTGATTTAATAAACAATTCTATTAGCTGTTTATTTCCATGTTTTGCAGCTATATGCAATGGGGTGTTACCATCTACATTTTCTTGATTAATTTTACTTTTTAGTCTACCTAAAAATTTTAGATGCTCTATAAGAAAATTTATGGCATTTTCTTGAGTTTCTGAGTTACCTGCAATCTTATGAAAAGGATTCTCATTATATTTATTTTTTAAAAATTGTACTTGATTATCAATGAAGAATTTTATGCACTCAGCATTTCCAGATTGCACAGCATAGTGTAATGCGTTATTTCCATATTTATCTGTTTTAATTTTCTCCCTATCAAAAATTCCTTTTGCTGTCAATATTTCTTTTAAATATTCTAGGAGGTTAGGACTTCCGCTTCTGGCAGCATAGTGTAACTCAGTTTTATTATTGGTAGTGCAACTAAAATCTGCTTCATTTTCTATGAGAATTTTCAAGCATTCTTTATTGCCAGATTTAGCCGCATAGTGTAGTAGTGTTTTGCCATCTCTATCTTTATTCCTTAATGCTTCTTCAATGTCAAAATTAGAATTTTCTATCACAAAACGTAAAATATCTTCTTTACCCAACTCAGCTAAATAATGTAGAAGTGTTTTATCATTACTATCTGCAAAATTCTCCAGTTTTGTAATCAATTCTTTCTTCATACCAAGAATTAGAGATACAGCCATTTTAATATCACAATCCCTATTTTTCTTTTGTTGTCTTTCCCTAATTCTTTCAATAGCCACTGTTAATAGCGAAGAACCATCATTACTTATTATATTCCATCCATCTTGACAAAATTTTTCAGCTAATGAATCACTTATATTTTCTTCTAAAATCCTGCTTTTTATATAATCAAGATTATTAGTACATATATTATAGTTTTCTTCTTGAGTTACTTTATTAATATAATCATATATGATTATTAGGTCTTGCTTATTGACTTTATCTTCTGAATTGCCTTGTAATAAAGAGAGGTCTATCTCACTAATTGCTCTGGCCATACCAATGGTTCCCGCAACAAATAAACCCGACCTGAGTGTCTTTGCGCTTGTACTAGATTTAGCTTTGAAAACATTAGTAACTGTGTCAAATTTATTTTTGAACATACTGTACCTCATAAATAATAATGCCGGTAGTGAATAAGGCTTTAGTAGATACCACTGTAATTTTTAAGCCTACAAAAATTCACCAGCGGCCGCATTATATAGTAGATAATTTTTTGTGCTAGTAATATTTTTCTAATTCCCACTTTGGCCTTGGTGCAAAGTCAAGAGAGTCTATATAATTTTTCTGTAACCTTTCAATTCCTGTCCATCCAACCATTACCGCATTGTCTGTACATAGGTTGCTTGGAGGAGAAAGCACGTTCAAATCTATGTATTTTTTCAATCTCTCCTTCAGAAAATTATTTGCTGCAACTCCACCGGTAATTACAAAATCATTGATTTTAATATTTAAAGATGCAGTGATATCAATAGCATTTCTGACTCTATCGAGTAATATGTCGCTAATACACTCTTGAAACGAAGCACACATATCGCAAACATCTTGCTTGCTCATTGCAAGCTCTTTAACTAAGTTTTTTACTGCTGTTTTAATTCCAGAAAATGAGAAGTCACATCCAGAACGTTTTATCATTGCTCTTGGCAGCTTAAATCTCATACCATCACCTTTTTTAGCTAACTCTTCAATCAATGGACCTCCAGGATAGCTTAGATCCAGCATCTTAGCAATTTTATCAAACGCTTCACCCAGCGAGTCATCAAGTGTTTTTCCAAGTTTAATATACTTACCTACATCCTGTGCAATTAAAAATTGACAATGGCCACCCGATATAAGTAGGACTAGAAATGGAAATTTAACCTCATATAGCAGCCTAATAACTAATGTGTGTGCCTCTAAGTGATTAACTGCAATAAACGGTTTTTGTGCTACATGCGCAATTGCTTTAGCCATCATTGTACCAACTATTAGTCCACCTATGAGTCCTGGTCCTGATGTTGCTGCAATTGCATCTAGATCACAAAAGTTAAGGTTAGATTTTTCTATAGCGCTTTTTACTAGACCACTTAAATGCTTCATATGAGCACGTGACGCTATTTCAGGTATTACCCCACCGCGTTTTTTGTGCTCTTCCTGAGAAAGAATTTCGTGAGCAAGGACTTGCTTATTACTATTTACAATTGCTGCTGCAGTTTCATCACAGCTTGTTTCAACAGCTAATATAGTTTTCATATATATTTGAACTCTTTAATTGTGAGAACTATAACTTGAAATGTTGAAGAAGTGAACTTTGTTCTGTTAAGCTAATTATCATCTCCAAATATAGAACCAATTTTTTTACTCCCAGAGGAAAATTTATTAGTCCAACTGCTTTGTACTTTGTTTATATCTTTAAAGGCAGTTTTATTGCTATACTCCTTTACTTCTTTATCTATTATCTTCATTATTTGTGGATCCAGGCATCTCTTTTTCCATTGGTTAGTAGCAAGAAATACTTTATTTAAATCTTGAGTGCGAATTAGATATTCTTTATCTTTAGGATAAACTTCCTGAGCCCAAGCAAACAGCTCAAAATAGCGTGCGAATAACTCAGACGCACGTGATTTTGGAGTTTGGTAAACTTGTATCTCCTTAAATATAATTTGACCAATAATTTTTTGTACCAGAATATTTGACTGCTTTAAGTTCTGCTCAATATCCTGATAAACTTTATAGAGAAATTCTTGCTCTAAGCTTAAGTTCAGTTCATTTTCAACCATATGTGAAAGTTCATGTACTATGATGTAAGGATTTGACCTTCTTAGCACAATAACATACTTATTTAAACCAGAAGAACGAATTGTCTTACACACTCCCTCTTCCATATCCACTAATCCTTCTTGATATATTTCAAACGAGAGTCTAGTTTGCTTTATTAGTGACAAAGTGAGGTTTAATGTATTTCTAAACTTCTCAAATTGATAGAGATATTTGACATATTGTATTACGTTTTCACTATTTCCTACTTGAGTTGCTTGTTTTATTAAGTTCCTGATTAGCATGCTTCATTCTTAAAGGAATTTTCTTTATGCTCAAGAATTATAAAGTGTTTTCAGGAAGTATAGCTAAAAAAGTTTAATTTACTTACATTCCGCTACTTATTATTAGCCAAGAGGTATCACGTCAGTATGACTTAGGAATGTACTAGATATAAAAGTGCAATATCAAATATATTTTACTAAAAATCAATCAACTTTTCACATGTTTGCTCTTCATAAAAGAAGCTCAATGTTATCGTAGTACCAAGTTTTGCTTCACTTTGAATGTTGAAAGTCCCACCCATTAACTCTACTAATTTCTTGCTTAGAGGTAATCCGATACCTGTGCCTTCGTTTCTATATCCCGAATCTGCTTGGCCAAAAACGGACATAACTTTATATATGTCCTGCTGCATTATCCCTATTCCATTATCATGAAACTCAATAGTTAATAAATTTTTTTCTATATTCTCTTTAATAATCATTCTTATTAAACCACCTTGAGGAGTGAACTTGATTGCATTTGATAACAAATTTATTATAACTTGCTTCATTCTTTTGGGATCGGCGATAACTAATAATTGTTTATCAGATATCTCTTTCTTTAAACTAATACCTGTTTCTTTTAGTTTAGGTGATAACATTTTTAAGCACGAATCTATTATCTTATTCAGATTAAACTTCACTTTCTCTACTGTTAAACTACTTGATTCAGCTTTAGAAAAATCGAGCACATCATTAATCAAAGCAAGTAAATGTGTACCAGCATTATATATATCGTCTACGTATTCCTTGTATTTAGAGTGATCTACCGAACCTAAAGTTTCATTTTTGATCAACTTTGCAAATCCAATAATAGCATTAAGAGGTGTACGCAACTCATGTGTAACACTTGCAAAAAATTTTATCTTATTTGCATTTTCTTGCTCTAATGCCTCTTTAACCCTTTGTAATTCAATATTAGTTTTATGCTGCTTGGCTAGCATTTGGGTATTGGAAAAGTGCAAATAAAGCATTATTAGTATTAAGATAACCAGTAATAAGCCCATTAATATTGAAAATAGACTATATACCATAATATAAGAGTCATTATAGCTTTGAATGATCTTCAAAAAAAATGAAGGCTTAATGTCATCTTCATGAAATATAGGGAAAGTAGAAGTTAATGTATTTCCTGTAGCGTAAAATATTTCTTGATTGCTTAGCAATTTATCAATTTCATCATTTGTAAGCAACTGCTCATAGTCATGACCTTGAGTATTAAAATTACTGAAAATTACTCTGGCATTTTGATCATACAGTATTAAGCTAAAATTTCTTACTTTGCTTACTGATTGTAACAATTCAGCACGCAATTTTACCAACTGGTTTATGTAATCAAAACTGTTATATTTAATATGATGTTTTTCTATTAGTAAATAATGATATTTTTTTATTATACTATTTTCCAATAGATCTTTTAAGTTTGCATTTGAATTACGGTAAAAAGAAAGAAAATTATTCTTTAATGAATAACTGCGGTATATTGTGCCCAATAAAACCACAAAAATTAATAAGAATAGCGAGATAATTTTTGTATATCTATTTGTTTTTAGTGTAGTAAAAATTAATTTACTTAATTTATACATATTCTTCTCATTGTGAAATAACGTCTTTTATGGTATTAATAAAAAATTAGCATATCATACTTTTATGACAATTTCTCCTATCTTGCCAGTTTATTCTCCTATTAACATAAATTTTTCTTATGGCAAAGGTATTTACTTGTATGATATCGATAATAAGCGCTATATAGATTTTCACTCTGGAATAGCTGTTAGCAGTTTAGGTCATGCCAACCCACGATTAACTGATGTCCTAAAATTACAAGGAGAAAAACTATGGCATATATCAAATACCTATAATATATCTACTGCCAACAAATTTGCAGAAAATTTAATAAACAACAGCTTTGCTAATACTGTATTTTTTGCAAATTCTGGATCAGAAGCAGTGGAATGTGGACTTAAAATCGCTAGGGCCTATCAAAATGGAAAAGGTAATAAAAATCGCTATAGAATTCTAACATTTCATGGTGCATTTCATGGAAGGACATTTTTAACTTGTGCAACAAACGATAGACAGAAATTTTCTGAATTACTGAATCCTTATATTGACTGGTGTGATAACATAGAGCCCAATATTGAGAGTGTAAAGAAAGCAATTTCTAATGGCATAGGTGTTATATTAATAGAACCAATACAGGGACAAGGTGGTATTAAAGTAATGAGTGAAGTCTTCATGAAAGAGCTAAGAGAACTATGTAACGAAAACGACATACTGCTATTTTTTGATTGCGTTCAGTGCGGTGCTGGCAGGACAGGAAAGTTATTTGCATATGAACACATAGGAATTAAGCCTGACATATGTGCTCTTGCAAAAGGAATAGGAGGAGGTTTCCCTCTGGGGGCTTGTCTTGCAACTGAAAAGGTTGCTAAGTACATGGCGGTCGGTATGCATGGTTCTACTTTTGGTGGTAATCCACTTGCAACTTCAGTAGGTAATGCTGTATTGGATGAATTGCTCGGCCCTGGCTTCTTAGAAAATGTTGAAGTTAGAGGTAAGTCTTTAAAAAACAAACTAGAGGACTTAGCAAGCAAGTTTCCAATGATAGAAGAAGTGAGAGGAAAAGGGTTGATGCTAGGAATAAAAGTAAAAATGAATAACCAAAAATTTGCAGAAGAGCTAAGTCACCGTGGTTTACTTACTGTTGGAGTAACATCAGATAACGTTCTAAGAATCTTGCCTCCACTCATTATCACTGAAAAAGAGATTGATGAAGGCATTGAAATCCTCACTCAGTATTTATCTGAAAAGTTCTAGTTAAAAACTAAACCTTCCTGCTCGTTAGTTGTTGATTGTATAAAAATTGCAGACAAATCAGTAGCTACAACTTTATCAGCTACTTCATTTGTACACTTTGCCTTTTCCTGTTCTCTTATCAGTGTAAGCTCATTTATATCACTTAGTGAGTCAAATTTTGTTATATCCTCAAATATAAACGATTGCACGATTTCTTTCGGAATATTGAAAAAAGCCGAGTTACCAAGCGATAATGTCATATCTAACAAACTTTTCATTGAGCCGTTTCTCAAAACACATTTAGACAGTTCTCCTAAAAGAATTGGCACTCCAAAAATAAAAAATGCTCCTCTCACTAAATAGGTCGTTATTTCATATAACAATGCACCACACAAGAGTGCCAGTGGTCCAAATACTATAAAACCGCAAAGTAAAGGCAATGGCATGGTCTGACCTGATGATATTCTACCTATAAGCTCCATTGAAATTATAAACCCAATAAGTAACATAGCTCTACCTAGATATGTCCTTTCTTTAGAGCGTTTGTTAAAGTTTTTCTCACGTAACTTAGAAAAATCATTGTTAACTCTGACTTCAAAAATATTATGATTGGTTTTCAATTTGAGCTCCCAGTCCTCTATTCCATGATGCCACTTATGACACCTTACAATTTCATCAATTATCGTACTAACTTGATTATTGATTTTGTATAATTTGCTTTCTTGATATAAGTTACCTTGATAATATTTTTCTCTCAAGTCTACACAATTTAAATTCTTTAAATCACATAAAAAATCTTTGATTTCTTGTGCCATTTTATTAGCATCATCTTCGTAGCCTACAGCTTTCAAAATTGTTACCAAGTGTTTATTTTCAATTTGAGCAATTGTTCTATCTAATGCACGTATATATTGCTTGGATTGAAAATATGAGATGATTTTTTCTTTACATCTATCCTCATTGCCTTCGTACAAACTATTTCTTTTGAAACTGCTGTCATGTTCTTTGGCAATTTCTAATGCATGAACCAATACATTTTGCGCCTTCACACTACTTTCACAGTGACAGTTTCTGATTATGTGTACATACGCTCTTGCACTGGTATCTCCAGATTTATCTATATTGTACGCTTTAGCCAAAAAGACTAAATAGTCAAACCCTGCCCAAAGATAATACATTACCTTTGTTATAGCACTCCCCACAGAAAATAAAGCTGAGCGTGTGCAAGATAATTTACCGTTGTTTTTAATTCTGTTCTCATATGAACGAAGGTATGCCTCTGTACTTTTTAAAATCCTATGTAAATCTTGTTCTGTCTTTTTGACATCAAAATCATTTATATCATGAACTTTTTCATACGTTTCTTTTATCAAATCACTAGAAAACTTCTTCAGAGCTGAATCATCAATATTTCCTAATGCATCAATATTTTTACTAATATAGATTTCTATTTTTCTTCCAAGTTCTTCTCCCATTCTATTTTTTAGCAACTTATTGTATTTATTAGTAGCTGGAAACAAAACTTTCTCACAAAATTTCTGTGGTTCGTTTTGAAAATTTGCTAAGATCTTATTCACAAATAGCTCAACTTTTTCACCTGCAGCAGCGAAAAACCATGATTGTCTGCTCTCATTACGCTCTCTATTTCTTCCAAGATTCTGTAGGGCTTCAGATGGATTATTGAACTGACTAACCGAATCTGCAAATATTGATGCAACATGATTATATTCACTATCAAATCCACGACCTTTCGATCCATCTATAACCGTTGTCAACGCATATTTAGCCAATGAATCAAAATCTCTTTTTTCATAATCACAATAAAGAGTTCGATATCCACCTATCTGATTACGTATTATCGTTGAAAAGAGTCTGTTTTCTCCAATACCAAGATCATTTTTCCCAATTCCTGCAAAGATACATTTATTTTGTTTGCAGAAATCAATGAGACTATGTAGTATACCTTCCTCTCTTTCCATGAGGTCATGGAGCTCTTTGCTTAAGCGCCAATTATCAACTATTAAGCTGCATTGCTCATTATCACTTTTACTCAGTGCTTCAATTACTGTCTTTATTTGCAGTAAGAGCTCATCTCTAGCAAATTGCTCACTAAAGCCTTTTTCCTCTAGGTAGCTTATAATATTATTATCATTAGTGGTGCTAACATTCTTTTTAACATCTTCTATCAATCCAATCAAACCTTCTCTTCTTTTTTTATCTAAGGTAATATTATCACACTTCATTAAATATAAGAGAGTAAGATCGATCATTGAATGCATTACTCTATATTTTAGATATTCAGCAGTACTACTGAAATCCACCTTTTCTTTTAATTCAGATATCTGCTCTTCTGTCAAACTAGGATGTTGCTTTTTAACGCAGTTTATAAAGTTTAATTGACGTAATTGGAGCCTGTAGTCTTGATATGACATTCCTTCAGGCTGAAATTTATTATACACTTTATAACGTGTACTACCTTCATATACTAAATTATCTCTACCCTGCAACGCAAAGTTAAGATTAACTATACTATTTACATCATCAGCTAAAAGCAGAGCACTTTCTCCAATTGGGCTTTGCACATTCCATCTTATAGAAGTTAATAAATCATTGTTATCGACAAGTTTACTGTAATTAAAAACTTCTTCGCTTTCTTCAACATACTCATGAGCTGGACTGGATTTTTCTCTAGTAAATAAGCTACGCACGTTAGCAAGAAATCTAGAGAGCAGTTCTCTTGATTCCACTCCAGTTGCTTTAGTTAGCACCCACCAAACTGGCAACATTACCATACCAAATATAAACATAGAAATTGTATAGTATAGCTGCCCAATCAAAGCAGAATACAGCTAATAATCTGAAGTGAGACCAATTACGGCAGCAACATTACTATTTATAATAGGAAACAATATAGCTAAAGATATTATGGAGGTAGTAACATTAACTGCAAACGCTTGATTGAAATTTGCTCTTCTATTGGTTTTTGCAATAACACTTGCTGTTTCGATAGCGTTTGCAATACAACGTCTACTCAATCTTGTCGGGCTGATAACTTTTCCGCATCTATTTAAAATCCTTCTCTTTGGTGTTGCAGTGAGGTAAGTCGTAGGATATTTCTCATCAAGCTTGCACATGTTCTCAAAATCCTGCTGCTTGTTAATACTGTCTGCTTCATCAACACTAATCCACAACTTGGTATTTTGGTCTTTAAATTTACGATCATTTTCTTGCTGTAATAACAGGTCATGTGTCACTATAATTGTTGTAGGTTTAGTTGCCTTCAGTGCATTTTTAATTTCCTCAGCAGTTTTAGGTGTCCTAATGTTTACAGTAAATGCACTACTCATCATTTTTTTAGCTTGGTTTACTAGATCACTGCTTGGTACTGCAACCAGATGATGAAACTCTGCTTGGGCTAGTACATGACTCCACATTCCAATATCGTAAGTCTTGCCAAACCCAGTTTCTGCATCGATCATAACATTACAGTTAGTAGTGGAAGAGTTGCTTAAATGTTCTAATACCCCTTCAACAACAGGTTTACGACGTGCTACTATTATAGATTCCTTTGTATCATCAAGTTTTATAGATTCACCTTTTAGCTTGCAGTTGATTTTTTCTAAGCTACTTATAATACTTTGCTTTTCTTGATTACTGATAGAACTCACACATTACCCACTATAATTATCACAATATTAATTGTATGTTAATTCAGTAAATTGTCAATTCTATGGACAAAAAGCTGATTTCAACTATCATATTAATATGAATATATGCCTCGGAATAATTACTTCTCCCCATGGAATCAAAGGAGCTGTCAAAATAAAAACCTTTACTGAAAAGCCCGAAAATATTTTCCTATATGGTGAACTAATAATCGGAAGTGAAAATTATAAAATAAGCTTGGTGTCTGTTGTCAGTAATAATTTAGTAATAGCAACAATTAGCGGTGTGAATTCCCGTAATGAAGCAGAGCTTTTAAGAAATAAAAAGTTATATATAGAAAGAGATAAGCTACCACAGTTAAATGATGAGGATGAATTTTACCAAGATGATCTTGTGAATATGGAAGTAAGACTAGAGAGTAATGAATTATATGGCTATGTGAAGTCTGTGAATAATTTCGGCTCGGGGGATATATTAGAAATTTTGGTTATCAGCACAAAAAAAAACATTATGCTATCTTTCACTAAAGAAACATTTCCACATATAAATATAAAGGAAAGGTATATAGTAATCAACATGCCAGAATTCATTGGCCAATAAAAATTTTGATATTTGTATAAAGTTATTTATAATAATCAGACCAAATTAAAAGTGTAATTATGGCAGAAAGGGCTAATGATATCAGGCCAGGTCAGGTACTAGAACATAACGGTGGTTTATTTTCGGTTATAAGTATTATGCATACTCAACCTGGTAAGGGTGGTGCATATATACAAGCTGAAATGAAAAATATCCAAACAGGAGCAAAGTACTATGAGAGGTTTCGCTCTGATGCAACAATCAGAAGGGCAATTTTAGATGAAGAGGAATATGTTTATCTCTTTACTGAAGGGAATATCGTAAATCTTATGCATCCAAGTAGTTACGAGCAGATTGTTATAAATTTAGACTTATTAGGGGAAAAGAAGGCTTATTTGCAAGATAATATGAAAATTAAAGTAGTAACTTATCAAGATAAAATAATTTCTGCACATGTGCCTGATCACGTTACACTAACTGTAAAAGGAACAGAGTCTGTTATCAAAGGGCAGACTGTTACTGCTTCTTATAAGCCTGCAATTTTGGAAAACGGAATACGTGTTAACGTGCCTCAATTTATAAAAGAAGGGGATAAAATTGTAGTACATACTCCTGATAACAGCTATTACGAAAGAGTAAAAGAGTAAATGGCCATTTCATCACCACGAATCAATGTGATGCTTGATTCTGTACGCAGTGCCTCCAAGCAGCTTATACGTGATTTTAATGAATTGCAAATTTCAAGCGTTAAGTCAGCAGACTTTATCAATAAAACTTATTCAAAATCCAAGCAACTTATATACGATTGCTTGAAGAACTACAACCAGAACTATGACTTTATTTTTGAAGACGATGTGGGCCAAGATCTAAAAGACGGCGGTTATACTTGGTTTATTATGCCTATAGAAGGCAAGGAAAACCTTTTTAGTTGTATGGTTTATTTTGCAGTATCAGTTTGTCTCATTCATAAAAACAGAGTTGTAGCAGCTGTGATCGATGCTCCAGCGCTTAGAGAAACTTTCTGGGCAGAGGAAAAGAAAGGAGCTTTTCTTGAAGATTTCAAATCTCGCCATGTAAAAATGCGGATGAAAGCTCGTGAAGGGGGAATAATAGACATAAGTGGTAATTTGTTAAATAAATTACCACTTGACAATAATAATCTACGCTCCCTTGGCTCAACGGTACTAGGTTTTGCATATCTTGCTGCCGGAAGATACAATGGAATAATTTACTCTGGAATTAATAAATATAAAACTTCACTCGGTAGGCTTTTTCTGCAAGAAAGCGGTGGGAGATTAAGGGAAGATAACGCGCTTGTCATTGCTGGAGATATAAACTAAAGTTCATTCAAAAGAGCAAAAGTCACGTAGTGAAAATAATAAATGGTCTTACCTACCCCTCATTGCAGCAGGGTGGCAAAATAAGATAGACGAGAAAAGACAACTATAGGAACAAATAGGTGTCATTCCAGCACGTGACACTAGAATCCAGATTGTTTAGACTGGATCCTATGGTCAAGCCATAGGATGACAAAAGAGTAAACTTTACCTGTGTGAGCTATAGATCCCAGTGTTAGCTACTTTCATGACAAGAAATAAAGCACTGATTTTGTACATTAACCATGCTTTTAAATAGATACCTTATTCTTGGCAACTTTAAACTCAACAACAGACACAAACAGACAATTTCTCAAAAACTTTTACAAGAGATTTTGTTAAATGCTCTATCATTTCATTTGTATGGTAAGGCGTAGGAGTAATACGGAAGCGCTCAGTCCCCTTTGAAACTGTTGGGTAATTTATATGTTGTACATATATTCCATACTCATCAAATAACAATTTTGATGCTTTTTTGGACAACTCAGGATCGCCAATTATGATTGGAATTATATGAGTTTCTGTTTGCATAAAATTCACTCCTGCGTTTCTCAGTGAGTCTTTTACCTTTTCAACAGACTGCTTTTGCTTCTCTCTTTTAACATTGCTCGATTTTAAATGCTCAACGCTTGCCTTTGCTGCTGCTGCTAAAACGGGTGACATAGCAGTAGTAAAAATAAATCCTGGGGCTGAACTTCTTATTACATCCACCAAGCTCTTTGAAGACGCTATATATCCACCCATCACTCCAAAAGCCTTTGATAATGTACCCTGAATAACAGTTATTCTATCCATCAAACCTTCTCTTTCTGCAATTCCGCCACCGCGCGGTCCATACATGCCAACTGCGTGTACCTCATCCAAATAGGTAATTGCATTATACTGATCTGCTAGATCACATATCGCTTCAAGCGGTGCTACATCACCATCCATTGAGTATACAGATTCAAGTGCTATTATTTTCGGCGTTTTTATATCTATAGACTTTAGCAACTGCTCTAAGTGATCAACATCATTATGCCTAAATATGTGCTTCGGTCTTTTTCCTGATTTTATACCTTCTATCATTGAAGAGTGATTTTTCTCATCTGAAAAAATTACCACGCCCGGAATAACAGACGATAAAGTACTAAGTGTAGTTTGGTTGGCAAGATAGCCACAAGCAAAAGTTAAAGCAGCTTCTTTTTGATGCAAGTCAGCCAAAGACTTCTCGAGCTCAACAACTTCCTTTGTTGTACCTGATATATTTCTTGTTCCTCCAGCACCAACAGATGAATTTTGAATAGCAGCAATGACACTATCGTTTTGTGACATTCCCAGATAATTATTACTGCACCAGACAATAACCTCTCTATTTCTTTCATAATCCATAATATAGGGAAGTTTGCCAGGTAATGACGCAAAATGCGTAAATTCACGATAGCGCCCTTCTTCTTTTATATCTTTGATTTTATTTAAGAATATTTTTTCGTAGTCTACCAAGTTTTTATCTATTAACAATCAATATAATTATAATAAATTATTAAATGATAGACTACTATATTTATTACTTAGACTGACATTCTTCTGTCTGCATAACCTTTTTGACCTGATTATCCTCAACTAAGCTTTTAGGCCTATAGCAGTACATAATTTTAGCTGCAATAAGACAACAAACTGCAACTGCTATTCCTATTGCTAACATTTCCAAGTAAACTGCAACAGCTGCTCCTAAGGCAATACCAGTTATTGCAAGCGCAGAAGCAGCTACGACATACTTTTTTGTGTTTTGTGGATCATTCTTTGAATTGCTTGGTACGGTTGCTGAATAGCCTAAAGATGACATAAATTCCAAAAATCCCTTATTTCCTCGTTTTTTTGCCATATCTAAAGAGTTTCCTTTCAAAAGAGTATCTGATGGTTTATTAATAATTGGATCGTTTTCTAAATACGGGCTTGTACCATTGTCTATTAGCAATTTTGCAGATTTTTTATGCCCTTCATTTATTTCTCGATTATAAGCTATAACATGTAGCGCAGTACCAATATTATTGCTTTGCATATTAACATACTTTTTTTTATCTTTTGCTGCACTTATTAAGATGGCAACTACATCAGAATGACCATTATCAGCAGCTAAGTGCAATGCAGTTTCACCATTATGATGTTGTAAATAAAGATCTGCCTTTTTTTTTAAAAGCAATTCCACCATTGCTGAATTACCTTGTGTAGAAGCATACATCAAAGGAGTAAGATTATATCGTTCTTTAGCATCAACTGTTGCGCCACGATCTATTAGCAATTCCGCAACATCTAAATGTCCATAATACACTGCTTCATGTAAAGGAGTTACTCTGCTGCCTGTACTGCTTACTGAATTAACATTTGCACCGCTATCAAGTAAAAGCTTCACAAAATCTTTATGACCATTTCTAGCAGCTAAATGAAGTGCAGTGTCACCACCTACTTTTGTTTTTGATTTAATCTCAATATTTGCACCACATTCTAGTAAACGCCTGCCAAGCTCAACATCACCTTTTTGTGCTGCAACGTGTAAACGAATAAATCCATCATTATCATAATCTGTGAAACGTTCATTAATATCGTCTAGTAAACTTTCCCTACCAGCTTTTAATTCCTCAGGAATGATAAGTGTTACTTTACCATCAACTATGTTTTTTAAAATTTTTTGAGTTTAGTCTCATTTGTTCATAATTTTGCATTTTTATTCAATTGAAAAATGTATTTTGGCAACAAAGATCCCAGTTTATACAGAAAGAAATTTATATCAAACAGCAACCACTGCTTAGATTTTATGGTTAACGAATATGTGCTTTAAATGTGTGTAGACGCACATATCCGTTAACCTATTTTCTATGCAGATTTTTTTATTTCATATTAATTGCTTCTTTAAGTCTTGCATTGGCAATTACTATGATTTTTCGCATTAGAGCTGTTATAGCTACCATCTTCTTTTTACCTCTACCAATAAGATTAGAGTAAAAAGCACCAAGTGCAGATTTAGATCTTGCAGCGGCCATAGCAGCTGTAAAAAGCTTTGCACGAACATTGCTTCTACCACCTGTTATCCTTCGGTAACCAATAGTTTTACCGCTTTCTTTTGGATGTGGAGCAACCCCAGCAAGACTTGCAACTTCTTTTTTGTTTAGGTAGCCAAGTTCTGGCATTAGACACACAAAAACTTGAGATAGCTTGAGACCTATTCCTGGCACTGTTCTCAGGATCTTTTGACGCTTTTGTAACTCTGGATTTTTATCAATAATTCTTTGTATGGCATCGTTGAACTCATTTATCTGATTGGTAAAAAAGTCTATTGTTTTTTGGCAACTTTCCTTTATATAGTCGTTTTCAGGTGCTGCAAGCCTACATTTCTCTTGAGTTCTCATTTGCGTAATGTCATCACGACGTTGACAGAGTGCAACTAAGGCAGTTTGTTCTTTTGACATAGGCACAAATAGAGATAGAGCACTATAGCGTTCAAAACCATATTGAGCAAGGGCTTTTGCATCTGATTGATCAGTTTTTGCTAAAGTTCCATGTGATATGATAAAACTTTTTACTTTACGAGTATTAGCTCGATGCACAGCAACATTCATATCAACAAGAGAACGTGCTAAACCAAGCTCATATTTTCCTGTATTTTCTAAAGTTACAAAAGAATTAGGTAGAATATTTGAAAATTCTTGAAACAATTGTTGCCAACCAGCATCATTATTATTGAACTTGATAGTGTTTTTTTGGTTGTACACTGCAGCAACATTTTTGAATTTTCCAATATCAATGCCAATAAAATTTTGATAAGATGCAATCATAATAACCTCGATAGTTTAATTAATTTAAGATTGTAAACGGGTGCACATATATGTCCCACACAACTATTCAAACGTATCGAGGGATAGGGCTAGTGTACCTTGATGGCTACGGTTGTAATACCAATTTTCATTCGGTCGCACACGCCCGTGATAGCCCTATTCCTATAGTGAGTAGGGTTATCTTTCCCTCTTATCTCTTTTATATCACATTTTTAACTTACAATTTTCATACTCTACTTCACCGTTATGAAATTTAAGTGTGAATCTAAGTAAACTGTCTAATTCACATATCTCCTTCTCTGGCTCATCAGGATTGCGTGCCACCATTGATGACTTATAGTTAATGCGTACATAATTCTCATCAGAACAATCGATGTACATGATCTTCTTGTCAGAATCGCTAGAAAGTACCTGATATTTTATTAATATACTATGTATTCGGATAGCAAGGAAAGCCATATACCCCGCTTGATTGCAGCTAGTAATTAATTCTTCTAATAGATTATCATTTGGAATTTCTGCTTTAGCATGTTCAAACATTTTTGTAAAAACATGTTTTGCGATTTGGCGTTGGTCATTTTGATTACATTTATCACGAAGCTGGCTAACGAAATTCTTGTCTATAACTTGACCATTAATTACAAAATCCATTCTAGGTAGGTCTTTATAAGCTACTTCACCAGACTTTACATCTTCATTATTCTCATTTGCCTTTACTTGACCCAGCAGAGATTGTGTTAGCTGAAATTCTAACGTAGTTACTGCACTAGATTTAGTATCAGAATTATTAACGCCAGATTCCTCTTGACTTTCATTACCTGAATCCTCAGAACGACGGCGCTCTTTTTCCTCTCGTTCTAAAATTTCAAACCCTTCTTCAGTTCCCGAATCCCTAGAATCTGATTTCTTTAAAATTTTGTTTGATTCCTGTGATACAAAATCTGAACCTAACATGTTTTTCCTCTTAATTAGTAGCTAAGCTAAGTGTAGCATTAAATGGCAATTTTGTCAACTTAGCAAGCATCTCTTCGTAGTCTACCAAGTTTTTATCTATTAACAATCAATATAATTATAATAAATTATTAAATGATAGACTACTATATTTAGTATACAGACCTTTCCTTGAACACAATCTCTGCAGGCTCACCATTCTCAATTAAGCTTTTAGGTCTACAGCAGTATGTAACTGTAGCTGCAATAAGACAACAAGCTGCAACTGCTATTCCTACCGCTAACATTTCCAAGTAAACTGCAACAGCCACCCCTGAAACAATACCAGCTATTGCAAGCGCAGAAGCAGCTACAACATACTTCTTTGTATTTTGTGGATTTTTTTTGAGGCCACTTTTGCTGCTTTGCTCATTAATTCTTGGCAATTCTGTTTTTGGCTGTCCATTTCCGTTAGCAACTTGTTCTACATGCTCAGTAGGTTGATTAACGTTAATATCATTATTAACATCTTCAATTTCAATCGAAAGGAATTCATCTTCATCATCACTTGTTAATTCTTCTCTTAAAGTACAAGGAACAGAATTACTAGAAACAGTACCATTAGCTGTTGCTTCAGCTTCCACTGTGTCAATTACAGATATTCTTGTTTCATGACCTTCTTCACTAATTTTTTCAAATGGAGAATTACTATTAGAGTCTGAGGAAGTTCCGGCAGAGCAATCACTTTTATTACCTTCAAGGTTAGAAAAATCATCCTCCTCAGAACTCAGTGATGGTGAGCTTTCTTTAGACTCTACCAAAGGAGCTTCTTGGCTACTTGCAGTAGCTTCTACATCATTGCCTACTGATAATTGCTCGAACTCGTTTTTAAGAAATGCTATTATTTGTGCAAGATCCTCTTTCTGATTACCCTCTCCCAAACTTGTCATCTTGTCATTTGCTTGACCTAAGAGCTTCTGTAAAGTGGATTTATATACACTATCATCTACTTTTCTTAATAAATCCATCACATCAGCAAGATCAATGCTACTGACAGCACTAGATAATTTTTCTTCTATATTTTTAGGCATTTTACCCTCCTCACAATTATTACCTATAGCTTCTTCTATTGAAGCCTCTTCATTATTCATAATATTCTCTACTTTATCAACAACGTTTCTTTGCGGCTGTTGATTATCAATATTTTTGGATTCTGGATCTTTTTTAATATTTAAATGCAAAGGTGTTTTATCATCTAAACCTTCAAGAAATTTTGTGATTTTTGATTCACTAGAAGATTTTTCCCTGTTTTCTTCCTTTACCAAATATAAACTTTTCGTTCCTACCAGATCTAAAGCTGTTTTGCCATCTCTATCTTGAATGTTCCAATCAGCTCCCTTGTTTACAAGTAATTTTACTATTTCAAATTTATCATGGTAAGTAGCCCAATGTAAAGCTGTTCTGCCATGCCTCTCATCTTGAATATCAATCTCAGCGCCATTTCCAATAAGCAAGCCCATTAATTCTAAATTATCACGTGCTACAGCATAATGCAAAGGTGCAATTCCAGAATTATCTATACTATTAATATCAACAACTTTACGATTAACAATTACCTCTGCCGCTTTACTTTCAGGAGCTAAGTGTATAGCATAGTGCAAAAGTTTAGATGAAAAAATAATTCTACCTTCAGCCTCAGTATTCTTAAACCTATTTAGTATCACTTCCACGCATTTCTGATTACCAACAAAAGATGCCCTTTCAAGTTTTTTACATATATCATCCAAAAACATAGTATGATTCGGCTTATCCAAATGCTCTAATAAAAACTTAATATAGCATTGTCCACCAACACCAATAAGTAGCCTATCGAGCTCTTCATCTTGCGTAAATAATATACTTTTATGCGTTTCTGCATATCTTTCCACAAGCGTATCATTAGCTGCAATGGCTAGTAGTGAAAGCTCTTTTACTGAATAATTATAATAACCATTTGTTTCATCATAGCTATTATTCAACAGCACATTGTGCATATGATCAGTCAAATTAAGCTGTTGAGAGCAAAAATCCTTCAAATTACCACAATTCAAATCAGTAATAAATCTATCGCTTTCCTCTATATTATTTATAGTTTTATCTAAATCTGTGTAATCACCATAATTTTTTGCTTTATTTATAACGTCTATTAATCCATCAAAGGTTAAATTTTTAGGGATAATGGTAAATTCTTCTTCATTATGCCTTGGTTCTATATTAACCTGATCTTGAGGCCAAAATAACTCTGTTGCTACAACTGCTGTAACTTCTGCAACACCTACCAATACATTCGCAACATTACCTAAAATGCCTGGATCAGTAACTACTTTGTTTGCTACTTCACTACTATCAGATGAACTCTCAGTAATAGACAAGTCTTCAGCAGCAAATGACTTAGGTCCTTCATTCATATTTTTCTCAAGAGTCTCTGTAATTCTATTATCCTCATCTTCGAAATGCCTATTTATTTCATCTAACAAACTTTTGCCATCAACTTTGTAATTCTCTAATTGTTCAGGAATAGCAAGTGTTACTTTGCCGTTTTCATACTCTACCTTACTATCTCGAAACTTAAGGGTGAACTCTAAAATAGCATCAACCCTGCATATTTCCTTATTCGTATCAAGTTCTCTAACAGGCATACTTGGACAATACTGAATATTGAGAGAACCTTGGCTATTATATACAATACTTATCTTTCTATCGTTGGCATGAGGCAAGCTTAGTTTATGCTTAGAGAATATAGGAGAGAGCTGCATTAACAAAGAGCCATCATACCCAGCCTGATTGCAATTAGTAATTAACTCTTCTAATATATTGTCATTTGGAGTTTCTGCCTTAGCATATTTAAACATTTCTGTGAAAACTTGCTTAGCAAACAGGCGGTAATTTGCATTTTCACTCGAAATTAAGTGATTGTGCTGGCAATATGACTCGTGAACATACGCTTTGCTTATTGTTTGCCCATTAATTACAAAATCCATTCTTTCCAAATCAAGTTGTGCTTGCTTGCCAGAATTTGCATTCCTATTATTCTCACCTGCCTTTACTTGACTTAGCAAAGATTGTGTTAGCTGAAATTCCAATTCAATTGCTCTGTTAGTATTTTGTCCTTCCTCAACCTCTGAACAATTGCCTGAATCTCCAGAATGACGATGCTCCTTAATTTCTTCTTGTTCTAAAACTTCAAATTCTTCTTCAGCACCTGAATCTCTGGAATGGCGACGCTCCCTTTCTTCTGCAGTATCTACTGCTGGCGGCATGAGCCCACCAAGTAAATTCCACCCCATGTTTTACCCCCTAATTATTAGCTAAACTAAGTATAGCATTAAATAGAAATTTTGCCAAGCAAGTTATTGAGCCTTTTAGCAAATAGACTTACGTCTTCCATCTCTTCACCTTCCACTATACAAGCTTGATAGAACAATAAGTAAATCATATCTCCAAGTGTTGGATTTTCACCATTTTCAGCGTGAGATTCCATTATGTTTCTTATCAAAGGATGCTTAATGTTAATTTCAAGTACTTTTGGCGTGCGGTAATTTAGCTGCTTCTGTTCACGTAAAAAACGCTCCATACGGAGATCCATAGTTCCTTCATCAACTGCTAGACACACAGGACTATCGGTTAATTTCTTAGAGATCTTTACACTTTTTACTAAGCTTCCAAGAACCTTGGTGAAGTATTCGAGTATAGAATCCGCGTTTTCTTCGCTTTTGTTTTCATCTGATTTATTTTCTTCATCTTTCTTACCTTCTTCTGAAGAGAATTTTTCTAAATCAACATCTGCACGAGTTACAGACTTAAATTTTTGATCTTTATATTCATGAATCACGCTAGTCCAGAAATCATCAACTGGATCAACAAATAGAAGCACTTCCAATCCTTTGCTGACGAATCCTTCAAGTTGTGGACTGTTTTTTACTGAATCGAGACTATTTCCTGTGAGATAGTAGATATGTTCCTGTTCAGGCTTCATTCTGCTTATATAATCATCAATACTAACTAGCTTATCATCACTGGTGCTATGAAATCTGCAAATGGAAAGCAATGCTTCTCTTTCATCAGTTGGCATAGCTTCGCAAAGACCTTCTTTTAACACCGCACCAAAATTGCCCCAGAATTTTGTGTATTCCTCTAAATTATCTTTTGCTTTTTTGCTGAGCTCTGATACCGCGCGTTTAGTTAGGGATTTCCTAATCTGCTCAACAACGCGATTATTCTGCAGTGTTTCTCTGCTGATGTTAAGAGGCAAATCTGGTGAATCAACCACACCTTTCAAGAAACGCAGGTATTGTGGTATAATTTGTACATTATCTTCAGTAATAAATACTTTATTGACATATAACTTTACAGAGCAGCGTCTATCTGGATGAAACAAATCATAAGGCTTGATAGAAGGAATATAAAGCAAATTCGTATATTCTATTGCACCTTCATTTTTATTATGCAGTATCATCCAAGGCTCACCACCTACATGCGCAACACCGCGGAAGAAGTCGTTGTGCTCTTCTTGAGTAACGTCATTTTTTGGCTTAGTCCAAATTGCAGCTTTGCTGTTTAATTTTTCACTTTTTCCCTCTTCATTTACAAACTCAACGGGAAAATTTATGTGGTCAGAGTAAGTAGTAACAATGTTTTCAATACGGAATTTGTCTAAAAATTCGCTTTCTTCAGGACGCATGATGAGCGTAATTTTTGTGCCACGAGAGATTTGACCATCTAATTTGCTGATTGAATACTCTCCATCTCCTTTAGATTTCCACACCCAAGACTCTTCTTCTCCGGCTTTCCTTGATTCTACTATAACTTCTGAAGCAACCATGAAGCTTGAATAAAAACCAACACCAAACTTTCCAATCAGCTCTACAGCTTGGCTCGAATCTTTATTATTCTTAATTGCATCCAAGAATTTTTGCGTACCAGAACTTGCAATCGTGCCAAGATTATCTATTAAATCTTGCCTGTTCATGCCAATTCCATTGTCGGTTATATACAGCTCATTCTTATCTTTATTGGAGCTAATAGTAATCTTCAACTCATCACTTGAATCTAATAAATCAGCATTTAATTGTGATTCATAGCGCAATTTATCACATGCATCTGATGCATTTGATATTAACTCACGCAAGAAAATATCCTTATTAGTATAAAGTGAATGAATTACTATATTTAGTACTTTGCCTACTTCAGCGTCAAATTTTAAACTTTCAGTTTCTTGTATGTTGTGCATTTTGAGCTCCATTATTAGCCTGCTATTCTAATAATTTAAGTATTGCACAGCGATCTTTCAAGGTCATATATGCTAAAATTTATGTGAGCCAATTTGTCATGCAAGCTGAAATGATAAGAAGAGGGTTCTGTTCCACAATTCTCTTTATTCTTAGAATAAGATATCTCTTATTTGCTTCAAAGATTTGTGAGTCTTTGATTCTTTTTCTTTAAAAGTAGTCTCAAGAGAAGTTTTAAGCTTTTCCCATTCTTCCTGACCGTTTAGAATCAAAGCGCTCTCAATCTTCTCCAGTGCTTTTTGAGGTGATGAATATAATTCCTCATACAAATTAGTGTTTACTGACTGTAGTATTACTAAAAATGTAAATAAATTCGGATCAATTTTCGTATAACATAGCTTTATTTTCTTTACGCAGTATTCTATTGCCTGCAATGATAATGAGAAGCTTTCTGCATAAAATATAAAGCTATCTATAATTAAGCTCTTTGATTTTTTCGGCAATTCAATATTTTGAAACAGCTTTCTTGTAAATTTCTCTATTGGCTGTTTTGGCAAATGCAAAGAGAGATCAGTAAAAGATTTTAGGCTGAAATTTGGTCCAAGTATTGTGCTGATTGCTCTTTGCACGTTACTTTTATCTTGACTAACAGAGATAATGAAAACCAGTCCCTCAACATCAAGCATGTACTTTATGGATTCTAAAAAATCGACAATGAATTTAGGACGGCATATATCAAGATTATCGACCATTATATAAATGTTTTTACCTTTTCTGATTTTGTTAACCACATCTGCTAGTTGTATTTTAAAATCTCTAATGTTCTCTTTTCTCCTTTGGAGAAGATTTAATTCACCCAAGACAAAACCTATGTCTTTCTTATCAGCCTCTTTTGCAGCATCGAGAAATACTGAAAGCATAGCGAGTGGAGATTTACTGATTAGTTTTCCTAATGTATTGAGAGAAAATAGTTCTTGGTTTATGTTTTTAAATTGCTGTATAACACTTCTTTTTACTTCGTATGATGCAAATAGATCCTCAAACAGGAAATGTAAAAAAGAAGGCAATGGTTGATCTAGCGCACTAATATCCCATGCGCTGTAATAAGCTGCAATTTCATTTTGCTGCTCTAGATCCTTTACCCATTCTTTCAAAAAAAATGTCTTACCCCACTTATCATATCCTTCTAAGGATACGATTGAAAAAGACTGATCAATTGTCTTAATTATATTACTAAATCTACTTGCAACTTGCTTATAGCCTAAGCAATCACCTTCCCAAGTTGTTACCTTGGGTAGATGTTCCGTTTCTTTTTTTCTGAAGGTTATTAGGGATGTAAGTTTTTTTAAGCACATACCTTACTTTATATTTAACTCATACTCTTGTCTTGACGTAAGCGCTATCTTCAGCGTCCCTTCATCTAGGTAGTCAATTTCTCCACCTATCGGTATACCGCAAGCAAGGCGCGATATTTTTACATTCAAATTCTTTAGCAATTCAATTATATATTGCGCAGTAACTTGGCCTTCTAATGTCGGATTGATTGCAATAATGACCTCTTCAATTTTAAATTCTGTAACTCTTTTGGGAATGTTATCAAGATTCAGTTCTTTTGGACCTATGCCATTTATTGCTGATAGCCTTCCACCCAAAACATGATACATACCTGAATATATATTCCCTTTTTCAAATGCCCATAGATCACCCAATTCTTCTACTACACACATTAACTTGGTGTCACGCTTTGGGTTAGTACAAATAGAACACGGCGATTTAGTATCTAGGTTTCCACAAATTTTGCACTCTATTATAAGATCCGCTAGCTCTCTAATCAAAGATGCAAGTGGTAGCATGACTCTCTCTTTGTTCTGGAGCAAATGTATAACTAACCTTCGTGATGATGATGGACCTAAACTTGGCAATTTAGAAAAAGCATGAACTAAATTCTTTATATTAATGTTCATTTAACAAATTCAGGATATAGTTTATAAAATGATAACATCAAACCTTTCGTAAAGAAAGCTTAGTTTGATTGGCTATGAAAAAGATTTCCCACTTTTTTTTAGAACTGTCTTGAAAAAATTAATGTAATCACAATCTACTGTAACCTAACTCTGATTCAGGTATAACTGAAATTATCTCACACATTTGCGTAGTTACTACGGTACTTCCTTTTTGAAAATGACGTAATTTATTTTTCAACATATTTCTTTCTTCCACATAACTGTCCGATTCTTTATTCAAATTAGAATTTTTTTCTTCATACTTGGAAAGTATTGTATCGATCAAATAATTAAAAAATAATATTAGACCTGTAGTGTTGGAGAGCAATTCAAGAGAATAATATAACATATCTTCACTCACTTCTTCATTTATTATGTCATGAGAATTTTTATACATTCTAAAACAAGAGCCGAAGGCTGCTAAGCATACGCAAGTAAGTTTTGTTTTGTTTAGGACGCACTTAATTCGCGCTAGTTTTTTATTATTATCTTCTAATTTTATACGCAACTCACTAATTTTATTACTATAGTGCTTAATAAATAATTCTATTGCCTCTTTGTTATTAGCATAATTATATGCTTTGTAAGATTCCTTATCCATAAATTCAGTATCTATATCTCTTGATTTTAGAAGCTCTTTGATTACTTCATTCTTGCCAAGAAGCACAGCTTCGTGTAGAGGTGTGTACTCACTTTCAACATCTTTCCTTCTGTTAATATGTTCACGAGTTAAGTAGTCGAAAAGAACTGAAACGCATTTTGAATTATTACCTTCAATAGCCAGAGTAATTACATCTCTTTCGTCTTTGTTCTTAGTATTAATAACTTTAGAAAGCGGCTTTTCATTCTCTTGCTTACGTTCAAAATATTTGTGCTTGTAAAACTCATTCGAACAGTATGGTTCCTTAAGAATAGACAAAAGCTTTTTTACAAAATCAGCACGATTTTTTTTTATGGCCAAATGTAAAGGTGTGTCCTGATTTTTCTTATCTTGCAACAATAAGGCATCATACAAACAGCCCTCTTTATATAGAGAATCAATCTCTTGGTCAAAATAGATATCTTCTTCTTCTCCTTCACAGATATTTAATAGCCGTGACCCTATACTTTCTGTAGTACTGTAATCAATTGCAGAGCTACGTTTCACTTTAGATTGATAAAGGTTTATGTTCATACTACCCCTGCCTTTAAACAACCCAGCTATACCTCTAAACAGTTCAGCTATACCTGATTCACTCCGAGTGGCACAAGGTGTTTCATCTGGAATGTTAATCTCAACATTTTCACTAGAAAAAAGTTCTAAAACATGCGAGCTGCTTCTTCTACTGGAAAAAGGCACATCGTTCTTTTTATCTTTAATCTCAGCACTCTTTGCATTCAAAGAATTTAGAGAGTGAGCTAAACAATCAAGATCTGTAGCATTTTTAGACTCAAGGTCTTCTGCTTGAAAATTTGCTGCAGTGTTTATTTCACCTTTCATATTTCTTTATTTTACAGGGGTTGCATTTCAGGTAGGGTATCTCATCTTTAAAATTTTTCAACTCTATTTAAATTTTTTTAAAATAGTTTTTGATAAAAATATTTATGACACTAACTTTTTGGTTCTCTTGTTAAACTTTTACAAGACAGAATTATTTTATAGCTAAAAAAATTACTTCCGCGTATTTTGAATCCAATTATAATTACAATTAGAGATATTTATTGAGCTCAAAAATCTATCTTTGTCTGCAGACCTTTTTATTAAACTCATAAAAAATGTATTCTTCAGTGTATACTTAATTTCTGTCATGTGTGCGCTGCATTTTTTTTCTAATCTTTTTTACAGGGGGATTTTATGTCCAGAATTCCAGATATTTGACCTTTACTTTAGCTAATAAAAACCAACTGGTACCTGCGGTTTTTATAGCTACGTTTCTCAAACGAGTTTCAAATGAATAGATTTCTTGCATAACTGGAATTCAAAAGTTGATGTCATTCTAGCGCGTGACGCTAGAATCCAGTCCTTTTGTGCGAAAAACGTTGTAAAGTAACTTAGTTGGATCCCAGTGGGCTTTTTAACTGTTGAAGAAAAAATATGCCACAGAAAATGAAAGTCAGTAACCAAAACGAATATAACAAATTCCTTGAAAAAAGGGGGAATATTTTTCGTTACATCGATGAAGCTATCGAAAATTGGTATGAAAATAGTCCAAAAATGCAGGGCGGCAACTATATTTATAGTGATAAAGTTGTGATTTTGGTGCATATAATCGTTAATCTTTTTAGAATTGGCTTAAGACAAACAGTCGGGTTTATAAAAGGGTATTTGCAACAAATAGGAAAAAATTTGCAGCTATTCACAAGCATCAAAAAAAACTTAATATTAAGATAAATGATTGCAGGATTGATAAAAGCAACATGGAAAATATTGAAATTATCATAGATAGCACAAATTTACAGTAACACTCCTGGCCACAGTAAGGAAAACAGTGCAGATAGAAAGTACCGAAGCTACGAGCAAGTAAGAAAGTTACATGTTATGTTAAGTGTGAATAGTAAAAAAGCTATAGATGCAAGATACAGTAATGGCGTCTACTCTGACCACTTGCGATTTGCTTGAAGAAGTTAATTTTCAGCACAAAATAAAAGCATTATATGCAGATAGGGCATACGATAGGCAAAAACTTTATAAATTGTGTAAGAAATACGATATAAAGACAAAAGTTCTACCAAAAAAGGATGCAGCAGAACATTCAAAAATAGATTATATGTCTGACAGAAATGCTGCTATTAGGTTAATAAAATTATATGGACAAGATGGTGTAAAAGAGTGGAAAAAGGAAGCAATTTATGGAAAAAGATCTTACATAGAAGGATTTTTCTCAAGGTTGAAGCAAGTATTTGTTTAGGAATAAATCTGAGATAAATCGAGAAAAAGAACTAAATGCTATTTGCTCAACAAATTCACTGGTATTGGTATGGCTAAATTTGAAATCATTACATAAATTTGTCGTAAACCATCACTGCTTAAGGTGCTATCCAACAAAGCCATCCTAGACTGGGATGACAGAAGAAGAGTATTTTAGGTAACAGCTGTTTACTCCAAAGTAATGTTGCAAAAGGTCTAACATATAAATTATAAGACTAATATAGAATATACCTTGCTAAAAAAAAAAAAAAGTATAACCTTTGATAAGGTATGCAGGCAAAAGTTCTGTAACTTGGTCAGGTCAGAAATGAAGCAACCATATCAGAATCTTTTTGGGTTGCATACCTATTTGTACTATTTGTTTTATTCTAGGCTATGAACATAGCATTAAAATATCGTCCTAGTAGCTTTAAAGATTTAGTAGGTCAAGATATATTGGTGCGTATACTAGAAAATGCTTTTACTCTCAACAAAATTCCACAATCTATACTGCTTTCTGGTAGCAGTGGAATTGGTAAAACCACCACTGCAAGAATAATAGCTTTATGTTTGAACTGCTCATTGGGGCCAACTTTTGAACCTTGTGGATCATGTACAAGTTGTCTGGCAATAAAAAATTCAAGCCATCCAGATGTAGTTGAAATCGATGCGGCAAGTCACACTAGTGTTGAGGATGTTAGAGCGATCTTGGGAGATATTTGCTATTTACCAATAAGTTCTAAATTTAAAGTTTACATTATAGATGAAGTACACATGTTATCCAGTAATGCATTTAATGCATTACTTAAAACTCTAGAAGAACCACCATCTAGCGTAAAGTTTATTCTAGCAACTACAGAAATAAAAAAGATACCAATAACTGTTATTGCACGTTGTCAAAGGTTTGACTTACATAACATTCCTTCAGCTAAGATAATGGAGCGTTTAAATGATATTGCACAAAAAGAAAATTATTTTATTGAAAAAGAAGCATCGGAATTAATTGCGCACCACTGTAGCAATTCAATGCGTAACGCTTTATTTTTGATGAATCAAGCAGTGCTATATAGCAAAGATGGTACAATATCCACTCAAAGTGTTACAGACATACTTGGTCTAGTAGATAGAAACGTTATATTTGATCTACTGGAAGCAGTATTAGACAGTGATTTACAGAAGGCTTTGTTAGTATTCGACAATGTGGTAAAAACAGCAAATCCGCTCAATATTTTTGAAGATCTACTGCAAACAATCCAGTTAATATGCCGTTTTTTAATTACAAAAGAGATTGATACAGAATATGAGAAGAGCAGAGTAAAAGATTTGAGTGCAAAAAAGTCTTTAATATTTTTTTCGAGATTGTGGAAGGTGCTGCTTAAGGGTATTCAAGATATAAAGGTTTCAACATGCAATGAAATTGCCGCTGAAATGATATTAATTAGCCTTTGTTATCTTTCTGATTTGCCTTCTCCGGAACAGGTGATCAAAAAAATTCTTTCACAGAATGTAGAGCAAGGAAATAGACAGGGCAGACCTGTTGCACCTTCCCCCCCTGTCATCCAAGTAGCTGACTACTCGGATCCAAAAAAATATGTGGAAAAACCCCACTCTGTCATCCCAGTGCGTGACACTGGGATCCATGTGAAAAATAAACAACAAAATTACGATTTTGATAAGATTTTGCAACTATTAAGGCGGAGTAACCAAATTTATCTTTACAAACAACTGTGTAGTAATCTAAAATTAATAGATTGTAAATTTGGGTATTTAAAATTAAAAGCTGTATCTAACTTGAACAGTAATTTTTGTAATGACTTGAAAAGTTACTTAAATCAAGCTACTAATCAGGAGTGGGTTATTATAGTTGATACGAGTTATATGAATAGGGAAGTGAGTAATTTAAATTATGCACCTGTAGTTAAGGATATATTAAATACGTTTAAAGGTGCAAAGGTAGTTAATATAGAAAATAAGGAGTAGGTTGTGGATTTCAGTCAAATAATGAAGCAAGCGCAAGAAATGCAAAAAAAGCTTGCGGAAGCCCAAGAAAAATATATTGGAAAAGAGTTTCAAGGTATTTCTGGTGGTGGCAAAGTTTCTGTATTAGTGGAAGTTATAAAAATAGGTGGCTATAAAGCTAAAAAGGTAAACATAGACTTAGAGCTTATGAGAAATGAAGAAAAAGACATAGTAGAAGATTTAGTGACAGCAGCGTTTAATGATGCCATTAAAAAAGCAGAAGAAGATATGGCAAATGCAACCTCTGATCTTGCAGGTATGATGGGGTTACCACCTGGATTTAAACTTCCTTTTTAAATTTACTACTGAAGTTTGACTTAATGCAGTAACTAAGTGTTTTCCTTTTATACTAGTACTTCCATGAAGTACATTCATATTACTGCATGAATATGCAGCAATTCACAATGATGAATGCAGATCAGAAGATAAAAAGACATTAGTGAAATAGGTGTCAGAAGATCAAGAGTAAAAAAAGTAGAGTAACTCTATTTATTAATTAATAAAATCTTTGTATTTTCCTAAAAGTTAGTTAAGATACAGAAGGTTTTGTGTTATTAAGTTAGCACTTGACTTAACTTTAGTTATTATTTAGACTGCTAAAGTGGAATTTTAATTTTTTTAACGAGGGCAATTATGCATTATAAAAAGTTTTTTTCGGCAGCTGCTTTAGTGACGTTGCTAAGCCTATCAAACTCTGCTTTTTCATCAGACCCTATTGGTCCAATAAGTGATGAAGAAACTAGCTACTATGTTCGTTTGCAATATAATGGTGAAGTTTTACCTTTTAAAACAAAGATTGATGGTGTTACATATAAATCAGGTAAGGACAACAATAGTCCCTTAAAAGCATCTTTTCTAGCTGGAGGTGGTGCATTTGGTTATAAAATGGATGATATTAGGGTTGATGTTGAAGGACTTTACTCACAATTGAGTAAAGATGCAGATGTAGTAGATACTTCTCCAGCAGTTGTAGAAAGTTTAACAGCATTTTCAGGACTAGTTAATGTTTATTACGATATAGCAATTGAAGATATGCCTATCACTCCATATGTTGGTGTTGGTGTTGGTGCAGCGTATGTAAGCAATCCTTTAGTAACAGAGGTTACTGGTGATAAAAAATCTGGATTTGGTTTTGCTTATCAAGCAAAAGCTGGTGTTAGTTATGATGTAACCCCAGAAATCAAGCTTTATGCTGGTGCTCGTTATTTTGGTTCTTATGGTGCTAATTTTGGTAAGACAGCTAAAGATGATGGCGGAATCAAAGTTCTTTACAGCACTGTTGGTGCAGAAGCTGGAGTAGCGTTTAATTTCTAGTCTATCTTTGTCTTATTATCCCAGTGGGTTTTTCTTGTCATTCAAGTAGCATGACACTGGGATCTAGAAAAAAGAAATGTGAATTCCAGTGTTTGAGCACTGGAATAACACATTATTTATTTAATGTAGTTTTTATCGTTACACGCTAGCAATGTTAATCAGGTAGCTGATACTGAAGTGTATTGCTACTAAGATCTCAATTAGATGTAAAATTGTGCTTTTTTAATTAAAGCTTGAATTTTTCACTGAAAATCAATATATTATATGTATAGAGTTTTAATTTAAGTTATTATGTTGACCCCAGTAGCAAATTTATGTGTTAATAGTAGCACTAATCTCATGCAATATATTGCTGAAGTGCGAAAATTTCCTATGCTTTCCCAAGAAGAGGAAGTGCGATTAGCAAAAAATTGGCAAGAATACCAGGATATTTCTTCTGCTCACAGGTTGATTACTAGCCATTTGAATTTGGTAGTAAAAATTGCAATGAAATTTAAGAATTACGGTCTATTGTTGATGGACCTGGTCATGGAAGGAAATATGGGTTTAATGCATGCAGTGAAAAAGTTCAATCCTGACTTGGGATTTCGTTTTTCAACTTATGCAGTATGGTGGATTGAAGCTTCAATGAAAGACTTTATATTAAAATCTTGGTCACTTGTAAAAATAGGTACAACGCAAGCACAAAGGAGATTGTTTTTTAGTTTACGTAAAATAAAAAAAAGAATTTTACAATACACAAACAGAGAAACTTTGAGTAAAGAAGAAATAAAAGCAATATCAAATGAGCTTTCTGTATCTGAAGAAGATGTTGTACAGATGAGCTATCGTCTGGCTTGTAAGGATCAGTCGTTAAATAATTGTATAAAAATAGGTGATGACTCTAAAAAGGAGTTACAAGATATGATTCCGTGTAATTTAGTTAGTCAAGAAGTAGCTTACCAGAATCATGAAGAAAAGGCATTAAAAGAAACAATCTTAAGCAATGCATTAGCAAGTCTTAATGAAAGATCAAGAGACATTTTCATTAGCAGATACTTGTCTGAGAATACTCAGACTTTGGATGAGCTTAGCAAAAAATATTGTGTTTCAAGAGAAAGAATAAGACAGCTGGCTGAGCAAGCGATGAGTAAGGTAAAACAACATATAAAATCAGAGAGTTTGAAATTCGGTTTACATGCGTAGTCTTTTCGTATTTCTAATATTTCTTTCAATAGACACTCTTGCATCGGTTAGTAATGTACAACTGAGCGAAAAATATAAAGACTGGTTTGTTTATACTGCATTGGAAGATGGTGAAAAAGTGTGTTATATTGTATCTCATCCTAAGAAAAAAAGTGAACATTATACAGCCGATCGCAAGCCGTATGTAATGGTCAGTTACGTTGATAAAAAAGCAGATGAGGTGAGCGTCACTTCTGGCTTTCAGTATAATAATGAGCCTGTAGTTCTCAATATCGATAAAAAAATTAAATATCAATTGCCAATAATACAGGGAAGTCTTGCGTGGACAGATGATACAAAAATGGACCAAGATTTGATTCTAAAAATGAAGCAGGGATTATCAATGGTAGTTAATGGAAAAGTAAAAACAGCAAATGTTGATGATACTTATTCCTTGCTTGGGTTTCAAAAAGCTTACCAAAAAATGCACGACTTATGCCATACAAAGTAAATTATTGATCACTAAAGTATAAGATAGGCTGTTTTGTCTCTCAGACAAAAATATGGATATCACTTTACATAGAATATGAATATCATTTAAAATATATTTTTGAGAATTAATATGTCAAAAATTGTAGATATAGGAATCAAAGAACAAAGTTCTGTGTGTGAACAAATGCGTTTTAGTGTAAGTCGTGCAAGTCTTTTAAATACGCTATCCAGAGTGAGCGGGGTGGTTGAAAGGCGCAACGCGATAGACGTTTTAGCGTGTATAAATATCAAAGCACAACATGGCAGCATAAAACTAAAGGCTACTGATCTTGACATTTCAATATTTGCCTCACTTACTGCAAATGTATCAGCAGAAGGAGAAGTGAAAATCTCAGCACATACTTTACATGACATAGTGAAAAAATTGCCAACTAATTTGGATGTCAATTTCGAAATGAATAATCAAGGAAAATTATTGATATCCTGTGGAAATGCAAATTTTTCTTTACCGAACGTAGTTTCAAATAACTTCCCTGTTCTTGAAGAAGGTGATCATCAATACGATTTCACTCTACTAAGTGCAGATTTGGTAGACTTGTTGACTAAAACGAAGTTTGCTGTGTCGCTGGATGATACAAGGTATAATTTAAACGGGATATATCTGCATACAGATGAGCAATTTCTGTACTGCGTTGCAACTGATGGCCACCGTTTATCATGTATAAAAAGGCCTAAACCTGAAGATATCAACGGCGAATTTGGGGTGATCATTCCACGTAAAACTATCATGGAATTATTGAAAGTATTGTGTGATTGTAATGAGATTAATATAAAACTTTCAGATAGAAAAATCAAATTTACATGTGGTGAGTATATTCTAATATCAAAATTGATAGATGGGACTTTTCCAGATTACAAAGCTGTCATTCCAACGTCTCAAGATAAACAAATGATTGTTGAGAGTAGTAAGCTTGCTAGCGTTATAGATCGGGTTTCTGTTGTTGTGTCCGATAAAATAAAATCCATTAAATTTTCATTGCAAAAGAATTTATTAACTCTGCATTCAAACTCTCAAGAGTGTAGTGATGCAACTGAGTCTATAGAGGTGGATTACGATGGAGCTCTTATGGAAGTAGGATTTAATTCTCGTTATTTGCTTGATGCTTTATCTTGTATAAAAAACAAATGTAAGGTCAGCCTATCAGATGGTAATAGCGCTACAATTATCACTGATGAAGATGATCCAAGTGCACTATATATAGTAATGCCAATGAGGACTTAAGCTAGTAATCTATCTTTACTAAGTATAAGCCGTGAGGCGGCGCAGTGACCCCAGCGGCGTTTCTTTTGCATTGACTTAATATATTTAGCATTTCTTGTGGATTAGTTCTATTTTTTCCAAATTCAACTAAAGTGCCAACAATAATCCTCACTTGGTTATGCAAAAAGGAAATCGCAGATATTTTGATGTATATGTGACTTCCATTTTGTACTATATCAATATCATCGATTGTTCTGACCGGATTTGTAGCTTGACAATCTTTTGAGCGGAAGCTTGAAAGATTATGTTTTCCAAGCAGGTGTCTAGCAGCTTCACGCATGATGTTTACGTCAAGTGGGTTAAATACTTGCCACACATAACCGATTTCCAGAGCTGCAGGAGCGTAGCGATTAATTATTCTATATTCATAATATCTTTTTTTTGCTGAAAATCGCGCATGAAATGCATCATCTACGGCTTCTGCACTAAGCACAACTATAGGAATAGCTTTTAAGTGATAGTTTATTCCATTTCTTATTCTGTAAAGCTCAAATTGCCTTTCCATATTGAAATGAGCAACTTGCCCTAAAGCATGAACCCCTGTGTCAGTTCTGCCACCACAATGCAAAGAGACTCTCTCGCCACTGAAATTAAATATAGCGTTTTCTATGGTTTCCTGAATTGAGTTAGCAGAGTGTTGTTGCTTTTGCCAGCCAGAGAAACCACTACCATTGTATTCTATCGTTATTTTGTATCGCACTACAAAGTCTATCTATCTAATTTTAGGTAACTAACGTTCTTCGTTATTAAAAAACCCTTGGCAGATTGGTTGCGTTCAATTACCATGGAGACTATACAAGTTAATAAATGATCCATGGCACATAATCCAGAAGAAAGAAATAATGATAAGCAAAAAGCACTAGATAATGCAATAAGTCAAATTGAAAAAGCATTCGGTAAAGGTGCAATAATGAAGCTAAAGCAAAACCCTGTAGAAAAAATAGACACGATATCTACAGGGTCGATTGCACTTGATTCAGCTCTGGGTGTTGGGGGATTGCCAAAAGGACGTATAATTGAGATATTTGGCCCTGAGAGTTCTGGTAAAACTACCCTTGCTTTGCATGTAATTGCTGAAGCACAGAAAAAAGGAGGTTTATGTGCATTTATCGATGCGGAACACGCACTGGATGTTATATATGCTCGTAAACTTGGAGTGAAAACTGATGATTTGGTAATTTCACAACCAGACACTGGAGAGCAGGCGTTGCATATTGTTGAGTATTTAGTGTGTTCTAGTGCAGTTGATGTAATAGTTATTGATTCTGTTGCAGCACTAACTCCAAGAGCTGAAATTGAAGGAGATATGGGCGACCAGCACATGGGACTACAAGCAAGGCTTCTAAGCCATGGACTCAGGAAACTAACTTCTGTAGTTTCAAAAGCAAACTGTATATTGATATTTATCAACCAAATTCGTATGAAAATAGGAGTAGTATATGGAAATCCTGAAACTACCACTGGTGGAAATGCGTTAAAATTCTATACTTCTATAAGACTTGATATAAGAAAAGTTGGTGCGATAAAGGATAAAGAGAATATTACGGGTAATGAAACGAGAGTTAAAGTTGTAAAAAATAAAGTTGCTCCTCCATTTAGAGAGGCAAAATTTGATATAATGTATAATGAAGGCATATCAAAACTTGGGGAAATAATAGATATAGGAGCAAAACTTGGTGTCCTTGAAAAGGCAGGCGCTTATTATTCATATAACAATACGCGTCTTGGGCAAGGAAGAGAAAATGTAAAAAGCTACCTCAAGGCGAATAAAGAAATTGCAAATGAAATAGAAACAAAAATCAGAGATTTATTTAAAAATCACGATAACTCTATTGCAATAGAAGAGGAGCGTGAACAACTTCTAGAAGAATCAGTATTCTAATCTAGATGCTTGTATTGGGCAGTATTCAATTGCTACACTAAAGTTTCACTCTCAACCGAGTTGATGAAAGCTGCGTTATCTCCTTGCAGCATTAGGTGTATATTCTTTGCTATTTTTTCCACTAAGAGGATAGCGTTATCAAAATTTTCAAATTTTGATAATACATAATCTGCTAAGCTTTTCCGATTTTCAGGCCTACCTACTCCAAATCTCAAACGCCAATAATCGTTACCAATAAAGCTATCTATAGACTTAAGTCCATTGTGTCCAGCAGAACTACCACCTTTTTTTACTTTTATTCTTCCAAATTTCAAGTCAGCATCATCATGTATGACAACAATATTGTCTAGCGATAATTTGTAAAAATTTTTTATTTTTGCAACAGGAATACCTGAATTATTCATAAATGAAGAAGGCTTTATTAGCATAACTTTATTATTGTTAATTATGCCAGAGGTTATCAAGTAATCGGCTTTCTTAGAAAATGACTGAAAATTCCAATATTTGTAGATTGCGTCAATAACGATAAAACCAATATTATGATGAGTTAACTCATATTGACTACCAGGATTACCAAGCCCAGCTATTAAATGCACTACTCCTCTGTTTTTGTTTGAGTCTCTTCAACATCACTATCGGCAGCAGAGATTGTTACAATGGTGAAATTTTCTTCCTCATGAGCTACAAATTTAACACCTTCTGGCAATTTTACATCATTGATATGTATAGACTGACCAATCATTTTGCCAGACAAATCAATTTCTATGACTTGAGGTATTTTCTCAGGAGAGCATTTGACAGTAATAGAACGACACAGAACATTAAGCACTCCACCTAATTTGATTCCTGGTGATTTACTTTCATTGATGAATGATAAAGGTATATCTATTTTAATTTCACTACCTTTATCAACAAACTGAAAATCAACATGTTGCACAGTATCCTTTACTACATGCCATTGAATATCACGAACAAGAGCATATTCTTTTTTCCCCGAAATATCTAGTTCTATTAAATGTGCAGAAAGAGCACCTGATTTATATTGTTTAGTAAATTCCTTTGCAGACAATGTCAAATTTACGTTATCATGCCCTTTACCATATATAACTGCAGGTATACTTCCCTTCTCCCTCAGAGCCTGAATCGCTTTCTTTTTTTTTACATCACGTAACTCTGCATTAATTGTTACCATTTCTTGCTGTGCCATCGATTACTCCTATTCAGCTAATCCTTTTTATATAATTTAATAATATAACATAAAAATATTTATTTCAAACTTCATTCTTTCACACTAATTCTTTGTGGAAAAATTTATTTAGATATATACTTAAGATTACGTAGTAAGAGCTATGGGTATTAACGATCAAGTAGTTTTTAAGATTTATAAGCCAACAAAAACTGCAACACAATCTGGCTTAGGTAATACAAAATTCTGGTACCTAAAAATTGAGCCTTGTTCTTACTATATTGAACCTTTGATGGGTTGGGTTGGCTCAAAAGATCCCCAAAAACAGATTGTATTAAAGTTTGATTCTCTTGAAAAAGCAATATCTTACGCAAAGAAACACAACACAAAGTACACAATTGAAATGCCAAAAGATGTTAAAAGACTGCCAAAATCTTATGCAAATAATTTCGTATCAAAGTAAGTTTTATCGTAGTGTGTTTATCTAAAAACCTAAACCTAATCGTTACTATGATTTTGCTAACACACTAAGGTCATTTAGATAGTCGAACCTGGCTAGCTAGTATCAAAGAGTTATTTTTTAGGTATTTCTCCGTAAGACTGCAAGTTTTTTTGGATTACTCAAATAACTTCATTCTGCTTGAAGAACTTTTATGTTGCTTTGCACTAAATTAATTTCACGTTTTATTTGTGTTAGCTATTTATTTAGTGAGTGGACATGTAATTTTACCTTAAATAACCCTATAATAAAAACATAGTTATTGAGATAATACAGAAGGTTCTCATGACAACCTCTGTATAGCTCTTAATTTTGCTGAACGCGCACGCGGATTTGCATTTATTTCTTCCGCACTTGCTTTAATCACTTTTTTGTTTAAAAGGGAGAATGTCTTGGTAGGTCCTGGTTCACACAAATCTTTAAAAAGGGTTTTAACTATACGATCTTCTAGAGAATGAAAGGTAACTACAATTAATTTGCCGTTTTCACTTAAAATCTCAGATGCAGCTTTAATACCCTTTTCAAGCTCTCCTAGCTCATCATTTACCCATATTCTGATTGCCTGAAATGTTCTAGTTGCAGGGTCAATCTTGCTTTTTCCACGAAACACTACAGAACGTACAATATCCGCAAGTTCAAATGTAGTTTTGATAATTTTCTTCTTCCGCGCATTTACTATCGCTCTTGCGATTTTACGAGAATGACGCTCACCCCCATAATTATATATAGTGTTCGCAATCTCTTCTTCACGTAAAGCGTTAACAAACGTCGAAGCATTCATATGAGAATAGTTATCCATGCTCATGTTAAGTGGGCCATCACGTAGAAATGAGAATCCTCTATCTCCATTATCAAGCTGCATAGATGAAACTCCAACGTCGAAAACTATTCCATTGATACCTTTAATATTATTACTATCTAATAAATTTTTAATATTACTAAATTTCTCAATAAATAGATTTATTCTATCAGGGTATTTAACGTTCAGATCATCATAAAATTTGGTAACTGTTTCATCCCTATCAATTGCATACACTTTGCAATCAGCGGATTCCAATATTGCTTTGCTATATCCTCCAGCTCCAAACGTGGCATCCACATATATACCACCACTGTGTGGTGACAATTGCAGTAGCATCTCTTTTAACAAAACTGGAATATGTGTCATATCAAGAGACTTTGTGCACTTAAATTAAAATAACTTTCTCGCCAAAAAATATATGGAAATATATAGGTATAGTATAAGAATATTTAAATATAATCAACGATATAAAAATTTAATAAGATAATATTATTAATATAACATTTACATAATTCACGTTTGAAAAAGTAAGTAATATTACTATAATATCAAACAAATTACGGAAGATTTCGTGCAACAAATAACAAAAGTAATACTATCAAGTTTAATTTGTAACACTTTGTTGTGGTATGATCACATGCTTTTCAGCCATCTAATAAGCATAATCGGAGATGTGTTTTTTCCATCAGACGACAAATTAGTCAGCATACTTAAAGCTTTTGGAGTGTTTGCAGTGGGTTTCTTAATAAGACCAATTGGTGCTGCTATATTTGGCCACATTGGAGATAAATATGGAAGAAGGATTGCTCTATTTCTCTCTATCATATTGATGACTCTATCAACCGTACTTATTGCATTTGTTCCAGGGTATCAGAACATTGGGGTACTCGCATCAGTACTGGTGGTATGTTTAAGATTATTGCAGGGTATATCTCTTGGAGGAGAGGCAGGAAATGCCCCATTTTTAATAGAGCATGCTCCTAAAAATAAAAGAGGATTCTTTGGCAGTATTGAAGTATTGAGCGCAATTCTTGGCTCAATATTAAGTCTTATAGTGGTGCTTATATGCAAAAAAGTATCCGATTTTGAATCTTGGGGATGGAGATTGCCTTTTATTTTCAGTTTTGTAATAGGATTAATCAGTATATATATGAGATATATACTCGATGAAAGCCCAGAATATAAAAAGCAGGAAAAGCCACATGAATTACCGTTAAAAGAACTGTTAAATGGCTATAAAAAACCTTTTCTAATATCAATTGGAGTTGACATAGTTGAGAATGCATCTCTTTACATATATTTAGTGTTTTTTAATCTACTTGCATCAACAATAAACACTCACTTTAATCACGCAGTAGAAATATTGAATCAGGTTGCACTTGGAGGATTGACTATACTATTTGCAATACTGTCTGATAAGATAGGAAGAGAGAAAGTCATGAAATTTGCATTTGTGACTTTTATAGTAGTAAGTTATCCAGTTTTTTCAATGATACTAAGTGGTAATAATTTGCTCACCATAATGGCGCACGTTCTTTTTATAATCCCAATAGCTGCTTCTCTTGGTCCTGTTAGCGCGTTTATGTGCGAATTATTCCCAATAAAGGTACGATACAGTGGATTTGGTTTATCAAGAAATATAGCTTCGGGATTTTTTGGTGGTCTTGCACCATTTATATGCACAACTATTATCAAAGTTACAGGACAAGGAACTTTAGCAAGTTTTTACATGATTTTCTGTGCACTAATTGGGTTAGTTGCTATATCACAAGTTAAGAGTTAGATTTTTTCAAAAACCAAGTGTTTAAAAAATCTAATCATAAGGTGGAAAATGCCAATTTTTAGGTGATAGTGTAAATATTTCAACTCCATCTTTTGTGACTCCAAGCGTATGCTCAAACTGTGCAGAAAGTGAAAGATCACGTGTTGTCACTGTCCAGCCATCTAGCTTGCTGAGAAGAGTTTCATGTTTTCCAGCATTGATCATTGGTTCTACCGTAAAAAACATGCCTTCTTTTAAGATAAGATCCTCACCTTCATCATAAAAATGTACAACATTTGGTGGAGCATGAAAAACCTTTCCTATGCCATGTCCACAATAATTGCGTACGATAGAATATCCAAAATCTTCAATATATTTTTCTATAGCAAATCCTATTTCATTTAACTTATTGCCGGGCTTAACTTGTTTTATCGCTTCCATTAGCGCATTGTAGGCAGCATTACACAAACGCTTTGCTTTTATTGAGGGTTTACCAGTCCAAAACATGCGACTTGTATCACCATACCAGCCATTTAAAATCACTGTAACGTCAATATTTAAAATATCTCCATCTTTAAGAGGTTTATCATCAGGAATACCATGACATACAACAGCATTTTTCGAAGTACAAATTGATTTCGGATATCCCTTATAATTCAGTGGTGCTGGAATTGCACCTGCATTGATTATAAAATCATGACATAGATCATTTAATTCATTGGTTGTTACGCCTACTTTGACGTATGGTGCAATAAAATCAAGGGTTTCAGCTGCAAGCCTGCCAGTTTTACGCATAAAGTCAAAGTCTTCTTGTGAATGTATAGTTATGTTCATATTTTCCATTTCTTATTATAATTCACATCTTGCATAGTAGATAATGTCATTCCACTGCTTGACACATAATTGTACGAATATTGAATGCAAAAGTACAAAAAATAGTGTCATCAGAATGCCTTTTTTTCCTGTCATCCCAGTGTCACGCACTGGGATGACAAGAGGAGAACTACTGGGATGACAAGGGGAGAGCTACTAAATGACATCTTCAATTTCTGTGTGTCAAGCACTGAAGAGGTCTCTCCTATTTTCTCTTGATGAATAAATCTAAGTAGAGTATAGTAAAAATGCATTTATGTAGCGGTTAATGAGCAATTTAGTTTTAGTCTATATAACTTTTTCGAACTTGAAAGAGGCTAAGGCTATTTCTGAAGAATTGTTAAACGAGAAGTTAATTGTGTGTGTAAATATATTTCCTGAAGTAAATTCTCTGTATTTATGGGAAGGTAAAATTAATAGTAATTGTGAAGTAGTGGCAATTATGAAAAGTAGGAATGATCAGGCTGATAAGATTGTAGAAAAAATCGAGGCAATGCATTCTTATGATCAACCAGCCGTTGTGATAATACCCATAGGAAAAGCGAATAAATCTTTTACTAATTGGGTTAATAATGTTATTGATATAAAAAATATTGGGGTGTAGCCAAGTGGTAAGGCAGCGGTTTTTGATACCGCCACGCGAAGGTTCGAATCCTTCCACCCCAGCTTTATTGAAGTGTGCGTGAAATGATATCACTTTTTTATAAATTAAGGTTATTTAATTACATACTGGGCAGTTTGAAAGATATAGTTGTCAAGCTATTTCTTTTCACTCTGTATCTTTATACATCGAGCATTATGCTCATGTTTCTCACCAATGGCTTTTGGTATACTGTAGAGTTTAGCTCTTTCAAAAATGCATTTTACCATTTGTATCAATATTTAAAATGGTATTATGAAAATAGAGATGATTTGGGTTATGGAGTTTCTATTAGAATATTAGTAGCGTTTCTTACTCCGCATTTTCTCTACAAATTATTTTCTGGCACAGGCTGGAAGTCTTTTTTCAAGGAGAAGATAGTTCAGATACTCAGCACAAGAAGAAAAATGAGTAATAAACCAAATGGCAGTAGTTATGGTTATAGTAATAAGAACAGTTACGGTAACAATAATCTTCAAGAGGCAGAACGGAAAGTGAATATGATAAAGCAGCTATTAATCCAAGATATAGATGAAGCTATAGAAAAAAGATTAAATGATATTTTTCTTGGTGAGAGGGGTAAACCTCATTAAAAGGGCTTTATCTTTTTTAGAATTGGCTGTATTTTATTTTTTATGTATAACGGATCACAGTCAGCCAGTATACATGTTTCAACAAAATCTTGACTGAAGTCTGATAGCCAGGAAATTGCTTTACGTTTCTCTATCAAGCTTTCTGTTTTTTTACAGTTACTTGCTGCATCAATCATTGCCTGTGATATCACTGATTGCCACAGTATGCAGTACCTTTGTATATCATCTAAAGTGCTATTTGCTTCGTGATGGTAAAAAAATTCTTTGAAATTGAAGTTATTTGACATTATGTACCTCTTTAAGTTGAAAATTAGAATTTGAAGTAGTGCGAAAGTTGTCTTGCTGAAGCGAGTAGCCTTTATGACAGTCAGACCGGGTTTTGTATGAGCTATAAATGTTTAAGAAATTCTCTAGAAGCATCTGGATCGGTAGAGCCGGGTAGCAAAATAAGGTAGACGAGAAAAGACAACTATAGAAAAAAATGATCAATGCGCAACACTGGAAAATTGATTACAAATAAGACAACATTTTCGATCAAAAACCAGTGTCTGAGCACTGGCATTATAAAGAAACCTATGTCAGCTACTTGCATGACACCGATTTCTCTCTTATACTTTTTTTGTCTATCTTATTTTGTCACTCTGCTGAACAGATAATTTTCGCCAATAAGCTTTCTACTGAATTTTTGTTATTGAGCTCGCACAGATCAAAGACAAGTTTTGAGTCAAAAATACCTTAATATTATAATAAGGGGCTGGTAAAATGTGTCTAGTAAGTTTTCTTCTCTATGCAACTGCACCTCAAGCTAATAATGGACCATCAGGCGTATTACCAATTACATTGATCTGGTTTAATATTTTATTAGTGGGGTAAAAATAATTTTTTATAAACTCCTTATATATAGCTGTTAATTTATGTATATCGTCTATTGATACGCATTCATTTACCTGATGTGCGGTTTTGTTGATCATACCAAATTCAATTACTGGACAAATATCCTTAATAAACGCAGCATCAGATGTACCACCACTTGTGCTCAGTACAGCATCAATACCGGTCATTTTATTTATCGCATCAAGCATAATATCAGTATTTCTATCAGGAGTAGAGAGAAAAACGTTTCTGCTGCTTTGCATAGAAAGTTTATAATCGTTAGTCACATTGGTGCATATTGCATCAATCATCTTATATAAAACGTCTGGTGTTTGTGTATTGTTATATCGAACATTAAAACCTGCTGCTATTGAACTAGGTATTAGATTATTAGTATTATTTCCAACGTCGATAGTAGTAATTTCGCAATGTGAAGGCTGAAAATATTTATTACCAGTATCAAAAGTGATATCTTTTATCTTACTTAGTATCGATACCATTTTATATATTGGATTCTCTGCTAGATCTGGGTAGGCAACGTGCCCTTGTTTACCATGGCAAATCAATTTAAATGTTGCAGAACCTCTTCTACCTATTTTTACTGTATCACCTAATTTCTCACTACTAGTTGGTTCGCCAACTACACAAAAATCTATCTTTTTTTGCTTACTTTTCATCCATTCCAAAACTTCCTTTGTTCCATGTTCTTCCGCGCTTTCTTCAGCACTGGTAATCAATGCACTGATTGAACCACTGAATCGAAACTTACCTGCAACTGAATCTACGATAGCAGCAATAAATGCGGCTATTCCACTTTTCATATCAGCTGCTCCTCTTCCATATAGCATTCCATCTCTAATTTCTGGCTTAAATGGATCAGATATCCAATCTTTTAACTCACCTGGTGGTACAACATCAACATGTCCAGCAAAACACAAGTTTGGTACTCCATTTATATATTTCGCATAAAGATTTTTAACTTTATCACCAAACTCTAAAATCTCACATTCAAAACCACTTTTCTTGAGAATGGCTGCTATATGCTCTATTGCCCCATCGTCTTTTGGTGTTATACTTTTAAAAGAAATTAATTTCTTAGTTAGTTCTACAGGGTCAATCTTCATACCAATCTTGAAATACTAACATTACCGTATTGTAAACATTCTATGCGATATTTAAAACAAATATTACAGCACACAGAACAAGTTCTTATTAGGGAAGTAACAGTACTTGCTGATAATATCTATGAAATATGTAGACAATATGGAAATGACATTTTTCTGATTGCAGATGAAAATACAGCAAAACTTTTAAACAAAAACATACTTAATAAAGTTTCTCATTTAATTATTCCAGCCACACCTGTCATTCCAGCGCGTGACTATGATGGATCGCAGTGTCACGCTACTTGGATGACACCAAATAGACTGAACAGAGCTGCTTCCCTCCAAGCTGTAAACCTAGTTAGAAATAAAGCAAAAGATAGTGACTTAATGGTTGCATTTGGCAGTGGCACTGTTAATGATATCTGTAAGTACGCAAGCTATTTAGAAGGCAAAGACTACATATCCTTTCCAACAGCTGCTTCCATGAATGGATACAGCTCTGCAAACGCTTCAATATTAGTTGATGGATATAAAAAATCGTTCGGAGCACATCTTCCAAAGGCAATATACATTGATACCGATATAATTGCCAACGCACCACCACGCCTCACATTAAGTGGATTTGCAGATTTCATCTGCCGTTCAACAGTACAAGCCGATTGGCTATTATCTCATCTATTACTTGGCACAGAATATAATGAACTCCCCTTTAAACTTGTTCGCAATCTGGAGGAAATTTTGCTCAGAGAACACTTGGCACTTGCTAAAAAAGATAAAAGAGTAGTTTTATTACTTATGGAAGCCTTATTGATTTCAGGACTCGGAATGGTGATGTCAAAAGGCAGTTACTCTGCAAGTCAAGGAGAACATATGATAGCTCATGCAATTGAGATGGTAACACAGGATTATTCCTCCTCGTTACATGGGGAAAAAATTGCTGTGACAACGATTACCATGGCTAACTTGCAAGAGGAGATATTGTCAATACGAAACCCGATTACCAAACCGATCACTTTAGATGTAAAACATATAACTCAGTGCTTTGGTAATACCGAATTTATAAAAATTCTAAAGCAGAAGCAAATGATGCAGCAAAAAATTCAAGAGATTATTTGCAAAGAATGGAGTAATATTTCTAGTTTAATTAAGCAAAATTTACTATCTGCAAAACACCTGCAGAAAGTATTTGAAGATCTATCAATTCCGTACTTACCGGAGCATCTTAATTGGAACAAAGAGCAATATTGCAAGGTAGTCAATCTTACATTTGCAACAAGAGATAGATTCACCTTTCTTGACCTGGCTGGTTGTATAGAAAAAAGTTAGATTTTGTGTATTCGTTCAGTAGGGTAGCAAAATAAGATAGACAAAAACACAGTAACAAATGGTGTCATGCAAGTAGCTATCCAGCCTTTCTTAACAACAAAAACTTAGCATGACTTTTGTGCTCAAAAAACTTCTGGATTCCAGCATCAAGTGCTGGAATGACATGGTAAAATATTATTCAAGTAGCCTCTATCCCAGTACCTATTCGGTGTCATTCAAGTCAACTCTTTTCTTGTCATCCCAGTGCCTAGACACTGGGATCCAGAAAACTTCACTTTAAATGAGTGCATTAGATTGTCTTTATATAGATGCCAGTGTCAGCTACTCGGATGAAATTCATTTAGTTGTCTTTTCTCATCTACCTTACCACTTTCTTGAACGGATACCATTAGCCATTCCCCTGAATAGATACAACAAATGTTGTATCTTTATCACTTCACATACATTATTCCATATACTATATGAACAACTGAAAAAAAACTTCAGTTAATTGACAATGAATCACGTTATTTTGTCAAATGCGCTGCTATCGCCAAACCATAGCTTAGCTTGAGTGGCTGAGGAGGGATTTGAACCCCCGACCAAGAGATTATGATCCTCCTGCTCTACCACTGAGCTACTCAGCCTCATTAAAAACCTTGCTATATATATGATCTACATGTTTCGTATAATACTTCAAATCAAACAAAGATTCAAGTTTTTTAGAGTTAATAACTTCAAGTAAGGATTTATCTTGTTTCAGTTCGGCCAGAAAATCACTATTGTTTTGTTTCACTTTCATTGCATTGCTCTGAACAATTTTATACGCCTCTTCCCTCGCCAAACCACTATTTACCAACTCGAGTAATACTCGTTGTGAAAAAACCAAGCCTTTTGAAGAATTTAAGTTCTTTTCAATGTTTTCCTTATTGATCACCAATTTATCTATCAAATCTGTTAATCGTACTAAAGCAAAATCCATTGCTATACAAGCATCAGGAGCAATGCATCTTTCCACAGACGAGTGCGATATATCTCGTTCGTGCCATAATGCAACATTTTCTAATGCAGGAAAAACATAGCTGCGTATTAAGCGTGAGAGCCCAGTCAAATTCTCACTTAAAATAGGATTACACTTATGCGGCATAGCAGAACTTCCCTTCTGACCAGTGGAAAAATACTCAGAAATTTCTCCAACTTCAGTTCTTTGCAAGTGACGTATTTCAACGGCAATATTCTCTATTGAACTTGCAATCACTCCTAAAACTGAAAAGAATATTGCGTGTCTATCACGAGGAATGACTTGAGACGATATGGTTTCAGGTATAAGTCCCATTTCTTTCGCTACATACTCTTCAACAAACGGATCAACATTTGAAAAATTACCTACTGCACCTGATATTTTACAAATCGAGATCTCTGTTTTCGCGCTAATTAATCTCTGATAATTGCGTTTAAATTCAGCATAAAATCTAGCAAATTTTAATCCAAGAGTTGTTGATTCTGCATGCATTCCATGACTGCGCCCAACACAAACAATATTTTTATAGTCCTCAGCCTTTTTTTTCAGTGCTGAAAGTATATTTTTTAAATTTTCGAGCAAAATATCACATGATTCCTTTAACTGAACCGCAAGGCATGTATCTAAAACGTCAGAACTTGTCATTCCATAATGAAGATAACGAACATCAACTCCCGCTTCTTCAGCAACATATGTTAAAAAAGCTATAACATCATGTTTTACAATGGATTCAATTTCGTTAATACGTTCAATATCAAATTCAATAACATCAGAGAGCTTCTGAGCAACACTATTTGGAATCACTCCTAACTCTGCTTGAGCTTCACACGCTAATTTTTCTATTTTGAGCCATATATTAAACTTATTTTTTTCTTCCCAAATGGAAGACATTTCTTTGCGGCTATAGCGTGGGATCATTAGATGATCCCTGTCTTATCTTTGAACATGCTAGACCCCAGTGTGTAACACTGGGACGACAGAAAAAAAAGGCACTGGAATGACAAGAGTAGTTGAAATATTTTATTCACTGCTATTCGTTATTTGTATCTTCTTGTTGCTCAGATTTCTGATTTTGCAACTTTACTTGCCTCAATTCATGTGCATCTTTTTCAGATCTTACAACGTATATAGTAATTGGAACTATCACTTTACTATGTAATTCTATATTTACTTGATACTCGCCCAAATTTTTGATACTTATTCCACCAAAAGATAAACTATGATGACTTATATCATATCCTTCTTGTAATAAAGTTTTTGCAATTTCACGTGTGGTTACAGAGCCAAAAATCTTTCCATCCTCTGAAGCTTGCTTTATTAATATAATAAATTTATCATGCAGTGATGATGCAAGCACTTTTGCTGCATTTAATTTTTTGATATTTTCTTCTTCCAATAATAAACGCTGTTCCTCTAACTTTATTAAATTTTCCTTAGTGGCTTTCATCGCCTTTTTTTGTGGAAAAAGAAAATTACGGGCATAACCTGGCTTAACTTTGACAACTTCACCAAGCTTACCTAAAGTTGTTATATTTTCCTTTAAAATTATTAACATAAATTACCTAACTTTTTTAGTACAGTAAGGAGCAAGAGCTAAAAAGCGTGCTCTTATAATTGCTAAGCGCAACTTTCTTTGTTTTCTTGCGCACACACCTGTTAACCTTCTAGGTAATATTCTACCATAGTCAGAGGTGAATTTGGACAATAAATCTATATTCTTATAGTCTATGTCCTCATCTTTAGATGCAGTAAGAGGACAGACCTTAGGACGCCTAAAGCCAGTTCTGTTATTTACAGACACGTAAGAATTATTAAAACTATTTCGTCTTTTCATCATTATGCACTTTTCTCCTCAATTTGTTTATCCAGCATGTAAGATTTACCTTTAAAAAACTCATTAACCCGTACAGACAAGTGGCGAATAATATTCTCATTCAGTTTTACTTTACGCTCAAATTCATCCATAATGCTTGAAGTAAAACTTATACACATCATACAGTAATGACCACTTTTCATCTTATTTATTGGGTATGCAAAATCCAATAGACCCCAATATTCATATTTTATCAATCCTGAAGCTTCAATATTTTTCAAAAGCACTTCCAGCGTTTTACTCAATTGATTTGAGTCTACTATTTTTAAACTTTTTAAAACCTCTTGAAGGGGCTTTATTAGATGTTGTGAAATATTTTCCTTAAAAGCATTTACTACATTATAGATAAATGCACTTTTAGTGTTAGCTCCTGGAAGGTCCATAAAATTTTGTTTTATTCCCGTATCACTTAGTTCATTTTTCAATTCTTTATCGATTCTTGACTTTATTTCTTTTAAATTTGAAAAATCTTCTTCCAATTCAACCCATAAAATTTTTGTCAGAGTTTCCAAAAAATCAGAGTAAACAATCAGACTTTTTTTAATGCTTTCAGTACTTGCCTCTAGCTCTTGTTTTGTAACTGTGCTATGTTCTCTTTCTATGAGACCTTTAAACTCCTGAGAAATAACATCTGCTTTAATATTTTTCAACAAAATAGCCAATTCTTGGACCATTTCTTCTACTTCTTGCTGCAATAAGTTCGGTTGTGCTATAAAAGTAAATTCATAGAGATTCACTATATCTTCCTTTAATATCAATTAAACACTTTATTATATAAAACTTTTTTATATAAGCAAGTTATTTGTATTAATTTCTACGCCTTCAATCCAACTTAAGTGAGATATTTCATAAATAGCTTGGGGGGTGATTGAATATGTACCTGGCAACAAGATGCTGACTTTATGTTTTTTGAGAAGAAACTTTAGCATTATTTTGGTTTTGCCTCCATTTTTCAACACTGAATTCAACTCCTCAGCAACTTTTTGCGAGTCTGCACATACAGCAGTTAAAACTAATCCTTTCATTAGAGAAGTAACCTTTTCTGTAAATTCAGATATGTCCTTTCCTGATAGTCTCGTTGTGTTTTCTGAAATTTCAAGATCAATTATCACAAATGCTCCAGGTGAAAATAGATTCCTTTTTTCTTCTATTATTTCATTATTGTAGAATGCTATTTCAGAAACATTGTGGGGATCAGAAAGTGTTAGGATAACAAATCTTCCACGTTCTGAGGTTCTCATACGCACATTTAATATTACACCAGCAGTTTTTATCGTCTTACTCTCTCCGATAAACCCAATATTTAATTTTTTCAAGAGAGTTCTAAACTTTTCAAGTGGATGATTAGTTAAGTAAAATCCCAATGAAAATAACTCATGCTCTAATTTTTCCTCTTCATTAAAATCTTCCACGTTCTCAAGTTTTGGCTTCAGAATATCAAGATTACCAAATAAAGCAGCTTGATTTGACTGCCTATTTTTATTTGCAAAGTAAATCAATGTGTCTATTGACTCGTATAACTGCTTTCTATTTTTGTGCACACTATCGAATGTTCCAGATTTAATTAAACTTTCTAATGCCCTTTTATTTATTATATGCCCCAAATTTTGAATGAATTCCCATATGTCCTTATAAGAACTTGAGCGTGCATTTACTATTCCTTCTGCTATAGCAAAACCAACATTACGCAAAGCAGCAATTCCGTAGCGTATGTGCTCACCCTCTATTGAAAATTCAGCCTTAGATTTGCTGATATCAGGCGAAAGAACAGCAACTCCACTGAATTTTGCAGCATGATAAAACAAATTCAGTTTGTCTCTATCATCAATGTTGAGATTCATCAAGGCCGTAAAAAATTCTAGCGGGTAGTTAGCCTTAAGGTAAGCTGTTTGGTAAGATATAATCGCATATGCTGCAGCGTGGGATTTATTAAATCCATAACCAGCAAATTTTGCAACAAGATCAAAAATATAACTTGCCCTGTCGTAATCAACACCGTTTTTTGTTGCTCCTTGAACAAAAAGTTCACGTTGTTTATCCATCTCTGCCTTAATTTTCTTACCCATGGCACGTCTGAGTAAATCCGCCTCTGCTAAGCTATATCCAGAGAGAATACGCGCTATTTCCATTACCTGTTCTTGGTAGATTATTACTCCGAATGTTTCTTTTAACACCTCCTCAAGCAATGGATGAATGTAATCTGGCTTTTCAAGTCCATGCTTTCTTGCAACATAAGTTGGAATGTTATCCATAGGCCCTGGGCGATAAAGAGAAATTAAAGCGATGATATCTTCAATGCAGTCTGGTTTTAGTTTGATTAAAGCTTCTCTCATTCCCGAACTTTCAAGCTGAAACACTCCGATTGAATCACCTCTTGAGAGCATTTCATAGGTTCTTTGATCAATCAAAGAAACCGAGGAAATATCAAATTTTTTTTCATCACGATTAATTAAACGACATACATGATCTATTAGTGTTAGCGTACCAAGTCCAAGAAAATCAAATTTTATTAACCCAGCTTTCTCTACATATTTCATGCTGTATTGAGTGATTGGCAGAGCCGAATTTGGATCATAATAGACGGGAACAAAATTTTCTAATTTTTGATCGCATATTACAATTCCAGCAGCATGAGTTGAAACGTGACGATATATTCCTTCGAGCTTTAGTGATATATCAAGAAGCTTTGCAATTACCTCATCACTATCTCGTTCTTTCTGTAGGTTTTGATCAAGCTCTATCGCTTGCGATAAAGTTACAGGATTTACTGGATTAAATGGAACCATTTTAGATATTTTATCCACTTGAGAGTAAGGCATTTGCAATACTCTACCAACATCACGCAATACTGCCCTTGCTTGCAATTTTCCAAAAGTGATTATTTGAGCAACATAACCGTACTTTTTCTGAACATAATCAATAACCAGGTCCCTTTTCTCTTGGCAGAAATCGATATCAAAGTCAGGCATCGATACACGATCAGGATTTAAAAATCTTTCAAAGATCAGACCAAACTTTATTGGATCAAGATCTGTAATTTGTAAGCTCCAAGCAACAATCGATCCAGCACCAGAACCTCTTCCCGGTCCAACTGGAATGCCATTTGCTTTGCTCCAACGAATGAAATCAGAAACTATCAAAAAGTAGCCAGCGTAGTTCATCGAAGTTATTACGCTTAGTTCGTAATTCAGCCGATCGTAGTATTGTTTAAGGTCTATGTCCGTTTCATTTGCAATGCGGAATTCTAATCCTGCAACTGCCTGCTCCCTCAGTTCTTCATTCTCAGTTTTATTTTCTCGACAAGGAAATTTAGGCAAGATAGGCTGCCTGCTTCTTGGCATGTAAGAGCACCGCTTAGCTATCACTAAAGTGTTATAAATTGCTTCGGGAATGTCGCTGAACAGTTCCTCCATTTCTTCCACAGATTTGAAATAATGTTCAGTAGTTAGCTTCTTTCTGTTATTCTCGAGAGCATAACTGCCCTCCGATATGCACGTTAATATATCATAAGCTTCATAATCAGATCTATTTGAAAAAAACACATCATTCGTTGCAACTAGTGGTATATTGCGCTGATAAGCAAAATCTATTAAAGCTTCTTCAAGCTCTAGCTCTTTATTCAGCCCATGACGCTGCAATTCAACATATAAATGACCATCGAATGCTGAGAGCAGTCTTTTTATCGTTTCTTTATCTTGCTTCAATAACAGTTGAGCCAATATGCCGTCATATCCACCAGTTAAGGCGATTAGGCCTGAACTTAAATTTAATAGCTCATCAAAATCAACGTAAGGAATATCGCTGTTATTCTTGCGCTTTTTAAAAGACTCACTCACCAAGGTGACTAAATTAGTGTACCCTTGTTCATTTTTTGCAAGTAGGAGTATTGATAAATTTTGTTCTAAGTGTCGAACGATAATATTGCATCCTATTATTAGCTGTATTCCCCTACTTGCTGCATATTCTGCAAATTCAAGTGAGCCAAATAAGTTACCTGAGTCAGTAACTGCAACTGCCGGCATTTTGTTCTGCAAACAAAGACCAATCAGCTCCTCAATTTTAACCGAACTCTCAAGCAGAGAATAAACGCTATGAACACGCAAGTGTATGAACATAAAAAACTTTAGATTAGCAATAAAAGGATAACATTAATTTGCTCGTAGGGATATGAAAAGGTCTAACACTGAAATAACACCAAAGAGGCTATTTGAATCTAATTTACTATTCACAATCCCGGTTATTAGCTTGTTTTAATTGACTTTTTATCATAATCATGTAATAATTAAACATATCGTTTAATATTGAAGGTAAAATCATGACAGGAGAATATGAATTACTGAAAAAAGTACTAAGTACGATTGAGTTTAAGGAAGGCTTAAATAAAGATAATATAATTAAGGAATTAAAAACCAAACTAGAGAAACAGGATCAAGGTCTATATAAAGAGTGGGAGAAAGATGAATTTGATGTAAATCATGGATTTAGCTTAAATATTTCAGGGATAGAGTACTCAAAGCTTCCATTATTAATAATAGCTGCTCGGAATGGTTACACAAAGACAGTAGAGGTTTTACTCGGAGTAGGAGCAGATATTAATGAGAAAGATAGTTTTAGTTGCACTGCTTTGTGCCATGCTGCTTTGTTTGGTCGCAAAGAGATAGTAGAGTTTTTAATCTCAAAAGGAGCAGATGTTAATGCGAAAGGTATTTTTGGGTGCACTGTTTTGCACAATGCTGCTTTGTGTGGTTGCAAAGAGATAGTAGAGTTTTTAACCTCAAAAGGAGCAGATGTTGATGCGAAAGATGTTTTTGGGCGCACTGCTTTGCACTATGCTGCTTTGTGTGGTCGCAAAGAGATAGTAGAGTTTTTAATCTCAAAAAAAGCAGATGTTGATGCGAAAGATAGTTCGAATCGCACTGCTTTGCACTATGCTGCTTTGTGTGGTCGCAAAGAGATAGTAGAGTTTTTAATCTCAAAAAAAGCAGATGTTGATGCGAAAGATAGTTCGAATCGCACTGCTTTGCACTATGCTGCTTTTGATGATCACACAAATATAACAAAGTCTTTATTAAGAATAGGAGCAGATTTTGATGTAGACGAACCTCTTCTTTATGCTGCTTTTGATGATCACACAAAGATAATAAAGGCTTTATTAAGAATAGGAGCAGATTTTGATGTAGACGAACCTCTTCTTTTACATAATGATGATAAGAATGGTCGCGTCGGTATAGTAGGGATTTTATTACAAGAAGGAACAAATGTTAATGCAGTAGATAAATATGGAAAGACTCCTTTACATCATGCTGCTAAGAATGGTCACGTAGATATAGTAAATGCTTTAATCAAAGCAGGAGCAGATGTTAATGCAGTAGATAAATATGGAAAGACTCCTTTAGATTATGCTAAGAATCAAGACGTAGTAAAAGCTCTATTAGACGCAGGAGGACGTTCTTTTGTGAAAGCACGTAATAAGGCAATGATTGCTGGTGGAGTGAATACATTATTAGGCACTGCTATAGCAGTGGCACTTTTTACAACTGGAATAATTACAGCTGAGTTGATACCTATCGTTATAGCAGTGGTTGCAGTTACAGCAGCAGCACTGGTAGTTGGTTGTGCTACATATGAATTACTAAAGCCTAGTACTAAAGTTGATGGAGCAGAGAAATCATCTGCCGCCTTAATAAATGGACAGCAGGGAGTTACTAGCATTCCTTCATAGTAGAGCGCGTGACGCAGGTTCCTGGATCCCAGTGTCTGGGCATTGGGATGACAACGAAGGGGCTGCTTGAATAACAACGAAGGGTTATTTGGATAATAGCCGTACTTGATCTGGATTCCAGTGTCTAGGCACTGGGATGACAAGGGGGGATACTAGGATGACAACGAAGGTGCTTGAATGAAAGGAGTGTGAGATAAAGCTACTTGTATAACTGTTGCACATCCATAAACTCCTTCTCGTCTTGAACGCTAATGGTAGCGTGAGTGTTGAAAGGTAAAGGGTCATTTATATGTCCATGGCCTACCCCTTTCATTGTAAATACAGGAAAGTTAACACTCTTTGCAAACCTTTCTTTTACAATTTCAACAAGATTATCATTATAACAGTTAACAAAGTCACCGAATATTACTGCATGTACTCCATCAAAAATATGAGCTTGTTTTAGGTGATCTAGACTGCGCTCAATTGAATATGGATAAACTCTTATGTCTTCTAAAAATAGAATTTTGTTTTTTGCGTTTATTTGCCAAGCAGTTCCTATACTGTTTTCAACCAAAGTCATATTACCACCGATGATTTTAGACTCTAATCTGCCATTTTTTAGTCTAACTCCATTATTTATCATCTTTAAGTTGTCAAATCTGATAGAGTTGCGTTGGTTAAGAATTAATTCTTTTAATTTTTCAACAGAGCTTTCAGCAACAGAGTTATTTACTATCATTTCCAACATGGTGCCGTGGAGGGTTTGCCAGTCGTATTTAACTTGCAGATAAATATGTAAAGCAGTGATATCACTATAGCCTATAAGAATTTTTTTATTTTGAGCAATTCTTTCTTTTTTATCATTGGGTAACTTTTCTAGATAGGGAATTAGCCGAGAAGCCCCTTCTCCTCCTCTGATACACCAAATTATTTTGCTATCATCAGTGAGCGCATTAACCAAATCATTCGCTCTAAACTCATCAGAGTTAGAATAAAATGGGTTGTCATTACTGTATATTTTCTCCGAAATGTGAGGATTAAAACCCAAAGTTTTTACGTATTCTCTTATAGTAGGCAGATCTGATTCTTTTCCTTTCGAAGAAGGAGCAATAATATCAACTTGATTGATTGTGTGTGCAGGATTAGTGAGTAAAAGGCATAGAAAATAAAGAATAAAGGAATACATTAAAATATCTTATGAAACTCTTGCTTTAATATATCATCTAATTCGCAAAGAGAAACTTTTACTCCTAGTTTTTCCATTGATGTAACGCCGTAATCTTTTAGTCCACAAGGAATAATACCCTTATAGTGGGAAAGGTTTGGAGAGACATTAAGTGCTATGCCATGATAAGTTACCCATTTTCTCAAGCGAATGCCAAAAGCTGCTATTTTTTCTTCTACTCCGTTGTTGTTCACCCAAATGCCTATTCTATCTTCCTTAAATTCCCCAAGTATATTAAAGTGTTTTAAAACATTTATGATCCAATTACTTAGGTCTCTGATATATAGTTTTATGTCACATTTGTTTCTTTTTTTAAGATTTAGCATTAAATATATAATGCGCTGCCCTGGTCCGTGATATGTATATTTACCACCCCTACCTGTTTTATATATAGGAAATAATTTTTCAATAATGTCATCATCTGTTGCACTGATTCCTGCAGTATAAAGTGGAGGGTGCTGGAGCAGCCATACTAGCTCGTCAGATAAATTATTGTAAATTTGTTGAATTTTTGCTTCCATGAATTCTACAGCATTGTTATAATCAATAAGTTGGTTAGATATTAGCCATTCCGTCATATTCAATTTCTTTAGGTCTATCAATGTCATTCCAGTCTGGAATCCAGAAATTTGATTGTAGATAGCACACTGAACTGGTAAGCATAGCTGTTTTACGCTAAAAGGAACGTATTTGACTAAATTGTATAAAAAGATGGATCCTAGTGTCAAGCTACTTGGATGACAAATATGGGCTACTTGAATGGCACTATCGCAAACGAACTAGTGTCAGCTACTCAGATGACATCATTCTTGTAACACTAATTGATATAATTCAACTACAATTTCAAATTTTTAACAAAATTTTCAGGAGGCACATATGAATTTTAACATTTTTCAAAGAAAGAAAAGCAGTGAATACTCTGCTTTGCAACTAATGATGGAACCAAGTTGGAGTAGGCGCGATTATGCAAGTTTTGCTGAGGAAGGCTACATAAAAAATGTCATTGCCTTTCGAGCAATTAATATGATCGCAAGTGCTGCATCTGCGGTACCTTTTACTCTCTGTCAGATTACTGACCAGGGAAAATCACAACTAAAAGCGCATCCATTACTGAAGTTACTTTATTCTCCTAATCCAATGACATCAAAATCGGAATTTATTGAGGGGATTGTGACTTATCGATTAGTTAACGGCAATTCTTATATATTGATGATTGAGCCGCAGAACAAACCAACAGAGCTTTATCTTCTGCGCCCTGATAGAGTTGAAATTATTCCAGGGAGAAGTAACGTTCCTTATGCCTATCGTTATACCGTAAATAACAACAGTTATGACTTTAAAGTTGATAAATTGACTGGGCGTTCAACAGTACTGCATCTTAAAACCTTTAACCCTTTGAATGATTGGTATGGACTTTCACCAATTGAGGCAGCTGCATATAGTATAGATCAGCATAATCAGGCTGGTGCTTGGAATCAGGCAATGCTGCAAAATGGAGCAAGACCAAGTGGTGCAATAGTTGTAAAATCAGAAAAGGATGGAAGTGGTGGAAACTTAAGTCAAGAGCAATATCAACGCTTAAAAGCACAGATAAATGATCATTACTCAGGTCCTGTCAATGCTGGAAGACCTATATTGCTTGAAGGGGGCCTAGAGTGGAAGGAAATGAGCTTATCACCGAGGGATATGGATTTTATTGAGTCAAAACATAGCTCAGCTCGTGATATTGCGCTAGCTTTTGGCGTTCCGCCTCAGTTGCTTGGCATACCAGGTGATAACACTTACAGTAATTTAGTTGAAGCACGTCTTTCCCTTTGGGAACAGACGATTTTACCAACGCTAGAAAATATTATCTGTCACCTGAATTCTTGGCTAGTGCCAAAATTTGGTAAGGATTTATGTTTGTCATACGACAAAGATGCAATAGAAATTCTAATGGAAAAAAGACAAAAGATGTGGAAATACGTGGAAAATGCAAGCTTCATGACGCTCAATGAAAAAAGAGAGGCTTTTGGCTTGCAACCGTTACCCGGTGGTGATAAATTGGGTTGATATTATTTTTTTTGCATATTAAATTAACTACAATGAAATTCTGGGGTAAATTATGAATGAAAGGGAACAAAGAGAATTGGATGAACTATTAATGAATTCTTCTAAAGGAGAGAATATACAGCAGATTACGGAGTTGATAGAAGCTGGAGCAAATATTAATGCAGTAACAACTGTGCAAAAGGAGACTCCTTTACATATTGCAGTTAGGTATGGTCATAAGGAAGTAGCAGAATTGCTGCTTGATAGAGGAGCAAATGTTAATGCAGTAGAAAGGCGAAAGTGGACTCCTTTACATACTGCAGTTAAAAGTGGCAAGATGGAGGTAGCAGAATTGCTGCTTGATAGAGGAGCAAATGTTAATGCAGTAGATAATCTGGATATGACTCCTTTACATTTTGCACTTAAGTATAATCGGGAGGAATTAGTAAGGTTGTTGCTTGATAGAGGAGCAAATGTTAATGCAGTAGACAAGAAAGGAAGGACCCCTTTATCTATTGTAGCTAGTGATGATTACCAAATAGGGTATTGCGATAAACCGATGGTAGTAAGAACTATAATTGCATATGCTGTGGTACATAGTGGTATCACAACGAAACCAGAGTGTATTGTCAAAAATAGTGAATTGTCCGAATTCTGGGATGATTATCAGAATGAGATGATGAACGTCAAGCTTAGTAACAGCACTATATCATTATATCAGTTCCTGCGAGAGACTGATGAGAATAAATTAGCAGGTTATTTGTCTGATAGAGAATATGATGAAATAAGATGTTCTGACGAATTGGAATATATATCAGAATTTCCTGAACACGCTGATACAATAGTAAGCCAATTTGATAAGGCATCGGACAGAAGGGATTTATTAGATAAAAGTAAAGCAGCTATAGAGAATTCTAATTTGTGGGTGTTACATCAAGTTTTTGACGAAGTAACTTATCACTTAACAGATAAAGAGTTAAAGAACATTATAGAGGCATTTCCAAGTCAGAATTTGGATAATCCAAGTGCTGAACAACTTCAAGCAGCTGCTCAAGCTCATAATTAGAGTAATGTACACAGGCCTATGCTCATTATAAAAGGAGAAACTTTTACCGTTACCCGGTGGTGATAAGTTGAATTGATATTTATATAGTGTAGATATTTATACTAAGCTGTAATAAATAGAGGGTATTTTATGTATCAAGAACAAGAAAATTTTACTCTTCCTCATATAGAATTGTTATCGACATGCAAAGCGAATGTTAATGCAGCAGATCATAAGGGTGCTACTCCCTTACATTATGCTGCTTGCGGAAACCGCTTAGAGGAAATGAAATTATTGCTTAAAAACGGAGCGAGTGTTAATGCAGTAGATCATAATGGCGCTACTCCCTTACATTATGCTGCTTGCGGAAACCGCTTAGAGGAAATGAAATTATTGCTTAAAAACGGAGCAAATGTTAATGCAGTGGACAATTCTGGTTTTACTCCTTTGCATTTGTCTGTTTGTGAAGGCTACAGGGAGATAACACAGTTATTGCTTGGAGATACAGAAAGTCCAAGCACAAGCTGCAGCGACGCAAGCATTGAGAATGTACAAACAATCAATCAGTTTTATCATTGGTGAGAGTAGAACATCTTTTACTAAGGTCTAACTTAAAGATAGATGGTCCCTTAAATCCTACATCTAAATGAGTTAACTATTTTTCTTGCTAACTAAGGTGTTGTAAATTTGGTCTACATCAAAACTCATCTTAGGGCACCAAATGGGGCCATCTAAGTGTGCCTCGATATAAAGAGGACTATTGTGATTTGGTAGTATGAAAAAGAGTCTGAATATAGAAGTTAAGGAGAAATTAGATAAGATTAAATTAGAAGAGATAGAACCTGATGCTTGATCGATACTAAACTGTGAACTAGTTGAACATACACCACTGTTAATACTTACTTTTCCATTAATATTTTCAAAAAGCGTACTGCCATTATATATATCAACGTAAGCAAGCTTGGAAATTTCAGGTTTATTCTTACTACTTAACAACTTAGTGATGAATGAATTAAAATCCACATTTGTAAACTCTATTTTCTGTGCTTGAAAGTTTACATTTCCTGATAAGTTACTAGCCCAATCATCAAAGCTTGTCCCTTGAGTTTTGATTTCACCACTTAAGCTTATCTTGCCATTTATGTTATTAACTCCTATAACTTCCTTGGTGTCCAAATTTGCAATAGAAAATTTTGTGTGAATTGAGCCTGCTTTTAGATAACCCTGAAAAAACATTTGTCCATGTTCTAGTATGTAACTTATCTGTTTGATAGTGATAGTGTTGTTTCTTATCACTGTATCCAAGTTAAAATCTTTTAAGACGTTTTGCCCAATTTTAAATTCTGTAGTTTTGATTTGCACGTTTGCATCAAAATCTCCTTTCTCATCTAAAAAATTAAGCTGCTTTGTTGACCATTGAATTTGATTTATTTCATTTCTTGAGTTTCTTTCTACCTCTAATAGTTTTGGTAATTTAAAGATATTTCCATTAAATTTATTACCTGTAAGGTTTACGTCTAATAAAGGCTTAGTGTATTTTTGATCCACTAATATTTTTACACTACCGGTAATGTCGAAATTTTCTCCGAATAACTTTATTTTATCTGCAACTAGCTTGTTCTCTTGTATTTTTAATGAAAAATCCAAATCTTCAATTTTTGTACCATTGAATATAGAATCTTTAACACTAGTTCTTATATTTACATCATATTTAAGATTTTTCAGCCATTGCACTTTGCTGAATAATGAATAATCATATTTATCTATATTAATGTTATGTATGCTAAATTTACTATCGATCATATTGTGTTTTTTTGTGTGATTTACCTTAATTGATCCTTGCCAAGATTCTTTGTTATTTAGCAATCTGATATCTGAAAGAGATAATATTCTAGGTGCTAAATATAGTTTAGAACTTGCTGTAAATTGACTTTTCTCTCTTTCTTGCATCTTGATAGAAGGTAAAATATGTGAAATGAACGACTCACCCTTTATCAATATATCACCATTAAATTCAGACAAGTTGCCATTGTTTGAAACTCTTCCTGATAAGCGAGATATATTATTGGTTCCAGGAAATTGAAGAAGAGTATCAACGTTTATTTCGCCATTAGCAAATTTTAGCGTAGCATGAAATTTGTCCAATATCCTGTTTTGATATTGAATATTTGAAGCTTCCATATTAAAATCCAAGCTCAGGTTCTTTGGCACAACCTCTCTAAAAGATTCTAAAAGACCCTTCATATCTGTTGTTTTGTGTGAGCCGTTTTTTAGGTCGACTTTACTAAAACTAATATTGATATTAGTATGATCACTTTTTCTATCATTTTGTATTATACCAGTGCCTTGCATGCTTTTGGACTCAATTTTTAAATCAGTTGCCGTAAACTCGCTTTCATTGAGATTGATATTGGATGATATCTCAATATTTTCGCTGGGAATCACATAAGAAAGGAAGCTAAGATTAATGATTTTTGCTAAATTGCTCACAGAACCGGAACTGTTATTGATTGTCAGTGTTAAATTACCCTGTTGATTTCTATTACCTTTAAATAGCAAATTTGCAAAATTTGAATCAACACTAATGTGTACATTATTTTTTGTGACATTAACCTTTCCAGAAAAATCGTAATTGTTGTCACCAATCTGTACTTCACCAAAAAACTGCTTATTTTTTTTTATAGCAACTTCCTTGATGTTAATAGTATCGGCGTTAAAACTTATTTGGCTGTCCTTTATTAATATATCAACTATATTATCATTGGCTTTCGTATTTATAATATTAAGTAAATTTTCTTTGTTGCTTTTCATGCCCAAAAATGAGATTGACTTTGGTTGCAATGAAAATGAAAACAACGATGGCCTTATTTCAATTTTTTTTGCACTAATTAAATCTGATAATTTTTGTTCCTTGTTTTTGTTATATTGTACATATACATTGTGAATAGTAAGTTTTGGAGTAATGAGCGAAACTTCAATTTTTCCTCCAACATGTACTTTAGCATCATACGTCTTCTCTAGCTCTTTTACGATATATTCTCTGTAGCCACTCCAATCCTTAAAAGTTGCAGCAACGTGCATGAGAATTAATAGAAACAAGATTGATGATATGGCGTATAAAGAAAGTTTCATAATAGACCTCTCATTCCAGCATCCCTTCTCTTCTTGTCATCCCAGTCTGGGATCCAGGAAATTTGATTAGACATTAAGTTAATTAGCAAAAAAGTAGCTATTCTTATGTTAAAACACAGCATTTTTACATGAGAAGCTGGTCTGATGAGCACTGGGTTCCCAGTGGAAATTGCTCTCAAACCACAACACTCATACAGTTGTGTGTGTGACACTGTGATCCAGTGTGACTTAAATAAGGTTTTCCAGATTATATAATCAACAAAATTTCTGGATCCCAGTGTCAAGCACTGGGATGACAGGAATAGGTGCTGGGATGACAGGAATAGGTTATGGGATGAAAGGAGTGGATATTGGAATAGTAGCTGAAATGACATATAGCAATACAAAGGGTGTAATTTATACATATTTCAAATTATTCAAATTTCCTCTAAAAATTAGGTAAAGAGTGCTAGAATAAATAATAACACTCAAAGCTATTAAAGTTACTAAATAAACAATACGAGCTAGCCCTCTATCGAAAAACAACCCTGCTGATAAGTAATTAGAGAGATAAAGAACTATTGACATAACCAATGTTGCAGTGAGAATTTTTACAATATTTAGTAATAATGCTTGGCTAATCTTATACATCTTATTTATTGTTAAATAATTAATCAATAAAATAGAATTTATCCAAGTGGAAATGGAAGTAGCAATAGCAATTCCTATATGTTGGTATTTGTTCATTAATATGAGATTTAGTATTACATTAATTCCAAGGCACGTTAATGAGAACATAGTTGGTATTTTTAGCTTTCCCCTAGCAAAGAATGTGGGTAGCAATACTTTATTTATAATAAATGCGGGTAAAGAAAGAGAAAATGCTACTAATGTAGGAACAGTTTGCTGCACTGCATAATAATCAAATCGGCCGTAAGAAAAAAGCGTAAGTAAAATTATGTCAGGAATAATGATAAAAGCAGCAGTTATTGGCATAATTAATATTAACCCTATATTAAGGGCCTTGTTCTGTATTTTGACTATATTCTCAGTATCATTTATTCGTTTTGAAATCAGAGGAAGAAGTACTGTACCAATTGCAGTGCCAATTACTCCTTGCGGTAGTTGATTTAGTCTATCGGCATAATATATATAAGAAACTGCATTTGGTATAAAACTCGCCATGATTGTGTCAATCCATACACTTATTTGTATTACACAATTGTTGATAATTGCAGGTATCACACGTTTAAAAAATAATTTTACTTCGTTACTTAATTCTAAACTAAAAGAAAAGAAAGCCTTTAATTTGTATGCACTAAATATTATTAAAAGTAGCTGCAAAATCCCTCCAATCAGGACGGCTATAGAAAGGTTATGAGCCGGTGTTTCAATGTAAGGTAAAAACAAACTGATGATTAAACAGAGGTTCAAAATGATTGGTGAAATAGCTGTTGAAGCAAAATGCTGTTTTACTTGCAACATTCCACCAATAAGTGATGCGATTGACACGAAGATTATGTAGGGCATCATAATTTTCGACAAAGTTACAGTAAAGGTAAATTTATTTTGGTCAAATCCAGGAGTGAAGATTTTGATCATGTAAGGGAAGAAGGTTTGTGTGATAAGGCAAAAAATTACTAGAATAATAAACGTAATGGATATTACACTACTTGCGAAATTAAATGCCTTTTTATTATCATATGACTCTGCAGAGTATAATGGTATGAATGAGGTAGTAAATGCTCCCTCTGCAAAAAACGATCGAAATAAATTAGCAAAGCGAAACGAGGAAAAGAATATATCTGCAAGAGAAGTTGCACCAATAACCGTAGCAATCAATACATCTCTTATTAGCCCTAAAATTCTTGAAATAGCTGTAAAAAAACTAAATGTGAAAATACTTTTAAACATATCACGATTTCAATACGATTAACTATAATGCTAAAAGCATAAATGAAAATGTTTATTCGCTAAACTTAAAACTCTATGCAAAAGTAGGTAGCTTAAATAATTAATTGACTATTTATGCTTGTGTGTTAGAAATTTTATACCTTGGCGGGCGTAGCTCAGTTGGTAGAGCGTCAGTTTGTGGTACTGAATGTCGCCAGTTCAATCCTGGTCGCTCGCCCCACTAAAATTTTCCACTTTACATAAATATAAACATTAGATATTTTTTCACGGCCGTTAGCATTCCTTGTTGCTCTAGTATTTAGATGGCGGAGGGGAAGTTTGCGATTTAGAGTAAAAATGATGCCTATTAATTAGTGATATTAATTAGTGAGAGGGATTGTATGTATATTTGTTTGTTAGCTTATAGTATAGTGTCAGCACTAGGAGTATTAGCTTGTTGGTTAAGTTTTGACACTTCATCACCTTTAGCCATAGGTGGAATTGCTGGTTGTATAGCTCCAGCATTGATTGCGGTTTTTCACGTAGGATGTTTGCTATATAAGTTTTGCAAAAGAGATCCTGTTGGGGAGGATCATGGAAAAGTAGCAAATTTTTTGAGTTTGATGATATCTACAAGCGCTGCAATTGGAGTTACACTTGCTGGAAGCATAGCTGCTATTTTTCCTAATCCAAAAATAGGATTTACATTAATAAGTGGAATGATAGGGCTGATATCACCGATTTTAGGGTTCTTTGCAACTGTAGCTATAGTGCATTGTGTAGATGAAACAGCAATTAAATCTGCAGTAAGTGCAATTTCGATTACAGATTCTACATATGTCAAAATATCTCAGGAAGAAGAAGTAGATGAATGTATTACCTTTCCGGAAGAAGAAGTTAATAAAAGTATCATCTTTCCCAAAGTTGAAAAAGTTTTTTCTGCGAGAGAGACGGCAGTTTGAGCTAAGTTAGTGTGCAATGTTGTAATCTGTAAAATTTGACATCAATCACTGATAGTTGGAATATTATAGAGTAGGAATTACTCAAGAAGATGCATAAGTACGATGTAGTGGTAGTAGGTGGCGGTCATGCCGGGTGTGAAGCAGCTACAGCTGCAGCTCGCCTTGGTGCAAACACACTACTTATAACTCACAAAATTTCAACTATAGGAGAGATGTCTTGTAATCCAGCAATTGGAGGAGTTGCAAAGGGTGTTGTAGTTAGAGAAGTAGACGCCCTTGATGGAATAATGGGGAGAGCTATCGACCGAGCAAGCATACACTCGGTCGTTTTAAATGGCAGCAGAGGCGCAGCGGTATGGGGCCCACGTGCACAGGCAGACCGAAAATTATACAAAAAAGCAATACAGGAAATTATTCTAAATTATAACAACTTGACAGTAAAAGAAGAGTCAGTTGACGATTTTCTTATCGAAAGTGATAGCAATGGAGAATCTTATATAAAAGCTGTAATAACAGACTCAGGTGAACGTATACTGACAAGCAGAGTTGTTTTGACTACAGGGACTTTTTTACGTGGTGTGATTCATATAGGAGAGCAAACAACTCCTTCTGGAAGAATGGGAGATAAACCTGCAATAGAGCTTGCAAATACGCTAAAGAAGTATGATTTTAAACTGGGCAGATTACGTACCGGAACTCCACCGAGGCTTGATCGTGGCACTATAAACTGGTCGGTATTACAAGAACAAGTGGGTGACAATCCACCTACACCATTTTCTTATCTTACAGAGAAAATTAACCAGCCTCAGGTTTCATGTTTTATTACTCATACTAATGAACATACACACAAAGTAATTCGAGAGAATCTTCACAGATCAGCTTCTTCATATTTAGATAACGTTATTGCACCAAGATACTGCCCATCAATTGAAACTAAAGTTAAAAAATTTGCAGAAAAAAATAATCACCAAATATTTCTAGAACCAGAAGGGATTAATGATAACACTATATATCCGAATGGAATTTCAAATTCATTGCCCATCGAAGTGCAGTATGAAATGATAAAGAGTATAAAAGGGCTTGAAAATGCAGAAATATTAAGACCTGGATATGCAGTTGAATACGATTATATCGATCCACGAGAGCTATTTCATACTCTCGAAACTAAGAAAGTTAAAGGACTATATTTTGCTGGTCAAATTAATGGTACCACTGGATATGAAGAAGCAGCCGGGCAGGGAATTATTGCCGGAATCAATGCAGCATTCTCTTTATCTCAAAAAAGTTTTGTTCTTCATCGTACAGACTCATATATCGGTGTAATGATAGACGACTTGGTCACTAAGGGAATTGCTGAGCCTTACAGATTATTCACCTCGCGTGCAGAATATAGACTGGCAATCAGGTCAGATAATGCAGATAGAAGATTGACACAAAAAGGTTATGACATCTCTCTTGTGTCGCATGGGAGATACTCTGTTTTGCAGGGTAAACTTAAATCCATTAAGCAACTTGAGGAGAAATTAGAGAGCCTAACAATTACTCCTGAGCAGCTCAGGTCCTATGGCATTAAAATATCTTATGATGGAATAAGAAAAACAGCATTAAATTTGCTCGGTTATCCAAATATTGACTGGAATAAATTACGAGAAATATGGCCAGAGTTAAACATGGATTCCAGTGTCAGCTACTTGCATAACACCAAAGCACCTCTTCCTGTCATCCAAGTAGCTGACACTGGGCTCCAGTACTTGAATGATGATAGAATGGATGCAGTTGACACTGAAAAAAATGTAGATTCCAGCGTCATGTGCTGGAATAACACTATAACTGATAGCATAGCCAAGAATGAAATATATGAAGCAGTTGCAATTGAAGCAAAATACAAGCCTTATTTAGTAAGACAAGAAGCAGATATGAAGTTTCTACAAGAGGAAGTTAATACTCAAATTCCAACTAATTTCAACTACTCACAGATTAAAGGCTTGTCAACTGAAGTGATAGAAAAGTTGCAGTCAATAAAGCCAGCAACAATTGGTATTGCGAAGCAAATACAAGGTATCACTCCAGCAGCGATAGTTAGCATATTAGTGTACCTTAGGAATAAGAAAACGAAAATAGCTGCTAATTCTGCGTAAGGTATTCCATGTCAAAAATCGAAGAATTTCGCTCTTTTATGCACGAAATAAATGTTGATGCATTTATTTTGAATACTAAAGACGAGTATTTAAATGAATATTCAAAAGAGTTAGCAGAGTTATGTGGCTTCACGGGAACAAATGGGCTACTTATCGTTACAAAGAGTAATAAGTGCCCATTTTTTACAGATGGACGCTATATCACACAAGCTCGCAGTCAGCTCGATCAGGGCAGTTTTCGAGTATATAATATACAAGAAGAGGATCCACACAAATGGGTAAAAGCAAACTTAACATTGACTACCTCACTGGGTTACTATCCGCAATATTTTACTATGAAGGACATAAGAAAATATGAAGGCATTTGTAAACTAGTACCATACTTAATTAAAAAAGATAGTAGTCATAAAGCACAAACAATAGTCTCACATGTATCTGGTGAGAGTGGTAAGGATAAATGTGAAAGAGTAGCTAAAAACATAGAGGCTGAAGCAGTGCTTCTGACTGATCCAAATTCAATTTCGTGGTTATTAAATTTAAGAAATGAAAGTGCTGAATATACTCCTTGTATATTGGGTCGTGCTATATTGTATAAAAATGCCAATGTTGATTTATTTATTCAAGATAAAGAACATTCAACTATAGAAGCAAATTTTGATAACCATATAAATGTTTTTGATATTAGTGAGCTAGAAAATTCACTACATAAGTTAAATTTGGTGGTGATAGATCCAAGCACGACTCCAATGAGCATTATGAATGCAATAGATCCCTTGTATAACCATTATTTAAATGAAAAATCAGCTTCGGTGTCATTCCAGTGCTTGACCAGAAATAAAAAAGCATGGATCCCAGTGTCAAGCACTGGGATGACAATAAGTAATGAAAGAGGTCTAATAGAAAATAAGCAGATAATTGAGAAGGAGGATCCTTGTTTGATTCACAAAGCAGTAAAAAATCAAACTGAAATAACTGGAGCTATAAGTGCGCACATCAAAGATGGAGTAGCAGTTATAAATTTTCTATATTGGCTTGAAAACAATATTGACAGTGAAATTACTGAGCTTGAAGCTGAAGAAAAAGTTTTAGAATACAGAAAAGAGCAGAATTTGTTTAAGCAACCGAGTTTTCCAACAATTTCAGCATTCAACGAGAATGGAGCAATCATTCATTACCGTGCAAGCAATAAGACAAATAAAGTCATTCAAGAAGATGGGCTGTATTTAATTGACTCTGGTGGTCAGTACCTTGATGGCACAACCGATGTTACAAGAACTATAGCAATTGGTAGTCCAACCAATGAGCAACGAGCTCACTACACAATAGTATTAAAAGCTCACATTGCGATAGCAAGTGCGGTCTTTCCTTCTGGCACTACTGGTGGAGAATTGGACATATTAGCGCGTATACATTTATGGAAATTTGGAATGGATTACATGCACGGTACAGGACATGGAGTAGGAAGTTACCTTTCGGTACACGAAGGACCGCAAGCAATATCAAGAGGAAATAAAGTGGAACTCATTCCAGGCATGATACTTTCTAACGAGCCTGGTTATTATATTCCAGGAAAGTATGGAATAAGAATTGAGAATCTGATGTATATTGAAAGGCGAGAAAACGTCTTTTTAAGCTTTAAACAATTGACCTCTGTTCCTTATGATAAAAAGCTAATAGATATACAAATGCTTACTGAAGATGAAGTTAAATGGATAAATAGCTATCACCAATTTGTTTATAAAAATATAGAAAATGGCATAAAAGATAAGGAATGGTTAAAGAGAGTATGTGAACCTTTAAAATAGTTAATTTGTCATTTAATCAAGTATTAATATAGTTGTTCTTGTATTGTTTTTAATTAAAAACAATATATAATATTAGTTTCAAATAGGTGTAATTATGACAGATAAAGTGCAAGATGATGAATTTATGAAGCAGTACATGGATACTTGCAAAGAGCAAATAGAAAAATTGGCAAGCGACCCTAATTTGCTTCAACAGACCTTAAAGCCATTCATGCAAATGTCTCAGCAACTTATGGCTGGTGGTATGCTAGAAGGAAATATGCCTAGCATGATACCTGATATGGGTGGTATGGATATCAACAAGATGATTGCTCAGATGAAGGAAATGTATGATTACATAAAGAGTAATCACAAAGAGCTCATGGGAAAAGATGCTTCACAAATTCAAGAGCTTGATGATTCCAGCAGAAGATTGAGAGGCTTGGTCAAGAAATTGATAGAGAAAATTGAAGCTAAGTAGTATTTATTCATATCAAAGAGCTATAGCAGTAGTGAGGTCTTGTTCCTCAAATTTAGTATTACCATAAAGTTAAATATAAACATAAAGGGATGAAGAGATGATTGAACTTAAAAGCCAAGAAATTTGTCCAAATGGAAATAAGAAAAATTTGATTATTTTTTTTCATGGTTGGGGCTCAAGTGGCGATAATTTCGTGCATCTTGCTAAAGTTATGAGCAAGTTTTTGCCTGATTCATGTTTTGTGGTACCGAATGCTCCGTTTGAGAGGGAAATAGGTGATGGTTATCAGTGGTTTAGTTTAGAGGATCGTAGTGAAGAAGCACTATATAATGGGGTGAAAAATGCTGCATCAATTGTAAATCATTTTATTGATACAAAATTAAAGGAGCTTAATTTAAAAGATACTCAGCTTTCTTTAGTTGGATTTTCTCAAGGGGCAATGCTTGCAATACATGTGGCTCTTACCCGGCTTCAGTCTTGTGCGTCAGTTGTTGCGTATTCTGGTAGATTTCTTTCGCCTTCAAAAACTGCACCGCAGATAAAATCAAAACCCAACATATGTATTATTCATGGTGACGCTGATGATGTGGTACCTTTTTCGTCCCTTGATTTAGCGGTTAAAGCTCTGAAAGAAAATGGAGTAAACGCTCAAGGATACCCAATTCATGGATTAGGCCATATTATTAATGAAGAAGGAATAAGGTTAGGGGTTGAGTTTATCAAGAAGAATTTTGGAAATTAATTTCCATGCACTTGTTTTGCTTTGGTTACGGATATGTAGCCAAATTTCTATCGAAAAAATTGCTAAATTTAGGCTGGAAAGTTAACGGTACATCAAGAAATAAAGATATACAACTTTTTGATTATGAAAAGGTTGATCAAGATCTGCTTAAAAGCGTAACGCATGTTTTAGTTTCTATTCCTCCAGACGGCGATGATGTTATGGAGAGATACGGTCATTGTCTGGAGAATATTAAATGGCTTGGTTATCTGTCTGCAACTAATGTTTATGGTGACCACTGTGGTAATTGGGTGAATGAGGAATCTGAAACAAAGCCTATAGAAATTAGAGGAGAAAAGCGCCTTGAGTCTGAAAAGAAGTGGCTAAGTAGCAAATTGCCTGTACATATTTTTCGTTTGGCTGGGATATATGGTCCTGGTAGAAATGCGCTAATTGACCTGCAGCTTGGCAAAGCAAGAAATGTGAAAAAAATTTTTTCTCGTGTTCATGTTGAAGATATATCGAATATTTTATTTTCTTCCATGCAAAATATAAAGCCTTATGAGATATACAATTGTGCAGATGATTTACCTGCTACGCAATCTGAAGTGGTCACGTATGCAGCCGAGCTTCTCAATATTAGCCCTCCAGAGCCAGTTGAGATTTCTTCCGTACCAAATTACGCACGGGGTTTTTATTTAGGGTCAAAAAAAGTAAGCAATACTAAAATTAAAAAAGATCTTGGTGTCTCTCTAGTTTATCCTGATTACAAGGTGGGTTTAAAGAGTTTGTATATATCAGAATAGAGAAAATAGATTGCCAGATGCAAAAATTTTTCTTGAATGTTCCTTGTTTTGATGTAATACCACTAGGCATACTATTATATAGAGGTAAATATGTTCAGCACTCAATCGCTCCCGGTTGAAAATATTCTATTACATCAAGCCGCTTATAATGGTAACATAAATGAAGTTAGGTTATTACTTAATGTAAAAACTGATATCAATATCAAGGATAAAAAAGGATTTACAGCCTTGCATTTTGCTGTTTATTCAGGACATTTAGACGTAGTAAAGTTACTAATCAGTAAAGAAGCTAATATTCATGCAAGAACTACTAAAGGCAGTACAGTTTTACACTTTGCTGTTGTAGCTAAAAGCAAAGCTATAGTAGAGGAGTTAATTAAAGCGGGAGCTGATCCCAATATAAAAGACTGTACTGATGGTAAGACACCTTTACATATTGCTGCTCAAAATGGACTTGTAGAAGTTGTAAAGGTGTTACTTAATACTCAAGAAATTGAGATTGATGCTAAAGACAATGAATTTGGTATAACAGCTCTGTACTTAGCCTCTCAGAACGGACATACTGAAATAGTTGAACTATTAATTAGCACAAAAAATGCTGATGTTAACATAGTAGATAAAAAAAATAATGTCACACCCTTGTATCTAGCTGCTCAGAATGGGCATGCAGCAGTAGTTAAGTTGCTTCTTGATAATGGTGCTAAAGTCAATGGCTGTGATACCAGTATGAATCCTTTGTGTGTAGCTATTGATAATGGCCATGACGAGGTAGCTCAATTATTACTTAGTGTAGAAGGGGTGGATGTCAATATTGGCAATCAGCTTGGCAATACACCTCTACATATAGCAGCTATGAAAGGTAATGAAAAAATGGCAAGATTACTGCTAGAAAAAGGTGCTGATCCTAATATTAAAAACCTTTCAGGAGATACTTCCTTACAAGCTGCTGAATACGTAAGAAAAATTAGCTGGCATGATAATCCTCCAAATGTACAAGGAGGATTCTTCGTGTTAGTTGGCTCGAATGGAATATATTCATTTCAGCAATTTTATGAGCAAAAAAAAATTATGGAGCTTTTGGTACAACATATAAAGGACAGCAGACCTAGCTCATCAGTAGATGAAATTGACGTATCTGTTCAGCAGAGTAGCAAAATAAGATAGATGAGAAAACTAGTTTGTGACATTGGCGCCCAGTTAAATTTACATGGATTCCAGTGTCAAGCACTGGAATGACATTATGGAAGCTGTGATGACAAGGAAGGAAGCACTAGAAAGAAATGGGTGTCACGCACTGGGATGACATTATGGGAACTGAGATACAAGAAAAGAAACACTGGTTTGACATGCATCTGAACAGATACTCTCAGTGATGTAAATTCAACTTTACCCCATTTGCAACCATCAGGGTCCTTTGACTATAATCCTAACAATTCTTTTCTAATTTCTTCTTTAATTGTATCAATAATCTTTTGATCAAGTTTATTTATTAAGGAATCATCAATACCTGTGATATCATCTGGATTTTGTATCATTTTTTCAATAGCATCATCTATTTTTTTTACTCTTTTTTCATTAATTTCCTCAAATATAGGTTTAATGTTTGCGTAACCAGGAGCGCCCTTGCTATAACTTTTGCTGCTTTCGTTGATACAACCACCAGCACCATATGTTTTATTCACGTAGTTTTTACTACATTTTGTTACATCTTTATACCCAATCTCACCATTTTCTATATATGCTATTTTATTATCTTTACTAGAGTTTAGCTTGTCCCCTTTCTTAATTTCTTCTTTTAATTTTAAACTTTGTTCATGAATTATTGTATCTTTGTGATCCCTTCCCCCATAGGTTCTGTATGTACCTCCGCCTGCAACAGTAATTAAATCTTTACAAATTGTTTCTGAAGAGTCTCTGCACATTTTTATTAAAGTTGGTCCCCCATCCTTGTTAGATTCATCATCTTCTTGTCCACCACCTCCTTCTGTCACTTTTACTTTAATATATGGATAACTAGGGTTGACTCTCAGTTTAGCTTTAATGTAATCACCTGGCATTCCTAGTCTACTTACAGTAGACTGAGCTTTATCAGCTATATGACCAGCTTCACCACCTCCCCATGCTTCTATTTCAACGTAATCATACATTGACAGATCATCTGTATAGCCATCTCCAAGCTCATAAAGTTTTTGATCCCTGTCTTCAATAATCTTCTTCTTATGTTTCAATTGTGCTATTATTATTTCACGTAATCTCTTTTTTAAACCCTCTAAATCGAACCTACACAATTTATCAGCATAAAAGACTTCTGTTCTATTTGCTTTAATCGGTTGATTTTTTAATTGTGTGCACTTTTGTATTTCACCTTTCTCGTTTTTTACTGTTTTACCATCCTTATCCTTGCAATCCACTTCTTCATATCTTAAGTAAAATAGTTTATCATTCTTATCTACATACTGTGTTGAGCGACTACATACTCCATCAAAGCAGAGGCAACCATCATCACCGTGATTACAGTTTTTTTCTTCATACTTTCCATCTGTTAACTCATATACTATTTTGCATTTGTCACAATTTTGTTTTGTATCTACCTCTTTATCCTCTTTTGCCATGCAGTTATCTCTAGACTTATTTTCAGCAGGAATGGAAATATATCCTTTTTTATTAAATATTATTTCATTCAGTGCATCTTGTGGCTTTGCTAAAACCTCAATTGTTTCGTTACAGGGAAAATAATAAAGCTGATCAGACTCCTTTGAATAAACAGTATTGTATTTATTGTATCTTGCCCCCATTGATTTTAGCGATATTAGCTTACTTTCTTTTTTAAGAACAAACTCCTCTGGTTCTGGTTGCCACCCAGAAAGGCAGAGCATTTTACTTTTAGAATTTTCTTTATATTTTATTTCTACTTTTGGATATCCTGAGCCATCTAGTTTGCACTTACCATTCTGAAGCTCTTTACATTCTGTTTCAATATCGGGAACATATCCATATTTTTCTAGAACTTCAAATTGCGAATTATTTTTTAATATACCTTCTATTACGCTATCGATGTCGCTTTTACTGTTACTGCTATCAGTTGTTTTTGCCACTATTGCTGGCTTTACTACTTTTAAAGGTAGATGGCCAACATATGTAGGAGAATTTTTATTAACATAAAAAGTACAGATGCCATTACTGTGAGTTCCACGTGCGTCATAAGTACAAACGTTCTCACTCATCTTCATTTTTACTTTTAGCGTATTTTCGCCTTTACCCTCATTAGGCTTTGGTATGCTCACTTCTTCAATCTTTGGAGCAGGTGGCGCTGGGAAGCAGCGAGCAGGAAATTGTAATTTTCTTTTGGACTCTTCTCTCTCAGTACCATAATATTCAGTGCAGAGCTGACCTTTTTTTCTATAAGTTTTAAAGTGATGGTGGGTATCTTTATCTGGAATAGAGTATGTAGCACTTTGAATGTTTTTATTACTTGAAATAACGCGTGGAAAAGGTAGCTCTCTTCTTTCTTTCAGCTCACCAATAATGACTCCAACTCTTGGATGGAAATAATCATTTTCTTCATTTGTTATAGGAACAATTCTAACTTGTGGTGGTGACATCGCAAGTTGTTCACAAAATGGAGGTGGGCCAGGTGCAAGTTGCACAGGGGCACACTTTACTTTTGTTTGATAGCATGTATCACAAGCTTTTTCCATCTCTCCAGGACGAAAAATATTTTCCCCAGAAAATACTCTAGAGCCCCATGAAGAAATTCCTGACATACAAGCCCCCTTTTGACTACAAGCGCATATTTTAGGGGCATTAGCAAATTTTACTTTTTCTTCATCAGTAACACCATCTGCCCATTCCCATCCAAGACCTTGGGCAATTTCTCCTCCAGCTTTTGTTTTATCTCCTTCCCAATCTATAAAAGCTGCTGCAGAAACTCCAGCTCCTGTACTCTGCGTTCCATATATCTGGCGGCAGAATGTTCCACTGGATAATATATAACAGTTGTCGTTCCCTTCGTAATCGCAGACCTTAATCTTTGGATCGAAGTAACCTTCTGGTCCCTGATTATTTACTGCTGTAACTTTAATAAATTGCAATAATTTTTCGTCAAAATCTAAATCGCTCCACTTGCCTTTAAAAAAATTCGCAATACCTTTTCCTGCTTTACTTCCTGTAGCTTCAATTTCAGTATTACTTTTTACAAATGTTGGACAATCAGCATATCCTTGATAAGAAAGACAAAATATCAAGGAGAATATCAATAAAAAATTAAGCTTTACATTTTTCATAGAACGCCGGTAACCACTTACTCACTTTTTCGCCTTTTTCCTTTATTGCTTCATACATATACTTTATAGTCTCTTTATTAGCTGAAAGTACATGTATTTCTTTCATATTCTTCAAATCTAGATTTAAAGTTACTAAACCTTTGTATTGCTTTATCAAAAATAAACCTTCCTGTGTTGGTGTTTGCAAAATGACATTCAGTTCCTCTTTCGACAGAGAAAATGCTTTCATGTATAACCTGTTTGCATTTATGTTCGGCATCAGGATCCTCGTATCGACATGCTTATCTAAATATTGAGTAAACTTGCTAGCAAATGCTAGGTTTAAGTTTTCAGTACTTAGAATCACCACAACATTGAGTTTTGTCATTCTTTGCATCCAATCGTCAAACTCTCCCTCTGTAGGAAAAATATTACTTACCTCCCATGCTTCATCCAAAACAAGTATTGCAGGTGAGCCATCACATTTTGCTTCGAAAGAGTATAAGAAATAGTAAAGTATCACGGACATACATTCTTTTTGCTTAGTGAGATTTGCAGTATTGAGGGATATAGTTTTTGTTCCCCAGTCAATATCTGACTCATCACCATCTTGGAATAAGTAAGCAAATTCACCTTCACCACACCATTTACTTATTTTGCCTCCAAGAAGTAAAAGCACTTCAGAAATTTGAGAAATAGAGCGCGATTCTCTTGGTATAGCAAATATAGAATCTACAATTTTTTTTGTCTTTTCTTCTACGTCTACCAAACTTGCATCTGCAACCATCCTTTTGATCAATTCAACAAGCATATTGCGATTAGAAGCACTATCTTCAATGTTCAGTGGGTTAAATTTTAGACTTTTATCTTTATATTTTGGATCAATTATGTAATATTGGCCGCTTACTGCTTTAGTAAATATTATTGATTTTCCAGTATTATCCAGTATAACAATCCTAGGGTTAAATTTTCTTGATTCCGAAAGTAAGAAATTGATCAGTGAGGTTCTACCTGAATTTGGAGCTCCAAGTATTGTGGTATGACCATTATTTTTCTTTCCATGAAAGTTAAAAAAGTAAGGACTGCCTTTTTTTGAAAAAAAAACTGTTACTGCTTCTTTCCATCTTCCTCCTTTTAACGTACCTGATGTAAAATCATGCAACATAGCAAAGCTGCAAGCATATTTTTCTAATATATTTTTTGGTTGTGTAACAAAAGCAAAGTTTCCAGGAAGCTGTGCCCAAAAATGATTTTCCATGTGCAGATCAGTTCTAAACATCATCAACCCGATTAACGACATTACAGAGGATAAATCGCTGATATTTTTAGCTAACCTATTCTTATCATCTGCAAAGATTGTAACAATAATTTTCTGTTGACAAAAATCCATAGCAGAAATTTTTTCAAGCTCTATTATTTCATTTATTCCTGAGTTTTGAAGTAAGGTATTGTCCTCACTGATTTGCAGTATATTAATTTGTTTTTTAAATTCTTTTACTGCTTTATTATTACTAGTAAATATTATTATTTCTGTGATGATAAGCTCAGAGTCAAGTTGCAAACACCTATCTATATTTTCTAAGGGGATTTCTCGATATTCCTTTATGCAAAAAATAGAACCAAACTTCTGTTGACCTTCAAACGATGTTTGAAATTTATTGAAACCGAAAGCTACTTTTAGGTTTTTCACATGCTGCGATAGGTCCCTTTCACATATTGGATAATCTTTGTGCGTTAATGTAATAATGTAATGGAGAAATTCCATCATTTGAGAATATATTTTACCTTCACTAGACCTAAGGCCCAGTTTTTTAGCTCCAAAAGGTTCTAAATCTTTTTGAATCAGGTCAGTTATTTTTTGTAATTCTTGATGATTTTTTTGTAAAAATAACTTGTGCCTATTCTTTATCCCGCCAAAAAAAAATGCATTATTAATATTTTTGCCAAAATCACTAAGTAACACCACAATGTACAATTCATTTATATACTGTAGTTTACTATCAACTAGTTTATTAAACCACGTTGAGTGTAGCTGATCGGAAAAGTCTGCAGTTTTATTCCACTGTAAGCTCAGTTTATTGCGCTTACGGACAGTGTGAATCCAAACGGTAAAATATAAACTCTTGATATTTTTTGATATACTTTTTCTAATTTCAGTTCTAAGATCACCATAGTTATCAACTGAAGAATAGTCTTCTAATTTGATTATTTTTAATAATTCCCCCTGTTTTGTTAGTATAGTTTCTTCATCGTAGTGGCAAGCATAAGGGATAAAATCTAAATTAATACTTTCTAGTAACGCTAAATTGTTCTTTTTTTCAGAATTAGAGCTAGTGGCTGGTACTTTTGGTTGCATACAATATCATGCGTATTCAATAAAAAGATAATAAAGAATCATCTATCTTACTTAATCCTTATCTTCTTTTTTGTTATTGGATTGTAACTGTATGTCCTTTGCAAAGTTGAATTTTTCTTTCAGGTAATCTGTTGCCTTTTCTGTGCTTCCAAACATCATGATCAGTACGCCAAATATTATCATGAAAAAAATTAGGCCTCTGAACACTACTGCGAGTATCACTGTAGCTATACATAAACCTATAATTGTTGAGGGACTCATATTTTCTACAGTATCTTTAACTGAAAATGAAGAAATAAGTTCTTTCAACGTTCCTGGTATATTTTTCAATTCATCACTTGCTTTGCTAGAACACGACATGAAAATAAAACTTAACAGGGCTACAATAGCAAAAACTCTACCCAATTGAATATGCATCAGCTAAATACCTTTAAGATACTCCTCAAATGTAACAATTTTTACATCAATAGGCAAGAACCGAATTCACTTGCTCACCATAAGTAACTCATATTTAACTTTTATCACTGTGTTAGCCCTTTATTATCAACAAGAGGACTCACACTAATGGATATCAATTTACTTGACAGAATATTTGAACACAATTCAGCAGCAGCAGCTGTAGCAAACACTGCAGCCACCACAAACAGTCCTGCTCCTACTAATCCTGATGTCATTGCTCCTGCAACAATGCACCCTATTGCTAAGAGAGCAGAACTTGTTACAAGTGCGACGTGAAGATTTTTGTTTTTGATTTTACTATTATTTTCATAATTATTGGATTGCATTGTATCTTTTACCTTACTGCCTGTCACTGAGATCACACAATGAGGCCCTTCTTCAGTCTTCTTATAATGTTTAGAAGGGGATCTTCTTCCGCTTGGCCCTTTGGGCCTTGTTTTGTTCGGATGTGCTAATTTTGTTTTTCCTTCATCTTCTAGTTGCAAACTATTATCTTCCTCAGCAGGGTTTAATTTTAAGTGTACACTTTCCTCAGATGAAATGCTTGTTACTGAAGTTAAGCTGTTCCTTCTGCTACTTGATGCCAAGCTAGATGAATTTATTCGACTATCTAAATCACTACTACTACTGAGTTTAGAAGTATTTGCACCACTTGGCACTTCTACAGCATTCACAGTTATATTAGGCTTTTCATTTTTTAAATCTTTACTATCAATCGAAAGATCAGATTGACTATTCAATTGTGATTGTGTGATCTTCTTTCTTGCTTGCGATTGTTTTGATGTAAGAATTGTTGAAGCATCATAACGACCTGAACTTCTCAAGGAATTATATATTCCAGGGGTTCCTTTTCCACTTACACCCTTAGCTAAAGAATCCTTTTCCAGAGGATTAATACCTGAATTTTTGGGAATTTCAACTTCACCAGAAAGAATTTGTTTGTTAAATAGTTCCATAGTATTATTTTGTCTATTTGCTTGATTACTTCTAAGACTTTTCTGATTTTGAATAGTGATACTAGAATGATCTTTATTGTTGCTCTTTTTAGTAATCTCTGAAATTATTTTTAATGTTTTCCCTCTTCTTGTTGGTGATCCTTGTGATTGTTCTATTTCATTCTTAAATACTGGAAGTCCGACTTCTGATCCCATTACTTCTTTTTCCAATTCTGGAAGAAATTTCTCGGTGTAATAATTATAATATTTTTCTTGCTCTCTCAGTAATTTTTCTAATTTAATTAATATGTTCGGATCAGCTCCTTTGTTGAACAACTCTATGCATTTTGCGATAGTTCCATCTTCCTTTTTTAGATTTTCATGATTATGTCTTTTTTTTGTGACCTTTTTGTGTATAATTTCGTGCAACTCTTTCGTTTTTGATGCTGAAGAATTCCCTGTTTTCTCCTTTCTCTTATCTGAGATTTGTGAACTTCTGATAGGATCGCTAGTAGATGAGTAAGTATTGTTTCCTACTGCGCTATCAAATAGCACTCTTTTCTCATATGATGAATCAAACATAACATTCCTCTCATATAAATAAAATGTATGAATACCTCTTTAGCGTTAATTTTACATTAAAACTGGGCAGTTATGCCTTATTGCGGATAATTATAGCAATTTGCTAACTATTTTCTTTGCTGATTACTGATTTTACATTTCAACATAATTGCTTGCCTGTTGAACTAACATATCTATCACTTCTTTTACAGGCTTTTCTCTATCAACCATGCCAACACTTTGACCGGCCATTAAAGATCCTGTTTCAACATCTCCATCAATTACTGCCCTTCTTAAAGCTCCAGCCCAGAACTTTTCTATTTCAAGCTGCCCATCTTCTTTTGAGATTTCTCCATTTTGATATTTATCAATAATGTCTCTTTGATGCTCCATAAAATCGTCACTTGCTTTGTTAGCTATAGCCCTTACTGGAATTACAGGGAAATCAGCACTAATCTGCACAGAAGATACAGCATTACGCGCAGCTGATTTGATGAATACTTCTTTAAAATTTTTGTGAGCGATTGACTCATTCGTGCAGACAAATAATGTACCTATTTGACAGCCACTTGCTCCCATTTCTAGGTAGTTCACTATCATTTCGCCTCTTCCTATTCCACCTGCAACAAATACCGGTGTTTTCTCATTTTTAAAATGAGGTAATATCTCTTGTGCGAGAACAGAAGTGCTAACAGGACCGATATGTCCTCCTGCTTCCATACCTTCTATTATTAACGCATCTACTCCCATTTTTACTAACCTTTTCGCGAGGCTTAATGCTGGTGCAAAACACATAACTTCAATGCCCGCACTCTTGATTTTTTCTATATTAGGCTTCGTTGGTAGTCCACCGGCAAGCACTATATGGCTTACTTTCGTTTCAATGCACACATCTATCAACTCACTCAACTTTGGGTGCATAGTAATTAGATTTACACCAAATGGTTTGTTAGTTAATTTCTGTGTCTCTATGATTTCTTTTTTCAGTAAGTCTGGAAACATTGCACCGCAAGCAATCACGCCAAATCCACCAGCATTTGAGATTGCTGAAACCAAATTTCTCTCTGAAACCCAGCTCATAGCACCACCCATTATGGCAAACTCACTACCGAGAAAATTTGTTCCTTTTTTCCAGAGGCTACTTAACATATAACCTATATCATACGTTTAAAAATGTTTTGTTTATCTATAAATGTGTGTTTTAAAGCACCAATTATATGCAAGGCTATAAAGAGTATCATAAAATATGCAAGTATCGAGTGTAACTGATTAGCTGCACTAGCTAGATCTTCATTATGGTTAATTAATAAAGGGATATGGAAAAAATATTTGATCTCTTTGCTAGAAGCAGAAGACATGACATAACCAGATAGTGGCATTAGCACCATCAAAGCATATAAACCAAAGTGTATCGTTTTGCTCGCATTGATTACAAATCGAGAAAAATTGGCTGGTAATGGCGGAACATAAGTAAAGACGCGAAAAAATATACGTACTATAATTAATCCAAGAACGGTGATACCACAAGCCTTATGAACAGCGTATATGCTGAATTTAATTTCACTGCTAATCGGCAAACTTTTCATGTACAGTCCAGAACAAAGCATGCCAATAATAAAAGCAGACATTAACCAATGAATGATCCTTAAACCTAAACTATATTTATTGTCTTTCATTAATTTTGATTACTCTAAAGTAGAATTTATATAGTAGAAAAACTATTTCTCAATCAAAATTATCTATACATAATTTCGCTGCCTTGATCAACATAAGTGCAATAATTGTATGTGACACATAAACATTGTCTATCAGATCATGAAGAAGTGGTGAAGTTTTTGAGAGTTTTTCTATTGTAACGATGAGTTATAGCTTGTACAAGAAGCCTATTGACTTTAAGCACATTTTACCCTATACAATTCCAATACCTTAAGCTACCAAGCATGCCTGATCTAAAGACAATGATGCTAAACTTTGGCCCTCAGCACCCAGCTGCACACGGGGTGTTACGTCTTGTTTTAGAGATGGATGGTGAAGTGATCGAGAGGGCAGATCCCCACATTGGACTTTTGCATCGCGGCACTGAGAAGTTAATAGAACATAAAACATATCTTCAAGCTCTGCCTTACTTTGACCGCCTTGATTATGTGTCACCAATGTCACAAGAGCATGCATATTCGTTGTGTGTAGAGAAATTGTTGCAATGTGAAATTCCAATTAGAGCAAAATATTTGCGTGTTTTGTTTTGTGAGCTGACAAGAATACTAAATCATTTACTAAATATATCTTCTCAAGCACTTGATGTTGGGGCGATGACTCCTCTTTTATGGCTCTTTGAAGAGAGAGAAAAAATACTCGAGTTCTATGAAAGGGCCTCAGGTGCAAGATTTCACGCAGCTTATATAAGGCCAGGTGGACTTGCAGCAGATATCCCAGAAGGTTTGATTGAAGATATTGCAAAATTTATAGAGCAATTTCCAAAGTATATAGATGATGTTGATGAACTTTTAACGGAAAATAGAATATGGAAGCAACGCACTGTAGGAATTAGTGAAATATCAATAAAACAGGCGCTTGATTGGGGCTTTAGTGGACCAATGCTCCGTGCTGCTGGGCTTGCTTGGGATCTGCGAAAAAGCCAGCCATATGAGATATATGATCAGCTAGATTTTGATATACCAATTGGCCAAAATGGTGACTGTTATGACCGTTATTTAGTAAGAATGGCGGAGATTAGGCAATCTATCAGCTTGGTGAAGCAATGCGTAGAGAAGATACCTGAAGGGCCAATAAAAACTGAAGATAGAAAAATTTCTCCACCGCCAAGAGCAGAAATGAAAACATCGATGGAGGCTATGATCCATCATTTTAAGCTTTATTCAGAAGGATATAGTGTACCAGAAGGTGAAGCTTACACAGCTGTTGAGGCACCAAAAGGCGAGTTTGGAGTATATATAGTTTCAGATGGTACCAATAGACCTTATAGATGTCGAATAAGAGCACCTGGCTTTGCGCATTTACAAGCCTTAGACTTCATGGCAAAAGGACATATGCTTGCTGATATTGCAGCAATTATCGGTTCACTCGATATAGTCTTTGGTGAGATTGACAGGTAATTATTGTAAAATAGTAACTCAACTAATGGTCAATACATCCTCTATTAAAAACTGCACAAATTCATTTCCATTCCAATAATTCATAGAGATTTTACCTAAAATTGATTTAACATTTCCCTGCATGATAGCAGAGCCAAGCTCGGTATTTGCAGAGCGAAACGCAATAGCTTTTACCATAACATTATCATCAGCAATAAAACATTTTATATGATCAACTCCTATAACTTCCGGCTTTCTTATCTTTGCTCCTTGGATGATAAATCTCGGTTCAGGATTGCCAACACCAAATGGCTCTAAGCGTTGCAATTGATTCCACAGGGATAAGTTTATTGCTTTAGCTGTTACTATACCATCAGCTTTTATAGTTTTATCGTTTGTGGAGTTTGCAAATCTTTCAGTAAAGAAATCATGTAGATCACTTATTTTATCTTCCTTAATCGAAAATCCTGCTGCCATACTGTGACCACCACCTTCAATGATTAGGTTGGTAAATTTTGCAGAAAGAACCGCAGCACCAATATCTACCCCAGAAATTGATCTGCAGCTTGCTTTTCCTATTCCATTATTTAAAGATATTACTATCGTTGGTAAGTGAAATTGCTCCTTTAGTCTTGATGCAATTATACCAATTATTCCCTGGTGCCAGTTGCCACTTACCATTATAAAATTTACACCTAATTGTGCAAATTTTCCTGCTTGTGTTGTAGCTTCCAAAATAGCCTCATTTTCTAGCATTTTTCTTGCATTATTTAAATCTATTAATTTTAGCGCGATTGAATGTGCATCATCATCATCGGTGGAAAGCAACCTTGCACCGAGCGATGCTTCTCCAATTCTTCCTCCGGCATTTATGCACGGTCCAATGCTAAACCCTAATCGTGAAACACTTGGTTTTTCAAGGATTCCCAAAGCGTCAAACAAAACACGTAAGCCAACATTTTTTCTTGCTGACATAACTTTTAATCCTTGTAAAACAAAAGCCCTATTTAGGCCTGTAATCTGCATAACATCGCAAACAGTTCCAAGAGCAACCAAATCCAGTAGATCAAATAAATCTGGTTCTTTTTTGTTGGTAAAAAATCCTTGCTCACGTAGGCTTCTATTAAGAGCAACAATTAGCAGAAATGACACTCCAACTGCTGCAAGATTAGTATAAGGAGAGCTCTCATCAAGGCGGTTGGGATTAACAACTGCTACAGCACTTGGTAATTTTTCTGTTCCAAGGTGATGGTCGACAACTATAATATCAAGTCCAAAGACTTTTGCATCTTCTATTGGTTGATATGCAAGCGTACCGCAATCAACAGAAATACATAAATCAATACCATTCTTTTTAAGTTGTAATAAAGCATCTGTGTTCAATCCATAGCCCTCATCAACACGATCTGGAATATAGATTATAGAGTGTGTCCCAATCGCTCTTAGGTACCTATTAATCAATGCTGATGACGTTGCACCATCAACATCGTAATCACCAAATATTGCAATATTCTCATTATTGTTTATTGCTTTTATTATGTGAGAAACAGCTTTATCCATATCAAGGAGGTGAAAGGGATCTGGTAATAGCGATCTGATTAGTGGGTGTAAGAAGTCATGTGCATTTTCTATGTTAACACCACGAGCAACTAATATTCTTGCTAATATTTCTGGCAACTCAAATCTCTGTATAAGAGTAAAAATCTCCCTTTGATCTGCTTCTTGTAACTTCCACAGTGCATTTGTTATGCTGCGTTTTTCAATATCAAGTAGCATATTTTTTGTAAATAAAACTACTTTACCAGAACTTTTACGCTTGTTCTATAATTGTGTTAGACTTCTGTATAACCTAAAGAAAGATATAGGAGAGTGTCACTCGAAAGGAATCACATTTATTTTGACAAAGAGCATCTGTAAAATCTGATACTTCTTCTTGCATAACATGCTCTTTAATTAGTATTATATCTATATTAGCATATAAGTGTGAATATTATATTAGTGTAATTACTTTTTGGTATACATGACAAATTTATGCCTGGAAACAGTTTTTGGTTACTCAAACCTTTTCTACCTTTATTTCATATTCTTTAAAGTATTTTTTGCACTTTCTTTATAAAAACCATAGGTACCAATCGGTTTTTAGCTTAAGAATAAAGGTTAAGTATCTGGAATTCTGGACATAAAATCCTCCTGAAAGATTAGAAAGAAAATGCAGCGCACATACAACAGAATTTGAACACGTGCTGAAGAGTACGTTTTTTGTTGAAAAATTGACTGAAAAGTCTGCAGACGAAGATAGATTTTTGAGCTCTTAAAATACCTCTACTGTTAGAGTAAGGAAAGCGAGAAGGTTTGTCAAGCAATCTTTATTGGCTGTTGTACTAGAATTCAGTTTTTCGTATAATTTGCTAGAATTTGTGTGAAGAATTTTAAATATGAAAGGCCTATATATTAAAACTTACGGCTGTCAGATGAACGTTTATGACTCCATTTTAATGGAGAATATAGTTAAGCCTTTAGGGTTCAACGTTGTTAGTGATGCAGAACAAGCTGATTTGGTGATATTGAATACTTGTCATATTAGAGAAAAGGCAGCAGAAAAGCTTTACTCAGAGCTTGGAAGAATCCATTCATCACAAAAAAATAAGGAAATGACCATAGTGGTGGCTGGATGTGTAGCGCAAGCAGAGGGAGAAGAAGTGTTCAGAAGGGCTCCTTTTGTTGATATTGTTGTTGGTCCGCAGAGTATTTCTGCTTTACCGGAGTTAATAGTCAAAGCAAGCAGAAGTAAAGGTCATGTAATAAATACTGATTTTCCAGAAGTTGCGAAGTTTGATAAATTGCCAGATGAATGCTATGGCAATAGCCAGGGGTCTTCTGCGTTTCTTGCCATACAAGAAGGTTGTGATAAATTTTGTACGTTTTGTGTGGTACCATATACACGCGGGGCTGAGTATTCACGACCAGTAAATGAAATATTCCGTGAAACATTGAAGTTAGTTGCAAATGGGGCAAGGGAAATCAATTTGCTCGGTCAAAATGTTAATGCTTATCATGGAGAGTGCGAAGGAGAGGTGTGGGATTTAGGAAAATTAATTAGTCACATTGCTAAAATTGAAAAGCTAGAAAGAATCCGCTACACAACTTCTCATCCAAGAGATATGCACGAATCTCTCTACTTGGTACATGCGGAGGAATCAAAACTCATGCCGTTTGTTCACCTACCTGTGCAGTCAGGTTCGAATAAAATATTGCATGCAATGAATAGAAAACACACGGCAGAGGAATATTTGGGAATAATAGACAGATTGCGCAAATTGAAACCTGAAATTGAATTTTCTTCTGATTTTATCGTTGGCTTTCCTGGAGAAACTGAAAAAGATTTTGAAAAAACTATGAAATTAGTAGAAAAAATAAAATATGCTCAGGCTTATAGTTTTAAATATAGCCCAAGGCCAGGAACGCCAGGGGCGGAAAGAAAAGATCAAGTACCAGAAGAGGTTAAAACAGAGCGCCTTCTTCGTTTACAGAAATTAATTAGTGAACAACAACTTGAATTTAACCAGAGTATGATAGGCAAAACTGTATCTGTTCTATTCAGTGATAAAAAAGGTAAACACCAAAATCAAATTATTGGTAAAAGCCCATACATGCAATCAGTATGCGTTGATGATCCTGACGATAAATACAAAGATAAAATAGTAAATGTAAGGATATTGGAAGCTCGGCAAAATAGTTTGTTGGGATGCGCTGCCTAATTAGAGAAAAGTGCTCCTATGCTCTCATGTAGAAGCACTTTGTGTGTTTTTATAAGTTTATAAGCTATCTAGATTTAATCCTTAAGGGACTACAACTCTCTGTTACGCAATCATATGAGACTTGATATAATAGATTTGCGGGATTTTTTTTCTTTTCCCACTGATAGTGTACTTTTTCAACCTTTCCAGAATTATTATATTCATAAGAAAGCGATCTCCAAATAACGCTGCTTTTACTATTATTTTTGTTAGCATCGTGAAATTTCTGATAAGGCCAACTGTTATTGTCTTTATTCATCTTTAACTTAAGTAAATAAGTCTGATTTATTAATATGCTGTATAATAATGTCAATACCTATCAATGTTTATAGAAACAGAGTTTTTGGATTTGTAATTTTCCAGAAAGCTCTATATTCTTTGATTTTATCCAGTTAAAATGAATATGAAGTATTATCCTGATACAAGCAGCAGTCCTGATTTTTCATTGCTAGAAAAGGAAATCATAAAATTTTGGCAGGAAAATAAAATTTTTGAGCAGTCAGTCGAGAAACGTTCCAAGGATCATTGTTTTGTATTTTATGATGGGCCTCCGTTTGCAAATGGACTTCCGCATTACGGACACTTGCTTACTGGTTTTATAAAAGATGCATTTGCAAGATATCAAACTATGCTGCAAAAAAGGGTTGAACGCAGATTTGGTTGGGATTGCCATGGGCTACCGGCTGAGATGGGCGCGGAAAAGGAACTTAGAATATCTGGTAGAACTGAGATAGAGAAATTTGGCATTGAAAAATTCAATAATCATTGCCGTACTTCTGTGATGAAATTTTCATCAGAATGGGAGAAGTATGTAAATAGACAAGCAAGATGGGTAGATTTTCACAATGACTATAAGACTATGGATAAGTCATTCATGGAGTCGGTCATGTGGGCATTTAAGCAGCTTTATGATAAAGGTCTGGTGTATGAATCAATACGCGTTGTTCCCTATAGCTGGGCGTGCGAAACTCCACTCTCTAATTTTGAAACAAGGCTTGATAATGCATATAGAGAAAAAATTAGCAAAGCTGTAACTGTTGCTTTTGAACTTTTAGAAAATCCAAAGCAATTTAAACAAAAATGTAGATTACTTGCTTGGACTACAACGCCTTGGACGTTGCCGAGCAATCTTGCACTGGCAGTAGGGGAGGATATTGAGTATTGTATGGTGTTAGTAAATGGTGAAGTCTGCATCTTTGCTGAAAGTTATTTAGAGAAATTTGTCAGCCACTGTGAACAAAGCAATATTCAATATGAAAACTGTAATACAAAACTTAAAGCGAGTGATCTTGCAGGTCTTTCCTATAAACCACTGTTTGATTACTTTAAAGATACAAAAAATGCGTTCCGTGTTTTCATTGCTGATTATGTTACAGGAGAAGATGGTACTGGTGTTGTACACACTGCTCCTGGATTTGGTGAAGAAGATTTTTACCTTTGCCAAAGCCATGATATTCGAGCTGTTTGTCCAGTTGATAACGCTGGAAAATTTACTACTGAAGTTTCAGATTTGGCAGGAGTTCATGTTTTTGATGCCAATGATACAGTAATCAAGAAATTAAAAAGGCAGGGGAGCTGGTTTAAAACTGAGCAATATATTCACAATTATCCACACTGCTGGAGAACTGACACTCCTTTAATCTACCGCACTATGCCTTCTTGGTATGTTGCTGTGACAAAGTTTAAGGGAAGAATGACAGAGCTAAATAAGAGAGTTAATTGGATGCCAAATCATATAAGAGATGGTCAATTTGGAAAATGGCTTGAAGGAGCGCACGACTGGTCTATTTCACGCAATCGATTCTGGGGTACTCCAATTCCTGTGTGGAAATCAGACGATGCAAAATATCCAAGAGTGGATGTGTATGGCTCAATAGCAGAACTAGAGCGAGACTTTAATGTTAAGATAGATGACTTGCACAGACCGTTTATCGATACTTTGACGAGACCAAATCCTGATGATCCAACAGGAAAATCAGTTATGCGTCGTGTGCCTGATGTGTTTGATTGTTGGTTTGAGTCTGGCTCGATGCCGTTCGCGCAAGTTCACTATCCGTTTGAAAATAAAGAATGGTTCGAGAAAAATTTCCCTGCGGATTTTATCACTGAATATATAGCACAAACAAGAGGATGGTTCTATACGCTTTTTGTGCTTTCCACTGCTTTATTTGACAGTGAGCCATTTAAGAACTGCATATGCCACGGTGTGGTTCTTGATGTGAAAGGGCAGAAATTATCCAAACGTCTGAATAATTATGCGGACCCAATGGAAGTGTTTGACAAATATGGTTCTGATGCGCTGCGTTTTCTTATGCTGTCTGGTTCCATTGTCTGCGGTGGTAATTTACTACTCGACAAAGAAGGAAATTTAGTGCGTGATGTTCTGAAAAACGTAATAAAACCTATTTGGAACAGTTATCACTTTTTTACTATGTATGCAAATGCAGATGGAATTAAAGCTGAGATTTGTCAAGATTATCAAAGTACTATTGATCGCTACATGATTTCAAAATGTTTTGAAGCTGTGGAAGGTATCCAAGCTTCTATGAACAACTATAACTCCCAGGAGGCTTGCAAAATCCTGACAGATTTCTTTGAAGTGCTAAATAACTGGTATATTCGTCGCAGTCGCGAGCGTTTTTGGAAAAGTGACTTAGATCAAGATAAAACCGACGCTTATAATGTTCTGTACACAGTTTTTTATTACATGCTTCGAGCTGCAGCTCCTTTGTTGCCACTCATAACAGAGACTATATGGCAAGGGCTTCAGTACAAAGAAACATCTGTTCATTTGGCTGATTTTCCACAATCAGATAGATATGACAGTGAACTCATTGCCAAGATGGATTTGGTAAGAGAGATATGTAACTCTGCATTATTCATCAGAAATACGTTTAACATGCGCATCAGGCAGCCACTTGGCAGTATGACCATTTATCATAGGTCTTCCTGCGATTTCCTTGAAAATGAATATCAAGAGATAATAAGAGATGAGGTGAATGTAAAAGAACTAGAAATAGTAAGTGAGTTGAAAGAAGTTGCGTCACTAGAGCTAAAACTAAATTTTCCGCTACTTGGTAAGAAGGTTGCAGATAAAATCAAGAAACTAGTTCAATATGTCAAAGAAGAAAAGTGGAAGCAAATTGAGAATGAGCAAATATTTCTGGGGGATGAAACAGAGAACTATACTATAGAAAAAGGTGAATATGAACTATTGTTAAAAGCAAACAGTGAATATTCTTCTGTATTTGATAACAATAAAGGGATTGTTATTCTGAGCACTGAGCTCGATGATGAACTAATTCTAGAAGGGCTTGCGAGAGATGTTGTGAGGCTTATTCAAGAAACTAGAAAACAAGCTGATTTTCATATATCAGATAGAATCAGAGTAATAATCAAAACAGAAGATGAAAAAATTAAGGAAGCAATAAATACATGGGTTGAATATATAAAAGAGCAGACTCTTGCCTTATCTTTGGACATTAATAAAGAGATCGAAGCCGATTTCTATTCTAAGGAATACCAAGGTTTGACAGTTGGTATTAAGTTAATAAAGTTGCAAAGTTAGTAATGTTTATGCTATACTTAAATTGCTTTAAGTAGGGTGGTGATATGAATCAAGTTGTTGCAGATGGTCATAGAGAAGTTATTGATTTAAATAACAACAGTGATGGTTCAGGTGAAGTAAAATCTACTTCCGATGTTACTTCGGAAGAAGAAGAGGAATTTTTTGATGCTGTGGAAGCTGTTTCTAATGTAGAAGAAGGAAATAATTTAAGTCTTGCTACTTCAGAGGAGAAGGAAGAGTTTTTTGATGCTATGGAACAACAAGAATCTACTTACGATTTAGAGGAAGTGGAAGAATTCTTTGATAGCAAGGCTGCTACTTTTGATATTCCACTCAGTATATTTCATTATAAAGATTATAATTCTGACTTTTTTACCTCCTGGTATAATATGTCAAGCGAAATATTGAAAGAGATAAACAGAGCTTGCCCAGAGAAGAAAATATTAAATTTAGCTCTGTCAGTTTTAATGCTCCCTTATATTGCTTTTACTGCGCTGGGGTTAGTCATATACAGTAGATTTAAAGCAAATAGCAAGACACAAGAAGGTGTAGTGGAAGATAAGACAAAAAAGAGTGAAACAGGTGTGCCAAAAAGATTGGCATATGGCGCTCTTGCTGCAATGGCAATTTTTGTTAATGTGACTGTGCTTGTAGCCTTAATCGTTCCTGCAACAGTTGCTTTGGCTACTTTTTATCTTTTAAATAGAGAGTTATCTCACTCTTTAGTTACTGCTCTTAAAATAAGTATGGGGCAGTATTCTAATAAGCACCAAAATATAGAGGTATCTTTTCATGAAATGGAGGTTTCTGAGTCAAGCATTGCATATGATATGGAAATAAAGTTTCCACCGCAATTTAAACAATTACTTAGAGACTTATGTGAGAGTGAAAATAATCAGTGGTTTAGTGTAACGCGGGATTCAGAGCGCAATATCGTACTAAAATTGTCAACTAACATCAATTTAAAAAATGGTCTTAAGCCCTTACATAGTGAAATCAAGAATGTGCTTGCAACTTCGATTCAAGAATGCGCAAGAACTATGGGAAAGCTGGTGAGTCCAAAAAAGAAAGATACACATGATAAACCGAAGGAATTATTGAGTAAATTCAGGCTGAAAGTGGTGAGTAGCATAGATTCTAAGTTGACAACTCACTTAATAGAAAATGCTTATCAAGTTGCTTTTATACAAGCAATTAAGTTTCAGCAAAATAGACGGGGAAAAGATTTTGCACTGGAGGATGAGCTAAAAAATACTTTAGTGAAACAGAAATTAGAAAGTCAAGGTAAGGAATTACCAAATGAGAAAGAAGTGATAATCAAAGATTTGAGAGAAGCAGGAGCAAAAGTACCAGATATCTTAGAAGATAGTGAGCTTCCTGTATTTAAAGCAGAATGGGAACGGCTTAAAGAAGAAGGGAAAATAGCTGAGAGGGCAATTATTGATGTTTATGAGGATATAAATCCTGAAAAAACAGAAGAAGCTCTAAATAATGCTAAAAAAGGAATTGAGGATTTAAAGAAAAAAGGAGAAGAAAGATATACTAAGATACATAAAGAACTGAAAAAAGTATATGATGAAGAAAAAAATAACTTCACAAACGATAATTTAGAAAAGAAATCAAAAGATTTTTTAGAAGAGGAGGGACCAGATGGGATACACGAAAAATTGAAAAAAATATTTAAGGATATAAAAGAGAATAACTCAACATATGGTGTTTTAGAAAGCAAATTAAGAGATTTTTTAAAAGAAGCAGGAGAAGATAAGGGACATGCAAAATTGAAAGGAATATACGAGATTATAAAAAAGAATAGCTTAGCGGAGGATAATTTAAAAAGAAGATTAGAAGGTCTTTTTAAGTTCGAATATGGTAATCAAGAAGTTAAGCGAAGACTAGTAAAATCAGTAATGAGAAAAGCAAAGGGTGAGTTAAGCCTGTTAGGAATATTAAGCTTAATGGGCCAGTTTCGAGATTTAGAAGAGGAGATAAAAGGTCCTTTGAATGGGGAAAGTTTAGAAGAAGCTTCAGGTAAAGTGAATGATTTTATAGCAAAGATGTATTTAGAAATAACGAAATGTAAAATGCAAAATTTATTTAAAGGTCAAGCAAAGGGTATAGAGAATTCATGTAAGTTATTAGAAAGGGAGGCACCAGATCTAGTAGAAAAGATTAATTCACATCGAGTGAGAATTGAAAAATACTTAAAAAGACCTGAAAAACCTATGCTATTGAGAAAAATAATAGAAGGGAGTAAGGATTTAAATAAGTACTTAAAAGATGAGCAAGAGAGAAGAGGAGAAAAGCATCCAAATACAAAGCTAGTACAGAAGCACTTAGAAAATAACAAAGAAATTCTAAAAACATTAGAACAGTTGAAATTGGAAGAAAAAGGATTATTGATAAATGAAAAAACAATAAATGATTATAGAGAAGAACTAGAATCTCGTGAAAAAATAAAATTTGCAATAATAGAAGATGATTTACTGAAGGCGTTCGAGCATGAAACTTTTAACGAAGAAGCAATTAAGAAATTATTAGAGAGAGCAGAACTTGAGTACTATTTTGCAGAAAAGTGCATAAAAAGTCCTGTGATTAAGACAAAAGACAATATCAAACATTTTTGTCAAGATTTATTGTCTCCTTTAATAAATAGGTTGGTGGAAAATATAGTAAATAATGTACCAAAAAGTGATAAGAGTTCATGGCTGCAGCCTATAAAAGCTATTAGGACAGGCTTGGGATATATTCAAACAGGTCTTGCCGTTGCAATGCGTGGGGATAAGAGCACAGAAGGGAAAGCATTGAGTGTGGCACATGATACTCATAAGGAAGTAGAGACATTTCTTCAACATTTTCAATCAAGTTATGAGGAAGTAGGAGTTTTTTTGGGTAATTTATTTTCTGATGATGGAACGACATTTAAAAATGATGTATGGCCTAAAGTAGAAGAGCATTTGCATGGAATGTGGGATAGGTTTTTCAAGGATATTGAATTCAAGATAGGGAATAAATTGGATGAAGTAAACGTGACACAGCAAAATCAGGAAACGGCGATTACGGCTTAATGATGAGCTCTCAAAGTTCCTTCAGTATTTTCACACACTAAGTTGACTATCATATTTGATTCTTTTTGGATTTCCTCTTCAGTTAAAGTGTGAGTTGGAGAGCAGAAAGTAACTGAAAATGCTATAGACATCTTATTCGATTCTATATTGTTTCCATGATATACATCAAATATCAAAACTTCTGTGATGAGCTCTGAGCTTTTTTTCACCATATTGATTATACTGCCTGCTGCTACATCTTTATTTACAATAAATGCAAAGTCGCGTTTTACACTTTGATATTTATAATCGATAAATTTTTTTCTACTTATAGGTAAATTTTCGATATTTTCTAATATCAACTCAAAGCCTACAATTTTTTGTTTGATGTTAAAAAAATCCAATATACTCGGATGCAATTCTCCAAAATAACCAACTATTTTACTTCTAAAAGATAAGGAGCCTGATTTTCCTGGGTGATAATATTCTTTTTCTGCTCTCTCTATTGCTAAATTATCACAATTGACATTAAAAAGTTCCAAAGCTGTTATGAGGTCAGCCTTTGCGTCAAAAATATCTATTTTTCTATCAGTGTTATAGTGGTTTTTCGGCGAATTATTTCCTGATCTAATTCCACTTAAAACGTACTTAGACTGAGCCTCACCATTATAAATTGGTCCAATTTCAAAAATTGCGAGATCAGATATCCCGTGAGCAATATTATCTGCAGTGACTTGCAACAAATTTGGTATGACACTTGGCCTCATTATATTGAAGTTATTATTAAATGGATTATCGATAATGAATAACTTATTCAAGTAACCAAACTTTTCAGCTATTGATTCACTCATAAAAGACCAAGTTATCACTTCATGAAACCCTCTGCTTGTCATTAAAATGCGCAAATCATCTTGTGTCTCTTCTTCTACTGTAACGTCTTCTGCTAGTTGCTCTTCCTTTATTTTATCATAGCCGTATATTCTTACTACCTCTTCAACTAAGTCAGCAGGTATGGTTACGTCCGGTCTCCAGCTTGGTACTTGTATATTCCAATTACCTTCGGTTTTTTTATCGATACTAAACCCTAGCTTTGTTAAAATATCGAATACCTCATTAGGTGATGCAGATACACTTCCAAGTTTGTTTGCATCTTGATAATCAAAATTTATCTTGGTATCAGCCTTATTCAAATTGCCAGCAGACACTATGCTTGACACTTCTCCGCCACATAAATCCAAAATCATTTTGGCTGCAAGATTGAGTCCATCAAGGGTAAATTCAGGGTCAATTGAACGTGCAAATCTGTAACTTGAGTCTGTGGAGATGCCTAGCTGCCTTGAAGATTTAGTGATGGAGATGGGGTCAAACCAAGCAGACTCTAAAAAGATATCAGTAGTTTCAAGTGTACATTCGCTATACTTGCTGCCCATAATTCCAGCAATTCCATGAACATTTTTATCATCAGAAATAACTCTTATTTCTTTATTTAATGAATATTCTTTACCATTTAAACCAATAAATTTTTCTCCATCATTTGCTTTGCATACTATGAGCTCACCTTCTATTTTCTTTGCATCATATGCGTGCATTGGGCGGCCAAAAGATATCATGATGTAATTAGTAATATCAACTATTACAGAAATGGAGCGCATTCCTATCGATTCCAATTTATCTTTTAACCATTTTGGGCTTTCTTTATTTTTTACATTGGTGATGTATATTCCACTAATAAAGCTCTCCCCGTCAGTAACTTTGACGTTTACTGGTGAATTTATAGAGCAGGCAAGTTGTGGAATGTTTGAAGCCTTTAACGTTCCAATTCCAGTTGCTGCTAAATCTCGAGCTATTCCATATACGCCTAAGCAATCTCCACGGTTTGGAGTGATGTTTATGTCAATTACAGGATCGCAATTGAAAAATTTATCTCCTGTTTTATAATCATCAGAAAGCTCGATTATTCCTTCACTTTCATCTTGAGTCAGCGAAAGCTCAGAGGCAGAGCAGAGCATCCCTTCACTTAGCACTCCTCGTATTTTTGTAGGCTTAATTGTAAAGTTGCTTTCTGGCAATGTGCTACCAAGAGATGCAAGTACAGTCTTCATGCCTTCTTTAACATTTTTTGCTCCGCAGACTATCTGCAGAACTTTACTTCCATCATTTACTCTACATAATTTTAATTTATCAGCATTTGGATGAGGTGCGATTTCTAATACTTTTGCAACAACAAACCCGGCCAATCTGGAATTGTCGATCACATTCTCTACTTCCAACCCTATGTGAGTTAATTTATCAGTAATTTCCTCTAAACTAGCATTGGTTTCTAAGTACTCTAATAACCAAGATAATGTGAACTTCATTTATTTAACAGAAAATAAAAAAGTTATTGTAATGTAAAATATAATGATTTTAAAGCTTGTTGTAGTGAGTAGCTTCTCTAATTGTAAAAAACGAAGGAGAAGCCTACTTTTTCTACAAAGAAAGAATTTTCTTTATATCACCTTTGCAGTCCATTTCCATGCAGAGTTGAATGTTCATATTGTGATCATCTATATGGAAATTATAAATGTAAGCATCACCAGTGAAATTTCCTATAACATCATGGCTTTCATTTAGCATTTCACCTGCCATGTGGAAAAGACCAGTGTCTGAGTTAGAAGAATAATCTGTAAACTTGATGTACCCGTTACCACATTCCTGTTCTAAATTTAAAGGTGGATTAGTAAAATCTATTTCGTTCATAATTGCCTCATATTAAAATTAAATTATAGTTAAAATAAGATGTTAAGTCAAGAATTTAGAATAAGATTGGTAGCTGACTATAATTTGCATTTTAATTGTATATTTTGTTAATATGTTAATGCTATAATAATACAGAGCTCCTTATCTTAATTCTTGACTTTATTTTATAAAATTTATACTTTATTTACTGCTGCAGTTTAAGTATACAGGGTCAAAATGGCGTTAAATCCGCTAGAACAATTTAAAGTATATACAATAATAGAACTACCAAAATTATTTGGGTATGACATAAACTTTACCAACTCATCTCTTTTTATGATGATCTCGGTGATATTAATGGTACTGTTTTTGCTCCTTGGAATAAGAAAAGGTGCAGTAATACCAGGATATTTGCAAGCTGCAGTTGAATATGTATATGATTTTGTTGTTTCAATAATAGAAAGTAACACTGGAAGCAAAGGTTTGGAGCACATTCCTTTGATATTTACAGTATTTATTTTCATTTTATCGTGTAATTTAGTTGGTGTTCTTCCTTATAGTTTCACAGTTACAAGTCATGTGATAGTTACCTTCGCTTTATCAATGGTGGTTTTTACTTATATAACGATTGTTGGGTTTAAAGAAAGAGGAGTAGAATTTTTACGCATATTGCTACCAAAAGGAACTCCTTCGTGGCTTGCACCTATAATCATCATTATTAAATTATTTGCTTATTTAGTAAGACCGATTAGTTTATCAATAAGGCTTGCAGCAAATATGATTGCGGGTCATACAATCATCAAAGTGATAGCAGGATTCGTCATAAATATGAACATATTTTTTACACCTGCACCTTTTTTGTTTATAATTGCACTAATAGGATTTGAAGTATTTGTTGCAGTTTTGCAAGCTTATATATTTACTATATTAACATGTGTATATTTGTCAGATGCAGTAAAGTAATTGACTTCCTTGCAGAATATTTTACAATTATATTATAAAGAAATAGTTAAAGGTAATATATGGATTTAGTGGCTTTAAAATTTATAGCAATTGGTTTGGCTGTATTTGGAATGCTCGGTGCTGGTTTAGGTATAGCTAATATCTTCTCTGCTATGTTAAATGGGATTGCGAGAAATCCTGAGTCAGAAGGTAAAATGAAAAGTTACGTTTATATTGGTGCTGCCATGGTTGAAATCATGGGGTTGCTTGCGTTTGTACTTGCAATGTTATTAATATTTGCTGCTTAACAGATGCCACAGCTTGATGTTTCAACTTTCTCTTCTCAAATTTTTTGGTTTTTAATTTTTTTCTCTTCACTTTTTTTTGTAGTCAGTTGTTTGTTTTTACCGAAGTTAGATGAAATAATAAGCACTAGAAGTAAAGAAGTGTTAGATTCATTTAATAGTTCTATTCACCTTTTAAGACTTACAGAAGAGCAAATTGCCAAGTATAATGCAGCTTTAAATCAAGCTAGAGTACGGGCAAAAAAAATCATAGATGATGCATTTGCTCAAGTAGAAGAAATGAGAGCGAATGTTAAGGATATATTGGGAGAGGAAGACAAGAAGATGATTAAACTTGTTGAAGAAAAGGTAGTACAATTTAAATCTAAGTATATTAGTGAATTAAAACAAATGGCTACTAGTATTGCTTTGATTTACTATACTAAGTTAACCAATTCTGAAATTGAAGAGGAATTTGTTGCTGACTTGGTGTCAAAAGAATTTTAGGGTTTTTATGTCTACATTACTAGTTATAAGCCTTGCTTTTTTAGTAGGTTTTATCCTCTCATATAAATTGTTAAGGAAGGTAATAAAAAACGTGCTTAACAATAAACGTAACAAAAGCAAGTTTTCAAGTGAAGAAACTGAAAAATTCAGAAAAGATATGTTGGAGTATTACAAAAAATCTTCTGAAAAATACAAAAGATTAGATGCAGAAGTTAACAAAATGATGAATGAAGCACTTGATAAGGCTAATAGTATTATTAAGCATAATAGACAGCAACTCGATCAAACGTTAGATGAAAATGCCCATTCTAATTTGAAGAAAGTTACTGACCAAGTTGAAAAAGCTCTTGGGGATTTACAAGCTAACACAGCGAGTATAGCTGCTGATGCTGTAAAAAAAATAATGCATGAACGTAAAGATGATAAGCGTAGTAGTGAGGTTATATCTTCGTTTTCACGTGACTTGAGCAAAAAGTTGCATTAAGTTTAATGCCTGTACTTCAAACTGATAATGTAGAAAAAATTAAATTTGATTCTAGTTTATGCAAAGAACAAGAGAAACTTTTCTACTATAGGTTTAATATAATTCCTTGGCAAAAATTAAATGATACTACTTTTTTTATGGTTGAAGACATAAGCCAAGATATCAACCTTTGGGTCGAATCTCATTACGGTATTGAATATGTATTGATAAAAGTAGATAGCAAACAGATTTTAAATCTTCTTAACTCACACTTTGGTATTTCAGAATTCGCAAGTAACTACTTATATTATAAGAATCCTAATTTTTCAGCTAAAAGCATTAGGCTCAGTTCAATCTTTTTTTCCTCTTTCTTTGTTATGATTTCGACTTTAACACTGACAAAAAAATATGCATATTTTGCTTTGGTGTTGATATTTATAATCGGGTGTTCTAGTTCTTTATTCAAATTTGTAACTAAAATTTTTGGCTTGCGTAAAATTTCTAACCAAAAAGCAGATTATGATAAGATGAATGAACCTATATATACTATTTTATTGCCTGCTTTTAAAGAGAATGCGGTTATAAAGCAATTGATTAAGAGCATTGAAAGTTTGGATTATCCAAAATCAAAATTAGATGTAAAGCTTGTGATAGAGAGCGATGACCAAGAAATGTTAGCAGCTATAGAAAAATGCACCTTACCGCAGTATTTTGAAGTAATAAAAGTGCCTCATTCTCTGCCTAGAACAAAAGCTAAGTCATGCAATTATGCTATGAACTTTGTTAGAGGAAAGTATGTGGTAATATATGATGCAGATGACAAGCCAGATCCGTTGCAGTTAAAAAAAGCACTAATTGAATTTAATAAGGGCGACGAAAAGTTGGCGTGTGTACAGGCGAAATTAAATTACTATAACTTTGGTTGCAATTTTCTTACAAAATTCTTTTCTCTCGAGTATATGAACTGGTTTCAATATTTTTTGCCTGGATTTCAAAAAATGAACATGCCAATACCTTTGGGTGGTAGCAGTAACCATTTTTCAGTGGAAATTTTAAAGAAAGTGCTTTTTTGGGATGCTTACAATGTCACTGAAGACGCTGACCTTGGTTTGAGACTTGCGCAAATGGGATATAAAACCAGGATTATTGATTCAGAAACATTGGAAGAATCACCAATTACTGTGTTTGCTTGGATCAAACAAAGAGCACGCTGGATTAAAGGTTATATGCAAACTTATATCGTTCATTTAAAAAATATAAAATTACTTTTTAAGCACACTGGGCTTAAGGGAGTTTTGCTATTAAACCTTTTTGTTGGTTCCTCAGCTTTTATATTTTTCACGACTCCTTTTTTGTTACTTTCATTGGTGCTGACTCAAATTTTCAATGAATTATTCTTATATTATTTTATAATAGTATACGGTATTAACTTGATTTTTTTGATAATAGCTATCAGACAACAAAAAATGCCTTTTTATTTTTATATAGTATCAATATTTTTTCCCGTCTATAGTCTACTACATAGCGTTGCAGCTTTTCTCGCTTTGTGGGAATTTGTTATTCACCCTCAGCAATGGAATAAAACTCAGCATGGATTATGGAAGCAAAACCTGTAGCTATTTGGCTTTTTCTCTGCTCTCTCATGGTGATTTGCATGGTGGGAATTGGTGGATTTACCAGACTTTCAAAAGCAGGATTGTCAATCACGGAATGGAAACCAATTACCGGAACATTGCCACCGCTGAGTGAACAAGACTGGCTAAAAGAAAAATCAAAATATGAAGCTACACCTGAATATAAAGCATTTAATTATGGTATGAGTATGGAAGAGTTTCGCACCATATACTTAATAGAATATGTGCACAGGTTAATTGCAAGGCTGACAGGTTTAGTTTTTATCTTACCATTTATATACTTTACACTAAAAAAAAGAATACCTAAAAATGCAGTAATAAGGTTATCTACAGCACTATTATTTGGAATTTTACAAGCTTTTGCTGGTTGGTATATGGTAAAAAGCGGTTTGGTATCTAATCCTCATGTTAGTCACTATAAGCTCGCACTTCACTTACTGCTTGCGTTGGTTATCTTTGCATTATTGTCATATCAATTTTTTGATTACCAAATCAAACCAAAACAGATAATTAAAATTAATAGCAACATTACATGTTACATATGGATAATTTTAATCCTAGTGACAGTACAAATAATCTTCGGTGCATTTGTTGCAGGGCTAAATGCTGGTTTAATTTACAATACCTTTCCACTGATGGATGGACAAATTGTTCCGGAAGATTTATTTTACTTACAGCCTGCTTGGCTAAATATCTTTGAAAATAGAGTAACAGTGCAATTCATACACCGGGCATTGGCATTGCTGATATTAGTTCTGACAGCAATACTCACAATAAAAAATGCCAGTATAAAACCATTATATGTTATGCTATTCTCCGTCATCATTCAGGTAATTCTAGGAGTAGTCACTTTGTTGCTGCATATACCAATGGCCGTTGCTATAGCCCATCAAATGTTTTCATTTATCTTATTTGGGTCAAGTTTATACTGCTTATGTTATTTAAGAAACCAGATCTAATACTAAATCACCAGCATGTATATTTTTTCCTTCTTTAACAGGGATATTTTTTATCACCATTTCTGATTCAGCACATATTATATTTTCCATTTTCATTGCCTCTACAACAAATAGAGGTTGTCCTACCTCTACCTGATCTCCAGCATTGACGTGTAATTTAACCAATAAACCGGATATTGGAGATTTTACAGCGTCTACTGAAATCCCTTCTGTTTTGTTGTTTAGCATTAATTTGCTTAGTTCAGCTGCATGAGGTTTTAATACACAACATTTAGCTTTCATACCTGCGTGTCTTATAAAGTATTTGCTGCCTTGCCTTTCTATTTTAAGTGCTATATTGGTATCATCATTAATTGTTATATATAACAACCTGTAACTTGGTTTCCACTTACCTACCACGGAGTATTTATTGTGGTTATATACTGTTGTTAATGTGTTATCTTGATATTTTGCATTTACGGAGTACTCATTATCGTCTATTTTCACTATGAATGCTTCATCTATTGACTTACTGTAATACTTTCCCTCATTTTCTAAGTGAATATACAGTGCAGTAAAGATAAATATTTTAATATATTCCTCTGTGATAAAATCGCCTTGAAACCCGCTAGGGTAATGATCTGGAATGAATCTCGTGTGAAGCTTTGCTGCAATAAAATTTGGATTATGGAAGATGGATTCTAGAAATTCTATGTTGTTTATTACTTCCCCTATATAGCACTCAGACAAAGCTTTTTGCATTCTGCTGATCGCCTCTATTCTATCTTTTCCATAGGTTATAATTTTTGCAATCATTGAGTCGTAGAACATGCTGATTTCTGAACCGCTAGCTACTCCATCATCTATTCTTACATAATTATTTTCATCCGGTTTATCGTAATATTTTATTCTTCCGCTGGAAGGGAAAAATTTCTTTGATGGATCTTCAGCGCAAATTCTGCTTTCTATTGCAGAACCAGTAAGTTTAATATCATCCTGATTGAATCTCAATTTTTCTCCACAGGAAGTTCTAATCATTTCTTCTACTATGTCTATTCCAGTTATAAATTCTGTTACTGGATGCTCAACTTGTAATCTCGTATTTACCTCAAGAAAATAGAAGTTTTGGTCTTTATCTACAACAAACTCGACAGTACCTGCTGAAAAATAACCAACTTGCTTTGCCAGAGAAACACATTGGGCATACATTTTTTGTCTTACTTCTTCACTAATAAATGGACTTGGAGTTTCTTCCATTATTTTCTGGTTATTCCTTTGTATCGAGCATTCCCTCTCTCCAAGACACACTATATTGCCATATTTATCTGCTATGATTTGTATTTCAATGTGTCTTGGCAGCTCTATATATTTCTCTATAAAAATACTGCCATCTTTAAAACTTTTCTCCGCCTCATTTGTTGCTGATGTAAATGCTAGTTCAATTTCTTTTTTGGAATGTACAATTCGCATTCCTTTGCCACCACCACCTGATGCAGCTTTGAGCATAACGGGAAAACCAATTTCTTCAGCAACCATGGATGCGTGGTCAGCATCTTCGATCTTACCCATATATCCTGGCACTACATTTACTCCAGCCTTTCTTGCCTCTTCTTTTGCCGTTATTTTGTTGGCTGTAGCTTCTATTGTCTTTGCACTTGGACCAATGAAATCTATGTTATGTTTTTCCAGAGCACGGGGAAAATCTGGATTTTCCGCTAAAAACCCATAACCAGGATGAACTGCCTCAGCACCTGTTTCAACTGCCACCTCGCATATTTTTTCAATATTTAAATAACTCAGGCAAGAAGGTGAAGGACCAATGTACTTCGACTCATCTGCTTGCCTTACATGCACAGAATTTACATCTGCATCTGAATATACGCATACACAAGATATACCCATCTTGCGCGCAGTTTTGATTATCCTGCAAGCAATCTCTCCTCTATTTGCTATTAAAATTTTACTATACTTCTTTCTTATCATCTTATCAGTATACTTTCTTAAGTTAAGAAAGTAAATTTCTATATTACTACCTGCAAATACTTCACACTGGGGCTAAACCACTATCTAAAAGTTGCATAACATCAGGATCTGTAAGTATAGTACTTTCGTTATAGAGGCCATATACTTCATTACATGCCTTAAATAACAGATATGAAGATCCTCCAGAAGCTATTGTTGCTATTGAAGCCAATGCAAGAGATTGAGAAGCCGAAAATAGAAGATACAAAGATACACACCTAGCGGTAGCACACACTATAGCTCCTACTATATATAAGCATATATGAAACTTCTTATTACATATAAAGCCACATTTTATATCTGCAATTTGCTTAACTTCCTTCCGCTCTGCAGGGTCCAAGAAATAAAGGGGTGATACTGCCTTCTTCCCGTCATCCTTAATATAGCTTTTATCGAGGAGTGCTTCCTTAATATATTTCTTATTATTCTTAAGTTCCTTTTCTAATCTTTTTACTTCTTCCCAATCTTTAGCTTCTTTTGCTTTCTTGACTTTGCTCTCAGTATCTTTTTCTAAATACTTTATGATCCCCTGTAACGCAGATAATAGAAACCCTTTACTTGCTGCTATATGAAATGGGTTTCCATTTTCATCAATTCTATGCTTAGCTACACAAGCAACTCTTTTCTTGCAAGCTTCAATAAATTTATTTTCATCCTCTTTTGTTACAACTCCTCTTGCAATTTCAAATAAATTATCCATATATACACCTCACTGCATTCACTAATATTAAATTATACAATGCAGTTTGTTAAAAATAAATGTAAATTGATCTTTCAAATTTACTATAGTTCCACGTTGTTGCAAGTACAAATTTTAGTTATCATCGGTTACGTTATCACAATAGACAAATATGCCAGGTATAGTCACTAGATTCGCTCCATCACCAACAGGATTTTTACATATTGGAGGAGCTCGCACAGCTTTGTTTAATTGGCTCTATGCGCAGCGTCATGGTGGCCAGTTTTTACTAAGGATTGAGGATACCGACAGAAAACGTTCAACACAGGAAGCAATTGATGCAATAATAGATGGGTTAAAATGGCTTGGAATAAACTATGATGGAGAAATAATATACCAATCGAGAAGAATAGCTAGACATATTGAAGTTGCAAATCTTTTAGTTGAAAAGGGTAGGGCGTATCACTGTTACTGCCCTGAAGATGAAGTTGCAGAAAAGAAGGCAAGAGCAAGAGAAGAAGGAAAAATATATAAGCATAAGTGTACTCATTCGACATCAAGCGCAAACCCTGTTGTCCGTTTCAAAGTGCCAGACTCAGAAGATATTGTTGTTGACGATAAAATATACGGCCAAGTTACAATAAGTAGCGATCAGCTTGATGACATAGTAATCTTGCGCTCTGACAATACTCCAACATATATTTTTGCTGTAGTGGTTGATGACCATGATGCCGGAATAACCGATATTATACGTGGCTCTGATCATCTCACTAATACCTTCAAGCAATTACTAATATATCAGGCTCTTGATTTTGATGTCCCACGCTTTGCACATGTACCGCTAATTCATGGAGAAGACGGGAATAAGTTATCTAAAAGACATGGGGCTACAAGTGTTTGCGATTATGAAAAGATGGGAATATTGCCACAGGCAATGCGTAATTACTTGCTAAGACTTGGCTGGAGTCATGGCAACGATGAGATTATTAGCGATGAGCAAGCAATAGAGTGGTTTAATTTAGAAAGCATCGGTCGTTCACCTGCACGGCTCGATTTCAAAAAACTGGAGCATTTAAATAATCATTATATTAGTAATATGAGCAATGAAGATATTCTGACTCTAATGCTTAGAGAAAATACTCTAACTGACAAAAAAAAGGGCTATTTACTGCAGGGACTGACAGAGCTGAAAAAAAGAGCAAACTATCTGACCGAATTATTGGACTTAGCAAAATTTTATATTCAAGTTGATTTTAGTGAAGAAGCTCAGCAAATTGTCAAATCTAACCTCAATGTAATTAAGTTACTTGCATCATTTCTTTCGAGTGTAGGTAGTGAAGATTGGAATAAGAATTTTTTATCTTCTCAGATTAAGGAATTTTCAAAATTACATAATATAAAAATGAGCGATATATACCACTCATTACGCGCCCCAATAACTGGAATAATGGATGCGCCTGGAATCATCGATATCATGGTAATTCTTGGTAAAGATGAGTGTATAAAAAGATTGCGAGCAGTTTAAATAAAAAATTACTTGACAGACTCTGGTGGCTTCATTATAGTGGAGAATGAAGATTTTTTAGGATCCAAAATCTATCTTCACCTGCAGGTTTTTTCACCAAATAATCAAATTTCAGCAAAAAATATATAAGTTTATTTTTGCTAGCTCTTTATTCATATAGGAGGGTTTATGTCTAGAATTCCTGATACTTGACTTTTATTTTTAAGTTAAAAAAACAATTGGCGCCTATGGTTTTCACATTAAATCATTTTAAATTGTTAAAGTTAATACGGGCTTTTTTTGCCTTTTTTTATTGGTATTTTTTTCATATTTTATTATATCATTATACTGTGGTACCATATAGACTTCAGTTTCATGATAAGGGGAGCAGGCTCCGTCTCTCAGCTATGGCATTAAAAAATGACTATGCATAAGATCTAATGGTGTGTCTAATCTATAGATAATTTTTTGTATTGCTAAGTTAATATTTTGCATATCTGTTCAGCAAAGTGGCAAAAAAGACAACTAAATGAGTGTCATGAAAGTAGCTTACACGTAGCTGTAGGAATATTCATTTTTTAAGGTAAATTACACAGCAAATATTGTCATTCAAGTAGCTGACACTGTAATTCCAGCTTCTATAATGTCATGCCAGTGCTCGACACTGGCATCGAGCAAAATTTATCACAAACAAGACAACATTTTCAATTAAAAAATCAGTGTCTGGGTGCTAAGATGACACCTTCATAAGGGAGCCAGCATCAGCTACTTTCATGACATTCATTTAGTTGTCTTTTCTCGTTTACCTTATTTTGCCACTCTGCTGAACAGATATTAAAATAGCAAGCCTCAAGGTCAGAAGCCTGCTATTACTTACTGGTTACTTTACATCAATTTTCTTGATGTGTTTCTCTGACTTAGGTATGGTTACATGCAATACCCCATCTAAAAAGTTGGCAGATACCTTATCTTGCTCTACATTTGTTGGAAGTTGAATAGATCTATAGAAAGAACCATAGTACCTTTCTTTATGGTAAAACTGCTTATCTTTTGATTCATTATTACATGTTTTTTCACCCTTCACTATTAAGTTATCGCCAGATATACTAATGTCTATGCTTTCTTTAGGAATACCTGGTAACTCTAATGATAGGCAATAGCTTTCCTTTGTTTCATAAAAATCACAAACTGGTAGTAGACTACTGCCTCTTTTGGAAAGCTCTGGGTTCCATCCTGTAAAAAAGCTATCAAATATGTCATCAACGGCTCTTTGTAACCCTCTTACACTAAAATTATCACGATTATTGTTTTTATTTAAATGAACTATATTACTCATGTTGTACCTCCTTTTACTAATACATGCATTACATAATCACTCCACTTATTAATTTCAATCCTAAATCTAAAATTTTTTAGATGCGAAAAATTTTCCCCGTTTACTATAACTTGATTATGAGAAAAAATCTTGTTTGGATTACCACGAGTAGTTCTATAAACTAGATTAACTGTAAAAAAGGGCAAGTGTATGCAAATTTATTACTTCTCTTTCCACTTCCACAATCAAACAATTTTGAATGTTTCTTATTTGACTTGCCAACAATGAGAATTGGTATAACTGCTAGCTCCGTCTTTCAGCTATGGCATTAAACAATGACATGCATAAGATCTAATAATATGTATAATTTAAAATAATTTTTTAGGTAAATTGTGAAATTGGGCGTTAATATTGATCACGTTGCAACCCTTCGCAACGCACGTGGAGCTTCTTATCCAGATCCATTAAAAGCAGCAAAAATAGCTATTGATGCTGGAGCAGATTTTATCACCGTACACTTACGAGAAGACAGAAGGCATATCAGAGATGAGGATGTATTCAATCTAAAACAAAACATTAGCACTGAGTTAAATCTTGAAATCGCAGCTACGGAAGAAATGCTCAAAATAGCAAAAGAAGTAAAACCCTATTCGATTTGTATAGTACCAGAAAAAAGAGAAGAATTAACAACCGAAGGTGGCCTGAATATCGTGAATATGCACAGTAAACTTTCTGGTATAATAGAGGAAATGCATAGCTTTGACATAAAAGTCTCACTATTTATCGATCCAAATATTAATCAACTAAAATATCTTGAGAAGCTAGAAAGAAAGCCTGACATAATAGAAATTCACACAGGGGATTACTGTGATAATCCATCAGAAGAAAAATTAAAACTTATTACTAACTCTGCAGAATACATTAATAAGCTAGGAATAGAATGCCACGGAGGGCATGGCATAAATTATAAACATGCTAAAAGAATAAAAGAGATACCTCACATCTCAGCTCTTAATATAGGCCATTCTTTAATCAGCGAGGCTATATTTCATGGCTTACATAGTGTAACTAAAAAGATGAAAATGACAATATCTAAGTAGCTTATACTTTCTCTTTGGTATTTAAAGTACTTGAAAGAGCTTGACTTGCTTTAAACCTTACTCTTTTCTTTTCAGGAACGGTCATAATCTCACCATTTTGAGGATTACGGCATTGTCTTTCCTTACTTATAGCAGTAGAGAATGTCCCTATTCCATGCAAACGTATTTCACCTTTACGATTTAGATCGTTCTTGATTGTTTCCATAAAAATATCATGAAGCTTACTCAAACTAGCTTTTGTTATATCTATACCTTGACTAGAGCACTCTTGACTCAGTTGGTTTACTATATCTTCTTTACTCATAAATTACCTTAATATTGAAAAATTACATAAACAGCATATTATGCTAATGCCAATAGTCAACTAAATTCGTCATAAAAAGAGAAAATGTCATAAAACCTTGTAAGAACTTGTATAATATTTACAAAAAAATACCATTATGAAACAATTATCTCTTAGAAAACTGACATTTTTTCCGAGCTTTATGTTGACCATATTTCTTACGCTCAACAACACGTGAATCTCTAGTTAGGAATCCACCCTTACGTAATATAGAGTGTAGATCTTGACTTATACTACTTAAAGCTCTGCTTATTCCATGAGCTAAGGCACCTGCTTGGCCAGATAGTCCTCCACCTTTTACAGTTGCAAACACATCATACCTATCTAACATAGAAGTTACTATGAATGGCGCTTTAATCATTTGACACACTGATTCTCTTTTAAAATAAGAAATTAAATCATCTTTTTTATTAACACTAAATTTTCCACTTCCTGGCTTTATCCATACTCTTGCTACAGATTCTTTCCTTCGACCTGTAGCATATGAACGACCAAGTGAGTCAATCATTGCCTTTTTTGGCTGATCATTATTATTTATTTTCACTTTTTACTCCATTATTTCTTATTTTTACGATTTAAAGAGGCAAAATCTATTTTTTCAGGTTGCTGTCCTTGATGCTTATGTTCTGAACCAGAATAAACATACAAATTTTCAAACCGTCTACGTGCCATAGGACCATCATCAAGCATTCTTTTTACTGCCATTTTTATCACACGCTCAGGGAATTTGCCATTTAAAATATTATCTGGAGTAGTTTTCTTTAAACCACCAGAATAACCTGTATGCCTATAGTAGATTTTATCTTTAAGTTTCTTTCCGGTAAAATGTACCTTTTCTGCATTAACAATAATTACATTATCTCCACAATCCATATGAGGTGTGTATTCAGGCTTATGCTTTCCACGCAATAGCGCTGCTACAAACGCTGCAAGCCTTCCTACTACTAATCCTTCTGCATCTATAACAAGCCATTTTTTATCGACTTGTTTCTCTTTTAAGAAAAAAGTTTTCATATATCAATACATAACAGTAGATTATGATACACTGAGTTGCTTGATAGTGTCAACAACATTAGTTACAACATTAGTTACAACATTAGTTATTGATTATTAAAGTAATTTATGCTAATAACTTAAACAACATGCTAGAAAGCAAAATGTTTCGATTGATTATTATACTTATAATTGCTTTTGGTACTATAGGTTGCTATGCAATCGATTTGGAAGAAGCCATAAGCAAAGCTATCAAAAACAGCTCAAAAATAAAGTCTCAGTTTTACCAATATAAGAGTGCTGAAAAACAGCTGAAATCTTCTGGATTGGCTGGATTTTTACCTGACATTAATTTACAATATAATTTCGATAGTAATTTTAATATTATTAACGATCGACAAAACTCTGGAAAGCGTCTAACATTAAGCCAAAGAATAATAGACGGTGGGGGCACTTTTGCTACATTTAGCCGATCAAGTCATCTTCTTAAAGCAGCAAAAATTAGATTTCAGCAGTCAAAGCAAGAAGTTGCACTCAGCGCTGTGAAAGCATATGTTAATGTTTTACAAAAGGCAGAAATATTAAAACTGAGAGAACATAAAGAGCGTGTTTCTTTAGAGCATTTGTCAGCTATGAAAAAACGCTTTTCCCTTGGAGAAGTTACTAATGCTGAAGTTTTGCTAGCAAAAGCAAAATTTTCGTCTTCTATATCCGAAAGAGTTGATGCTGAAGGTAAATTAAAATTGGCAAATATTGCTTATTATCATTTGATTGGCGAAGATGCTGATGAACTTTCTGAAGCTAATGATAAATTACCTTCTGTTCCAGAGCTAAATGAATGTTTACAATTAGCAAAAACTAATAACTTGTCCCTAAAAGCAGCAGTTTATCAAAAAAGAGCAGCCGGAATGGAAGTGATCGCTGAAACTTCCAAGTGGCTTCCTTCTTTGAATCTAAGCGCAAGTAAAAATTTTGGAAAGGACAATATAAAATTGGACACGTTACTAGAAAATGTGAATGTTGTCTTTACTCTTGATATTCCGATCTTTAAAAGAGGAGTTAATGTTTTTGGTGTTAGTAGAGCTAAAATGGATGCAAAACAATACACTTACGATTATTACGAAGCAGTAAAAAATATAGAAGAAGCAGTTGTAAATGCTTGGAATAACGTGCTGACAGCAAAAGCTATTATTAAAGCAAGTCAAGAAGCAGAAAAAGCAGCAGCTTTAGCATTGGAAGGAGTTGAGCAAGAAGTAAACTTAAATTTAAAGAGCACATCTGATCTTTTGGATACTGAAGATGAATTATTTAAAGCACGTTCCGATCTAATTCAGGCAAAAAGCAATTATGTAATTAGTGTTTACAACTTGCTTTTTATGATAAATAGTATAAACCTTTAAATTTAATGGTATGAGCGATAATCAATCTGTAAAAGATATACTAGAAGATATAAAAAAAGCTATATCGGGTAAAAATCCAAGTGGCGATAGAGCAGAAATAATAGATGAAGATGATGACGTATTATGCCTTGAAGAGGAGTATCCAGAAGACATCGAAGAAAAAGAAAATAGTGAAGAAGAGAATAATTGCCAAAGTGAGAAAATGAATAACCAATTTAATAGCCATAGTTACAACTCAGAAGAGAAAAATTTGTATGATAATATCCAAATGAGTAATAACAAAGTGAGCTATCAAGAACAAAGTAACGAGCATTTAGTTTTAAAAGAAAATATGGAGGAAATTAAAACATTGCTTGAAAAGATGCAAAGCGAACTACGGCATAAACAACAAAAAAGAGCGGATCTTACTGTTGAAGAATTAGTTGTATCTCTTTTAAAACCTCAGCTTTCAGAGTGGCTGAATAAGTATCTACATGAATTGGTAAAAGAAGTAGTTGAAAAAGAGCTCAAAGATATAATCAATAATAAGTAGGTTATTAGTATAAAGACCAGAGTAAAAACAGCTAGAGGTAGAAAGTTATCTTCAACAAGATGGCTACATCGCCATTTGAATGATCAGTATGTGCAAAAAACCAATAAGGACGGTTATAGATCGCGCTCGGCATATAAGTTAATAGAAATAGACGATAAATTTAAACTACTCCAACAAGGGCAAAAAATTATTGATCTTGGCGCTTTTCCTGGTGGATGGTCACAAGTTGCATCTAAGAAAGGAGCGAGTGTGATTGCTGTTGACATAAAACCAATAAACGCAATTAGTGGAGTAGAGTGTATACAGTGTGATATTATCAGCGAACTTGAAATTTTAAGAGAAAAATTCAAGGATCACAAATTTGATGTAATTTTATCTGATATGGCACCAGAATCTTGCGGTTTAAAATCGTTAGATCATATCAGAATTATGCTTTTATGCGAAGCAGCGCTCAATTTTGCAAAGCATTTTTTGAATCATGATGGCAAATTTGTAGTAAAAATTTTTCAAGGAGAGTCTGATAAAGATTTCTGCAATGAGCTAAAAAAAATGTTTAAAACAGTAAGATACTTCAAACCAAAATCAAGTAGATCTGAATCTACAGAAATGTATTTGGTCAGCTTAGGCTTTATTGGTAGCAACTCTTCTATATAGAAGATACTTACAGAAACGTTGACGAATCTTATCCTATTAAACTGAAGATTAATAACGCTCGCACAAAAGCCCCTTTTTCTTGCTTGAGTGTTTATGATAGTTAATTAAATTCTTGACTTTATTGCTTAAGTATATAATAATTAAAGTATATTATATAGGAGAGTTTGATATGACAAAGTATGAAGATTTAACAGCGGAACAAAAGAAATTATATGATCGGTTAAAGGATGCGATAAAAAGTAAACAGGATATTATTCTTACTCTTAAAGTAATTAAAGAAGCAGAGATATTAAAAGAAGTTCTTACTACTGCAAATATAAATGAAGAGTTATCAGATGGTACGAAGTATAATCTAACACCGCTTGCCTATGCTATGCATTTCAGTAATTTTGAGGAAATAATCAAAGTTATTTTAGAAGAAATTGAAGATAAAGAAAAAGTTCTTACTACTGCAAATATAACTGAAAAGTTAAAAGGTGGTAAGGAGTATAATCTAACACCGCTTGCCTATGCTATGAATCTCATTAATTTTAAGGAAATAATCAAAGTTATTTTAGAAGAAATTGAAGATAAAGAAAAAGTTCTTACTACTGCAAATATAAATGAAGAGTTATCAGATGGTACGAAGTATAATCTAACACCGCTTGCCTATGCTATGCATTTCAGTAATTTTGAGGAAATAATCAAAGTTATTTTAGAAGAAATTGAAGATAAAGAAAAAGTTCTTACTACTGCAAATATAACTGAAAAGTTAAAAGGTGGTAAGGAGTATAATCTAACACCGCTTGCCTATGCTATGAATCTCATTAATTTTAAGGAAATAATCAAAGTTATTTTAGAAGAAATTGAAGATAAAGAAAAAGTTCTTACTACTGCAAATATAACTAAAAAGTTACCAGATGGTGCAGAGTATAAGCTAACACCGCTTGCCTATGCTATGAATCTCATTAATTTTAAGGAAATAATCAAAGTTATTTTAGAAGAAATTGAAGATAAAGAAAAAGTTCTTACTACTGCAAATATAACTAAAAAGTTACCAGATGGTGCAGAGTATAAGCTAACACCGCTTGCCTATGCTATGAATTGCAATAATTTTAAGGAAAAAATCAAAGTTATTTTAGAAGAAATTGAAGATAAAGAAAAAGTTCTTACTACTGCAAATATAACTGAAAGTTTACCAGGTGGTACAAAGTATAATCTAACACCGCTTGCCTATGCTATGCATTTCAGTAATTTTGAGGAAATAATCAAAGTTATTTTAGAAGCAAGTGAAGATAAAGGAAAAGTTCTTACTACTGCAAATATAACTACAAATTTACCAGGTGGTGCAGAGTATAATCTAACACCGCTTGCCTATGCTATGAATTTCAATAATTGTGAGAAAAAAATCAAAGTTATTTTAGAAGCAAGTGAAGATAAAGGAAAAGTTCTTACTACTGCAAATATAACTACAAATTTACCAGGTGGTGCAGAGTATAATCTAACACCGCTTGCCTATGCTATGAATTTCAATAATTGTGAGAAAAAAATCAAAGTTATTTTAGAAGCAAGTGAAGATAATAATATGTTAGAAGAAGTTTTTGCTCGTGTAGAAGGAAATGATCGTCAAAGACTTCAGGAGATTTTAAAAACATTAAAAAGTCAAGAGCAAGATGAAGGGCAAGAAACTAAAATTGATAATTGGCTAGCAAGACTTGCAAATAGCATGTCTAATTGTGAAAGTAATGAAAAGCCTTTAGTGTCTGAAAGTAGCGTGCCTAGAACTGAAGAAAATATAGTAAAAACTACTAATAAATCAATAATGATTGGTAGTGTTTGTGGTGTTGTAGCTGCATTAGCAGTTGGTGGTGGATGTTTTGCTGCTGGTGTTGCATTACCAATATTGGCTTTAATTGGTATAGCTGTTGCTGCTTTCGTACTTACAGGACTTGTTACTGGTGGTATCACATATATTGCACTAAAACCTAGTGATAAACTAGATGCATCAAATACAGGAAAATTCGAGCATGCTACTCAGGCAATATAAAGTATTACAATCACGACAAGTAGGAGAAGAGAAGTTTCTTCCTTTTCTCCAAGTTTTCTTATTTAGCAAGGTATCTAGATACCTTGCTTAACACCAAAACAAAATTAAGGTTTAAACATCCTAGGTGTATGAACATTCATTTTGAAGACAGCAAATGGTGTCATCCCAGCGCCCTCTTTCTTGTTATTCCAGTACTGGGATTCAGAAAACTGACCAGGTTGGTCACGCGCTGGCTCTCTAAAATTACTTTAGTTGTAAATATTAAGAAATTTACTAAATAAAAAAAGACAAAAGAATCCCCATATAGCGAGTTTTAATAATTTAAATTGATAATGTGCTAACAAGCGCGATTTGGCTGAATGTAGAAAAAATAAAAAAAGCCGCTATAATTTTATGTAATTTGCCAATAAATATCTGAGTTTTTTACTGAATTTTGTCGTTGAGCCCAAAAACAAGGATAAATACCTTTATCAGTATAATAAGGAAAGTGGGAAGGTTTGTCAAGTAATAAAACTAGAGGGCTCAAATGAAAGAAGGTAAACTCTAAAGTGTACGTTCAGTAGCACTTTCTATAAGAGAGATTGTATTATCTATCCCATAAAGCTTGATAAAAGATCCCATTCTTGGACCAGTTTTTTGGCCAAGCAGCGTTTCATATAGCAACTGAAACCAATCGCGTAAGTTATTGTAATTATGTTTTTTTCCGATGGAGAAAACCTGAGATTGAATCTCTTCAGCAGTGGCTGTAATAGGCAGGGAATGTAGGTTGTTCTTTAAATCTAGTAACGCTTCTTTCTCTTTTTCGTTTGAAGCTTTATACGCTTTTGTTGGCTTGATAAAGTCGTGATAATACCTAACTGCAAAATCCGAAAGCCTATCTAGCATTTTGTTGCTTTCTGGTGTAACGTTTGGTGCATAAGTTGATATAAAACCCCAAAGAATCTCTTTATTTTCAGCATTACAAGCTGCTGCCAGGTTTAAAAGTAACGAAAAATTTATGCCTGAAGTTTCTACGTTTGGAACTTTACCCTGGTGGATGTGCCATACAGGGCTATTTACATCCTTTTCTTTACTTTCATTATAACGCTTAACAAACTCCAAATACTCATCAGTTGATTTTGGTATCACATCAAAATATAAACGTTTAGCCTTTTTAGGGCTCTGAAAGATGTATAACGCTAAACTCTCTGTGGGTGCATAAGTTAGCCACTCCTCAATTGAAATACCATTTCCTTTTGATTTTGATATCTTCTTTCCTTCTTTATCAAGAAATAACTCATAGCAAAACAAAAGCGGTGGCTTTTCTCCAAGTATTTTACATATTTGACTTGAAAGCACAGCAGATGGAGTCAAATCCTTTCCATGAGCTTCGTAATTAACTCCGAATGCAGCCCACCTCATCCCCCAATCAGGTTTCCATTGCAGTTTACATTTTCCTTTTGTCACTGGAACTTCTATTTTTTCCCCGTTTGGGTCTTCATACGTGATTGTTCCTTTATCTGTATTTGTTTCAATTACTGGAACTTGTAAAACTTTGGAAGTTTTTGGGCATATCGGCAAGAATGGACTGTAAGTCTGCTGCCTTTCTTCCCGAAATGATGGAAGCATTACGTCCATCACTTTATCATAATTTTTCAGCAGGAGTAAAAGTTTTTCATCGTAAACGCCAGATTTATAACACTCTGTTGCACTCCTAAATTCGTATTCAAATCCAAACAAATCAAGAAATTTACACAACAACGAATTCATGTGATGACCATAACTCTCATGAGTGCCAAATGGGTCAGGTATCATGGTTAATGGCTTGTTCAGATTCTCTCTTAGCATTTCCTGATTTGGTACATTATCTGGTATTTTTCGCAAACCATCCATATCGTCGGAAACTGCAATGATTTTGGTTTTTATACTAGGAGCTATTTTTTTTAGAGCGTTTGCAATAACTGTGGTACGAAAAACTTCCCCAAAAGTACCAATATGTGGTAAACCCGAAGGACCATAACCAGTCTCAAATATTATCTCTTTTTTATTAGGGAATTCTTGTAGTATTTTTTCTGCTTCTTGAAATGGCCAGCTTATAATCATTGAATTTAAATTAATTATCTTACCTAAAGTGCTATTCATTTCAATAGATTTTTAATTAATGATGTAGTATTAGTGTTAGAGCTCTTATTAGAAGGTTAAAGATATGTCTACTGGCAGCATACAAACGAATCAATTATTTAAAGGTCTTACAAGACCTGCAATGCTCTTTGGTGTGAGTTATATGTTTGCAATATTAAACGTTCTAATTTGCATGCTAATTTTCATTAATACAAATGATCTTAGAGTAATTCTCCTGATGTTACCAGGTATACATGGACTTGGCTATATAGCTTCTGCAAAGGAACCGTTGTTTATTGAGTTATTTATGGTAAAGTTGGGAAAATGTTCCAAATGTTTAAATCGGTTTTATCATGGAGCCAATTCTTATGACATTACTTGATGTTATGCAATGTTGAGATTTAGAGCTATTCAATCAAAGAATAAATCTATTCTAAGTAGAGAGGTTCACGCTGCTGAATTTATACCTTATTCTTGCTATTGGAATAGTACAACCTTGATAACAAAGCAGAATTGGTTAGTTAAATTTATAAAATTAAATGGCTTTGCGTTTGAAACGGCCGATGATGAAGACTTGGTGATACAAAATAATATCAGAAATCAGATGCTAAGAAGCATTTCATCTCCAGCATTTAGTTTGTACTTTCATACCATCAGGCGTAAGAAGAATATCTTTTCTGATGAATTTGCAAACCAGAGTTTACCAAATTTTTTTGCTAACCATGTAAATCTAAAATGGAGAGAAAAACACGCAACTAGGCAATCTTTTATTAATGATTTATACATTACGATTATTCGTAGGGCAGATACAAAGGGAGTAGAATTTTTATCACATCTACTGAAAAAATTTGGTCATGTAACTTCAAAACATGCTTGGGAAAGTGATATGCGTGATACCTATGAAGATTTAGAGGAAACGACAAATCGTATAGTAACAAGCCTTAGGAATTATTCGCCTAAAGTCCTTGGAGTAAAAGAAACTCCAAACGGACTGTTTTGTGAAATAATGGAGTTTCTGTCTAGAATTGTAAATTGTGGCTTTGTTACAAATACGCTTTTTCCACTAAAAACTGAAATATCAAGATACTTACCGGTTCATAGGTTATTTTTTGGCCATAAGATGATACAGGTTGTGACTCATAATGAAAGTAAATATGCTGGAATAGTTAGTATCAAAGAATATGGAAATAATACTTCCGCAGGAATGCTTGATTCTTTTTTACAACTTCCTTATGAATTTATTATCACGCAGTCTTTTCAATTTACAAATAGGCAAATGGCAATTGCGAAAATGCAGATACAGCAAAATCGTATGATACAATCTGCAGATAAAGCTATTTCTCAAATAGCAGAAATTTCTCATGCGCTTGATGATGCAATGAGTGGTAAAATTGCGTTTGGTGAACACCATTTAACTATCTTATGTATAGAAAAAAGCCCTAAATCATTGGACAATGCTTTATCATTGGTTGAATCGGAGCTTTCTAATTGTGGTGTTTATCCTGTTCGTGAGAGGGTTAATCTAGAACCAGCATTTTGGGCGCAAATTCCTGGTAATTTTGATTATATAGTAAGAAAAGGTACAATAAGTAGTCTTAATTTGGCCGGTTTTGCATCTCAACATAATTATCCTACTGGTAAAAAATTCAATAACCACTGGGGAGATGCTGTTACAGTTTTTGATACAACATCCGGCACTCCATTTTTCTTCAACTTTCATATAAGGGATGTTGGACATACTATGATAATTGGGCCAACAGGTGCTGGCAAAACTGTTTTAATGAATTTTTTATGTGCTCAAGCAATGAAATTTTCTCCAAGAATATTCTTTTTTGATAAAGATCGCGGTGCAGAAATTTTTTTAAGAGCACTTGGTGGTATCTATACTATAATAGAACCAAGAACTAAGACAAATTTTAATCCTCTGCAACTTGACGATACTCCTGATAATAAAACATTTTTGATGGAATGGATAAAATCTTTAATTTTAGTGTACAACGATAAATTCACTTCAGAAGATATTGCTAGAATTAATGATGCAATTGAGGGAAATTTTAAATTAAAAAAAGAAGACAGATTTTTGAGAAATCTTGTACCATTTTTAGGACTTGCGGGCCCTGATACTCTAGCTGGAGCAATATCTATGTGGCATGATGATGGCTCTCATGCTGCAATATTTGACAATAAAGAAGATTTGCTAGATTTTTCAAAAGCAAGAGTGTTTGGCTTTGAAATGGCTAGCTTGCTAAAAGATCCTGTTGCTCTTGGGCCGGTCTTGATTTATTTGTTTCATAGGATTAGTATATCGCTTGATGGCACTCCATCTATTATTGTTCTTGATGAAGCATGGGCGTTAATAGATAATCCAGTTTTTGCACCTAAGATAAAAGACTGGTTGAAAGTGCTGAGAAAGTTAAATGCTTTTGTAGTTTTTGCTACTCAGAGTGTTGAAGATGCAAGTAAAAGTGCTATTAGTGATACGCTTGTACAGCAGACAGCAACACAAATTTTTTTGCCAAATCTGAAAGCTACTAGTGTCTATCGAGATGTTTTTATGTTAACTGAACGTGAGTACATACTGATCAAACACACAGATCCAAGTACTAGATTCTTTTTAGTAAAGCAAGGAGTTAATGCTGTAGTAGCTAGAATAGATCTGAAAGATTTGGATGATGTGGTCAACGTGTTATCTGGACGTGCAGAAAGTGTCCTATTGTTACATGATATATTGAAAGAAGTCGGAGATGATCCAAAGATGTGGTTGCCTGTGTTTTATCAAAAGGTGAAAAATGTTTAAAACTAAACTGTCATTACTGTTAGTTGCGATATTTTTGTTAAATATAGATTTTTTGCTCTCATATCCAGTGTTTGCAGATACAGTAAGTGGTACTGACAAAACGGAATTTGTTAGCAGATTTAATTCTACTGGCAGCTTTAGTCGTGCTTCTAATCCTGACTGTAAGGCGTTTAAAACAGCTGCAGCAGTTGCTGGGATAGCAATTGCTATTGGTGCAATATTTACTGGTATTGTTTTGATTGTTTCTTCCGCTGGTGTATTTACTGCTATTGTTATTGTTGGAATGATAGCTGCAATTGTTGGAGTCTGGAAAGCAATAGGGGGGCTTGTTGTTTGTGAACATAGTTTTGTTAAACACCCAGTTGCACGTGGTCATGATGGAACATACAAAAATTTTAAAGAAGACACAGGTTATAGTGGCTGCACCAATAAAAATTACCAAACAGAAGATGAATATTTTTCTTGTTTACAAGATAAAGCTCGGGAAAACGTGAACAAAAAAGACTATGACGGGAAAAGAGCAGAAAAAGAAGCCTTAAATTCTAACGTTCAGGAGAGTACAGAAAGTTATTACTGGCCAAAAAACGGTGTGCAATACAGTGAATATATAGAAATATGTCATCGAAATCCTTTAACTTTTGGTAATCTTTTTAACAAGAAAGACTTTGATTCCAGAGAAAAACCTGGATACATAGACTTTGATGTAAGGGAAAAAGATACTGGATATGTAGATGGGTCATGGTCCCCGACGGTCGATGGTGAGCTGAAATGTAAAGTTCTCAAAGCAGGACAGAGCGAACCCATACATGGATCAACATTTAAAGCAGTGAAAAAAATGGGCAGATTATGTGTGGAGTTAGCAAGTGTGAGAATGCTTGGTATCGAAATGACTCCTTGGCCGCAAGGGGTTGATATGGGGTGCACGGAATTGCCACCTGACCCACTTGCTCCTATGTGTGAAAAATCTGTGATGAAATTCAAAAATAAAGATGGTACGGGTGAATATAATGTTGATCTTAGCGACCCTATAAATAAAGATAAAGATTACAAAACTATTATAAGGGAAAAGGAAAAAGAAGGAAAAATTTTTGTAGATTATGACAATAAAAGCTGTTTTAGCTCGTATGTCTCTGAAGCTTGCTACAATCAAGCGGGAAGTAAGTCATTATCTCCTATTCCCATAACTTCTATGATAGTGCAATGTATTAAGGAGTCGTTAGATAATTTAGTGGCAGGTATTGATTCAAGTGGTAACTTACTTACAGACAAAAATGGACATGCTAAGGGTAGTTTTTTGTCTGTAGCACAAAAAAGACTGAAGAACACTGTTACTGCTATCTTAATTTTAGCTTTGATATTGTTCTCTATAAAAGCCATGTCTGGTGGAATGCGTAGTCCACAAGAAATGTATATATTGATCATTAAGTTTGCTTTTGTGATTTACTTCACAACAGGTAGTACCATGTCTCATTATTACGGGGAATTAACAAAACTTTCGAACGGCTTATCAGAAATAGTGCTTAAAGCTTCATCTGAGAGTAAAAATATATGTAATTATGAGGCAGGTAAAGATTATGAATACAATCGTGAAGGGCAGAAGGTATCCTACAGTTATCTTGCACCTTGGGATAGGCTTGATTGCAGAATTTTATTTTATTTAGGTGCACCTTTAGATGGAATTGGTGGCAAAATTGGTACTGGAGGTGTTGCAACTTTAGCGGTTTTGCTTGGCGCTGCTCCTGTCTTGTTAGTTGCAGGTTCGGTGATTGGTATTATTTTCGCTGGTGGACAAATTTTAGTAGCTCTTGTCTGTATATTTATGGCCATTTTGCTGATGATGGTTATTTTGTGGATGTGCTATGTATTTATTTTATCTATAGTTGCTTTAAGTGTAATTGTTATTCTATCACCTTTGTTTATTCCTATGGTTTTATTCCAACACACCAAAGGATATTTTGATGGTTGGCTAAAAGAGTTAATTACCTACAGTTTATACCCAGTTATCCTTTTTGCATTTCTATCTTTTATGTTCATAGCATGTGATAAAATCTATTTTAAAAATTTAAATTTTAAACTGGACGAGTCATATAAAAATGAACAACCAGACAAGTCATATCAAAAGAAACAAGCAGAAATCTCATATAGTAAGAAAAAACAGTGGTTTAAATTGAAAGATGGGGAATGTGATAAAAATGAAACTACTCTCGCATGTATGATGCAAAATTATAGCTTTAAAAAGAGCAGCATACTTGGTCTATTCGACTTTACATACATGGAGTTTGGCAGCTCTCTAATCGGAGAATTATTAAAATTGTGTTTAGTATTATTCCTCTTTTACCACTTTTTAAACGTTCTTCCCGGCATGGCTGCTGAGCTTGCTGGTAATCACAGAGCAGCACTTGGTTCGGGTAGCACTCCTGCACAAATGGTGAATAAAGCTTTATCTGCTGCCAAAGCTGCTGCTGGAGGTGCTGGTCAAGTTGCTGCTGCGGCTGTAAATAAGGCAAGAGGGGCTATTGGAGGAGGTGGAGATGATAATAAGGGATCGGGATCTTCCTCTAGTGAATCTATAAAACCAGTGGAGAGTGAGCGCAGGTGAGTAACAGATGTTTGAACATTTGAGCAACCAAAACTTGGTTAAGCTATGCATAAGTTTTGTGATACTCTTTTTATTATCTGGGTGCGGGTGTATTAAGCCAGAAGATTCATCAGGCTTGCGTGAGAAATTGGATATAGTATCAACAGAGCAGAAATGGGTTGATTCTGGAGTCTATATTTCGGATAAAATAAAAGTAACAGAGATTAATATAGTGCCTAATAAGGTTAATTTTTGTTCGCAATATAAAGATTTTGCAATTGAACCTGGAGTAAGAAACGTTACATTACCGTTTGCGCTTAAAGCTGGCGATGCGATAAGCTTTAGTGTTGTTGGAAGTAAAATGTGTAAAAACAATAATGGCATGGTCACCTATAAAAAAATTGACGAGAGTTGCGGTGAAGGGGAAAAGGAGTATTTTTCACATGTTTTAAATCAAGAGAAGTGTCAAGGTGAAATATGTCCTAATAAATATGAAATAGGCAATGCACAATGGTTAAATGGAAAAGAGTACTGGTCTTCAGAATTAGATCAAAGTGAAAGAGAGGAAATTAGAAATGTCATCGACTCTATAAAACAACAAGGGGAAAATGTAGACTGTAGCAAGCTTTCAGAGAGCAGTGCAAGTAAGATAGATACGTACGTTCTAAATCTTGCGTGCCAAAATATATGTTATTACTTTGGTCAAAATTGTGTTGAAATTGAATCTAATACTATAGATGGCAATAAACGTAATGTAGCTAAAAATCTTGCCAACGAACTAGCTGTTGGAAAAGTAAGTAAGGAAGAAGCTATCAAGAAGGCTGTAGATGGTATAATGGGAGTGTTAGATGATAGCAACATAGCTAAAGGACACAGCGATAGTTCAGATGGTGAAAAGGATAAAGTAAATACAGAAAAAAATACCAAGGGAGCTGTGGATGATATAAGAAAAAAGAAAATGAAGAGGATAAAGACTTACATTCCATCATTAAAGGTGTCGATAGGAGGAAAGGAAAGTTTTAAATATGTAAGGAGTGATGGTATACGAACTAACTTTGATCATAAGATCAAAGAAAACTATGATAAGGGTACAGAGTTAGTATTTACACTTAAAAATGCTAAAGAAAAGAGTGCTGGTAAAGGGGGATATAATATAAGGGTCACAAAGAGCCATAGTCTAGCAAAAAACTTATATATACATGTTTCTGATAAGTTTCCTGAGCACAATCCTGGTGAAACTCAGGGAGATATACCTATAGACATTAGCAAAGTTTATAATACTCAATATATGGAAGGCTTAAAAGAAAAGCTAAAAGACAAGAGTGGCACTATATATTACGGAATAAGAGATCATGGCTGTGATTATAAGAAAAATGAGGGTCAGTTTAGCATTAACCTTACAACTAAAGAGCCACCTGTAAGAACTTTTAGTGCGATATATAATTTTTTTGATGAAAAAGTAAAAACTGCATTTTTCGGTTCTAGCTACAAAGACACTAACGCGATTCACTCTGATACTAGCCCTGTGAAGTCTCTTTATCAAAGTTTTGTAGCATCAAATAGAACAAATACCATCAGATCTACAATAGTGTCGTTATTAGTATTATATATAGTTTTATACACCCTTTATTACTTTTTTGGATTGTCTCATGCTTCTACATATGAATTTTTAATTATATGTGTAAAGATAGGAGTTATTACCCAATTGCTGAACGATAACAGTTGGAGTTTTTTTTATAACAATGCATTTTCTATTTTTGTTAATGCTCCAAAACAGTTAATAGAAATAGCAGATTTCAGAGGTACAACATCAAATGTTTTTGAATTTCTTGATTTACCGCTCAATAGGTTTTTATCAGCACACTCAGTGTTACTAATAGTATCTCTTATATTCTCTGGTCCTTTGGGTATTGTATCGTTTTGCTTGGTGATTTGGGGTTTGATAACAGTGAGCTTATCGATGTTTAACGCCTTATTTTCTTTTATCACATCTATAGCAATAGTTGCATTATTGCTTTCCTTGGCGCCTCTTTTTATTATTTGCCTTCTATTTGGATATACTAGACAGATGTTTCACAATTGGGTCAAAAATTTAGCAAGATTTGCAATTCATCCGGTAGTGCTTTTAATTTTTATATCATTAATAAGCCAGGTTATGGATTATATTGTGTATTCGGTCTTTAATTTTGAGGTCTGCCCTACATGTATACTTAATCTTAACTTAAGGATTTTTAATCCTTGTATTTTTTACGGTTATGCTTCCAAACATGTACCTAATATCACCGCTATGATGGCTTTTGTGATTTTGGGACATGCCATGAAAGCTTTAGTTGAAGCATCTTCAACAATATCTGATTCGTTGTTTGGTGTTTATGTAGCAAGCGAACCAGGAAGGCAATATCAGCAAAGCTTAATGGGAACAGTAGGTTTAGATGAACAAAGTATCCAAAGAAGAGCAGGTCAGCAATCTGGTACACCAAGTCGAAGACCTCAAATACCACAATCAGCTCAAAGATCAGCACCTAAAATACCGACAAACACAGGAAATCAATGATGAGCAGAAAATCATTATTATTGATACTATGTCTTGTAATTACTGGCTGCACAATGGATTGTGTTGAACCTGGGTTGCAGAGCAGAAATACTAGTGTCAGTATAGATGTTCCAGTGCGTGAAGCTGGCGAAGGAGTTAAAATTCATTGGGTTGATTCTGGTCAAGTAATTAGCAAGGATGAGAAAATCAAATTTACTCTTGGTGGGTCAGTAAATTTTTGTCCTCTTAAAGAAGGGAAAAATCCAAAGAGAGTACTTGTGCCTGCTGTATTTTGTGCTAATGATTTAATACCAAATTACAGTAATAAGTTAATTGATAATGCTAGCCTTGATGAACGAGAAATATGTGGGGATATAGGCTTTGGAAATAATGAATTCTATAGCAATAGACGTTATGTAGATACTGGAATTAAAGCAAATCCTGGTGATACATTAAGGTTTAGCTTAGTTCCTAGAAAAATGACAATTAATTGTGATAAATTAGAAGACCTTAAAGGAAAGGTTATTTTTGATGACGATTATTACAAAAATAAGGATAGTAAAGCTAGCGCAGGAGAGGTATGTAAAGGAGGTAAGTTTTTTTATAAAGATGAGCAAGATAGCAAAAAGGAATTTGAACTTGATCGACTAGATAAAAGGAAAGATAAAGATGGGAAAGAAGAGGATCAACAGTATAGATACTTGGTTGGTAATGGCTACACTCCATATGATAATAAGGTACATTTTAATAAGGATTATATTCAAAATTCATGGATAAATGGCGCATTGTTAGATTTACGACGAACTAAAATAGGACTGAATGAATTATGTAATGGGAAAAGGTGTGATTTTAATGAGCTGAACAAATACAGTTCTTATGAACTTAATTGTTACTATCATAATATATGTTACAACGCAAAAGGTATAGGGGAGAATTGCGTCTCTTCTATAAGGTATGAGAAGTATGATAAAAGAAATACATGTGACATGTATTCTCACCTTAAACGTATTGAGGATGAACTAAAAGAGATTGAAAAAAATAAGAGGGATTCTAAGCAGATTGACATTAATTTAATATCAAATTCTAAATTAAACTTCAAAGAGGACAGAGAAGATATTTCTTGGGCTGAGGCTCTTGTTGCAAAAGTTGGCGATCTTAATAATCAGAATACTGCTAAAGGTATTCAATGTTTTCCAGAGAGAAAGGGTGCAAAAGGGGATAATGTGTGTTCGCAAATTGGTGATAATTTTGAACATTTTTCTTTGAAATTAAATCATGATTATAAAATAGATGAAAAAGATATAATACCTGGTAGTAGTGTGATGCTTGCTATAGCAAGTAATGGCAACTACCAACTTCATAGAGGTGGATATCATGTTGCAGTGACTAGATCATGTAACTTCGATAGTGGTGAAAAACTGTATATGTACTTGGGTGATAGCCCGCCAGGAGATCCATCTGTTCGAAAGACTAATAATTTCAAAAAAGTAAAGAAATTAGATAAAATAACAGAGGATAATGTAGACTATTACATAATAGATGGAAGTCATTTGGTAAATGAAGAGTCTAAGAAAATATATTTTGGTATTAATGTAGAAAACGTAGAGAAAGATGATATTACGGATAAAGATAGCAAATATTATGAAGATAACAAATACACAGTAAATTTATTTTTAAAAAGAAAAATAAACGATTTTATTTCATCAACTGTAAACAAGATTTTTGATTTCATAACAGACGGGAGTGAAGACGGAATTAAAATTCCATATGAAGGATATAGAAAGGGGCTTCTACAAGGAATAAGAGCTTTGCTTATTCTATACGTTATATTTACTGTTGTTGGCTATATGCTTGGAACAATACAATTAAGTAAATTCGATTTTATTATAAGAATATTCAAAATAGCATTTATAGCTTTTGCTTTTAGTGATAGAAGTTGGGAATTCTTTGGTACAACTTTGTCTGGGCTTTTTGTTGATGGTAGCATTTATTTAGTTGATAGTTTTTCTGGCTATATAGGAGAAGGAGGTAAAAAATTTGCATTCTTAGATTTAACAGCGGGAGTATTATTTACAGGAGAAACATGGCTGAAATTTTTGTCTTTAATGCTATCAGGACCTTTTGGCTTTATTGCATTTTTGGCAATACTTTATGCTACTTTTGTGTTTTTAAGATGCATTATTAGTGCTACGTTTAAGTATGTAATATCTACTGTTTTAGTGGCATTTTTATTGTCATTGGCACCTTTATTTATCGTATTTATTCTATTTCAACAAACTAAAACATTATTTGATAATTGGATAAAAACGCTGGCTCATGTTTCATTGCAACCAGTCATTTTATTTTCATCCTTGTCTCTTTTAAACCAGTTAATGTATTCAGTTCTATACAACCTCACAAATTTTTCTGCATGCTATCAATGCTTAATTAGTGTAAATTTTTTATCGTATGATCTGTGTCTTATGAAATCAATATTACCTCTTGGGTATAGTCCTGGTACTAGTGTTGATGTTGCGCTCAGTACTGGAGAAAGGGCTGTTGGGCACTTTGCAGCATTACCTATAGATCTAATCCAGGCATTTATATATCTCATCATTGCTAGTTCAATGGAAGCTTTTGTTTCTATATCAGAAACTATGGCGCAGGCGTTGTTCAGCTCTGGTTATGGAGTTGCTCAAAGTGTTAGTCATATTTCTAGGAGCGCATCACAAGCTATGCTGTCAACTGTTGGCCTTGATGATAGAACCCAAAATATGATACATAACATCAAGCAGGGAATGAGTAAAGATCGTAGCAAAATTGAAGCTAAATTGCCTGATACACCAAAGCAAGCAGATGGGAAAGGGAGTGCTGGCAGAGAAATGAGCAAATCTGAAACACTAAGCCAGCCAGATAAGCAAAAGGATTCTGATAAAACAAAAGGACAAGTCAAGGAAGATTGATGAGATATATGGAGTAACTAATTAAAAAGATATTTGAAGTAAGGTTTTAGAAATTTATTCTGTATTGGAAAAAGTTTAGGTATGCAATCACGCTTAGGCAAATGTTGGTTTAGGTTATTAATTTTGGTAATCTGTGTTCTGGTTACAGGTTGTAGTAAGAATGATATGCCTTTTCCAAGATGTATATCTGCTGATTATTTTGGTCCTGAACCCATTGCAATTGGTGCTCATTTTTCAAGAGATCATGATGCTTTTGTTCCAGAAGATGGAGAAATTATTGATCCTAATACTGGCGAAATTAATTATGGTTTTCACTCTAATCAAGTGGTGAAGTGGAAAGATACTGGATTTGAAACCAATGGAGATAGTTTAGTAGTACGAGTAAATGGTGCATGGACATCTTGGAGTAATAATAATAAGAAAGAATCTAAAGGTAGTTATAATTTGCAAAGCTTGGAACAGCTAAAATATGCGACTAAGTTTGAAGGTAAACAAGGCGATAATAGTCTGCCTGACTTTCACTTAGTTTGTAATAATTATAAACCTAGCATACAAAAATTTTCAAGTAAGCCTAAAGCAAGTTGCACTGTAAATTGCAAGTGCATTAATGAAGATGATAGCGCAAATACAGTATCACGTGGTGCTCCATGTTGGTTTACCAACGGTCATGGTGCTTATCTTTTGTTTAAAACGGGGAAAGATGATCCTAACGAAAATCTAAAGTTAATGCGCGATCCTCAATATCCTACTGTACATCTAGGTTACAATTCCGTAGCGGAAGATGGAAGTGGACTTTTTACTTTAGACAGAGATAACACCACATTACAGGACAGGAATTGTAATACGGTGAGGTTAGAAAAAGGATGGAAAATATATGTAAAGATATTAGATAGATATTATCTAGATAATGCAGGTGGCTACTCTTTTGAATTTTTGAGCGGAGTGCAGAAACCAAGTAACTTTGGATTTTTTGATTACGTTTATAACTATCTAAAATGTGTATTATTGATTAACGAAAATTGTAAAAAGCATTTTGATAGCAATGATCCTGCAGCTGCACAAGCGATGTTTCAAAATATAGCTGAAAAAAGTACGAGCTTTCACAATTTTGTTCTTTCCTTGCTTGTTCTATTTATAGTGATTTCATCGCTTCTTTATCTTTTTGGAATGATAAGAGAAACTAAGCATGATATGCTCATCAGAATGATGAAAATCACTCTAGTAATAGTGCTTATATCTCCTGGAAGTTTTAGATTTTTCTATGATCATTTTCTTGTTTTATTTGTTAAAGGTCTTGAACAATTGATAAGCATAATTACTAATTTTGCTCCCAACATGAACACCGGAGGTAATTCAAACGTTGCTCAAGGAAATGAAGCTAAATTGTTTAGCTTCATGGAGGATATGTTTAATAAGTTTTTTGCTTACTCTGTTTGGAAAAAGTTTGCAGCATTTTTACATTATCAAATGTGGGCAAGTCTCCTTATGATACCGGCAATTTTTATAGGGATTGTCTTATATTTCCTGCTGTGTATGTATGCTTACATAATATTCCTTTCTGGTTTTATGGGTATAGCTTTTCTTGTAGCTATAATGCCGCTATTCCTAATCTCTATTTTATTTTCACCACTGAAAAGTCTATTTGAGGGTTGGATAAAATTCTGTATTAGTTTCTGTTTGCAATCAATTATGATATTTACCCTGCTGTCATTACTTGCTGCGATGACAATGAATACCTTTTATAAACAGTTAGGCTTTACTGTGTGCTATAATAAATGGCTTGAAATAAAGTTATGTGCTCCAAAATGGGTATTTGGTGGTTTTTGTATAATTGATAAAGAATACTTTAGCTGGACTCCAGGGCAAATTTTTGTACCTTATGCTATTGGAGAGGCTTCTCCATTGAACGTAGATAAGAATATAGAAGGTATAGAAAAACTAAGCAGAATAGGTGGTACAGTAAAGTTTACTGGTGGCGCTGGATATATCCCTCTTCCACCAGATTACATTAATAAAGGTTTTCGTTATATAGATTACCCTTTCTTGAACCCAGTGCCTGGTACTGAGAAAAATCCAGCAGACCATTATATAGCAGAAAGTGATATAGTAGTTGATGCTAATTGTAGTGAAAAAGATCTAGTGCGTCTAACGAATAGTTTATTACATGCATCAGAAAAGGCTGATATCTTATTGTTAATAGATAATATAGATAGTAAGATAAAAAAGCGTTATTGTCAATCTCAACAGCATGAAGAAGAGTGCAGAAATTATGAGAAAATAATAGGCGATTACAAAAAGGGTATCATTCGACCAAATTCAAAAAGTGAAATAAAGTCTTTAGTGCAAGGTGTAATTACGCAAAGTGTAAGCTGCCAATCAGAGAATTTTTATGATATAAATCAAAACTATCAAGAAAATAGTGATTACCAAAGGGTGCAAGACATACAGAGAGGTTATTTAATCAACGCAGGAGAGATCTTTGTATTGTTCTTGCTTTCGTTTTTGATGTTTTCTTTGAAGGAGTTTGTACAACAGATGGGCTCAAGCATTGCCGGTGGTGGGTTTGGTGTTTACAATATATCTAGTATGTATCAAGCATCACCTGTGACTGGTTTAATGCAGGGATTAAAACAACAGATGCAAGATAAAATTGGTGGAGGGCTAGAGTCTTTAGGTAATTGGGCTACTCATGTACCGGACAGATTAGCTGGAGGTACAGCTAATTTGCTAGGTAGGATACCAGGAGTTGGGGGTGTGCTGAAATATTCTATTAATGTGCCACGTAAGCTTGTAGGTGCTACTATTGAAGCAACAAAATTTGCAACATCACCTAAAAATGATGTTGATAAGCTTGAGGAAAAAATCTACAGGGCGTTTGGAATTGATAAAGAAGATATTGCACATAGAAGAATTGATAAATATTTAGAATATTATAAAGGATATGTAGGATCACATTTGGGCTATACAATAGAAGATGCTATGAAGTTTACTTGGGAACATGGTCTCGACTCTATAGGAATTAACCCTGCTACAGGAGAAAAGGATGGTTACCAGCATAATCTACTCTATAGAGCAAAAACATATAGACGGGAATTTCTTGAGAAGCTTCATGACTACACTATTGGCCGCAAGAGAGAACCAGAAGAAGATGAATCATCAAAAGAAAATAAGCCTAATCAATCAAATCGAAAATTAGGTACGGAACCAGAAACCCTAAAAAACACTACAGAAGCTATACGTGCCGGAGAAGATAGAGAGCGTCAAGATAATGAAAGGAATGAGAACATAGAGAATGATGAAGAATCGTAATTTCAAAGGGCTAAGTTATTATGGTCTTCAGCAAGACGAAGATGGTAATATCAAGTTAAACGATTACAATGATGTTTTAAATGCGCGCAGAGCGAGGGTAGATTTGTTACTAGATAGCACTAAGCAAGGTGATGTTAGTCTTTCAAAGCTAAATAAAGCTCTGAATGAGAGACTTATAGATGATAAAGGGCTATCGTCAGAATTTGACAAAGAAGACAAAGAAATTGCACAGAAGGAGCTTAAGATGTTCTCTATTTTAGACGATCTTGATAATCTTGCAAACATTGAAAGTGAAGATCTATTAGAGGTTAGTTTGTTACTATCAGATCTTAGTTTTATAGAGAGAAATATTGTGTTGAATGCCGATCAGAGTTCTGATCTAATAGGGTTCAAAAGTCTATTTATAGAAAAAAAAGCATCTGGTGAGGAATATAGTGATGAAGAGTGTCACAATTTCCTCGATAGTATAGAGAAAATCAATACTTTAATTAAGTTAGAGTTAGAAAGTAGAATTGAAGGGATGGGTCATGATGAAAAAAACAACCATGATGATTTACAAGACGAGATTGGTCGTGCAATCAGTATAGAAAATAAATCAAAGAAAAGCGATTGATCTTGCGTTCCTCCACAAGCAACCTTCTTTCTATTAGACTGCTGAAGCTATGTTGAAATTAAATGTGTATTATAAATAATTAGTTAACTTCGAACTTGTTTTATATGTTACGTGTTATTGCGGGTAAATATCGTGGAAGAAAAATAACTACAGGCAAGAATTTAGCTGCACGGCCCACTATGAGTAGTGTCCGAGAAGCAATATTTAGTATACTTTCTTCAAGAAAACCTATTTATAACCTAAATGTACTTGATTTATTCTGCGGAAGTGGCTCTTTTTCATTTGAAGCACTTTCTCGAGGTGCTAAACATGCATTCATGGTAGATGCAGATTATTACAATTTGCAACTGCCTAAAAAAACAGCAGAAGATTTTGGAATTACGAACGATATCACGTTAATTTGTTGCAATGCTAACGGATTACCAAGACCTATTTCAAAGTGCGATATAGTTTTTATGGACCCACCTTATAATATCAATCTGGTTAACTCAACTTTAGACGAGTTAGCTCACTCAGGCTGGTTAAATGATAATGCGTTAATAATTCTAGAAATGAGGAAAAATGAAGGTTTTGAGTGCAATAAAAACTTCAATATAGTTGTGGAGCGTACCTACGGTATTGCAAAAATAATTTTTCTTTCTTCACTCACTTGAATTTCTTTTGTAAACATCTATAGCTAAGCTAAGTAAGATTTTTCCGAGGACTGAAAGAAAAAATCAATTCGTTTTGGTGGGAATAGGGTGTGTAACAGCAAATCAATACGAGTTGATATACTAGAAGAAGCAGTATGGAAAGAAGTGAAAATGGTACTCAAAGAACCAGAGGCAATGACAAAGGTTAGACTTTTAAAATATGAAAATAAGCAGGCAAAGGATGAGATTGAAAAGCGTGCAAGTAAAATAGAACAAGGTATAGAAAGATTAGCTTATGTATATGCAAGGGGTCATATAACGAAGGAAAAGTATGACTTAGAAGTTGAGAGCATGGAAAAGGAGTTAAAGGAATCAGAGATCAAAGGGAAGAAGCTATCGATGAAAAGAGGCTACAGAAAGAATTAGATTTTATCACAAACAGTGTAGAAAGTTTTTCCTCTGAGAGAGCTTAATCAAGCAGACTATGAAACTAAACTTGATATAATAAGAAAATTAGTTCAACGCATTGAAATTGATGATGATAACGTGCATGTAGTGTTTCGGTTGAAAGAACTCGCTCGAAAGGGAGTGTTAAATAAACTGTGTCAAACCGAGAAGTAAAGTAATAAATTGATAAAATGGAGGTTTGACACAGTTTATTTAACACTCCCCAACATTCTATCGGGATGCCAGTGTCAGCTACTTGCATGACATCCTCCTTCTATAGGTGTCTTTATCTCGTCTACTTTATTTTGCCACACAGATACAATGGTTTCACATGCACTTGGTAGGCTATCTATTTTGAAAAAGAAGGACCACCAACACCTTCAGCGTTTGCATCACTAAACTTGCTTGCCACTTTATCAATAGCCCAAACGAGTGGTGTAACAACAAGCGCAGCAGCCCAGATGACAGCACTAACAGCATAACTCAAAACTGTGTTAACAAACTGAGCTAATGCATTACTATGGTCCCATGCCTTACCTGACAACATGGATGAATAATCTATCAACGATTTTGTACTGTACTTAAGATCAAAACTATCTACTACTTTCGCTAACCCTTTTGCCGGCCAATATGACAAATACGCCAATGCTAGATATAAAGTTTGTAGAACTACATGAGTTAATGCCCAAACAGCAGTACAAATTATACCTAAACTTCCATTTTTCCTACCACCTAAACAAACTTGACTAGATTTAACACCAGAAACTGCATCCTTCACTGGCCCAATAACACTATTAATATAATGAACGGATTTATAGAAACTATTTTGTGGAACTTCACTGTTATTTTTTGCAGCAGGAACAGTTCCATATTTAGCATACCTATTAAAATTCTTAAATAAACTTGACATATTACCCCTCTAAAATAAAAACATAATTATCTTATCAGTATAGATAATTTTAGAATAAATGCAATCACTACCTAACTAAATTATCTGTTGCGCAAAAGCACATATTACCATACCATCGAAAATAAAGAGGTCAGCATGAGTTTTACTTTACCTGAGTTGCCGTATGATAAAACAGCTTTAGAGCCTTATATATCTGTAAAGACACTAGATTTTCATTATGATAAGCACCATAAGGGATATTTAAATAAACTCAACGAACTGGTTGAAAACACAGATTATCAACATATGGAAATTGAGGAATTAGTGACGAAAGTTCATGGAAATAATAATACAGTTCCTATTTTTAACAATGCAGCACAAGTTTGGAATCACACTTTTTATTGGAATTCAATGAAAAAAAATGGTGGTGGTAAGCCTCAAGATGGTGGTCTTCTAGCAAAAAAAATTCAAGATGATATTGGTGACTTTGACAAATTTTGTGAAGAATTTTCAAATTATGGAGTAAGCCAATTTGGTAGTGGATGGGTGTGGTTAGTGCTTGAAAAAGGAAAACTCAAAATCACTAAAACTCCAAATGCGGATCTACCGCTAATTTATGGCCAAGTGCCACTACTTACTATGGATGTATGGGAGCATGCATACTATTTGGATTGCCAAAATCGCAGAATTGACTACATAAAAGTTTTTCTTGATCATTTGATCAATTGGGATTTTGTAGAAGAGAATTTAAAGAAGAATATATAAGATGAATATACCACAAGTAACAAAACTAGATAATGGTCTGCGCATAATAACTGAGCGAGTGCATGAAGTTGATTCCGTAGCTTTAAATATACGAGTTGGTGTTGGCAGTAGAGCTGAAAGTGCAAGTCAAAATGGAATATCTCATTTCCTAGAGCACATGGCTTTCAAAGGAACAAAGACAAGAACTGCTTTTGAAATTGCAAAAGCTTTTGACGACATAGGTGGAGCCTTCAATGCTTGCACCGGTAGAGAAAGTACAAGTTATTACGCAAAGGTTCTTAAAAAAGATATAAAGACTGGCATTGATATATTAATAGATATATTAATGAATTCTACATTTCCAGAGGATGAATTGGAACGCGAAAAGGGTGTTGTAATACAAGAGATTTTTCAAACTAATGATTCACCGAGCGATATCATTTTTGATAAGTATTTTGAAGCAGCTTATAAAGATCAACCATTTGGTAGGTCAATCTTGGGTATGCAAGATACTGTCAAATCTTTTACTCGAGCTAATCTAGATAACTACATAAATGAGCATTACTTTGGCGAGAACATTATATTTGCTGTTGCAGGAAATGTTGAACATGAGGAAGTTGTTCAATTAATCAAAGACTTTCTCTCAAAGATTCATTCAAGAGAGCTGAAAAAAAGCGAGAATGCAAGTTATACCGGTGGTGAGTATTTAGAACATCGTAAATTAGATCAAGTACATTTATTAATTGGTCTACCTAGTGTTTCTCGTGATGATAATAGATATCACACATTCAAAGTTCTTGATGCCATACTGGGAAGCGGAATGTCATCACGCCTATTTCAGGAAGTAAGAGAAAAGCAGGGTCTTGCTTACTCCATTTACTCATTCAACTCTAGTTATGCTGATACAGGAATGCTCTCCATTTTTGCCGGTACAGATAGCAGTAATCTAGATAAGCTTTTAAAATCCATAACGACAGAGCTAAAGAAATTGTCCACAGACAATCTGAAGGAAGAAGAAGTAAATAGAGTAAAAGAGCGAGTAAAATCTCAAATTTTAATGTCACGCGAAAGTGTTAGCTCGCGTGCTGAAACGTTAGGACACTACTACGGCAACTATAATAAATACATCAGTAAAAACGAATTAATAGAAAAAATTAGTGCTGTTACTATTTACGATATAAAAAAAGCAGCAGAAGAATTGCTATCTCAGCATGAAAAAATTACTTTAGCTGCGATTGGAGAAATTAATTCACTGCCAAGTTACGATAAAGTGGTTTCTATGCTTAGTGTACTTTAGTTATGTTGCTTATGCTCACTAAAAAGTTCAATGAATGGTTGCAAAATCCTTTCTATAAAAAGTTTGCTTTCTGGTTCATCGCGTATACCACTAATCATTTTATTGAAAGTTTTTTCGCTGTTTTGTAAAAATAAATAGCTTTCTACTGATTGCACAATAGACAAGGCAGTTAAAATTCCTCCTATCACTAAACAAGAAGCTATAGCAGGTACGGTACCCACTGCAATTCCAGTTGCGATTAATGATAAACCAGCTAAGAGTGTAAAGGCTGAAACGCAAAACGCTATTTGATGTTTTTCTTTATTTTTAACCATAAATGCCTCACAAAAATTATATTTCTAGTATATCCGTATATATAATGTACTGTCAAGTTTTTAAAGAAGATTAAAAAATGCAACGCACATGTGCAAAATATGAACTAGGTATATAATTCACAATGCAGCGGTATTTCACTAATCCAATTATTTTTTTCCTGATCTAACCTATCATTCAATATTGCTTGTCTTATTGATTCCATCAACTTATTCATGAAGAAAACATTGTGAATGGTAACGAGTGTATAAGCCAGCAACTCTTTAGCTTTCAGTAGATGGTGTATATAGGCTCTTGAATGTTTTCTGCAAGTAAAGCACAAACAGTCATTTTCAATTGGGTTATCATCTAGTTCGAATCGTTGATTTCGCAAATTAATATGCTCTTTGCACTTTGAAGAAATAGAATCTCTATTTTTTACTTTAACAAGCGCGCCACCATGTCTTGCGAGGCGAGTTGGATGCACGCAATCAAATGTATCAACTCCAAGCTCTACTCCACGAAAAATGTCTACAATTCCACCAATACCAAGCAAATGAGTAGGCCTATCTTTTTTTAAATGTTCCATAATAAAGGAAACTACATCATACATCTGCTCTTTACTTTGACCAAGCGATCCACCTATTGCTTGACCAAAAAATGGCAAATCGTTGATAAAATCACAACTTTCTCTACGCAAATCTTGATACACTCCGCCTTGACTAATTCCATAAAGCACCTGTTTGCCATTATTATTTTTTTCAAATTCATTTAAAGAACGTTCAGCCCATCTATGGCTCATGAGCATCGATTTCCTTGTGTACTCCTTGCTGACGTGAAATGGAGTACATTCATCTAAAACTAAGATTAAATCTGCACCTAATTTTTGTTGAATTTGTATCGACTTTTCAGGAGTTAGACAATAAGTTTTACCATTTATGTAAGAACGAAAAATTGCCCCATCCTCGTTAATTTTGATCAGAGTTTTTTGTTTCTGTCTTACTCCCTTTATCTCTTCTGAAACTGATCCGTGTCCTAAACTAAATATCTGGTATCCACCAGAATCAGTGAGCATTGGCCCACTCCATCCCATCATCTTGTGCAAGCCACCAAGCTTTGCCACAGTATCCTCTCCCGGTTGGAGCATTAGGTGATAGGTGTTGGAAAGTATTATCTGAGTACCTGCTTCTCTGATTCTCTCGATATCTGCAGCTTTAATAGCAGCTTTGGTTGCACAAAATATAAATGCTGGTGTTTCTATACTTCCATTTGGAGTTTTGATCGTTCCAACTCTTGCAGAACCTGATTGCTTGGTTATCCTAAACGAGAACTTTTCCATCTATTTACTTGAAAGTTCTGCTATGATATTTTCCACTTTTTCAGGAGTGAGGTTTTCATAAAAATCGTTATTGATCTGTACAACAGGGGCATTAACACATGCACCAAGACATTCAACTTCCTTTAAAGTAAATAGATTATCTTTAGTGGTTTCACCGATATTGATTCCAAGCTTCTTTTTAAAGGTACTTAAAACTTCCTCGCTATTGCATAACCAGCAAGGAGTTGTTCTACAAACTTGTATTAGATATTTACCTACTGGCTTTAAATTATACATGGTATAAAAATTTGCCACTTCATACACGCGAATATGTGGAATATGAAGCATGTCAGCAACGTAGCGCATGGCAGATTCAGGAACCCATCCGCATTGTTCTTGTACTAGATACAGTAAAGGCATAACAGCGCTTCCTTCTCTACCTTTAGGATACATCTCTATAGACTTTTTTGCTTTGCTAAGATTGTCTGGTGTAAAACTAAACTGCTCTTCTTTCTCTTTCATCTAATAAGGTTCATGTAAATCTCAACAAATTATACTTGAAGAGTTAACAATTGCAATTAGACTTCTTGCATAATCTAAGACCTACTGTAAACCAAGCTTAGTATAATCCAATTTGACGTACCTTATTATTTTTTTTACTTTGTAATTGATCTACATGAGAAACTTTTTCACCACTTTGTAATCTTTTTCCCTGTAAAATTCCTGCAGGCCTTTCAAAGTACCCACGTTCAATAGCATTGTAAACTGAGTAACCACCAAATAAGCAATTTTTTCCTATTTCTTCTCCACAATCTTTTAATTCTTTCAACCTCTCTTGATCTCTTACTTCTACCTTTATCCAGTCTTTATTTTGCTTATCAGGATATAACCTAACGTCTAACTCTCCCTTAGTGGTAGGGAAAGTCAACACTATATCACTATCGTCCGCAAGATTGGTGTAATTCCTTATACCATTCTTTGTTATAATTGCTACCTCACTTTTACCAATCTTTATTATATCTCTTTCATAGTCTATGTTGCCCTGAGCTCGCCTTAACTCACTAGCTTTTTCTGTGAGCCTTGCAACATTTATTATACTATCTTCGGAATATTCCGAGTATAAAGTAGTGTTATCTATTTTTGCATTCTTTACCATACCATTAATAACTGCTCCTTTTATAACTTCCATAAAATCTAGGGTACTCTCTAGATAATCTAGATAAGCTTCTATCATATTTTCTTTGTGCTCTTTAAATTCAGATTCTAGTGTATCAATTACTTTCATATTATCTTTATTATATAACACTGCCCCTATTGATACCAACTTGCATACTATCTTGCTTGCAACTTCAGGATTCTTTCCTAACTCACCAATCCTTTCCATAACACAATCTGTAAAATTACGCTTCTTATCTTGAGAAAATCGTCTATTAATCCTTCCTCCTGAGAGAATAGCCTCATTTACAACTCCTTCTAGTTCATCCATATTTTGAGCTTTAGAAACTTTATCTAAAAATTCTTTTAGCTTTATCTGTCGATTCGGCGGTAAATTACTCCATAAATCCCTAGAATAATACTCCTTCTCATCATAACTTGACCATTGTAAATTGATTGCATCTGCTTTCAAAAGTAATCTTTTTACTTCAAATTTATTTGCTCTTTCATCAGTACCTGAACGAGCAAAAGAATCAAGATTTTTAGCATTTTGATGCACCTGCAACTCTCCTTCATTACTTCGAAGATTCAAAACCATTCTTAGATCTTGATCATTCCCAAAATCATCTAAGAATTCTTGTAGATCTTCAACAACTGAATCACCTTCTGAGTTATTTACTATATCCAACAACTTTCTTCTCAAGCCCCCCTGTCTCTTAGTTAAAACGTAACCTGAACCATCTTCGAACCAGTCTTTTGTTTCCATTATAGAGCGTAACTTATCACTCAACTTCTCTCGCTTATAAGTCACAAAGTACTTTTCAATATGTTCATGATGATTATCACGTGCAACTTGCAGAGGAGTTTTTCCTTGTTTATCACTTTGATCAGAAATAGCTCCTTTCTCTAAGAGTAAAACTACGCCTTCAGAACAACCAACACTAGCAACATGATGCAAAGGCGTTTTTTTTTCATTATCTTCTGCATTAAGGTCAGCTCCCTTTTCTAAGAGAGCAGCTATACTATAAGGTCCAGTAGCATAGTGTAATGGTGTCCTTCCTTTATCATTCTTGATATTAGGGTCAGCTCCTGCTTCTAAAAGCAAACTTACGGCACAATCATATTGTTTTCTTGCCCAAGCCATACTTGATATTATGTGCAATATCGTCAAACTAGACTCTCCCCTTTCACAATTAAGAACGGTTTTTAGATCTTGATTATCTTTATTATTTAATAAAAACTTTTGAAGTTGTCGGTAACTATCTCCTGCACTCAAAGATCTCATTGCACTAAAAATAGATAGCAATTCCTCATCTAACTCTTCTTGACTGTCTGTCAACTCAGTTGTAACAAGCCACGCACACATTAAATTATCAAACGAGCCTTTTGTAGCTTCAGCAATATCTACCAAATGACGCCTATCAGGAAACATGAATAAACTTTTAATCAGTTCATATTCATAATCCTGTTGTAGCTCGTTTTCTATTCTACTTTCCTTATTAGAATCTTGCCCAGTAACTTCTGGCATATTTACTCCTCACTTTATAAAACCGAATGTAATTATAACAAATAAAGCTAATGCAAGCTAGCTTTCTACTACTTCTTGTATAGTTATATCACTAACACGTAGCGGGATTATAAACATTAAGAAATTAACTAGATGGAAAAAAGGCAAAAGAATCCCCTAGTAGTGAGTTTTAATAATGGAAATTGGCGTTGTAATAATGTGCTAACAAGCGCGATTTGGCTGAATGTAGAAAAAATAAAAAAAGTCGCTATAATTTTATGTAATTTGCCAATAAATATCTGAGTTTTTTTACTGAATTTTCTTGTTAAATCTGCAGAGATTAAAAACAAGGATAAATACTCTTACTGTCATGATAAGGAAAATGGGAAAATGTGTAAAGTAATCTTTTTCACCTCTGTGAGCTACTTGAATTACAAAAGAAGAGATACTAACCTCTTACATTCAAACTCACATAAATCATGAATTATGCATGTTTCACACGAAGGTTTTTGCGCTTTGCAAACATATCTACCATGCAAAACTAGCCAATGATGAGCATAAAGTAGGTATTTTTTTGGCACTACATTCAAAAGAGACTGCTCTGTTTTAAGTACATCTTTTTCTTTCACAAGCCCAACTCTATTGCTCACTCTAAAAACGTGAGTATCAACTGCCAATGTTGGAATACCAAGCCCTGAATTTAAGAACACATTAGCGCTCTTTCTCCCAACCCCTGGTAAAGATACCAAATCATCGAAATTAGTAGGCACTGTGCTATTGTACCTCTCAATCAATATTTTACTGAGCCCGATTATATTTTTTGCTTTAGAATTATATAAACCAATACTGCTTATGCATTTTCTCAGCTCACTTTGCCCAAGATTCAACATTTTTTCTGGCGTATCAGCGATACTAAATAGCTCCTTTGTAATTTTATTAACACTTATATCGGTCGTCCGCGCTGACAGAACTATTGCAACTAATAACGTAAAATGATTGGTATAATTTAGCTCTATTTTTGGCGCAGGATTTGATTGCTTGAATTTTTCAAATATCAGTTCTACTTTTTTTGAGTCCATGCATAGAGCTAAAAGCTTATACTATACTGTTTGCTGTGCAAATTCAATTGCTTGAGGATTAGATAGTCCTTCAATATTAACATCAGACATATCAGTTTTTACCTCATCAAAATTCCTTTCAGCAAACTCGCTTGCCACTTCTGCAAAACATTTTCTAACAAGAGGCATGATAATTGGCATTAACAGTTTTCGTGGATCATACCGTCCTAACAGATCAGTCTCCTTTTGTACTCTATCTCTTGGATCTTCCTCAAGTAAATCTCTTATGTGCTTATCAGAATATATTTCACAGCCTTTTGAAAAAATAGGAGCTAATGCTTCAATTAATACTGCCAATAACAATAGTGGACCAAGTACAGCTTCACCAACAGTTAATCCATTAGCAATGAAATTTATTGTAACTAAATAAACAGAAAAAGCAGCTAAAGGATAGTTGATAAGAAGCTTACTGCCTAGCGCGATATAGTTCATTTTACTTATGAATTCATCAGTGGAAATTTCTGAATTTTTATACTTTTCCATATAATAATTCACTAATAAACCAGAGGCTCTACTAATAGCGATGTTAAATGCTATGATCCACCATGAAAAATAGCAACCTATAGTAACTGTAGTTAACAGGCCTAAGGGTAGAACACTAAGAGTCCGAATAAATAGTAAGGCATTTTTACGTTCTATAAATCTTAACGCTAATTCTTTTTTATCCTCATCTACTAGGTTCTTTTTTTCCTTTAGAGGAGAAATATAAAGAAATAGCTGCATACTAGGTTTTGATAAGCGTTTATTAAGCTCGCCAGGGTCTGACGACCTAAAAAAACTGCTATAAATATCTCCTGAAAAATAGTATTCCACATCCTCTTCAAACGCACTATCATTCTTTTTTAATATAGAAGTCAATTCATCAAAATCTTTACCTATAGCTTCTTCACTAATCCCTAGTGTATAGAACAGCTTCTTTCTATAATGAAATTCACGTGCTGTTAAACGCCCATCACTTTCAGCATCAACGCTGACCTTAACACAAGGATTTCCTGACTCTAAAGGTTCAATGTATTTTTTTAGCTCTTGATGAGCTTTACAAATTTGATTAAATCTATTTTTATCTCCACCCTTGTCAGGATGGTTTACAAGTATCAATTTATTATATTGTTTTTTCAGAAACTTGCTAAGAGCTTGATAATCCTTACCTACAATTTGTTCAGCTTTTATCTCTAGTACGTTAAACAGATCATTATTATCATAAAACTCCTGACCAGTTAACTTGAAATGTTGACTCATTACTACACCTCACATAAATACACGATGCTATTAGTATAATATATTTAATGTTTCACACAAGCATAAAAATATCAAGCAACCACTAAGAGAAGAAACCCTCTTTCCCATCATACAAATACAACTTATCCATTCTCACTACATTAAAGTTATTTTCTTCGAGTTTGATTAGTAAATTATTCACGTCACTATTTGTAATAGTTTTCTTTTCACTATTCGCAATAAACCTACAAGTTATTTGGTCACTTAAAGATTTTGAACTTCCTGGCCAAACTGCAAGACCCTTTGAGTATATTGCTATCATCTGCAGATTACTCGATTCTAATAATCCTACTATTTGATCAAAATTGTTGGATTTGTCCCAGGCAAGCGTTATATCACTACCCACTAGCTTTTTAACTTTGTAATCTTGTTCGTAATTGTCTTGTACTTTATTTATTTTACTATCCGAATCACTGCTAATTATAAGCTCAGATAACGTTGTGGGTTTTTTCCCTAGATTATCTATAACAGCTTTTGCAAATTCTTTTGTTCCAACCTTTTGTTTACTCTTTTTCTCCTTATATAAATCAGCGGTATGTACTCCATCTTCCAAAGTCTTGAGCCATGCATCATAGATTAGTTTTGCAGTACTCACTTGACCGATATAGACCAACATATGCACTGCAGCATTTAAAAGACCAGAAGGATTAGCTATGTTTTTTCCTGCAATATCAGGAGCAGAGCCGTGAACCGCTTCAAACATTGCATATTCATTACCTATATTGCTACTTCCTGCAAGCCCTACAGAACCTGAGGTTTGTGCCACTATATCTGATAATATGTCGCCATATAGATTTTCAGTTACTATAACATCGAAATTCTCGGGTTCTGTGGCAACACGTGCCATTCCAATATCAACTATATAATGTTCCGCCTTTATATCCGGATATTCTTTTGCAATACGATCAAACGCTGCATGAAAAGCGCCGTCAGTCATTTTCATTATGTTGTCTTTAGTCAGGCAAGTTACTTTCTTTCTGTTATGTTTTTTCGCATATTCAAAAGCGTACCTGCATATTTTTTCTGAGCCAGATCTAGTAATAATTTTAGTGCATTGGTACGAGTCACCAGTGAGCCTATGCTCTATTCCGGTGTAAACGTCCTCTTCATTTTCGCGTATTACAACAACATCAAATTTATCGAATTTATTTTCTATAACAGGGTGATACGAAATGCATGGTCTAATGTTTGCATACAGCCCTAAGTTCTTTCTGAGCGCAACGTTTAAGCTTTTGTGCCCTTTACCTTGAGGGGTTGTTGTTGGAGATTTGAGTAATATCTTTGTCCTTTCGATAGATTCCCAACCACTCGGAGAAATTCCATGAGACCATTCCTTACTATAAACACGCTCTCCTATTTCAATAATATCTATTGAGATCTCTGCTTTCGCTTCACGCAATATCGACAGCACCGCTTCCATAATTTCTGGTCCGATACCATCACCATACGCAACTGTGACTGATGTTGACATAACTTCCTTAACTGTAAATGATTTAATGTTAATTCAAATAATAAAGTGGGTCAATGTTGCTAAAATAGCATATTTACGGTTATTTAATAATGAACTTTTATGCTGGTTATAGCATTGCAAAATATGGAAAGTGTATGGATACTAAAATAAGTTATGCAGGGATTACAAGACGTATTTTTGCATTTGCAATCGATTATATTTTAGTACAGGGAATGGGGTTTGTTATCGGATTTATCATTGGATTTACTTTGGCATATTCTCTATCACTCAATGTAACTGAAATGTTTTTAGATAAAGCAGTAGCTATACAAGTAATAGGGTTGATATTGGAATTAATATTTTATGTATTTACGATAATAGAATTTGGTGGTACTCCAGGACAATTGTTACTTCGCATGCGTGTAAAAGACGAAAATACACTTGAAAAAATCACTCTAATACAAGCAATAAGCAGAACAGCAGTTTTTGGAGTATTATATTTTATAATCTGCTACACACTATTCAATATTTCTAGTCTATTCATAGTTGTATCAATCTTAATCATATTATTTGCAATCCTTGACCAGCGTAAACAATTTCTTCACGACAAAATTGCAAAAACAGTAGTAATAGACTATAAACCTAGTTGATATTTTTCTTTAGTTGTTACCACCAAGGGTGTTATTCCAGCGCGTGACCCACATCTGTACGAACATTGCAATTAGCAGGTAATTTGCATAATAGAGGGTGTCATTCCAGTGCTTGACACTGGAATCCAGTTTTCCATATAATCTCATCGAAAACGTTGTAACCACTTTCTATGCTAGTGTGCTTTCATCAACCTGGATCCCAGTGTCAGCTACTTTCATGACAAGAAAAGAAGCACTGGTTTCACATGAATCTGAACAGATATCATGTTTTTCTTTAGTTTACTGCTTACAAAGTGACTTTTTTTGTTTCTGCATGAGCTAAATTAACTACCAATATCATACCTGAAGAACCCACCTAACCATTCTAGAAAATTTAACGCTGAGTACACTTTACTTTTAGCTTCTTCCACAGTGTTTCCTTCTCCTACTATATTTAGCACTCTTCCGCCATCGGAAATCCAATTACCACTTTCATCCAACTTAGTACCAGCATGAAAAACTAGCACACCAGGAATGTTTTCAATTTTATCCAATCCTTTAATTACCTCTCCTTTTTGATAATCACCAGGATAGCCTTTACTTGCAACAACTACACAAACTGTAGTTTTGTGATTAAACTCCACCATTTTTGTATTTAACTTGCCTTCTGCAACTGACAACATCAACTTTAACAAATCACAATTTGGATCAAGTCTAGGTAAAATAGATTGTATTTCCGGATCCCCAAACCTAACATTATACTCAAGAAGCTTTGGACTATCTTTGCAAATCATTAAACCAGCAAAGAGTACGCCTTTATAGGATGTTCCCATGTTAGTCAGTGCTTGAATTGTAGGATATATTATTTTTTGGATAATTTTTTGCTCCATCTCCTTACTTATAATCGAAGGTGATGAGTATGACCCCATGCCTCCAGTATTTTGGCCCTCGTTATTTTCATCAACTTTCTTATAATCTCTTGCACAACCAAAGGTTACTACTTTCAACCCATCAATAAGAGCAAAAAAACTTACTTCCTCTCCAATTAAAAACTCTTCTATGATTATTTCTTCACCTGACTCACCAAGATTTTTCTCCACTAGCATTGAATCTATTGCTGAAAAAGCCTCATTTTCTGTGTGGCATATTATGACACCTTTCCCTGCTGCAATTCCATTTGCTTTAATTACAAGCGGCAATTTTATTTTATTACTACGGACAAAATTTTTAGCTAACCTTTCATCAATAAAACGTTCATATTTGGCGGTCGGTATACCATATTGTTTACATAGTTCCTTCGTAAAAGACTTTGATGCCTCAAGTTTTGCAGCTGCTTGACTTGGAGCAAAAACGTTTATCCCCTCCGCAGTTAAATCATCAGCAAGCCCATTAATTATCGGCTGCTCTGGACCAATAATCACTAGCTCTATATTTTCTTTCTTGCAAAATTGTGTAACATCCACTGAATCTTGAATATTTATATTCACAAGAACTCCAAAATTTTCCATGGCCGGGCGACCAGGAGTAACATATAACTTAGTCAAGGTAGGAGACTTCTTTAAAGCCCAAAGTAAAGCATGCTCACGCCCACCAGAACCTATAACCAGAACCTTCATCTTTATTTCCTCGCTTTTCTATATGTCAAAATTATTGTTTGCTTATAACAGTATCATTACTCATGTATCTTTGCAACACGTTTGGTATTGTAACTGACCCATCGGAATTTTGATAATTCTCCATTATGGCAACAATTGTTCTTCCTATGGCTAAAGCTGAGCCGTTTAAAGTGTGAACGTATTTTTTTGTTTTTCTGTCAGTTTCTAAGAAGTATTTAGTGTTCATTCTTCTTGCCTGGAACGTACCGCAATTTGAGCAGCTTGATATTTCTCTGTACTTATTTTGCTCAGGTAACCATACCTCTATATCATAAGTCTTTTGTGCAGCAAAGCCCATATCACCACTACAAAGCAGCATTATTCTATACGGTAGTTCTAATTTTTTTAATATTTCCTCAGCAGCATTTGTCATGCGTTCAAGCTCATCATTTGACTGGTCTTCAGTTGTGATGCTTACCAACTCCACTTTACCAAATTGGTGTTGCCTTATCATACCTCTTGTATCTCGTCCTGCGCTACCAGCTTCTTTACGAAAACATTCTGAATATGCAGTAAAACGAATAGGCAGTTCTTTTTCTTCTATTATTTTGTCAGCAACTAAATTTGTTAAAACTACTTCACTTGTGGGAATTAATCTTAATTTATCGGTAGTTAAATATGAATCATCAAAAAATTTTGGTAGTTGACCAACATTATACATCGCCCTATCCTTTACTAAAACTGGATGATGCACTTCAGTATAACCAAATTCATTAACATGTGTTTCCAGCATAAAATTTATTAATGCTCGTCCAAGCTTAGCTAACTGTCCTTTTAGTATTGTAAACCTTGATCCAGAAATTTTTGCTGCTTGTTCAAAATCCATCAAGCCTAACCTTTCTCCGAGTTCATAATGAAATTTTGGCATAAAACTAAATTGCCTTTTTTCTCCATATTTTCTGATTTCTACGTTGGAGCTCTCATCTTCACCTATTGGTACATCTTGCGCAGGAATATTCGGCAAGTTAGATAAAACATTCACTAACTTATTTTTTTCTGTTTGCTCCTTGAGGCTGATTGTCTCTATCTCACTTGTGATGCTTTTTGATAACTTTACTTGTTCTTCACATGGGCTTTTGTTCATTTTAAGCCTCTTTATTTCTTCCGTGACCTCGTTTCGTTGCTTATTTAAAGCTTGCAATTTAGTAGTCAGTGATCTTTTTTTATGGTCAATCTCTAATATTTCTTTTGCAGTAAATTCTTTCACCCCTCTGCTTTTTATTGCTTTTTCAAATCCTTTAGGGTTTTTGCGTATATGTTCTATATCATGCATATGTTGTGCTATTACTAACATCATTACTCTACTTCAAAAGCTTTGAATGCTCAATATTTTTACATATAAATGCTAATATTGATTTTACCTTCATAATTTGCTAGAATTAATAAACGTAAAATATAATATGTTAGGCGTCATAGAAAAATACGATGAATTTAAAGAGAGTACTCACTTCACCAAACTTAAAGCTGGTGGAAGATTTGCCATTTATGCGCTTGGTATATACTTAGCAGCTACAGTTACTATCGGCTGTTTGGGACTGATAGTGGGGTCTTTCCTCTTAACCTTACCACTTGCTATGCTAATTTTTCATCCTGTAGCTTGGATCTTAATGGGAATAGTGCTTGCAGCGACGTATAAAATGATCGTCGAACCTTTATTTCACTTGGTAAAAGGTTATGTTGATGGAAAAGGAACTGTAAAGGAAGAAAAGAGTCCAAAAGAGCAAAAATTCACAAGAAGTAAATCACTGGATAGTGGACTAGATACTATATCAAGACAAACAAATGATTCGGATAAGAGGGTACGTAGAAATTCCTATTCTCCATCTACAGATAGTGGTATTAGTATCAGCTCAACAAAAAGTGAGCAACCTAAACAAACAAAAGTTGTTCGATGTTATACTGTAGGGGACGGTAACTGCTTTTTCCATGCTGTGTTTGGAGCGAAGAAAGGTGATTCCAGTAAATATAGAGCTGAAAAAGCACAAGAAATGAGATTAGAGTGGCATAAATTTTTAAGTCAATTCAATTCTTTAGATGATGAAAGAATGCCACCTGCTTTAAGAGCTGAATTACGGACAGTTTTTAATATGTTTTTAGACAGGCCAAGAGATCTAACAGATAAGTATAAGGAAATAGAAAAGTTAGCTGAGCACACAAAAAAGAAAATAAAAAAGGTTGAAAAAAAGGTTGAAAAATTGATAAAAAAACTACTTAGTACAGGATTACCTGAAAATGAAGTGAGTAGTAACTTAAGAGAACTTGCTGTTAATAACCTTATCAGCACAAAAAGATATGACAAAAATTATAGTAGCGAAAGTGTGACAAATTCTTTTCTGAATGGCAAATCCATTTATAGATCTTATCTAGAGGCAATTAGTAGTCAAAATTACTTTATTTTCATAGAAGAAATTCCTATCTTAGCTTCGTTGGCAAATATCGAAATCCACCTTCATCCTCATATATCACATAATCAAGGTATATTTAAGCCAAATCCTGAAATGATAAATGAAGGTTATCAACGGAACAACGAACTATGGGGAAATAAAAAACAAGAAACAATATACTTAAAACCTGGTCATTACGAGAGAGCTAAGGTAGTAGAGGCGGAGCCTTCTCTTATAGAGAAAGCAAATTCATTTATGCAAGATGTTATAATTTCAGCTTATAACGGTGTCAAAAATGCATTTTCTAGAGACTAGAAAGCCTGTGTCCCTCCAAATAGGAAATTTGGCTATTGATTCTCCAGTAATTTTAGCTCCGATGTCTGGAGTGACTGATTATCCGTTTAGGAGTATTGTAAAAAAACTTGGTGCAGGTTTGTTAGTCTCAGAAATGATTGCAAGCAGGGCTATGATCATGCAAACTCGCCAGAGCATGCAAAAAGCAAAAGTTGATGAACTAACCGCTGTACAACTTGCTGGTTGTGAGCCTGATATTATGGCGGAAGCTGCAAAGTTAAATGAGGACATGGGTGCGAAAATCATAGATATAAATTTTGGTTGTCCAGTTAAAAAAGTTGTAAACGGTTACGCAGGATCAGCACTTATGCGTGATGAAAAAAAGGCTGCTGAGATAATAGAAGCTGTAGTCAAGGCAGTAAGTGTGCCAGTTACAGTAAAAATGCGTACTGGATGGAATGACGAAAATCGTAATGCTCCGCGCTTGGCAAAAATTGCAGAAGATTTGGGAGCAAAGATGATTACTGTACATGGAAGGACAAGGGCACAGCTTTATAATGGTCAAGCAGATTGGAAATTCGTTAGAAATGTTAAAGAGCAGGTAAAAATTCCAGTTATAGTAAATGGAGATATTAAGAGTTTGAATGATGTTCAAAGTGCACTTAAAGAATCTGGGGCAGATGGAGTAATGATAGGTCGTGGTGCTTACGGCAAACCTTGGCTGATTAATCAAGCAATAAACTTTTTGAGTGGAAATAAAGTTTCTGAGCCAACAGCCTCAGAGAGATTAAGCACAATACTCAAGCATTATGACAGTATTCTTGAGTACTATGGAAGCGATACAGGAATAAAGATGGCCCGCAAACATATAGGATGGTACAGTAGCGGGCTTCAAAACTCATCTGAATTTCGTGTAAGAGTAAATAACATAATAGACAGCACAGAGGTGAAAGAAAATATAATTGATTTTTTTAGTTAAAAACAGATTAAACATACTACCTCATTAGCTACATTCAATTTGACTGATCATAGTGCGATGCCACCACACTCTCTTCTTCATCAGAATGTAATTGATAACTATTATCACTCAGCAATTTTTCGTCATAAGTCTCAATATCAAAATATTTTTCATATTTATCTATATTTTCACAAAGCGAAAGTGCTTTCACCTTATTCATAATCAGACCCGTACCAGCAGGAATTAACCTTCCTACTATAACATTTTCTTTTAACCCACTCAAAGGATCACTCTTTCCGCAAAATGCTGCTTCCGTAAGTACTTTTGTTGTTTCTTGGAAAGAGGCAGCAGAAATAAAGGAATTAGTTTCAAGGCTTGCTCTAGTAATTCCCTGCAGAATAGGAAGATAATGAGCAGGTCGTTTTCCAGAGTTATTCATAGCATCATTTTCTCTATCAATTTCCAGCCTGTCGATATTTTCTCCAATTAAGTACATAGTATCACCAGGATCGGTAATTTCTACTTTTTGTAGCATTTGCTTTAAGATCACTTCTAAATGCTTGTTATCTATGCGCACACCTTGCAATCTATAAACTTGCTGTATTTCAGAAATCATATAGTGTGCTAACGCTTCTAACCCAAGCACACGTAGAATATCATGAAGATCAGGATCGCCATCCATCAATAAATCACCTTTACGCACAAAATCACCTTCATTGACTATTACATGCTTACTTCTTGATACTAAATACTCAACTTGAGAAGCTTGCTCATCTACAGGTTTAATTACTACACTGCGTTTTCCTCTACGGTCTTTTTCAGAGAACGTTACATAGCCATCTATTTCACTAACGATAGCATGCTCTTTAGGACGACGTGCTTCAAATAATTCTATAACCTTAGGCAAGCCACCAGTAATATCACGAGTTCTAACTGACTCTCTCGGCGTTCTTGTGATAACATCACCTGCATGAACCTTTTGGCCATCCTGTACATTAAGCACTGCACCAACTGGTATAAAGTAACATGCTTCCACACCACTTGAAAGTGTTATTACTTTTTCATTATCATCAAGCAGTGCAATACGAGGACGTAAATTAGCTACACCAGAGTGCAATTTCCAATCTTTTACTACTCTATTTGATATTCCTGTAGATTCATCCATCACTTCAGTGATTGAAATTCCATCTTTTAAATCCTGGTAAGATATTGTACCACTCTTTTCCGTAATAATAGGTAGTGTATACGGATCCCATTCCGCAACTTTATCACCAATTTTTACTAACTCACCCTCATTTACATAAAGTTTAGCACCATAAGGCACACTGTGCTTCAATTTTTCACTACCAAGGCTATCAATTAAAACGACTTCACAGGAACGGCTTATCACAATTTTATTTCCGTTTTTATCTATAATTATATTACTATTGTTTAGTTTTATTCTAGCATTAATAGAAGCTATAATATTTGAGGATTCAACACCTCTAGTCATTACCCCACCTATATGGAAAGTACGCATCGTTAACTGAGTACCTGGCTCTCCAACAGATTGAGCAGCGATAACACCAACTGCTTCACCTATTGAAACAATTTTACCAGTTGCAAGGTCTCTTCCATAACACAAAGAACACACACCAGGACTTATTTCACAAGTTAAAGGCGATCTAATTTTTATAGCATCAAGACCTGCAATGTTGATTTGCTTTACTTTATCTTCATCAATTAATTCCCCTGCTTTTAATAATAACTCTTTGGTTACTGGGTTATATATATCATTTGCAGCTGTTCTACCCAGTACAACACTCTCTAGAGATGCAACTATAGTACTACCTTCAACTATAGCTCTTACAATAAGGCCATTTTTCGTTTTACAGTCATGTTTTGTAACTATGCAATTTTGAGATACATCAACCAAGCGACGAGTTAAGTATCCAGAGTTTGCAGTTTTAAGTGCAGTATCAGCTAAACCTTTACGCGCACCGTGAGTAGAATTAAAGTATTCAAATACATTTAATCCTTCGCGAAAATTAGAAATTATAGGTGTTTCTATAATTTCACCAGAAGGTTTGGTCATTAACCCTCGCATTCCTGCTAACTGCTTCATCTGGGAAGTAGAACCTCTTGCACCTGAGCTAACCATCATATATATTGAATTGTACTTACTATTTTCATCATACACAGATATCGCTTTTAACATATCATTCGCTATTATATCTGTGCACTTAGACCACTCATCTATAACTTTATTATACCTCTCACTTTTAGTGATTAGTCCGTCTTGATACTGTGCAGAAAATTTCTTAATTTCACCCCTTGTATAATCAACGTGTGTAGCTTTAGTTTCAGGTATGACCATATCGCAACGACTAAAAGAAGTACCAGAAAATGTAGCATACTCAAAGCCAAGTGTCATAAATTTATCAGAAAATACCACTGTAGCACTTTGACCGCAGCTACGATATACTAAATCAACAATACTAGTTATTTCCTTAACTGTTAATACCTGATTTATTAAATCGAAGCTTAGATTCTCATGTTTAGGAAAAATCTGCCATAATATTAAACGTCCAGGAGTTGTACAAATAGTTTTATACTGAATGTTTCCATCGCTATTGATGTGTTCCATTTTGTACTTTATATGAGAATGAATATGCAGAGTACCGTTGTTTAAGGAATGCTCAACTTCACAAAAAGCACAAAAAAGTGGTAAATCATCCTTCTTAAGTTGCTGTAAAGTTAGGTAGTATATACCAAGCACTATATCTTTACTAGGAACTATAATCGGTCTTCCATTAGAAGGACTTAAAACGTTATTAATTGACATCATCAACACTCTAGCTTCAAGTTGAGCTTCCAATGAAATTGGCACATGTACTGCCATTTGATCACCATCAAAGTCAGCGTTAAATGCTGTACAAACAAGTGGATGAAGCTGTATTGCTTTACCTTCAATAAGGACTGGCTCAAAAGCCTGAATACCAAGCCTGTGTAGCGTAGGCGCTCTATTTAGTAAAACAGGATGCTCTTTTATTACTTCTTCAAGCATATCCCAGACTTCTGGCTTTTCTGCTCTTATTAACTTACTAGCAAATTTAATAGTTGGAGCGATTCCATATATTTTAAGCCTTGAGTAAACAAAAGGCTTGAATAACTCAAGAGCCATTCTTTTCGGTAATCCACACTGATTTAGTTTTAAAGTTGGACCAACAACTATTACAGAACGTCCAGAATAATCTACCCTTTTTCCTAAAAGATTCTGACGGAAACGACCTTGCTTTCCTTTCAGCATATCGCTAATAGACTTTTTATACCCAGTAGCGCCAGCTTTATTTACCAGAGCATTACGACGACTATTATCAAAAAGAGAATCAACTGCCTCTTGTAACATTCTTTTCTCATTACGAATCATAATCTCAGGAGGATTCAAACTTAACAATTTTCTCAATCTATTATTTCTATTAATAATAGTTCTATAATGATGATTTAAATCAGAAACTGCAGGTCGACCACTTTCAAGCGATACCAAGGGACGCAAGTCAGGTGGTAAAATAGGTATAGCTGTAAGTATCATCCACTCAGGTCTGTTTCCAGACTTGATAAAATTTTCAACAATACGTAATCTCTTTATAATTTTCTTTCTTCTCATTTCAGAAGCAACAGACTCTAACTCCTGTCTTAAATTCTTCCTAATTTCATGTAAATCAAGGCGTATTAGCAATTCTCTTATAGCTTCAACACCTTGCATAGCTATAAAGCTATCGACCCCATAGCTATCTTTAGCTTCATTATAAGCTTTCTCACTAATAATTTCACCTTTTTCAAAAGAGGAAACAAGAGGATCTATTACAACATAATTATCACTATACAAAATACTTTCGATATCTCTAAGAGACATATCTAATAATGCTCCAATTCTTGAAGGAAGTGACTTCAAAAACCATATATGAGCAACAGGAGATGCAAGCTCTATATGACCCATTCTTTCTCTTCTTACTTTAGAAGATGTAACTTCTACTCCACATTTTTCGCATATACGGCCCCTATGTCTTCTTTTTTTGTACTTTCCACATAAACATTCATCATCATTGACAGGACCAAAAATTTTAGGACAAAATAATCCACCTTTCTCAACTTTGAATGTACGGTAGTTTGCAGTTGAAACATCTGTTATCTCTCCATAAGACATACGTTTAATACTTTCAGGGCTAGCAATGGAAATGCTAACCTCATTAAAAGATTGCGCGATGTTAGTATGAGATATATCTTCAATTACTATGTCATTTTGCTTCAAATCCACATTAAAACACAAGGAACGCAACTCTTTTATCATGACATTAAAGGATTCAGGAATTCCACATTCAAAGTTACTGTCACCTTTTATTACCGATTCATAAATCTTAACCCTGCCATTAATATCATCAGACTTCACAGTTAACATTTCCTGTAAAGTGTAAGCAGCACCATAGGCTTGCAATGCCCAACATTCCATTTCACCAAAACGCTGACCACCAAAATGAGACTTTCCTCCAAGAGGTTGTTGAGTAACCAAACTATAAGGTCCTACTGAACGCGCATGAATTTTACCATCTACTAAGTGATGCAACTTAAGCATGTACATGTAACCAACTGTAACTTTGCGATCAAACTTCTCACCCGAGCAACCATCATATAATACAACTTGCCCAGAGTTATCCAATCCAGCAAGTTCAAATAGCTTTACTATTTGTTCATCTTTTGGACCTTCAAATACAGGTGCAGTAACAGGAATGCCATCACGCAACTTATACGCAAATTCAATGAGGTGATTATCATTAATATCGCGAATGTTATTACAAATAGATAAATTACTGCCACAACTATAAACCTCAATCAGGAAGTGACGTAAACTACTGTGTGCATCTTTACAAGAGTTGAAATAATTCTCTACTAATGTAGTCAATTCATTATTTAATTCATCCTTATTAGGCGTATCTAAAATAGAAGCCGTTATTTCATCATCATTAATATCCTCAAATTTTTTATTATCAAGATATAATGCTGCAAATTTTTCAAAATCATCATCACTGAGAGATCTAATTGCCTCACAAAAAGCACGTTTGATTTTATTGATCTCATCAAGAATATTGCCTACTTTTTCTCCTAATTTTTTACAAGCCCAACCTACATGCGTTTCCAATATTTGACCTACATTCATTCGCGAAGGAACGCCAAGAGGGTTAAGAATAATATCAATAGGAGTACCATCTTCTAAATAAGGCATATCTTCTACTGGAACAACTCGAGAAATCACACCTTTATTTCCATGTCTACCAGCCATTTTATCCCCTGGCTGCAAACTATGTTTTACAGCAATAAAAACTTTTACTGACATCGACACACCTTGAGGCAGATCATAGCCTTCATGCAATTTTTCTACTTTTCGCTTAAAGTTTGCTATCGCATGTGATACTTTTTCATCAAAATCTTTTTTTAAGCTCTCAACTTGCTTAGAAATAGATTGGTTTTTCAATCCTATATCCCACCATCCCTCACGTTCAATAAAATTAATACTTTCTCGATCTTGAGAGCCAGAATTAATAAGAATTTTTCTTAATTCATCATAGAAATATTGATTAATAACATTGATTATATGGTCTCGTTCTTTCTCAAAGTCGTTTGCCTCTTTTTGTTTAATAAGAAACGCCCTTTCGTTTTCTTCTTCCCCTCTGCGTGTAAAGACCTGCACATCAATCACTATCCCTTCAATATCTGGAGATGTATATAAAGAGGAATCCACACAATCAAATGACTTTTCACCAAAAATTGTCATTAACAATTTTGTCTCAGGAGGCAATGAAAGAGAATGCTTAGGTGTCACTTTCCCCACCAAAATATAACCTGGACCAACTCTTGTACCAACCTTTACTATACCACTATCATCCAAGTGATAAAGATTTTCTTCATTAACACCGGGTATGGCACGAGTTATTTTTTCCGACCCTAAAGGAGTGTCATGTACAACACATTCAAATTCTTCTATATGAATAGAAGTAAATAGATCTTTTTTAACAACTTCACTAGAAATAATGATTGAGTCTTCAAAATTATAACCTTGCCAAGACATAAAAGCGACTAGCAAGTTTTGGCCAAGTGCCAATTCACCGTTATTAATAGCAGGACCATCAGCTATCACATCACCTTCCTTAACACAATCACCTACATGCACCAGTGGTTTCTGGTTAATACAAGTATTATGGTTAGAACGCTGAAATTTTCTTAGATGATAAATATCTACATCCAAGTAGTTAATTCCTCCTTTGTCAAAAGCACGTATAACTATAGAGTTACTATCTGAGCTGTCAACTATGCCACCACGTTTTGCTAAAACTACAGCACCAGAGCCAGAAGCTACGAAAGATTCCATGCCAGTAGCAACCAAAGGAGCAGTAGGCTTCAATAAAGGTACAGCTTGACGCTGCATATTTGAACCCATTAACGCTCTATTAGCATCATCATTTTCTAAAAATGGAATTAAAGAAGCAGCAACCGATATTACCTGCTTAGGAGATAAATCAATGTAACTTACTTGATTACTATTTACCATTACAAAGGTACCAGCATACCTACAGTATAACATATCATCAACAAAGCAGTTGTTCTCATCAAGCTTTGCGCTGGTATCGGCTATATAATATAAACCTTCATCTATAGCAGACAGATACTCAATTTGATCAGTAACAACCTTATTAACTACTTTCCTATAAGGACTTTCAATGAACCCATATTTATTAATACGAGCGTATATAGCTAAGCTGTTAATTAAGCCTATATTCTGCCCCTCAGGAGTTTCAATAGGACAAATTCTTCCGTAATGAGTTGGATGAACATCACGCACTTCAAATCCCGCCCTCTCTCTTGTTAAACCACCAGGACCTAACGCCGACAATCTTCTTTTATGTGTTATTTCAGATAATGGATTAGTCTGATCCATAAATTGAGATAATTGGGAAGAGTTGAAAAAATCTCTTAAGACATTGGTTAACACTTTTGGATTTATAAAATCAGATGGAGAGACTTTATCTAAACTAGAAGTAGACATAGAATCAACTACTGCCCGTCCCAATTTTAATAATCCAGTTCTAAATTGATTTTCTATAAACTCTCCAACTGAACGGACTCTTCTATTTGCTAAATGATCAATATCATCTACAGATCCTTGACCATCACGTAACAATACTATTTTTCTTATAATTTCAATAATGTCTTCATGTGTTAAAGTAGTTAAATTTTCCTCATAATTTAACCCAAGGCAAGAGTTAAGTTTTAATCTACCAATGTTAGACAAATCATAATATTCCGAACTGAAGAAAAGATTACGAAAAAACTCCTCTACTATCTTTAAAACAGGAACTTCACCAGGACGCAAAACCTTATATATTTCATATAGAGCGTTCTCATAAGACATGTTTTCATCTAAGAAAAGTGTGTTTAATATGTAAGGTCCAACAGAAACATTATCTATGTTCAACACTGATATTTTATCTATAGATAATAATTCAAGCTTTTTTATATCCTCTAATCTTATAGATTCACCAGCAGATAAGACTTTTGTAGAACTAGCACTATCTATTAAATCTTCTGCAAGAAATAAACCACATATAGAATCATAAGGAATTAGATACTCTTTCAATCCGTTATCATATAGATTTTTAGCTAATTTTGAAGTAATACGAACATTAGCTTTAAGTAACACATTGCCTTCAACATTCTTTAAATCAAAAGGAAGCCTCACTCCCTTGAATTTATCAGGGGAAAAAGGTACTCTCCAGCCACTTTTATGTTTTATATACTCTATTTTTTCATAAAATTTATTAAGTATGTCATTATTTGGTAAGCCCAAAGCCTTTAATAAAACTGATATTGGCAACTTTCTCTTTCTATCAATACGAAAATACAAATGATCTTTAACATCAAACTCAATATCAAGCCAAGAACCTCTATAAGGAATAACTCTAGCAGAATAGATTAATTTGCCAGAATTGTAAGTTTTTCCCTTATCACTATCAAAAAACACTCCAGGAGATCTATGCATTTGTGAAACGATAACTTTCTCTACGCCATTGATGATGAAAGTACCTTTATCAGTCATCATAGGCAGTTCACAAAAGCGAACCTCCTGCTCTTCAGCAGATTTTATAACAGTTGCAAGCTTAGAATGATCATCATCTTCTTTAATCTCTTGATATTTTTCAAGAGAAACACCATCCTGCATAATAACAAGACGTATAGAAGCAATAACCTGAGCAGAAAAAGTTATACCACGTTTTATACATTCAGATTCACTATACTTAAGATCATCTACCCTACAATTCAAAAATTCGATAGTAGCCCTATGCAAAGGATCAGATATTGGAAAAATTGTATGAAAGATAGCTTCAAGTCTTTCATTACTCTCATTATTAGGAGTAAAGGAATTATATGACCCCTTTTGGACTTTAACCAAATCCAACAAAGAATCTTTTAAATCAATCGACCTGGAATAAGAAACTCTAGGAACAAAAGCACTAGAAGCACACATATAAGAAGAATCAACCATTAAAATACCTTCACTAATTAAAAGAGCTATATCAACATAAAATTAATATACTAACATTTTATTCAAGCTCAACTTTAGTTGCTCCTGCTTCAATAAGTTTTTGCTTTATTTTTTCTGCTTCGTCTTTAGAAACATTAGCAGTCAAATCTTTGGGTAAAGACTCAACTAATTCTTTCGCTTCTTTTAAATTCAATGTAGAATTAACTTCTCTAATAGCTTTAATCACTCCTATTTTTTTGCTTGCATCAATCTCTTTGATTACAACTTTATATTCAGCTTTTTCTTGAGCAACAGGAGCATTAGCATTATCACTAATAGGCACCCCAGCACCAACAGCTCCACCAAGAAAAGAACCACTAGGCAACCCTATTTTTTCTTCTAGAACTTTTACAAGTTCAGAAGCTTCTAATAGATTTAAAGATAATATTTTATCAACCAAATCACTTGTTACATTATTCATACTGACCACCTTATTTAACAACAAATTTATTTTTTAGAACTATAGTAATCCAAAACTCTCATAAGCCTCATAGAAGATGAATTAATAGACAATGCTAACCGAGCAGGAATATCATAAGATATTAAACGCATAATTTTAACACGTAATTCATCCAGAGAGGGAAGCTTAGCCAATTTATTAACATCTTCCACTGTTAATAATTCATTTATATGAGCCGCACAAATCACAGACATTTTTTCTTTGTTAGCATTAATAAAATCAACTATTAACTTTGCAGCTTCTACTATAGCGCTAGAGTATATAATAGCAACAGAACCAGAAAATTTACCTGATAAATAAGAAAATTTACCAGTCCTTTCCAAAGCCAAGCAAGCTAGAGTATTTTTAACTACTAACATCCCACCCATTACAGATTTTAGACTATTCCTAAGAATTAATGAATTGCTAACATTCATAGACTTGAAATTTACCAATATTAAGAAATCATTATTTACAAACACATTCATTATGTTTTGTATAAATTCATCCTTATCTTTACGCTTCACAATTTCGCTCCCTTAAATTATATCTTCTACTTTGTTTATTTTATGAGCTTTACCCATAGTTGAATTTAAAAAAACGCTTTTAAAGTAAACTCCTTTCACAGAAGCAGGTTTATTGTCTCTAATTACTTTAAGAAAGGCTTTTAAATTTTCCAGCAAATCATCAATATCAAATTTAGTACTTCCTAATTTACCATGAATAACCCCATTTTTATCCGTCCTGAATTTTATTTGACCAGACTTAATGGTTTTAGTAGCTTCCGCAATGTTAGAAGTCACAGTACCAAATTTAGGGTTAGGCATCAACCCTTTAGCACCCAATACTTTTGCAATAGGAGTGATTTTTCCCATGAAATCAGGAGTAGTGATGCACCAATCAACATTCAACTTTCTACCTTTTTTTATCTCTTCAACTAAATCTTCTCCTCCTGTAATATCAGCACCAGCTTTTTCAGCTTCTAATAAATGTTTATCTTGAGCAAAAACAGCTACTTTAATATTCTTTCCGATACCTTTAGGCAAAACTACTGTACCACGCACTTGCTCTTCAGATTTACGTGAATCTACACCTAAATTGACTGCGATATCAACTGATTCATTAAATTTTGCTGAAGCAGACTCAACAATCTTCTCCAAACACTGCTTAAAATTATCATTATATGTACTCATTTACCTAACCTTCCACAACTTCTATACCCATAGATTTTGCAGTGCCTATAACCATCTTCACTGCTGAATCTTCATTATCCACTTTCATATCAACCATCTTACACTTTGCCACTTTAATGATAGCAGACATAGATAATTTAGCCACTAATTCTTTACCAGAATTACCAGAACCTTTACTTAATTTAGCTTCCTGCTTAAGCAAATAAGCCACAGGCGGACCGCTGACAGTAAAATCATGAGAGCGATCATCCTTTATGGAAATTCTCACTGTTACTAAATCACCTACTTTATAACTAGCGTTAGCAGCGCTAGTAGCTTTATTAAAAGCTTCACAAAATTTAGGAACAGGTATACCACGCGGGCCAAGTACTGAAGCAATTTTCGGTCCTGGAACTGCTTTTCCAGCTTCCATAAGCAAGTTAATCTTAGCAACTACATTACTCATAATTAATCCTCTATTTTCTCTACTTGAGCCAAATCAAGCTCTATTATTGTTGGCTTACCTAAGATTGATACTTCAACATTAATAATTTTTTTCTCATCATTTACCATATCTACCTTACCAGTAAAATTTTGAAAAAGACCATCATTAATTTTTACTTTTTCACCTTTCTCATAACCATAACTCAACTTTTTCGTTTCTTGAGCATTGTAAAGCGCACTACACATTGAGCGAATCTCATTATCCTCAATCACCTTTGGAACATTACCATTTTTCAAAAATCCATAAACCTTAAGAGATTTTGGTATATTATTAATAAAATTTAATACCTCATCGCATAAATTCATGTATAAAAAGACATAACCAGGAAAGGACTTCCTTCGTTTAGCATTTTTTTTAGATTTTAAATCCATCTCACTTAATTCTTCACAAGGAATAAAAACCCTATTAAAATAATTATTAATATTCAATCTCATAGAATTTTCTAATATATATTGGCGCACTTTCTCTTCATAATTAGAGGCAACTCTTAAAATGTACCACTTATATCTATTAAATTCCTTACGTTTTAAAATTACCTCATCATCTGAAATCATCTCAAAATGACCAGACTCATCACCACAAAACCCAGTCATTTGATTCAAAATATTTTTACTTTCATCACACAGATGCATACATATATATACTTCACATAACTCTTTTATATCAGATTTTACATCACATACTGTCTGATAAGGAATAAACACCTCCTTAAAGTAAACAGTATTGGTTGCCAACTCGCATATATCCTTCTCATACCCGTAATCGACTTTAATGATATACCATTTATACTTATATTCCATAAATAATTCCAAATAAAGTCTTAATTACGTAAAGAGACATAAAATCTACGAAGCAAAAGAAAATCGAAAAGCATAATATAACAGTTATTACAATAAACAAAGATGACAATACCTGCTGTTTTTTTATCCAAGCAATTCTCCTTATTTCTTGCTTTATATCGCAAAAAAAAACATACAGGTTTTTTAACATTTCTACCATAATATTAATGCAGGAGCGATAGGAATTGAACCTACAACCTCTGGTTTTGGAGACCAGCGCTCTACCAATTGAGCTACACTCCTATAATTCAAAGTTTACTCTAAAATTTCCGAAACAACGCCAGAACCAACAGTTCTACCACCTTCTCTTATCGCAAAACGTAATCCTTTATCCATTGCTATTGGTACTTTCAACTCCACTTCTATACTTACATTGTCCCCTGGCATTACCATCTCCTTTCCATCTAGCAATTTTATGCTCCCAGTTACATCCGTTGTCCTTAAATAAAACTGTGGCTGATAATTTCCAAAAAATGGTGTATGCCTTCCTCCTTCTTCTTTCTTCAATATATACACCTCCGCATTAAATTTCTTATGCGGGGTTATTGTCCCTGGTTTTGCCAATACTTGCCCTCTCTCCACTTCTTCTCTCTTTGTTCCTCTTAGTAGTATTCCCACATTGAGTCCTGCACTTCCCTTATCTAGCAACTTCTTAAACATCTCAACACCAGTACATATCGTCTTTTGCGTCGCTTTCAGACCTATTATCTCTATCTCATCCCCTGTCTTTATCTCCCCCTTCTCTATTCTTCCTGTTACTACCGTTCCTCGGCCCGATATTGAAAATACATCTTCTATTGGCAATAAAAACGGCAAATCTATAGGCCTTTCAGGTGCTACCACATACTCATCTAACTTCTCCATCAATTTATCTATTGATTTCTTTCCATACTCACTACTATCATCCTCTAATGCTTTTAACGCAGACCCAACTATCACAGGCACTTCATCACCTGGAAATTTATACTTACTCAGCAACTCTCTCACTTCCATTTCCACCAAATCTATCATATCAGCATCAGCAACATCAGCTTTATTTATATATACCACGATATATCCAACACCCACCTGTTTTGCCAGCAATATATGCTCTCTCGTTTGTGGCATCGGCCCATCAACCCCTGAGACTACCAATATCGCTGCATCCATCTGTGCTGCACCTACTATCATATTCTTTACATAATCAGCATGTCCAGGGCAATCAACGTGTGCATAGTGTCTCTTTTCTGTTTGATATTCAACATGCGCTGTTGCTATTGTTATCCCTCTCTTTCTTTCTTCTGGCGCTTTATCTATTTGATCATATGCTACAAAATTACCATAATGCTTTGTTATCGCCGCTGTTAACGTTGTCTTCCCATGATCCACATGTCCTATCGTTCCCACGTTTACATGCGGCTTTCCAAATGCTTCTACTATCGCTGTCATAATTACTAACCTTTAATTATACTTTAACTTTAACTCATCAACCACATATTGTGGCACTTGTTCATAACAAGAAAAATGCATACTATACTGAGCTCTTCCCTGAGATATAGAACGCAAAACATTTATATAACCAAACATATTTGCAAGAGGAACCGAAGCAGTAATTATTTTGCTATTATTACCTAAATCCAGCATATCAACAACACTGCCTCTTCTACTATTTATATCACCCATAACATCACCCATATATTCTTCAGGAGTAATGATTTCCACTTTCATTATAGGTTCTAGCATTTTTGGACCAGCTTTATTTGCCATTTCCTTAAAAGCACCTTTAGCAGCAAGTTCAAAGGCCAAAGGACTAGAATCAACATCATGAAAAGCACCATCAAGAAGAGTAGCCTTAAAATCAATCAATGGAAAGCCGGAAATTATACCACCTTCTTTTATCAACTCTAAGCCATTTTGCACTCCAGGTATATACTCTTTTGGAATAGCACCGCCTACAATTTTACTTTCAAACTGAAAGCCAAAACCAGGCTCAAGAGGTTCGAATTTTATTTTAACTTTAGCAAACTGACCAGCACCACCTGATTGTTTTTTATGAGTGTAATCAATTTCAACAGATTTAGTGATAGTTTCACGATATGCAACTTGAGGCGCACCAACGTTAGCTTCAACATTAAACTCGCGCTTCATTCTATCAATAATAATCTCAAGATGCAGCTCACCCATACCTTTCAATATAGTCTGCCCACTCTCCGCATTTACTGACATCCTTAAAGAAGGATCTTCTGCAACCAATCTATTCAAAGCAACACCTAATTTTTCCTGATCTGAGGTGGTTTTCGGTTCTATAGCAGTTTCAATAACAGGATCAGGAAATTCCATACGCTCTAATAGTATAGGAAAATCAGATGAACATAAAGTATCACCAGTAATTGTTTTCTTTAATCCAACCAAGGCAACTATATCACCAACTTTAGCTTCGTTTATATCTTCTCTGTTATTTGCATGCATAAGCAACATTCTACCAATTCCTTCAGTCTCATTTTTTCCAGCATTTAACACAGCAGATTTAGATTTTAACTTACCGGAATAAATACGAATAAACGTCAAGCTACCTACAAATTTATCCGTCATCACTTTAAACGCAAGAGCAACGAATTTCTCTTTTTCTGAAGGTTTGATCTCAATTTTCTTTTCTGAATCTTTAGGATCAGTTCCAATAATTACATCAACATCAATAGGAGAGGGTAAAAAATCAACCACACCATCTAAAAGTGATTGCACGCCTTTGTTTTTAAAAGCTGACCCACATAATACAGGGACAAATTTTCCTTTAATGGTCCCGCTTCTCACACACTTTTTCAATAAATCAATTGGCAGATTGTTAGATTCAAAGTAAGTATTTATCGCCTCATCATCCATTTCAGCTGCAGCATCTAATAAAAGATTTCGATACTCTTGAGCCTTATCAAGCAAATCAGAAGGAATATCTTCATAAGAAAATTTAGCGCCTAATGTTTCTTCTTGCCATATAATAGCTTTCATAGAAATAAGATCGATTATGCCTTTAAAATCTTTCTCACTTCCTATTGGCAACTGAATAACTAAAGGTGATGCGCCAAGCTTCGTTTTTATCATATCGACACATCGATAAAAATTTGCCCCGATTCTATCCATTTTATTAACAAAGCAGATACGAGGAACGGTATATTTATCAGCTTGACGCCAAACTGTCTCAGACTGAGGCTCAACTCCAGCAACTCCATCAAATACAGCAACCGCACCATCCAAAACCCTCAAAGATCTCTCAACTTCAATAGTGAAGTCAACATGACCAGGAGTATCTATTATATTAATCCTATGATCATTCCAAAAACATGTTGTTGCAGCAGAGGTAATTGTAATGCCACGCTCCTTCTCTTGCTCCATCCAATCCATAGAAGCTGCACCATCGTGCACTTCACCAATCCTATTTTGTTTACCAGTATAAAATAAAATACGCTCTGTTGTGGTGGTCTTGCCAGCATCTATATGAGCCATTATTCCTATATTTCTATACCTAGATATTAAAACTTCCATACCACAATCAATCAGCTAATATTAAAAACGAAGATGAGAAAATGCCTTATTAGCTTCAGCCATTTTATACTTTTCTTCACACATCTTAAATGCACCACCAGATTTATTATAAGCATCTAATATTTCAGACTGCAAACAATAAGCAGTAGTTCTACCGCTCTTTTTTCGAGCAGAAGAAGTTGCTCTAGCAATCCACCTTAATGCCAAAGAAATTGCTCTATCTTGACGAATTTCAACAGGGACTTGATAAGTTGCACCACCAATACGCCGAGAGCGTACTTCTATAGAAGGGGTAACATTTTCTACTGCTGTTTCAAAAATTGATAAGGCATCTTTGCCTATTTTCTTTTCAGCTAAGGACAAAGCACTATAAGCAATCTTTTCTGCAATAGATTTTTTACCACATTTCATAATTATATTAATAAAACGCATAAGCAAGACACTACCATAACGAGAGTCAGGGCTTGTTCTTTTTTTTGCTTTATTACGACGTGCCATAAATTTTAACCAGATTTCTTTACACCATATTTTGAACGAGCTTTCTTTCGATTTTGCACGCCACGTAGATCAAGAGCACCTCTTATTATGTGATAACGTACACCCGGCAAATCCTTAACTCGCCCACCACGTATTAAAACAGCGGAATGCTCTTGTAAATTATGACCTTCGCCAGGTATATAAGCCGTCACTTCACCGTATCCACTAATCTTTACTCTAGCTACCTTACGTAGTGCTGAATTAGGCTTTCTAGGAGTTGTAGTATATACCTTAGTGCAAACACCCCTTCTTTGAGGATTGCATTTTCCCAAAGCTGGCACCTTCTTCTTGCGCGTTAACCCTGATCTACCTTTACATATTAATTGATTTATCGTAGGCATATACTGTAAACTTAAAACTCTAAAAATAACTAAGTCTTAGTTATAAAATAATAAACCTCAATAGTCAATATAAAAATAAACATTACTACTCTAATAATCTCAGCCTAATTGCTTTGAAAGCTACTGATAATTATATGCTAAAGCGCATATTGGTTTTAATATTAAGAAATTATCACTTGCTGTGGTCGAATTAATATAGATATGGAACAAGTAATATACTATGATGGCTATCAAAGAATATGCAGAAAATAATGCTTATAATAGAGCCAAGAGCTTCTAACATTAATGCAAAAATACCAACCGAACTAACCGAATTACCAGTAAAGCCGGATGATTTTTACAATCCTACTCTTGAACTTAGATTTAATGCAGCTACCCTAAGTTCAAAATTCTATACTCAATTTTGCTGTTCTTGCATACAAGGAACACGTTTTTAGAATAATGAAAACAATCAGCGCTTTAATTAAAGAAGGGTCAAAGCTACTATCATCACATAGAATTGAATCACCACATTTGGATTGTGAAATCATCATGCAGTACGTACTTGGAGTAGAAAGATCATTCACAATCATGAATCACATCAATCAGGTACCAAGAAACAAAGAACTTCTATTCTGGAAATTAACAAAAAAAAGAGCAGAAAGATATCCAATATCGCAAATAATAGGTAATCGTGAATTCTGGAGTAAAAATTTTATAGTTAACCAACATGTTCTAGATCCAAGGCCAGATAGTGAGACAGTAATTTCAACAGTGTTAAAATATTACCAAAATAAGAAGCAAAAAATAAAAATTGCAGATTTTGGCACAGGCACAGGCTGTTTGTTGATCTCCGTACTTAGTGAGTATGAATATGCTATTGGAGTTGGTTTTGAAAAAAGCCTGGAAGCATACAAAATTACCTGCCAGAACACAAAGAAACATAATCTTCTCAACAGAGCTAAAATATTTCCAAATTCGTGGACAGAATGCAGAGATTTATTTGATCTCATAATAAGCAATCCTCCATATATTAAAAGAAGTAAGTTAAAAGATCTGCAAGCTGAAGTGCAAAAAGAGCCAAGAATTGCTCTTGATGGTGGTATCGATGGATTGAGCTGTTACCTGAGTATTTTTCCAATATTGAAAAAGCGCCTTAAAAAAGATGGGTTTGCGATATTGGAAATAGGCGAAGATCAAAGCAATATTGACAAAATAATACCCTTATATGGACTGGTTTTTCAGGAATACGTATACGACTTGGCTGGAATGAAAAGATGCATTGTTGTAAAGCAAGATAAAGAACATGACTAGTAGAACGCTAGCTTTCTAAGAACCCGTTCATAATCTCAAGAAAGGCATAAAGTAAGAAATAGAGTGTATAAATTAGGATATATGAGGAGTGTATACCCAAGTGACATAAGTCGAGAGAAGTTTGAGATTATTTCACCAGATCTGGAGTCTTGTGGAAAAAACAAAACCAAGAAAACTTGATTTGTATGATATATTTGCGGAGTGTTGTAAGCCCTAAAAAGTGGTTATCAGTGGAGGATGCTACCAAAAGAGTTTCCAAAATGGCCAAATTGTTATGATTATTTCAAAAATGGAGTGAAAAAGTAAAAGGAAATAAAAAAAAGTATTTTGGAGTGCATGTTAAAAAAAATAGTTAGTGTGGTCCGACAAAACAATGTTTGGAAAGAAAAAAATCAGCTTTTGCATGATTGACACTCAGAGTGTAAAGAACGCAGACACTGATGAAGAAAAAGGCTATGACGCTGGTAAAAAAATCTCAGGAATAAAACGCCATATCGCACAAGATATAGATGTTTGCTATTTATTCTTAAGCTTGGGAGTGTTAAATAGCATTTTACTTTTTTTAGTATGTAGAGATTTTCTAGGAATTATTCTATTGAATTCTATGATATTATTTTTTGTAACATTGTTATACATACCATAAGAATGAACTGACGAAATTTGTAAAGGAGTTTTATGGCTTAGCTACATGGTACTAACACTCAAGTAAATTTTCATCAATGACGCAATTTGCTATGTCTATATCTCACATAGCTTACAACTTGCTTTACTCCTTTTACTTTTCTTGCAATTGCTATTACAGCTTTTAATTCCGCCTTATTTTGAGCTATACCCATCAAATAAACGACTCTATCAACTGTATTAACGCTATAATTAATTGATTTAATATTTCTTTTTCCCAGAAGCCTCGTGCTTATCTCTGCTGTTATCATACCATCTACAGTAACATCTAGCATAGAAGCCATTTTAATTGGTGTGACTCTTATTTCATTTATCACTTCTTTAATCTCTTTTTGCTGCCAAGCTATTTTCTCTGCTGTGAGTTGCTTTTCATGATTATCAACATTTCCAATGAGTAATACTCTTCCTTCACTCACTTTAACTTTTATAGATGAGAACAGTCCGTGTTTTAAGAGTCCCTTATTGATTCTTATTACTATAGTTGTATCATCAATAATGTTTCCCAAGGATTTATCTTGCATTGTTATTGCTGTAGCCGCTGCAGTTGCTGTTACCACTATACCACTCACAAGAGTCGTACAGCCACTCTGTGTAATCAGAAAAATTGCGAGTAAGAAGCTTGCTATTAATCTCATTATTAATTTCCAGAGTTTAGAGCTTTGATTAAAGAATATTAATAAGCTTTTTTTATTGTGTAAATACTATAAATTGAATAGGCCTTGAATATTTCTAAGACAGTACTTATCTCAATAATGTTAGTTAAAGTAATTCAGGCTTAGATTCATAGTGGAGTTAACCAGTATTATAAGTTCAGTCTGTGGTACTAAAATCTAATCTTTAAATTGCATAAGATGACAGAAGTGGTTATCTATAAGTTAATGAAGGGTTCTTGCGGATATGGCGAAATTGGTAGACGTGCCAGGTTTAGGTCCTGGTGAGCTTGCTCGTGGGGGTTCAAGTCCCTCTATCCGCACTTAAAGTCATGTAACTCAGGTTTTAAGAGAAAATTTATAATCACTAAGTACACTTTTGTTTGTATAAGAACCTGTTCTTAAGGATTGTATTTAACTTAAATTCTGTTAAAATGGCTTTATTAAAACATAAATAAAATATTGATAACAGGTTGTAATGTCTAGTAATATAACTCAAAATGCAGTCGAAGCAGATACATTAAGTAATATATATACCTATAAGGAACTTAGTGTAGATAAACTAAAGTATGAGTATGAAATCATAGTTAGTAGTGATTATATAGAACAAAAGATAAACTCTAGATTACAAGAAATAGCGAAGGATGCAAAATTGCCTGGATTTAGATCCGGAAAGATGCCTTACGATCTTGTTGTTACAAATTATAAAAACGAAGCTTTGGAATATGTGATAAAAGATACGATTGACTATTGCTCAAGTGATTTAATGAAAAAAATCGAAGTTAAGTCTCACATCCATCCTAAGGTTGATATTATGTCATTACCAAACCTGGATAAAAAGGATGAAAAAGGCGACTTTCTGTACAAATTATCTTTTGAATCGATGCCAAAAGTGCCAGTAATAGATCTTGATAAAATAAATTTGAAGAAAGTTAAGGCAAAAATCAAAGAGGGAGACATAAAAGAATTTATTGATTCTATAAAAACAAAATTTCCTAACTTTGTCTCTGTTGATGATGCTTCTTATCAAGCAAAAAACGAGGATAAACTGATAATTGACTTTGAAGGGCGAATTAGAAATAAGCTCTTTCAAGGTGGAAGTGGCAAAAATTTTACTGTTAATTTAGGATCTGGAACATTTATAAATGGTTTTGAAGATCAATTAATTGGCATGAAAAAAGGGGAAACAAAAAGCTTTAAGTTGAGATTTCCTGAAGATTACCAGGTAATTTCCCTTGCGGGGCAGGAGGCTGCTTTTTCTGTTCGAGTTAATGATATTCAGATTGCCGAAGATTTGCAAAGTGATAATGAAATAGCTAGGAGAATTGGTTTTGAAGATCATTCTTCGCTAATAAATCATGTAAAAGAAGTAATTGATAATCAGTGTAAAGAAATGGGAGATCTCTTAATTAAGAAAGAGCTATTTGATTGTTTGGATGCTAGTTATAGTTTTGATTTGCCTATAGAAGTAGTAAAACAGGAACAGCAGAGAGTGGAAAGAGAGTTGAATGCTAAAGATGATTCTTGTAAAGAAGCTGAAAGACGTGTAAAGCTTGCAATGCTATTTATGGAGTTCAGTAAAGAACATGAAATATCATTAACTCAAAGTGATATTATGAATGTTATTGTAAATCAATATGTCAGTAAAGATGTATCATTTGACAGAGTATTTAAACATTTTAAATCAGACGGACAATTTCAGGAATTAGTTAGAGGGCAAGCGCTTGAGTATAAAGTGACAGATTATATGATAGAAAAAGCTAATAAAAAAGAACAGATTGTTTCTGTGAAAGAATTAAAGGAATTATTTGATAATATTTGATAGGAAAAGGTATGACTCTTATACCAATTGTAGTTGAACAAACTAGTCGCGGTGAGCGGGCTTATGACATATATTCAAGGCTAGTAAAAGAAAGAATAATTTTCGTAACTGGCCCTATTGAAGACAACATGGCCAGCGTAATAGTAGCACAGCTTTTATTTTTAGAATCGGAAAATCCTGATAAAGACATTCATATGTATATTAATTCGCCAGGCGGTGTTGTAACTGCTGGTTTATCAATCTACGATACAATGCAGTACATAAAGCCAGACGTTTCAACTTTATGTATAGGTCAAGCTGCATCTATGGGTTCTTTGTTGCTTGCAGCTGGTGCGAAAGGTAAGCGCCACTCTCTACCTCATTCAAGAATTATGATACATCAACCATCTGGTGGTTATCAAGGTCAAGCAACTGATATAGAAATACATGCTAAGGAAATTTTGCGAATTAAGAAAAAGCTAAATCAAATTTATGAAAAACATACTGGGCATTCACTCAAGAAGATTGAAGGAATGATGGAAAGAGATAAATTTTTGGATCCTATAGAAGCAATGGAACTTGGCTTGATTGATAAAGTAATAGCTGAGCGTAAAGATATTAAGATTGAAAACATTAAAGTTAAACAAAAGGTAGTTTAATGGATAACAATAATGATTTACACTACTGTTCTTTTTGTAACAAGGCACAAAACGAAGTAGATAAATTGATTACTAACTCTTCAGATGGTTTAAAGGTGTTCATTTGTAATGAATGCATAGAGTTATCCCATAAAGCAATAAGTCAAAAGAAAGAGAGAGCTTTTAATTCAGATCATATATCTGATATGAAGCTATTACTAAAGAAACCTGAAGATATAAAAATTTTTCTTAGTAAGCATGTTGTAGGTCAGGAACATGCGCAACACGTTTTATCTGTGGCTATGTATAACCATTGTCAATCCATGGTGCAACTTCATTCTATAAGTGATATTGAAATTGAGAAGTCAAATATAATGCTTATTGGCCCTACTGGTTCTGGTAAGACTTTGCTAGCAAAAACACTTGCTAAAGTTTCAGATGTGCCATTTGCTATGGCCGATGCGACAACTTTGACTGAGGCAGGTTATGTAGGTGATGATGTAGAAAGCGTGTTGTCACGTCTATTACAAGCTGCAAATTATGATGTTGCAAAGGCACAGCATGGTATAGTGTTTATCGATGAAATAGACAAGATCACAAGAAAGTCTGAAAGCGCTTCAATAACCCGTGATGTTTCAGGTGAAGGGGTCCAACAAGCTCTACTAAAAATCATGGAAGGTACGGTTGCTTATGTTCCTCCACAAGGAGGGCGAAAACACCCGCAACAAGAGTTTATACAAGTAGACACTAGTAACATACTATTTATTTGTGGAGGAGCTTTTGAAGGCCTAAATAAAATTATTGAGGCAAGAAAAAAGGGAACATCAGTTGGCTTTGGTGCGGACATAAGTCAGTATAAAGAACAAAAGAAAAAAAATGCTTTACATGATGTTCAACCTGAGGACTTAATCAAATTCGGTTTGATACCCGAATTTGTAGGACGGGTTCCAATAACTGCTGTTCTAGATGAGCTGGATCACGAGGATTTAATACATGTGTTGACAGAGCCAAGAAATGCGCTAGTAAAACAATATAAAGCATTGCTTGCATTTAGTAAAGTAAACCTTGAGTTTTCAGATGAAGCAATATCAGCTATTGCTAAAAAAGCTATAAGCTATAAAACAGGTGCAAGGATGTTACGTGCTATCTTAGAGTCACTTTTGCTTGATGTTATGTATACAGCTGGCAATGGAGGTTTTGAAGGTAGCGCTATAACGGTTACTAAGAAAATGGTAGAATTAGGCAAAGCGACGATTAATCATAATAATAAGGGTAGTGTTATAACGGTTAATGATTAATTTGAGGCATATATTATGAGTATTGGACGTGCTGTAAACTTTAATTCTACTGTATTACCAGTATTACCTCTAAGAGATGTAGTAATTTTTCCAAATATAATGTTGCCTTTATTCGTAGGTAGAGAAAAATCTGTTCATGCACTAGAGTATGCAATAAGTAGCAGTAGTCACCAAAACGAGATTTTTCTCATAGCACAAAAAGATGGTTCTATTGATAATCCAGAGCCAGAGAATCTTTATGAAGTAGGCGTGTTAGCAAACATTATACAACCATTAATAAAACTGCCTGACAATGCAGTAAAAGTCATGATTCATGGGGTAAGAAGGGGAAGAGTTATAGAATATATTAGCTCTCACACTTTGTTACAGGCCAGAGTAGCGTTAGATGGTCATTATGAGTATGGAGAAAATGAAGATAATATTGATTTAGAAGCTTTAAGGCGTTCTGTTATAGATGCATTCGACAATTGGTGTAAACTAAGCAAGAAAAGTCGACCCGAGATTATTATTGACCCTATTGATCAAGTTAAAGAGGTTAATCAAATTGTAGATGTGATAGCTTCGCACTTAAATATAAAGGTATCAGATAAGCAAAACATACTTGAAGTTTATAACCCAAAAGAGCGTTTAAAAAAAGTTTTTGCTCTTATTGAGAGAGAAATAAGTATTTTGAGTGCACAAAACCGCTTGTATAAGACAATTAAATCACAGGTTGAAAGTACTCAAAAAGTTTACTACCTTAATGAGCAATTAAAAGCTATACAGAAAGAATTAGGTGAGTTTGAAAATGGAGATGAAGGGAATATACTCAATGAATTTGAAAAAAAGATAAATGAAACAAAGCTTTCTGAGGAAGCAAAAGAGAAAGCCATAACTGACTTAAAGAGATATAAGAAAATGAATCCCATTTCTCCTGAAGCAACAGTTATATCTAGTTACTTGCATTGGTTGCTTGATTTGCCATGGGGAAAGTACAAAGATGCAAAAATTAACTTAAATGCGGCTAAAAAAATCTTAGATGAAAATCATTATGGCATAGAGAAAGTAAAAGATAGAATAATAGAATTTTTAGCAGTATTAAAGAGAGTAAAAGAGATAAAGGGTCCTATACTTTGCTTAGTTGGACCACCTGGTGTTGGTAAAACTTCTTTAGCTAAGTCTATGGCAAAAGCAGTAGGAAGAGATTTTGTTCGCATATCTCTTGGTGGTATACGTGATGAGTCTGAAATACGAGGACACAGAAAAACTTATATTGGCTCAATGCCTGGTAAAGTCATTCAACACATGAAAAAAGCTAATTCATGCAACCCGCTTTTTCTGCTTGATGAAATAGATAAGATGGGTTCTGATTCGCGTGGTGATCCTGCATCTGCATTACTTGAGGTTTTGGATACTGAGCACAATAAACACTTTACGGATCATTACTTGGAAGTTGAATTTGATCTTTCAAGTGTAATGTTTGTAGCTACGGCAAACAGCTTAAATTTGCCACATCCTTTGCGTGATAGGATGGAAATTATACAATTATCTGGATATAGCGAAGATGAGAAGATCAGTATTGCTACGCATCACCTTATTCCAAAATTAAAAAAAGAGCATGGTTTGCATCAGAAGGAGTGGAAAATAACTAATGAAGCATTATACGAGTTGATACGTTTATATACACGTGAGAGCGGCGTGCGAAGCATGGAAAGGGAACTTGCAAAGCTCATGAGAAAAGCAGTTAAAGCAATATTAACTGATAAAAATAAGAAAATATCCGTAGAGGTTGGTAATTTACAAGATTACCTAGGGGTACGTAAGTATACCTTTGGCATTGCAGAAAATGAGAGTTTGGTAGGGGTAGTAACTGGTCTCGCCTATACTGAAACAGGTGGTGATATTTTAATGATAGAGTCAGTCCTAATTCCGGGCAAGGGGGAAATAAAATACACAGGAAAGCTTGGAGAGGTTATGCAAGAGTCTATAAAAGCTGCGTATAGTTATGTGCGATCAAATTGTTTATTTTTCGGTATAAAACCCGAAAAATTTCAAAATAATGATATACATTTGCATGTACCTGAGGGTGCTGTGCCAAAAGATGGTCCCTCTGCTGGCAGTGCAGTATGTACATCTATTGTTTCTCTTATGACAAATATACCAGTTAACAAAAGTGTTGCTATGACAGGTGAAGTAACATTGCGTGGTAGAGTGTTGGCTATTGGGGGTTTGAGAGAAAAATTGCTTGCTGCGCTAAGAGGATCAATCAAAACTGTGATTATACCAAGTGAAAATGAGAAAGATATGCAAGAGATTCCTGCAAATATAAAAGAAGAAATCAATGTAATTTTTGCTGAGAATATTGATGAAGTTATAAAAGTTGCTTTGATGCACCCTATTACTTCAATTGATGATAATAACGAAATTAGTGTGTCTACCTCCATAGAAAATAAGGATAATACCTTCCCTTCATCAGAAACATTAAAGCACTAAATTGAAAAGGTTTATGCAATTTTCGTTTCTTTTTTTTAACCTCAAAGCTCTGATTTGAATATATAAATTACAAGTAACATATATGGAAATTTCATAAGTTCATTTTTTAAGCATATATTGCAATATCTCACTAGCAATTGCAACATCTTGGCGTGGAGTTTTACCATGTTCTATAAACACTGAGATTGCATAGCGCGGATCATGGTAGGGGCCATAAGCGATAAACAATTTATGACTTTCACCTTTAGAGTTTATCTCTGGTGTTCCGGTTTTGCCAGCAATTTGTATACTGCCTAGTCCTTTTCTATAGTTAGAATTCACCACGTCAAACATAGCTTTTCGAACCACACTAAGATGCTCATGATTCACATCAATATCAAGAAAGTCTTGCCCTGATTTACTCATCTCAATGTGGGGAATTACCTCCTTTCCTGTTGCAACCCTCGCTGCAAGAACCGCAAGCTGTAATGGCGTTGTAAGTAAATACCCTTGTCCTATAACTAAGTTAATGGTATCACCTAAATACCACTCTGAATATAGCTTGCGTGCACGCCAATCCACATCAGGCAACAATCCCGGAGCTTCTTCCTTAAACATTCCAATTAATGGTCCACTTCCTATACCAAATTTGCTAGCCATTTCTAGTAGAGAATCTACATTTATTTTTTTTCCTATATTATAAAAGTAAGTGTTGCATGAGAAGGCCATTGCCTCGTTTAAAGATACATATCCATGGACTTTGCTTTTTAGGCAACGAAATTTTCGTTCACCTATTTTCATATAGCCCCTACACGAGAACTTTTCTTCTGGTGTTATTATTCCATCTTTTAAACCCGCAAGCGCATCTATTATTTTAAATATTGAACCAGGTGGAATTTGATATGATAATGCACGGTTTACAAGCGGTAATGAAAGATTGTTTAAATTTTTCCAAGTTTCATTTGATAATCTGCTAGTGAAAAGATTATTATCGTAAGAAGGTGAATTATATAATGCTAAAATTTCTCCGTTATTTACATCAATTACCACTGTGGAACCTTGGTGGTCTTTAAATATCTCTGCAATTTTCTTCTGTAAATCAACATCAATTGTCAGCTGTATATCTTGTCCGTCTTGCTTCGGTATGCTAGATAACTCTCTCATGATACGCTTCTTAGAATTTATTTCCTGCTCAGATTTTCCGGTCTTGCCTTTTAATACATGATCATATGTATATTCAATTCCACTAACCCCTGCTTCATTTATGTCTTGCTGTCTTTTTGTATATCCGATTATATGAGAACATATCGAACCAAACGGGTAATAACGTTTATAAAGAGCAGTTATTTTTGTATCTGATGATTTTGTTGCATCAGGTTTAATTTCTGATAACATCTGAAAATCAACTTCCCTAGTAAAGGTTTTTTGCCCATCAAATAAAACAATATACGAAATTTTGTTTACTGCGAGTTCAACGCTATTCCTATCCAAAATCCTGCCTCGTTTAGGCACAATAGTAACAACTTTTATCCTATTATTATTGGATAGCACTTCATATTTTTGTCTATCTCGTACTTGTAAAGTATACAACCTATAACTAAAAATAGCAGAAATAGTAAGCTGAATACCACCTAATATGAATGCCCTGCGGTTGAAGACCTTGTTTTTTGTCCACATAGAATTCCTTTAGAACGCACTCATCCTCCTTTTATTGGCACATTTCTAGCTTTCACTACATCACAAACCCTTTCTTCCCACTCACTTAAGGTAACAAGTTTGTAACCCGATTTTTTTAGTATTTCAATAATCTGAGGTAAAGCTTCAACTGTATTTGATTTGTTATCGTGATCATGGAACAATATAATCGCTCCATTATGTACATTGCTTAAAACTCTTTCAACCAAAATCTCTGATTTATCACCTTGCCAATCCAGAGAATCAACTGTCCATAGTATGGAACACATATTTAATCGATTAGTATTTTCGATCAAATTATCATTGTGACATCCATATGGTGGACGAAACCATTTTACATTCTGTTCTGTTACATTTTTAATTGCTATATTTGTCTTTTCCAGCTCTTGCAATTGTTCCTCACTTGAAAGTGATGTCAACTTCCTATGCGACCAAGAGTGATTGCCTAACTCATGACCTGCTTCATGGATTTTCTTTACTATCTCATATGTTTTTTTATTTATACGTCCACCAAGCACAAAAAATGTCGCTTTTGTTTTATTGCTCTCCAGAATATTAATAATATCTCCTGCTCTATTATAAGACGGTCCATCATCAAACGTAAGTGCAACAAACTTATCTTTGTTATTCAATAATTTCTTTATATTACTTAAATTTCTATATGATAGATCCAAATCACAACTGAGCCCACGATATGGTAAGTTAAAGTTACAATCACTACAGAAAACTGCGCTTGAATATAGCAAAAGAAAAGCGATTATTCTTATAAACATATATAATCAGCAAAGTGATAGAGTACTACACTTTTTTGCTAAATTAAACCACTTTTAACAGCTACCGTTTACTTCGTTACTTTATCAATATACTATATTAATAACTTTATATAATATAGTATGATTGCAAATATAAATACCGTTGCACTTCAGGGAACCAGCACAGTAAATGTTAATGCACAAATTCACATGGCAAATGGTATTCCAGCTTTTAAAGCAACAAGGACAACATTGCAAATTTAGAGTTCAAAAGGGTTATTCCTCGAGAACTACTGCGTCAGAAAGCTGGCGTTGAATTTGTATATAATGTTGACCTTGGAGGTTTTTATGAATAATAGTGAGAGAAAAGAAAAATTGGAAACTCGCATTTTATCAAGTAGAGGCAGGTCTTTACTTGACCATGAGCTACTGGAACGTACTCTATCTGAATGTGAAGAAGGCAGAGAAGTGGCCAAAAAGCTAATAGAGCTCTTTAGTAGTTTAGGAAGGGTAATTAACGCTGACTTTCATGAGCTAAAAAATGTTACAGGAATGAATGATGGAGCAATAGCAAGTATCTTTTGTCTGAAAGAGATTTTCGATAGGATACTGAAAGGTAAGTTAAAAAAGCTGTCGATTCTTGATAACAGAGAAGAGCTACTAAAATACTTTAAAACAGCAATAGGGCAGTCACGAAAGGAAAGCTTGCGAGTAATATACTTAGATCGAAGTGGTCATTTGATATACGAGTATATTCAAGACTGTGGAACTATAGACAGAGTACCTCTATATGTGAGAGAAATAATCAAACAGGGATTACTGATTGATGCAGCATCTGTTGCAATTTCACATAATCATCCAAGTGGAGATACAGAACCATCAAAGGAGGATGAGGATAACACACTTACATTAGCTGCAACCTGCGAAAATGTAGGAATGAAATTAATAGATCACATAATCGTAACACAGAAGAGCCACTTTAGTTTTTATGATAGTGGTTTATTGTAATCTATAGACCGGAAGGAAAGTTCTCCAACTTTCCTTCTTTTTTTCTACTTCATAAATTAAAAAATTCAATATAAGCTTGAGCAGCTAAAATTAGTAATGAAAGGTGGAATTAGGCAAAAAAATAAAAGAACTTAGATTATACTGTGGTTTAACACAAACTGAGTTGGGAAAGAAAATAGGCGTTTCGTATAGACAAATACAAAGGTACGAAAATAGTTCAAACCAAATTTTGGCCAGTAGGCTATACGACTTAGCAAAAGCACTATCGATTAATGTGGCTGATTTTTTTACTGATGTGCATGTCGACTCACATGAAACTTATGATGAAGAAATACTAAAATTAGTCAAAGGATATAATGAAATTAAAAGCAAAAGGTTACGTAGCGTAGTTTATATATTGGTAAAATCTTTTTCTCAAAGTTACAATGAGAGTTAGTATTGCTTCAATACCTCAGTTAATATATTAATAAATGATTGTACAAGATGAACAACATCCTATTGATAAACAAATAGGTGAAAGAATAAGGAAGAGAAGGTTAATATGCGGTTTTAGCCAAAGAGACTTAGGAAAAAAGCTCGGAATTTCATTTCAGCATATACAAGGATATGAAACTGGAGAGGTAAGGCTTGTAATTGATAGATTGTATAATTTGGCAGAAGCTTTGTCCGTTGATATGTCATATTTTTTTACCAAAGCTTCTGAAGACTTACACGATAAGGCCTTTTGTAGCGATGTGGGTAGTGAAGAAATATCAAGGCTAGTGAGGGAATACAGGAAAATTAAGGATGAAACGTTGCGTGATATTGTGCATTCAGTGATAAAAGCGCTTGCCAATAAATAATATTGCCTGAATATATCTTCAATCCACTTCTACAAGCAATGCTAGTTAAGGTAAATTTTTTATGGTAATTTTGATTAAATTTCAAGAACTACTTTACTTTGCAATAATTATGGCTATGTAAAAACATAGCCACCAATCAAGAACGTCCTACAGATGTCGTTTTGGTATCTTTTAATTTGCTCACCCAAGAAAAGGTCTCACTACTTTTAGAATTTTGGTCGCCCCACCTTCCACATCTAGTAAAGCTGCCTTTTTCCACTACTTCTTTAACAGACATTCCACCAAATAAACAACCCTTTCCTACGATTTCTCCTATTTCTTGCAACTCGTTCCACATTTCTTCATCTTCTACCTCAACTTGTACTTGATGATAGTCTTCTGTGTCATGATATACCATTAAATTTAGCTCTCCTAGGCTAGTGCAAAGTGTTACTGTAAAAGCGCTGTTATCGGATATATCTACGTAATTTCTTTTACCGTCTTTCCCAGTTTTGACCTCAACTTCACCATCACCTATTTTTATGATACTACCGCCAAGGTTTAAGTCTCCTTTACTTAAGCCCAAATTTTTTGCACCTTCTACAACTTTGGCAACATCAACTATGCAGCTATGTGAAAATTCAATATAGAAGGTCTTATTATCGATTTCTACATCTTCAACAGTTCCTTCTATAGTAGCGTCTTCTCCAACTTCCCTAAGTTTCTTGAGCCTACTATATATTTGTGGCTCAATTTCTTTTTGCACTTTTTGATACATTTCAGCTATTTTCTTATCAACTTGTACATTAAAATCTGCTCCATGTAAGGCTAACTTTCTGATTATATCTTCTTGTTTATTTTCTTTGAATTCATCACGATACATCTTAAACATTGTAACGTTAGTGAAGCTAAAGCCATCTTCGTTGCGAGCGTTTACTCTTATTCCTAAATCCAAAGCTTCATCGACGATTTTACTTAATTTGTCTAGATTTTCAGCTGCAATAGCTTTTTCCAAGAATTCATTTAATTTCACATTTTCATATTCACTTAGCCTTATCTTGCATAAAGCTGATCGAAATGGATTGAGCTCCTCAGGATATGTTAAGACAGGTAATTTACTAATCTTTTTATTTGCTGTTGGAGCAGCTTTTATAAAATTAGGTAATAACCCTTCTTTTGCTATTCGCTCTACCGCTTTTAACATTTTACTAGACAATTTTTTACCATTTATTTTTTTCATTGTAACCCTCACTTAATTTCATTACTATTCGATCATATCGTGATAAATATTATTTAATTGTTAATATTATACGACTTATTGATTTACTGTATATTATAATAACAAGTTTTGCGGGCATCTACACTAGAAAAACACATCCTATAAAAATTATTTCAGTTTCAACAAAAATGGGGTATCGTAATCGTAAAATTGAAAAAAATGGATATCCTATCTTACTCTACTGAAAAGCTGAAAAAGCATTGTCAGCTACTTGATGATGAAGAAAAAATAGTTCTATATGAGCAGCTGCTAGACAAGGCTAAAGATATACTTGAAAACTCAAGAGATGATATTGCAAAGTTGAAAGAGGTAAGCAAAGCAGTTGTAGCAATAGAGGAAACTACCGATAAGCAGTTACTAGAAAAGTTTAATGATGATCACCCGCTAAGAGAAGTGGACATTTTAATCTACTCTCCTCAAGGAAATACTGAATATCTATTCAGCATAGATAACTCATCAGAGCTTTATGATTTAAAAGAAGATAAAGAAAAAGCTCTTTATAATGCAGTAAAGTTAAATGATGTTGAGCTTGTAAAAAAGCTGCTAATGATCCTTTCACCTACAGAAGTAAGTAATTTTGACACGAAATACTTGGAAGAATTGAAAATATTGCTGTCAGGAATTCACAAAGAATTGCAATTATCACAAGATATGAAAAATTATCTTGAGAAGACGATAAAGTTCTATAGTTTTTTATGTAGTAATTTTAACTTACTAGTTACAAGTCCTACTGACGTAAAAGCCATAATTGATCTATTTGCTGCTCAACCAAATATTGATTACCAAATAGATAAGCTTCTACTTTCTTTTATTGTAAGAGATGTTGAGGAAAAAAAGCTAAACTCTGAAATTAGTCATATGATAGAACTTCTTGAGCAACACGAAAGATTTGCTGAGCTCGAATACAAGGTTAGAAGATTAAGATCAGAGTTTGCAAGTGGCAAAAGCAGATACTCGGCTGAAGTAATACGAAATAGCATTGCAGAACGAGAAAAAGAGATGAGGGAAATTGAGAAAAAATACGTAAGGCCAAACGATTTAATTAGCGAGAGGCAGAAATTATTAAAGCAATTACTTTGCTAGCTTTTTTTCCACTTCATAAAATTTGTTGTAAATTTGAATAAGAGGTGAAAAGTGCAATTAGGTAAAAAAATAAAACAACTTAGGTTAGATCGTGCTTTGACACAGACCGAATTGGGAAAGAGAATAGGTGTTTCGTATAGACAGATACAAAAGTACGAAAATGGTTCAAATTGTGTTTTGGCCAGTAGATTATATGATTTAGCAAAAGCACTATCGATAGATGTTGCTAACTTTTTTACTGATATGCACACTGACTCACATGAAGCTTATGATGAAGAAATACTAAAGTTAGTCAAAGGATATAACGAAATTAAGAGCAAAAGGTTACGTAGTGCAGTTTATATATTGGTAAAATCTTTTTCTCAAAGTGATAATACATAGTTAATATTACCTGATACGTAAAATGACTATACAACATCCTATCGATAAACAAATAGGTGAAAGAATAAGGAAAAGAAGGCTAATGTGTGGTTTTAGTCAAAGATACTTAGGAAAAAAGCTTGAAATTTCATTTCAGCATGTACAAGGATATGAAAGCGGAGAGATTAGGCTTGTAGTTGATAGGTTATATAAATTAGCAGAAGTACTATCGGTTGATATGTCGTATTTTTTTACCAAAGCCTCTGAAGACTTACATGATAAGGCCTTCCATAGCGATGTAGGCAGCGAAGAAATATCAAGGCTAGTGAGGGAATATAGAAAAATTGAGGATGAAACTCTGCGTGACATTGTTCATTTAGTGATTAAGGCTCTTGCTAATACAGGCTTTAAAGCATAAATTCTCTCCTTGAGTCGTTGAAGAAAACTTAAACTTTCATTTTCTTCATCATTTTGCTTTTCTTTCACTTTGATGCGTGTAGTTATACCCTACACAAAGTATAATGTTTTAAAAATAAAAACCTGCACCATAAAATATTGAGATTTAGAATATTAACTTATAAAGTCTTTTCGGCAGTTTTAGCGAGGGTTTATTAGCAAGGATGTTGGAGGTTAGCAATGACTATATCTGAAGGTGTAATACAGCGTATAAGGCATAATGATAAGAACGCGATAGGGGGATGATTTTTTGGTCAAGGTGGCTGTGCACCATCCAGCTAAGTTTGATAGCTTATACCAATTCCCGCTATAGAAAGAACAGATAGAGAATAATGGGGAAAAAAGTCATACTAGAGTAAGTGAAATAGCGAGGTATAAATGGCATTAAGGTCAAAACTATTAGACGAAAGAGTTGTAAATTTAGCGAAAGAAATGTTAAAAAAGGTAAGAAATAACGCATATGTTTCAAAAAAGTTACAAGCGGTGATAGCGGGAAAAGAAAGTAGTATAAGCGCTGTGGCAAGAATATGTAAAATTTCAAGGACTGCTTTGACTGAATGGATAAAACATCTAAAATTTGGTAGAGTAGAAAAATTATTTGCCCCGTTTCAGCGGAGAAGAAAAAGCAAATTAAACAAAAATCAACGTGAGCAACGCTAACTATGGATTAGAAGAGAATAAGAAAAGAGGGTAAACTCCAGTATTTTAGAGATAATAGGAGGTTACCCAGTGAATAAGAATGTAACAGAATTATTCTGTTTTGTAGATGATTATTGTAAAATAATAGACAAAAATTTTGCAGGTAGATTATTATCCAATGGTAAAAAACCTACAAGAGTGCCAGAAATAACGCATTCCGAAATTATAACAATAATTCTGTTATATCAGCAATCTAGATATGAAAACTTTAAATCATTTTACATATGTTACTTACAGTTGCTGCATAAGTCAGACTTTTCTAGACTACCTTCTTATGATAGATTTATTGCGCTAAAACCTCGAGTTTTATGGTATTTAGCAATGCTGCTACAATGGTTATGTGAGCAGGCAAAAAATACAGGTATTTCCTACATTGATTCAACTCCTATCACGGTCTGTCATGCAAAAAGAATATCTAAAAATAAAGTTTTTACTGGAATTGCAAAATTAAGCAAAAGCACTTATGGCTGGTTTTTTGGTTTTAAATTACATGTAGTAATCAATGAAATAGGCGAAATTCAAGGTGTTACGCTAACCAAAGGTAACGTTGATGATAGAAAGCCAGTTCCGGATCTGACTAAAAAACTAACGGGTTTATTATTTGGAGATAAAGGTTATATCCAAAAAGGTCTGTTTCTACAATTACTTGATAGAAATTTAAAGCTTGTTACCAAGATAAAAAAAGGGATGAAAAACGCATTAATCTCTCTAAATGAGAAGATTTTTCTGAGGAAAAGATCTATTATTGAAACAGTTTTTGGTTACCTAAAAAATAGATTAGAAATTGAACACACTCGCCACCGATCTCCTTTTAACTTTCTGGTTCATATTTTTTCTACACTCATTTCATACTCTTTACAACGTAAAAAACCTTCCATTTCCAATTCTTTCTTTGTCGGCTAATCCATAGTTAGCGTTGAGCAAATTGAAATATGGGTAGAAAGAAATCCAAATATTACTATTAAGGAAGTACAAATAAAAATCTCAGAGGAATTTGCCCTAAACATCAGCAAATCAACAGTGCACCGTGAGATACAAAGGATGAAATTTTCTTACATAACACCGAGGCCAATGCACCATAAACAAGATAAAAACAAGCAAGAAGAGTTTAAAAGATACTTCAATAAAATAGTCAATTTCCACCCTAAAAGGGAGGTGTTTTTTTTGATGAATCACGATTTGGGACTCATTCAAAAATCGGACACGGATGGTTTAAAAAAGGGGTCAGAACGCAGGTTAAAATGAAAATTGGTAGACAAAATTTCTATATCTACAGTGCGGTAAATCCAAGAAGTGGTAAGAAAATTAGCCTACTTGCTCCATATGTAAACACTGATTGTATGAATATATTTCTGGAGCAGATGTCGAAAGATTTAGGCACGAAAGAAGCCTTTCTTGTAATGGATTGTGCATGCTGGCATAGATCAAAAAGTTTGAAAATTCAGAAAAACATTACCATTATATACTTGCCTCCTTATTCACCAGAACTGAATCCTGTTGAGAGGTTGTGGCAATATATCAAACACAATACTTTACGCAACAGAGTCTACGATACCATAGGCTTACTTGAAGATGTTCTGTGTAATTTTATTGTCAGTATTTCCAGTGCTACTATTAAACGAGTTTGTAATGTTTCTTATTTGTTCGATTAGTAATGGAATTTGGTATTAGAAGTAACAAAATTTTTAGTAAATAATAAAGGTGTAAGTTTTAACGCTAAAACTAATGACGAAAACAAGCCTATTCATATTGCAGCTGATTTTTGAAATATCGATATTGTAAAGTTTTCTCTTAATAAGGGAGTAGAAGTTGGTACAAAAGGTAAAAACAATTGGACTCCTTTGCATTATGCTACCAATAAAGGATATCTAGGGATTGTAAAGCTTCTAATATAAAAGCAACAACAAGAATCATTTATTAATTCTAAAACCACAGATCAGTCTACTATGCTGCCAAGGAAGGACATTTATCAGCTGTAGAGTTTCTCATAGAAAAAGGAGCAAGAATTGATATTAAAAATTCCAATAATAGATCACCATTGGAACTTGCAAATGATGGAGGACATGAAGAAGTTGAAAGTTTACTAAGAAATGAATTACTTCTTGATGCTGTCAAGAGAAAAGACTGCAGTGGAGTAGAAGCTCAACTTGATAAAGGGGCTAATGTTAATTATGTACGTCGAGAAGATGGCTGTGCACCATGCTGTCAGTTATAACCATGAAAATCTTGAGTTTGTGAAGTTCTTAATAGGGAAAGAAAAGGTGAAATTATTTAGCACCAAAGATTAAAGAAGATATAGTAAATGGGAGGCAGCCAAGAAATTTGAAATTAGTTGATTTGAGAGAAATACCGGTGTTGTGGAGTGAGCAGATGGAAAAATTGTAAGGAATGGCGTCTTAATTTACAAAAGTAACAGAAAGAGTACGTGCCAGAAGGAGCTGATACGAAGGGCCATTCCAAAAGATGTTGAGGAAGTCAAGATTGATGTAAAAAAGCAAATCAATGTTATAAAAGCTGACACTCAATTATGCAAAAATATCAATATAAATGACGAAGATTTTAGCATGCTAGATACGACAATGGCAGAAAATGTATCGAATTTTAGCTGCACATTTTAATAATAGATCTGGGGAAAAATTCTATAGAAATCGAAAAATGCAACGTACAATACTCTAAATCCCAGCATACAACTCGAGAAAGTAGTACATGTGGACTAATCTACAGCTTCCTTTGAACCTGAAAGCGTACTTGAAAATTCATAAGTGCTAAGTAAATTCTTTTTTAACCATCTAAATAAACTTCCTCCATCATTGCTGTGTAACAAGTCATATACGGAGCTATGATCCACTTACAAGTAGTGACTTATGTTGGTGAGATTCTATCTTTAACTCGTCCATACTACACCTTGGTAAGCTTGAATAGCATTTTGCCAAGATTTTATTACTATTAAACAGTGGTTCAAAATGATCATGTCCCTTATTTACTATATGTAAGACATTATTGTCATCATAATCTATCCTATTATACTCACCTGTACTTCTTGATCCTAAACTATCTATTAGTTGATGCAAGGATGGATCTTGTTGTTCATCAGTAGCATGTAATGGATTACTCTCTACAACATGCAATTTTACACCATACTTTCCGCAAAGTATTCTACCTTCAACCTCAGGATCACCCCATCTATTGTTATTTAGAATATTTTTTGCATAAAAATCTGGAGTTTCCCTACGCACCACGCCATTATTATCATGACTATTAGTAATAGCATTTATGAACCATTCTGGTGGGTTATTTCGTGCAAACTCTTTACAATATTGTCGCAATTGCTCAACAGTAGCTTTTATCCCTAATTGTTGTTCTAGTTCTTGTCTAAACGAATCAAAAAAACAGTTTCCATCTTCAATTGCTTGTCCTAAATAGAAATTATCAGGTATGTTTGATTTTTGTTCTTTATCACCTTGTTTTTCTGCTTTTTCAATAACTCCTTTCTCTAAACCAAAAATCTTACTCCAGTTATATTTACCTTCTAACCCCAATTTTTTACTTTCCTTTTCTGCTGCTTTAGCTAAGTCTGTTTTAGAAATATCCCCTTTTTCTTCACAGAATCTAGATAAAGTTTTAAAGATTTCTACCAGGTGAGTTTTTATGTCAAAATTCTTCTCCTTTTTTACAATATTAGACTCAATATAGCGTAAATCCTGTAATAGTTGTTGCTTTTCATTTACAGTTTGAGCAGCTGAACTAACTGTTTCGGAATATTGACAAAGTTTTCCTGATCTAGTAAAGAAACCTCGTTCTATGGCTTGATCAACTGGTAACCCCCCTAGTAAGCAATTCTTACCTATTTTTTCGTTACAATTTTTTAATTCCTCCAGTAAATCTTGATCGTTCACCTCTACTCTTATTAGATCTTTATTTTGTGTATCAGGATATAACCTGACCTCTAGTTCCCCCTGAATGGTATAGAAAGTTAATACTATATCACCACCTTCTGTAAGATCTGTGTAATTCCTTACACCATCTTTTGTGATAATCTCTACTTCACTATTACCGATCTTTACTATATTTCTTCCACACTTTACATCTCCATGGGTTAGCCCTAAATCCCTTGTTCCATCTGTAATTTGTGCAACATCTATTGTACTGTCCTCTGAATATTCTAAGTAAAAAGTAGCGTTATCCATTTTTGCACGATTTAACTTGCCGTTGGTCGCATTTTTTGCGATTTTCAGGAATTTCTGAGTACAATTAACATACTTTTCATGAGCTTTTATCATATTAGCTTTGTGATCTTTAAATTCTAATTCCAGTTCGCCAATTACATCTATACTGTTTTTAGTATAGCACGCTGCTCCCCACGATACCAACTTACATACTATATCACTTGCAACTTTAGGATTCTTTTCTAATCTACTAATTTCTTTTATTACATAATCTGTAAAGTTGTACTTTTCACCTTGAGAAGATTTTTTAGCGAAATTTAACATTACTCCGAAATCTATAGCTCTATCTACAACTTTTTCCAGTTGATCCATACTTTCAACTTGAGATATGTCATTTAAAAATCCACCTAGCACTATCTGTTGGTTTGGGATACTCCATAAAGTCCTAGGTGGAAGCAAACACTTTTTCTTCTTATTGCACATATTTGCATCTTTTTTAGGATCAGTTGCTCCTGCCTTTAGAAGTAAATCCACTGCTTCTTTGCAAGTAGCTCTAGCATAACTAAGTACTTTTGACATACCTACTCTATCCTGAACAATGAAAATCATTTTGAGATCCTGACTATTCTTATGTTTATCCAGAAACTTGCCTAAATTTTCAATAGCCTGACGATTAAAAACTTCACCTATAACATGAGGTTTTTTATAATCTTCAGGCGAGAGTATACCTAAAAGTATATCATACAGCTCTTTACTCAACTTTTTCTGATTGTCAGTTAAGAAGCATTCTAAAATGTGGCAGTTATTATTATCAATAGCAGTTTGTAATGGGGTTTTTCGTTTATTGTCCCGTATGTTAGGATCAGCTTTTCCCTCCAAGAGTAGATTTATAGTGAGATACCTATAGTTACTATCAGCAGCATAATGTAAAGGTGTTTTCCCTTCATTGCTTTCTATATTAGGATCAGCCCCTGCTTGTAGAAGTAAATTGACTAAAGTAGGACCGCTCTGATCATCATTGAGTCTTGAAGCAGCATGCAATAACGTTAATCCTGACTCTCCCCTTTTAAGGTTAAGAACAACTTTTAAATCTTGATCGTCCTTGTTATTTTTTAAAAAATTTTCAAGTTTTTTAGTATCGTACTCATGAAGATAAGAACCTATACCCTTAAGAGTTTTTAGTAATTCTTTATTTAACTTTTTTTGATTCTCGTTCAAATTTGTTGTATGAGCAAGCCATATACACACCAGCTCCTCAAATGAACATTGACCATCAACTAGAGATCTACCTCCATTTAATTCAGATGGAACCCATAAATATTTTTTAATTAACTCGTACTCTTCATCCAATAGTTTGTCTGTTTCTGACCACTCTTGTCCAGGACTCAATTTCTCTTCTAGCTTTTTGCTCGCTTGTTTACTTTGCCCGTTGATAGCTTCAGCAATAACCATATTTTCCTCCTAGCTTGATATATTATGTACAATATATAATATGAGTCAAGCTGATTTTAATATAATATTTTTATTATTTTGCAATTTTTGAGTTTTTGTAGTAAGTTCAGGTGTTTACATAAACTTTCTTTTAACCTAATAAAGATGCCTGATAGGATAGTAAACTTGCAACCTTGATTCAGAGTGTTAAGCAATCAACATAGCAGAATTTATAGTCTCTTTCCTTCCACATCAACTTCAACTTGACACTTCTATAAAATTCTCCGACATTGATTTTGAACTTACTACACGGATTTTTTTGCCTGCCCATCTGTAATCCACTACTCAATAAAGCCGATCTGGTTACAAAATGAAGTAGTCAATATAACACTATCAACCAATTCTAACTATAAACCTTGTATCTTGAAAAAAGCATCTAATGTTTTAAGCTTAAGCATTAGTTGGAGAAGGGAGGAACTCTGATATAAACCTTAGATATAAAATCTGTTTTGCAGATAAGAGCTCCCTCTCAAAAGTATAGGCTGGACGGCGTCTTAGAAAGACCTAAATGGTTCTAATTCTGTATTAACAAGGTTAGCCTTACTTTTCATTTTTAATGGTAACGTATGGGGTTATATATGATCAACAACTTTCTTGGCATAGATGTATCAAAAGATCGCTTTGATGTTTTTCTCTCATTTATAAGTAAAAAAGGAAAACGTGAAACTAGGAAAAGGAGCTTTAAGAACGATGATCATGGGTTTCAAGGTTTACTGAGCTTTCTACAAAAACATAATGTAGAACAAGTAAAAGCCTGCTATTTATGACAGGCAATTAAACTCTCAATAATCCCTTTATCTATAAGGAAAGTCGTCCACAGTGTCAATTCCTAAGTTATCTTTTATGCGTAGAACATTACTAACTGCTATAAGGGTATTTGGGACATTTTGTGCTGGTGCTGGCGCTTGATCATTAAATACGGCATACGAGAAAACCATTTTATCTCCATCAGTAATGCGATCAAACCCTCTACTCTGCAGATAACCCTCCACCTGTTCATCTGCTTCTTCTTCTCTATTTTGTACGTCTGCTTCAGTGGCAGCAAACTTTAGCTCTGTTCCAATCGGATGAGTACCTCCCATCCTTCCTATAGCTCGTGACAATACTAAGTCTAACTTTCCTCCTCCTCCAACCTGAAATTCACTAACTACTCTAGCAGGATTATCGCAAGTGTAAAATAATCCATGCAATGCAGCATGAAACCCAGCTTCTCTAGCATTATCTCTGTTCACTACCCATGCTAATGATTGGAGTCCTGCATTATTTGGCTGGGGTGGATTTAGCACGTTGGAAATTGCTTGGTAAAACCGTTCATGACTGTCTGGATCTTCATTTTCCCAGCCAGTATTCATCATTACATTTGCAGCGCGATGCACATTACTAACGCCACCTATTCGTAAAAGCTCACCTTGAAAAGGCTGATTACCTCTATCAAGCAGGTAGTCAGCAGGCGAGTCAAATGTTTCTACATTAACAGTTAAACCAAGATTATCATTTACTCCTCTTGTCCTTCTATTTATGGTCAAATTACACACCACTTCATGTACCATAGCATTCGGCCAACGCGATAGATCCAATCCATTGTCCGGAAAAAGTTGATTAGCCAATACGTGGCGAACATGAAATACGATCACCTCCTCCTTCTGGTCTCTACCTCGTGATACATGCAAAACCATAGTCAAAGCACGATCTCCAATATTTACTTGTGTATTGTATCTTTGCTCATCTAACATTTTTGCATTACCGTCATAGTGAAACAAGTGCTTATCTACTATTGCACGATTTCCTTCTATTGGCACAGTTCCTTTTGCAAATGCAATACTTGCGAAAGCAAATCCACTTGTATAGAGAAATATTCTTCTATCTCTAGCGTTAACACCACCCCTATTCCTAATACCTGGTACAGCAGGTACACCAAAGGCTGGATGGAGTAGATAATCCCTAACATTTTCTCCAATCTCCTCATCCTCTACAGGTTCAAATAATCTTTCCATTAAAGAAGAACCTTTTGCTAAAAAAGCCCTCACACCAAGCTGTAAACGTCCTGGGTTACCAAAATCGAAATTCACTCCAGCGCAGACAGCTCTTGGTGATAATGTTGGAATAGATATGGATGAAACGGGACATCCATTAACATAATTTCCAGCCTGCTCTAATGCACGGCCAGCATTCCTATCTGCTCTTCTGCCTGCCTTAAGTTCAGTTACACAGGGAACAGAATTAATTAACCTCTGTGTACCACGTACAATAGAAGTAATATCTGCATATCCACCACCTACAAACAGCTCAAGGTAAATATTGGCTACATTGCGATATCTAAAATGCATCAAAACACCGGAAACAAAACCATGATAGTCAGACTCTCTACCATAGAAGTCCAATGCCTGACTATATCTATCGTAGACACCAATAATATGCTGAAACACTTCCTCAGTAGTGTCGTGTACATCATCTGCATCATCACTTTCTAGCTGATTCATCAAATCCGGTAAATAATTATTTTGCAGCCCAGGTGTTCTGGTAACCTCTTGAAAACTATGTCTACGAGTTAAATAAGATGCATGATTTCCAGTAAACGGCCCTTGTCCTGCCTGAAATATCCTACATCTTACTGCTTCCTCTTCTTCATCTTCACCTTGATTATCCGCCCATATAAATGTTTTATACTCTTGCCATTCAAGCTCTTCATCTCGCAGGATACCTTCCAGCTGCTCCCTTTCCTGCTGGCTAAACCTAGAACCGTAGCTATTCTCTCTGTCAGCAATAGTATAGCACCTTACAACTCTTCTGTTATTTCCATCAGTTGTTAGAATTGCAACCTTTAGATTTCCCCTTCCAGGACTACCTGGATCATTATCAAAACGAAAGAAGATTCTTTCATCATTGTTTGCAACACCAGAATCATGTGCAGTAGCAAACATGCCAAAAAAGAACGCAGGAAAAAAGTGATCTTTGCCAACTGAATGCAGAAAAGATGGACATGAATCCAAGAAATATTCAAACTTTTCCGTGAATTCTCCACAATTTCCATTTATTAAACTTCTAACTAACCCATGCATAAAATACTCCTACTTATTGCGACCAGAAAAACTACTAACTTCAGTGCTTCCTAGTGTAGACTGTGGGTCACCAGCTCCACCAAAATCACCTCTTCCGTTAGGCACGGATACCGTATCTAATTCAGCAAACAACTTTTCTGCTAATTTACCATAGTCTATATTTTTTCTCATACCATCCCTACCAACCATTTTTAGGTTATCAACAACAGATTTTTTAAAATACATAAAACTTTCAACTGCACAAAACTCTTTGGCAAACTGTAGTACCTTTAACACCTCTTCCTTTTTTGTACAACCAAGTTGCCAATCGACAATCAATCCTGCAAGCGCACGCTTAATCGGAACCCTTCCATTAGAAAAAAATACCGCAGCTTTTTCCTCACGCCCCTCATGATTATTGAAATTACCACACTTTATAAGGTTCATTATAGCTTCCCTAGCTTGAATAGTTGACTCAGAATTTTCGAGCATCATGTCCGAAAGTGAGGAGAGAAGAAGAGTATAACTCCTAGGTGAAAGTATCTTATCCTCCAGTATTTTATCTTTAAACATCGGAAGTATAGCTTGCATCGTATCAAAAAAACCTTGATGTATCAACGCGCTAAAGAGAGAGTACACTCCTTTATCTTTTTTTGATAGCTCAGAATCTTTAAACAGCTTGTTTTTTACTTGATCGCTCATTTTACTAAGACAAAAGTCTAAAGTAACAGCACCATTATGGTCACATTGAACAGAGGATAATATAGTAACTGCATCAGTAATTTTCCTTTCTCTTTCTTTTTCATTTAGAAGGCTATAAAAATATTCTACTCCTTCGCTCCACTTAAGTTCTATAGCTTTCTTAAATCCTTCTGTTGCGCTGACATGCTTCTTAAATTCTCCAGATTTTTTATCAACCCAAAAGCTAAATACAGGGTCTTGACTCTTCATATAACCCAACAACTCACTCTTTACATATTTGTTATTGCTAGTTGCAGGCTTACCATCATCATCTATCTCTTCAGAAGAGAAGCTACTTTTGTAAGATTCAAACTGCTTCTGAAAGAGCAAAGGAATTTTATCTATCACGCAGTATCGACATGCCATATCATATATAGGAAGAGGGTTCTTTATTTCGCCTATTTTTTCTTCAGTAAACCTCTGTCCTAAGATTGTATTGTTCAATCTCGTACCTGACCAACAACTTTCATCGCGAAATATGTTGTATAAGAATTGTAGCTTATCATCTTTAAGATATTCTACCTGCCTAATGTAAGTTTTTACCCATCTTTCAATAGCTGAACGCCTTTCAGCCATGACCTTGGAATCTGTATGTTGAATAACACTCTTTAACTTACTAAGCACTGCAGCATGACGCTCCATCTTTTTTGGCATTGTACCTCCTATATAAAAATATTGAGAGTACTATGCAAAAGTTAGAATTAAATAGCAACACTAAAATCACCAAAGATAGAAAAAACTCCATGCAAAATATTTTCTATGTTCAAACAAATACAAAAATTCTATTGGAATTATAAGAACCTGTACGTGATCTCAAAAAAAGGATAGAATGAGAGGATAAAGTATATAAAGTAGGATATGCGAAATTTATATCCAAGTGATATAAGTCGAGAAAAGTTTGAGATTATTGTAGCAGATCTGGAGTCTTGCAGGAAGAGAACAAAGCCAAGAACACTTGATTTATATGATGTATTTTGTGGAGTATTATACGTCTTAAAAAGTGGCTGCCAGTGGAGAATGTTACCAAAAGAGTTTCCAAAATGGCGGAATTGTTACGACTATTTTAAGAAGTGGAGTGAAAAAGCAGATGCAAATAAAGAAAGTGTTCTGGAGCTGGTATTAAAAAAAAATAGTTGGCGTGGTCCGACAAAACAATGGTCGGAAAGAAAAAACCAGCTTCTGCATAATTGATGCACAAAGCGTAAAAAATGCAGATACTGCTGAAGAAAAAGGCTATGATGCAGGCAAAAAGGTTTCAGGAATAAAACGCCATATTGCGGTAGATACGCAAGGTTTACCCCACGCAATTTATATAACAACGGCAGAAATAACTGATCGTAGTAGCGCTGTGAGAATGGTTAAAAATGCTAAAGAAAACCTATCTGAAGTTAAAAATATACTAGTTGATGCTGGCTACACAGGAGAGAATTTTGCAACACAAATAAAAGCAACTATTGGCGCTACCGTTGAAGTAATAAAGCGAAACGAATTACACACCTTTGTCGTATTGCCGAAAAGATGGGTTGTTGAGAGATCTTTTGCTTGGTTGCAAAAATGTAGGCGATTGTGGAAAAATTGCGAGCGGAAACTCAACACTAGCCTGCAAATGGTCGTTCTTGCTTTCGCTGCTTTGCTTCTGAAAAGATTATGAACAGGCTCTAAGAAATACAAAAGAAAACATCCTTTACCGTTCAAGAAGTTAAACAAGAATCACAAGCGATAAAAGATATACTTACGTTATCATCACAGTCTAAAAATCTAGGCTATAACAATCAAAAAATAAGCGCAAAACCAAAAATAGTGGGAGCGGTTCTTAAAAAATCAGTTAAAAGTAAATCGATAGTACCATTAAGAGCTGAGAATCAAGATTATAGACAAGTAGTGCCAAAAGTGGAGGTGCCTGTTATAGTGGTTAATCGCAAGATGAAAAGTAAAGTAAAAGCAACAGTGGAAAATTTTGAGCAAAACCAAGCAAGAGAATGTGTAGGTATGCAACCCGCTAAAAGTAGTGCCATTATAGCAGCACAATCAGATGTTGGTATAAAGAAAAATCCATTAAAAGTTGCTTCCCAAGCTCAGTCATCCTTTATGAGAAATAAAAGATCTCTAGAAAATCCTGCAAAGTAGCAGTTTGATCATGAGCCTTGTGAAAGCTCTCTTAATTACACATGTAAACGTAAAGCAGTTAGTTACACAGTTTGAAAGACACCTAGAAATAGAGTGAATCCAAATAGATTCTCTAAAAATAGAGTTAAATTTGTTACTTGTTATAATTACAACTTCTATAGACCTGTTGCAAAAGGAAAGCTGCTGTTTTTTACGGTAGTTATTTTCAAAAAAAATCTGATTTACTTTACAGCAGGTCTTATATTATTTTGGAACTTGTTTTTCTACTCTAACTGCCTATTCTGTAAAACCTAAAGAGGTATGCATAAAAACTACTTGCATTGCTAATGTTATTCATTAGCATATAATCAAATCTAATATAGGTTTCTATATAAAATAGGCAGTGGAATTTATGCTCAAAGTGGAGCGTTCAATAGATTACTTAGAAAAAGAAAAAAATAATTCAGAAGCTTCCAAAATATTAGAGAAAGTACAACGTATAGGACAAGCTTATAAATCTTCTGAACTTAAACGTTATCGTAGGTTTGATAGTGATGGTGAAAGAGAGAAAAATACAGAGCTATTTTCTGCTATAAGAAATGGCAACCTGCAGAAAGTACAAGATCTTTTAAAAGCAGGAGTAAAGCTTAACATCATTGATAAAAATAATAAAGATAATACACCTTTACACTATGCTGTTGAAAGGGATAAAAAAGAAATAGTTAGAAAATTACTGCAAGAATGGAAGGCAGATGTTAACGCTAAAAACAATAAAGGTGATACACCTTTGCATATTGCTGTTTCCAGAAATAACAAAAAACTTGTATCGCTACTTCTAGATAAACAAGCAAGAAGTGATATCAAAAATAATGAGGGTAAAGAGCCATATGAATTAGCTAAAAATCAAGAGGTAAGCTATATTTTTAAACATAGGAGCTCTCATTCTTCTGACTATAATGATATTATGAGTCAAGCCAATCTTAATGAGGAGTTGATAAAAATTGTTAAGAGTAGCACCTCAGAAAAATAAAAATCAAACGACATTGAAGATCTTTTGAAGAAAGGAGCGAACATTAATTTTCAGGACGCTAATTATGAGTTAAATACACCGTTACATGCGGCTGTTCGCAAACAGGAACCTAAAGTAGTTAAGCTGCTTGTCAAAAATGGAGCAATACAAATCAAGAATAGTAAAGGTAAAATGCCACTAGATATTGCTAAAAGTCTTAATAACGAAGGTATTATTCAAGAATTAGGCAGAGCTTCACTTCTAAAAAGGGCAAATACTGGAGAAAACAAGCCAGAAATTGGTTCTTCTAAAAAGCCAAGAATTTCCGTAATCGCTCACAGAGATAAGGTGATTTACAAAGTAAATATAAAAGTGTAAAGAAATAGGAAGCTAAATATGGAATGGGTAAATGACAAAAGTGCTGCAAGAAAAGATTGTAGCAGAAAACGCTAATCTCAAGGAAGAAATAAAAGCGCTGATCAGAGAAAATGACAGCTTGAAAGCAAAAATAGTTGAATTACAAGACAAATTGGGCTTAAATTCGCAAAATTCATCGCTGCCACCATCACGAGATATATATCGTAAGAAAGCAAAAAAGAAAAGTGATAAAAAACCAGGAGGTCAGCCAGGACATAAGGGGCATAAGCGTGAATTAATGGCTGCAGACGAGGTAGTGAGCTGCACAATTGATACGATTTGTATGTGTGGAGGTAAGGTTACTTTAGAAGATGAAATTATTCATCAGAAGGCAGAATTGCCAGAAATTAAGCCAACTGTAACTGAGTACAGATTGCAAAGAGGACATTGTAGAGTATGTAATAAAAGAATTACAGCAAATTTACCCGAAGGTGTTGCAAGAGATCTTCTAGGATCTAATGCTAAAACAATTATAAGCAGCCTTAGCGGCTTTTTTATTAACTCAAAAAGAGAGGTACAGTAAATTTTAGGCAGTATTTTTAATCTAAATATAAGCCTTGGTTTAGTCTCAAATACTGAACGCAGGGCATCGAAGAAGTGTGCATCTGAATATGAGAAAATGAAGGAAGAGTTACAAGGAAGCGAATATTTGCATATAGACGAAACAGGACACAGAAATCAAGGAAAGAGAGGCTGGAGTTGGGTAATAACGAACAAAGCGTTGACACTTCTGAAGGTAAGCGAGTCTCGTGGTAAGAAGGTGTTGAAGAGTTTACTGCCAGAATATGATGGCATAGTTGTGAGCAATAGATACGCTGTATACAATTACTTCAATCGTGAAAATAGACAGATATGTTGGACACATTTGGCAAGAGATTTTGAGAGATTTGCCCATAGTAAAAATGTTGAAGTGAGCAAAATTGGCCAAGCACTAAAATCGCTCAGCAATAAGGTGTTTGTAGTAGACAAGGCAAAAAAACACAATTCGATAGATAATTTGAGATTTTATCGACTGATGCGAAAAATTCGGAAAAGGGTAAAACATTTTTTGCGTAAAATGACGAGGGTTGTAAATAGCACTCAAGCTTCAAGAATGGCCGCTAAGATGTTACGGTCTGAGGATATGATGTGGAAGTTTTTAAGAAAACCTGAAGTGATAGAAACAACCAACAACCTTGCAGAACGGCAAATTAGACGGTACGTAATTTATCGTAAAAACAGCTTTTTCACCTGGTCAGAACGTGGGGAAAGATTCGTGGAAAGAATGTTGTCAATATTTTTGACATCACGTCTAAATGGCCAAAACCCCTTTCAAAAGCTACAGAATCTACTAGCTGTCACTGCTTAGTTCTTTATTCATTCTCACAATCCGTGAACGGTTACGAATTTCCTTCATGAAAAAAGAAGAGCCTGAAGGAACAAAAATCGAAGAGGATGAATCAAGAACATACCTTGCTTCTGGATTAAATAATACTCTTCATGGCAACATTTACCAGCTAAAATTGTTAATGTTATTTTTAAAGCGTGGACTAGATAAAAGCTACTCTTTTCGTTTGGCTACAGAGTAGAATAATGCTGAAAAATTTGATGATTTGGTTTTTATATGTAATAATTCAAAATCAAAAAAAAAATATCGTTTTTTGCAAGCAAAACACAAGCAAAATAAGGAGGATAATAAAATTGGAATAAGCGATTTACTCACAAAAAATAAAGATGGTGAATTTAATTTGGCAAAGTATTTCATTTCCTACTTAAAGATTAAATACAATCAAGACTTTATCAATGGTGAACTGAAAGATTTTGTTATTTGTACCAACATTGATTTTGATCTAGATCAAAGCAGAACACAAGATGCAGTAAAAAAGTTGAAAGTGCAAAAAAAATAAAGGAAAGGAAATTTTGGTTGAAACAATTAAAGATAATGATGTCTTCTTTAAAGATGGCGGTGAGAGATATAAGCTTTCTTATGAAGTATATAACAATGTTACAAAAAATAATATCATAGAATTCAATAGGATAATTCCTAGAAAACCCCTACATACTAAAAAAAGCAAAATGCTGTTAAAATGAGCTTAAGAATAAATAGCAAACATCTAACATAACAATTCTATTTGTAAATCAGGTGAGACTTATCCTATAGAAAGCTTTCGAACTACGCAAGCGTATCTTTTGCCTTTAGTATTTCTTTAAACCTGCTGCAAAAGAGTGGGAATGGTTATAAAATAGGGAGGTATAGCAAGAGAATAGAGAGGGAAGATGAGCTTAAACTACCATAATCTAAAAGAACATCCGAGAAATTTTCGAGATGTAACAGGTTTGAAAATAGAAGAATTCGAAAAGATTGTAGAAAAAGTGCGCCCAGAGTGGGAAAAAGTTCAAGAACAGAAGAAATGCCATGGAAGAACGTCAAGATTGCCTGTATTGGAAGATAAAATACTCTGTATAATTCTATAGACCTGCTACAAAAGAGGAGATATTTAAAGAGAGATGTAGCAAGAGGGAATGAGCTTAAATTATCAAATCAACGTTATTCTACTTTACCTCACTAGCATTTTCCTTACCTTGAGCCTTACTATTACTCACAAATATAAACGTTCGTTACATAGCTCTTAATATGTCTAAAGAGACGAAATTTCCCGAATTATTTATAATGAACCCTTACGATCACATTCTGGGGACGTACATCAGAAAACTTTTATATTATTAGTTTTGTAGTAAAATTATATGAGTACATCGTATCTATTAAATCAGAAGCTTTATGGATTACAGATTGAGAGCTTATTTGTTTGGGGTTATCTGGTTTATACTTAGCTTACTTAGTAGTGTAGCTAATGATACTATATCAAAATATCTAAGTTTACATCTTCAGAGTTTTGAAATAATTTTTTTCCGCTTTCTGTTTACCACTATTACCCTTGTACCTTTTATGTTTTACTATGGAATAGAAACTTTTAAAACAAGTCAAATATCTACTCAAATAACCAGGGGTGGGTTGTTGTTTTGTGGAATGACCTTATGGACTTACGGGTTGACTGTTTTCCCCATAGTAACTGCAACGATTATAAGTTTTTCTATACCATTATTTGTTATACTTCTTGCAATCCCTTTGCTAAACGAAAATATAATTTGGCAAAGATGGATAGTAACTGTTATTGGCTTTGTTGGTATTGCTATTACTACCAAAGCTCATAGTGAAGATTTTAATCCTAAAATTCTTATTTTTATTGTATCTGCATTAATCTTTGCTATATTAGACATGCTTAATAAGAAACTTGTAATAAAAGAGTCAGTAATAAGTATGTTATTTTATTCAGCTCTAACGACAACTATTTTTTCTACTCCACCTTTGTTATTTTATTGGCATATGCCTTCCTTGTTGGAGTTAGTATTACTGCTGATTTTAGGAATAAGTTCAAACCTAATTCTGTTCTTCATGTTAAAAGCTTTTGCTCTTACTGATGCTACTGCACTTGCACCGTATAGATACATAGAGCTAATAATTTCTGCAATAGTAACATACGTTATATTTAATGAATTACCTGATAAAAGTGCTTTATATGGTACTTTGATATTAATACCATCAACCTTATTTATAGCTTATTCGGAAGGTAAGGCAATTAAGAAAAATAATGTAACAACAAAAGTTTATAATTGTTAATGGTATTTATTTTAGATGCTAAGCTATATTTTTAAGGTGATAATAAAATGCACATAACTATTATAGGAGTAGGGTATGTAGGCTTAGTATCTGGTACAATGTTATCGGAGCAGGGCCATAAAGTTGATTGCATTGACATAAATACTGAGAAGATTGAACTTTTGAAATCAGGGAAAATTCCTCTATATGAACCTGGATTAGCAGATTATTTAGAGAATAATATAAAGTCACAAAGAATAAGATTTTTCGATTCGTATTTTCAAATAAATCCCAATACAGAAGTAGTATTTATAACTGTAGATACTCCATCAGACTCCCTAGGAAATGCAAATTTAAAGAATGTATATAATGCAGTAAGTGAAGTTTCTGACAGAGTTAATCAAGATTGCTTAATAGTGATAAAGTCAACTGTTCCTCCTGGTACTGCAGAAAATATATATAATTATTTATCTAATAAGGGTTATAACTTTGATTTGGGGGTTAATCCAGAGTTTCTCAAGCAAGGCTCTGCAGTATCAGATTTTTTATACCCAGATAGGATAATAATAGGAGTAAAAACTAAGCTAGCTAGGGCAAAACTAGAAGTTATATATAAATCATTTATAGATAAGAATATTCCGTTAATAGTCACTGATACAGTTACTGCTGAAATGATTAAATATGCTTCTAATGCTTTTCTAGCAACAAAGGTTGCTTTTATCAATGAGATGGCAGGTTTATGTGAGCTATTAGGAGCAGACATTGACCTTTTAGCTAACAGTATGGGAATGGACCATAGAATAGGTAAGGAATTTCTCAAAGCTGGTCCAGGATTTGGAGGATCATGTTTTCCTAAGGATTTGTCAGCTTTATTAAGGCTTGCTGAAGACCACAATGTTAAGCTACAAATTTTAAATTCAGTTAAAGAATCTAACTATAATCATATAACAAACATTGCTAAAAAGGTAGAATATGTATTAAATGGAGTCCAAAATAAAAAAATAGCAATATGGGGGCTAACTTTTAAGTCTGGTACTGATGATGTAAGAAATAGCCCAGCTATAGATATTGCACAATTGTTAGTGAATAACAAGGCTAAAGTTACTGCATATGATCCAATGGGGATGGATAATGCTAGGCAAGTTCTAAAGGATATAGAGTACGCAGACAATGCTATAGGGGCTGCAAGGGACGCGGAAGCCTTGTTATTGTTAACGGAGTGGAAAGAATTTAAAAATCAAGATTTTGCAAGTTTAAAGAGTATTATGGCTGCACCTAATGTTTTTGATTTCCGTAATTTATTAGATAGCGAGCTATTACTAAGATATGGTTACCATGTTTATTCCTTGGGTAAAAAGTCTATCTACAAAGTTTAACTGTTGAGAAATTTTTTTTACACCGCTTTACTTAGTTTTTTTAGATCTTTGCTTGATAGTATGGAAAAGCAAACGAGTGCAACAACAGAGCAAATGGAAAAAAATGAAAACATAATACTGTTACCACAGTGCTTAACAAGTACTCCTAAGAGCACGCATGAAAATATTGAACTTGCAATATACCCAAATAATCCTGTTAAGCTTACAATTGCACATACATTATTTTGTGGAGCAATTTCTACAGCTATAACACCTGTCAGTACTTGCACTCCAAATATAAAGAATCCTGATAAGATTGCACCAAGGTTCATAAGAATTATGTTTTGACCAAAGTTCATTGCAATAAAAGTGAGTGCTATACCCAACATATAAAGTGATGCCAGCAAGCTTCTATTTTGAAAGAAGTACATATCACTAATTCTTCCTGTGATTAAAGTTCCAAGGATTCCACCTAAATCATATACGCCTGTTATTAGTGAGGATTGTACAAGAGAAATTTGTAATTTATTCTTTAAAATTATAGGAAACCAAAAGAAGATTCCCATTTTTATAATATAAGCACAAAAAGTAGCACAACATAGAAACCATATGGAACTTGTTACCTTGATACCTATTTGAGATTTCTGCACCTTATAATAGGTAGTAAAGTTGGCACTTTCTTTGTAATATGCCTTTAATATTATATAAATTCCAAAAAGTAAGCATAAGAAACCAGAGTACAAAAATGCACTTTTTGCATCATATATTTTAATTATACTTGGTAATACAATTAAAGTAATACAAGAACCAAGTTGCTGAGATGCGCTCATAACTCCCCATGATGATGCAATTGAAGAGATGCTAGAGTTTGTAACCATAAACTTGGTAATAGCTGGCCAACCTAACCCTTGTGTCCAAGCTAATAATATTAATGTTAACAGTAATAAAGTTAGATTATTATATGATAAAGTTATACCAATGGTTAATAATCCAGTTGCAATATTGCATAGCCCAAACATAAATAATGGATTATTTTTGGAGTCCATGATTATTCCATTAACAAATTTTGATACTCCATAAAAAAAAGAAAAGCAGGCAAAAAAATAGCTTAATTTTACATGGTCAGTATCTATTAACAGTGGTAGAGCAATTGGTATACTTTGTCTTGATAAATAAAGCAGCATATATCCACAGAAGAATAGTAAATATTGAAAGAAGACAAAGTTCACACCTATTCCCAAATAGCTCTATGCAGATGCTAGCATAATACTATATTGGTATAATATTGTTTGACAAGAAGTTTGCAAACAATTAGTGCAGAAAATTACTTAGTATCTTTCTTATAGCAGATACAGTAGTATTAATATCTTCATAGCTTATATCTCTATGTGTTATAGCTCTGATTTTACCTTTGATGTTAGCCATTCTAATTCCATAATTTGTCATTAGTACGTTTATTAATTCTTGAGTAGATATACAATTAGTACGTAATGAAAAATACGCTATATTAGTTTTATACAGGTCGATATCAATTATAACTTGATCTATGGAGTCTAGGCCTTCTATAAGGTGCTGCATTTTTTTATGATCTTCTTCTAAAGAATTTACATTATTACGTAGAGCATATAAACATGCAGCTGAAATAATGCCAGCTTGGTGCATACCTCCGCCAATTTGAAACTTATAGTACCAAGCTTTTTCAATAAACTCTTCACTTCCAAGCAATATTGCGCCCATTGGAGCACCTAATCCTTTACTAAAATCAATGAATACCGAATCAAAATAACTTGCATACTCCTTTGGAGATATTTTAGTATGAGCACAAGCGTTGAACAGTCTTGCTCCATCTAAATGAGTGAATACGTCATTCTCTTTGCAGAGACTTGAGATCTCTTGAATATATTCTAAAGGCCACACAGCTCCACCACCAAAATTTGTCGTTTGTTCGATAGAAACAAGCCCAACTCTCGGAATATTTCTTAAACTAGGACGAGTAATAAACTCAACAATTTGTTCTCCAGTAAATATTCCTCTCGTACCTTTGATGGGCAAAGGAGTGGCATGTGCTTGGGCTGCGATCAAGCCAGATTGTACTATGAGCGGATGTGAAGTTTCATCAAGCAGCAAGTAATCACCAGGTCTTTGAATGTGTACTTTATAAGCAATTACATTGGACATCGTTCCTGAAATCAAAAAGATTCCTGCAGGTTTACCTAATATTTTACATGCGGTTGCCACTAATTCGTTCACAGTTGGATCTTCACATGCAGCTTCGTTTCCAACTTTTGCTTTAGCCATCGCTTCCCTCATTTTAGCTGAAGGGTCAGTGTTTGAATCGCTAAAGAAATCTATTTTTACTCTCATATTAAATTTAACACAACCTCCTTTATAATTTCAGCAGCTTTCATGATGTCTGTTTCCTTTGTGCCAAGATGGGTAACTGCTCTTATATGAGACTCGAGCCAAGGAAAAAGCAATAAACCATAAGCTTGGCACTTACTCAAGAAAACCTCATTAGTTACATTTAGTGCTTTTATACTAAAGCTTACTATATTAGTTTCTGGATAAGGTAGTACCAGTTTTATGTGTGGAATTTCCTTAATCTTGTCTGCAAACAGTTTGGCGAGTTTATTGTCTTCTTTAAGCCTAGAAATATTGTTCTGTAGTACATACTTTGCTGCATTAGCACAATACCCTATCTGATGATAACCACTACCTAGCCAAACCTGTAGCTTTTTAGCCCTTTCAATTATCTCTCTTTTACCCATAAGCATTGAACCAAAAGGAGCTCCAAGTCCTTTGGTAAAAGAAAAGCTCATTGTATCCACATATTTAGCATAATCTGCTAAAGCAATATTTGTTTCGACATGAGCATTAAATATTCTTGCACCGTCTAAATGAAGATTTACATTGTGAGCTTTTAAAAAGTGATATAACTCGACTTGTTTTTCAAAAGGATAAATTTTACCATTAAACCCGTTTATACTATTTTCTATAGAAACAAGACTCACCTGAGCAAAAATTTTGTACCTTGGCTTAGAATTAATAGCATATTCTACTTCAGCAACATCTAAGATTCCGCTATTATTTCTAATACAATTAAATACGATATTATTTACTTTTGCATTGCCTGCGCTATCGAAAAAATTAACGTGATAATTATAATGAGTTATTAGTTCATCACCAGGACTTGTTTGACTGGCAATGGCTAATCTATTTGCAAGCATACCGCTGGTTGCAAATAATGCTTCTTCTACTTTGAATAATTGTTTGCAATATTCTGATAAGTCATTACAGCTTTTGTCTTCACCATAAGCAAAATCTCCAACAGTTGCATTACTTATTGCATGTATAACGTTGGAGCTCTGCAGAGTTGTAGTGTCACTTCTCAGATCAATAATTTTTTCCATCTTATTTTTTGCCATTCAAACAACCAATTTGAGCATTCCAAAGTTCCTTGTAAAGACCTTGCTTAGAAACTAATTCAGCGTGTTTACCATCTTGGACAATTTTCCCTTTGTTAAATACTAGAATTCGGTCCATGTGTAAAAGTGTAGAAATACGGTGTGCTATAGTAATCGTAGTTTTATTTTTCATCAATTTGAATAAACTCATTTGAATTGTTTTTTCTGTTATAGAATCTAACTGACTAGTTGGTTCATCGAGAAATAATATTGGAGCGTTTTTTAAAAATGCCCTTGCTATTATTATTCTTTGTCTTTCTCCTCCAGATAGCTTGATGCCTTTTTCTCCGACTGTAGTTCCATATTGATCTGGTAGAGTCATAATGAAATCGTGAATACCAGCCAGCTTTGCAGCTCTCATTATTTCTTCGATAGTAGATTGAAGTCTACCATATATGATGTTTGCTAAAATAGTATCATGAAATAACAATGGGTCTTGAGGTATTACAGATATTTGTTGCCTCAAAGAACTCTGTGTAACTTCTGATACTATTTGATTATCAATCTGTATATTACCTTTTTTAACATCAAATAGCCTTAGGATTAAGTTTATAAAAGTAGATTTACCACCTCCAGAATAACCAACTAGACCTACCTTTTCGCAAGGATTAATGGTAACTGAAAAATCTTGAAATAATGGCTCCTGGCCTTCATAAGAAAAAGAAACATTATTAAACGTTATTCTTCCACTTAATAAATTTAATTCTTTAGCATTTTCCTTATCTTGAATTTCTGGTACAGTAGTCAAGATTGGCAATGCATCTGAAACTTTGCCGAAATGAGTAGAAAATTGGGTAAGATTCCTAGTTAGATGGTTAAGAAACTCTATAATCGATATATTAATTCCAAGTACAAGAGCAATATCTCCTATTGCGATCTTGTTCAATTGATAATCATGAATTAAAAAATACAAGTTTACTGCTTGGAGTATATCGAATGAATAGCCATATATAAACCAAAGACAAAAGTATGCCCATTGTAATTTTCTCTCTGCAATAGTTCTTTTCTTGCATATTTGAAAAAATTTGTGTCTCTCATGTGCTTGCTGAGAAAATAACCTTACTGATATAACATTTAAAATACTATCTGCTATACTAGCTATTACTTTTGAATTTTGTTTAGAGTAATTATCAGCTAGTTCAGTAAGTACACGAAAGCTGAAAATCGAGACTAAAATAAAAATGCTTACCCAAGTGAATGTAGCGATTGCAAACTTTATGTTTACTAATGATAAGGTATAAATAGCTAAGACTAATGCTATACTGTAACCGAAAAAACAATCTATAAGCAATCTTATTAACTCTATCACACTATCCATTAAGCTACTGACCTTATGTACTAAGCTTCCAGATAAATTGTTCTGATAATAGGAATGGTCTTGTTGGAGTAGCCTACAAAAAGATATATCAGCTATTTTTTGACGCATTAAGGTAAACATTCGAATGTCAACAAAATAGCCATAGAATCTAAAAGCAGTAGTGATAAGTAATGCCATGCCAAGATAAGCGCTTACAGGTAATAAAAGATTTTCAATTACATTACCTTCCTGATATTTTACAGCTGTATCTAGAATATTTTTTACTAAATACTTTCTAAAAGACAAATCAACAGCTACCACCAGGGCAACTAAAGACATTATAAGTACATTAAGTTTGAATTTAGATACTATATTCAAGATGAACATCAATACACATTTGAAGCTATCAACTCTACTTCTGTTCATTTATAATGCTAGCTCCACTACGTTGACTTTTTTATTGAGAAATACAAGTAGTGAAAACCATAAATTTTTGTATATTTTTCCTGAGATGTCTCCAGCATCATGTAGTGCTGATGCTCGATTCAGAATAAGTAGCTTATATAAATCTCGCTTAGCCTCAGTAGTGTCGATCTCAGAAATATTTGTAGTTGTGTCTGTAATAAAGGCTAACCAGCTCTTGATAAGTTCTTCCATGTTTTTTGCTTTTACACTTTCCTGGTAGCCAAACAATGACAAGCATTCTCTCAGTACAGATTCTGTTAACTCACCACAATTGAGTATACCAAAAACTGAAGGCTGAGGTTTTGGCACATAGGGAAGATCTTGATCTTTTATAATCCACCTTGTTACATAAGCAAATCTATCTTTAGCATCTGTATTCTTATCACTACCATGCCATAACCGTGAATCAAAAACTATTGCATCTCCTGCTGAAATAGGTAATGACTTAATTTTGTAATTTTCCCGATTATTTGAGTACTGATCAAAAAAATATGGGTACCAAAAATCAACTAAAGGCTGTATTTCCCATTTATGACTGTTTTCTATAATTTGCAGTGCACCTGAAGTTTCACTTACATTATTCAAAGCTAACCAAACAGAAAAGTGGTAAGGATCATTGAAACTATAGGAGATGTCTTGATGGAAGGGAACTGCATCTATTAAATCAGCAGTTTTACATATAACATTTGATTTTTTCTGCAGTATCTGACACTGAAGTGACTTTTCAAGGTAATTTTTAATAATTTTATCTAATGCTTGAGAGATAATTCTAGTTACTCGAGATGACGTGCCCCATCTACCGGTACAGTTTAAGTAGTCAGAAGTTGAAACACTTAGTTCTTGGGATAGCTCTGATATCTTATTTGTTATATCACTTAAAGACTGAGTTATTAGCTTTAAAGGAACCAGATTTTTGATAATAAAAAAACCATTTTTTTGTAGTATTTCCATATGATTAACACCTGACATCAATGACTGATAAGTAATCTGTTAAAGGTACAACAGAAGAAATTTTGAATCCTTTTACTTGTTTGAGTATTTTTTCCCAATCGCTTAATGTTCTTAGTTTACCTCCTGTTTCAACCATTACATTAATATCTACAGAGCCTCCAGTTGGAGAGCGGTAATCTAAAATAGTTTCTATCAATAAAATACGAGATATTCCTTTGACCAATTTTAAATAAGATAATACTTTATCATCATCATAGTGCTGTAAAAAGCGGCAAAAGACACCTAATTCATAATTTGTAACTGATAGTTCTTCCTGAGTTATAAGTTTGACTTTTAAATTTTCTACTAACTGTCTTGGTACTTTATGTTCGTTATATAGGCCTATAGAACCTTTATTGTGTATATCAGAATAAGCAAGAAATAAAGAGTGTACACCAAATAGCAATATATTCTTAGCACCATCTATATTAATCCTAGAATTAAACTCTTTAGTATCAAATCTAGAATATCCTAGCAATGCTTGGTAAAACGCTATTTTCTTATCTTCTGATGCTTCTCTTTCCTTAAAAGATTCAAATGAAGAGATTGACTTCTGTTTTAGTATATCGGCAATCTTTAACCAATTCTTTTCAGCGGCAACTCTTGCCCACATCGTTGCTGCTTTTGGCAAAAATGGTATTTCCTTAAAACACTTACCTTTTGATGATAGTTGCCATAAGTCCTTGTCCTTATCGTAATCAATAAACCCTATTTCCCACAACGCCCTTAACAGCCTTTCTAGATTTGGTACGATAATGTTTAACTTTTTAGATAAAACTGGCATAGTTGCAGGTAAAATATTTAACAAATCAAGTTCAATAGCAACGCTTGTTAGGTAAGTTTTCCAAAAGGCTGAAAGTTCTGCAGAAATCCTATGCACTTGAGATTCTTTACCTAAATCAAAAATACTAAACTTTACATTTCCGGTAATATTGATTTGTCCTAACACACCTTCAAAAGTTTCAACCTTTGCCATGCCATTATAGAATGCTTCTACCATTTTAAATCTCTGCTGGTAAACAGGATCACCATTAATATCTATATGAAACCAACCATGTTGATCTTCTGCAATAGAATACCCTTTATGAAAAACATTAAGTTTTTTATACCATTTATTATGTACTAACTTTCCATGATGATTAATATGTGTAGCTTTGCCATCCTTATAGACTACAGCGATACCATCCTTAAAATCTCCAACATAATCATATTCCTCCTGATAAATCCTGTTGCCATTTAAATTAATATGAAAACATTTATCATGTCTTCTAACTACACAAGCATCTTCCTGATAATTTCCAATCCATTGATACGACTGTTTGTATACTCTACATCCAGATGAATCAATATGGTAACACCCTGTATCATCTTCTACGGCTGCTCTATTGAAGTAGAATCCAAAAGTTTTTAGAAATCTATGATGATAAACTGCTTCTCCTCTCACATTGATATGATAAGCACCTGTCTGATCATGAACCGGTGCAAGACCGGGCTCATGAAATTTACCAACCTTTATAAACCTATTTTCATACAAAGGATTTCCTAGTAATTCGTGAAAACTCTCACACGGTGAAATTTTAATAGATTTAAGATTATCTTTGATTAATTGATCAAAGGTTTTCTCATGTTGCATGTTTTGCATAATTTGTAATTTAAATAATTCTTTTGTAAGCTTAGGTACTCACTACTCTGCCATATTTCCTCGAGTTTAACCTCATTAACATTACCAAAATTTCCTAATGTCTTACGGAGTTCATCTGGAGCACAGCAAGGACTAAACTTTCCTTCATTGTTTATCCATGCTTCTTTACCTAAAAATGGGCATTGACCACCTGGAGCCAAATCCTTAATACCTTCTTGAGAAAGGATTGTGAAATTTTCTAATTTTATCTTTTTACCATTTGGCAATAGAATATTATCTCTAAGTTCGTATAACCTTCTCACCTCCGTGTTCCATCTACTAATTGCTAACTCATCTCTTCTCATAGATAGATCCTTAATTTCCTCAAAATGTGCCCAAAGATGATGTCCTTTA